>CAXTKE010000008.1:0-272962 GCA_964244845.1 uncultured Spirosoma sp.
TACTTTATGATATACTTTGCCAAACTCAAACGTTTTCAGGTCTTTCTGCCGCCGGTTCAGGTTATAAACCAGTGTTTCGAGCGATGAAAACAGCAGCGTTTGCCGCATCACCGATAACTCCTCACTGAGTGGATTCAGTAGCACGACATCTGCGCCAGGTAAGGTCGACCGAATAGCGTCGTGATAGGCGGGGCGGGTGAGCGATAAGGTTAGGATTTCGTAAAAACCATTCGCAGCCATCAGTTGCCCCACACGGCTTAACCACTGGTCTGGATCGGTTTTCGGAAATTCAGACAGGGAGTCGGCTGCCAGATTGGTCGAAAGCGGTACGTTGTCCAATCCGTAAATACGCAGGATTTCTTCAATCACATCGGCCTCGCGCGTCACATCGACGCGGTAGGGCGGCACAACGGCGGTAAAACCGGCATCGTCTCGATTTTCAATCGCAATATCTAATGCCTCCAGAATGCGATGAATTTCGGTATGGTCGATGTCGATGCCAATCAGCCGATCGATGTTCCGGTAACGCACCGGCACCCGGAACGGCTCAATAGGGTTTGGATAAATATCCGTAATGTCGGAAGTCACCGTTCCCCCGGCTACTTCCTGAATAAGCAGCGCGGCCCGTTTCAATGCGAAGACCGTTATGTTGGGGTCGATTCCCCGCTCAAACCGGAACGATGCGTCGGTTTTCAGGCCATGATGCTGCGCCGTTTTACGAACAGACGTAGGCGAAAAATAAGCCGATTCCAGAAAAATGCTGGTCGTTTCTGCCGACACGCCCGAATGCTGACCGCCAAAAACGCCTGCAATACACATGGGCTTTTCGGCGTCGCAAATCATCAGGTCCGTAGCTGTCAATTTCCGTTCAACGCCATCGAGCGTCACAAAGGGTGTGCCTTCGGGCAGGGTTTTAATGATAACCTGACCGCCTGTAATTTTTGCGGCATCGAACGCGTGAAGTGGCTGGCCGAGGTCGTAGCAAACGAAATTCGTTACGTCGACGATATTATTAATTGGGTTCAGCCCGATGCTCAGCAGCCGTTGTTTGAGCCAGGCTGGTGATTCGCCAACGGTCAGGCCGCTTAGGCTTAGGCCCGTATAGCGCGGGCAGGCCGTTGTATCTTCAACCCGTACTTCGAGTGTTAACGCATGGCTTTCCACCGCAAATTTCTCTACCGATGGAAGGGTAATCGGACGCTTCAGCACGGCTTTCAAATCACGGGCGGTGCCATAGTGCGATGCGGCATCGATGCGGTTGGGTGTCAGGCCAATAGCAATCTGGTAGTCGGATTCGAGGTTGAAATAGCGGGCGGCTGGCGTACCGTTGGGCAGATCGGTAGTTAATACTAAAATGCCCGCATGAGAAGTGCCCAAACCGATTTCGTCCTCCGCACAGATCATCCCTTCCGACGCTGCACCCCGAATTTTAGCCTTTTTAATCTGAAAGGCTTCCCCCATAGATGGGTGCAACGTTGCGCCTACGAGCGCCACAACTACTTTTTGTCCGGCAGCAACATTGGGTGCACCACAAACAATGGGCAGCGGCTGGCTAGCCTGCCCCTGCCTCCGGCTGGACAGGCCCGCTTCGGCGGGGGCACCCACATCGACCGTTGTCAGGCTTAATTTATCGGCGTCGGGGTGTTTTGTGCAAGTAAGTACCTCACCAATTACGACACCTTCCAGGCCGCCCGGCACCGCATCAATTTTTTCGATTCCTTCAACTTCAAGACCCGTCGCTGTCAGCAATTTGCCAACTTCTTCGGGCGATTCGGGTAAGTCAATAAAATCCTGTAACCATTTATACGAAACTTCCATACGGCGGCAAAGCATATAATTACTGCAAAGGTAGGGAAAAGGAGGAGAGGGAGGAGAGGGTGTAAGACAAGTTTGATTTTTTGACAGGATTACAGGATTGACAGGATTTTTGTTTGCTTTGGAAAAAGAGAAAATCCTGTCAATCCTGTAATCCTGTCAAAAAAACGTGTTCTTCTTTCCTAATGATACCGTTCTCCGGCTTTTACGGCTGTAGAAAGTGTGTTCTCGGCGGGCGGCAAAGGGCACGCATACGTCGGATTGTAAGCGCAATACGGATTGTAAGCGGTATTGAAATCAACGATAGCGTGGTTATCTGTGAGCGTAGCCGGGTCGAGTTCGAGGTATCGGCCACCGCCATAGGTTTCCTTGCCCGATGTAGCATCACGAAAGAGAATGGAATAGGTGTCGTCAAGTTTCACAACCAGCAACCGGCAGGCTTCCCCGTTCAGGCTGAACACCATATGCGCAAATTTCCCGTAGGTTTCTTCGCTGCCATCGCTCATTTTAACCGTGAGTTTCTGGCTTTTGTCGGCAAAGGGTTCGAGCCGGGCTTCTACCCGGTAGGCAGGATCAGGCGCAAAATAAGACAGGCCCTTAAAGGCTTTTTTATCCGTAAACGGCGAGTCAGCATTTGTGCGGAAGAACTCATTCTTCTCTTTTCGTTTCGCATCGACCTGCTGGCGATACAGTTCAGGGCTGATCGTATTCGCCGATTCACCCGTCGTATTGCTCCCGCCGAAAAAACTGTAATAGACTACGGTGAGGGTAATTAGGAGTAGGACGGCGAGGAAAAATTTATTTTTGAACATAATGATCTGGTTATAAGCTACTTGTGGGGTAAGCCAAATTTAATAAGTAAGATCGAATATCGACAAATAACGGATGCCTCTCATTTGAAATGCCTAAAATTTTTGTAAATAATTGATAATCAGACTGTTATTATTTTGGTAACGGGTTTCGTTAAATACTTCTATTTTTAGATTTAGTTTAACGAATTAAAATTGCTTAATACGGCCATAGGTAATAATACTTAAGTGATACACTATTGTTAACGTAGTTTTAATAACTTTAAGCCTAAAAAATTTTCTACCATTGCTTCATCCTTTAAACAGTTGCTCACCGCATGGCTAAACTCTACGAATTAAAAACATTTGAATCCAGCAAGGGCAACTTAACCGTTTTTGAAGGCATTATTCCCGGCGTGATTCAGCGTGTTTTTTATATTTACGAAACGGGTCAGACGGTTCGGGCAGGGCACCGGCACCACCGTGCCTGGAACGCACTCATATGCCTGAACGGTAGTTGTCGCGTATATAGTCATGACGGCAAAAAAGAAACCACATTTTACCTGACAACGCCCCGCCAGTGTCTGGTTCTCAAACCGGAAGACTGGCATACAATGGATGAATTCTCTACAGATGCTATTTTGCTGGTCGTATCGAATGAGCCATACGACAAAAATGACTACATCTACGAACCCTATCCCGATGATAAGCGAGTCGGGAAAGCCGTACTGGTTGAGTCAGAATGATTCCGTTTCTGGATTTAAAGCGGGTCAACGAAGCGCATCAGGTATCTATTCAGGCGGCTGTTGACCGGGTGCTCGCGTCGGGCTGGTATATTCTGGGGCAGGAGGTCAACGCTTTTGAAAATCAGTTTGCGGCCTACTGCCAAACCCGCCATTGCATTGGTGTTGCCAACGGACTCGAAGCCCTGACGCTGGTGTTGCAAGCCTGGGATTTTCCGACAGGAAGTGAGGTCATTGTAGCCTCGAACGCTTACATTGCTTCGGTACTTAGTATCACCCACGCCGGTCTGGTGCCCGTTTTTGTTGAACCCCGCCCGGAAACCTATCTTCTCAATCCTGACTGTATCGAACAAGCGATTACATCCCGCACGAAAGCCATTCTGCCGGTGCATCTATACGGTCGCTGCTGCGAAATGAAGTCAATCAACAGACTGGCGCAACGCTACGGGTTGAGGGTACTTGAAGATGCTGCTCAGGCGCATGGGGCCATGTATGAAAGCAAACGCGCCGGGAATTGGGGTGATGCGGCTGGCTGGAGTTTTTATCCCAGTAAAAATTTGGGTGCTCTGGGCGATGCAGGGGCCATTACCACCAATGACGACTGTCTGGCTGACCGAATCCGGGCCTTGCGAAACTACGGCTCCGTGCAGAAATACGTTAATGACTATGCCGGATACAATAGTCGTTTAGACGAACTCCAGGCCGCGATATTATCCGCTAAACTGCCGCTGCTCGATCAGGAGAATGCCCGCCGACGAACCATAGCGCGACACTATCTGACAGGTCTGCGAAACCCAGATGTAACGCTTCCCCCGGCTGACCAGATTGAGCAGGACGTCTGGCATCTGTTTGTTATTCGTCATCCCCAACGCGACGCCTTGCGTACGTATCTGCACGAACGGGGCATCGGTACGGATGTGCACTATCCCATTCCGCCCCATCGGCAGCGGGCTTACGCGTCGTTTGCGCATTTGTCGTTCCCTATTTCGGAGCAGTTGCACCGGGAGGTCATCAGCCTACCACTAAACTCGGTTCTGACGGATGAGGAAGTGGCGTATATTATTGAGATGATTAATCAGTTTGGATAGATAGACTATACACTGGGTTTCAACCCGGTGCAATTTATTATTTGCACTGGGTTTCAACCCGGTGCAATTTATTATTTGCACCGGGTTTCAACCCGGTGTATAATCAGATTACGAACGCTAACCTATGCACGTATCCGTCGTCATTCCCGTCTACAATAGCGAGCGTACGATTGGCCCGCTGGTCGACTGGTTGCAGGTGTGTCTGGCCGGGCTGACGTTCGAGATTGTGCTGGTCAACGACGGGAGTATAGACCAGTCGGAAGCGGTTTGTCTGCAACTTGAGCAACAGTATGAAGCCGTACAGTTTATTTCACTGCGCCGAAATTTTGGCGAGTTCAACGCGGTGTTGTGTGGCCTCAACCATGCTGCTGGTCAATACGTTGTCATTATCGACGATGATTTTCAAAATCCACCCGAGGCAATTTTGACACTTTTAGAAACAGCCGAAACGGGTAATCTCGATGTGGTGTATAGCCGGTATGCTCAAAAAAAACATCACTGGTTTCGGAACATGGGCAGTTGGCTGGTCAACCGGCTTTCTACCTATTCAATTGGAAAGCCGAGCGATCTGTACCTGTCGAGTTTCAAATTAATCCGGCGCGAGGTTGTCGATGAAATTATCCGCTACCGTGGGCCGTATCCGTATATTGATGGCCTGATTTTTCGGGTGACGCGCAACGTCGGCAGCGTAGAGGTGGCTCATAATGCCCGCACGGAAGGCCGTTCTAATTACAGTATTCAAAAGCTTATTTCCCTATTTCTAACTGTATTTGTAGGCTATTCACTCTGGCCCATCCGTGTGTTTACGGTGTTTGGAGCAACCCTGTTCGCGCTGGGATTGTTGAGCGGTCTGCTGTTACTGACCGTCGATCTGAGTGGTTTATACGCTGTTCCGGGCTGGGGCATTGTTCTGTGGGCTATCGTGACGGGATTGGGGATTCAACTGCTTTTTCTGGGTGTACTGGGCGAATACCTCGGCAGGTTATTTATGGCTCACAGCGGTTTGCCGCCGTATGTGATAAAAAAGGGTGAAAGAGTGAAAGAGTGAAAGAGTGGTTCAGCGGGGTACTTTCTCAATCTTCCTCAATCGCTCATCCATTCTTTTGCCTGTTCACTCTTTTACTCTTATGATTGGTCGTTCGGAAGAATACGAAAAAATGTTTCGGCTCGAAGGTAAACTGTGGTGGTATCGCAGTTTGCACGAACGTGTCGAAACGGCTTTGCAACAACAATTGGGAGACCATCGGGACATTACCATTTTAGACGCGGGCTGTGGCACGGGTGGCTTGATGGACTTTCTGCGTCGGCGCGGGTACACAAACGTTCGGGGCATTGATGGGTCGGTTGATGCCGTTGCCTTTTGCCATGAGCGCGGCTTTTCTGTGGCCCTCGTTAACCTGAACGACCTTGCTGATTTTGAGCCGGGTACCCAATACGACGCCATCGTTCTCAATGATGTGTTCTGTTATTTTACGGATGCCGAACTGCCGCCGTTAGTTGCTGCGTTGTCACATCGGCTGAAGCCCGGTGGAATTTTGGTGAGCAACAATAATGCATTCAGCGTTTTTCGGGGACAGCACGATGTGGCCGTTGGCATTATCCAGCGGTTTGTTCGAGCCGATTTTGAGCGATTGGTACCCGCAGCGGGATTGTATATCGGCTTTTCTACCTACTGGAGTTTCGCCCTGTCACCGTTAATATTGCTGATGCGGCAATGGCAGCGTTTGCAATTGACGTTCGGCTGGCGCAAACCTGAAGACGCAAAATCCGACGTGTATCTGCCCGGCGCGTGGCTCAATGAAACGCTCTATCGCATTGTCCGGGCCGAGCGAATGCTATTTCCCCGAACCCCCTTTGGCAGTTCGCTGTTTATAGTAGTCAGAAAGCAAACGTACCCACAGGCTTCAACCCGTGTTTTTCAGTAGGATAACTGGACAGGGAATCACGGGCTAAAGCCCGTGGGTATGTTGACCATACAACCAACGAGCATGTTTACAGGAATTATTGAGACCACCGGCCATGTGGCGGGTATTGAATCGGAAGGCACTAACCTCACGTTTCGTATTGAATCGTCGCTAACACCCGAACTGAAAATCGACCAGAGTGTCAGTCATAATGGTGTTTGCCTGACGGTTACAAACATTGTCGATAACCACTACACCGTAACGGCAGTGGACGAAACGTTACGGAAAACCAACGTAGGACAGCTTAAACCCGGCGACCGCGTGAACCTCGAACGCTGTATGCCTGCCACGGGCCGCTTCGATGGGCATATTGTGCAGGGGCATGTCGACCAGACGGCTGTTTGTACCAACATTCAGGACATGGATGGCAGTTGGCTGTATGATTTCCAGTATGATACAACTACCGACCCGGCCAACCGGAACGTAACCGTCGAAAAAGGGTCCATCTGTATCAATGGTGTTAGTCTAACCGTTTTTAACTCCGAAGACGACCGTTTTCGGGTAACAATCATCCCGTACACCTACGAACACACTAATTTCAGGAACCTCAGCGTTGGCGATGTAGTCAACCTTGAGTTCGATATTGTGGGCAAGTACATCAAAAAAATGTTAGCGGGTTATCGGTAGGCATTTTAGGATTCTGTTACTTTGTAGTCAGTGTAGTGAGTAAATAAGTACAATAAGTTGAGTAAGGAAATCAGTTAGGCGTACTCCACCCATTTCACCCAATTTACCTAATTCATTAGTTCACCACCCCGAATGGCTAAAATCAGCACCCGCTCCTTTTCTGACCTGCTGATTCATGTTGGCATTATTCTGGCCCTGCTGGCAGCCCTGTTTCTGGCGTTTTTCTTTGTTTATCTGCCGTTTACAACCAATCATGGACAGACGATAACCGTGCCTGATGTGACCCGGTTGAGTCTCGACGAAATGCAGAACCTGCTCGACGACCGCGACCTGCGTTATGAAGTCAGCGACTGTACGTTTGTGTCCGGGGCGCAACCATTGACAGTTATTCAGCAATATCCACGCGCCAACGCGAAAGTAAAAGAAGGCCGTAAAATATACCTGACCATTACCAAGCGTGTGGCCCCGATGGTGCAAATGCCAAACCTTGTCAGCCTGACGCTCCGCAGTGCCGAACTAAACCTGAAATCGCTGGACTTAGTCAGTGGAGACCCGACGTACGTGCCCGACGTAGCCAAAAATGCAGTGCTTCGGCAACTCTACAATGGCAAGGAAATCGCGCCCGGCACACCCGTACCGAAGGGTGCCCAGATCGATCTTGAAGTTGGCGATGGCTTAGGGAGTACGATGTTTGAGATTCCGAACGTTGTAGGATTGCCCCTCGACGAAGCCGAAGCCGCCATTCGCGGGTCGAACCTGAAAGTTGGCACGAAAATTTCCGTTGAAGACCCTGAAAAGGAAGTCGGCACTGTAGTGAAACAGCGGCCCGAAGCCCGGTCCGGCGAACGCATTCGTGTTGGCGAAACAATGGATTTGTGGATCGTGGGGCCAATTGAATCGGATCAGTAAACCGCTTCCGGCACCACTATTCCATGAGAATTGCTTTAATTTTTACGCTGCTGTTTTCTGTTTTTTCTGCTTCGGTAAGCACGGCTCAGACGCCATTGAGCCTGCCGTTTTTTGACGATTTCTCGACCGCCAGCGGACAACCCGGAATCGACCAGCCCGACCCCGCCCGCTGGCAACCGGGCAGTGGGGTGTATATCAATAACACAATGGCTGTTAACCAGCCAACGGTCAATATCGCTTCGTTCGACGGGCTACGGGCCAATGGTCGACCTTATGTTCAGAACTCGCCCCTGTCGCAGGGGTACACCGATACGCTGGCGTCGCTGCCTATCAATTTGGCGGGTTTGTCGGCGGCTGATTCGGTTTACCTGAGTTTCTACTGGCAGGCAAAAGGGCTGGGTGAACTGCCCGACCCCGGCGATTCACTAACCCGTCAGCCGGGCGATTCGCTCACCGTTCAGTTTCTGGATAATACCGGCACCTGGCAAACCGTGTGGGCTAAAGTGGGTGGCATCGTCAATAATAATTTTTTTCAGGTCTTTATTCCGGTGCGCGGCCTCAGCTATCTCCACGCCGGATTCGCTTTTCGGTTTCGGGCCTTCGGGCGGGACTCCGGCCCGTTCGATACGTGGAATGTAGATTATATTTATCTGAATAAGGGCCGGTCAGTAACGAATAAATTTGTGAAAGATGTTGCTGTATGGCAGGCACTTAGTCCATTGTTAAGGCGATATACGGCCATGCCCCTGTCGCAGTACGTAGTTAATCCAGCCGCCGAAACTACCGATTCGATTACGACAGAAATCAATAACCTGTTCAACAATTTCAACTTTACCACCTTCCGGTTCACCGTGCGCGATGAGGTGTCGGGGCGCGTGTTACAGGATGATCCGTCAACGGCTTCGGTCCTTATTCCTTCGCTTAGTTCACAGCGAAAGGTCGTGAAGCCGAATGCCTATACTGGCTTTGGCTCAGCTACCAAAGCATTTTTGCGCTATAAGGTTGATCTATTAACGACCGACGATCAAAGTCCATCCATACCCGGTGTTAATCTTCGCCGGAACGACACGATTTCAGCCGTTGCTACTCTCGCTGATTATTACGCCTACGACGATGGAACCTGGGAATATGCCCAGCAAATCAGGCAGCGCGAACAGGTGGCGGTGCGTTTTATTCTCAATAAACCCGATGCTATTGGGGGAGTGCGGGCCTGTATCGTGCCGTTTACAACCAATCAGACGGGGCAAAGTTTTGTGATCAGCGTGTATGGCAACCGCGCCGGTCGACCGGGTACTGTGCTGTATCAGCAATCGTTTATCACGCAATATCCGGCTACCCGGAATGGCTTTGTTGAGTTTGCCTTTAAAAAAAGCGTTACGGTAAAAGATACATTTTATGTTGGCTATCAGCAGATTAGCAGCAGCGATACGACATTTCTACGATTGGGATTCGATAAAAACAGCCCGTTTGGTTCGCAGATTTTTTATAACGGCGGCTCCAACTGGGATCAGAATTTATCTTCAGCATCATTAAATATACCGGGCGCGTTTATGCTTCGGCCCGTGATGGGTGCCCAACCCGATACTGTCGTAACGGCCACACCTGAACCGGAACCGCTGATTCCTCTGCGAACATATCCAAATCCGACGGCCGGCCTTGTTCGGTGGGATGACCCGCACCTGACCCGGTTGGAGGTGCTGAGCAGCAGCGGTCGGCTATTGCGCAGTCATGAACCCGAGCGCGGGCAGCAAACATTAGATTTGAGTTCTCTGCCTGATGGCTTATATTTAATCCGGCTATTCAGCAACAGGCAGACAGCCGTGCAGAAATTGATTATTCAACACTAAAATAGTCAGTAAGTCAGCAAGTCGATAAGTCAGTAAGTGCTGACGCGTAGAAGTACACTCGCGTCAGCACTTACCGACTTACTGACTTATCGACTTACCGACTTACTAACTTACTGACTCCTTATGGACATTACCGTACAGCAATTGAAAGAGCGGCTCGACGCGGGCGAAAAATTGAATTTGTTCGACGTTCGCGAACCAAACGAATACGAAGCAGATAACATTGGGGCTACCCTTATCCCGCTTGGCGATTTACCGTATCGCCTTGATGAACTCGACGGGTTGCAGGATGAAGAAGTCATTGTTCATTGCCGGTCGGGTAGTCGCAGCGGAATGGCGCAGAAAATTCTGGAGGAGAACGGCTTTAACAACGTTCGCAATGTCATCGGCGGCATGTTAGCTTACCGCGCCCAATAGTGTGTTGGTTAGTAGGTATGTATAGGTTGTAAATGGCCTATATGTAGTTAACCAGTTTTATCATTTATTAGTCTACCTGAATGCCGTCAGCTTGGGTCAGAGATGACATCTTTCCTTAAAAGATGTCATCTCTGACTGACTCATTCATTATTACTTCCAGTATTTTTTCGCTGTTATCGGGGTTGATCCATGTATAATTACCCTGATTCCGAAACCAGGTTAGTTGCCGTTTGGCGTAACGTCGGGAATTACGTTTGAGTAAACGAACCATCTCGTCGTAGTCATAAATTCCGTCTATGTACGGGAAAACTTCCTGATAGCCAACGGTTTGCAGGGCGGGCAGATGCCGGTAGGGGAGCAGCGAACGCACTTCATCCAACAGACCGGCTGTGAGCATAGCGTCCATGCGGTTATCAATGCGGGTGTAAAGCTCCGCACGCGGGCGTTCGAGAGCAATCAGCACCGACCGAAATGGCCGCTCAGCGGGTTGCTCCCTTCGGAATGATGAGTAAGGTTGCCCCGTAGATAAACAGACTTCCAGTGCCCGCGTTACCCGAATGGGGTTTTGTAGATCAGCCGTTTGGGCATAAATTGGATCTAACTCCCGCAGTGCCCGCTGTAGCTTTTCCAATCCTTCCTGCTGAAGTCGGGTAAGGAGTTGCCCGCGCAGTGCCGGATCAACAGTGGGCATATCGTCCAGACCGAAGCATATGGCGTTGATATACAAGCCCGTTCCGCCAGATAAAATCACCACATCGTTTTTCTGAAATAATGTGTTTAGTACGGCTAAGCATTCGCGCTCGTAACGGCCGGCATTTACAGGGTCAGTAATGGAATGTGAGTCAACGAAGTGATGCCGGACATCTTTCATTTCATCGGGGGTGGGCTTGGCCGTGCCGATGCTAAGCTCGCGGTAAAGCTGCCGGGAATCAGCCGACACAACATCGGTTTTCAATACCTGCGCTAACTGAACGCATAGGGCCGTTTTGCCAACAGCCGTTGGGCCAGCTATTACCAGTAGGGTTTTCAATTGGTTGGCGAAAGTAATTTCATTGTAAAATAAATAGATGCCTTTCTTTAGTGTAGCTTATTGATTGGCCTGGACCGTTACCTCACTATTTTTATTGGTTTGCTACTGGCTTCACTTGCATTTAGTTATGCTTTAAGGTTGGATTGACTTACTGTGATTGCCAGTATTTCGGATAATATTAGCTGTTAAAAATGTAATTTTATACTGTTTTAGTAATCAAATCGAAAAAATATATCATCATACCAATACAATTTTCAGGTTGATTAACAGGTAATTACATTTATAGTAAGTGTTTGTATAAGCTGGCAATACAGCCGTCCCCTTTACTATGTATGATAAATATTTATATTTGCTTTTTCAGGGAGCAAGTGCCTTTAAATCAGTGCTTTACATACCAAAAGGTTAGTACAATGCAGTATGACCGACAACCTAGTCCCAAGCGATTAAATGATCCTAAGGCCCAGGCTCTTCAGCGAACATTAGACATCATCAGCGGAAAGTGGAGACTGTATATTATTTATCAGCTCGACCGGGAGGCTCGACGGTATGGTGAGTTACGCCGAATGATTCCTGAGATAAGCGAGAAGGTTTTGGTTCAGGAACTTAAAGCACTTGTCGCATTAGGGGTTGTTGAAAAGAGAGCCTATAATGAAGTGCCGCCCCGTGTTGAGTATAGCTTGACTAATAAAGGGCTGGATGTTTTGCCATTTCTTTTGAAATTAACCTCAATTGGCGAAACGTTTTTGGAGCCGTAAGTCAATCAACTTTTTCCGGCCTGGTGTCGTTATTTATTGACACATACAGGAAAGGAGTCAATGAATAGTGCAGTGTATTCTCTGTTAATAAGCCTCTTATGGCTTGGCCAGATGGCTCATAATAGTAGTGAATACAGCCGGGTAACTTCTGCCGCTCACGTCTATCCGTTCCTGCCACCCTATACGCCTGCCTATTTTCGTTATACTAAATCGTTGCGTTTTAATATATATACCTTCTCGGTAACGGCCGCCGACACTGGGCGTGTTCGTACTGTGCAAATTAAAGCGTATCGGGGCGAGCTACTGTTAACCAATTTTCGCATACGAGTCGACGGGGCGGTGGTTGGTGCTGAAGTAGCCGACCTCGATAATAACCGCTTTCCCGAATTGTACCTCTACAGCACCAGCGATGGGAGCGGCTCATTCGGGCGGGTGTACGCCTGGCAGTTTCTGCCCGAACGCAAAGCGGATATTACAATTCCAAACTGGCAGCCTCCAGTGTCAGATGGCTATATGGGACACGACAGCTTATGGGTGGAACCGGCTATTTTGTGCCGTAAATACCCCGTGTATTACTCTGGCGATGCTAATGCTGAACCATCGGGCGGGGATCGAATGATCCGATATAAACTAAAGCCAGTAGGGGCCGGGTTTTCGCTGGTTGAAGAGGGAGGAGTCAGGAAATAGTAAGAGATAGTCAAGAGTGGTCAGAAATGGTCAAAGGTGGTCAAGTAATTGCCTGACTACTTTTGACCATCTTTGACTATTTCCTGACTACTTCTGACTACATCTATCTTTAAAACACTTTGAATCCAAGCGAGACGGTCGCAATCCCAAGGAAGCCTTTAATCCCGGAATCTTTATAAACGCCCCCAACCGGTACGGCGTAGCGCACGTCAACATCAAGGAACGGAATGGGCGTATAGCCAACGCCCAGTTCCAGCGCATAGGTAAAGTCTTTCACTTCTAAGTTCTGGGCTTCGTATTTATTCAGCAGGTTCGTTTTACCCGTATTGGCCGGAATATCGGTCTGCGGGAAACTAACGGTTGAATTCGCATTAATCACACCCGATGTATTCCGGGTAGCCTCGGCCTTGTTCACAAAAATGAAGTTCGGTCCGGCGTATCCGCGCAGTTTACCGCCCATCCACCGTTTGCCGAACAGAATGGGCACGTCAATAGCCTGTAAAACCGATTCAGAAACTACATTCAGGCTGGCGTTTAGCAGACCCGGCTGAATGCTGATGGGCAGACCATTCGCCAGTGCCGGATTGGCATTAACGTCCAGCGTGACGGCTGTTTTCTGTTTCAGCACGAAGCGGTTGTACGTTACTTCGGCCTGAATGAAAAAGTTGCTGAAGTTTTTTCGCGCCCATAATCCGCCCGAATAGCCGTAGCCAACACCATTATTTTTATTGTCCAGCATAGGCACTTGCACACTGCCCACCGTTTGAGCCGGAATCGTTGTGTAGCCATGTGTAAATGTGGCTCCTCCTTTAACGCCGAACTCAATATCGCGGACGGACGGATTCGACGATTTCGTTTGGGCCATAACCGCCGACCCGCTTGTTAAAAGCAGTGCGGCTACCAAAAATTGACTGATTTTCATAAGTGAGTTCTATTGTTGAAGTAATACGCGACGGTAGTTGGCAGGATTAACAGGCTGGATCGACGCGCCATACTTGGTATTTATTCCTTTGATGATTTCGTTGGCTATGAGCGCGTAACCGGCGGGCGTCAGGTGAATTCCGTCGAGACTAAATACGCCCCCCTGAATAAAACTGCCTGTATAGGTTATGCCGTTCTGGGTTAGGCCAGCCGCTGAAGAAACTTGATTCAACACCGTGTTTGGGTCAACATAAGCCGCTCCTTTTGCGTCGGCCTGCGTTTTCATCACGCTATTGAAATCAGCAATGCTGGCATTCAACGCCGTTACTTCACCCGCGTCCAGAATGATTCTATCAGGCAGCGGGTTGGTTATGGATAAGCCGAACGGACCTGTTTTTGTACCGACATCAGTCCGGCCAATTGTAGCATAATCGGTTGCACTCGACAGCAGCAGTAGATCACCCGTTTGCGTAGCCCGAATGCCCTTTGCTGTCTGAATCACCAGTGCCGTAATAGGCGTTGCTGGTTTTACAATAGCGTTCAGTTGCGCCAGTACTAAGGGCAATGTCAGGGTCGAGAAAAGTGGTGTCGTCGTAATATTCGGAATGCCAATGATAACCCCTTTCCGACCGCCTTCGCCCAGTTTGTTCATCATGGCCGTAAAGTTGGTTGTGAATAGGGTTGTGGGCGTTAAAGGCACTGTACCACCCGCAAGCGCATAGCCGAGGGCATCATTATTGCCTAACCAGCAGGAGTAAAAGGTGGCTCCGGTCAGGTTGTCGCTTGCATACTGGAAATAGGTAGTTGCCGGATTGGCAAGCAACCGCTCGAAATACTGATTGCCCTGCGTTGAGCCGTAGCCTACTGTGAGAATGTCGGAAACCCGAATGCCGGGAACACCTAAATTCTGGTTGGTATCCGTAAACTTGGCTAACAAAAGCGCACCACTGGCTGTGGTGCCACCGCGTCCTGCTCCCGGAGCTACTTGCCCAATGGATGTAATCAGACTGGTTGGATCGGACAGCGAGGGGACTTTGATTAACTTTGAATAGCCTGAGCCAGCGGCCTGCGCTTCGGTAAACAGGGGTTGCACAAAACCACCTCCGCCCACAGTTTTGAACTGACCCGCCAGGATGTTCGGATACGAATTTAGCTGGCTATCCCGATAGAGACCGCCATCGGCGAAACCGGCCGTTAATGAGTTGCCCACTGCCACGTACTTTGTGAAGTCGGCACTGCCCTTGCCGGGTGTTTCCCCGCTGCCTGCGTTGGGGTCAATGTCATTGTTTGTGCAGGCACTGATGCCAATCAATGTTGTGAGGAGCAGTCCCCACCGAATTTTTTTTGTCACTTGCATTCTAATCTGTGTGTTGATTGTAAGAAAGAGAGATAATATTGTAAAAAAAGAACGTAAAATTAACAGCTTTCTGTTACCCTGAACGCTGTTATCTGTCATATAGTAGCAGGAGAGAGGGCGATATGTTAAACAAACCATAAACCCCATCTGTTGTTTCTGACAAATGCGGTGGCTTACTTGCCAGCCATTTATATCATCTTTCATTAAAACCATACAAAACCAATGGGTCTGTTATCATTTTTCAAAGGAGTAGGCGAGAAGATTTTTCATAAGGATCAGGTAGCTCCGGAACCAGCGCAGGCTGAGGCCGTTGAACCCGTTCGCGCCCAGGCGTTGCTGGACCATGTTAAGCAACTGGGACTGGCCTACAACACGTTGACCGTTAAAACGAAAGGCGATACGGTTACGCTGGCTGGGTCGGTAAAATCGCAGGAAGATTCCGAAAAAATCGCGCTTGCCGTTGGTAACGTAGAGGGTGTATCGGCTGTAGATAACCAACTGGCCGTTGAAAACCCAACAGCCGAAGGAAAATACTACACCGTAAAATCGGGTGATTCGCTCTCGAAAATCGCCAAAGAAGTTTATGGCGACCCGCTCAAGTATGGTGTCATTTTCGAAGCCAACAAGCCAATGCTCAGCGATCCGGACAAAATTTATCCAGATCAGGTATTGCGTATTCCGCAACTGTAAAGAAGAAGTTATAAAATTATAGGGTTATAATGTTATACAGTTAATGGCCTCGGGCAACTACACTGTACAACGTTATAACCCTATAACTTTATAGGCATAAACAGAACATTCGGGCGCATGGCCGGTTTTATTGATCTCAACTCAATGAAAAACGTATGGCTGTTCACCTACTCTCGCTCCTTAACGATCAATTTACGCCCGGTGTCATCGACCAGCTTAGTACCCGGCTCAACGAATCACCGGCGAACACACTGAAGACCGTAAAAGGTGTATTACCAACGCTGTTGGGCGGAATCACCCGGCGCATTCAGGCATCCGGCGGAGCATCGGCACTTGTTGGTTTTCTGGATAAAGGCGATTACACAAAGACTCCGTTCGATGTGAGTCAGGTGGTAGACACCACAGACGAGCTTGAAGCCGCTACTACCGCAGACCGGGGATTTCTTGATGAAATTTTTGGCGATAAACTTACCCGCACTACCGAACTTATCAGTATCTATAGCGGCACAAACCCGCAGTCTGTCCTGACCGTTCTGGGACTGGCCGGATCGTTCCTGATGGGCGTTCTGGGTCGTCAGGAGCAGGAAAAGGGCTTAACTGCCGAAGGCCTGACCAGCCTGTTAAAAGGCCAGGCAACCGACTTTCGGCAGGCGCTGCCAACGGGTTTGGATGGCGTTGGCAGCCTGCTCGGTTTCGATGAACTGGTAACGGTTACCGGCTCGCAGACCGAGGTTCAGGGGGCCGATAATTTTAGCGGAACGGTTATCAATCCCAATATTCCGAAAAGCCCGGAGGGTGATCGGCGAAACGAAAACGTGCGCTGGCTCCGCTGGGCTATGATTGCCATTGCTGTGCTGGTGCTGGCTATGCTGGTGCAGAAATGCAGCGAAAATCAGAACGGTACGGATGGAATCAGTACTGATTCCACGGCGCGGGTAGAATCAAACGCTGTAGAAGACACCTCAGCAGCTACCAAAGAAAGCATCCGGCAGGCTCATGGACAAACGAGCGATTCAACGGCTCCCGGTGCGCTTGGTATTCGCGATTCAGTTAAAACCAACCGGTAAGCTATTGCCTGACAGGATTTGTTAGACAGGATTACAGGATTAACACGATGAGCATGCTACTTAAATCCTGTTAATCCTGTAATCCTGTCGAAAACCAAACTTGTCCTGCCTGTTCGCTGCTTCGTGACTGAATCAATCCCGTGCAGTTTCTATATTGCGGCCTGATTGACCTCACTACGTAACGTACAATTTATGTTTGTTGACGCCATTGAACGCGTTGATTTGTTTACCCAACCCATGCACTCCATTGTCCGGCTTTACGGCCACAATGAGATTGTACCCGGCACAGCCACCGTTTTTTTTGTGAATGACGAAGGCTGGGCTGTTACCTGTAAACACGTTGCTGAACTCATCCGGCAACACGATTCTATTTACCACAATTACCGTGAATTTCAGGGTGCCCGCCGGGAAGCACTGCGCGAGAAAAATGCAGCCCACCTTATCAGTCAGTTAGAAACTAAATTTAAACTGACTGCCGACACGATCATACGGGTACGAAATAACTTCGTCAATTGTGTCGATCAGTATCAGAAGCTAAGCATCGAGCCGCACCCCACGCAGGACCTCGCTTTGCTGCACTTCGAGGGCTACAACCGGCTCCTGTATCGCTCACACGCAGTTTTTTTGGGCGATACCAGCCGGATAAAGCCCGGACGGAGCCTATGCCGATTAGGCTATCCCTTTCCCGAATTCACTAATTTTCGGTACAATCCAGCCATTGACGACATTGAATGGACAACCACAGGCCGGACGACGTCGCCTAACTTTCCGATTGATGGCATCGTAACCCGGCTTATCGGTGTTGCGGGCGGTGTTCGGGCCATTGAGATGAGCACACCCGGTTTGCGGGGTCAAAGTGGTGGGCCTCTGTTCGATACGGCTGGATTGATTTACGGGATGCAGTCGGCCACGCGTCATTTGCACCTCGGTTTCGACATCGAAGACCATGAAGTGCTGGTTAACGGGCGCAAAACCCGCGTATCGAATTACCCGTTTCTGAACGTCGGGCAGTGCGTTCATGTCGATGTGATCAAGGCATTTCTGCGCGAAAAGAACGTGAAGTTTTATGAAGGATAAACCCACATAAACGGGATCGTTCGTTTACAAAAAAAACTCTCCGAATCATTTTGGCGTTACTCTCCCGAATGTCATAAACGCGCATTCACTACAAACGTATGTTAAAACGCAGAGCTTCGGCTGTCTGGAAAGGTGGCTTGCAGGACGGCACTGGTGCCATATCGTCCTTCAGTGGTGTATTGAATAATACGCCCTATTCATTTAAAACCCGGCTCGTTAGCGAAGACGGCAAGGCGGGTACTAACCCCGAAGAACTGTTGGCGGCTGCCCACGCCGGTTGCTATGGCATGGCCGTGAGCGCAACCATGGGCCAATCGGGTTTCACCCCCGACGAATTGACTGTAAACGCTACCCTCACGCTGGATACCGATACACTGACCATTACCGCCATTGAGCTGAACATTACGGGTAAGGTGCCGGGTATGTCGGCTGAGCAGTTTGATCAGGTTGCCGAAAATGCCGCCAAAATGTGTGTGATCTCACGGGCACTCAACCCCGATATTCAGGTAACGAAAATCGCTACCCTGCAATAGGTAGAGCATACCTGACTGGTGGATGCAGTGAGGGGAGACAATAGAAATGTCATCTTTTAAATGAACGCACGGAGAAAGATGACATCTCTATTGTCCCTCCCAACTGCATCCACCAGTCAGGCTCAACGATTTTGTTGCGTTGGCCGTATCTTTGAGCGGCCAACGCTTTTTTTATGTCTCAACTCACCAACATAGATACCGCTCAAAGCACCCTCATCGGCGATGCCCTCGCCCTGCTCAAACGCCTGGTTGTTACGCCTTCATTCAGCCGGGAAGAAAAGCAAACGGCTGACCTGATCGGAGAATTTTTCAGGGAAAAACAGATTTCGTATGAACGGCTGAAAAATAACGTATGGGCCAAAAATCGCCATTTCGATACGGCCAAACCCACGTTGCTGCTCAACTCACACCACGATACCGTAAAGCCCAATAAATCGTGGACGCTCGACCCGTTTGAGCCGCTGGAGCGCGACGATAAACTGTACGGTCTGGGCAGCAATGATGCCGGGGGATGTCTGGTTTCTCTGCTGGCAACGTTCGCTTATTTTTACGACCGACCCGGCATGGCCTATAACATCGTGATGGCAGCCACCGCCGAAGAAGAAATTTCGGGACGCGACGGACTGGAACTGCTCCTGCCCGAATTGCCGCCCATTAGCTTTGCCATCGTGGGCGAACCCACCGAAATGCAACTGGCCATTGCCGAAAAAGGCCTGCTTGTGCTCGACTGCACAGCACATGGCGTAAGCGGTCATGCCGCCCGCGACGAAGGCGAAAATGCCATTTATAAAGCCATTCAGGATATTAACTGGCTGACAACCTATCAGTTTCCCAAAGTTTCGCCAACACTGGGGCCAATAAAACTGTCGGTTACGATGATTAACGCGGGTACACAGCATAATGTAGTGCCGGATGCCTGTACGTTCACTGTCGATGTGCGGGTAACCGAACAATACACCCTCGAAGAAATCATCGAAACCATCCAGGCAAACATTGGGGCGGAAGTTAAACCCCGCTCCATCCGGCTCAAACCGTCATCAATTCCGGTTGAGCACCCCATTGTACAAGCGGGTCTTGCGCTGGGTCGGCATACGTACGGATCGCCTACTACGTCCGATCAGGCGGTGCTCAACTGTCCGTCGCTCAAGTGTGGACCAGGGCATTCGGGCCGTTCCCATTCGGCAGACGAATTTATTTATCTGCGCGAAATTGCGGAAGGTGTTGATGGATATATTCAGATGCTGGAACAGGTGCTGTAACGGCTGATTAAAGATCAATTGGTTTACGGCCTAAATTTCGGTAAATACGGTAATCTTCGGGGTTCCCTGTGACTACCGAATGGTGGTGCTGATAGTATACCCATCCATGAAAGTAAAAATGAACGGTTTCATTGCAGGAGCCAAAAAATGAAAATCAGAAGACTATGCATCGTGAACCTCTACAGGGGCGTGTATCGAAAGATAAATTTGATGCCCTTTGATGTGTCAAAGCCATACAAACTTTGAGCATTTTTCAGGGCACCCTGCTCATTGGTCTTTTGTGTTGTGGAGCTAATCGTATAACTCAAATTAAGATTGGTAGCGGTTGCAGTCTCTACCGTAAGTATTTCTTTGTCACAGCAACTGTAGTTCAATGTTAACTGGTCTTTATCGAGTTGCCAGGTGCCCACATCTGTTGTGCCGGCGCTGTAAGTTGTCAGAACACCATCCGCTCCCAGATTCATACGATGGGTAGAATAATCTACTAAATTATTGGTGTTACTATTCCGCAGATAAATCGTTAGCGACTGATTGTTCGCTGGTGCAGTCATGGCAACAGATTGAGGCTGCCATGTTCGGGCAATTGAGTTTGGTTGAGGGTCCGTGCTCTCTTTCTTGCAGCCGGTTACAGCCAGGAGTGTGATAAACAGGATTGTTGGGTATAGTTTTTTCATGATTTCAAGAGTTATGTAATCTTTATACTTTGCCCTGTTCAGCCTCTTCAACCGGATGTGAATTTTGAAGATGACGATGATAAACTCAGCCCAAAGACAGTAAGTGAGCATCAATTCGTAAAGGGGTGACTAATGCTAATTAGTTACTCCGTTTTTATCATTGCCTGAACGGGAACTGCCATTACGCTGGCGGTTGTAAAAACCCTTAGGAAGTCACTGCCGAACCAACCGGAGATTCGTCTGCTGATTGTCAGTCGTGGCGTTCAGCAGATACAGACCGGCGGGTTGCGGTGATAAATCGAGCCGTTCGGTGTGCGAGCCGGTGAGTTTGATTTGCTTTTGATACAGACTTCGTCCATTCAGGTCACGTACCGACAACGTAACGGATACGGTTCGCCCCAATCGGCTGTTGATGCGAACCTCAATCGCGCCCGAACCGGGGTTAGGCGATGCCGATACGATAAAATCGCTGCCCGGCTGGGGTTCTTCCAACGCTGTAATCAGACTAACCGTTACGGCCTGCGACGTAGCCGAACAACCCTCACTATTCGTTGCCCGAACGCTATAGTTACCACCCTGCGTTGCCGAATAAGCCGTTTGCGTAGCCCCGGAAATAGGCTGGCCGTCGCGTAACCACTGAATCGACAGACCGGTTTCTACCACTGCGCTCAGCGTGGCCGTTTCGCCCGTAACGATAGCCGCAATACTGGCCGTTACAGTAGGTGTAGTTGGCGCGGGCCGCTGAGTTACAGCCAAAGGGGCCGAGGTGCCTTTGCAGCCTTTGCTGTCCGATACGTCAACGGCATAACTACCCGCAGCCGCAGCCGTGTGGGTGTTGCTGTTGGTGCCGACGTTGGTTGTACCCTGTTTCCATTGAAAGACGAGGGGAGACGTGCCGCCCGATACGCTGGCGGTAAGGGTTGTGCTGGTTCCGGCACAGAATGTACTGTTGCCCATGATACTAACCAGCAGACCAGCAGACTCTGTGACTGTTACCTGAGCCGTGCCAGCACAGCCGTTGGCATCGGTCACCGTGACGGCGTAAGTCCCGACTGTATTGACAGTTAGCGAAGTTGCTCCCGTGCTCAGAGTCGTTGTGCCCTGCTGCCACCGGTACGTGTAAGGGCCGGTACCGCCAGCGGCTGTTGCGGATAGTGTGGTAGTACCACCTGGACAAAAGGCAGTTGCACCAGTAACGGTGATGGTTAGGCTGGGACAGTTGGTCAGGTTGGTACGATAAAGCTCTATATCTCCATAATTACCTACGCCAAGACCCGAAGGAAATCCTAAAAAGAGCAAGCTTTTATCAACTGCCAAAAAACCGTAATCTTCAAAAGTGGGATTTATCAAGACGCAACTTAAGTCAGTCCCAAGCGGACAAAGAACAGAAGTGCCCGCCTGAGTGCCATTAGATTTCCAAATTCCTGTTTTATATTCTAAATCGGCCGTGCCTCCTTCGACTTTTCCATAAAAATATAAACTGCCATCTATTTCGGTTACAAGTCTTATATAAGCTCGCCCTTTGCTTTGTGGATCAATATCAATTACGGGCACTGTTCCTTCAGTAGTGCCATTAGTTTTCCATAATTTATCACCTTTAAGACGATTGTCTGGTGATCCATATGTTACAAAATATAATTCATTTTTATAAATAAAGATTAGTTCTGTGTTTAAATCTAAAAAATCAACACTAATGTTGTTTTGAATGGCATAGGTTCCCATCGTGGTTCCATCCGTCCGCCATAAATCATCGACACTTATAAAATAGACTAACTTTCCGTCGCCCCAAAAACGCCCTCCCGAACTGACTCCTGCGAATGCACTACCTCTCTCTCTAACCAAAACAGTACCACTGATAGTACCATCCGATTTATACAAGCCATTCTTGTTACTAAAAAATAACTGTTCATTAGCCACCCCAATATCAAATACACCATCAGAATGTAACTCTATTTGGGTTATTTTACCTGAGTTGTTAATTTGATAAAATATACTTTTCTGCTTATTTAAAATGGTACGTGGAGTCATAACCACGCAACTTAGAAGTCCTTTAAAATCCACGAGGTGTGGTGGTTTACCATATGCCTCACCTACAAATTCTCCCACGAGTACTGTTGTCTCAATAGTACCTTTTGTTCTAAATAAACGGAATAGTTTTCCAGGACCAATATATTCGGGATTGGACCAATCTTTCGAATTATCCCAAAAATAAACTTCATCATTGTAAATAGTAAAATGTCTACTTTGTTCATCATCTTGCCATCTAACATCAGTGTTAATGTCTTTTAGCATGAATGTGCCGTTGACTGTCCCATCGCTTCGCCAGACCTCAAAGCCGTGAATGCCATCGTTTGCCTCAAAATACATTATGCCATTGAGAACAACAGGCTTATTGATCGTCGCTAACATATAGTCGGAACCAGAAGGATAACTATTTCTTGAAGATCTTGTGCCTGGGGCTATGTCTTTTATTAATGAGGTTCCTTGAAGAGTTCCGTCTGTCCGCCATAGTTCATGACCATAGTACTGATCCTCTGCATAAAATAGCACGGTGTTCTCATTAAGCTTGGTTACATATTCTATGTCTGCTGCCCTTTTTTCAAAACCAATATTTTTCACTACGGTAGCACAGCTTGACTGTGCTTTAACGGATCTAACAGCAAGCAAGGCCATAACCATTATCAGGACTATGTAATTGGGTTTCATATTACCGAGCAGGTTTAAAGGTTGGTCAATACGTACTGGTTGGTGCTTCCGCCCGTTTTGGGGCTGCTTGTGCTGCGGGTCAGGTCAAGCTGATTGTCGCCGATGGAGTTGATCGTGAATTCGATGGTGCCGTTGGTGCCGGTTGGCTGCGGGGTCAGGTTTTTCAGCAGGATGCGCGTGTCGCTCGGTAGTTCATACTGCCCGGTGAAGGTCAGACCGTCCCAATCAGTAAGGGAAACGGTTGGCGGGTTGCTCAGGTCGAGCCGGAACGCGCCGTAGTTGCGGATGTTGCCCGTCGCGCCTTTTGTGTAAACCAGCGTGGCGTTTTCCTTAACGGTCTGGGCAGTCCATACTTTTTTGACTTTGTCGGACGTAGGCACGGCGGTTTCCTTGCCGCCACAGGCCAGTACACTCAAGGCGAGCAGTGTTATGAGTGCGGGCAATGGCCGGAAATGAATTGTGAAGGGTGCTTTCATGGCTAAAGAATTGGCGTGGATAGAAACGGAAGTAGCTAAACTTACCGGACGATTTCCGGCCGGAAGACTAAGGAGATGACTGAGGTGTAATTATTATTAAACAAAACTTGGTCCGCCTGCTTTCCGTAAGGCTACAGATAAACGCTGAGAGAACTCTTCAGCATGTTTGCGCGAAGTTGGCCCTGTGAACAGCACCTTGTGAATGGGTTTCTCGAAATCATTGACTTCGATTTTTATAATACCCTGTTGCTGAAGTCCAGCTCCTTCAAAAGTTGACTTAATGCCTGTTATTTGGCTAACTGGGTACGTATGTTTCTTAATGGTTATTTCCCCTGTTGGGAAATTGACGCGTACACCGTTTTGATAGAATGAATTGTCATCGACAACGACGGTTGTCCGATCCCGCATAACTTTTATTGCGTAGAAGACCACTACGCCAATGGCGGTGAGTGCAAGTACTGTTTCCATATCTGCTTTAGTTAATAGCGTGAAAAATAGATTGAATTGATGATGACGAAATGTTCGTTGCCTGAAGTGGCAATTGCCGGGTGATAATCTCTTTCCATTACTGTTCTGAGTCGGGGCCGCCCGGCTGGTCCGGTTCCACGCTGCTCCCGTTGATCGTTGCCTGCCGCCGACGCTGTACTTCTTCTTTGCCTTTTTCGAGTAAGGCACGTCCGTTTTCTTCCAGCTTCGTGCTCATTGTCCGCGTTGTTTGGGCAAGCTGAGCACCCGCCCCGGCCAGCCGCTGCCGAAGCAAAGCCCCGTCGTCGGTGACGAAGTCTTTGAGGTTTTCGAGTTCATCGGCGTTTGCTACGTCGAAGTACGGAGCCTGTGGGAAGCCCAACGCCGGGGCGATGAAAACAAACGGAATGCTGTTGCAAAATGTGTTGTAGACCCGAACGCCACCGTTATACCGCTCCCGACGGTCCTGCACCAGCGATTCGATCTTGTGCAGGTCGTCCATCAGCCGCATATACGTCTGGTTGGCCTTCAGATCGGGGTAATTGCGGGAAAGCGTGTTCAGTTGCGTAATGGTATTGTCGGCCCGCAGACTGGCCTGAGCCAGTGCGCCCAGCGATTCGCCCTCAACCACGGCTATGTGCGTTAGCTTTTCATGTTCGCCGTAACTGCGGGCAATGTCGATCAGTTTATTGACCAGATCGACCCGCTTTTTTAGCGTAACCGTGATGTTGGAGTGGGCTTCTTTAACAAGCTGAGCCAGGCCCTGCGCCTTGTTGTACTGAACAGCCAGAAAACTAATAGTCGCAATAATGATAAACAGTAGCCAGATCATGGGAGTAGAAATTAACGGGTGAAAATGAAAGCAGTAAAAAAGAAAGCTGAGACAGGTAGGGGGGTGAAACAAGTTCAGCGACGTAATTCAAAGAGATACACTACGCGCACGCCCACCAGCAGATTTCGGGCGAAATTATTGGGGTAAGCAGGTAAATTTGGGGTCAGCTTTGAGAGCGAAGGCTGCACGTGCAAACCAATTTCGAGTGGGCGATTACCTACTTCCAGTTCTTTTGACAACCCTATACTCACGCTCAGGTCGGTGGGTCGCATATCGTCATTGACACCTTCACCAATGCTCAGATTGGTAGTCTCACTTCCCAATGAGACCCCTGCATTGCTGCCCTGTACTACGCTTTTCCCGCTTAGGGCAATGCCCAATATAGGACCACCCATTAACCGCAGTCCATGTTCACCAATGGCAATGTTCAGTAAGAGCGGTATTTCGAGGTAGCTAAACCAGGTCCTGCTTTGGGCCGACACCGCGTTGTTCCGGGTGGAGGTAAGTGTAAGGCGACCACCTTTTCCCGTATACAACAGGCCCGACCGGATGCTCAACCGGTCACTTATAGAGCGGTCGAGATACACCCCCACTTGTGGTCTCGGCAAAACGCTGGTACTCAAATCGACATCACCAGACTTCAAACTGGTCTTGAGACCACTGGAGTAATGGGTGGCCGATACGTTGAGGCCCACCGTTGGGGCAATCCGCCATGCCTGGCTCAGTGCAGGGATGGAAATTGCCATCGCAAAAACAAGGAGCAGGATAGTCTTTTTCATACTAAACAGGTGTTAGACAGATTTCAACGTGGACAGTACGTTTCATGCTCCGCCAGTCGGCGGAGCGGGGAGTCATTGGAAAGTGGAAAGCTACTTCGTGTTATTCCGTAGTGAGAAGTCGTATATTTTCAGCGACGACGTAAACTCACTGCCTTTATTGTACAGAAAAGCGTACTCACCCGCTGCTACGTCCTGCTCGAAATAGACTTTATACAAGGTGCTGTTGATTTTTTTAAACCGAAAGGGCACCGCTCCCGTCCCGAAGCCCGATTCGCTGGTGTAGGCCGACTGCCGGCCAATCATCACTTCGCGTCCGCGTCCGCTTACTTTGGCCCGAATCATCACAAAGTCGTTCGGGCTGGCTACCCCGTCAAAGATCGACTCGGCTACGTCGTTCATCGTTTTACGATTAACTCCGCTGAAGACTAAGTAAAACACGGGTCGATTGTCTTCCACGACCATATTAGCCGACTTGTTGGCCAGCCCCACCCGCTGCGATGTGCCCGTAATGCCGCCCGTCATCTGGCTGGCAACCGATTCGCCCACGCTTCCTGTTTTGGTCTGGTTGGTTGTTGTCGGCTCTAACTGAACATATTGAGGCTTGGGTGTTTTATACTCCTCGTAGTAAATGCCCGGCTCTGAAAAGCGGTTACGGGCGGCTACCGGTAGTGTTTCGGGGTGCGGAGGCAGAACCCCGGCAATCAGATTTGGATTTGTGCTTTGTTGCTGTGCCCGCTTCGGCACCATCATTACTTTCACGAGCTGGTCTGGAACACGGGCCGTTTTGAGGGCAACCATGTCCTCGGTCGAGAGGTTGAAACTGGTCTCGCTATACTGAATTTTTTTGGTGATAACGTCGCGCGATACCCCACCTGCATACAGGTCGATGACGTCCTGGTTGCGAAGCGTAGGCAGGGGCGATGACGCCAGCATCATTGCATCGACAATTGGGTCTGGCACGGCAGCCTGTTTTAATTCAATCAGCCCATTTGTTGACATATTAAATTGAGATGGACTGGCTTTGATTTTGTCCAGAATCAGGTCACGCGCCACTTTAGCCTTTGTTAACGTGATAATGCTTTGATTTTTGAGCACCTCCTGGGCATTGGCTGTCAGGCTTGTCAGGAAAAAATACAGGAAGACGTAACGTAGTTTCATGGTCGTGTCAGGTTAGTTTACAAAAAGGAAGAGTACAAGAAATGGACAGTAGCCGGAAAGCAGTATCAATCATACACAATCTATTGTTGCTCAGTAACTCCATCTCCACCAGGGCCGGTTTTTTCTCCATTAAGTACGTGTTTTGCGAAACGTAGCTTCCTGGACAGGAAAGGGAGTGTTAGGGGTAACGAGTCTTAAAACAGGGCGGATAACAGTTGGATGAAACCACCGTTCGGGCAAGGCTGTACCGCCCGAACAGTGGCGGTTTGCGCTGGTTACTGGTCATCGCGTGGGTCGTACCGACGCCAGCTACCCGCACCGATCTCCTTAACAAATCCGTCGTTGTCAACCATCAGGGCTTTCTTGCCTTCCTGCTTATACACGTCGTCGTGTGCTCCCGATTGCCACCGCCCGGTTTCTTCCATCCGCTCGATGGCTTTGTCGCGTTCGCTTTGTTCGTTCATTTTTGTAAGTGATTAAAAGTGAATTGATTAAGTTTACGTATCAAAACTATACAGAAGCGAAATGTCGAAAAAATGCCAGTCGGTAACCGTGATTTATTTGCCGGGAAGTATGTCGAAAAAGCCGATAATCGTGTAAGTGGGTTGCTTGGAAAATCGATTCCTTATGGATAGATTTAGGCATCCATATCTGTTCAATTTATTGTTACTATCCCTTCCTCACCATGATCTTACGTGTATGTTCAGGTCTGCTTTGGCTGCTGTGCAGTTTGTCTGTTTGGGCACAGACCAGTCCCCGATTAGTTGATTCACTCAGGAAGCAAACGGCACAGTATCTGAAGAAAGATTCGGTTCGGGTCAACCTGCTTGTTTCCCTGTCCGATGCCGTTGTTCCTATTGACTCGAAAGAAGCCATGCGCTATGCCGATGATGCGCTGCAACTGGCCGAAGAAATAAAATCGCCGATGGGAATAGCCGTTGCCTACCGCCAGAAAGGCATTGTCTACTACATACAGAATGATTACGTAAATGCTGTTGATTACGCCTACAAAGGCCTGAACGCTGCGGATAAGCTCAAAAAAAATAAAGGCAGCCGACTGTTTGTCGCTCTGATGTATAATAATCTGGGCACTATATTTTTGGAGCAGGCTAACTTCGATAAAGCCATGATTAACTTCAACGCTCTCCTGACGACAGTCCGGGCGTTGAATGAGCCTACCCTCAAGCGTGAGGAGTCAGTGGCTTTGTTAAACATTGGTCAAACATATTCCCGCAAAAAAGACCACCTAAAAACCATTCAGTATTCTATCGAAGGGCTGAAAATTAGCGAGGCAATTAAAGACTATCAGATAGCCTCTTATTGCCTGCACAACATAGGCGTTGCGTATGGCAATCTGAAACAACCTTCATTGGCTATTGAGTCGTTCAGAAAAAGTATTGTATACGCTGACAAATCGGGCGATTTAAAAGCGAAATCGCAGGCTGTTGGCGGGCTGGCCGATGTGCTTTTTGACTTCGAGCGGTATGACGAAGCAGAGAAGTATGCGCAGCAGGCTCTTCAAATTGCCAAAGACCTAAAACTCATTGAGCTGCAACGGCAGATTACCCAACTGCTGGCATTTATTTACATAGCCCAGAAGAAGGGCCAGCCCGCAATTACCTACATTGAAACGTCGCTGGCCCTCCGCGATAGTGTTCTGAATGATGGCAAAAAACAGGAAATCGCCCGTAAAGAAGAACGATTCGGGCAGGAAAAGCGCGCTGCCGTACTGAAAACCCAGTACGCGGCTGACCTGAAACAGGAGCAAACAACCCGCAATGCCGTTGCGGGCGGAGCGGGTGTACTAATTCTGGCATCAGGCGTAAGTTTCCTTTTCTACAAGCGCAAACGCGATGCCGATGAGCAGGTCAAAGCCGAGCGGTTCGGTGCCTTAATCTCTGATACTGAGTTGAAAGTGCTGCGCTCCCAGATTGACCCGCACTTTATTTTCAACGCGCTTAATTCCATCAGTAACTATGTGCTGAACAACGACCCCTTCACGGCTGATCGGTACTTAGCCAAGTTTGCCAGCCTGATGCGGGCCATTCTGGATAACTCTGACCGCAAAGAAGTTCCGCTGGCAGAAGACATGGAAACGCTTGAACTGTATATCCAGTTGGAGAGTCTGCGGCTTAGTCACCGCTTCACGTACCAGATTGACATTGACCCCGCCCTCGACCCGAAACGAACCATGATTCCGCCGTTGTTGCTCCAGCCGTTCGTTGAAAACAGCATCTGGCATGGGTTAGCCATGAAAGAATCGGGAGGGCTGATTACCATCCGGGTTCGCCAGGCCGATGACATGATGGTTTGTACGGTAACAGATAATGGTATCGGACGGGAAAAAGCCATTCAAATCAGGCAGGCGCAACCGGAGCGAAAATCACACGGTATGAGCATCACCCAGGCGCGAATCGAAATTATTAACCGGCTTAAGAAAGCCAACGGTTACGTAACCCTCTCCGATTTGAGCGAAGGCACCGAAGTCGCCGTCGTGTTGCCGCTTGCCATTGCCTGAACAACATAATTGTCTATTCTTTATCGATACCACGCTATGCTGAAAACTTTACTCATTGACGACGAAAAACCCTGCTTAGAGAAACTCGACAAACTGCTGAAGCACTATTGTCCTGATACCGTTCGGGTAGTTGACCATTGCCTGACCGTCGATGCCGCGCTAAAGGCTATTGACGAGCACCAACCCGAACTGGTTTTTCTGGACGTTCGGCTGGGCGACAAAACGGGTTTCGACCTGCTGGGTGGCGTACCGCTAATCAATTTCGACGTGGTGTTCAGTACAGCCCACGACAGCTACGCATTGCGGGCGTTTCAGGCCGATGCCGTCGATTACCTGCTTAAACCCATCGACCCCGATAAGTTAGTCAGGGCGATAGGAAAAGTACTCGCCCGGTCGCCAAAAGACCGAACCGAACATCATCATCAACTCACACAAGCCGTTGATAGATCGGACAGGAAAGTTGGCCGAATTAGTATTCCTGCCGAAAAGGGCCGGATTTATATTGACGTCAGGGACATCGTTTATTGCCAGAGTCATAAGGGATGTGTCAATCTTTTTGGCGTAAAGGATAAGGACGGGACGAATCTTCTGGGTAAAATCGCTCACTCGCTCGATGATTTTGAAGACTCCCTGAGAGACGCCAACTTCTACCGGATTCATGACGCTAATCTGATCAATCTGGCCTATTTGAAATCGTACATGAACGGGCGGGGCGGGCAGGTTGAAATGACTGACGGAACCGTTCTCGATGTATCGGCTTCGTGCAAAACAGAGTTTAAGAAACGAACGCAATCGGGTTTGTTTTAGGGTCAATTCGCGTTTGGGGCGAAGGTAAACGCACCCTCATCACAAGGGTCTAAACGTATAGGTTTAGAAACTATCCCTGCACCATACCAATGAATTGTTTGATATTGCTGCTTTTGCTGCTGACGTCGGGCGTTACATTAGCCCAGCATGACCCACGCCCAAAACTTGCTCAGGTTAAGGCCGACTATGGACTGGCTCTGGCCCGGCATGATACCCTGGCAATGGCGGAATCAGCCTACCTGATGGGCAAGCGGTATCAGGCTTCCGGCGATTACGTATCGGCCCGTCGGTGGTTACTTTACACACTTCGTATTCGGGAGTTGCGAGGGCCTTCCGTTGAATTAAACAAAGTCTATGTGCAATTGGCGAGTAGTAGCACATACGTTGAGAATTATTCTGAATCGTTTGCCTATGCCTATCGGGCATTAGCCAACAGCCGGAAACTAAACCATCCTCACAGCCTGATGAGTGCCTATAACGAGTTGGGTAAACTCCATTGGCTGCTGGTTAAACAACGCCCCGCTTTATCTGACCAGCCGCCGACAGCCTCCGCCGACAGCGCGGTCTGGTATCTGCAGCAGGCCGAATCCATTGCGTTGCGCTTGAATAATTCTAAGGACATAGCCGCTACTCGTTTTGTCAAAGGGAGCATTCTGGCGCAGCGTGAACCACGAAAGGCGATCCCGTTGCTGATGTACGCACTGGGTATTTATGAGAAACATAGAATGTACCACAACTGCGCTGCCCTGCACGTAGAACTCGCTAATGCTCATATAGTACTGAATCAGATGCCAGCAGCCAGGCAACACCTGCTGAACGCTCAGCATTACCAGAGACAAGGCCAGGTTGATGCATACGTACCCGTCAGTATTCAGTATAGTTGGGCACGCTGGCATCAGGCAACCGGCCATTGGCAACAGGCGTACAAGCACCTTCGAATAGCCGATTCATTGCGTCATATCGTGTTGACTACGGAACAAAGAGCGATTATTGCCCAGTTAAATGTGGCTTATGAAACCAGCCGACGCGAAACGATCCTGAAGACCCAAAAAGTTAAACTGGCCCTGCGCGATAGTCAGTTACAGGTGCAACGACAATATACCTACGCACTTTCAGGGTTGTTGGCACTGGTGGCGATTACCGGGTTCCTGTTTTACCGGTTAAATCGCCAGAACAAACGCATTAGCCTTCAGAACGCCCAATTGGTGCAGGAACAAAGCCATAGAATGAAAAATAACCTCCAGACTATTTCAGGGTTGTTGAATTTGCAGTCGAATCAACTGGCCGATGGAGATGCTAAACGGGCTATGGAAGAAAGCCAGCTACGCGTGTATACAATGACATTATTAAATCGGAAACTGTATGATAAAGATCAGTTCGTAACGCCCGGACTGCCGACCGTTATCCCCGACTTGGTTCAGGCCATTATGCACAGCTATGGGTATGATGCCATTCAACCGGATTATGAACTGAAACCAGTGCCTCTACATATCGACCAGGCCGTTCCAATTGCTCTGATAATTAATGAGTTAGTGACGAATGCCTGCAAGTATGCCTTCCCTAACCACCCCAACCCGGCCCTGCGGATACGTTGCTGGCGCGAGAAAGATACCCTGCGAATCCAGGTGCAGGATAATGGTCCCGGAACACATATAACGACTGAGTCTACAGGTTTTGGCCTGCGTCTGATTGCTATTCAGGTTCAACAACTTCGGGGCGAATATAAATTTAGTGGCCCCCCCGGTGTTACGTTTGACCTGTCGGCGCCCATTAACAGTAAATTCCTAAACATACCATGAAACAACCTTTACATGTTCTGATTGTTGAAGATGAGTTGATTGTTGCTGTTCATATCGAAGAGACGCTACTCAGAGCAGGTTTTAAAGTCAGCGGTATTGCCCGGACTTACGAAGAGGCCATCCGCCTGATTGAAAGTAGAGCGGTTAGCGTGGCGGTGGTCGATGTGGGTCTGGCCGCTGAACCTGATGGCGTTGCAACGGCCCGTGCGTTGCTTCGTCACCAATGGATGCCACTAATCTATCTGACAGGCGCAACGGACGCTGCAACGTTTGAACGGGCCAAAAATACCCATCCCTATGCGTTTTTGAATAAACCACTACGCCCTCAGGAGTTGGTTCAGCAGATTCAGTTAGCTGTTCATAATTTTCAGCAGGGAGAGCCAATAACCAATACGTCAACGGCCGATCCCATCTATTTGCCAACCGAACAGGGGTATAGCCGTGTTCAGCAATCGGATATTTATTACCTGGAAGCTGCCCGTAATTTCACCGCCATTTACCTGACTAACGAAGCCTTTGAACGTATTGCACCTGCTGGTAAGGTAGGTCAGCCCCTGATGCTGACGGGTAATCTGGGCTATTGGGGCAGCCATCTGTCACCCCTGTTTTTTCATCGGCTGTCAAAGTCGCTGTTAATCAACGTAGCGCATATCGACCGCGTTGAAACGCAGCAGGTAATTCTGGGTAGTTGTAAGATCGCCCTGCCCGACGGGACACGTAAATCACTACTGAGCCGACTCCACGTGATCCGCACCCGTTGATGACCTTTAGGACGGGTGCGTTTCAGCTTGTGGCACAGATGTCATCTTCTTTGGGCACCGAAACGGAAAGATGACATCTGTGCCACAAGCTGAAACGCACTCTTTAGGACTTAGTTGGCTGTTGGCTAAAAAACGCTCCCTGGGGTAAGTAACAGACCAAATTTATAGGCTTCTTTGCATGTCAAATACATAGCTTACTCTGCCATCATGAAGCATACTTGCCTTATTGGTTTATTCGCTGCCAACTTATTAACAGCAATTTATACAGACGCCCAACCTAAGCCTACCCCCCGCCAGTTAGCCTGGCAACCACTGGAAACAACGGCTTTTCTGCACTTCACGGTAAACACCTTCACCGACAAGGAATGGGGCGATGGCACCGAAAGTCCGGCTATTTTCAACCCAACCAAACTCGATGCCCGGCAGTGGATCAAGTCCCTGAAAGACGCCGGTTTCAAGATGGCAATCATTACAGCCAAACACCACGATGGCTTCTGTTTGTGGCCGTCCCGACTCACTGAACATTCGGTTAAAAACAGCCCGTACAAAGACGGGAAAGGTGATGTGGTGCGCGAAGTGGCCGATGCCTGCCGCGAGTTTGGGTTGAAATTCGGCGTGTATTTGTCACCATGGGACCGGCACGAACCGCGCTACGGCACGGCCGCGTATAACGATTATTACAAAGGGCAGCTTCGCGAATTACTGACGAACTACGGCCCGATATCGGAGGTTTGGTTCGACGGGGCAAAGGGCGAAAACGCCAAAGACATGACGTATGACTTTGCCGGTTATTGGGCTATGGTTCGTCAGCTACAGCCCAACGCCGTGATGTTTTCCGACGCTGGTCCCGATGTGCGCTGGGTCGGTAATGAGTCGGGCAACGCGGGCGAAACCTGCTGGTCGACCATCAATACCGAGGGGCTGGCTCCGGGTGTGGCCGACCCAAAATACCTCAACCGGGGCGACGCAACAGGCAAACAGTGGGTTCCGGCAGAAACAGACGTGTCCATACGTCCGGGTTGGTTTTATCATGCTGCTGAGGATACGAAAGTCCGTTCGGCGCAGAATTTAGTGGACTTGTACTACCAGTCGGTTGGTCGGAACAGTTTGCTGCTGCTCAACGTACCGCCCAACCGCGAGGGGCTATTCTCGCAAGCCGACATCACCAGTTTAAAAGAGTTTCGGAGTATTCTGGACGAAACGTTCAGGTTGAATCTGGTTGCCAAACAACCTAAACTGACGGATAAACAGTTGACAACGTTCACTACCGTCTCGGCCAATCAGCCCCTGACGATTGAACTTGGTGGCGAAAAAACGTTCGACCGCATAGCCATTCAGGAAAACATTGCCAACGGCCAACGCGTTGGCAGCGGACGGGTCGAGTACTGGAACGGCACCGACTGGAAATCACTTCAACCGTTTACGACGGTGGGCTACAAACGGCTGCTTCGTTTCCCGGCCATAACATCAGCCAAACTTCGTCTGTTTATTACAAATGCCAACGGTCCCGTTCAATTAGCCGAAATAGGCGTTTACAAAGCATCGGCGCGGGAAAGCAAGTGACTCCTGCAAGTCATGACAGCCATCAAATTCTGGTTAGTTAACCGTGTAGATCATTCCTCATTCATAATTCCTCATTCATAATTCCTCATTCATAATTATGTTGTATCCGCTCACGTTCGAAACCATTTTTAAAGATAAAATCTGGGGAGGCCAGAAAATCAAAACGATTCTGGGGAAAGACTTTTCTCCGCTGCCTAACTGTGGCGAAACCTGGGAAGTATCCGATGTGGAAGGGAACGTATCGGTGGTGAAAGAGGGCGGCTTGCAGGGGAAATCGCTGCACGAACTGGTTCAGCACTACAAAGGCGATCTGGTTGGAGAACACGTTTACGAAAAATATGGTGATCGTTTTCCGCTGTTAATCAAGTTCATCGACGCCAACGATGACCTCTCGATTCAGGTTCACCCGAACGACGAACTGGCTAAAGAACGCAAAAGCGGATTCGGGAAAACCGAGATGTGGTACATCATGCAGGCCGACGAAGGGGCAAAACTCAACTCAGGTTTTAACCGGGAATTGACAAAAGACGAGTACGTGAAAGCCGTTGCCGACAACTCCATTCAGGAACTGCTCAACATTGAACCGGCCCAGTCCGGCGATGTATTTTTTCTGCCCGCCGGTCGTGTTCACTACATCGGAAAAGGCTTGCTTCTGGCCGAAATTCAGCAAACATCCGACACAACATACCGGATTTATGACTTCGACCGGGTCGATGCAACCACCGGCAAGACCCGCGAACTGCATACCGAGCTGGCCGTCGATGCCATTGATTATCAGCATTATGGCCAGTATAAAACACAATACGATAAGAAAGAAAACGAGAGCGTGAACGCCGTTACGAGCGATTATTTCGTAACGAACGTGCTGAATTTCACGCAGGAAGTACTGCATGATTACACGCACATCGACTCGTTCGTGATTCTGATTTGCGTGTCGGGCGCGCTCACCGTCGAAGCGCAGGGCGGCTATAACGTACCGCTGAAAATGGGCCAATGCGTCCTGATTCCCGCATCAGTCAACACAGTCACACTCGTGCCCGACGGCGATATGACGGTGCTGGAAACGTATGTCCCTTAATCTGACCGCGCGGGCGGCCCCGCCGGGATTTTCAGGATTTAAATGATTTTCCTGATTAAAAAAAGCAACAAAACGTACACAAAATCCTGAAAATCATTTAAATCCTGAAAATCCTGGTTCAGAAATATGCGCTACTGCCTTGCCCTCGACCTCAAAGACGACCCGGCCCTGATTGCCGAATACGAACGCTACCATGAACGTATCTGGCCTGAAATCGACGCCAGTATCCGGGAATCGGGCATTGTGGATTTGGAAATTTACCGTGTCGGCAACCGGCTGTTCATGCTAATGGAAACAGACGAAACTTTCTCATTCGACGCCAAATCTGCCGCCGATGCCGCCAACCCGAAAGTGCAGGAGTGGGAAACCTTGATGTGGTATTATCAGCAGGCACTACCCATCGATAAACCGGGTGAGAAGTGGCTTCTGATGGACCGGATATTCAAACTCTAATTTTACAGAATTAAACGCCCGACTAACTAATCGGGCTAATTTTTTGCAGAATATGTAAAATATACTTGACATTATACTAAGTTTGCTTTACGTTTGATGTGTAAAACAAACTTTACATTCTCATGAAAACGAAATGGCTTTTTCCGCATCGTTTCCGGCTGATTGGCTGGTTGATTTTTGTTCCATCAGCAGTGCTTGGTTTAGCTGCCATGTATGCTGATTTTAATATTGGCTGGCTGGTTGCCGAGATGCTAAACAAGCCAATGACCATTGAATCCGGCAATTCAATAACGCATTTGATGGATACCCAAAACCTGACCGATGAAGCAGCGGCCATTGGCGTTATCATCGGTCTGCTGCTCATTGCATTCTCACGAGAAAAAGTTGAAGATGAGATGATTGGTCAGCTACGGCTCGAAGCATTGCAATGGAGCGTTTATGCCAATTACATCGTTTTGGGTATTGCTATTCTGACGGTCTATGATATGGCATTTTTTAACGTCATGGTCTATAACATGTTCACCGTACTGCTGGTATTCATTGCCCGATTCCGATGGTTGCTATACCGGAATACGAACAACCTGCTGGCGTTATGAAAAACCGGCTTAAAGTTGAGCGGGCCGAACAGAACCTGTCACAAGCCGACCTCGCCGACCGAATTGGCGTTAGCCGGCAAACGATCAACTCCATCGAAACGGCCCGGTACGTTCCGTCCACGATTCTGGCTCTGAAACTGGCGCAGGTGTTTGGCAAATCTGTAGAGCATATCTTTACGCTCGACGAGACAGATTGATACGATGCCGAATTTGTATATCATGGCCGGACCAAACGGAGCCGGAAAAACGACCACGGCTTATACGCTGTTGCCGGAGGTATTGAATGTGTGGGAGTTTGTAAATGCTGATGAGCCGGGCCGCCGTTGCGGTTGCGCGGGGATTATCACCGTTTCGGCCTGATTCGGTCGCGTTTGAAGCTGGACGTATCATGTTACACCGAATTGACTTTTTGCTGGAGAAAGGCATTGACTTCGCCTTTGAGACCACCTTGTCAACTCGTTCTTACGTGCAAACAATTCGACGCGCGAAGGAAGCCGGTTACACTATCACACTTTTTTTTGTATATTTATCCTCACCCGAAATGGCTGTTAGTCGAGTGGCAAAACGTGTTTCGATGGGTGGACACAATATTCCAACGGATGTTATATATCGCCGATACGAACGGGCACTCAGAAACCTGTTCTCCCTTTACCTACCAATCTGTGATTCTTATTTGATTGTCAATAACAGTGGTAAAGAACCTATTGAAGTAGCAAAAAGCGGTCTGTTAATGCAGGAAGTGATTCAGGATGAAACATTGTGGAACTCTTTATTGACTAAATATGGAAACGGCAGGTAAAAAAGAAGACATTACTGAAAAAGTAATGGACGGATTTCGGCTGGCTCATAAACGGTTAGTGGAAAAAGCCAAGCGAGACGATGATACATTAGTCATTGAACGCGATGGAAAACCTGTGCGTGTGAAAGCCCGTGATTTATAAATAACCCTTTACGAAAATCAAAACGCCCTGTTAAAGCGGGCGTTTTTTGTTGGTAGCCAATAGCTACCCTATCGTTATCTTTACGGATAACAACGCCATCAATACCCATCAACTTTTATGAAATACTGGCTTTACGCTCTGCTCGCGTTTGCCCTGACCCGCCCGGCGCAGGCACAACTGACATCTACCGGCAACTTCGTCCGCGATAACTACCAGAAAACAGAGTACAAAATCCCAATGCGCGACGGGACCAAACTGCATACAACGGTGTACGTGCCGAAAGACGCGTCGGCAACTATTAAGTATCCCTTCATGATGCAGCGGACGTGCTACAGCGTGGCACCCTACGGCCCCGATGCGTACCCTGCCCAGCTTGGGCCATCGGGAACGCTCATGCGCGACAAGTTTATTTTTGTGTATCAGGATGTTCGGGGCCGCTGGGCATCGGAAGGAACCTGGACCAACATGACGCCTACTGTTACCGACCAGCAACCGGCTGTTGCCGCGAAAGGCAAAAAGAAATCACAGTCCACCGTTTCAACGGCGGGAACGCCCGTCGATGAGAGTTCAGACTCGTACGACACCATCGAATGGCTATTGAAAAACGTGCCGAACAACACCGGGAAGGTTGGTCAATGGGGCATCAGTTATCCCGGTTTTTACACGGCGGCTTCGTTGCCCAACGCGCACCCGGCTCTGAAAGCGGCCTCACCGCAGGCCCCCGTGTCGGACTTTTTCTTCGATGATTTTCACCACAACGGCGCGTTTATTCAGGCGTATCTGTTCACCTACCCGGTTTTCGGTATTCAACATCCGCAGCCAACCACCGAAGCCTGGTACAATAATGCATTTATCAACACCAAATCGAAAGATGGGTTTCAATGGCAGCTTGACCTCGGCCCGCTCAAAAACGTCGACAAATATTACAAGGATAATTTTTACTGGCAGGAAACCGTCGAGCACCCCAACTACGACGAATTCTGGAAGAAACGAAGCATTTTGCCGCATTTGAAAACGGTTCGCCCCGCCGTTATGACCGTTGGTGGCTGGTTCGATGCTGAGGATTTATACGGCCCGCTGAACATCTACAAAACCATTGAGAAGAATAGCCCCGGTACGTATAACACATTGGTTATGGGGCCGTTTGGGCATGGCCGATGGGCACGCGAGACGGGTCATACGCTGCACAGCAATGTCTATTTCGGCGATAGCGTCGCTACGTTCTATCAGCGCAATATCGAAGCTAAATTCTTTACGCACTTCCTGAAAGGCGCGGATGATGGCAAAACCGGTCTGCCCGAAGCGTACCTGTTCAATACAGGCCGCAACGAGTGGAAAACGTTTGACAAATGGCCCGCTACCGACGCGCAGACGAAGCAATATTACCTGATGAAAGACGGAAGTCTGGCAACCAACAGGGTAATGGGTTCGGCAGACCCGAGCGGCAACTCGTTCTCAGAGTTTATCAGTGACCCGCTGAAACCCGTTCCGTACACCGAAGACATCACGACGACGCAGGGGTTTACGCCGTTTAATTACATGTCTGAGGATCAGCGATTTGCAGGTCGTCGCCCCGACGTACTGACGTTCCAGACCGACGTACTGACCGAAGATCTGACGCTGGGTGGCGAAATTACGGCTAAACTTAAAGTGAGTACGACCGGCACCGACGCCGACTGGGTGGTGAAACTCATCGACGTGTATCCGCCCGACGAAGCGAACCATCCGTATATGCCGAATAAGAATATTACGCTTGGCAATTATCAGCAGATGGTTCGTTCGGAAGCTATGCGAGGCCGGTTCCGAAACTCGTTCGAGAAACCCGAACCGTTTAAACCGGGTGAAATAACCGACGTGAATTTTCGGTTACAGGACGTATTGCACACCTTCAAAAAGGGCCATCGGCTTATGGTTCAGGTGCAGAGTACGTGGTTCCCGCTCATCGACCGTAATCCACAGAAGTATGTGGATAACATCTTCAAAGCCGATGCCGCCGATTTCCAGAAAGCCACGCACCGGGTATATGACAACTCAGTGATTGAGGTGCAAATCGTTAAATAAAACCAGATGTAGCGTTATGGGGTTGTAAGGTTGTCTAAGATTAATGAACCGACGCGTTTTTGTCATCCCGACGGAGGAGGGATCTCAACATTAGCTGATACTTGAGATCCCTCCTCCGTCGGGATGACAAATGCACACTTTTTACGTAAACCTTAGATGGCATTGGTGGATACGCCAGCCACTTTACAACCTTACGACTTTATAACTCTACAACTACAAAATCATGAAAGCTATCTGGAACGGCCAGACCATCGCCGAAAGCAACGACACAATCGTGGTCGAAAACAACCATTATTTCCCGAAAGATTCGGTAAAACCTGAATTTCTCACGGACAGTCAATCGCATACAACGTGCCCCTGGAAAGGGCTGGCGTCCTATTATTCGCTGAGGGTGGATGGAAAAGATAACCCCGACGCAGCCTGGTATTACCCCGACCCCAAGTCAGCCGCCAGCCAGATTAAAGACCGGGTTGCATTCTGGAAAGGCGTTAAGGTGACCGAATGATTGACGTTCGGAACCTGACCAAAAAATTTGCTTCGCACACCGCTGTTGACGATGTTTCGCTGCGTATCGAGCGGGGTGAAACGCTGGTGCTGCTGGGTACAAGTGGCTGCGGAAAAACGACGACGCTAAAGATGATGAACCGGCTGATCGAACCGACCACCGGCTCGATTACCGTCGATGGCGTGGACGTTAGCCAGCAACCCGGCCCCGAACTGCGTCGGCGAATTGGTTACGTGATTCAGGACGGAGGTTTGTTTCCGCATTACACGATTGCTGAGGCCATAGCTACTGTGCCAAAGTTGCTTGGCTGGGAACCGGCTGTTATTCAGGACCGAACCCGCGAATTGATCGACAAACTTCAACTGCCCGAAAGCCTTTTATCGCGTTACCCCGCCGAACTGAGCGGTGGACAGCGGCAGCGGGTTGGACTGGCGCGGGCACTGGCCGCAAAGCCCCCGGTGGTACTGATGGATGAGCCGTTCGGGGCACTCGACCCCTTTACGCGTCGGCACGTTCGGCGGGAGTTGTTCGGGCTGAGTGAGTTGCTGGAAACAACGGTCGTTCTGGTTACGCACGATGTGAGCGAAGCCCTCGAACTGGCCGACCGCATCGCGCTGATGGACAAAGGCCGTATCGTGCAGATTGGGCCTCCGAATGCCTTACGCAATCAACCCGCCAATGAATTCGTCCGCGATTTTCTGGATTTATGAGAAGAAATTTTTAACACAGAGGCACGGAGGTAAAACAGAGAGCACGAAGAAATAGTCTCTGTTTTCTCCGTGAACCCTCTGTGTCTCTGTGTTTTAAAAAAACCATGCTTGCCTTCCTTCGTCAAAATGCGGATAAACTGCTGGAGCAGACCCTGACGCACATCGGGCTAACGTTCGTGTCGCTGTTGCTGGCGTTGCTGATTGGCGTACCGCTTGGCATTCTGATTTCGCGCCAAAAACGGCTGGCAAACAGTGTGCTGGGCGTAGCGGGTGTATTGCAAACGGTGCCCAGTGTGGCCCTGCTCGGTTTCCTGATTCCGTTGATGGGCATTGGCGTTGGTCCGGCGTTGACCGCGCTGTTTTTATACGCCCTGCTGCCCATCATTCGCAATACATACGTCGGTATTACGGAAGTGAGTGCATCGGTGAAAGAGGCCGCGCGGGGCGTTGGTATGACCGATAATCAGGTACTTACCAACGTCGAACTGCCGCTGGCGTTGCCGGTCATTTTTGCGGGTGTTCGTACGGCAACAGTCATCAATGTGGGTGTGGCAACGCTGGCGGCTTATGTAGCCGCTGGTGGCTTAGGCGAATTTATTTTCAGCGGCATTGCCCTGAGCAACACGAACATGATATTGGCGGGTGCTATTCCGGCCGCACTACTGGCTATTGGCTTTGATTTTGGACTGGCCCGATTGCAGCATTTGTCGGGGCGAAAACTCCGGGTCGGTACGTTGGCGTTTGTGGTACTGGTTCCTTTTTTATCGGCTTTCTCGCTGTTGTCGGGCAGTCAGGATAAACTCGTGGCTGGCTTTGCACACGAGTTTTATGGCCGTTCGGATGGGTATCCGGGCTTGCAGAAAATGTATGGGCTTGCCTTACAGCCAAAACTGATCGACCAGAATCTGATGTATGAAGCCATCCGGCAGGGGCAGGTGGACATCATCAGCGGCTACTCCACGGACGGTCGAATTAACGCTTTCGACTTGCTGGTGCTCGACGATAACCGCCATGCTTTTCCGCCCTATCAGGCCGCTCCGGTCGTTCGTCAGGCAACCCTTTCGCGACATCCCGACCTCGGCCCAACGCTCAACATGCTGGCCGGAAAACTCACTGATTCGGTGATGACCGCGCTAAATTATGCCGTTGATTATCAAAAGAAATCGCCGGAAGTGGTTGCGCGTGACTTTTTGAAGCAGACCGGTTTATATAAAATTCCTGCGCCGGGAGAACGCACCGAAACGGTGGTAATGGGGTCGAAGGTATTCACGGAGCAGTACATTCTGGCCGAGATTTACCGGCAACTCATTGAAAGCCAGACCCAATTGCGCGTCGTAACGAAAACGGGCCTGGGCGGTACGCAAATCTGTTTCGACGCGCTCCGCACAGGGGCTATTGACTTTTATCCTGAATATACCGGCACGGGTTTGTTAGTGATTCTACAGCCATCAGCCGCCACGCTGCAACAACTCCCGATGCAGTCAGATTCGGTATATTGGTTCTGCCAACAGCAATTTCAGAAAAAATACAGCTTAAACTGGCTCAAACCATTGGGCTTTAACAACAGCTACTGCCTGATGATGCGCCGGAAACAGGCCCGGCAACTGGGTATCCGGTCTATCACCGATTTAGTGCGGTATCTGGAAGAAAAGTGATTCAGGTTAATTTTGTAGTAAGGCGGGTGGGAACCCGCGACTGTACATTAGAAAGCGCGGGTTTTCGCCCGCCTTACTACAAGTTCACGTTATCCTACTTCTTAACCAGCGTCTTGACGGGCTGAAAATCGGGATGCCCGGCCTGCCAAAGCCCGAAAGCATACATATTGGCGAAGTTGCGGAACGTTACTTTTTTGTCTTCCGTGAAATGCCCGTTGTCGTAATTGACCTGCATCAGTACGGGTTTGCCCGATGTACTGGCCGCTTGCAACGCAGCCGCTAATTTGCCCGGTTGCCACACAATCACGCGTGGGTCGTTCATGCCGCCAACGCACAGCACCGCCGGGTATTTGGTGCCGTCTTTCACGTGCTGAAACGCATCCATTTCATACAGGGCCATGCATTCGGTCGAATCTTTTACGGTGCCAAACTCCGGTGCGTTGACCGGGCCGTTGGGCGATTCTTCCATCCGCAACGCATTGGAGCAGCTCACGTTACTGATGGCAGCAGCAAACAAATCGGGCCGCTCGGTGATGGCCCGCCCAATAAGAATGCCGCCTGCGCTGGTCCCCATGCCAATGAGCTTGCCCGCCGACGTATAGCCGTTCTTAATCAGGTATTCGCCACTTGAAATAAAGTCTTTCCAGGTGTTTGGCTTGGTCGTTTTATACCCGGCTTTGTACCAGTTCTGGCCCTTTTCGGAGCCACCGCGCGGATGCGTTTCGGCTACGATGACGCCTTTGTTGAGCATGGCTAAGTAGCGCGTGCTGAAACCGGGCGTCGCCGAAATGCCGTAAGCACCGTACCCATCCATGAAACATACCGACTGCCCATCCTTCTTCAATCCTTTCCGGTAAATCAGCGTGAGCGGCACCATCACACCGTCGTGACCGGGGATTTCGAGTTCTTCCACCGCCAAATCATCCGTGCCGGGATAGTTTACTTTCACATCGAAGTTACTGATAGCCAATTTCTTATCCGTCGGGTTGTACTCATAAAGTGTTACCGGCTGTTTCCACGACGTGATATAGATCATAGCCTCGTTGCTGCGGGGCGCGTCGAGCGGCATAACACCCGCCGAGCCGGTCAGCGGCAGGGGTACATCGGCCCATTGGTTGCTGCGGGAGTCGTATTGTCGAATCTGGTCGTTGATGCCATCGTTGAGGGTCACAAACAGGTAATCTTTTGTGGATACAATTCCTGTTATATTCAGCTTGCTTTCGGGCAGCAGCACGGTGGCCGTTGCGGGGTTCGGATTGGCAGCATCGGTAACGAGAATTTTGCCATTGGCCGCCCCTTTAACGCTGTGCAGAAACAGCCGGTTGCCTAATTTCAAAAAGCTGTAAACACTATCGGCGGGGGTGGCTAACCGTTTCCATGAAATGGTCGATTTGCTCAGGTCTGCCGGTGAGGCTACCCATCCATCCGTCCGCCGGTCCACCGAACTTAACACACCGTACATCTGGCTATCATCGTCGGACAGAAACATAATCGGGTACTGATCGGGGCGGATTCCCATGTTGGGGTTTTTAGCCCGAGAAAACAGGTCGGGGTCGGTAGTTGGGCTTGTGCCCAGGCGGTGTACCCGGCCTTTGGTGTCGAGATTGCCTTTGGGATCTTTCGGGTCGTTTGAGTTTTGGGGTGTATACAGAAATCCGTTGTTATCGGGCAACCAGGCAACACCCCCGCCAAACACCGCCGTAATGCTTTCGGGCCGGAAGGTTTTAGTCGCTACAGTCATCGTTCGCAGGGTGGAGAGTTCGGCCCCACCTTCCTGCAAACCGATGACTATCTGCTTCCCATCTGGACTTGGCGTGAAGGCTGTTACGGAATACGTTTTGCTTTTGTCGTAGGCCGATGGGTCGAAAAGCAACGTTTCCGGCCCGGTTTTTCCAGCGCGGACGTAGAGTTTGCCCACTTTTTCGGTAGGGAGTGTTTTGCGGTAGAAATACATATTGCCGCGTTTGCTGATTTCGGCGTAACGCATAGCCCGCAGTTTATCGTACTGTACAAAAGCCTCGATCAGGCTATCGCGCCCCGGAATCTGGTCCAGCACGGTGTTGGTATAATCGCCCTGCGCCTTAAACCAATCTTTCACTTCGGGGCTGTTTACGTCTTCGAGCCAGCGGTAATTGTCCGTAAGTTTTTTGCCGAAATACGTATCGGTAACGGGTCGTTTGGGTGTGGCTGGCAGGCCAGTGGTGGGTACATTCTGGGCCAGCAGCGAAGCGGTTGTCAGCAAACAGACGATAAATGCGGTGAGTCCTGTTTTCATCAGATAGACGATTGGGGTTAGTACTTGATTGGTGAATGGAAGAGAGTTGACTATCCGAAAAGATACAATAAATTTCCAAAACCACTGATTATGAATTAGTAAGCGGCATATTGTCTGTTCATGGCATCGGGTAGTTTTTGGCCGAATCATCCAGAATCAGAACCCAGTCGTGGCCGTATCCGCTGTCGGGTGGGGTGAATTGCTGCGGTTTCTGGTTCGCGAATGACCCGGCTGGTTTCGTTTTTCCCGTTCGCGGGTCGAACCAGTTTGCGCTAATCGACTGCCCCGAAATCTTACCCGGATTCACCGAAAACGGTCGCCCCGACGAGGTGTACACAAAGGCGTAATCGCGGCCCCGCGTTGCCTGAATCCGGTCGGCAGGCGTCAGGTTATTTTCCACGATGATCGACTGATCGGGCACGCGGTCGAGCATGGGTCGCGCCATGATCAACCGCTTCACAAACTGCATCTGATTGGCAGCGGGTAACTCCAGGGCTTCGGGCCAGTACAGGTGCGGACCGTTGACCGCCGGGCGGCTCGCACTGTACATCTGCCAAATGTCATGGCAGCCGTAGGTATGCCCAAATGCGCCCGCAAAGAGGTCAAGGTAAGCAAACTGACGAACATCGAGGGCGTTGGACGTACCTAACTCTTTCGCGTTGAAACACACCGGGTGGTCCTCGTAAATCGGCTCGGCGTCCATTGTCGGTTTAGTCGGCTGGCGGTTGTAGGACGCCGATATGTTGTCGTAAACGGGCGTAAAGCGGCAATGACCGTTCTGGTGCATATTGAAATCGAACCAGTTATCGGTCTGAAACCACTGTGATGCACCACCCTGCGTACCGTTCGGCTGCGGGTGAAATGACATCAGCGACCTGTCGGCTCCACCGGCCCCTTCCTGAACGCCCCCGGCCATTTCGCGCCAGATCGCTACGTCCGACGAACCGTCGCGTGGGTTGCGGTCTCCGCCCATAATCCAGATAATATTCGGGCGATTTTTATACCGGTTGCCGAGGTAACGTCCATACGTCCGGGCGTTGGCGGTCGTGAAAATTTCCGGCCCTTTGCCCCATTTATCCTTAAACACTTTGTCGCCCCAGGTGGGCAGAAAACCAATCATCAGCCCATACTGTGCGGCCTTGTCCACAATGTAATCGACGTGTTTGAAATAGGCTTCGTTGGGCGTTGTCGGGTCGTTGTTGAGCAGGGGTGTTTCGCCGTAAGGGTTCGGTTCTTTCAGTCCATCGAATTCGGCCAGGGCCACGGCCTGTATGACCGTAAAGCCTTGCTCGGCCCGTCGTTTGAGGTAGTTGTCGGCCTCTTCGCGGTTTAGCCGGTGGAAGAGTTCCCAGGCCGTATCACCGAGCCAGAAAAACGGCGTTCCATCCTGACGAACCAGATAGCGTTTGTTGTCGGACACCGTTAACGGCCCGGTCGAAGCAGACGTCTGTGCGCGCGTAAGTTGCTGATTAAGAAATACTAAGGCGAGAAAGAGAAGGCGTTTTTTCATAGTTTTGGTTAGCATCTACCGGGCTGTATTGTTTTTCACCTGTTTCCATATGTACATACGGATGCCTAACTGCCTGTTCATAGCGATTGCCGCCGGAGTAGGCCGCCCGGATTGGCTAATTTCGCCCGTTTTCGGTTCGACAAGAGTTGACCGGCGGTTTGCCCCATCTGCGCAAAATCCGTTGAAATAACGGTGATGCCCCCCGCCAAAATTTCTTTTACCGGCGTATCGTCGTACGAAATCAGGCCAATGTCCTGCCCTAATGTCCAGCCCGCCCGATTCACCTGTTTGATAAAAGCAATCAGGTCCCGCTCGGCGAAGAGTAAGAACGCTTCTTCGGCCTGAACCAGCGTGTCGCGGTAATTATCAACTACCGTGCAAAGCAGGTCGCTGTCCTGGCTAAACCGTTGAAAACCAGTCAACGTAGCCGCTGGTACGTACTGAAAATGGTCTTTCGATAAGACTAATGTCAGTTTCCGGTAACGCCGAAGCTGGTCCGAAGCCGCCATGAGTGCGTCGTAAATATCCCGCTCGAAATCCTGGTAAACGGCGGTATAGTCGCCCGGTAAGGCCGGTATCGTCTGGTCGATAAGCAGGAGTTTATCGGCGGGAATCAGCCCGACCAGTTCCGATACATCTTCAGTAAAATGCGGCATGACCACATATGCATTGTAGCGGCCCAGACTGTTGCGAATCAGGCTCTCAAACAGCGTTCGGTTGTAGTGATGGAAGAAAATATGTAAGGTTGCATCGGGTGGGAGGGCGGCTTTCAGCGAATCATAAAGCGTTTCTTTGTAGGCATTCAGCGTATCGAACAGCACCAGCACGTTGAGTGGTGTCCGCGCATCGGTGGTAGCCACGTAAAATCCTTTGCCATGCCGCGCCCGCACAACGCCCCGCTGCCGCAGGGATTCGTAGGCTTTCGTTACGGTCACTTTTGCTACGCCATGCTGCCCCGCCAGTTCATTGATCGACGGCAGTTGTTGCCCCAACGCCAGCGTCCCCTGCTCGATGCCGGTCAATACAGATTCAATCAATTGCTGGTATTTGGGCTGGTCGATGGTGTGGTCTATGAGCGTGTTATTCATGCCTACACTGTTAGGAAATCTTTACATTTGTCAACGTTACATAAAGACAGTACAGTAGAGTACTGTTGGATGTGAAGGTACACTTCTTTTTAACTAATCAAGTAATTTTATGCAGAAATTGACGTTTTATATTGTCGGAATTGGATTTTGAGTCACTTATCAGTCATCAGCCTGGTTTGAACTGAACGTGGTGAAACGGGTTGCCATCTATAACCGAACCCGCCCGGTAAATAGCGGCTGTGGTGTTCGTCACCTATTACGAAACCCACAGCCCGCGTGGCGTTGTTGATAACGACGGTATTTTCCTGGTAGTGGCTGCTTTTCTGCCATAAGGGAGACGTTGAACGATTACCTGTATACCTTAATGAATTTGACCCTATCGGGCTATGAACGCAATTATTCTTGAACAACCGGGTGAGTTAAAGCAGATTACGAAAGAACATCCGGGCAAGCCAGCCGCCGGCGAAGTGCTGCTGAAAATCCGGCGACTTGGCATTTGTGGAACGGACTTACATGCCTACCACGGCAGACAGCCGTTCTTCGCCTACCCTCGAATTCTGGGGCACGAAATTGCCGCCGAGGTGGTCGAACTGGGCGACGGAGTGACGCACCTGAGCATAGGCGACCGCTGCGCCGTGATGCCGTACCGAAACACCTCATTCGATCAGGCCGTCCGAAATGGAAAGACTCATTGCGGCTCCAATGTAAAGGTGTTGGGTGTTCATGAAGACGGGGCCATGCAGGAGTATATCGTGTATCTGGCCGACCACGTATTTCCGGCGAATGCCCTTAGTCTCGACCAGATTGCCGTGATTGAGCCGCTCGCGATTGGCAGCCACGCCATCGAACGGGGTGCTATTCAGCCCGATGATATTGTATTGGTCGTTGGGGCAGGGCCTATCGGTATTGCGGCCATATTGATGGGGCAGTTTAAAGCCGCCCGGATCATTGCCCTCGATATTAACCGGAAACGGCTGGATTTCGTCGCCCAAAAATGCCCCGGTGTCGATACAATTTTGGGTGGTGATACGGTAGCCGACGACTTGCAAACCCTGCTCAAGGGTGATCTGCCCACCGTTGTCATCGACGCGACGGGCAGCAAGGCCTCGATGGAGAAGTGCTTCGAGTACGTTGCGCCGGGCGGAACGGTGGTTTATATCGGTCTTTTTATTGGCGATATTTCCTTTGACGATCCGTATTTTCAAAAGAAAGAATTAACGCTGAAGACATCGCGAAACGCCTATCCGGCCGATTTTGCGAAGATCATCCGGCTGATGCAATCGGGCCTGCTCGATATTGACGGGTATATCACCCATCGACTACCATTCGACACGCTGACCGATGAATTTACCTCGCTTTATGACCCGGAAAAAGAAGTCATCAAGGCTGTAGTTGAGTATTAAATCAACGTGGACTATGAAATTTTCTGGCCCCGATGGGTCAAACAAGCTGATATAGCCAATTCTGCCTGGCTACTTAAACAGGTTCAATAGTACCTCTAAATTGACTATAAATTCACCCATGATTTGCAGGTGAATTTATAGTCAATTTATTTTGCACCTTTATTCTGTTCATAATTATGCGCACCAAAGACGAAGCAAAAGAACAACTCATTCTTGACACAGCCCTGTGGCTTATTAGGCAAACCGGGCTGTCGGGGCTGAAAATGTCGGATTTGGCCAGAGAAGCGGGTGTAGCAACGGGCACCGTTTACATCTACTTCGATGATAAGCCCGCCCTGATTCAGCGATTGTATGCCTATCTGCTTCGCAAAAGTCTCGGCGACCTGAAAGCGGGTATTTTCGAGACGGATCCGTTGCGTGTGCAAATTCAGAAAATAACCCGTAACTACCTGAATGACAATTTAAATAATCCAGAATATGCGGCTTTTTTCGAGCAGTATTTTCGCTCTCCCTATGCTCTGGAAACCGAATCTATACGAGCCGAAGAAGCCGCTATGATGCAGCCTATTTACGATCTGGTTGTGCAGGGGCAACAACAAACCATTATCAAGGAAGCCAATCCGTACCTGTTGGTTACACTGGTTTGCGGTATGCTCGACGAACTGGCCCGACAGGTGCATTTCACCGGAAAACCACTCAGTGAGAGCGATTGGGATCTTACGTTCTCCGTTATCTGGGATGGCGTTAAACGATAAATAGACTGGCTGACAATCGCATTTAGCGGGTCTTTTAAGTGAAAAATTATTCACAATGATTGTCTATCAACCTGAGGCTGGCGGACAAGTTCACCGTTATACGCCCATAACGTCAAAAACCTCTGCCTGACAGCGTATGGGTTGGGTCGGTTTCAGTGCCTGGCCGAGGTTGTTGGGGTTGCGGTCGTTGCAACGAAGAAAAATACCCACGCCCACCTGCCTGAATATAACTAATTACTGCCTGTGGCACAGCCTGATACTACTGCGTACAATCCTGCCGGGATTACTATTGACCTCTTATTTCATGCTCCACACCGGACAACGTTTTTTCAAAATTGGACATTCTGACTACCAACTCTGGTTCAATGACAATTTTTTGCAACACCATCTTCTCTAAAGTCCCACCAATAATTTTTAACAAAATATCCGCAGCCGTAAAGCCCATCTTGTAGGGATACTGCTCAATAGAGGCTAAGGGTGGATGTTCCAGGTAAGATGTTAGGGGTAGGTTGGCGAAACTAACAAAGGAAATATCCTGATTGATCCGTTTATTCTGACTACGGCATACCTGCATTGCATCTAATGCCACATAATCATTAAAGGCTAATACAGCATCGGGTTGGGCCGTTTCCAGCAACTGGTTCATCTTCTCAGCGATGTCCGTATTAATCAGTTCAACGCGTTTGATTAAGCAGTTTTCAACGGCCAGTTGCTCATCAACCAGGGCTTTGATGTAGCCTCGGTACCGTTCTTCGCTGGCAACCAGCGTTTGTGGGCCGTTTAAGAGTGCAATGCGTTTGCAGCCCCGTTTCGCTAACCATTTGGTCGCATCATACGCCCCCTTTTCCATGTCACATTCGACCTGATGGGTGTGAATGCCCGGAGGAATTCGATCAAGCAAAACGATTGGCAATCCCTGATCAAGCAGCCGCTGGATATGACCGAACTGCCGGGATTCGGTTGCTACGGAGAGCAGTACCCCATCGACATGGTTATAGGCCAGTGTCTCCAAAATGTGCTTTTCCCGCTCGTAGCGATCATGCGACTGATACAGGGCTACTGTCGACTGATTGGTAAAGGCAACCTCTTCAATACCATTCACGATTTCCGAAAAGAAATTTTCCCGGATTTCGGGCAGGATAACGGCGATGACGCCCGTTTTGCCGCGCCGTAAATTACGGGCGGTTGTATTGGGGAAATATTGAAGTTGTTTAGCCAGCGTCTGTACGGCCTGCTTTGTTTTAGCCCCGATGCGCGGGCTGTCCTGCAAAGCACGGGACACGGTTGAGGGCGATATGCCTAATTGACGGCCTATGTCTTTAATTGTAACGAATTCTTTCATCAAAAGCCAAATCGGTAGAATTTACTAAAGGTAATAGATAAAATATTGAAATAATCACCAATTAAGACAATCGATTGCGCACGGGATGACAATCGATTGTACAACCAAAAACGAAGCTATTTACCCAGTAACGAACCTCGACCGCTGCTATACTGTACCCGCCTAAAGACTAAATTTCCACACTATTTTATCATTAAAATGGAATAGTCTCATTAGCCCACTGCTACTTATGACCACTCGCCGTACTCTTCCCCATTGATGTGTATAATGCCCTGTGGAGTGCCGTTTGCCCTTTATCCGAAAAATAGAGCCTGATTAGCAACTCCTCTGTGGCTTTATCCTTCTCAGATTGACCGTTGATTCGTTGCATTCAGCTACGCAAAACGTTAGGACACAACAGCACGAACGCTTCCCGGCGGGCGAGCTTACAGTATGATTCATAACACAGGGATGTGTGCAGGCGTCTGAAATAAAATTTTTAATAAACTTGATTAAAAAGAATTATATTTTTTACTTGTTACAATTACCTAACTTAAACTACCCATTATGTACAAACACCTACTTTCCTGTCTGCTGGTTTTTCTGCTGGCAATCGGGTCGCTTCGGGCACAGGACCGGCAGCTAAGCGGTACACTGCGCGATGAGCAAAGCCAGGGAATAGCTGGCGCAAACGTGGTCGTTAAGGGAACCACGCAGGGCACTACGACGGACGCTTCCGGAGGATTTAAATTATCAGTCCCGGCCGGAAACTCTGTACTAACCGTTTCATCGGTCGGCTATGTTTCGAAAGACATTTCCCTTTCGCCGGGCCAAACGCAACTTACCGTAACACTGGTGGCCGATGACCGTCAACTGACTGAAGTTGTGGTGACCGCTTTAGGCATTAAGAGGGAAGCCAAAGCCTTGAGTTACGCCACCCAGACGATTAAGCCTGCCCAAATCAACGAGGTGCGCGACGGGAACGTACTCAATACGTTGCAGGGTAAAATTGCCGGTGCCTACATCACGCAGGGTTCGGGCGGGCCGGGTAGCGGTTCGCGGATTGTGTTGCGGGGGAACCGCTCCATTCAGGGCACGAATAATGCCCTGATGGTGGTGGACGGGGTGCCCATTAACAACAGTACGTTCGGGCAGGCCACCAGTGACTTCGGCAGCGTGGCCAACTCGGATGGTGCGTCGAACATCAACCCCGATGATATTGAGAACGTAACGGTACTGCGCGGGGCATCGGCAGCCGCCCTGTATGGTAGTCAGGCGGCCAACGGCGTTATCCTGATCATAACAAAACGCGGAAAAGCAGGTCGCGTGGCGGTCGATGTTAATGCCGGTGTGTCGGTCGATAAACCGTTCGCCTTGCCGTTCGTACAGAATCAGTACGGGCAGGGCGTTGGTGGAAAACTGGACCCGGCCGTTGGTGCCAGTTGGGGAGCCGCTATGACGGGGCAGGCGTATACCAACTACCTCGGCCAACCGGATACGTATTCGGCTCAGCCAAACAACATTCGGGATTTCTTCCGTACGGCCGTGAGCTTTAATAACTCCATCGGCATCACGGGCGGCTCGGAGCGGTCGCAGACGTATCTGTCGTATACCAACAACTCGTTGCAGGGAACCGTGCCGGGCAATAACCTGAACCGGCACACCATCAACCTGCGCCTGTCGAACCAGATCAGCTCGAAGCTATCAACCGATGCCAAAGTGACGTACATTAACCAGGCGGTGGTAAACAAACCCCGGACCGGTGAAGAAAATGCGCCGGTAATCGACATCTATCAGATTCCCCGGAACGTGGGCCTGGGTACGGCCCAGAACTACGCAGTTCAAAATTCGTTCGGCCAGCCTACACCGACCGCCTGGCCATCGACCCTGTCGTCCATCTATCAGAATCCGTACTGGATGGTAAACCAGACCGCGATCAATCAATACCGCGACCGGCTTATCGGGTTTGTGCTGGCGAAGTATCAGGTAACCGACTTTCTGAGCATACAGGGCCGGGCTAACCTCGATAAGTACTTCGATAAAAATGAAGAAAGCTACGGGCAGGGAACGATTTTATGGGCCAATCAGGCGGGTGGTAAATTCTCGCGGAACAACATCGTCAATACCCAAAGCTGGTATGATTTGTTGATCGAAGGGAAAAACAAACTCGGCCCTGACTTTACGCTCGATTACCAGGCCGGTGGCATCATTCAGGACACGCGCTACCAATCGACCAATGCATTGGCAGACGGACTAAATGTGCCAAACCGGTACAACCTGAATTTTGGTACGAACCTGAGCCTCGGTGATGATTTTTCCCATGTTCAGACGCAGTCGCTGTTCGGGCAGGCATCGCTGGCTTGGCGGGATGCTGTTTTCGTGAACGCCAGTTTGCGGAATGACTGGTCCTCGACGTTGCCCAAACCGTATTCGTTCCAGTATCCGTCGGTTGGCGCGTCGGTTGTTTTGTCGGATCTGCTGAAACTGTCGGGGCCGCTGTCGTTCCTGAAGATTAACGGGTCTTACGCGCAGGTGGGCAACGGGGCCGATCCGTATCTGTTGCAAACGAACTATTCCTACAGCCAGGGGGCTGGAAACGGGTTTATCAGCCGGGATGGTACGCAGGCCATTGGAAATCTGAAACCGGAGATCACGAAAAGCTTAGAAGTGGGTATTGATGCGCGTTTCCTGAGCAACCGCATTGGCGCAACCATTACGGCGTATAAAACGAACTCGATCAACCAGTTGCTTAAACTGGGGCTGGCACCTGCTTCTGGATTCAGTAATCAGTACATCAACGCGGGCGACATTCGCAATATGGGTCTCGAAGTGGTGATCAATGGAACGGCCATTAAAACGGATCGTTTCTCGTGGGATGTGACGCTGAACATGGGCCTGAACCGGAACAAAATCATTAGCCTTTCGCCCGATATTAAAACGGCATTCCTGTCGGGTGGCTATGGCCGGTCGGCGTCGCCGATTGTGCAGGAGGGCGGCTCATACGGCGATCTGGTGGCCTACCGCTGGCAGCGCGATGCGGCCGGGCAGTACGTCGTTTCGTCGCAGTCGCAAACCACTGGCGGGCAAACCTCAATCGTATCGACCGGACTGCCCGTTGCTACGAAAGACCAGGAATATATCGGTAATTTCAACCCAAAAATGCTTCTTGGCCTGACGAATACGTTCACCTTTAAAGGCTTTTCGCTCCGTGTTTTGGTGGATGGCCGGGTAGGGGGTATTGCCGTATCGGGTACCGAGATGAATCTGGCTTTCAGCGGTATTCCAGAAGTAACGGCCCAAAAACGCGAGGGTGGCTGGGTGCTGCCTGCCACAACGGCGGGCGTGACCGGCGCGGATGGCAAAACGATAGAAGGCGCGGGGAAAGCCAATGCGCAGGCCATCACGGCCGAGCAATTCTGGCAGACCGTATCGGGAAAACGCTACGGCTGGGGCGAATTTTTTGCCTACGATGCCACCAATTTTCGCGTTCGTGAGTTGTCGCTGGGCTACGGCATTCCTGTGCCGTCGAACTTCTTTATCAAATCGGCCCGGCTGTCGTTTGTGGCTCGTAACCTGTTCTGGATTTACCGGGGTAAGTCCATTCTGGATATTCCCGGCGTTGGTAAGCGCACGATGTGGTTTGACCCCGACGTGAACATCGGCAACGGTAACTTTCAGGGTGTTGAGTACGGAACCCTGCCCTCAAACCGGAGCTTAGGCGTAAACCTGAAACTTTCTTTTTAACCCGAAATCATTGTCAACTATGACTTCCTACAAAACACTTTTGCGGCAGACGATTGTGGCGGCTGGCCTTTCGGCTCCCCTGTTATGGGCTGCTGGCTGTACGAAAAATTTCGACGAGATTAATACCAATCAAACGAAGATAACCATTATTGGGGCGGGCGAAATTCCGTACTTGTTTTCAAAAGCACAGTCGGCGGGTATTTTGAGCCAGTACACCTACCAGGTTGGCGAAAACCTGTTCTCCGATCAGTATGCACAGTATTTTGCGTGTGTAGCCACGTATTTCCCCTCCGACCGCTTTGTTATTCGGATGGACTGGCTGCAAGGCCCCTGGACCCAGATGTACACGGAGGTTGTGCCGCAACTGAAAACGATTATGTCGAGTACGGACGCTAATTCGGCGGAGTATGCGCTGGCCAGCATCTGGTGGGTGTACACCTTTCATCGCTGGACGGATTACGTTGGGCCGATTCCGTATTTTAAAGCCGGTGAACCCGCCACATCCGTACCGTATGACGCGCAGCCAGCCATCTACGATGACTTCTTTAAGCGATTAGCGGCTGCCACAACCGTGTTGAAAGCGAAAACGGCCGATAAGCCCTTTGGTACTTTCGACCTGATATACGGCGGTGATGTGAACAAGTGGATCAAGTTTGCCAATACGCTTCGGCTTCGGCTGGCCCTGCGGATCTCGAAGGTGGACCCGGCCCGGGCCAAAACGGAAGCGGAAGCAGCCGTAGCCGGTGGCGTCTTTACAAGCAGCCCCGACGATGATGCATTGGTTACCCGCAGCACAAAAGGCAACGACGGGAATGGTCTTTCGATCATGTCGGACTGGAACGAGTTTCGGATGAGTGCGGCTATGGAGTCGGTGCTGAAAGGCTACGAAGATCCACGTTTGCCAACCTATTTTCTGCCCGCCGTGAAAACCAGTACGTATGAGGGTTTACGGAATGGCTTAGCCACAACCCAGTTAACGGAAACCATCAATACGGCCGATTATAACTCGCACGTGGGTCAACGCTGGACATCGACCGGATTGGCAACACCCCAGAACGTAATGGCTACGGCTGAGTCGTATTTTCTGCGGGCCGAAGGGGCACTCAATGGCTGGAACATGGGCGGAACGGCGAAGGATTTTTATCTGAAAGGCATCGAAAACTCCCTCAAACAGTGGGGCGTTACCGATGCTGCGGCCATTACTACCTACCAGAACAGCCCTAAAACACCCATAGCCCCCAATGACTACCTGAAGTCGGCTCCGCTGAGCAACATCCCCGTAGCCTGGGGCAGCACCGAAGCCGTACAGCGTGAGCAGGTTGGTACGCAGAAGTGGCTGGCACTGTTCCCCGATGGATTTGAAGGGTGGGCTGAATATCGCCGGACGCGGTTTCCGAAACTGTACCCCACCGTAAATTCCGACAACCCCGATATTCCGTCCGGTGGTGTGTTGCGCCGGATTCCGATCCTCCTTGTAGAACAGCAAACAAACACGGTCGAAGCCAAGAAAGCCGAGACCCTGCTGGGCGGACCCGATAAGGTGACGACGCCGTTGTGGTGGGATAAGAATTAAATTTGTTAAACGATTAACACGGAGAGACGGAGAATTACACGGAGCACACGGAGAAAATTTCTCTGTTAGCTCTGTGCTTTTCTCCGTCTCTCCGTGTTTACTTTCACATTATGAAATCGATACCCTATGCATTTCTCTGCCTCAGTATTCTGTCATCGTGTGGGCAAAAAGATAGTACGCTGTTCGAGAAATTACCGTCGTCGCAAACCAACGTTACGTTCAAAAATTCGCTGGAAGAGTCGCCCGATTTTAATGTGCTGAAGTACGGCTATTTTTACAATGGCGGGGGTGTTGCAGCGGGCGACTTCAACAACGATGGCCTGACGGACTTATATTTCACCGGCAACCTCAACGCCAATAAACTCTACCTAAATAAAACGGAGCCGGGTTCGGGAACGCTCACATTTCAGGACATTACACAAACCGCTGGTGTTGGGGCGGCCGAGGGCTGGAACACGGGCGTATCGGTGGTGGATATCAATGCCGATGGCTGGCTCGACATTTACGTTTGTCGTTCAGCGGCCACGGATACGAAGCTTCGGCGTAATTTGCTCTTTATCAACAATAAGAATTTCCGGGATGGAGGTCCAACGTTTTCGGAAAAAGCCGCCGAGTACGGCCTCGATGATTCAGGCTATTCCACCCAGGCCGCGTTTTTCGACTACGACCGCGACGGTGATCTGGACTGTTTCCTGCTGAATCATTCGGTGCAGGAGTTCGCCGGATTCAGCCGAATGATTAGTCAGTATAAACAGCAGACAAATGCCAATTATTCGAGCAAGTTATACCAGAATCAGAACGGCAAATTTGTGGACGTATCGGCTTCGGCGGGTCTGATTTCCAACGTATTGAGTTTTGGGCTGGGCATTGCCGTGAGTGATTTCAACGACGACGGTTGGCCTGATTTTTACGTATCGAACGATTACAACGAAAACGATTATCTGTATATCAATCAGCAGAACGGTCAATTTAAAGAGGTTGTGCGGGATGCAATGGGACACACGTCGCTCTATTCGATGGGGTCCGATGCTGCCGATGTGAACAACGATGGCCGGATGGATTTGCTCACCCTCGACATGCTCCCCGAACACAACGAGCGCATCAAACTGACCTCCGGCGACGATAATTACGACAAATACACGCAGTTGCTCCGGTCGGGTTTCCATCACCAGACCATGCGGAATATGTTGCAGTTGAATATGGGGGAAGAAAAGAAGTCTGGTCCATTGTTCCGTTCTTCCTCCATTCCCATCTTCTCCGAAATCGGTCAACTTGCGGGTGTCTCGAACACGGACTGGAGTTGGGCAGGGCTGTTTGCTGACTTCGACAATGACGGCTGGAAAGACCTGTTCATCACCAACGGATACGCCCGTGATTATACGAACATGGAGTTTCTGAAGTTCACGATGGATGAGCAATTGACGGCACGCCGAACAGGTAAAACTTCCGATCCGATGGCCGTCATCGCCAAAATGCCGGGCATCAACGAGCCGAATTATATCTTCCGAAATCGGTCCGCAGACGCGCAGTCCGCAGACGCGCAGTCGGGCGATCCGTGGTCCGGCATTCCGTGGTCCGGCATTCCGGCCAATCGACTAACCTTCGACAATGAAACGACGGCCTGGGGACTGGATGAACCGTCGCAGTCGAACGGGGCTGTTTATGCTGATTTAGACAACGATGGCGATCTGGACTTGGTAGTCAATAACGTAAACGCCGAAGCGAGTATTTACGAAAATCATTCTGACAAGATGAGTCCGAATCACCACCTGACTATCCAGCTAAAATGCCCGAATCCGGCCAAACTGGTTGGGACACGGGTAACGGTTTGGGCGGCTGGCCGGATGCAGGTACAGGAGTTTCAGCCAGTGCGGGGTTTCCAGTCGGCCATGTACGGGCCGCTGGTATTTGGCATCGGAAAAAGTACCTCTGTCGATTCGGTGCGGGTGCGCTGGGCCGATGGCAAACAGCAGGTTGTACGGCCAAACGCGGCAGGTAACCAACTGGCTATCAGTTATGCGCCAACGGGTGGAGTGCGTCCGATTGCCTCGCCGAAACCATTCTGGCAGGCACTCAGTAACCTACCCGTGACGCATCAGCAGGAAGCAATTAATGATTTCAAAATTCAGCCGCTGCTACCGTATATGCTCTCGCAAACCGGCCCCTGCTTTGCCGTTGGCGATGCAAATGGCGATGGGCACGACGATGTGTTTATTGGGGGCGGACGCGGACAGGGTGGACAAATATTTGTGGGCAAATCTACCGGCTTAACACCCACGTCCCAACCCGCTCTACTGGCCGACCGAAGCTGCGTAGATGCGGGAGCCGAGTGGGCCGACGTTGACGGCGACAAAGATTTAGATCTGGTGGTGTGCAGTGCCGGATACGAACTCTCCGCTGATGACGCCCGTCTGCAAACCCGCTTGTACCTGAACGATGGCAAAGGTCATCTGACAAAAGCAACCAATTTTCCCGCTGTGCGGGTAAGTGCGTCCTGCGTTCGCGTGGCCGATGTGGACTGCGACGGCGACCCGGATTTGTTTATTGGCGCACGGGTCGTACCGGGTCTTTATCCCCAAACACCCGTGAGTCATCTGCTTCTGAATAACGGGAAAGGGCATTTTTCGGACGTAACGAGTCAGCAACCTGTTTTGGCGCAACTCGGTATGGTAACCGATGCCGCCTTTGCGGACCTCACCCGCGACGGTCGGCCGGAGTTGATTGTGACTACTGACTTTGGACCCGTGCAGGCTTTCTCATTCCAGAACGGAAAATTACAGCAACTCAAAGATGTATTGCCCGCCACAACAGGCTGCTGGAATCGGCTGATAGTCAGGGATTTCGATAATGATGGTAATCTGGATATAATAGCCGCAAACGCCGGACTGAATAGTCAGCTTCGGGCAACGCCGGAGCGTCCGCTACTGCTTTATGGTATTAAAAATCCAGCCGGGGCGTTGCTGCCTGTTTTGGCGGGTTACGACCGAAACGACAAAGCCGCCCAACAGCCATATCCGTTCAACGCCCGCGACGAAATGCTCGATCAGATGGTGCCGCTGCGAAAAAAATTTACGGATTACACTACTTATGCGAAAGCCACCATTACGGACTTGTTCACACCGGATGAGTTAAGCAACGCCCAAAAACTCGATGCCGCCAACCTCCAAACGGTGCTATTCCGCAATACAGGTAACGCCGGTGCAACGACTCGTTTTGTGATGCAGCCCCTCCCGACCGAAGCGCAAATGGCCCCGGCCTACGCCCTCGCGGCTGTCGATGTGAACAAGGACGGTTTGCTGGATTTGATCATCGGGGGAAACCGCGAGCATAACCGCGTCCGGCTCGGCAAGGAAGACGCGAACCGGGGACAGTTGTTTTTAAATCGGGGGAAAGGGCAGTTTTCGTACGCATCCATGCCTCAATCGGGCCTCTTGTGGTCGGGCGATGTACGCGACCTGGCTACGGTGCGCGTTGCCGGACAAACCGAACTGCTGGTTGGCAGTATGGGTCTGCCTGTGCGCGTTTTCGCGTTGAGTAAATAATGGCTTCCACGGTTACCCCACCCCAACCCCTCCCCTAAAAAAAGGGGAGGGGCTACCCCAGAGGGGAATCGCTATCCCGCTACAAAGCCCCTCCCCTTTTTTTAGGGGAGGGGTTGGGGTGGGGTATACCTCCTTACCGGGTAGCAATCGGGTTGGCGATTCCGTTCAGGTCATAGACCACTTTACCGCCTTTGATGGTCATTTCGCACTCGAATTTCTGCTTGCCCGTCATTTTGTAGCCGGTTTTGTCGTAGAATCCGAATGTGCCCTGGCGCATCGACAGAATGGCAACATCGGCAATGGCCCCTACCGACAAGTGTCCCAGATTATCGCGGTGAATCACCTGAGCGGGCGTCCACGTGCTGGCTTTGATTACACTCGGTATGTCCATGCCCATGACCACAAACTTCGACATAATGCTCAGAATGTCTTTCATCGAACCGTTCATGCTGCCGGTATGCAGGTCGGTACTGATGGTGGTTGGATAAAATTTGTTTTTAATGGCCGGAATCGCCTGCGAGTAATTGAAACTTGCTCCGCCATAGCCCACATCGAACACGATGCCTTTTTTACGGGCTTCCCACACAAACGGCTTCACGGTTTTGGTCGCTTCGTCTACAACTGTCTCGCGGACATTCCCCTCCAGCAGCGTGTAGGTATGCGTGAAAATATCGCCCGGCCTAAGGTGTTTCATAAACAGGTCTTCGAGGGGCAGGGGCGGAACGCTGCCGCCAAAATCAATCATAACCGGCATATCGGCCAGTTTCCCGGCAGCAACGGCATGATCGACCGGTGCCCAGCTTTTGCCCTGAAAATGAGCTACTTTAAAACCAACGACATCATTCTTATTTTCGAGGGCAACCTGAGCGGCCATCTTCGGGTCCATATCGGCGGTGTCCTGCTCAAAAACCCCACCCCGCATTCCTTCGCCAACGATGTTCAGGAATGAGAGTACGCGGGTTTTTGAGGCAAAAATGACGTTCTTTTTAAAGGTCGGAAACGACTTCCAACCGGCCCCGCCCGCATCGACAATGGTGGTAACACCCACCCGGAATGTGAAACCATCGGGCGAAATAGCTACTAAACCGTTGCTCAGATAATGGTCGGGTTCGGTGCCGTGAAAAACGTGTCCGTGAATGTCAATCAGGCCGGGCGTTACGATCATGCCTTTGGCATCGACAACCTGTTTCGCACCTTTTGTGTCAATCGTTTTAGCAACCTGTACCACTTTTCCGTCCGTAATGGCCACGTCCATCAGGGCGTCGATGTTGTTTTTTGGGTCGATGAGTCTCCCGCCTTTGATAACGATGCTGTACGGCTGCGCCAGCGATAATGCACTCATTAAACAAAGAACAGCCAGCAGAAAATGACGTGTAGATTTCATGGTCGAGGGGAGGTAAATGATTATAATCGTTTTTGTAGAAGTTGACTTCTTCACGCTGATGCGAAATCGTTGCGTTTTTGTCATCCCGACGAAGGAGGGATCTCAAGGTTACCTGACGCGTGAGATCCCTCCTTCGTCGGGATGACAAAAACACGCTGTAAGCCCATTGCTCGAATATAGAATTTTTGCCCGTGTTGCCAACGAATTTTTGTTGCTTTTCGATTCGTAATCAGTCCCTACGCCCATGCATTCCGCAGAAACCGAAGCCAGTTTTTATAAAATATATTCTCGATGTCTTCGCTCGAATAGCCGCGTTTGGCAAGCAATCCGCTCAAATTCTGTAGGTCGGCAATGGTATCCAAATCGGCGGGGGATTGTTCGGTGCCATACGTGCCGTCGAGGTCGCTGCCGATGGCAATGTGGCGACTGGTGCCGGTGAGTTGACAGATGTGATCATAATGGTCGATGATAGTGTCGAGGGTGATGCCGAACTGGGTTGGATTGCTCACGCGCTGGGTAAAACCGGGCTTCATCATCCACGCGTCGAAACAACCGCCAATAACGGCTTCGCGCTCGGTCAACTGCCTGATCTGGTCGTCGGTGAGTTGCCGCTGGTGGGGCACCAACGCCCGGCAGTTGTGGTGACTCGCCCAGACCGGACCTTGGTATAAATCCAGCGCTTCCGTAAATCCCTCATCTGTCAAATGGGTAACATCTAAAATGATGCCTAACCGATCCATTTCCAGTACTAATTCACGTCCGATGGGCGTCAGCGGCCCACTTAGGCCGGTGCCGGGGGCGTAGCGGCCCGTGCTGTAATGCGCCGGACCCAGTGCCCGTAAGCCATAGCCATACGCTTTTTCGAGATACGACAGATTAACTAATGAGTCGGCTCCTTCTAAGCTGAGAATATAGCCCACGGGCTTTTTTTCGGCCGGAATGGCATCATCGAGCCACAGGGTCAAATGCGTTTCCAGACCGGTCCGATCCCGAATCTGCACCATCTCGCCCGCATCGCTCATGGCTTCGTACCACGCCCGCTGTGCCTGCGTCATGGCCCAGGCCTGCTCAGGCGAATTCCAGCCTGCACCCGGCAAACTGCCGTTGCTCTGGTTAAAGCGGGCAATCTGCGTCGCCACGACTAACCCAACATTTCCCCGGCGGAGGTCGGGCAACGAAACTGTGCCTTTTGCCCGGTCAATTTTATCGGTCATGCGTGTTTCCTGCTCCCGGATCTGGTGGGCCGACAGCCGGTAGTCGCGGTTCCATTCCAGCGCGTTCAGGGATAGGTCGAGGTGGGCGTCGATGATGAACATAAGAGATATTGGGGTGGTCAGGAATTGGTCAAGTGTAGTTAGGGTTGCACCGGGCTTCAGCCTGGTGTACTTTCATCCGCATTCCCAGCCATTTTTTTCTTCACGACATCGGCGGGGTATTTGAGGGCTAAGCGACGGATGTCATAACTGAATTCCTCGTACGTCTCCTTCCAGAGTTTCGCTTCTTCGGGGGTATAATCATAAAAACCCTGCGCATTCAGGACGCCTTTGCCACCCGCTTTTACAATATCGTCAATTAGTTTAGGTACGTCGGTCTGGTTGTTCAGCGTTGGGAATAAGTCTTTCATAACCGTATGGTACGCTGGTACGCCTGTCAGGTCCATCCACCGGAAAATCCCTACCAACGTCATCCAGTAACCCGCATTATTCCGGCATGCCCGGTCCACGTCATCGACCGTTGCGTAGCCATTTTCGACTAAATAAAAGGCCTCGCGATACAGGGCGTACATCAGCCGATTCGATATAAACCCCCGAATGTCTTTACGTACCAGTGTCGGCTCTTTGCCCCAAAAATGCGCCAGTTTATACAGCCATTCGGCGTGCTGATCATCACTCAAATCGCCACAAATAATTTCCAGAAAACGGGTTGTGTGGGAGGGTTCGGCCCAGTGCAGCCCCAGAAAACGAGCGGGCAGACGGGTTTCACGCTGGAGCAGACCAATCGGTATGGCCGAGGTATTGCTGGTGATAATCGCATCATCGACAACAACCGCTTCGATTTGGGCATAGACGGATTTCTTGATGGCCATGTTTTCGAGCGTACATTCGATCACGATTTTGCAGCCTGACAACAATGCATACTCCTCAGTAATAGTGAGTTGCTGAAGATACGACTCCGGGCTATCGGTCGTTAGTCCTTCCTGATATGCCTTCGTCAGATGCTCCCGAATGCGCGGCTCCGCCGTTTCCAGATCGACCGGAAGGGGTGCCACCGCCACCACCGGATGCCCCGATAGCAGCAAACAGGTCGTTATGCTGCACCCCATCAGACCCAACCCCACTACGCCTACGGGTATTGTTGCCGGATTCATTGGCTCATTCATGTTTCTATTGAATCAGGTGAGTTGACTTATAGTGACAATAGTAGGCTTTCGGGTTAGTAAATGAATGATAATCCAGGCCGTCAGGTACGTAAAGCCGCAGATGGTAAACAGGATATTGTACCCGCCTGCCAGATTTCCGGCGGCTTTGTAGGTATCCAATAAACTGCCTACCAGCATCGGGAAAAAGATACCGCCAGTGGCTCCGGCCATGCCCGCAATACCAACTGCTGAACCAACGGCCTGCTTCGGAAACAGGTCGGACGCCAGAGTAAATACGTTTGTGGCCCATGCCTGATGCACCGCTACGGCCAGGCTAATCAGCCCGACAGCTACCCAGACGTTCGTGGCAAACTGAGCGAAAATAATGGATAATTCCAGCCCTGCAAAGATAAGAAGTACCGTCTTTCGTGCTTTCAGCGTAGGCCACCCCCGCCCGATCAGCCACGACGACAGATAGCCCCCGCCGATGCTGCCAACGGTTGTAGCGGTGTAAATAATCATCAATTCAAGGCTTGGTTTTTTGAGATCCAGTTTGAACGTAAATGAGAAATAGGAGGGGAGCCAGAACAGGAAAAACCAGTAAATCGGGTCGATCAGGCCTTTGCCGGTGATGAGTGCCCACGTTTGCGGCAGCGTGAATAATTTGAACCACTTAATCGGTGCCTTTCCTTCCGTTTCGGCTTCCTGCCTGCTGCTGATGTACGCATATTCCTGCGAAGACAGGTGTTTCTGCCGGGCCGGAATATCATAAAAAATCAACCAGAAAATTAGCCAGACGAACCCTAATGAGCCGGTGATCCAGAAAACCTCCTGCCAGCCATAATTGCTTAATATCCAAGGGGTTATGAGCAATGCCGCGACCACGCCAACGCTGGTTCCGGCATTGAACAGACCCGTTGCCAACGCCCGTTCTTTTTGCGGAAACCACTCGGCAACAGTCTTCACTGCCGCCGGATAATTGCCTGCCTCGCCCAGTCCCAAACCAACTCGGGCGACCCCAAATCCAAACGCAGAACGGGCCAGCGCATGGAGCATTCCGGCCACGCTCCACCAGATAATGGTAACGGAATACCCGACTTTCGTGCCGACTTTATCAATGAACCACCCAAACGCCAGCAACCCGACCGCGTAGGCTGCGGTGAACGCAATAACAATACGGGCAAAATCAGTTTCGGTCCAGCTAAATTCAAGTTCCAGAATGGGTTTCAACAAACCAATGATCTGACGGTCGAGGTAGTTGATTGTCGTCGCTGTAAATAGCAGGATGACAATAATCCACCGGTAATGAGTGCGTCTGGGAATAAGCACAGAATTAATGAATTTAGGTGAAAAAGAGGGGAATTATTTTTATAATTATCAGCGTTTAAGGTTTCCTTTTTTTTGCACAAAATTGACCAGTTTTTGTCATTCATCCTGTCGTCGGAATGACAAAACAAGTTCATTCCAACTTCAATTTGGAAAATTTATACAGGTAAATCGGATTTTACTGGCAATTGATTCACAAATTTTTGAAAGTGATTTTTTAACCCGTCCCAGTTTTTTTCGGTAATAAATGTTTTATCAAATAGCTGGCTACCGATACCTAATCCATCGGCACCGGCTAACAAAAAATCGCTCATATTGGCCAGGCTAATTCCACCGGTTGGCATTAACCCAATTTGATTAAGCGGTGCTTTCAACTCTTTAATGTAAGCCGGTCCGAGTATGGTTGATGGAAAGACTTTTACCATCGACGCACCTAATGTCCAGGCTTTATATATTTCGGAGGGAGTAAACGCACCGGGAAATACGGGAATGCCTTTTTTTACACAGGTTCGGATTACTTTTTTATTGATGATGGGTGTCACAATAAACTGAGCACCAATTTTCAGTGCTTTCTCTAACTCTTTTTCTGTACAAACCGTGCCCGCCCCAATATTCAGCGTATCAGGATAGTGCTCAAGGGCTTCTTTCAGCATCGCTTCCGCTCCGGCAGTGTTCATCGTTATTTCAACCGTTGTCAGCCCGGATTCCTGATAAAGAGGCAGAATTTGTCGAACGTCTTCGGCAGATAAATGACGAATAATGCCAACAATGGGTGCTTTTTTAAATAATTCCCAAGAAAACGAACGTTGGCTCACGACATTGGCCGGTTTAAAATATGGTGGTGGAAAAGACGCAATTGGCCGACACTTGCAGCCCGATCAAGCAACTCCGCAGGCATGGTAAGGGTGCGGTTTGAGAGTTGTAATGCATCGAGGGCTAATTTATAAAAAAAGGCTAAACTACGGCCACTACACAGAACGAGCGGCCAGTTTTCTTTTTCCCGAAGATGATTTAATTCCGTACCGATTAATAATCCGCTCAAATAAAAGGCATTCTGCTTTTTGGTCAGTTTATCAAATAACTGATTGGTCCGAACCATAAATAGACTATTTAAGAGAAGGGATGATGTTGATTGATTTACTCCTTTTTTGAATGCGTTAATGTCATCGTCCGACGGTTCGGAAAGGGCACGTATATCGACCGAATCGTTCAAAATACTTTGATTCGCCATAATAGCAAATACCTCGCCCGTCATGTACGTTTCAAAGTGGGTCAATTGCCGGTTTTGAATATACATGTGTTTGGAATGCGTCCCCGGAAAAATGAAAATAGCATCGTCGATTTTATCGTCCGACCTGTCGAGCAGTGTAATCAGACCAATCAATTGTGTTTCTTCGCCACGCATAACATCCGACGAATTTCTGACGCCGGAAATTAAGAGAATATCGTGTGGAAAATCCGGCTGGTGGTCATAACGTCGAATACTGGTTTGGCTACCATCAACTGCGAAAGGCAACGCAGCATATGGAATCTCATCCATGCCAATTGACGAAGACGCCATCCCCGAAATAACGACCGGAATGTTGGTCAAATTAAGGGATAACTTAGCCGCCAGCAGGTCGATTTGCTGACCTATCTGCTGACGAAAAAACCGCCTGCGTGTGACGCCTTTATGTTCCCATCCGGTTTTCCAGTCGGTGAAAACGCCCGCAACGCCAACCGGCGAGTGGGTTTCGCCAATACAGCGATAATTGTCCGTGTTCATCAGTTGCAATCGAAAAAAAGACGTCCCCCAATCACAACACAGCAGGTAGTTTTTTATCAGACTGTCTGTTGATGGGGGCACCCCCCTGAATGGCTTTGAATCCGACATTCCGTGTTTCTAATGACTTCTTTAGTGAAGATGGCAGGGGAACCACAAACCGTAGCGACGGACCGCCGTAACTGATTTACGGCCTGATAATCGTCCCGTCGATCTTCCTGACCTGCCAGTTCGACTTGGTACCGATGGGGTATTTTGCGGCTTCTTTTTCGTTAATGTCAACGCCCAGACCCGGCACTTCATTCACGGACATATACCCCTTGTTCATGGTTGGGCAACCGCTGAATACTTCCTGCATTTTGTCTGAAAAGCTGACCGCTTCCTGAATCCCGAAGTTCCAGACGGCCAGGTCGATGTGCGCATGGGCCGCGTGCCCCACCGGCGATACATCGCCCGGACCGTGCCAGGCGGTGCGGATATTAAACCACTCGCCCAGCCGCGCTACTTTCATGGTGGGTGTAATGCCGCCAATCTGCGAGACGTGAATTCGGATGAAATCGAACCATTGGTTCACCATCGGTTCTTTAAATTCATTGATGTTGTTGAACAATTCGCCCATCGCAATGGGCACCGACGTGGCCTGCCGGAGATTAGCAAACCACTTCATATTTTCGGGGGAGAACGGGTCCTCAATGAAAAACGGGCGGTATTCTTCGACCTGCTTAATCATGTTGATAGCGTCGATGGGCTGCACCCGCTCGTGGACGTCATGGAGCAGTTCGATCTCATCGCCACACTGTTTACGAACCACCTCGAACATCTTCGGCACCGATTTCAGGTACAAGCGTTCGTTCATGTAGTTGTCGTCTGCTCCGCCAAAACCGGCCGCTTTAAAATCGGGCTTGTCGGCGGTAGCCCCAACGGCCCCGTAGCCGCCCTGCTGGATTCGGATGTATTTGAAGCCCTGTTCCATAAACTTCTTCACGCTATCGGCAGCGGCTTCGGGCGTGTTGCCGCCCGCGTGGGTGTAGCAGGGAATGGCAAACCGGACTTTTCCACCAAGTAGTTGATAAACAGGCATGTTGGCCCGTTTGCCTTTGATGTCCCAAAGGGCCTGGTCTAGTCCGCTGAGGGCATTGTTCAGTACCGGACCATTGCGCCAGTACGAACTCACATAAGCCGATTGCCACATGTCTTCGATGTTATCGACATCCTTACCGACGCAAAAATCGTTAAGATACGAGTTGATCGCGACCACCACGACCGCAGCCCGTTGCGTGAACGTAGCACAGCCCAACCCATACAATCCCGGTTCGGTGGTTTCTACTTTCACCACAATCAGGTTGGAACCTTGCGGAGCGGTGGCAATGGCTTTCACGCTTTTGATCTTGACCGGGGCCAGTCCTTTGGCATAGGCGGGTGTGCCCTGCTGCTCGCGGGCTTCGGCTGTAGACATACCGCCAAACAAACCGAGTACTCCGGCCGATGAGCCGAAGCCAAGCATTTTCAATGTGTCGCGACGGGTAAAGTCGGGTTTTTCCATGAGAGAAAAGGTAAGAATTTAGATAAATGATTGTGGGTGTAGTTACCCACCGCTGCGGAGGGGTTGGGGTAATCCTACCAGTTATGAATCGACCCGTCGGGGGCTTTCAGAATGGGGTGCGGGTATTTCGTGTTGGCCGTCACTTCCATCAGGAACTGAGCTTTTTTCGGGTCGAATTTTACGCCCAGACCCGGTTCGGGGTTGAGGTAGAGTTTACCATTTTTGAAGTTTATAAAATCGTCGTTGAAGTAGGGTGGACGTTCGGGTTCGCCACCGCCCAGTTCCATCAGGCAGCGGGTGGGGCTGCTTGATCCCAGCACATGTACCAGCGTAGCGGTTGCCAGCGGCCCGGTGAAGTGCGGAATCATGCCCACATAATGCGTCTCGCACATAGAAGCCAACTTTTTGAATTCGGAGATGCCGCCCGTATTCGGAATGGTGAAGCGGGTATAATCAATCAGGTGCTGCTCAATAAGCATATTACTGTCCCAGCGGTCGCCAAACTGCTCGCCTACGGCAATGGGCACGCTGGTCATGGCCCGCACCGTTTTGTACACATCCGGGTTTTCCGACCGGACAATGTCCTCGACAAAATAGGGTTCCAGGCTTTCGAGGGCTTTGCAGATTTTGATGCCCTCAGTCGTGTCGAAGCGCGTATGCAGATCAATAGCCCATTTGCCGCCCCCACCCACAGCCGCGTCGATGCGTTTGCAGAAGTCAATCGTCTTTTTTGCGTTGTCGTAGAAATCAAAAGTGGTTTCGCCGTTGCCGCCCGTTGGCCCGATTCGGTAGGCCCGCAGCCCCGCTTCAATGCAATCTCTGGCCCGTTCCTCTTCGGTTTTGGCTTTCGAGGCCCGGAAACCGGTTGCGTAACATTCGACGTATTCGCGGGTGGCTCCGCCGAGGAGTTCGTAAACGGGCACGCCGAGGGCTTTGCCTTTAATATCCCACAGAGCCATGTCTAATGCCCCTTGCGCGTGGAGTTTTTCGCGGCCCGGCGGATAAAACATACCCCGGTAGAGGTTCTGCCAGATGTGTTCGATACGGAACGGATTTTCGCCGATTATCATCTGAGCACACTGCTCGATCATGTCTTTAGAACCTCCTTCGCCAATGCCGATTATGCCCCCGTCGGTTTCGATTTCAACAATGCCGCGTGCCTGATTGAACAGGGGTTTTGTATAGCCGGGAGCCGCGTAGTAGCGAATTTTGGTAATCTTTAATTTGGGTGCGGCAAGAGCCTCCGGTCTAGGCCAGCCCGCCAGAATCGCTGTAGAACCAAGTAAGGCTGATGTTAGAAAATGTCTTCGTTGCATAAACTTTAGTTGAAAAAGAGGGCGCGTTTAGCTTCGCTTAACCGGTTAAGCAGTCGCTTAAAAAATAATAACTCAGGAACATTCTGTTTTTATTTTCGACGAATCCCGAGTAATTAATGGTGCTTTCATCAGCACGTGTGTTGGCTGTTCGTGCGGATTTTTTAGTTTGTTTATTAACACATCGACGGCTACTTCCTGCGCTATATCCCGGATGGATACCTTCTTTTTACGCCTACGCCTGATAAAATACGCTTGTGAGGTGGTGATGGTGGCCGGAGCGACGATAGATAAGCCACCCGCTTAATCGCTTAAGCCAAAGAAAAGTGTTACTATTTGCAAATATTTTTGATTTTTTATCAGATAAAGTTATCTAACGCTCCTTTTTAGTACAGTGTCACGGCCTGCCTTTTTTGAGAAGTAAAGCTCATAAAGAGCGAAACTAATGGCAACGCCGTATTCTAACCCGGTGAGCCACAGGTTTTCGTGGTAGGGCAGGGCGCGATAGGTGGCGTAGGACAGAATAATGACGCCTGACCAGACTAATGGGTAGCGGAAACGGGTAAATACAGACGCGGCAACGAGGGAGGTTATGTACCACGGGTGTACGGTTGTCGCTAACAGCCAGTAAACAGTCAGGGTAAGTAGAACGCGGACGGGCAGGTGACGCAGAGCCTGGTGCTGAAACCGATAAAACGCCAGCCATAAAATACTGACCGTACTCCCCAGAAACAGGCCGGCTCCCGCCCGGCCAATGATATTATAGCCTTTGACCCAGTAACCAACGGTGCGAATGAGGTAATAGATACTGGCATTGAACTCGAACTTCTGGAAGTACAGATTCAGGCTGGAAAAGATATTATGAGCCAGATCGAAACTCAGAAAAGGCAGAAACAAGGCAATCGTTACGGCCCCCGTTAGCAGGCTGTAGAGTAACCCGCGCTGCCAGCCCAGATGCCAGATCACAAGCGGTAACAAAATAAGCGGCAATAATTTCGTCGTAATGCCGAGGGCCAGCGCGACCGCCGAGCGCATTACGTGACCCTGCACAAACAGCCAGGCCGCCAGCATGACAAAGAATAGCATGACACCCTCAAAATGAATGTTACCCGTTAATTCGAGGATAACGAGCGGATTTAAGCCGTAGAGTAAGGCCAGATTTGGGTTCCGGTTAAATCGACGTAACAGGCTGGTCATCAGCATTAAGCAGCCCATGTCGGCCAGTATAATTGGGATGCGCAACCCGATTACGGCACCCAGCACGCTGGTGGGCGAGAGCCGGGTGGCCAGGGCAAAAAAAGCCTGATTGAGGGGCGGGTAAACGGTGAAATAGCTGGCCGAGTTTAGCCCCCGAAATAAGGAATCCGTTAGCCCTGCTGTGGCGGCTATAGGCGTTTGAATCAGTTGGTTGGGTAGGTAAAGGTAGGGGTTGTATCCGTGCGCCAGCAGTCGGCCATCCCAGAGAAATCGAACGTAATCATCTGATAGAGAAGGAAGTACACCCATTAGTAACAGCCGGAATAAACCAGCCGCCAGAAACAAAAACAGATTCGGTTGATGATAGCCCTCAGGATTTTCTTCCGGGTCAATTGCCCGAAGTGGAACGGTGATGCGCCAGTATCCCCAAAATGCCAGCCCGTATAAGGTAAGCAGGAGGGGAAATTGGGAGCGGACCACGCCATAACCCAGCAAGGCAAACAGGCACGCTGAGAGTACGAACCAGCCGATTCGGAAGGGAGACAGGAGAATGCGGCTGCTCACAACTTACCAGTATTTAACGATGGTTGTCAGGATTTTGTAGCCCGCCAGTATAGTGCCTTTCACGGTGCCGGATATTTTGGAAAAACCGATTCGCTTTCGGTAACTGACCGGAACTTCGACCGATTTGTAGCCAAGTTTAGCGGTTTTTAGCTGCATTTCTACCGTCCAACCGTAGGTTTTATCCTGCATATCGAGGGCCAGCAGGGTATCGAACCGGATGGCCCGAAACGGGCCGAGGTCGGTGAACCGAACCCGATAAAGCCACCGGAGTAAGGTCGTTGCCAGCCAGTTGCCAAACACTTGCTGGGGGGTCATGGAGCCACGCTGCCGATTGCCCAATGCCCGCGACCCAATAACCAAATCGACGTTCTGTGTTAAAATAGGGGCAGTAAGTGCGGGCATTTCTGCCGGAAAATCGGAGTAATCAGCGTCCAGAAAAACAACGATGTCGGGTGTTGGCTGGCGCGTTTTGGCGTAGGCAATTCCGCACAGACAGGCCCGGCCGTAGCCCGGAACCGGCTCATGCAGAACGGTTGCACCGGCTCGGGCTGCTTCTACGGGGGTTTGGTCGTTAGAGTTATTGTTGACAACAATAACCTCCTGAACCAGCCCGGCCGGAATAGCCCGGACAACTTTGCCAACCGAATTTTCTTCGTTGAAGGCGGGGATAATAACGACAATAACGGGTTGTTCCAAAATTCAGATATGGGCTTAATCACGCCTGCCAACTACCGGTCATACGAAAATCCTTTTTGGGTTTCCGGCTGTTGAACGGGCGATTCCAGCAGCGATTCGGTATGCTCAAAGGACTGCGTTACCGTTTGGCGAATGCCTTTGCAGATGGTGTCGAGTGGTAAATCGTTATCGTCGGTGCCAAATGGATTTTCAATTTCTTCGGCGATAACTTCAAGGCTCGCGAGTACGTAAAAGACGAATATAACCAGCGGAATGACCAAATAATGCAGGTTGGAGACGTAGCCGAGCGGCAGGGTAATGCAGTAGATAAAGATGAATTTCTTAATGAACGAACTGTACGAAAAAGGAATTGGCGTGTTTTTGATCCGCTCGCAAGCTCCGCACGTTTCCATCAGCGATTGAACTTCGGTGTTCAAAAGTAGCAGGTGTTCGGGTAGCAACACGTTTTGCCGTTGCAGGTGATGCATTTTGCCAAAAATAGCCACGGCAATCTGCTGGGGTACGTGCTCGCTCAACCGGAGATTCTTAAAGCCGAACACCTCACTTTCGACAAATTCAGACTCGGGCGAACGCTGCCGAAGGTGATTTTTGAGGGCATAAGCAAAATTAGGAATCATGGTCTCGAAAAACTGACGCGCTTCGGTTTGGGTCGGCTCCAGGAGCTGATCGAGCTTAAGGGCCATATTTCGGCTGTTGTTGACTAAGCCGCCCCACAATTTCCGCCCTTCCCACCAGCGGTCATAAGCGGTGTTGGTGCGAAAGACCAGCAGCATCGAAATAACAAAACTCAGCAGCGTGTGCATGAGTGAGAAGTTTTTCAAATGCGGGTTTTCGCTCAGGTCCAGGAGTTCGAGGAGGTGAACAATCACAAAGGAATAAACGCCAATGGCAATCAGCGCAGGCAGCAGTTTGCGTACCGTATCGGCCCGGTTGAAGGTAATAATAAACCGGAACCATTCTTTTGGATTATAATTGACCATAGACTTTTTGGTTAAAGGAGGTGGGGAGGGTAAAACAACGTTTTATGGGGTTATCAATAGCCAATCTGTATAATTTCGTACGCGATTAACGTTCTCCTGACTAAAACCCGATCGAATGACTGTTACCCCAAAATTGCTGATTTTATTATTTCTGTTCACGACATCGCTACAGGCGCAGTCGCTACAGACAATTGACCGAATATACGACCCAAAAATAGAAACGATATTGCTGTTTCCGCAAGTCAGCACCAATTCCCTCGACCGCAGTGCTGAACCAGCCGCTCAGACGCTCAACCCGCCCGTTATTTCACTCGACGAACAGGTGGCATTACAACTCGAATTTGATGATTTGACAGCGAACTACCGGTCGTTTCGCGCCCGACTCATCCACTGCAACGCCGACTGGCAACGCTCCGTATTGAACGATATTGAGTTCACCTACGAATACAATGACAACCCCATTACGGACTATCAGATTTCGATCAACACCAAAATTCCGTATTACCATTATCGGTTCACGCTCCCGCGTGTAAAACTGCCGGGTAACTATGTACTGGTCGTGTATGACGAACGCAACCGGACCAACATTCTGTTTACGCGCCGGTTCAGTACGTACCAGAACCGGCTCAATGTGGCAGCGGCTGTGCGTTTTTCTACAGACCCCTCGCGCCAGTTTTCGGATCAGCAAATGGACCTCAGTATCAACTACAAAGGCTATCAGGTCATTTCGCCACAGGACGATTTTAAGGTGGTTATTCGCCAGAATTACCGCGACGACCGTACGCTCCGGGGCCTGCGCCCAACCAATGTGCAGGCTTTCGATCAGGTGCTGGAGTATCGGCTTATCGACCTGAGCAACACCATGCCGGGAGGCAACGAGTTCCGGTTTTTCGATACGCGGACCATCCTTTCCCGTGCCAATTATATCGACCGGATCGACCGCCCCGCCGACCGAAATATTGCGTACGTGCAGGTGGATCAACCGCGCAGCCGGGGCGTTTATATCCAGAGCGACGATTTCAACGGGCAGTTTGTGATCGACCACCGCGAAACCGGCAATGGAGCCACCAACGCCGACTATATCGAAACGGTTTTTACGCTTAAAACCCCCGAAGTGCCGGGTGTCGATGTCTATGTAAACGGCGCGTTCAACTTCTGGCAGTTGAACGACCGCAACCGCATGACGTTCGATCCGTTGCTGGGCGCGTATCGGGCAACGATGTTATTGAAACAGGGAATTTATAATTACGACTATACGGTTCAGACAACCGGGCCACAACCAAAAGTGGATGAGAACTACATTGAAGGCAGTTTCTCATCCACTGAAAACGATTACGAAGTGTTTGTTTATCATCGTCCGCCAGCCTCCCGCGCCGACCAGTTGGTGGCGTATCGACGGGTAGGGGTGAACAAGCGTAAATAGGTAATTGGTTGATTAGTTCATCGGTTAGCCATTGGCAGACCAGTTACCTTAATCAACTAATCAACTAATCAGCCAATCAGGCGCTATGCAGGAACTCCATAATATCGCCGTCCTGCACGACGTATTCTTTGCCTTCTACGGCTAATTTACCCGCTTCACGCACACCTGCTTCGGTCTTGAACTGCGAAAAATCAGGGAGTTTCATGACCTGCGCCCGGATGAATTTCCGCTCGAAATCGGAGTGAATGACGCCAGCGGCCTGCGGTGCTTTCCAGCCCCGGTGGATGGTCCAGGCGCGAACTTCCTTCACGCCTGCCGTGAAATAGGTGATGAGGCCCAGCAGTTTATACGACGATTTGATGAGTTTACTCAACCCCGATTCGGTCAGGCCGTATTCGCCTAAGAAAAGCTCGCGTTCGTCGGGGTCTTCCATCTCGGCAATCTGCGATTCGATGCCCGCACTAATCACAATCACTTCGGCCCCTTCGTCTTTCACCGCTTCCCGCAACGCGTCGGAGTAGGCGTTTCCGTTGGGCAGTGAGCCTTCGTCCACGTTTGCGACGTAGATAACGGGTTTCACAGTCAGTAGCGAAATATCACCGATAGCCGTTTCGCGCTCTTCGTCAGAAACATTTACTGTTCGGGCACTTTTGCCGGATTCGAGAGCCGTTTTATAGTGTTTCAGAATTTCCAGCTCCGATTTGGCTTTGGCATCACCCACGCGGGCGGCTTTGTCTATTTTCTGGATTTTCTTCTCAACGGCTTCTAAATCTTTCAGTTGCAGCTCGGCGTCGATGATTTCTTTGTCTGAAACCGGATTCACTTTGCCTTCAACGTGAACGATGTTGTCGTCTTCAAAACACCGAACGACGTGCACAATGGCATCGACTTCGCGGATGTTCGACAGGAATTTGTTGCCCAGCCCGGCACCCTGACTGGCTCCTTTCACCAACCCGGCAATGTCCACAAATTCGATGATCGTAGGCACTACGCGCTGCGGTTTCACCAATCCTTCGAGCGTGTCTAAGCGTTCGTCGGGCACGGTCACTACGCCTACGTTGGGTTCTATCGTACAGAACGGGTAATTGGCTGCTTCGGCCTTCCCGCTCGAAATTGCGTTAAATAATGTCGATTTACCCACATTTGGCAAACCCACGATTCCACATTGAAGTCCCATAAATAATTGTGAAAGAGCGAAAGAGTGAAAGAGCGAAGCCATCCGGCAGATTCTTCGCTCTTTCACTCTTTCACTCTTTCGCTCTTTAGTTCTTTGCAAAAATACAACCGCAATGGCGTACCACAAAAAAAGCCCTCGACATGAGCCGAAGGCTAATTGTATTACAGGCAACTGCCCGGTATGCTAAAAGTAAAGTCTACCGCATTTGTACCATGTTTTCTGTTGGTGAATTATTCCCATTTTAACTCACTGGCGAAGTCGTCCTGCTCGTCGCGTTCGCGCTGGACAAACTGCGAAAAATCGACTTCGGGCATGAGTTCGGTTTTCAGGTGTACGACCGTTTCCTGAAGGGCTTCCACGAATTTGTCGAAGTCTTCTTTATAGAGAAACAACTTGTGCTTTTCATACACAAAACCATCGCCCTGCGGCTGCCGCCGACTCTCGGTAATGGTCAGGTAATAATCATTGGTGCGGGTGGCTTTGACGTCAAAAAAATACGTCCGTTTGCCCGCCCGAACCCGTTTTGAGTAAATTTTCTCCCGGTCTCTCTCGTCCACAATCAGTAAGGTTTAGTCGATTTATCACTGCTAAAGTACGGGCAATCAGAATAGAACAAAAAGAATGCGCTTAAATATATTTTGGGGCGAAATAACCCCAAAAACCAGCGGGTTTGTAGAGACCGTTCTACAGGTTTTTCGCTAATCGCTTGGTTATAAAGCCACTCTAACCTATCTTTGTTTTACAGGAATTGCACTTTTTGGGGGCGGCAGGTATGTGTGATGTCATCGGCATACGTCCGCCTATTTTTTTCACGTAACCAAAAGCTGTATGAGTTTTATCATGTCCATTATGTTGTTTTTTACCAACATAAAACCGGCGGAGGCTCTTCCGAGCCTCATACAGAAAGGCAAAGCGTCTTTTTATTCCAGGAAGTTCAATGGTCGCAAGACCGCCTATGGTGAGCGCGTCAGCGCAAATTCTCTCGAAGGTGCCCACCGTCACCTGCCGCTGAATACCTTAGTTGAAGTCACTAATTTAGACAATCAACGTTCGGTAATTGTACGAATCAATGACCGGGGGCCTTTCGCCAAAGGTCGTGTCATTGACCTTACGCATGCGGCTGCTCAGGCACTTGGTATGGTTTCCAAAGGAATCGCCAATGTGTCGCTTCGGGTTGTTGGTAAAGGTCACGCTATCGCAATGGCCCCGTCTGCCTTCAGTTCTCCCGTCGCTTTCCAGTCAATGCTGGAACCCGTTTTTTAAGCTGATACAGACTCAAGTCTGGATTACGTCTTCGAACCGTTCGTTATTTCCCTGTGCAATTCCTGCCGGAGATGTCGAACGGTTCTCTTTTTGCGTTATTAAAGGCGAAAGAGTGAAAGAGCGAAAATTCTCGCGCCGATTTTTCACTCTTTCACTCTTTCGCTCTTTCACTCTTTCACCTTCATGAAACAACCGCTCAATCTCGGTCAGGTACGGTCGTATGGTAACGTCGAATTTCTGGCCCGCCAGTTGGTCGAAGGCTTTATTACTGGCCTGCATAAGTCGCCGTTTCATGGCTTCTCAGTCGAGTTTGCCGAACACCGGCTCTACAATACCGGCGAAACTACGCGCCACATCGACTGGAAAGTATTCGGCAAAACCGAAAAACTGTTCGTAAAACGCTACGAAGAAGAAACCAACCTGCGCTGTCATCTGCTCATCGACACCTCGTCGTCCATGTATTATCCAGAGGCTACGTACGGCAAAATGACCTTCAGCGTGATGGCGGCTGCCTGTTTGGCCTATATGCTCCAACGCCAGAAAGATGCCGTAAGCCTGACAACCTTCGCCGATCAGATTGACCTGCAAACGCCCGTCAAATCAACGCCATCGCACGTTCACAAGCTATTTACGCAGTTGGATCAATTGATGTTACAACCCAGCCCATTGCGCAGAACCTCAGCGGCCGATGTTATTCATCAGGTGGCCGAGAAGATTAACAAGCGGTCGTTGGTGGTTATTTTCAGTGATATGTTCGATAACAGTGAAAAGGCCGATGCGCTGTTTTCGGCGTTGCAGCACCTGCGGCATAACCTGCACGAAGTGCTGCTGTTTCACGTCACCGACAAAAAGACCGAAGAAGATTTCGCGTTCGACGAACGCCCGTATGAATTTATCGACCTCGAAACTGGGGAGAAGGTGAAACTACAGCCGGGGCAGGTGCGCGACACCTACCAGCAAGCCGTGAAAACGTATTTCCAGGAGTTGAAAATGCGTTGCGGTCAATATAAAATTGACTTCATCGAAGCCGACATCGACCAGGGTTTCGAGCAAATCCTGACCGCTTATTTAGTGAAACGGACGAAGATGAAATGAAACGTAGTGTGATGCTTTAGCCCGCGTAGCCGTAGGCTAAGTTGTCGCTGAAAATTGTTAGCCCGTGGTGCGTTAGCCTTCGGCTACGCGGGCTAACGCACCACGCTACATTATTTCTTCACACTTGCTTTGGCATTGGAAGAGACTGCAGCAGGTCTAACGGCAACCTGTTGCCGCTTGTGAAAGAGCATGAAATCTTCGATTTGGTCAGGGGGCAATTTATGGGCTAGAATTTTCTTGTTCTTATCGAGTACGTTCACTGTAGGTGTTGTAAAAACGTCATATTGATGGCGATAATCGGTACGTTGTGTAAAATCGTAGCCGTTTATGGCATTACCAAGTTTAAATTCTTTAATAAATTTCTTCCACTCCTCAGAGCTTTGATCAATGGCGATAGCGACTACTTCAACACCTTTGCCTTTATACTTATCCACAAATGCCTTCAATTTGGGCGCATATTCACGGCAATGTCCACAAGTTGGTGAGTAGAAGAAAACAACCGTATAGTCGGCTTTAATATTTTGAAACGCAATTGGTCGGCGGAGGGTATCGCTGATGATAGGCGTAACCATCACTTTGCCAACCAGATTGAGTTTCATAGACGCTACGCGTTCGCCAATGGCTTTTAACGTTGAGGAGTCCGAAACGGTCATTACGCCGGTTTTGTAATACTTCTCGAACATGTGAACAAACAAGCCTTCTGTTCCTACTACTTTTGGTTGCTCATACGGACTCGTAATGTAATAAATCGTGTAATAGCGCACTTCCTTGTTTTTGCCTGCTATGGCCTTATTGACCACAAAATCGGCCTCTTTAATGAGCGAGTCGGGCACCTGAACGGTCAACTCTTTAATATACCGCTCCACTTTCCGCTGGAGAATAGGCGTCCGAACAAACCGCTCGTCGGAGAAATCGAAGTCATCCCAGAAATGATTCTTGAAGTAATTAAATACCCATACCGAATCGGGGCGGCCGTTGGCGGCTTTGGGGGCGGGGGGTACTTCGGGTTCGGCAGTCGCTTTGAGTAATTTGACGGCGAAAGTGCCCGCGTTGTCTTTCAAAAAGCCGGTGCGATAATCAGCGGCCTGTTTCTGTAAATCATTGATCTGCTTGGTAAACAGCGCGGCCGACGCGGCATCATTGCGTACTTTTTTCTGCAAATTAATGGCCTGCGCTTCCTCATAAACACGGGTAAGCTGCTGTTGATACGTATAAAATAACTCATTTTCTTTTGAGCCGGTCACCTTCATCGCTTTAATGACATTCGCGGTGTCGGTCTCAAAGGAGAACTGCTGATCGTCGGTAATCAGAAACTCGATGTAGCGGCTTTTGGGCATTACGGCAATGAACAAACCTTCGGGCAGACGGCTTTTTCCTTCAAAAACCAAGTTGCCCGACCCATCAATGCGGGCTGTATCTTTCGGAATGTATTGCGTTGCGCCGAAGTAGTGCGCCAGCACACAGGTTGTGTCTTTAAGGCCCTTGATGCGTCCCGTAATGCGGAAACCGGTGGTCGGCGTTTCCGTGGCCGACTGTGCCCAGGCGGCAGGTAGTAAAAATAGGCTGAACAGGCTACCTAAGAGGATTTTTTTCATACAGGGTGGTATGTATCTTCGCAAACGAATGACGACAAATTTACGGGATTTGATGGTACGTGTGTCGCCTGTAAAACGCTTGCCCTACCCTGTATAGTCTATGTTTTATTTCTTTTCCAAAACCATTACCTACTTCCTCACACCGGCCGGATGGCTTGTTATCGCTTTACTACTGGCTCTATTTACAAAAAACGTCCGCTATCGCCGTCGCCTGATCACCTTTTCGCTCAGTGTATTCTGGCTCTTTGGCAACCCCTTTTTGGTTAATGAATTGGCTTTGTGGTGGGAGTATCCTATCCAGCCCGATATAGCCGCGCCAACCGATTCGACGGAGCGCGTTGCTGTTTTGCTGACGGGTGCTATGACCAACAGCCTAAAAGAAGTGCCTCTTCTGCCGGGGCCAAGGGCCGTTCCCCGGTATCTGCTGGGGCGCGAAGCGGACCGTGCCGCACAGGTACTTTATTTGTATAAAATCGGGGCCATCCAGAAAATCCTGATTAGTGGCGGCAGCGGACCTGAGTCGTTTCAAACCAAAAGCGTGCGCGACGAAGGCCATGTCGTGGCTCAGTTTCTAATTGTGGCTGGTGTTCGGCCCGGCGATATCAGGCTGGAAAGTAAATCGCGGAACACGCAGGAGAACGCGCTGTTTTCTGCGGGGGTGCTTCGGCAGCAGTTTCACACATATGAATGCGTGTTGGTCACGTCGGGCTGGCACATGCGCCGGGCAATGGCCTGTTTTCAGAAAAAGGGGGTTCAGGTAACGCCCTTTCCGAGCAGTTTTCTAAGCATCCGCCGGTCTTTTCTGCCGGGCGAACTGCTGCTGCCCCGCGAGGAAACTTTTTTCAACGCCTATTACCTCGTTCGGGAATTAGTCGGGTATGTTACGTATAAAATTTTCGGGTATTTGTAAGAGCCAGACCTATAAGGTTTCTGAAACCTTATAGGTCTGGAAAGCATCACACCGACAAAATCTTCACCATTCTGAGCAGATCTTCACTGATGGGTTTGGGCAGGCGGATGGTATCGCGGAAGGGCGTGTAAACGAGTTCGTTATTTACCACACCTGCCATCACGTTTTTCTCCCCATTCATCAACCCCTCCAGCGCACCCAGTCCTAACCGGCTTGCCAGAATCCGGTCGTAGGCGGTTGGAATGCCCCCGCGCTGAATGTGGCCCAGTGTCGTTACCCGCATATCAATATCCGGTTGTACCTGCTGACGAATTTTCTCGGCAATCTCACTGGCGTTCCCGGCTTCTTCGCCTTCGGCAATAACAACGATAGACGATGATTTCTGACGACTCCAGCCCGATTTTAGCGTTTCAATAACTTCCGAAATAGGCGTCAGTACCTCGGGAACCATGACCATTTCGGCACCGCCCGCAATGCCCGATTGAATGGCGATATAACCGGAGTCGCGGCCCATTACTTCAATAAAGAAGATTCGGTCGTGCGAATCGGCCGTATCGCGAATTTTGTCGATGGCTTCGAGGGCCGTATTTACCGCTGTATCGAAGCCAATGGTATAATCGGTACCATAAAGGTCATTGTCAATTGTGCCGGGAGCGCCCACCGTTGGTATGCCATACTCATCGAAAAAAAGTGTGGCACCCGTAAACGTACCGTTCCCGCCGATGGCAATCAGGCCTTCAATCTCGAATTTTTTGAGTTGTTCAAACGCTTTCGCACGGCCTTCGGGGGTCATGAACTCTTTACTACGGGCCGATTTAAGGATAGTCCCTCCGCGTTGCACGATGTTAGACACCGAATGCGAAGACATCTGAAAAATATCACCATTTATCATTCCGCTGTACCCCCGGCGGATACCGAACACTTCAAGACCGTGATAGACTGCCCCCCGGACAACCGCCCGGATACAGGCGTTCATACCCGGCGCGTCGCCACCCGAGGTAAAAACAGCTACTCGTTTCATAGGTTAAGTCAATTTTTTAAGGAAATTTCACAAAAAAGGTAGGTGGGCACTGTATTAAATCCCGCAAATTTATCCGCATTTCCCAATCTAAAGGCATCTGCCGACGAATAATCTCGTTGTTTTCATACAAATTTTACAAAGCACGTTATAAATCGTTTCATTCGCCATCTGGTTAAAATTAAACTGAAATAGTCAGGGCTTGCCAAAGATTATTTTTAATTGATTGGTATCTGACGAATGTATGTATTGTTTTTGACCCGTTTTGCACGCCATACAATCCGGGCGTGATTCACCAGCGTAGTAAGCAGTCCAAAGTGGATTGTCAGGATTTTAAACCGGTCGATCAATGACCGACGATGCTGTTGCACCGATAATCCGCCGATGAGGTACTTACATAAGATAAAAGACAGAAAATCAACTTTTTGGGCTGCTTTCAAACAACGAATTTCCCAGTCTAAATCGGCACTCAGGTTAGTTATCAAATAATCAGGGGCGATGTTGCGTTTGACCACAAACGCCTGATGACATACTTTCATACCGAGAGCCATGTCTTCCCATTTGAGGTGTTGCGGCAGTGTATGGGGCGTCACCTGACTGCGCAGGCCAACAGGTGTTCCGTCGTCACGCACAAACAGCGCATCGCTATAATAAACATCGGCATCACTGGTTTTTATCCGGTTTAACAGATTCGACAATGTTTGGGAGTCGTGCAGTTCATCGCCCGCGTTCATGAACCAGACGTACTCCCCGGTGGCCCGATGCAGGCCTTTATTCATGGCATCATACAAGCCCCGGTCGGGTTCTGAAATCCAGTTGGTAATATGATTTCCGTACCGTTTAATAATATCCAGCGTATCGTCTTCTGATGCACCATCAATAACAATATACTCAAAATCAGTTGCCTGCTGCGCCAGAATGCTCTCAACCGTGCGCTCCAGAAACCGCCCGGCATTGTACGTGATGGTGATGATGGAGACGGTTGGCATGGTTTGAATGGTTGATTGGTTAAGTGGTTGATTGGTTAAGTGGTTGACGCAAACACCTATTCAACCACTTAACCAATCAACCATTCAACATTCGTTGGTACAACTCAACATGTTGCCTTGCTACAACCTGCTCTGAAAAACGGATTTCGGCCGATTGGCGGGCACTTTGGCGCATAATTTCTGGGTTCGGATAAGTCAGTATAAAAGCCAGACCATCAGCCAGTTGCTGGGCTGAACCGATGTCAGCTAAATAGCCATTGTGGGCATGGTCAATCATTTCGGGAATGCCGCCCGTGCGAAAACCGACCACCGGCGTTCCGCAGGCCATCGCTTCGATAACGGTGTTCGGCAGGTTGTCTTCCAGCGATGGCACAACCAATACGTCGGCAGCGTTGTAGGCGGCTACAATATCGTCTTCAGTGGTTAAAATTCCCAAATGCCGTATGGGGTAGGGCAACTCATCGAACAGATACGAACGACCTTTGCCAAACACCAAAATTTCGGGCGTCAAATCGGGGTGCTGCTGGTGCAATAACGTGAGACTCTCGGCGAAATACTTGAACCCTTTTCGTGAATCGGTCACGTTCGCGCTGCCGAACAAAATCCGGGGTTTGGCTATCGCTGGTAAGTCAAGACGGGCGTTTGCTTCAGCCCGCTCGACCGGGCAAAACGCTTTCTGGTCGATGGCATATGGAATGACCGTGAACGGAAAATCATGCAATAACGCGCTTCTCCGGGCTTCGTTGGCTAACCAGCGACTCGGTGGCGTAAAGTGTACGCGGGCATTGCTGAAAGCCTGTTTTTTCTGGGCAAAAACTTTGTCGGACAAGTCGTGTTCATCCGGTTTTTTCAGGTATGGACAGTGGTGACAGTGGGTTAGAAAATGGTCACAGCCGCGCGAATAATGGCAACCGCCCGTAAACGCCCATTGGTCGTGCAGTGTCCAGACGATGGGTTTTCCCAGATCGAACAGTGATTGAAGACCATCGATGGATAGAAATCCAAAGTTAATCCAGTGCAAATGCAGTACGTCGGCCTGCTGAATGGCCGGATGAAAACTCAGATTGGCCCCGAACCGGGCGGGCGAAAACTGAAATCTTACGGAATGATCGCGTTCGTGGGGCAGAAAATACAGTCGCTCGGCCACGAACCGCCCGAAAGCCGTTTGCTCGGCCAGAAAATTATTCGCCAGATACGTAACCCCCGGCGCGGGCCGATGCGTTTCCAGCCGGTTGGGTGTGCCAACAAGCATCGTACTCTCAACGCTGTAATCCGTCCAGACCTGCTTTTGCAACGCCCGATGGAGCCGGTTGGCCGCCACAGCCGCCCCGCCGAACAGATGGTAGGTGCTCAGGTGTGTAACTCTCACCGGCCCAGCAATTTATCGAACTTCTTGACAACCTCCGGCCAGAACCCCAGCCCGAACACGCGCCCCCAGATCCGCCGACGCGAATAGGCTTCCATGTCGGCGAAAATTGGGTCAGAAAAACGACTTTTGGCTTTCTGCGTCAGAATCAGCGCGAAGCCGTGTTGTTTCAACGTCGTAGCGAAAACCCAGCCCAGCAACAGGTTACGTTGGGTAAGCGTGGCATCGTCGGCGAAGCGGTTCAAATAGGTCATCTCGCCCCATACCACGCTGTTTTTTAGTGAGAACAAAACGAATTTCTTCAGCAGTGGCTGACTTGTGAAGCTATCCAACAACGCGGGTGTAATGCGGGGCGAACCTTTCGGCAACAGTTCGGCGAGCCAGTGACTGCCCGTTTCTTCCATAAACTGCAACACCTGATACAGCTTATCTTCACCGTCATAAATCGACGCAATGCCCGGCTCAAATTCGGCGGTCAGTACGCGCCGGGCGCGGTCGTCGCCGAGGTTGCGAAACAGCCGGAGATCGGTGCCCTGCGAGTCGGTTTTGAACCAGTCAACCTGATTTATGTTCAGACTGTCGAGCGTTGTCCTCAGGCTGCGCGTTTTCAGTTGGACAATTTTGGTCGGCTCAAATTTGGGCGCGAACGCGTATTCCTGAATCAGATCGGGGCGGGGACGCAGCAGACTGGAACAGTGGGGCGACTCGGTCAGGTAAAAGTCAGACGTTTCCGTTTCTTCCTCTACCGAACGAGGCCCGGTAACAATATTGTTGAACGTGTACAACTTACGGAAATGGCCGGATTCGCTCTCAACATAGCCGAAATCGCGGTCGTCGGCATCGAACGCAATACAAACGGCGTATTTGGCGAACGCTTTCCAGCGGCCATGCAACTGCCCCGATGCGCCAATGTCCACCAGCACGGGTGGCTCAGTCTGGAACTCGGAGCGGGAAAGTATTTTGTCAATCATAGATCAGTTGATCAGTCGATTGGTTGATTAGTCAATCAGGCAGTTGTTAGCTAATCAACCAATCGACTATTTTCGATATGCAAAGATATTCAATTGCAGGTCCATGCTGTCGTTGCCTTTGTAGCGTCGGTTGACCAACGGCGCATGTCGGTACTGACTCGTGTTGATGTAATACCGAAAGCCGCTGGTTTCCAGTACGTTCATGACATCAGCCAGCGTTTGCGGATGATCGAGGTAGGCGTGAAATTCTACGAACAGATTCTGAACGTGGGCGAGTGCGTCGCGGCAGTCGGTCAGCACGGCGGTTTCGGCCCCTTCAATGTCCATCTTAAGCATGTCGATGTGCGTTTCGTGGAGTAGAATGTCGCGTAATCGGACAGACGGTACTAATTTCCGGTCGGTTTGCGAGAAAATCGACGCTGAATCGGCCTGATCGCTGCCAAACCAGATACCCTCGTCGTTCGTCCAAACCGCTTTTGTGATCACCTCAACGCCCGAAATATGATTCTTTCGTAAATTCTCCTGCAAGGTCGCGCTGATCTGTTCATCGGCTTCAAAGGCCACGATGCGGGCATTAGGATACGCTTGCCGGAAATACACGACGCTCGTGCCGATGTTGGTGCCGCAATCGAAAATCACTGGATTCGGATTTGTGGTGTTGAATCGGTAAAATTCGTCTACGAAAATTTCGCGGAACTGCCAAACAAATGATAGTGCATCGGGCACCCGAAACCGGTACGTCCCGAACAGGACATCGACCGGCTGATTTCGGGGCTTTCCGCCGTAGCGCAGGGCCAGCCATAGCAACCGACGCCCTTCGGCAGAGCGAATCAGCCGGGCGGTTTCGGTGAATAAAAATCGAAAAACCCACATAGAGTTTAAGGGGTTACACAGAAATACACGGAGTAAAAAGAGATTCACAGAGACCTCAGCGTATCTCCCTTTACTCCGTGTATCTCTGTGTAATAATTTTTTAAAAATTCAAAAACCGCTTTCGCAAACCCGCCACCGTCTGGTTAATATCGGATGAGAGATTCAGAGCCAAAACTGCTCCACCGAACAATCCGGTAATCAACGCCGACCGCCAGACGATGTCCATAATGAATCGCCATTTGGGTGCGCCAGAGTCTGGATATGGAAGTTGTACCGACACCCACCAAACAATAAGTCCCAGCCCGATAACAACCAAATTTCGCCAGGTAAACGGCTGCATTCGGAAGGCAAACCCGACGAAAATTGTCCGGGCGAGGTTATAGAGCAAGGTTGCAAGCGCGGCCCCCATCGCGGCCCCGTTAATGCCAAAACGCGGAATCAGCAACATATTGGCGGCAATGGTGATGAAAATAAGCGCGACGAAGAATAGAGAGTCATACGTATAATAGCGTGATGTATTCATAATAATGCCGTTTACACCCGTTGCCATATCAATGAGTTTGCCCAATCCGAGCCACAGAATCACGTAATAACCGGCTTCGTAACTGGGTGGTAGAAATCGGAATACGCTCGGTAGATTGACCGCTACGCCTACAAAAACCAGACAGCCCGCAATCAGTTGATTCAGGCAGCTTTTTCGGTAAATGGTAGCAATGTTTTTCAGGTCATTGGTCTTCCACGATTCGGCAATGAGCGTGCCGGAAACTTTATATAAAGCCGTTGCCGGAATGGCAATGACAGCCGCAAAATAAGAAGCCGTGCCATAAATACCCGTGTCGCCCAGGCCTTGTTTACTGTTAATCATCACTTTATCAATCGTCCAGACAATCTGCGTCGATAGGGCCGAGGTGAGCGTCAGTCCGGCGTAGCGCGTCAGGTTCCGGCGCAATTCGGTATCGAGCGACACAAATTTGCGGCTAAAAAATAAGGCTTCATCGCGGGCAACGCTGATAATGATAAGCACCAGCGGCACAAAGAAAGCCAGCAACCAAACGCCCAGAAACTGCGGCAACGTAACCCAGCCAAGCCAGTACAACCCGCCCGCCAGCAGAATCAACACGCGCTGAACGAACTGCTGCAAAAGCGTTCCTGTAACGGGATCGTAGAGCAAGCGGGCGTAGTTGTCGAAGACGGTAAAGTAGACCGTAAACAGCGTCAGGGGAATGAGCAGGTAATAATAGTCAACGAATAGAGACGAGTCTTTCTGATAGAAATCAATCACCCAGGGCCGCGCCAGCCACAACGCCAGTACACACAAACTGAAACCAGCGAGCGTGGTCAGGCTGGCAATGAGCAAATATCCGTTGTGCTGCTTTTCGGCGTTGCGGAAATACGGAAAATACCGCCCGCCCGCGCTATTTATACCCAGGTTCGACGCCTGCGCCAGCACCTGCGCCAGCGAAATGAGCAGGGTTAACAGGCCCACTACCTGAGTACCCTCAAATAGATTTGGAAACCAGATTCCCTGCGTCAGAAACCCAACGGCAACGCCCGCATAGGCGTAAATCGAACTCTGAATCGTTTGCCGTTTGATTATACCCATGTAGTGAAAGAGCGAAAGAGTGAAAGAGTGAAAGAGTGAAAGCCATCCGGCAGGTTTTTCGCTCTTTCACTCTTTCACTCTTTCGCCTTTAATTAAACTCCATCCCAACGCCGTGCCTGCCTGAATGTCCTGCGTAGCGGCTTTGCCGATGATGTCGTCGTAGTAACGGGTGTGCAAGCCGTTGGCCGGGCGAATGCTGCGAACCGTATCAGGGGTGAACGGGTCACCCGCTTTCATATCGCGCACGACATAGAGCGACCGTTTGAATTGCAGACTCTTTTCTTCTTTGGACGTGAGCGTGTAACTAACCTGTCCCATAGCCAGATGCGCCCGTTCGGTTTCGATAACGAGGTGTTGAAGCTCGTCGGGTTCTAAGGAAAAAGCGGAATCGACACCCCCATCGGCCCGGTGCAGCGTTACGTGTTTTTCGAGCACGACCGCGCCCAACGCCACAGCCGCTACAGCCGCCCCAATGCCCATCGTATGGTCGGAAAGACCCACCGGAACATCGAATAACTGCCGCATGTGCGGAATCGTGTACAGGTTCGTCGTTTCGGGTGTGGCTGGGTACGTGCTGGTGCATTTGAGCAGCACGAGGTCTTTACAGCCGTTTGCCCGGAGAATTTTCACGGATTCATCAAGGTCGGCAACGGACGCTACGCCTGTGCTCATAATGACCGGCTTACCCGTTCGCGCTACTTTTTTAAGCAGGATATGGTCGGTGTTTTCAAAGGATGCAATCTTATAAAGCGGTACGTCGAGTGATTCCAGAAAATCGACCGCTGTGGTATCGAAAGGCGAACTGAACGCAATCATGCCGCGCTTTTTGGCGTGCTCGAAAATCGGTTTGTGCCACTCCCAGGGCGTGTATGCCTGTTCGTAGAGTTTGTACAAATTCTTATCAGCCCAAAGCGATTTGGCATCGCGGATATAAAACTCTTCCGATGCGCCGTTGAACGTAATGGTGTCGGGTGTGTACGTCTGGAGTTTGAGGGCGTGGGCACCGGCATCGGCAACGGCATCCACAATTTCCAGCGCACGATCCAGCGACTGGTTATGATTGCCCGACATTTCGGCGATAATAAATGGCCGATGCGCCGGACTGATGGTATACTGGGCAACCTGAATCGGTTGGTCTTTTGTCATAATTTGGCTCGTTGAGCGTAGTCTCCAGACTACGCTCGGGCGTTATCCGGTCTCCGACCGGTGTAGTTAACTTGACTAATTGTATGAAACCGGTCAGAGACCGGATAACACTCGAACATAGTTAAAACTATGCTCAACGTGCCAAACTCAAACAGCCTATAAGGTTTTAAGGTAAAGCAAACACGGCGTATCGTAGCCGGATACCCCAAATTTACCGCATTCGCCCGACAATTTGAAACCAGCCCGCTCGAAGGCGCGCACCGACGCCTGATTTTCGGGTTTTATGTAGGCATGAATCGTGACCGCGCCCCACTGTTTTCGGCAAATGGCACAGCCCTGTTGAATAAGCTGAACGGCCATTCCTTTTCCCCGCTGTTTCCCATCGACCGAAAGGCCAATGATGATTTCATCGGGCATATCGGCAACGGGTGTTCGTTCAAAACGCACCTGCCCAACAGGTTGCCCGGTTTCGGTTGAAAAGACAAGCAGGAGCGCGTTGGGGTCGGCTAATTTTCGTGTAAACCAGCCCGTGTGCGTCTCTAACGAAATCGGTGCCGAGTTGAACGACTGTTGTCGGGTGTCGGGGTCGTTGGCCCAATCGAAATAAAGCCGGGCATCGGCGGGTTGGGCGGTTCGGTAAGTGAGCATGGTCGTAGCGCAAACGTCGGACCGAATTACGTACTTAATTCCCGAAATAAAGTGCGAAATCGTTCGGGCGAGCGACCGTCGAAAAACCGACGCTGGTTTGCCAGCGTTTCGGTTACGGTATCAGACGAGAGTTGAAACAGCATAATCTCCAGCTTAAGGGCCGTTTCCAATTCCATCGACGGGCGTAACCGGCTCAATAGTTTGGGGAAATTGACCGAAATCGCCAGCTTTTCTTCCGAAAGAAACTGCGCCAGCCTTGCCTGATTATTAGCCGTGACAACAGCAATCAGCGGTCGATTTATGGCGTAAACTTCGTAGGCAATCGTGCTACAGGCGGTGATTGCCAGACTGCATTGCTGGATTTCGTCCGCCATCTGTTTGGCGGTTAGATTTTGCAGAATCGTCAGGTTCGGGAGTTGATTCTGAAACGCTTCGATAGCGGCACGGTCGGGGTGAAACGGCCCCAGAATAACGCGAACGGGCGAGGTGATACCGGTCTCCAAAATGGCTTCGAGCACCTGCAACGACGTATTGAATAGATCGCCCCCGCCCATACTGACAAAGATGGGTCCATCGGCAGGTGCTTGCCCAAAGCCTTCCGGTCGCAGAAATTCCGGGCGCAACAACGCATAATGTGGACCTAAGCAAAACTGGGTGTAGGCGGCTGCTTTATAGTCCGTTGTGGCGACTCCGCCCGCATGATTAATGACCACATCCGCTACCTGATACGCGCGGGTTAAATCATCTATATAAACTAATTTTTGTGCCTGAGAACGAATCTCATCCTGATAATCACTATTGAATGAATAGCCATCGAGAACGACAATGTCATCTGGTTCAATCAGCGATAGAAATTCTGCTTTACTGTCCGAGTCCGATATTTCAATAACCGAAATGCCGTTCTCGATAAGCAGCGAACGGATCTCCGGCGCTGGTTCAACGAGTGCGAATCGCATCGGAAAGTCGCCCCTCAACATATCGGCAAGTGCCAGGCATCGCATAACGTGCCCAAGACCAATTTGGGCGTTGCCATCCGCACGAAAAAGAAGTTTGCTCATCTTTTGGCAGAACTGCTTCTTAAATTCTGGAAGCCAGTCGATTTACAGAGACAAAGGGAGCAATAGTCGGTAAAGGTCTCTGCTGAACTTGCCACAAATCATACTGTTGTTGCATATTCAACCAAAGTTGGGGTGTTGTATTCGGAAATGCCTGCGAAAGCAAAATGGCCATTTGAGGGCTAATGCCCGCGTGACCGTTAATAATCTGTGACAGTGTTTTACGGCTGATACCCAATTTCTCTGCCGCCTGGGTAACCGTCATGTCCACATTATCTAAGTACAACACTTTTAACGTCGTACCTGGATGTGGAGGATTGTGCATGTTGCTCATATATTTTATGTATCCTCACGGATAGCTTACTATATTGTAAATTTTATACTATTTCAGTGAGCTAATGATAGTCTTCGTAATTCACATCAAAAGCAAAACCTTTCTGTTTATTAAATCTAAATGTAATTCTATAATTCGCTGTCACACTAACCGCATATACTCCTTTCCGATTTCCTTTCAAAGGATGAAAATTAGAGCCAGGGAAATCCATCTCGCCGGGTTTGCTAATTTGGTTTAGTTGCGCAAGAATCGAACGAATTTTAACAATCTGTTGAGCCGATAAACCAGACTCATCGCCTTTCTCAAAGAACTTCTGAAGACCCTTGTGCGAAAACGAATCAATCATTAGTCGGGGTATTTAAATACAATGCTTATTTTTTCCATTCATGTTGTATTCATTTAAATAGAGGGGAATGAATGTTACTTGTTACGTAACAGGTATCAGATTAGTTTAGTTCTTTTATCGCAGGAAGATATTTATTTCACGAAAATCTTATTTTTTTATCCTGTATTTCATCTCTGCCATCCGCCAATCATCCTCAGTATCAATGTCTTGTGCGCCCATCTCGGAAATGATAATACCCCCCGAATTGTCGGTAATCAGGCGATGACTTTGCCTAAAGGCGGCTACCCGAAAGAAGTAAAATTGCCCCGCATCATGATACGCCGGTGCCAAATCCTGCGACCGGGTCAGGGCGTGCTCGGGTTGAAACCACTGTATTTTTGAGTCGCGCAACAGCACCGCCCGCTGAATGGGAAAACTGAATGGCTGAACCGGATAGACAGTGTCAAACTGGTTGTCGGTCAGGGTCAGAAAAGCGCGTTGCAACAGGTCGGGCGTAACGAACGGCGCGGTTGGGTAGAGGCAACAGGAATAGTCAAAAACCTGACCCTGTTGCGCATATTGTGCCAATACTTCGGTCAGAACGTCGGCGGTGGTAGCAAAATCATCGGCAGTTTCGGCGTTGCGAAAAAACGGAACCGACGCGCCGTATTGCCGGGCAATGTCCGCAATTTCGGTATCGTCCGTCGATACCATCACCTCGCTGAACAAGCCCGATTGCAAAGCCGCGTCGATGACATAAGCGATAATGGGTTTGCCCAGAAAAGGCCGGATATTTTTGCGGGGAATACGTTTGCTGCCGCCCCGCGCCGTAATGATCGCTACACTGCTCATAACTGGCCCGCACAGGCTCCGGCTGTGCGTTTATCAAATCCGCACAGCCGGAGCCTGTGCGGGCCAATCTATTGACAAAACTCCTTAACCGACTCAATAACAAACGTCTGTTCTTCATCCGTCAGCGTCGGGAACATGGGCAGGCTCAGGCAACGGGCGTAGTACCGTTCGGCATTTGGGAAATCGCCGGGTTTCCAGCCAAGTTGTTGATAATAAGGCATCAGATGCACCGGAATGTAATGCACCTGCGCCATGATGTTTTTAGTCCGCAGAAAATCGTACAGCCCTTTACGGTCGTCTACCAGAATTACGTAGAGATGATACGCATGAGTCACGTTAGCGAGCGGGACAATTATAGAAACCGACGTTCCTGCAAAGGCTTCGTCGTAGCGTTTGGCGATCTCCTGCCGACGCGTTAACATCGCAACAACGCGGGTTAACTGACTCATTCCCAGCGCGGCCTGCATATCCGTCAGGCGGTAATTATAACCCAGTTCCTGCAATTCCATGTACCAGCCCCCGCGTTCGGGTTCGCCCGGATACGGCTCGGTCAGTTCGGCGGGTTTGCTGGTGATGCCGTGCGTCCGAAGCCGAAGTAAATGCTTATAAAGTGCTTCATCGTTTGTGGTAATCATGCCGCCCTCGCCAGCCGCAATGTGCTTAACAGGGTGAAAACTGAAAATGGCGAGGTCGGCCAATGAGCCGTCGCCACAGCGGTGTTCCTGTCCGGCTACGTCCCGAAACGAACCGCCCGGCGAATGGCAACTATCTTCCAGAATCCACAAACCATATTCATCAGCCAGTTTTCGGAAAGCGACTAAATCGACCGGATAACCTGCAAAATCGACGGGAATAATGCCTGAGAAATAGCCTTTCGGATGTTGTTCGAGTAGTGTCCGTACGGCATTGATGTCGAGCAGGGCGGTTTCGGGATCGATGTCAGCAAAGTAGACCTCGCCCCCGCAGTAGCGAACGCAGTTGGCCGAGGCCGAAAACGTGATGGGCGTCGTAATAACCCGCGTCCCGGTGGTGACGCCCAACGCCATGCAGCACAGGTGCAGCGCGGCTGTACCATTGGCAACGGCAACAGCATATTGACAGCCGATGTATTGAGCAAAAGCGACCTCGAACGCGCCGATATGCGGTCCCTGCGTCAGCAACGGCCCGCGCAGCACCTCGGCAACGGCCGCAATATCTTCGTCGGTAATGTGCTGCCGACCGTATGGAATGGGTTGGTTCATACTTGAAAAATGTATAATGGATGATGAATAATGGATAATGGGTTACGGGAGCATTCTACATTATTCATTACCCATTATACACTAAAGTTTGGGTCAACGTGCGTTCGAATCTGATCGCGCAATTGCTCGACGTTCAGCCAGTCGGTGTTGGTGCCGGAGTTGTATTTGAAACCCATTTCAACGGGCCGCCCGTCGAATGCTTTCATGTACTCGTCGATGCTCCAGGTCGGTGTCGATGGCGTGATGACGTAGTATTTATCCGTCTCGACGGTGTTGAGCGAGTCGGTTTCGGTGATCATTTCTTCATGGAGTTTCTCGCCCGGACGGATACCGACCAATTTCTGTTCGCAGTTGGGGCCAATGGCTGTGGCTACGTCGGTAATGCGATAGGATGGGATTTTCGGCACAAAAATCTCCCCGCCCCAGGCATGTTCGAGCGCGTGGAAAACCATTTCCACACCTTCTTCGAGGGAAATATTGAAGCGCGTCATATCAGCGTGGGTTATGGGCAATACCCCTTCTTTGCGTTTCTCCAGAAAGAACGGCACGACCGAGCCGCGCGACCCGATAACGTTTCCGTAGCGCACGACCGAGAACTGTAAATTACGGCTTCCTTTCATGTTGTTTGCCGCAACGAACAGCTTATCGGAGCAGAGTTTGGTGGCTCCGTAGAGGTTAATCGGCGCAGCAGCTTTGTCGGTCGAAAGGGCCACCACACGCTGTACGCCGTTATCTAAGGCCGCATTGATTACATTTTCGGCCCCGAATACGTTGGTTTTGATGCACTCCATCGGGTTGTACTCAGCGGCAGGCACCTGTTTTAGCGCGGCCGCATGAATGATAATGTCCACCCCCTCGCAAGCCCGTTTGAGTCGTTCGGCATCCCGTACATCGCCGATGAAATATCGGATGGATTTGTATTTCGATGGGGAAAAGGTTTGCCCCATCTCGAACTGTTTCAGTTCGTCGCGGGAGTAAACGACCAAGCGTTTCACGTTCGGGTGACGCTGGTACACCATCTCGACAAACTTCTTACCGAAGGAGCCGGTGCCGCCCGTAATCAAAATGGATTTATTCGTTAAATCAAGCATAGTTTTTTGTTTAGGACTTTTGCTTTGAGCCGTGCCACGGTTCTTAATAAGGGTCATCACTAACCGTGGCACGGCTCAAAGCAAAAGTTTTAATGTTAAAGAGTCGATTTGCCGACTAATTGCTGTCGCTCGAAAGCGTCGATGTAACTTTTGGTACTGGCGTTTATAATCCGAACGTTCTGGTGATCGGCATAATCGCGCAGCACTTCGTAGCCCCGAAAGACCTTGTGTAAAGATAAAAACTGCGATGCCATCGAAAAGGTGCGTTGCCGTTTCGCATCCAAATAGACAGGCTGATGCGTTACGTCTTTCGGTTTGTCATAGAAATGCAACTGTTTGATTAGCAATTGATTCTGATCGTTCAGTCGGATTTGCTCGTGCCAGGATGTATCGGCCCCGAATAGATAAATCGTATCGAATTTCCGGTTAATCATCAGCGTCAGGGCGGCAATAATAACGGTTTGCGCCTGCGGCATACCCAATCCGTTGGCATAAAGCCAATAAATCAGCCAACGAAACCCGCGAACAACGGTGTAATTAAAATAAACGACGGTGATTTTTGGATTGCCCTGCTCAATTTTTCGGAGCAGATACGAGCCTTTGGCAAAATGCGGCACGTAGAGCGTCATGGGCCAGTTTACCCGTTCCAGAAAGACCGACAGTGTCTGGCGAATATCGTCGCGGTCGGTGGTTTGTTCCGTAAAAACGAAATAATTCGGGTCGGAGATTACGTAGTTCTGGGGTTGTAATTGTGGAAATATGTCGGCGTGGGCGAAGTTGTTGACGCAAACAATTTCGGTTTGTTTGATAAAGTCGAACTGCTCGGCCAGCGACTCATTAAGCGAGGGACCGTTGCCCAATACGGAACAAACCGGGCGTTGTCGGGTCGGTAACCGGGTGGCATACCGCCCGCGAATGGCTACTTTCAGCAACGAGATTAACGAGGTGAATAACTCGCTCAGGAATTGACTAACAGAATTAAAACCGGCTTCGACCATGCAAGCGGCACGTAGTGATGTGCCTTTTTTCTACAAAATAACGAAGAAAACAGCAGACCACCGGGAGAGGTATAGACAGGATTACAGGATTAACAGGATATACTGATATGGTAATCCGACCGTAGGTCCGGCTGTAATCCTGTCTAATAAATTTACAACGTTTTGGCAAAGATCATTTTTGGTGATTCCTGTGCGCCGAGGTTTCGTTTAAAACGAATCAGACCGGGCTTCGGTTGTCCGGCGGCATCGAGCGATATACCCAAATCGAGTAGTCGAATTTTTTGTTGCAGGCAGTAGCTGAACAAGCCGTCGGTGAGCATGACGATTGGGCTAAATTGTTGATAGTCTGGGTTCGATACGGGACGAAAATTGTATAAAATATCGTGGCGCACCCGAACTGTTATGGTCAGTGCGGTCAGGCGAGAGCCATCGCGCACCGTAAAAACGGCGTGCGCATCGGGGAAATTATGCAGTAAATCAGCCAACCGTTCGGGCGAAATCGTCAGTGGGTAGCCTTTTTGTCGATGCGTTTCCTGAACGAAATCAATTACTTCGGCAATGTCGGGTGTTTGCCGATGGCTAAACACAAAACCAGCCTCCCGACATTTGCGAAGCCGTCGCCGTTCAGCCGGAACAAGGTTGCTTTCAAATGAAATATCGGTAGTGGATAAATAGAATGTCTGATGCGTATCAATCAGATCGAACCCGTGTTCATGAAGCTTTTTTGATAGCCGTTCGGCTTGTTTGGGGGCGTAACAGGTCGGGTAATTGACGATCCGAAACGTGGCGGCTCCAACAGAACATGCTTCGTCAATTAGTCTATAAATAAACGCATTAAGCACTTGATCGGGCAGCGTTTCAGTAAATTCGATGGAGCCGAACGGGGCCGCTATGGGGCTACGTGCGTTGCCATCCCGAACAAAAAAAGCGCAGCGGGCATCGGTTTGTTGGGTAACGCGGTTCAGAGCTGAGAGCAAATAAAAGCCCGCGTCGTGCTGTTGCCGAAGGTGTTTGTGGTCATTGAACAAAAATCCGGGCTGACAAAATTCAGGGATAAATGTGGGGTGCGGATTTTGCTGAAACAGAAATGTGTACTCGTCCATCTGGCAGATGCGTTGGCCCTAATGACGAGGCTAGTGTGGAGAAAGTAACGGGTAGAAGACACATTGAAAGGTTTTGTCGATGATTGGGAAGAATAGGACAGGTGTTTGTGAATATAAATTCACAATAAATATATAACACATCTACTAAGTGTATTTATATTTGCTCGGAATAAAAATTTAAAATCATAAGATAATATGAAAAAAAAGGCTACTCAATTTTTAGTGGCGTTCATTATTGGGATTCTCTTTGTTTCTCAGTCCTATGGGCAATGTCCCCCAACATCATTCTCTATTGGCAGTAGTGGTGGACCTGTTGTCGTTGCTTCTGGCGGTACAGTTGCCGTAATTACTGGTTCGGTGTATATCGGGCCGGGTGTCCATCTGACTATTGACGGTAACTATAAGGTCTTTGCCGATACGGTCATTATTGACCCTTCCGCCGTTATCGATGGGAATGGTATTTTTCGTATAGCTTCCCGAAAGCAGTCGGGCGCGTCAGATGCCTGTCCGGCGGCTCCAACATATATTGATGGAAATGGGGCTAAAATAGACGTTCTCGTTAGCAATGAGAATCCCCGCAACTTAGTGCTGGCCGATCTGACTGTGGGGGCAACACCCATTAATGGACAGGCTACACTTTACCTGGGGAAAGGGCTTAATTTTGCTGCTAACTATCAAAATCTATTTGGCGTTCCCGGTGCAGTTGACAATAACGATGTCATTCTGAATGACTATGACGTTCATTTTGACAATGATGCCTTAAGTGGTAATTACACCCCAAGCCATTTCTTTGTAACGAATGGAGCCGGGCACGTGGGCAAAGAAAGCCTGCTGGCGTTTATCTTCCCGGTAGGTCGCGCTGAGGGCGACTATACCCCGGCCAGCATTAGTGCCAGCGCTACGAATAGCGATTTCTTTGTTAACGTTACTAATTACGCTACCTCGGCTTCCAACGAGCAAAGCCCCAGCGAGGGCATCGACCGTACCTGGAATATCTACGCCAGCAATGCTTCAGCCTCGGCAACCGTTGACTTACAACACAACCTGAGCACGAATGGTAGTAATTACACAAATGCAAATGCGTTTGTCACTCGTTATATCGGCACTGCGCCGAACACGGCTGGGGGCGCTACTTCGCAATCATTATGGGATTATTCGGGCAACTGTTCCGCTGGAAGTGGTACAGGTACGCTTGTGACCGGTCCGGCTATGGCCGGAGCCAGCGAACTTACCCGAACCTTTACTACATTCGCAACTAATGCGGCCAGCAATAACGCGAACTATACAAAAAGTCGCTGTGATAATTCGCCTATGCCAGTTCGGTTGGCTCAGTTTAAGGGGCAGTGGGTGGCGGATACAGGTAATCAGCTTAGCTGGCTAACGTACCAGGAACAAAATAACGACCATTTTGAGATTCAGGCCGGGACCAATGCCAGAGCGTTTGAGAGCATTGGTCGGATTAGCGGCAAAGGTACGACAACGTCGACCCAGGTCTATACATTTATTGATGCTCAGCCACAGACCGAGTTAACGTACTACCGGTTGAAGCAGGTGGATTTAGATGGACAGTTCAGTTATTCCAATGTCATCGCAGTGCGCCAGGGTGTGGAGGTAGGTAGCAGTCTTATAGCCTACCCTAATCCTGTTACCGATGAACTGCACCTACAGTTGACTCCTAAACAAACCGACAGTGAGGTAAGCATCTATAACGTAAGCGGTCATCGGCTGGTGCAGCAGATTGGACATGCTCAATCTGTGGAAGTGGGGAGTTTGGCGGTGGGTAGTTATGTGGTCGAAGTGCGGACACTGGAGGGCGAGATACTTCGTCAACGCTTTGTCAAGCAATAATCGGTTGGCTATTCGCGTAAACGAGCAGCTAAATTTCTTCATAGTTCACGAATCAGAACACTGCCATTTATGAACAAGCCAATGCCAATACAAACCGGAGTGTTTTCATCGACCAGACGAGCTTATCAACGCCCCACGCTTACGTTGATGGGTAGCGTCAGGAAACTAACCCTGAAGTTAGGTTCTAACGTCGACGGAATGGGTGGATTTGCATAAATCTGTCTGAATCGCCGTACATAAAAAAGTGCCATTTGACTATTATTCAGTCGAATGGCACTTTTTTATGTCCTCAGGAATTGGTGCTGTTATAAACAAAGCTGAGACCTAAAGACAGGCTGTTCCAAGGCACAAATCATGTTTTTAATGAAGCGACTTTTTTTTAATCAAATTGGCATAAACCAACTGAATAATTCCGTCTTTCAGGCCCAAATCGGGTACAACAATTTTATTGGCACCCGCCCACCGCATAACGGATATATAGATGTCGGCGGCTGGGATGATTACGTCGGCGCGGTCGGCGTTCAGGCGAAGTTTATTGATGCGGTCTTCCTGACTATACCCGGCAATATAATTCCGAATTCGTTCGATTTCGGCTCGTGTCGTTTCGGTTTCGGATATTTTAGCGGCCAGATTGAACAGTTTGCTAATGTTACCACCTGTTCCAACCGCCGTTACTTCCTGCGACGAATCGATATTTTCTTCAACCCAATCCTCAATTTTCCGCCAGGCTCCTTTCGTCTCTTTTCCTTCCAGCAGTCGTACGGAGCCGATTTTGAAGGATTTAGAATTGATTTTCTCGCGATTTACATAAACGTTCAATTCCGTGCTGCCCCCGCCCACGTCTATGTGCAGATACTGCCGCTCGTCTAAGGCGTGAACAACCACATCGTTAATTAACTCCGCTTCTTTGCGACCGTCGATGATGTGAATTTTTATGCCAGTGGCCGCTTCAATACGTCTCGCGATTTCGGGACCGTTGGATGATTCGCGCATGGCAGACGTAGCGCAGGCCATATACGCTTCTACTTCGTGCAGTTCCATCAGTAGTTTATAGACCTGCATGAGTTTAGTAGTGCGGGCTTCGCTTTCAGGCGTGAGCGCACCGAAATTAAACACATCGTGACCCAGCCGAAGCGGGAAACGTACGTACTCGACCCGTTTGAAGCTAATCAGGTCGTCGTTGTGCAATACCGTCGAAATTTGCAGACGGGCTGCGTTTGAACCGATATCAATGGCTGCCAGTTTCACTATTTCCTGAGATTCTTGAGCATTCTATGAACAGGCCAAAGGTAATAGGAGCAAGGTTATGAATGTTGATCTCCCTAAAAACTCCCTGAATAAGCAGGCTGGGTTGCTCAATATTTTGCTCAATATGGAGTTAAGCTTTTAAAAAGTCTGGTTGGCTAACTAAAAGGGAAGAATTCAGGCAGAAATGATTGCCGGTATTTTTTTAACTACAATGAATAAAATTCATTTCTGCGCTCCCGGCGTATACGCAGCCTCTCAATTCATTAACAGGCTGAATGTAGAAACGCAGATGGCCGGTAAGGTCAAATTTAGTTCACTACCTGATGCTTTCTGGCTGGTTGCATACGGGTTGGTTATTGCCGCACTGGTCGCCATGTTCGGGTACGGGCTTCTTCGTGGCAGAACATGGGCTAAAGGGACTGTTGTTGCGCTCGTCAGTTTCATCTGTACCGCATTAGCCGCAGAAGGCCTTTGTACGCTTCTGTTGCACTGGAAAGACTCCGGGTCGATGGTGCCCGCAACGGGTCATGCACCCACAAGCCGGTTTGCATCCGTTCTGCATACAAACGCCCGGCTGATCCGGTATGACAGTCTGGGAATTAGTCGTCCGGCTCCCGGCCCGTACGAAACGGATTATTTGATCCGGCAACGGGAAACGCGGAATGGGCGAGAGGTCGTGTCGGAAAAAACGATTCCGGTTACCTACCATATTGACAGCCTGTCTCGCCGGATTACCCCGTTCACTAACCACCAGCCGAATGGAAAATATGCGTTGTTTCTGGGATGCTCCTTTACGTATGGTGAGGCCGTTTCGGACACCAGTACGTTACCGTATTTTTTTGGTCAGCAAACTGGTTACCATCCCTACAACTATGGTGTGTCGGGCTACTCGCCGGCACAAATGCTGGCCCTTCTGCAAACAACGAATCTGCGAAAGCAGGTAGCTGAAAAAGAGGGAATTGCCATCTATACGTATATCGAAGACCATCTGGCCCGCGTTGCCCCAAGCACCCGGTGGATTGCTAATTCAAATGGGTATTTGCCTGATATAGATCCCGTTACGCTACAAGTAGATGGGTCCTATGCCGAAAAACATCCTGTTCGATTACGTCTGGCCAACTGGCTTTACAAGACAAACATTGCCCGATTATTCAATATTGATTTTCCCAAACGATACAGCCGCGACGATTATCGGCGGTTTGTCAACATCGTTCGGAAGGTAAAAGAACGGTATCAAAGCCAGTTTGGTAATGACCATTTCTACGTGGTTGTTTTCCCCGTTTACCCATTAAGTCCCGAGTTGCGGCAGCTATTTAAAGAGGCCCATCTGCGGGTTATCGACTATGCCGATCTGTTTGTCTGGAAAACGGCTTACGACGGGATGCATCCCGATTGCGATGCGTATAAACAGGTGGCAAGCCATCTGGCTAAAGACCTGCATTGCCGGGCAAATACGCAATCCTCCGGCCGGTGAAATGCCTGTAGGCCAGACGTTTTGGGTAATGTCGAGTGCCGTCTATCAGGCCGTTTTAAGTGAACCGCAAAGTAAGTCAAACCGCTTACTATGCTTCGTTTACCAGAAAAAACCGTTACTTTTGGCCCTGTTTGACCAGTACCATAGTTCATGACCATATTAGGAATTTCTGCTTTTTACCACGACTCGGCAGCAGCATTGATTGAAGACGGACGCATTGTTGCTGCTGCTCAGGAAGAGCGATTTACCCGTAAAAAGCACGATCCGGGTTTCCCGGCGGAAGCCATTAAATACTGCCTTCAGTACAGCGGAACCGATATAAATAAGCTGGACGCTATCGTATTTTACGATAAACCGCTGCTCAAATTTGAGCGGCTGCTGGAAACCTATTACGCCTTTGCACCACAGGGTCTTCGTTCTTTTCTGATGTCGATTCCGGTCTGGCTGAAAGAAAAACTGTTTCTCAAACGGCTCATCCGGCAGGAGTTGGAAAAAATCGGCTACGATCCATCCCGCAAGGTAAAACTGCTCTTTCCTGAACATCACCTTTCGCACGGGGCCAGCGCGTTTTATCCGTCGCCCTACGAACGGGCCGCCATTCTGACCATCGACGGCGTGGGCGAATGGGCTACGGCTTCCATTGGATTGGGGGAAGGCAAGAACATAACGATTCTGAAAGAAATGCGGTTTCCGCACTCGCTGGGGCTGTTGTATTCTGCGTTTACGTATTTTCTGGGCTTTCGGGTTAATTCCGGCGAGTATAAATTGATGGGCTTGGCTCCCTACGGCGATCCAACGTCGCCGGATGTGGCCCGTTACATGACGACCATCAAAGAAAAACTGGCTGACCTCAAACCCGATGGGTCCGTCTGGCTGAATCAGGAGTACTTTGATTACGCCACCGGCCTGAAGATGGTGAACGAAGACAAATGGGCTGAACTCTTTGGGTTTCCGAAACGCCAGCCGGAAGATGAATTACTGCCGCAACACTGTAATCTGGGACTTGCCATTCAATACCTGACCGAAGAGGTGGTGCTGAATATGGCCCGCGAAGCTAAACGCCTGACCAATGCCGATGCGTTGGTGATGGCGGGGGGCGTGGCACTCAACTGCGTATCGAACGGAAAACTTCAGGCCGACGGTCTGTTTAAAGACCTGTTTATCCAGCCAGCCGCTGGCGATGCAGGCGGTGCATTGGGCGCGGCCTTAGCGGCTTACCATATTTATTTCGGTCAGGAGCGCGTCGTAACAACCGAGCGCGACGCCATGCGGGGGTCGTATCTGGGGCCAACCTTCTCGGATCTGGACGTTGAACTGATGGCAAAGAAATACAAAGCCGTTGCCACGCATTACACTGATTTCAATGAGCTTAGCCGCGATTCGGCGAAATTACTCGCCGACGGAAACGTGCTGGGCTGGGTGCAGGGACAGATGGAGTTCGGGCCACGTGCGTTGGGTGGTCGCAGCATTCTGGGCGATCCGCGCAATGCCGAAATGCAGAAAAAGCTGAACCTGAAAATCAAATACCGCGAGTCGTTCCGGCCTTTTGCGCCTTCCGTGCTGGCCGAAGACTGCGCCGAATATTTCGATTATGACGGTATTTCGCCCTACATGTTGCTGGTGCATCCGGTAGCAGAAAAGCGTCGGACGCCCGTTCCCGCCGATTACGCCAGCTTTCCCCTGCGCGAAAAATTATACTACCAACGGTCTGATCTGCCGTCAATTACGCACATCGACTATTCGGCCCGGATTCAAACGGTTCATAAAGACACCAACCCACGCTATTACCAGTTGATTGAGTCATTCAAGCAACTCACGGGTTTCGGCGTGATTGTAAACACCAGTTTCAACGTGCGGGGCGAACCCATCGTTTGCACACCCGACGATGCGTATCGCTGCTTTATGCGTACCGAAATGGACTATTTGGCTGTTGGTAACTTCCTGTTCGACAAGCGGAAACAGCCCGAATGGCAGGAAAAAGACAACTGGAAAGAAGAATTTGTTTTAGATTAATGACGAACGACCTGTCTTAATGCAATCAAAACTCGTTTCCAGTGCCGTTCGTCTGCTGCTGCTGGGATTCTTAGCGTTCATCCTCTTCTACGGCGACCATGTGAAGGTCAGCTTCGATTTTCCGCACAAAGGATTATTTGACAACATCTACGTTCGGTTGGCCAAATGCGCCCTGTTTCTGCTGCTCATTATCGAACTGCTGAGGCTGTACTATTATGGTATTGTTAAAAATCCGAATCCGCCCAAGTTAATCGGTAACGTAGCCACACTGCTTGTGCCGTTGGTGGTGCTGCTGATTTTCATCGAAATGGGTTTCATGTTTGTGTCGCAGAGCCAGGAAGGCGGGCTTACGTTAGCCTCTAAAATCTGGTTTGAACGTTACTGGCCCCCCATGACCGGCGACTACCGCGACACACCGAAAACCGATACGCTGGGCAAAAAAAACGTCCTGATTGTAGGCGATTCATTTACGGCGGGACACGGCCTGAAGTCGGCTGACGAGCGATACGGCAATATTTTGGCCGAAAAATTAGGCACGAAAGACTACGTGACCTATAACCTCGGCATCTCCGGTTCTGACACCCGCGACGAGTACGCCCGACTACTGAAATTCGGTAAAACGCCCGACGTGCTGGTGCTGCAATATTTCCCGAATGATATTGAAAAAGTGGCCCGCGATCATGGCCTGATTCCGTCCGGCTTCGCGCCCTACTCCGATCTGCCCCGCGCCATACAGTCGTTGTTTATCAAGTCGTACCTGCTTAACTATTTGTACTGGCAGTTTCCGCACGGTAATTTTGCCCCGTTCGATGTGTATGCCCGCACGGCCTATGGCACACCGGCCATCATCAACGACCACCTGAGTGACCTCAATCAGTTCATTACCTACGCAAGGGACCATAATGCCCGGCTGTACGTCGTTATGTTTCCGTTCTCGCACAACATTGAGCAAACGGCGGAGTACGTGAAACCAGTCGTAAGTTTTTTCCAGACCAATAACGTACCCCTGCTGGACGTTGGCAAACTGATGCTGGACCTTGACCCCAAAGACCGGGTTGTGGGACGTAACGACGGTCATGCCAGCGCGGTGGTGAACCAACGGGTAGGCGAAGGGTTGTTTAAACTAATGCAGTCAAATCCGGGTCTTGTTCAAACAGCATCCGTTAATAACTAAGTAAACACACACTCATTATGGAATTCCTACAGGACATTTTTCAATTTCTGAAGCAGCGCAAAAAGTGGTGGCTCGCTCCGATGATTATTTTGTTGTTACTCATTGGTATTCTGATTGTTATCGGTGGCGGCTCGGCGGTTGCTCCGTTTATTTATACCCTGTTTTAGCGCATGGATGTTACCGAAAAAGTGAAAGCCCAGTTGGTTATCGTAACCGGGCTGGTGGTGTTATATTTTATCTTTAAATCGCCCTGGTGGCTTTATGCGGCTGCTGCGGTAGGTATACTAAGTCTGGCGGTTCCGGTCGCGGGTGACCTGATTGTGAAAGGCTGGTTCAAAGTGGCTGAAATATTGGGGAATATCAACGGAAAAATTATTCTGTCGGTGCTGTTCTTCGTCTTTCTGTTTCCCATCGCTTTACTATATCGTATGACAGCCAAGAATCCGCTGGCGATTAAACGGACCAACGACGCGTCGTTCTATAATGAGCGAAACCACCTGTATACAAAAGAGGATTTGGAGCAGATGTGGTAAGGCCATAGCAAAACGTATTCATTTCGGGTGTTCCGCTTGTCGGGGCACCCGATTTTTGTTTAATTTTGTGTCAGCTTATCCAGAAAGACGGAGGGATGGACCCGATGATGTCTTGGCAACCAACCTACCCAGGGGAATGGTGCCAATTTCCGCCCGGCCCCGTGTCGGGATAGATAAGTAGCCTTCCGCTACCTTAGCTTTCTGGTACAAGTCTTTTTAGTTTTTTGGACTTTTTTAAGTACGCTGCTTGTTGGTACTTCTAACAATTACGCGTTGCATCACTGCCTTTGAAAACGATATACGAACTTCTTAACGAACGCATCCTGGTCCTTGATGGGGCGATGGGTACGATGATTCAGCGGTACGAGCTTACGGAAGCCGACTATCGGGGGGAGCGATTCCGCGATTGGCCGCATGATTTAAAAGGCAATAATGATCTGCTTTCCCTGACCAGACCGGATATCATTCAGGCCATTCATCGCCAGTATCTGGAAGCGGGCGCCGACATTATCGAAACCAATACGTTCAGCAGTACGACCATTGCCATGGCCGATTACCGCATGGAAGAACTGGCCTATGAACTCAACTACGAATCGGCCCGGCTTGCGAAAGAAATCGCGGTTGAGTTGACCCGTCAGAATCCCGACAAACCGCGTTTTGTGGCCGGTGCGATGGGTCCTACCAACCGCACAGCCTCGCTTTCGCCCGATGTGAATAACCCGGCCTACCGCGCCGTTACCTTCGATAATCTGGTCGAAACGTACTACGAACAGGTTGCCGGTTTGGCCGACGGCGGAGCCGATTTGCTGCTGGTCGAAACTATTTTCGATACGCTCAACGCCAAGGCGGCCATGTTCGCCATTGATAAATATTTTTCGGAACACCCCCAAATGCCGGTTCTCCCCATCATGATTTCCGGCACTATTACGGATGCCAGTGGTCGGACGCTTTCGGGACAAACGACGGAAGCGTTTTTATACTCCGTTTCGCACTTGCCCCTGCTAAGTGTAGGTTTGAACTGTGCGCTGGGTGCCGAACTGATGCGACCGTATATTCAAACGCTGGCTAAGGAAGCACCGTTTTTTACATCGGCTTACCCAAACGCGGGCTTACCCAACGAATTTGGTGAGTACGATGAGACGCCGGATATGATGGCGTTGCAGATTGAGGATTTTATCAAGAGTAGCTTCGTCAATATCGTTGGCGGCTGCTGCGGCTCAACCCCCGATCACATCCGGGCCATTGCCAGCGTAGCCGCTAAATACCCACCCCGAAGACTGCCGGAACCAGAACCGTATCAGAAATTGAGTGGTCTGGAGCCGCTGAAAATCACGGAGTTGACCAACTTCCTGAATGTTGGCGAACGTACCAACGTAACCGGTTCCAAGAAGTTTGCCCGGCTGATTAAAGAAGGCAATTATGACGAAGCGCTGAGCATTGCGCGGGGTCAGGTTGAAGGTGGGGCGCAGGTGATCGACATCAACATGGACGAAGGGATGCTGGACTCGGTGGAGGCCATGACGACCTTCCTGAACCTGATTGCCGCCGAACCCGACATTGCCCGCGTACCTATCATGGTCGATTCCTCGAAATGGGAAGTGATCGAAGCCGGCTTGAAATGTGTGCAGGGAAAAGCCATCGTGAACTCTATTTCGCTCAAAGAAGGGGAAGAAGCCTTCATTGAGCGGGCGCAACTCGTCAAGCGGTACGGTGCGGCTGCGGTTGTGATGGCCTTCGACGAAACCGGTCAGGCCGATAGCTACGAACGGCGTATTCAGATTTGCGAACGCGCCTACCGGATTCTGGTCGATAAGGTCAACTTTGCCCCGCAGGACATCATTTTCGATCCGAATATTCTGACCGTAGCGACCGGTATTGAGGAACATAATAACTACGCTGTTGACTTTATAAACGCCACACGCTGGATCAAACAGAATCTGCCGTTGGCGAAAGTGAGCGGGGGCGTTTCCAATATCTCGTTCAGTTTCCGGGGCAATGACGTTGTGCGCGAGGCCATGCACTCGGCCTTTCTGTACCACGCCATTCGCGCCGGTATGGACATGGGCATCGTGAATGCGGGTCAACTGGAGGTGTATGACAGCATCCCGAAAGACCTGCTGGAGCGTTGCGAAGACGTATTGCTTAACCGACGCGACGACTCCACCGAGCGGTTAGTCGACTTTGCAGAAACCGTAAAAGCCAAAGGAAAAGTCATCGTTCAGGATGAAAGCTGGCGGCTCGAACCCGTCCGCGAACGGCTCAAACACGCACTTGTTAAAGGCATTACCGACTACATCGACCAGGATGTTGAAGAGATTCGGCAGCAGGTCGAGCGGCCATTGCATGTCATTGAAGGGCCGTTGATGGACGGTATGAACATCGTTGGCGACTTGTTTGGCGCGGGTAAAATGTTCCTGCCGCAGGTGGTGAAATCGGCACGGGTGATGAAAAAAGCCGTGGCTTATTTGACGCCCTTTATCGAAGCCGAGAAACTTATCGGTGGCGATACGTCTACGAATGCCGGTAAAATCCTGCTGGCAACCGTAAAAGGCGACGTTCACGACATCGGTAAAAACATCGTTGGCGTCGTGCTGGGGTGTAACAACTACGAAATTATTGATCTTGGCGTGATGGTGCCGACTCAGAAAATCTTAGACGAAGCCCGCAAACATAACGTAGATATTATTGGCCTGAGCGGACTGATTACGCCCTCGCTCGATGAGATGGTGGGCGTAGCGAAAGAAATGGAGCGGCAGGGGTTCACGCTTCCGTTGCTGATTGGGGGGGCGACCACATCCCGGATGCATACCGCCGTGAAAATTGACCCGCACTATTCGGGGCCGGTTGTTCACGTACTGGATGCCAGTCGGAGCGTTCCGGTGGCGGGTCGGTTAGTGAGCGAAACGGATGCCACACGCGAGACGATTTTCACCGAAATCAAAGCGGAATACGTTAAACTCCGCACGGACCATGCTCGTCGGCAGACCGAAAAAGCCAGTTTATCTATCGAAAAGGCCCGTGCTAACCGCACAACGATTGACTGGAAAACGTTTGAACCAACCAAACCGACATTCCTCGGCAATCGCTACTTTGATGATTATTCCATTGCCGAGTTAGCGGAGTACATCGACTGGACGCCCTTTTTCCAGACATGGCAGTTGCACGGCAAGTATCCGGCTATTCTTGAAGACGCCGTTGTGGGTCAGGAGGCAAAAACGCTATTTGCGGATGCTAAACGGCTTTTGCAGGGAATTATCGACAATAAACTTCTGAAAGCAAAGGCCGTTCTGGGTTTCTTCCCGGCTAACTCTGCCGATGACGACGTATTGCTGCATGATTTTGAAGAAGTTACGCGCGATGTTGCCTGCGAACGGCATGGTTCGCACCGACACATTGAGTACAAAATCAGCCAGGTCCAGTCGCAAACGGCGGTTAGTTCGGTAGGCGAATTAATTTACGATACCAAAACGGTGCTGCATTTCCTACGCCAGCAGAACCAGAAAGCTCCCGGTCTACCAAATTACTGCCTGTCCGATTTCATTGCGCCTTTGGAAAGCGGTCGGGAAGATTACATCGGGGGATTTGCCGTAACGGCGGGCATCGGTATAGAAGCGTTGATTGAGCAATACGAACGCGACCACGACGATTACAACAGCATCATGGTCAAAGCCCTCGCCGACCGTCTGGCCGAAGCCTTTGCCGAGCGGATGCACGAGCGCGTCCGCAAAGAATTCTGGCCCTACGCAACGGGCGAAACGCTCACCAACGACCAGCTTATCAAAGAAGATTATCAGGGAATACGGCCCGCACCGGGTTACCCGGCCTGCCCCGACCATACCGAAAAAGGTACGCTATTCAACTTACTGGACGCAACGAAAATCGGTATTGAACTAACCGAAAGCTACGCCATGTATCCTGCTTCGTCGGTAAGTGGTTTCTACTTCTCGCATCCCGAATCGAGGTATTTCCCGGTTGGGAAAATCAACAAAGATCAGGTGCTCGACTACGCCCACCGGAAAGACATGCTGGTTGAGGAGATCGAGCGGTGGTTAAGTCCGGTGCTGAGTTACGATGCATAACTTTGGTTATCAGATACTTATGTAAACGTAGTTATTATAAACAGGAATGCCCCAAAGAGTCGTCTCCGGGGCATTCCTGTTTATTAAATATGTCTCGGATTACTGTGGCAGTAATACCGAATCAATTACGTGAATCACGCCGTTCGACTGGTTTACATCGGCAATTGTTACCGTTGCTGTACCACCTTTCGCGTCGGTCAGGATAACATTCTTGCCTTTCATCGAAGCGGTTAATGTACCACCGCCTACGGTTTTTACCATCGTTTTGCCGCCATCTTTCTTAATCATACCCACCAAATCGGCAGCACTTACTTTGCCTGCTACTACGTGGTTGGTTAAGATACTCGTTAGTGTCGCTTTGTTTTCAGGCTTCACCAGCGTTTCAACCGTACCTTTTGGCAGTTTGTCAAACGCTTTGTTCGTTGGCGCAAATACCGTGAATGGACCGGGACCCGACAGGGTTTCAACCAGACCGGCCGCTTTAACAGCAGCTACCAGGGTTGTGTGATCTTTCGAGTTCACAGCGTTCTCGATGATGTTCTTCGAGGGGTACATTGGGGCACCACCAACGGTAACGGTTTGTTCCTGAGCAAATGAAACCTGGCTAATAGCCAATAGCGCAATTACTGAAAAAATCAATTTTAACGTCTTCATGTTTTTCTTCTTTTGGATTGAAATGTGTAATGAATTGTGATCGATCATCTGTCTAACTTACGGTTGAAGAACGATGTTTGGATTTAGAGAAATAATAAATATTAATTATTTTATTGATAATCAGTAGTTTATGGATAAGGGATGCATGCAGTCATTTAGGGACGCATAAAAAAACAGACCGCCGGGCAACTGCCTGGCGGTCTGTTCGGTAGGAAGGTTATGTGGGAACTATGTGGACAGAATTACTTTACAAAAGTGGTTGATTAACAACTAAAAGAATAGGGGATAATGACCCAATCTGAAGCGGGAGAAATACGGTACTGGATACGGGAAATTTCCCGTATTTATGACGCCAAAGGATAAATTTTAGCATTAAGCATTTGATTTTCAGATTATTAACTCAGGTGTCTTTTTGGCATTTTTGGCAACGGTACTCAGTAGTCAATATTAATCTTATCTTACCGCCCCAAATAAACCCCCTCTTTTATGTCACCGAAAGTCACAACCATTAACGACTTGCGAACGCAGGTACAGTACTACATCGACTGTGAGACGGAGAAGTATAATGCCGATCCAAAAGACATATTTCTGGCGGCTACCATAAGTATTGAGACACTAACTGAAATTTTCGCAACTTCTCCGGGGTGTACAGGCGTACGCATTTATCTGACCAAAGAGACGCCCTATGATTCGGGCGTTCAGGATGGTATATGGCCGTTGATTGTGCCTGTACGGAAGGAAAATGATGGGTCTTTTACCGACCTTCTGGCCGACGGGGATAAGATATTGGAAAGCGGACTTATGGGTAATTTCGATTGCCGGAATCCTCCCTGCGCTTTTCCAAATGAGGGTAGTAAACTATTGCCGGACGCGCTGAAAAAATAACGAACGATGGGGAGACGTTTACGACATCTCCCCTTCACTATTTATGACCTGGTTAAATAAAATTTCATTATTAAATCAAATCTACCTTGCCATTTTAGCTGTAGATATATTTATCATTCTGGTTAATTACAATCGCTTGCCGGATCGATTACGGCCCCTGTTAGTACTGGTGCTGAGTAATTTATTAATTGAGGCCATATCTGATTATATAAAGGCGACTACGAATGGAAATAACCTGTTTTTGTACCACTTTTATGCGCCAATAGAGTATGGCTGTATTGCAGCTATATTTTATCGCACCTCTAATCAATCAGTTGAACGTTTGCAAATTAAAACATCCGCATTTCTGTATGTTGTATTAGTCCTTATAAGTACCATATACTGGCAACCGCTGGACCATAATAACTCAATCACGTACATGATTGAGAGCGTTTTTGTCATTTACTGGTGCTTTGTGTTTTTTCAGACTATTTTAAATAAAGACGATTTATATGAACCCGAACGGGATCATACGTTTTGGATAATCGTGGCTATTCTTATTTATTTTACGGGTACGTTTTTTACAATAGGATTGATCGATTATTTCATCGTTAGCAACCAGACATTAGCCTCTATAATCTATTATGCCAGCTTTCCATTTTGCTTTATACTTTACGTAACAATTGGTGTAGTATGTTCAATGCCGGTCATATTAAGGAATTATGACAAATGACTCGTCAAAAGGTGTTTTAATTGCGTTTATTGTCGGCAGCTTTGTGTTGGTGTTGATGGCCTTATTTAGTGCAAGTTTTATTATTTATTACCGACGTCGTCGGCGCGAATCCGTTCAGGAACGCAGAGTAATGCAGGATACGTACCAGCGCGAACTTCTTCAGTCGCAGCTTGAAATTCAGAATCAGACACTTCAGCAAATTGCCAATGAACTGCACGATAATATCGGGCAGTTATTAACGGTCGTTATTATGCGTTTAAACGCCCTCGAAGATGAGGTAATTGATGCACACACCCAGCAATCTGTTCAACAAACCCGTGAGTTGGTCAGAACCATTATTGCCGATGTTCGTACCCTCTCAAAAACACTTGACCACGACACGGTTCGCCGGTTTGGGCTGTTGCCAAGCCTAACGCTCGAATTGGAGCGAATTCAGCGGACAGGCCGTATCAATACACAGCTAACAACCTTGGGCGAACCCTACTTATTGGGCGAACAGCCCGAAACGGTACTCCTGCGAATGGCCCAGGAATCGCTTAACAATGCCCTTAAACATGCACAGGCTCAAAATTTGCATGTTACGGCCGATTATAAACCTGATAATTTCACGCTGACCATCGCCGATGATGGTCGGGGCTTTGCTGTTCAGGAAGCTCAAGCCCGGCCCATTGACGAATCGGGTGCGGGCCTGAGTAATCTATATCGGCGGGCTGGACTACTTGGCGGCACTTGCACTATTAGCAGCCAGCCTGGTACTGGCACACGCGTTGAAATCAGAATGCCTCGTAACCAATTAATTTAGTGTATAAATTTGTAAGTTCTGAAAATAACCTAATCAGCATATTGTAAGGCTTGATTTAGTGCAGTACTTTTCAGGTAGTAACAAATACCTGTTTTGCTCATCATGTCTGTCTCCATCGCCATTGCCGACGATCACCACTTAGTAGCTGCCGCCCTGTCAGACCTGATTCGTAAGTTCGATGACTACGACATACTGCTCGTAGCTGAAAACGGGCATGATTTATTGAATCAACTGGCCCAGAGTCCAAAATTGCCCGATGTTGTGCTGCTCGATCTGAACATGCCGGACATGGACGGGTTTGAAACGGCTCTACAACTTCGGCAGCACTATCCGTCGGTGCGGGTGCTCGCCCTGTCAATGAATGACCGCGAAGACCAGATTGTCAGGATGATACGCAATGGAGCGCGGGGCTACCTGCTCAAAGGTTGCCGCCCAGCCGAATTTCGCCGTGCCCTGGACGATGTAATGACAAAAGGATTTTATTATAGTGAATTTCTTACCAATCAGCTCATTCGGAACCTGAACACCCCAATTGAGAGTGGTCATTTTTCGTTTTTTAATCTGAACAGCCGCGAATTTGAATTTGTAAAAATTGCCTGTAGTGAGCTGACATACAATGAAATAGCTGATAAAATGTGTGTCAGCCCGCGCACGGTAGATGGGTACCGTGAGGTCGTATTTCAGAAAATGAACGTGAAAACACGGGTCGGTATGGTTATCGAAGCCGTCCGGCATGGTTTGGTTGAGTTGTAGTGGTTAATGGAGTTGGTGAAATAGGTGTAGTTAGTGAAGTGGGTGTAGTAAGTAGAGTAAGTAAGACCACCTATTTCACCAACTCCACTAACCACTATCTTTGCCCCATGCAGATGCTTCTTCATCGGGTCGATCTCCGCCTGAATCATACTTTTACCATTGCCCACGACAGCCGCGACGTACAGCCGACGCTCATTGTCGAACTTCGGGATGACAACCTCAGCGGGTTCGGTGAGGCTACCGCCACCCGGTATTACGGCATTACGATTGAGGGCATGGTTACCGCTTTGGAACGCCTGCGCGACCGCATTGAAGCCTATTCGCTACGAAACCCAACCGATTTTTGGGCCGACATGCAACCGGCTCTGGCGCAAAACCCATTTGCTTTGTGCGCCCTCGACCAGGCTGCCTGGGACCTATGGGGCAAACAACAGGGACAGCCGCTGTATAAACTCTGGAACCTCGACCCGGCCAAAGCTCCCCTGACCGATTACACCATCGGGCTTGATACCCCCGAACGGATGGTGGAAAAAATGCAGGAACGCCCGTGGCCGCTCTACAAAATAAAGTTAGGGCGTCCTGAAACCGATGTAGACCTGATTCGTACCCTCCGCCAACACACCGATGCCGTGTTTCGGGTCGATGCCAATTGCGGCTGGTCGTCGGCTGATGCTATTCATAAGTCGAAGGAATTGAGTGGGTTAGGAGTCGAATTTATTGAGCAGCCCCTCCCGGCAGATGATTGGATGGGTGCCAAACAGGTTTTTGAGCAGAGCCATCTGCCGATCATTGCCGACGAAAGCTGCATTGTCGAAGCTGATGTTGACCGGTGCGCGGGCTACTTTCATGCCGTAAATATTAAACTGACCAAATGCGGAGGATTGACGCCCGCCCGACGCATGATTGCCCGCGCCCGCGAGTTGGGTTTGCGGGTTATGGTGGGATGCATGACCGAATCGAGTGTGGGGATTTCGGCTATTGCACAGTTGCTGCCCCTGCTCGATTACGCCGATTTAGACGGTGCTATGCTGATTGCCAATGACCCCGCAACGGGCGTTACATTCGTTGAGGGCAAGGTCGTTTATGCCGGTGAATCTGGTACAGGCGTCACATTAATCAACTGTAAATGACTTGACTGGGTCGCGAGGGCGGCAACTTGTAATGAGCGAAATCGTTACCATAAATCATCTCCCGGACCGGACCATAGAACATAACGGTCAGGAGTACCTTTTTTTTAGCGGAACGGCCTATCTTGGTTTACCACAACATCCTGAATTCCAGGAATTGCTGATGGAGAGTATGCGTCGGTACGGCACTGTTTTTGGTAGTTCACGTAATGGCAATCTACGGCTTGGCGTCTACGAGGAAGCCGAAGCGAAATTAGCCGCTATGGTCGGTGCGCCAACGGCCCTGACGCTTTCATCAGGTATGATGGCCGGTCAGGCGGTTATCAACTGGCTGCGCGGACAGCAGTGTACGTTCCTCTACGCGCCCAATGCCCACCCGGCCCTCTGGCATGAGTCAACCTTTACATTGCCCGCGCTGTCATTTGCCAATTGGGTCGCACAGTTGCCCAAACAACTCCATTCAGTTCCGCCCGGCCCGGTCGCTATTTTGGTGAACGCGCTGGATGCTGTCTGTTCGGAATATTATAATTTCGACTGGATAAATAACCTGCCCGACGACCGCCCAATTACGTTGATCGTTGATGATTCGCATGGGTTGGGTGTGTTGAATAGTGGGCGCGGAATCTGGCCGCAACTTCCACAAAAATCAACCGTTCGGTTGCTGGTAACGGCCTCGTTGGCAAAGGCAATGGGATTGCCGGGGGGTGTTATTTTTGGTGATACCGAAACGCTGATTGCCCTGCGAAAAACCGCATTTTTCGGGGCTTGCTCGCCTATGCCCCCCGCCTGCTTAGACGGGTATCTGCGGGCCGACGTATTCTACACGCAGGGGCATGAACGGCTGCGCGAAAATCTGCTTCTTGCCGAAGCATTGCTACTGCCAACGGGTCTGTTTCGCCATGCAATGGGCTATCCGGTATTTTTCACCGAACGCGACGATTTGTATGCCTACCTTCTCCAGAACGATATATTTATCTACTCATTCGCCTATCCAACCACTGCCGACCGAGCCAATACGCGCATCGTAATCAGTGCTTTTCATACACTGGAAGACATTCAAACGTTAGCTGAATGCGTTGGTAACTTCATACGTCTGTAAACCTATTTCAGACCGGATAAAAACGTCAGGCTTGCCGGCATCTGCTCCATCGAACGGGACGATTCGTCTTCGATAAAGTAATGTTTCACACCCGACTTTCTGGCCTGTTTCATCAGGGCCGCAATGCCCACATCGCCCTGACCGAGCGTTACGTTTGACTCAACGTCAGAGTGACCGTTGTTGCTGTCGGGCGTGCCGGGTTTGCGGTCTTTAAGGTGCATCAGCAGGAACCGTTTCGGGTATTTCTGCAACAGCGCAACGGGGTCATAGCCAGGAGCTTTAACCCAGAATACATCCATCTCAAAATGAACGGATTTGGGGTCGAAGTTTTCGGCTAAATAATCGAAAAAAGTACCGTCTTTATAGGTCTGAAATTCGTAGCCGTGATTGTGGTAGCAGAACGTAAGGCCATTCTGTTCCAGGAGTCTCCCGGCCGTATTGAATACGTCGATAGCCCGGTCGGCATCCTGAATCGTAAATGCATCGCCCGTATGCGGAATCCAGGTACAGACTACGTATTTAACCCCTAAGGCTTTGGCTTCTGTTACGATTTTTGGGACGTTATTGTCCAGATCTTCAAAACTGGCCCCTGTGCTGATCGCTTTGATCCCGTTCTGATCCAGTAACTTACGGAAGTCGGTGAGATTCAGGCCATAGGTTCCCGCAATTTCGGCCTCCCGAAATCCCATTTCTTTTACTTTAGCCATTGTACCGGGCACATCTTTGGCGAATTGATTGCGGAAACTATACAGTTGCAGACCCACCGGGGCGGCTTTCTGCGCCAGCGAAACGAAGCTAAATAGGAGCAGACCAGCGAGAAGGAGCGAAGATTTGTGGTTCATAGAGGGTAGTAGTTGGCAGTTTATAGTTTGTGGTTTGTCGTTCGTGGTAGCCCGGAGTTTTCTAAACTGGCGTGTCAGATCGTCTGTAGCGACAACCTCTATAACGACAAACCACAAACTGTAAACTATCTCCCCGTCTGGGTGGTAAATGTGCTTTCAAAAATCTTGTCGGCATTGCCCGTCTCGAAGCCTTCGCGCCGATGCTGCCGCGTAATCTGGTCGGCGGGGAGGTGCTGGAACTGGGGCAGTACGCGCCGTTCGGCAAACTCAACGTACGAACCGGCAATGCTGAACGTGTCACCTCCGGCAAACTCAGCGTCAATCAGTTGAGCTACCGTCGATGCCTGCCGAAGACCGCCATCCGGGCTGACTTTAATCGTTCCCCCCGCCGAATTGAGCCGGAAGCCTTTGCTTTGCAGAAAAGCCACAAACTCGTCGATGGTGTTGTAGCCCGGTTTGAGATTATGAACGCTGATGGTAAAATGGTTGAGGTAATACCGGTTGTAGATCACCCAGGCCGCATATTCGCTTTCGGCCATGAGCGTTTTATAATCGGCCAGGGTGGGCGTTGTCCACAGAGGCTGGTGCAGAAACTGGTCAACAGCGTCGACATCATCTAAATCCAGCGAATCGACCGGGTCGCTCGTTACGGTGTCGGTATAGCGATGAATGATTCGCTGTGCCTCGTCCGATAACTCATTGACACGCAGTTCACTGGCGAAAATTCGGGGAAAATGTGGCTCCGGAGGTGCGTACCAGTAAGCGGTTAATTTCTTTTCGATGAAGTTGTATTCGTCACGTTTTGTATAGCCGTAGTTCTCAAAAATTTTCTCGAATGAAGCCAGCCCAAGGTTAGGAACGCCCATTGTCCGAAACGCAATATGGTCATTTTCGATCTCGTTTGGCGAAGCAATCACGCCCGCATCGAGCATGGCGTCAAACACCTTCTGCACATCGGGAACGCGTTCGCTGTACCGGCGCATCAGGCCACCCAGCACAGTATTGAGGGGTTGAGTTGGTGAAGAGGTCATGGTTTATAGTTTGTAGTTTTGTGGTTTGTAGTTTGTCGTTTGCTAACGCCGTAATAGCTGGCGTATCAGCCAACGACGCACTACAAACCACGAACTACAAACTATTTCTCCACCGGCTTCGTGCCAGCAGTACATCTTTGCCCGATTCGGCCTGAACAATTCGATGCAGGAGCGCGTCCGGCGTTTCAATGGCGGTTTGCACCTGCAACCAATCGCGCCAGTGGCTTTCGGTCCGGTAAACTAAATCAATTTCGGCAATTTCCCGCGTTTGTAGTAACGTACTGTCAACCGATTCGATCATCCATTGCACATAAGCGACATTATTGACGTGCTGATTCTGGTCGATACTTGACCAGCCCACCTCTACGGTTTTCTCATAGGCTGGCGAGAACGGTACGGTCTGAAAATCGGGTTTGTGGGGCAGGGTTGGCAACGGATTGAGGATGACCGGGGGCGTTAGCTGGCGAATAAAATCCGGCAGGGCAATCATCGCCCGTTTCTCTAAGCTGAAAACAAGCCACGTACTGCCCGCATCGGCCAGCAGCGTTCCGTCCTCGGTTTCTACCCGAAAATCGCGGTGGATAAAATACTTCTCAACAACGGTAGGATAGGTCATCAGCCGGATCGTCTGACCGTAGCGCGGGTACTGGTGCATACGCAGGCTGAAGCGCATCAGCATCCAGCCGACGCCCTGCCGGGCCAGGTCCGTAATGCCGATGCCGTATTCAATGGCGTTCCGGTTGGCCGATTCCTGCATCAGGTTCATCAGGGCCGGAATGCTCATCCGCCCGAATGCATCGCACTCATAACCACGTACAATAAAGGTATCTGTCTGGATAAACGCCATGCGGTAAAGGTAAAGAGCAAATAGGTTATGCCTATATGTCGCCGTATTGAAAAATAAAGGCAACTATTTTTATTGCCATCATTTTAGCGTAAAGTACTTTAAATCATCTTATTAATTATTTCTTTAGTTACCATAAAAACGAAAGAGTTTTGTTTATCGGTAACAATTGATTTAGGTTTAGGCACAAATTGTATGCCCCACCTACTCAATGAATAAAACGATTCTGATTGTCAAAAGAGGAAAATTAGCTATTACCCACTGGACTACAGTTTTTGAAAACGCTGGTTATTGTGTTCTTTCCCACACGGGTGACGAGGCCAACTGGCCGAAATTTGTTCAACACTACAAGCCGTCTTTGTTGTTTATTGACGCTGCTTTTGCCAACGACAGTGGTTTTGAGCTGGCCCGGCAGGCCCGGCAGCTACATCCGGCTATGCGGTGTGTTGTTTGTATGCCCGCTGTTCCGCTGTACTACCAGAAAGCGATTCAGGTCGATGCCAGCGGCTACCTACCCGACGATATTGACGATGCTGACGAAGTGCTTCATTGTTTAGAGCAGGTCCGGCAGGGGTATCGGTACATCAGTACTTTGTTCCTGGAATTTATGCGGTTGCCAACCCAGCGGCATATAGAGTTAATCAGTGCTTTGTCTGACCGGCAGAAACAGATTTTAGGCCTTGTTGCAAAGGGGCAAACCGCCCGCCAGATCGCTCAGGAACTGGGCCTGGCCGAATCGACGGGGCAAAACCACAAAAGCCAGATTAGCCGACTTGTGGGTCTGGCAGGGGTTTATCAGTTAAAAATATTTGCCGGATCGGTAGCCCATCTGTTGCCATAGGAATTGACTATGAATAGGCAATTTCATCAAATGATAATGAAACTGCCTATTCATTGCCCTATTAGTAGGCAGTTTTAATCATTGTGCAACAAAACCAACGCCTATACCTTTGACACGAAAAAGCCCCACGACAGTTTGGCGACGGTGTGGGGCTTTGAACAGTTCAATGTTTCATTATTAAACAAAGTAAAGGTATGAAAAAAGTGTATACAGCAATACTATTCTGTTTTGGTATTGCAATAAGTTTAACCGGGTGTAATAAAGAAGTTGTTGACCCAATGAATCATCTGACACAAGTTGATCAGGCTGCTTCATCCAGTCTTAATCAGCAGGATGTATCGGTCGTGGATGGACATCTGCGCTTCAGGAATCAGGCCGTGTTGAGGGATATACTTGATGGATTGCGGGGGATTGATAAAATGGAGGCTCTGGAAAAGCAATATTCTGACTTCAAATCTATGCGAAAATCTTATGACGAACTGGTCAGGTATGACGTAGGGAAAGCATTGACGGATGGTTCGATCAATTCATTCAAAGGGGTTTACCGGATTGTTAAAGAGGCCGATGGTGAAAACTCGTATGAGCGAGCTATTTTCGATCAGTCCTTATCAACCGTTTTAAACGCGCGGGGTGTATTTCAGATTGGCGACTCACTCTACCGCATCAGCGAGCAAAAGACGGTTGTCGTTCCAGTTCGTTATCAAACGGAGCTATATAGTGAGCAACCTGCCCACGGAGTCGTTAGGGCAGTTACTCACCGGTATGTCTCCCAAAATGCCAATGCTCGCCTACGAAGTGATCATGATGATGTTACTATTGAATATCATCCAGATGGATTAACAGTGCGTCGATTTAGAGGAATAGGGGTCTCCACAAATTATGCTTTTTCTGCTGACCAACATTGGGAAGCTGGCTATAAAGTATGGCATCAACGACACAATTGGTGGGGATGGGGAAGTGAGTTTGCCGACTATATTTATCTCAATTGTAAAGTAACTGTAAACGGTCAGCTACGTTACAGTCCAGCAGGATTTCCAAGTCAGGGTGCTGCTGGCAGGGCAGACTTGTATGAAAACGAGTTTAAGTTTACAGAAGGCTGGACTTCAGCTACCGTAGGCTTAGTTCGGGTGGAGTATGATTGGACTGGGACCGGTAATGGTACCCAGAATGGAATTAAGTATGTCTATAATAGCGGTGCGAAGTATTGGCAGGAGAATATTTAATCAGATAAATCGGGGCCAGATTGTCGCCACTGGCCCCGATTTATCTGATTACAGCGATTACTGATTTACCCTAATTTACTAACACAGAATATGATAGCCTTATCAATAAGATTGCTAAATTACTTTTTGATTTTCACGCTGATAGTCTTGGTTCATCCTAATAGCTATGGGCAAAACCGCCAAACAAATATTGACAGCTTACTGGCGAAAGGAACCATACGAAACACAGTCCAATCGTTTTATATCAAACCTATCGTTGAGCAATACAATAGCTTAGTTGAAGTTGATGGAACAGGTTTCTCGGCTCCTAAAGGTGATATGTTGCGCAAGCGTGGCTTCGGCATTCGTTTGGGCTACCGGTGGGGTCATTACGAATTAGAAACAGGTCTATCTACTATTCGACCAGCCGCTGGTATTCGCTATCTCTTGAACTATTCCGGTTTTGGTCATATTACACGGGTAAGAAGTACCGATTTTCAACAAATTCCAATAGTATTTCGGTATCGTTTTTGGCAACCAACGAAACAGTTATCCCTACGAATTGGAGCCGGAGTTGCATATAATATCGACTTAAATAAAATGAGTCTGGCACCAACAAGTGTTAATGAAGATGGTACGCTTGATGCAAAAGGGAACAAGATAATTTTGGCTCAATTTAAAAGCCAATACGATAAAGTAAAATCATTCTTCTCTGGCGAGGTAAATGTATCGGCGCAGTATAAATTATCCAATCGATTCTGTGCCAGCTTAGAAGCCAAACGCTTAATCAGTGCGATGGGGATTGTAAGTTATAATGCCACGCAGGAAACGTTCAATCCCGCTGCCTTTAATGAGGTTGAGTCGCGTGGTGGTGCCAATAGTTACAACGTCAATCTGGGGATTGCCTATCAGTTTGGCTTTAATAACCGGTATCACCTTAATTAAGCCGCTCTCACTGTTGATAAATTGACCAATCATGAACCATACACAACAATAAGTTACAAAAGCACCACTGTGAAAACTATCTATTTGCAAATCATCGGGCTACTTATTTTTAGTACCATAGGATTTAGGCAGTATCAGTTCCTGGAGTGGTAGTGCCTACTTTAAGACCATACCCTGATTTTATATATGCCCGTTAAAATTGCCCGTTATGGGCAATTTTAACGGGCATATATAGAGTTCCACTTATCTTGATAAACACGGTAGTAAACACCGATTTGAGCAGGCGCATCCACTGGAATATCATAGCTTGCATCCTGACCATAATCGCTGATTATATATTCCACGTTGTTCTGATTAGCAAGCTGAAAAAACGTTTGTAATGGTATTTTTCCTTTCTCTCGTTCACGTAAATAATAATAAGTCAATCCGCTGATTTTATAATTATCCATCTGGCCAAAGAAAAATTCTATCGGAGCAATTATTTTGGTATGATAATGGGGCATATAAGTGGCTAACAAGGCGTTATGGTTTTCCGTATTCGGGGCTGTTTTGTTTTCCAGTAAAACCTCACGAATTTGGATGATGGCTACAACACAATAGACTACGAGCAGAAACTGAATAAATTTTTTCTGCCAAATCGGTTGACTATTCATGTAAGTGACTATCCAATGAGCCGCAAGGATGGACAACCAGGGTACAAATAATAAAAAATAGATGTCGGTATCACTTTTCGTGAGCAGCCAGAATGATAAAATTAACAAGATGGTGTACACTGAAATTGATTGAGAAAAGCGAATCTGTTTTCTGAATAGCATTCCACATGATAGAATCAATACACTCAATGCGGCTTCGTTCTGACTGTGAAAAAATATTTGGTGATAATCGGCCATTACGGAAAGTTTAGCCGCCAAATTTAAATTTTCCTGAGTAGCCGGGTCATATTGAAACTGTTGGATCAACACCGCTACATTGCCATCCAGCATTGCGTCTAACCCGTATAGGCTCAAAGTCAGAGTTCCAGCTACAGCAAATAAAGCAGTTGGCCGAAAACCTGTTTTTATGAGAATCCAAATCGCTCCGGCAAGTAGGTACATTATCCCATTAAGATGAGTCAACGCAGCCAGACCTGCCAGCATACCTGCAAGCAGGGGTTTAGGACGCGACGCTCCGGGCGAATCCAGCGCCAGATAGGAAGCGAATCCTAGTGCCATACACATGGTTTCGGGGCGGTTAACTGATACGAACCGGATAAGCGTACCACAGCCGATGTATAGTGATAAAGACAAATATTTTTGCTCAGGAGCCGCATTACGTTCATGCAACCAAACGAGATAGCCGCCTGATAAACCAAAAAATAGACTAACTATTTTGCTGGTTGCTACTGAAATGCCGGTAACACGCATAACAAGTGCCCCGGCATATATAAATAGTTTATGAAAAACATATAGTCTATTTTCCCAGCCATTATAGCCACGAAATAACTCCGATTTTACATGCCCGCTGCGTATAAGCCAAAACGATTGTTCTGCAAACCAGGCTTCATCATAATATTCTGCCCTGTTAATGAATGTAAGCAGTAGGCCAACCAGAAAAACGATGAGGATAATAGAATAAACACGTATTGGAAAAGCAACGAATGGCATGACCTGACTAAATTTTATATGAAGTTGAATTGCTTTTCGATGACAAGTCAATCTTAACTGAAATGTAAATATAAAAATAAACAATTATTTTTATATTGTTTATTAGTAATATGAAAGTTATACACAAAAAACTCCCCCGCCACGTTGCCGCAGCGGGGGAGTTTTTTGTGTCAGGAAAGCCAAGCAGCTTAGGACTGCGAGGTCGGCACGGCGTTGTCTTTGGTGCCGTAGCGCTTGCGGAACTTGTCCACACGACCCGCCGTATCGAGCATTACGTTCTTGCCCAGATCGCTCAGGAACTGGGCCTGGCCGAATCGACGGGGCAAAACCACAAAAGCCAGATTAGCCGACTTGTGGGTCTGGCAGGGGTTTATCAGTTAAAAATATTTGCCGGATCGGTAGCCCATCTGTTGCCATAGGAATTGACTATGAATAGGCAATTTCATCAAATGATAATGAAACTGCCTATTCATTGCCCTATTAGTAGGCAGTTTTAATCATTGTGCAACAAAACCAACGCCTATACCTTTGACACGAAAAAGCCCCACGACAGTTTGGCGACCGGACGCGGGGCTTTAAGCAGTTTAACTTTTCACCATTAAACATATCAAATTTAATGATTTACCAACCATTTACCAAAAGGATTAAATCAGTGTTTTGTGTAGTAGTACTTTCCGCTGTTACATTAATTGGCTGCGAGAAAGAACCTCATCAAGTAATGACTAACGCCGAAAAGCAGCCAACAGCGACCGCTTCCTCGTATCTGACTTTTAAAGATTATCAGGAGTTTGATGCAACCATTACTCTGCTTTCTCAAAAGAAATATGTTGAAGTGGAGGCTTGGGAGAAGTCAAAAGGATTCGTATCCCTACGTAGCTTATTCAACAGAGCTGTAGAGGAGGAGGCTGAAAACTACGAGCGAGAAGATAAGTTAATGTCTACTAATCCTGTTCTACAGATTACACATGAACGCTCTAATACAGCCCATTTATTGGGGGATATGCTCATATATAACACTGTAGAGGGTGGAATTGAGCTCAATTTAGCAAGCCACAGAATGGCACCAGTCTTAAACAAAGATGGGATTGTGAAAATTGGCAATCGAATTTGTCAGTACACTTACTCTTATAACAAATCGATTCGTGATGATGGTGATTATCAAAAGGCTGTCTCCGAACTGAAGGCAACCACAGAGTCAAGTTCAGATGCGCGGATCTTTGTAGGAAAAATCACCAGTACGCGACGGCCCATATCAGTGCCTGGAGCCCATCAGAGGGATTTCAATTATGCTTATTCTTGTGAAAATGCATCAGGAAGCCCACAAGCATGGCGTGTAATTGGATATATCAATGAGTTCGAAGGTGAACAAAGTGTAATTCAAGGGAATAATTTTAAGATTTCGGAGATTCTGTTTACTATCAGGACTTTAAAGCGTGGTTTTTTTGGCGCATGGTATGATCGGTCTTCAAGCCTACAATCTATCAACGGCACATTTAGCATTACTGGTACCTTACCCTATAATAATAATTGGGTATCTGTAATTGCCTCAGGAGTCCGGCCTTTTAATGCCTTCTCACCCACGTATTTCAATATCTCTAACAATCAAGGAGAGACTGCAACTTGGCAAGGAGCCCTCCTCCGTACAGAGGCTGAATATCCTTACAGTTCCTCATCCATCCATGCATCGAATATCCATGTTGCCAGTGGTTCTGTCAACACGATAAACTGGAATAGCGACTACAACTGCCATTGCAATATCAATTTCTAAGATAATTGTAGACAGGTAGATGCATTTGTATCACCTGTCTACGATTTGATAACATAGGATATGCCGGGTACGAGTAGATTTCAGAAGTGATATAAGCCTCTGTTTTAGACGAATTTTTGCTATCTGGCCATAAAAGCTGTTAAAAACTCATCTATCTACAACCTATTTAGTTACTACGGTATCTTGATTATACATAAAACCTGATTACATAATGAAACGTTTTTTAATAGTAGTAGGTCTGCTTCTGCCTTTGCATGGATTTTCTCAGTCCTCCGTTGACAGGAAGCAACAGGAGTTATTAGGTCAGGGAAAACTAAACGTCGGCATTACTGTTGGGCATAGTTTTAGTGGAAATACAGGGGCCATCACTCAGGCTACACCCCGCATACAGTATTTTCTTACTGACGGCTGGTCAATTAGTGCCGAAGGGCGTTATAGCAAGGCTGGCGAAGACTTTACTTATGTTGGGGCTGGCTTATCAACGCGATACTACTTTCTTCGCAGAACACGTTTTGCCCTTTTTGGTCAGGTTGGTGGAACGTATGGAAAAAGCACTTATAGCAAAATAGAGCCAACAGATCCTACCCGACCGCTATCTTCATTGGCAGCGAACTCCTATCAAGTAAACGCAGGTTTAGGTACTCATTATCGGTTAGGAAAGCGGTGGTCTTTGGAGTTTACTGTTGAGCGTAGTAAGTTCCAAAAACTGTACCTGATTCCCGACTATAATAGCTGGCAGGGAAATTTTAGTATCAATTACTGTTTAAACTGATTTTTTTAGAATTGATAATAATGTTCTCTGGCTCTCAGCGAAAGGCTTGGTTCTAAAAAATATTCATGATTTTTTGATGCTTTCTATTTTTAGTAAAGCTAAATCCGTACGCTCATAAGATGGTATTTACGCTGATGAGCTTGTAAAATTAGTCCCCTTCAATCAGAATTGGAGATAGTTCGGGTCTGCTTCCCTCTACGTTATACTCATTATGCGAATTACCTCGTTAGTCGTCCTTTTGCTTTTTCTGTCCTACCCACTCAAAAGTCAAGATAGTAAGCCTTCATTCGTAGTAAGGGGCTACATACAAGATGAATTGTCCGGTGAGAAGTTAATCGGAGCTTCCTTATACCTACTGAATGAGAAGACAGGTATCAGTTCAAATCGCTATGGTTACTTCAGCCTGACTATCACCGGTTCGGTTACAATAGTAGCTTCATACATTGGTTATGAATCCCGTTCCTTGACTTTGAATCTTACCCGCGACACATTGCTAACGGTTAGCCTGCTCGCCAAAGCAAAGGAACTTGATGCAGTGACCGTACGGGAAACATCGGGCAAAGACGCATATCAAGACCCAACGATGGGCAAATTCGTTATTCCTCTGGGTTTTGTCAAGAAGGCGCCGGCTTTGTTAGGAGAGGCTGACATCATCAAAACAATACAGTTATTGCCGGGTGTGCAAGCTGGTACGGAAGGAACAGTAGGCCTTAATGTACGCGGGGGAAGTCCTGATCAAAATCTGGTTCTGCTCGACGGAATGACACTTTATAACCTTAATCACCTGTTCGGTTTCTTTTCAGTTATCAATACGGATGCTGTGGCACAGGCTGAATTTTTAAAAGGCTCTATACCAGCACGCTATGCGGGAAGATTGTCATCGGTATTAGATATATCATTGCGGGAAGGCAACACAAGTCAATGGAAAGGTAATTTCGGCTTAAGTCCAATAGCCGGGCGGCTGACCATTGAGGGTCCTTTAAAGAAGGATGTTAGTTCTATTCTCATATCCGCTCGTCGTACGTGGCTCGATGCCTTATATTCGCTGGGAGCTAAACTGGGTGGTAACCGTAACCTAACTGGCTATGGGTTTTACGATTTGAATGCCAAAATCAACTACAAACTCTCAGATCGTGATCGTTTGTTTTTTAGCTTTTATACGGGCAATGATAAATTCAGTAATCAACTTCAGGTGAGTGATGCCCGGTATACTAACAGTTTCGACTGGGGCAACCAAACGGTAGGTGTTCGCTGGAACCATGTTTACGGTCGCAAGCTTTTTGCCAACACAACGCTTAGCTACATTCGCTTCAAATACAAGTTGAATGAGGAGTACAAATCCCAAAAAACGTATGTCAACCGCGTCAATTCAGGTATTGAGGATGTAAGCCTGAAGACCGATTTCGATTGGTATGCGAGCCTTAATCATGCTGCCAAATTTGGTTTTGGTGCAACACGCCACACATTCAGGCCTGAAATAAAGCAATTTATAGCCAGTACTGCAGACACAACCTATCAACCTACTTCACCTGTTGAGACCGGCGAACTATCCGCTTACGCTGAGGATGATTGGTCAATCAGCCGTCAATTTCGCGTTAATGTAGGTGCTCATTACGCGAATCAATTTGTTGCCAGTCGGGTATGGCATTCGTTCCAGCCTCGCTTAAGTGCCCGGTATCTTGTTGGACAACAGGCGTCAATTAAAGTGTCGTACAACCGGATGTCTCAGTTTTTGCATTTGTTAACCAATTCATCCGTAGGGCTTCCGACAGATTTATGGGTTCCTGTGACAAATAACATTCCTCCAGAGCAAGCTGATTGGTGGTCGTTGGGTTATTCCCGCCTGATTGGAAACAAATGGAATGTATCCATCGAAACCTACTACAAAATCATGCGTAATGTACTGGATTACAAAGAAGGAACTGCATTTCAAAACAATTTCTCTACTCCCTGGTATGAACGGGTCAGCGTGGGAAAAGGTACTGCGTACGGAGCGGAGTTTTACGCTGAAAAAAGTTTCGGAAAAACGAAAGGATGGGTTAGTTATACCCTATCATGGGCAAATCGTCAATTCAATGAGATCAATGGAGGACGCGTATTTCCTTACAAATTTGATCGGCGACATAATTTGGCTGTGGTCATCAGTCACGATTTTACCAGACACAAAAGCTTATCAGCTAATTTTGTTTACAGCAGCGGCATGGCGTTAACAGTCGCCAAGTCTCGCTATTCTGGTGGAATTCCGGGAAGCGATTTATTAAATAAAGGGTCTGTCAACGAATACACGTACCGAGATTTGCAGTTCTTCGACAACCTGCCCGACTTGCGGGAGCGAAATAACTTTCGTACACCTGCCTATCACCGATTGGATGTTAGCTACCGGACGAGTAAACAAAAAACACATGGCGAACGCACTTGGATTATTGCATGCTACAATGTCTATAATCGCCTGAATCCATTTTTTCTGTTTTATGATCAGCAGCAACTCAAACAATTTAGTTTATTTCCTGCCATTCCATCGGTGACCTATCAATATGGATTTTAGATATAGCTGCCGAATTATTCCCCTACTATTACTGACGTTATTAAGTTGCGAGCGAGTAATCGACTCTGTGGGACCGGCTTATGAGCGAAAGCCTGTATTGACCGGATTGGTACAACCCGACAGTTTAATCGGCGTTCGACTGAGCTATTCAGGCCGTTTCGACCAACAGTCACCTTATGAAATGATTACTAATGCGACAGTTTCGTTTTATGAAAATGGGCGATTAATGGGAGAGGCCGAACAGGTACGAGATGGATTATACGAATTAAGAACAAAACCAACCGCTGGTAACACGTACCGGGTGGTCGCTGATATACCAGAATATGGTCGTCTTGATGCAGAGGATGTGTTGCCCGTATTGCCACAAACGACATGGATCAGTAGTGAATCCAAGCCAACTAATCCGAATAGCAATCCTGATTTTACACTAACATGGAACGTAGGTAATTCAACAAATTATTATTGGCTGGGTGCTTACGTGAAAGAGGCACGTACAACGTTAGGACCCGGCTGTCCGCCTACTGTGAATGGGATTCTTCCGCCCGGTTGTACATTTGTTGATATACTTGAAACACAATCCAACTATATAGTAAGTAATAGCCTGTATTTTGATCGTTTCAACGCGAGTTTTGCTTCGTTTGCCGGGGCATATCTGTTCCAGGAATTAGTTCGATTTAATGCCGATAACCTGATTCAACAAACTTCAATTGAGTGTGTATTTAGCGTGGCTAATCAATATCCCGCTACAAAAAGCCGTAAGAAAGGGGAGGGATTGTTTTACGATTTTATGGCCGTTGGTCCTCAATATGATAAATACCTTAAAACAGTGACACAGGCTCATCAGAACCGTGTCCGAAATGCTGAAGACGCACTCAATAATCCCTTCGCTGAGATTACTCCTGTTTATAGCAATGTAAAAAATGGATTAGGTGTTTTTGGTGCTATGAGCCGTAGAAGAATAGTTTACTGAAACGGTAAGCTTTGAAACACTTTATCACTTGATTCTATACTAATAATCAACACACAAAAAACTCCCCGCTACGTTGCCGCAATGGGGGAGTTTTTGTGTCTGGAAAGTGTAACACCGGTATAAATACGATAAGCAATAAACTCACTTTATTAATACAGGAAGGGCTTCGGCAACAAATAAAGTACTCAGCAAAACATCTGCCGTTTTAAAAAGCTGAACCTCCTGTTGCACAATGACTGCCGAGGCTAACTGAATTGCATCAAGGCTACGCAGTCCGCGTTCTCCATATTTATCAAGCAGTTGGCGGGCTAATTGAAGAAGATTTTCGTCAGCCGGAATGAATGTATAAGTGGAATAATCCTCATCGAACGCATTGAGAAGCAACGTAGCGTTCTCAATACTGATTTCGTTCATTCGGACCTGATGCCAGGCAATAGAACGAAACTCAATAGCCGTTAATCCAGATAAATAAATCTGCTCAATTGATTGCAACTCGAATAGCTGGTCTAAGGAGCTGTTTAAACTTTTCGAAATGGCTGATGAACGGCGATTTTTTGTCATTCCGACGAAGGAGGAATCTCAAGCTTGATTAATACGAAACTTGAGATTCCTCCTTCGTCGGAATGACAAAAAAAATACGCGCATTTGGGGCCGAAAACAGAAAGTTTAAACAGCCTCTAACTCAGCCGAGCCATCGTCCTGAAAATACAGTTTAAATAGGGACGACGTATCCAGCAAAATAGTCATAAAGATTCCCCACGCTCCTGAATGACCGCATCGCTGAACGAACCCTTATACGCGCTCAGGGCTTCGCGGGTTTTCCGGAAAGAGAAATCGTTAAAAGTCAGCCGTTTGATTCTCGGGGTAGTTTCGGGTTCCTCCAAAAACGTCACAATAACCTTCGTCTCATGGTCGAAAGGAACTTGGTCATTCAAATGAACCTGCCCATTGTAATAGGTGCCCTCAACTGCCACTAACATCGTATTTAGTTTTTATCAAATATAGACAAAAAACTCCCCCGCCACGTAGCCGCAACGGGGGAGTTTTTGTGTGTTTAGAAAGCGAAACGCCTTACGACTGCGAGGTCGGCACGGCGTTGTCTTTGGTGCCGTAACGCTTGCGGAACTTGTCCACACGACCGGCCGTATCGAGCAGTACGTTCTTGCCCGTGTAGAACGGGTGCGACTGCGAGCTAACTTCAATCTTTACGAGCGGATAGGTCTGGCCTTCAAACTCGATGGTGTCTCTGGTTTGAACCGTTGAGCGCGTCAGAAATTTATAGTCGCTCGACAGGTCGTGGAATACCACGTCGCGGTAGTCCGGGTGAATGCCCTTTTTCATGATTAATCTCAGTTTCTTGTCATCTTCTCGGTTTCCGACCGAAAAGGATTGCAAAGGTAAGGCCTTTGGACGGAATCGCCAAGCCTTTTTGCGGCTACTTTTCGGGTCTGATAATTAATAACATAAAGTGGCACCGTTGCCTAACAATGGCGTAATAAAGGCTTGACTCTACCCATTTTTTCTTTTTATATTTAAGGGCAGTTACGCTTCCTCCCCGGTTTGCCGTGCCCGTTTAGACACGATGAGCCAGTTCATAAATTCGCTCTTTTTAATTTTCAGATCAACTTTCCAGTGTAAAATTTGTAAGTCGTTCAGTAATACGGCTTAACAATTTCTTTACCTGTTCAGTAGAGTTGCACATTTCAACGAATCGCGAAAACGCCCGAACCTTCCGGGTTGCTTTTCCGTCTATTTCAAAAGAACTTTAGACCATAATCCCGATCCAGCACCAGTCGAAAGCTCCGATTGTATTCATTCGGTCACTTTATGGACAACTGGTATTGGCGGCAACTATACCGTGTACTGTTAACCCTGCTCACCGTATTGTCCTGAAATTTACTGTATTTATCATTTTTCATACCCCAAAACTAACCTAACGCCCATGTTTGTAGTCAAACGCGATGGACGCCACGAGTCGGTTAAGTTCGACAAAATCACGGCACGAATCGAAAAACTGTGCTACGGTCTCGACCCCGCTTATGTACAGCCGGTAGAAGTAGCTGTAAAGGTCGTAAGTGGCCTTTACGATGGTGTCAAAACCACTGAACTCGACAATTTAGCTGCCGAAACAGCCGCGTCGATGACCACCAAACACCCGGACTACGCCATCCTGGCCGCCCGGATTGCCATTTCCAACCTGCACAAAGAGACGAACAAATCGTTTTCCGGCACCATCAAAAAACTGTATCTGTACGAAGATCCGAAAACCGGCGAAAACGCATCGCTGATTGCTAAAGAGGTCTATGAAGTGGTACGTCAGAATGCAGCCCTCTTAGACTCGACCATTATTTATGACCGGGATTATGGCTATGATTACTTTGGCTACAAAACTCTCGAAAAATCGTATCTGCTCAAATTAGACGGCCGTATTGCCGAACGTCCGCAGCACATGCTGATGCGCGTTGCCGTCGGGATTCATCAGGAAGACATCGACGCGGCCATCGAGACGTATAATCTGCTTTCGGAAAAGTGGTTTACCCACGCCACGCCAACGCTGTTCAACGCCGGAACGCCCAAGCCGCAAATGTCGAGCTGTTTCCTGCTGACGATGAAAGACGACTCCATCGACGGAATCTATGACACGCTGAAACAGACCGCCAAAATTTCGCAGTCGGCGGGGGGCATTGGCCTAAGCATCCACAACGTGCGGGCAACGGGAACATACATCAAAGGCACCAACGGAACGTCCAACGGGATTGTGCCGATGCTGCGCGTCTTCAACGACACGGCCCGCTACGTCGATCAGGGCGGTGGCAAGCGCAAAGGCTCCTTCGCTATTTATTTAGAACCCTGGCACGCCGATATTTTTGATTTTCTGGACCTGAAAAAGAACTCCGGTAAAGAGGAAGGCCGCGCCCGCGATCTGTTCTACGCCCTCTGGACACCCGATTTGTTCATGAAGCGTGTGGAAGATGATGACGTCTGGTCGTTGTTCTGCCCGCACGAGTGCCCCGGCATGGCCGATTGCTACGGCGATGAGTTCGAGGCTTTATACACCCGCTATGAGCGCGAGGGCCGCGCCCGCCGGACCATAAAAGCGCAGGAACTGTGGTTCAAAATTCTGGAATCACAAACCGAAACCGGCACGCCCTACATGCTGTATAAGGATGCCGCCAACAAGAAATCGAACCAGAAAAACCTCGGCACCATCAAGTCGAGTAACCTCTGCACCGAGATTATCGAGTACACCGCCCCCGACGAAATTGCGGTCTGTAACCTGGCGTCCATTGCCCTGCCGAAGTTCATTACGCGCGGCACGGACGGCATCATGCGGTTCGACCACCAGAAGTTGTATGAAGTGACCAAAACGGCCACCCGCAACCTCAACAAGATTATCGACATTAACTATTACCCGGTCGAAGAGGCCCGTCGGAGCAACATGCGCCACCGGCCTATCGGTATCGGGATACAGGGGCTGGCCGATGCGTTTATCATGCTTCGGATGCCGTTTGAGTCGGACGAAGCGCGTCGGTTGAACGAAGATATTTTCGAGACGATTTATTTTGGTGCCATGACCTCGTCGATGGAGCAGGCTCAGGAGTCCGGCCCTTACGAAACGTGGAAAGGTTCGCCGATTTCGGAAGGTATTTTCCAGTTCGATATGTGGGGTGTGAAGCCAAAATCAAATCGCTGGGATTGGGAAAGTCTGCGGAAGGACGTAGTGGAACACGGTGTTCGCAACTCGCTCTTGCTGGCCCCCATGCCCACCGCTTCGACCTCGCAGATTCTGGGTAACAACGAATGTTTTGAGCCGTACACAAGCAATATCTACACCCGGCGCGTATTGTCGGGCGAGTTCGTGGTGGTGAACAAGCACCTGCTCAAAGACCTCGTGAAACTGGGTCTGTGGAACGACACGATGAAGAACAACCTGATTCGCGCCAACGGCTCGGTGCAAGCCATCCCGAACATTCCGCAGAACATCAAAGACCTGTACAAAACGGTTTGGGAGATTAAGCAGAAGCACATCATCGACATGGCCGCCGACCGGGGTGCATACATCTGTCAGTCGCAGTCGCTGAACATCCACATTCAGGATTCGAACTTCGGCAAGCTAACGTCCATGCACTTCTACGCGTGGAAGGCGGGTTTGAAAACGGGCATGTACTACCTCCGCACGAAAGCCGCATCGGACGCGATTCAGTTTACGGTGGAGCCGCAAGCCGAACCGCAGCTACAGCCCGTCATGGCCGAAACCATCGCCGTCGAAAAACCCCTCGACTACGTACAATACGCCAAAGACCACGCCCAAAACACCACGCCAACACCCGTCCCGATGGTAACGGACCTCGAACAGCAGTATGCCGCCATGACCTGCTCATTAGACGACCCGGAAGGATGTGAGATGTGTGGCAGTTAGATTTATAGTAATGATTTGAATTGAGTTGCCCCGACTGCTGGTAGTGGTCGGGGTTTTCTATGGAATTAACACCGTAACAATGAATTAGAAAATTTCATAGATGATAAATTCATGTATTTCATTCATGAAGACTCCAATTGAAAAGAAAACAACTCCCTTAAAGGACATCGTCGTGACGGAGAACCCAGACTTGGACCAGGTTTTTGGCGATCTGATTTTCCTCCCTGAAAAGAATGAGTTAGTAGAAGAGCAAATACGAACTCAAGGGTTGCCAAAAGAGTTGGCCATAAAATAAATATAGACTGACGACTGAATTGCGTGTTAGTAGGGACCTCAAACAGCAATATGCCGCTATGATCTGAGCACTCAACGACTCGGAAGGGTGTGAAGTGGGTGGCAGTTAATTAGTAGATAGGTTAAGAATTTTGACTTCAGGCTGTGACTAATATGAATAGGAATACAAAACTGTAAATCTCATAAAGAAATGTCATTTAATATCTCAAAAGTTAACGTTCGCAGATACACTAAAAAAAGCGGTGTGCGAGTACCTGCACATAGTAGATCGTACCCCGGCTTTGGTGGTGATTTTAGAATGATATTAATTATACTATCACTTGCTGCATTTGTACTTATAACTGCGATGCCATTAATTTTAAGTTTTGCGTTCATATTTTCCCGTGAATGGAAGATTAGTAAAGATAGGGTGTTATTTTTTAAGGCATTGATCTGTATAATTCTTATAAATATTTTTTTATTTCACTTACCTGCAAATTTATTTGTCTATTGGGCTGAGAGTCTATTCGTACGATACTCTGATCTGCCAGATGGGATTGTATCAGATATACATATTCGTTATTTCTCTAGTATATTTGATTCTAACGACTCTATATATTATCCTGGTACTTATGAAACTTTTGAAGTTCCGAGTACAAATACAATGGCTATAGTGGTTATAAACGGTTTTATTCTAATAGCTAACCTAATAGTTGATTATTACTGTCCCGGTCTTTCTATTAATCTTACTAATTTAATAGATGGGAAACAAGAACCAAATATATCAAAAATATTATTTTTAGATATTGCTATTTTTATGGGATTCATGTTTATGTATGGTTTTATTTGGATTAATGTAGCTATAGCTTGGTTAAAAATTTGATAATAATTTATTAGTTCGGAGCAGTGTTCACTACATAGCTGTACTATCGCCGGACCGATGCCCGTTCGGCGTAGTATTTACTACGTCAGTGTGTTACCCGGTCTCCGACCGGCGATAAAATGGGCAGACATTATCAACCGTCGCGTAGCGACCGAACAGCACGAAATTGGTTTGGTCGCTACGCGATGCGAGGGCTTGGTGTGGGAATCATCTGGCTATAAACATTATGTCGCTACGCGACGAAAGGCCAGTTTTGCTGATTTACTTTACCGGGTTCGTTTAAAGTCAACGATTTGTTGCCTTTCTATGGTATCGGATGGCGACTAAGAAAATCCCGCGCATGGTCCAGTTTCGTCCAACGGCGGGAGAACTCGTGCCATTGCAGACCTTTGGGAAGCTGTCGGTCAGTTAGTTCTAAGTGGATGACGCGCCGATTCGTATGGCTGATGCTTTTACCTGATGAATGAACCAAAAGTGGCCGCATAATTAAAAGCCCCCCTTTCGGTACGGTGCAGATTGTCGCCTGTCTTTTGTCCAGCATTTGTAAGTCAGCATCGGGCAGAATGCCCAATCGGTGAGAACCGGGTATGACCTTCAGCGCACCGTTTGTTGCATCGCAGTCGTCCAGATGAATACGCACCGTGTAGAGGTAATTAAGGTAATAGTGTGAAGGCTGAACCGACCACGGCCCATGTCGCTGATTCCAATTGGTCCAGCGGGCTACCTGTTCCCGACGGTCTACTGAAATCTGTAAATCCTGATGATAAGGTACAACCCAATTCGATTGGGCGGGTTTGTCGAAATAAATGCCTTTCACACAATCGTGGCCATAGCCAATCACAGCGTCGAGCAGGCGGTTGAACGGCACTGTCCAGAGAAGTTTAGGCAGGGTTGGCACTTCCTGCAAAAGGTTACGAATAGCGAATAGATTGGTTGTACGCCGGAAATTAGCATTTGTGGCCGATGCCTGTTCAATAGCTTCAATAAATAAATGAAGGGTTTTGTCAGTGAAGGCGTCGGGAAGTATGGTAAAGCCTTTCTCGGCTAATTCATTTCGGGCCTGATTAAGCATTAGCTATAGAATATACAACATTTACCCATATCGACGTGTGAATTTACATTCACTGCCCAACGGTCACTTTTGACGCTTCAAATCGCTTTAACATCTCGTATGTTTGCCGGGCGATAGGGTCTTTTTTAATCATTTCCTGCTCAATTTCATTGAAAAATGGCTGCATGGGAGTCCAAACGGCAGCTCTTTGCTCGGCTGATAAGTGATAGTGCTGGAAGAATAATTCGTTCTTTATTTCCTGCCTGCTCAATTCGTCAGTCGTCGCGTAATACTCATCAATTAATTGTAAGATGGTGTTTTCCATGTCACTATTCAGGATTTGAGATAAGAGTTCTGTCAATTGTATCAATCATGCGTTGATAATAAGCGGCTTTGGTAAGTAAAAATCGGTAATCAGCGTCATTTGCTCGGGGTGGGTAATCAATGATTTGCTGTTGGGTAGCTTCTAAATAGAAAACCAATAGCTGGCGTTGAGCCAGCCACTCAGCGCGTTCTTCATTACTCATAATCGGATTGTTACGGGCAGGTTATCAAATGTACTAATTGGAGTAAAGATTTGCAAATATAACCTCTTCGGTGATATTGTAAACTAAGTTCTGTTCTTATTTGGCCTCCAAGCACGACTGTGTGAGGTTACATCGTAAATTACAGTCATGAAGAAACTCGTCCAAATTCTGGTAATGTCGTTGTTTGTATTGAGTTTGGTTGGGTGTGGTACAAAGCCATTGGACAAAAAATACAATAGCCGAACGATGTGGTATGAAGTTCGGGTGGGGTCGAAACCTAAAAACGACTCGCTAAACCACGCACTTTGCGAGCAGGCCGTTGCTGAGAATACTAAACGTGGGGTAAAGAATGAAGACTTCACCTATCAGGAGTTGATCGATCAGGGCTACACGCTTCTGGGTAAAGCGCACTCGGAGTCTTATGCGGATAGTTTACGGGAAGCTGCTGCCAAATAACCGACTCCGACCAGTGACGGCTCACTACGTCGTTACCCGGTCTCCGACCGGCGATAAAATGAGCGTATACAGATAGACCTGGTGTAGCGACCTAACAGCGAGAAATTGGTTTGGTCGCTATGCGACAATGTATCTGCATGGCAAGCGCATCTTGATAAGTACCGGTTGGTTAGTTTCTGTTGAAAGATGACCAGTTCATCGTTTTATAAGACTTTTCGGCATTTTTCTTGTAAAAATTCATGTTGACCATTTGAACATTCAAATGAAATGTGTTGTTTTGCAAGTAATAAGACCTGCCACGCTTCTGCTTTGCACGCGCACCCCGGCAGGTTTTCGTTGTTTATAACCCACCATGCAATTTTCAAAACTACCCTTAAGTATAGCCGATCAGATACTGAAATGGGAAAGCCGGGGGCTTATTATTACAGATAAATCGACCGCAGTCAGGCATCTATCTGACATTAGCTTTTACCGGTTCAGAGCGTATACATACTCGTTTCAGAACAACAATTTACCCAGTCAGCCATTCGCTCGAAACATCACATTTGAGCAAATTTTACGGAATTACGTCTTCGACCGTGAATTGCGTTTGCTGGTTTTTGATGCCATTGAACGCATTGAAGTTGCATTACGCACACAGATCATCTATCAATATTCAATGACGTATGGGAGTCATTGGCCGGGGACTCGTCGTTATATCAAAAACCAGGATTGTTTCAAAAAGATTGGCAGGCACTACAGAAAGAGGTAAGTCGCTCTACTGAGGTTTTTATCAAGCATTATCGTCAAACCTATACAAGTCCTGTCGATCCGCCAAGTTGGATGAGTCTGGAAGTAACGTCATTGGGTTTGCTGTCCAAACTGTTTGAGAATTTAAGAATGTGCCCAGAAAAACGGGCCGTTGCCAAACACGTTGGTTTGGGAAGCCCGGAAGTATTAGCCAGTTGGATGCACGCTTTTAGTAATATCCGAAATATTTGCGCCCACCACGGTCGTCTGTGGAACCGTGTACTGACTAAATCACCGGTTTTGCCCAAACGGCCCCTTGTGCAACCGTGGTTGACTGATACGAACGTAGCTACCAATTAATTTGAGTTGTGTGCTTTATATTCTTCAACAGATCAGTCCAGGTCACAGTGTGAAACAGGACTTAAAGAACTTATTACAAGCTAACCCAGAAATACAGACCGCTCAAATGGGTTTTTCGATAAATTGGGTAAAAGAGGCTCTGTGGATTTAAATAACTGTTCTACGATGCGAGAACTCCATTCGGTTTCACTACGTCTCTGTTTTACTCGGCCTTTGACTGACGTGATAGCTAATATGAATTGACAGCCGTCGCATGGCTACCCAACAAGAAGAAATTGATTTGATCGCTACGCGACGAGAGCGGTTTGTACAGGAATCATTATGCTATAAACATTGGCTGGGGCGCCGGGCGGTCGCTACGCGATGATATTAGGTCTGCCCAAACAGTATGATTCACTTTACCCGATTAGACCATATTCTTATTTCCATTCCTGAGGGCAAGACCGACGAGGCCAGAGCCTTCTACGGTCAGGTGCTGAACCTCACGGAAATACCGGGTGAGCATCCGGGCGGGGCCATCTGGTTTAGTATAGCCGATATTCAGTTGCACCTGCGCGAAGAAGCCGGGGGAAATCTGTCTCTGCGGCATCCCGCGTTTGAAGTCGCCGATTTGAATGCGGCTAAGCGGGAACTGGAGCAGAAAGGAATTGTCCTTTCTTTTTCGTCGGATATTGACGGACGGCAGCGATTTTTCTTCCGCGACCCCTTCGGCAATCGCATCGAGCTGCTGCAATTTGTGGGGCCGAAATAAGCAATCGAGCAAAACCAGAGATGACATCTTTCAAAGATGTCATCTCTAATCCGGCAACTGTCAACCCGATTGCCTAAGCAACGTTCCCTATTTTCATGCTGATGGGGTCCCAACTTACGGCTTTCTTCTGCGCGAAACTCATGTTGCCGCACTGCGTTGGCCCACAGGCACGCAGCCCAAAGGTAGCATCTTCAACATTCGGTTTGCCTGCCCGTATCGAATTGAAGAAGTTCACGAAGTGCTCGTACCGGTCGCCTTTGTAATCTTTCGGGAACGTGTATTTAAACTCCTTCGGGCCGTCGAGTTCGGGATGTGATGGGTACAGTTTGGCGTATTCCTGTATGTACAATTCCTTCTGATCTTTCGGGAAATTATCAATCGACATGCCCGGTGCCTTCGGAAATTTGTTCCGGTGAACGGTCAGCGAATCAAAGCCGAGCGATAAATCCCCTTCTGTACCCACAATTCTGACCAAATAATTACCGCCCCCGCCATCGACAAAATTAGAGCGGGTCGTGAGGTTAAATTCGGGATGTTCAGCCGTTTTTGGGTAATCGTAGATACTAAGTTGAATGTCGGGCACGTCGCGACCATCTTTCCAATAGCGGGTTCCCCCACTCGAATACACCCGATTTGGCCCTTTCGACCCCGTAATGCAATGCAGCGAGGTCAACAGGTGAACGTACAAATCGCCCGCGATACCGGTTCCATAATCCTGATAATTGCGCCACCGGAAAAACCGGAGCGGGTCCCACGGGCGTTTGGGCGCACTGCCCAGATAGGTATCCCAGTCAACGGTTTGGGGCGACGCATCGGGCGGAATGGAATATTGCCAGGCACCCATTGCGCTGTGGCGGTCGTAGATGGCTTCGGCAAAAACAAGCTCGCCAATATCACCCGCTTTCAGTATCTCACGCGCTTTGGCGATGAGCAGTGAACTGGCAAACTGACTGCCTACCTGAAATACTTTGCCGGTTTCTTTCGATACTTTGATAAGCGTGTGTCCGTCTTCAACCTTCTGAACCATAGGCTTTTCGCAATACACATGCTTGCCTTTTCGCATCGCATCCGACGATATTTTTTCGTGCCAATGGTCGGTGGTGGCGTTGATGACGGCGTCGATGTCCTTGCGTTCCAGAATTTCCCGGTAGTCTTTCGTAACCGGAAGCTGCTCGCCCCAGAGTTCTTTTGCCCGGCGCAACCGGCCATCGTAGAGGTCGCAGGCGGCAACCATTTCAATACCATCGACCATCAGGGCCGTTTGGGTGTCGCCGATGCCCATGCCCCCCGTACCGATGAGGGCAATCCGAACTTTGTCGTTCGCCGAAGTGCTGCTGTGGCTGCGAATCAAATTCAGGTATTGCGGAACGGCGACCGGGGTGCTGGCAAGCGTGGCTGGTGCGGTGGCTGCGGCTGTACCCGCCACGCCAAGGGCCTTCAGAAATGACCGCCGGGAGCTGCGTTTGCCCTCTTCCGATGAAGCCGCCCGTTTGTTGTCTTTCATAACAAAATGAAATTGGGAGTAGAAAATTCGATTAAAATCAAGCCAATTTGTAAGTATAATTAAAAAGCAGACTCAATCTACTTTTTCCCTTGTGACGTCGTCAAATTCGTTGTACCATTGATCCTTATTCCTGACCAAACCGATGAAACTGAACTGTATTGTACTAACGGGTGCGCTGGCCCTTGTTGGACGGATGGCAACCGCCCAACCAACGCCTTTTCCCACCATTGGCCAGGTCGTGCGGACCGACCCGCGACTGGACCGGCTCATTCCAACGGAGTCCAAAGTAGAGGTGCTGGCAACTGGTTTCGTCTGGACCGAAGGCCCGATTTGGGTGAAAGAGGGGGCCTTTCTGCTCTTCTCCGACGTACCACAAAACACCATTTTTAAGTGGACCGAAAAAGATGGTGTCACGCCTTTCCTGAAACCATCCGGCTACACGGGCGCAGGGATGTACAGCGAAGAACCCGGTTCCAATGGCCTGACCATCGACCGGCAGGGGCGGCTCATTTCCTGCGAACACGGCGACCGGCGCGTAACGGCCATGCCGCTGGACGGGAGCGGGGGCAAACGTACCTTAGCCGACAATGTAAACGGCAAACGCTTCAATAGTCCCAACGATGTGGTGGCCCACTCCAACGGCAGCTATTACTTCACCGACCCGCCGTATGGTATGCCCAAACGCGAAAAAGACCCCACCCGCGAAACGGAGGGCTTTGGGGTTTACCGCATTGCGCCCGAGCGGGCGGGTGTTCCCGGCGCGGTGTCGACGGTGGTGGGCGACCTGACCCGGCCCAACGGGATTGCTCTGTCGCCGGATGAAAAAACGCTCTATGTGGCCCAGTCAGATCCGGTGCGGCCCGTTGTGATGGCGTACCCCTTGCAAGCCGATGGTTCCGTTGGTAAAGGACGCATTCTATTCGGGGCCGAGGGAATGAAAAAACAAGGTCTTGACGGCGGTTTCGATGGTATGAAAGTGGACCGCGACGGCAATCTGTGGGTCACCGGTGGCGGTGGGGTGCTGGTGCTTTCGGCAACGGGCGAGTTATTGGGGCACATTAAAATTGGTGTCGCTACGGCCAACTGCGCCTGGGGCGACGATGGCTCTACCCTGTACATCACGGCCGATATGTACCTGTGCCGGATACGAACAGCAGCAAAAGGATGGTGAGGGTGAATTATGAATTATCAATGATGAATTATGAATGATTACGAAAGGCCGTGCTAAGCCAGTTGTTGAATTCATAATTCATAATTCATCATTAATAATTACCCCACTAATTCGTCGTTAATAGGCTAACTTTGTAAAGAGTGCGTAGCTTGATTAGCAAGAATTTATTCTCATGTTAGAGAATCGGAAGTGGGTCATCATTGGTGTCTTTTGTTTGGTTGGATTAACGTATCTGGCCCGGTTATTTTATTTGCAGGTTGTCGACGATACCTACTCGCTGGGCGCGTCGAAAAACTCCATCAAACGGGTTGTTGAGATACCGTATCGTGGTCAGGTTTATGACCGAAATAATCAACTTATCGTTTACAATACCCCTGTTTACGATCTTTACGTAACGCCCAAGCAGGTCAGAATTCCCGACACGTTGGCTTTTTGCCGGATGATGGAACTCAGTCGCCCGGAGTTCGACAGCATCATGGGACTGGCCAAAAACTACTCTCCCGTAAAGCCATCGCTGTTTTTGCGGCAGCTTTCCAAAGAGGATTTCGCCCGGATTCAGGATGCACTGGTCGATTATCGGGGGTTTGAGCCGGTCATTAGCTCCATGCGGACCTATCCGGCCCATACCCTGGCGAACGCGCTGGGCTATGTGAGTGAAATCAGTAAAAAGCAATTAGAAAATCAGGATATTCTCTACTACCGGCAGGGCGATTATGTGGGACATAATGGGCTTGAGCAGCAGTATGAAGAGCAGTTGCGCGGCAAGCGGGGTGTTAAATTCATGATGCAGAATGTTCGGGGTGTTAATAAAGGTTCGTGGAAAAACGGTGCCTTCGATACGCTGGCTGTGGCCGGGCAAAATCTCATTACGGGCATTGATGTTGAGGTGCAGCGATACGCCGACAGTCTGATGCAGAACAAAGTGGGGGCTGTGCTGGCGGTAGAGCCATCGACGGGCGAGATTCTGGTTTCTGTTTCGGCCCCTACCTACGACCCGAATTTGCTGTCGAGCCGGTTTTTTTCTAAAAATTACCGGGCGTTAATCAAGAATCCCTACAAGCCGCTGATCAACCGGCCCGTGATGGCGAGTTACCGACCCGGCTCAACGTTTAAGTTGATACAGGCATTAGTTGCCCAGCAGCAGGGGTCGCTTTTTCCGAATACGATGTACGGACATGGCGGGTCGCCGATGCGTTGTCACTGCCGTGGCGGAAATGACCTGCGCGGGGCTGTTCAGAACTCCTGCAACCCGTATTTCTATCAGGTATTTCGTAAATTCCTTTATTTCAATGGCGAACACAACACGTTCAAGGCATCGGCAATCGGGTTGCGGCAGTGGCACGACATGGCCGAGAAGTTTGGGATGGGCGACCGGCTGGGCATCGACCTTCCCAGCGAACTAAAGGGAAATCTGCCAACGCCGGAATATTACGACAAAGCGTATCGGGGCGCGTTGCGCTGGAAATTCTCAAACGTTTATTCGTTGAGTATTGGCGAGGGCGAACTGCTCATCAGCCCGCTTAAATTAGTCAATCTGGCCGCAACCATTGCCAATCGGGGCTGGTACATTACGCCCCACTACATCAGGGGTTTTGGCAAACCGGGAGTGAGCGTTCCGGCGGAGTATCATCAACGGCACGAAACCGGAATCGAGTACAAATATTACCTGCCGGTCATCGACGGAATGCGCGGGGCCGTTGCACATGGGACAGTGACGCCGTTGGCAAACATCAACGGAATTGATCTGTGCGGCAAAACGGGGACCTCGCAAAACAATAAATACGGTCACAAATTTGACCATTCGATTTTCATTGGGTTTGCGCCCATGAACGACCCCAAAATTGCCGTTGCCGTCTTCGTTGAAAACGCCGGATGGGGTGGGAAAGCAGCCGCTTCCGTTGCCGCCCTCGTTGCCGAACGTTATTTGAAGCGTAAAACAGAAGCGAAGAAACTGGATGAGCAGGTAAAAGCCTCTAACTACCTGCCACCCGTGACAACGAGCATTCCCGCCCCAAAGAAGCCTGTTGTACCCAAAAAAGATACGACTCAGCCAACGCCTAAACCGCTTATGACCGTTGCCAAACCCCGTCCGGTTGCAGTGACTGCCATGAACGGCAACTGATACTAAGTTTGTGGTTTGTGAATTTGTAGATAGTCAGAACTCAACCAGCATCCGGGCCTATTGCTCGTAAACCACAAACTACAAACGACCAGCTATTTTGTCCCGTAATAACGATCCGTTTTCTCAAAACATTGACTGGCTCACGCTGCTGCTGTATTTCGGCTGCGTAACGATGGGCTGGCTCAACGTCTATGCCGCCGTTTACAGCCCCGAAGACCACACCAGCCTGTTCGACATGACGACCAACGCCGGGAAACAGATGATGTGGATTGGCACAACGGTCATTCTGATTATCTGCATCCTGGTTGTCAATCATACGTTTTTCGACACGTTTGCCTTTGTCTTTTACGGCTTCATGATCCTGATGCTGATTCTGGTGCTTTTTGCGGGAACCAACATTAACGGGTCGCGGTCGTGGTTCAAGTTCGGGTCGGCTCTATCTATTCAACCGGCTGAGTTTGCCAAAGTAGCGACCGCCCTGGCTCTGGCAAAATACCTCGATGTGCCGGGTATCAACCTGACGAAACGCAAAGACCTGCTCTACATTGGCGGTATCATTGTGGCACCCTGTATTTTAATTCTGGCTTCCAACGAAACCGGTTCGACACTCGTTTTTGCTTCGTTCGTCATCATGCTTTACCGCGAAGGGCTGCCCGGCTGGATTCCGGCTGTTGGTATTGCCGCAGCGGCTCTGTTTGTGCTGGCACTGGTTTTCCCGAAACTGTATATCTTCATCGGTATTTTTGTTCTGTTGGGCCTGGTTATACTGCTTATGCCCCGCTACAACCGCACAGTGGCCAATTTTCTGGCTATGGGCTTAGTCGGCATCGTGATGATGGGGTACGTAACAGGCGTTGATTTCTTTGTCAATAACGTGCTGCAAAAACACCAGCGCAACCGGATTAAAGTGCTGGTTGATCCGAAAATTGACCCGCTGGGTGTGGGCTGGAATGTAACACAGGCCAAAATTGCCATTGGGTCGGGGCGCCTTCAGGGCAAAGGATTTCTGGAGGGAACGCAAACAAAATTCGACTTCGTACCCGAACAAAGTACCGACTTTATCTTCTGCACCATTGGCGAGGAACACGGTTTTATTGGCAGTCTGGTGGTTATCGCGCTCTTTATCGGATTGATTTCCCGCATTGTCATTCTGGCCGAAAAACAACGAACCAAATTTGCCCGTGTATATGGGTACTGCGTGGCCGGGATTATCTTTTTCCACGTCATGGTCAATATCGGGATGACCATCGGCTTGATGCCCGTTATTGGTATACCGCTGCCCTTTTTTAGTTACGGAGGCTCTTCGTTGTGGTCGTTTTCCATTCTGCTGTTCATCTTCCTTAAGCTCGACTCCCGACGAACATCGCTGATGCGGAGGTAACGCTTTTTCGGAAGCCTCTATAAAATCGCGCTTAATAAATCCGTTGATAAACGATGGTCAGGCGTTGGGCTTTGGTAGGATTCGGCGTATTCGGATTGTCGGCAAAGTTGAAGAGCCACGTCATGGTAGCCCCCTGAAAAACAACGTCATAGGTGGCTGGTGGGAAGTTTTTCATGGTCGTTGTAACCGTTAACGTCCGGCCACGGATTGACCAGCGGGAATCGACGTTCATCGCTTCTACCGTGCGCTTCAACTTTCCGCAGGCATCCGGCACCGTCGTTTTCAACTGACCATTGCCCATAAATGTGTAGGTAATATCTTTTGTGCAGGGCATGGAGCGTTGCAGGGTTTGAGCAAGATCGCTTGTTTTACCGTTTGCTTCAACTAAAAGCATGGTCGTTCGTTTCCACGTACCGACCACACCGTCGGCAGTAGGGGAGCGGAAAGCGGTTGAGAAGAGCGCAATGAACAGGATGAAAAGAACACGGGTCATAGTGCAGAATGGGTTTGCAGGGTTAGTAACTGAAAGCTACACCGCCGGTCAATACAAGGCAAGAATCGTTGATTGAACGGCGGTGTAGCGTTTGTAGCCAAGACAGATGTCATCTTTTTATGTCATTGATGAGAGAAGATGACATCCGACCACAAACGCAGACCCGCTCCCTTAGTTCACGCCCTGCGCTTCGACAACGGCAATGGCAACCATATTCACAATTTCGCGTTCCGATGAGCCGAGTTGCAGCACGTACACCGGCTTCCGCATACCCAGCAGAATCGGGCCGATGGCATCGAAACCCACCGAACGAGGTCCGGCCGTTTCGCGCATGAGGTTATAGGCGATGTTGGCCGCCGACAGATTCGGGAAAATCAGCGTGTTCGCCCCTTCGTCTACCAGTTTGCTGAGCGGATAATTCTGGCGCAGCAAATCTACATTGAAAGCTAAATGCGCCTGCATCGATCCATCAACCACCATATCGGGGTGTTTTCGTTGCAGCGTTTCGGCAGCCTGCTGCATTTTTTCGGCGTCTTCGCCCTTCGCGCTGCCAAAGTTAGAATAGGTTACCAGGGCAATGCGGGGCTTGATGTTGAACCGCTCAACGGCCCGCGCGGTCAGCTCCGTAATCTCGATAATGTCCTCGGCGGTCGGGTCAACATTAACGGTTGTATCGGAGAAAAACAACGGACCCCGGCTGGTCAGCAAAATGTACATGCCAGCCACTTTCTGCACGCCCGGCTCTTTGCCAATAACCTGCAGCGCGGGCCGGATGGTGTCGGGATAGTTTTGCGTTAATCCCGAAATAAGCGCGTCGGCCTGCCCCGTTTCAACCATCATGGCACCAAAATAATTACGCTGGAGCATCCGTTTCCGGGCTTCGGCAGCACTCACACCCTTCCGATATCGCTTCTGATAGAACAAATCGCCGAATTGCTCGATGAGTGCGTGTTGCTCCGGCGAACGGGGATCAATGATGGGAATGTCAGTCAGATCCAGATTATTCTGTGTAATCATAGTTTGAATCATGGCCTGCTCGCCCAGTAAAATTGGGTAAGCAATGCCCTCATCTTTAACCTGTTGGGCCGCTTTAAGTACTTTCAGATTCTCGGCGTCGGCAAATACAACCCGCTTTGGATTGGTACGTGCCTTGTTGTTGATAACCCGCGAAATGCGGGTATCCTGACCCAGTCGGCGGGCGAGTTGCGTTTCATACCCATCCCAATCGGTAATTGGGTGCTTAGCCACGCCCGATTCCATGGCGGCTTTGGCTACTGCTGGAGCTACCGTTACCAACAGGCGCGGATCAACCGGTTTGGGAATGATATAATCCCGACCAAACATCAAATTGTCTGTTCCGTAGGCCATGTTCACCAGATCGGGAACCGGTTTTTTTGCCATTTCGGCCAGTGCATGAACGGCGGCTAACTTCATGGCTTCGTTGATTTCGGTAGCCCGTACGTCGAGCGCACCCCGAAAAATATACGGAAATCCCAATACATTATTGACCTGATTGGGGTAGTCTGACCGGCCCGTTGCCATAATAATGTCGGGCCGGGCGGCAATGGCTTCTTCGTAACTGATTTCGGGCGTGGGGTTGGCCATCGCAAACACAATCGGGTTGTCGGCCATCGAACGCACCATAGCCTGACTCACCGTGTTGCCTTTCGACAACCCGACAAACACATCGGCACCCACAAACGCTTCGTCCAGCGTGTTCAGGTTGCGGGTGGTAGCAAAGAGAGTTTTGCGCACGTCGAGGTCGGTGCGGTCGGCCCGGATAACGCCCTTGCTGTCGCACATGACCACATTCTCAAGATTTGCACCGAGCGATACGTATAGTTTAGTACACGAAATGGCGGAGGCTCCCGCCCCATTAATCAGAATTTTTACGTCCTGAATCGTCTTGCCAACGAGTTCGAGCGCGTTCAGCAACGCAGCCGCCGAAATGATGGCCGTGCCGTGCTGATCGTCGTGCATAATCGGGATGTTCAAGTCGGCTTTGAGCCGCTCCTCGATCTCGAAACACTCCGGGGCTTTGATGTCTTCCAGATTGACCCCGCCGAAGGTCGGTTCCAGAATTTTCACCATCCGCACAAATTCATCGACGTTGGTGGTGTCCAATTCAAGGTCGAATACGTCGATATCGGCGTAAATTTTGAACAGTAACCCCTTGCCTTCCATTACGGGTTTGCTGGCTTCGGGGCCAATATCACCTAAACCCAAAACTGCTGTCCCGTTGCTGATAACAGCCACCAGATTGCCTTTTGCCGTGTATTTATAGACATCTTCGCGATTTTCGGCGATGGCTAAACACGGTTCGGCCACACCCGGCGAGTAGGCCAGCGACAGGTCGGCCTGGGTGCTGTATTCTTTGGTTGGGATAACTTCAAGTTTGCCGGGACGTCCTTTGGCGTGATAATCGAGGGCCTCTTCACGCCGTATTTTTTGTTGCATAAATTCGGGGGTAGGAATGGTTTTTCTGCTGGCAATTTAGGGAGAGTTCGGTAATAACTACAGCGGTAATGCCTATCCGAATTTTTTTGAGAAACGAAGCGACAAACTTGCGTATCGTCATGTGTGAGGCTGTTTGTATTCAATTTCTTATACATTATCTTTGGACGATACCGAAAATCTGTTCCTTTTTTATGTGTAACTCAGCCAGTTGGTTCGTAAAACGTCATGCATTGTGCGTAGGCGAATACGTATCAGCAAACCGGATGATTGGCTGTTTTTTATTTCTGGTCGGTTGGCTGTTGATAAGTAGTTGTCAGTCAACGCCTGAAACCAAAATTTACCGCATTGGCTTTTCGCAGTGTACCGGGGGCGACGAGTGGCGGAAAACCCTGCTCAACGACATGAAACGCGAGCTGACGTTTCATCCCAACTATACGCTTCTGTACGAAGATGCGGGCAATAGCACAGCCAGACAGATCAGTCAGGTTCAGTCATTGGTTGATCGGGGTATCGACCTGCTCATTATTTCACCGAACGAAACGACCCCACCCACTAAAATTATTGATGCCGTTTTCCATAAAGGAATTCCGGTGATTTTGCTCGACCGAAAAGTGGGAACGGAGTCCTATAATGCGTATATCGGTGGCGATAATGTTGAAATTGGCCGGTTGGCGGGGGCGTTTATCGGTAACTACCTGAAAGGCCGGGGGCGCGTTGTGGAGGTCTGGGGATTGCCGGGTTCATCGCCCGCACAGGAGCGGCATCGCGGTCTTCGGGAGGAGTTGAAGAAGTACCCTAATATACGGGTTATCAAGGAGTTGAATGGGCAATGGGAGCGGGATACGGTTCGTCAAGTGGTAGCTTCTGAGCTAAATACCTTGAAAAATGCCGATCTGCTGTTTGCTCATAATGACGTGATGGCCCTCGGTGCTTATGAAATTTTTAAGAAAAACGGCATACAAAATGAGTTAAAATTTGTGGGAATTGACGCCCTCCCCGGCCCGAATGCGGGTATGCAGGCCATTACGGATGGGATTCTGAAAGCCAGCTTTTTATACCCGACGGGGGGCGAAGAAGCCATTGAAACGGCTGCTCGTATTCTGGAAGGGAAATCCGTTAAGCGGGAGCAGATTCTTAACTCCATTCAGGTCGATGCATCGAATATTCGCGCTCTTAAAGCCCAGAGTGACAAGCTCTTGGCACAACAACTTGATATTGAAAAACAGAGCCAGCGCATTGATACATTAACCCAAACCTATACATCGCAAAAAAACAGATTGTACTTCACATTGGCCTGCCTGCTGGTCGTTATCTTGCTGGGTGCGTGGGCATTGTACTTATTTAGGTCAAAGCAGGCTGCCTACCAAACGCTGGAAAAACAGAACGGGGAAATCCGCGACCAAAAAGATAAAATCGAAACGGTGTCGCAGCAGGCTCGCTTAGCGACTGAAGAAAAACTACGGTTTTACTCCTATATCTCCCACGAATTCAATACGCCCCTCAGCCTGATTCTGACGCCAACAGAAGATTTGCTGAGCAAAAAAACGGTCACTTCCCACGACCTTAAAAGCAGTTTGTCGCTGGTTCAGAAAAACGCTTATCGGCTGCTACGGTTGATCGACCAGATGCTGGACCTGCGCAAAACGGATGCCGGTAAACAACAATTGCATACGTCCGAACAGGACCTGACGGCCTTTATTCAGGACATTGTTCAGGATTTTAAACGAAAGGCCGAGAAGCAGCGCATCGACCTGCAGTTTCTACCCGCAAACCCTTGTCTGCCAGTCTGGTTCGACACCGAAAAACTCGACAAAGTCATCGTTAATCTGATCGCCAATGCCTTCAAATACACGCCAAAAAGTGGCCTGATTCATGTCCGGCTGGATGTGCTGAACGGTCAGGTGCGGATTCAGGTGCAGGACAACGGCGCGGGCATGACTCCCGATGAACAAGCTCATGCATTCGATTTATTTTATAGCGGAACCAAGCCGTTTAACCTCTCGAAAGGATTGGGGCTTGCCCTGTCGATGGAATTTATTCAACTGCATCAGGGCGAAATCAGTGTGCAGTCGGAGAAGGACAAGGGGACAATATTTACCATTCTGCTGCCACTGGGCAATGCACATTTGACCGCCGACGAAATGAATGGTCCACCACTCCGGGATGGGTCACTTCAGGCGTCGTCACAGCCGGATTCGGCGGGTCAAACGCCACATCGTATGCTTATTGATATGGATGATGAGGACGTGCTTCAAACCAGTCCAGTGCCAGCCAATCAGATGGGTACGTTGCTGGTTGTCGAGGATAATGACGACCTCCGAACGTTTCTGACCGCCCGATTGGGTAACGAGTTTACGGTTGTTGCCGAAAACACGGGCGAGACCGGCTGGGAACGTGCGCTGGAAGTTATTCCAGACCTGATTATCAGTGATATAATGCTGCCTGGGATGGATGGTCTCCAACTGACGCAACGCGTAAAAGCGGACCTCCGAACGTCGCATATTCCGGTGATTTTGCTGACAGCGAAAGGGCAGATGGAGCAGCGGATTGAGGGCACCCGCGCCGGAGCCGATGCATATATTACCAAACCGTTTAACACAACCTACCTGCTCGAAATACTTCGTACGACACTTGCCAACCGCCAAAAATGGCAGCGACGGTATGCATCCGATTTTCTGTCGCAGGGGTCGACCGGCAATCGGGAGGATAAAAAATTTCTGAATGAACTGACCGGCCTGATCGAACAAAACCTAACGGACACCGACTTTAGTGTAGAAAAATTGAGCCGCGACATGGGTCTGTCGCGGGTGCAGCTATACCGTAAAGTTCAGGCACTGCTGGACATGAATGTGATTGATTACGTGGCCGGCATACGGCTGAAAAAAGCCAAACGGCTGTTGGCAGAAAGCACAAAGACGATGGCCGAAATAGCGTATGAAACCGGCTTTAACTCGCCCGCTTATTTCACCACTTTTTTCAAGCAGCATACCCAAAAAACGCCCTCCGAGTACCGGAAATCGCCGGTAGGGGTTTGATTGGGTACACCGGGATTATTGACTTGAACAAATATACCGGCGGTTATTTAGTACAGGTCAGTTCTTCCGCTGTATTATAAATGATTACATATGCTCCAAAACGTCCATGATGACTGATACTGAGCGGTAACCCGGACGAATTGCCAACCTTTAATTCAGGAATACCAGTTTTGTTTTTTTGGATATGAATAGCCAGTTCAGGAACGGCGAGCAACGCTGAACTATCTTGTTTTATGCGCTCCCGGATAACCCGATGCTGGGTCTGGTAAGTCGTATCTGCGAACGAAACAACTGATTCTGTGAACGGTGGAATAAAGTTGGTTGGAAAGGCAATGGTGCTGATATAATCCGGCGTGAGCACTGATTTTATTTCGTAACTTCCTCCGCAATCAACTGTGCCTGTGGCGGTTGTGGTTGTTACTTCCGTAAGGCGGCAGGCTAATTTGGTCGGGGCAAAAACGCGGTTCGCTGTTGTTCGGATATGTACTTTGTACGCACTTTCTTTCATACTCCACAACAGCCACACAAGCAGGTCAGGATCGGCGGCTTCGCGAATAAGATGTTGCTCGTGGGCGGTGAAAATCTTCGCTAAAAATCCCCTGCGTTGCCAGTTGCTCTCCCGTTTTGCCTGAGCCAGATCAACAATGTCGTTGCCAATCATTTTTCGGCTAATTTCTTTGTGATAATGGCCACGGCAGAACCAACCGTCAGCATCTGTTCCATAGCCTCGTTGTCAATGACAATATCAAACTCTTCTTCAACATCCAACGCAATATCGACCAGATTGGCGGAGTTTACGTTCAAATCATTGATAAAATCGGTGTTTTCCGTAACCGTTTCAAACGCCTGTTGATTCTGAACATAAGGCTTTACGATTTTTTTTAGCGTCGCGATTAATTCGTCCTTCGTTTGCATACCCCTCTTTACGATTGAAATTTGGTTAAGATAACACACGCATTGACATCCCCAAAACCAAAATTAGCCTTCGCTATTATATGGACAGGCTTTCTAACAAGTTGCTGGGGTACTTTGTCGGGTGCAATCAGGGCTGAAACATCGGTATGGAGATCTTCAGAATTAATGGATGGGTAAATAAATCCTTCATGCAACTCCAGTACGGCAGCCACACACTCGATACTGCCAGCCGCGCTCAGGCAATGCCCCACCATCGCTTTCAGCGAATTGATATACGGAAAATCAGTACCCCTGCGGTCTAAGGCTTCGCACCAGGCTGTTACTTCGGCTGAGTCTTTTGTTGTTGCCGTTAAGTGACCGTCGATAACGTCGATGTCCTCGGGTCGAATGGCGGCTTGTTCTATGGCTTGTTGGATACAGCGTTTTACGGCCATCGCGTTTGGCGCGGTCATGGAGCCACCACCCCGTTGCCCGCCCGAATTGAGGTGTCCGCCCAGCACTTCGGCATAAATTAGTGCGTTCCGTTCCAGAGCCGATTCCAGCGATTCCAGTACGAGTGCACCGGCACCGCTGCCCGGTACAAAACCGCTTGCCGTTGCGCTCAGGGGCCTCGATGCCCGTTCGGGCGCATCGTTAAACTGATAAGGCATCACACGCATGGCATCGAAGCCGCCCCACACATATGGGCCATGATCGCTGCAACTGCCTGATAACATGCGGGTTGCCTGTCCGTTCGCAATCCGTTCATAGGCCAGTAGCAGAGCCTCCGTGCCCGTTGCGCAGGCCGAGGAATTAGCCGTCAATTGATTACCACATCCAATCATCCCGCCCAGATACGCACTCACACCACTGGCCATTGTTTGTACAACGGCTGTGCTTCCCAACCGCCGGACCTGTCCTTCATCGACTTTATAAATGGACTCCCGAATCTTGTCGATCCCCAAAATGCCGGTGCCAAAAATAATGCCGCTATCCCAGTCTGGCTCATCGTTCGCTATGGGAAGGCCTGCGTTTTGCCACGCTTCCATACCCGCAATAACGCCGTAAATGACACCGCTGCTGCTTAACTGACGGAGTTGTAACTCGCTGAAATACTGCTGTTTAATTGCTTCGGTAACGGGTGGAATACCCCCAATTTGGCAGGAGAATTTCAGGTCGGCCAATGTTGGCCAAAAAGTAATGCCGCTCTGTCCGGCTTTGATCGCCGTTGAAAAAGCAGGTACGCCTACCGCGTTGGGAGCCGCTACGCCAAGCCCCGTAATAACCACTCGATTACGCATGATTGATGGATTTCATCATCCCCGAAATAGTGCCCCGACAAACCAGTTCGCCCCGACTGTTCGCCATCTCGACCGTGCATTTTAACTTAAAAAATCGAAAATACACTTTTTGGGACCGAACGGTAACCGTTTCGTTGGGAAAAACGGGCTTGTAAAAATCAATTTTGGTATCGGTCATAGCAATGGCAACCTCGTCGGTCAGGGTGTCGGCCAGCAAAAAAATGCCTAAGCAAACAACGCCAATCTGGGCCATTACCTCCGTTAAAATAACGCCCGGTGTTATGGGTTTTTGCTTAAAATGACCCGCATAAAAAAAGGAATCTTCGGGGAAGGTATAGCTGCCTTCGACGCCGTTTTCGTCGAGGTGGTGTAGAGTATCAACAAACAAAAAAGGCTTGCTGTACGGTAACTTTTCGTAGATATGGCTAAAATCCTGCAAGCGTCGTTTTATTGAAGGTGTTCGCCACCGTTAACCGGAATGACCGCGCCGTTGATCCAGGCCGCTTCGTCTTTACATAGCAGATAGACGACATCCGCTACGTCTTCGGGCGTTGTCAACCGCGCAAATGGATTCCGTTGTTTACTGTGATTTATTAAGTCATCGGCACCCGGAATAAGTCGTAGTGAAGCGGTATCCGTAACGCCCGCCATGATGCAATTTGCCCGAATGCCAAATGGGGCCATTTCCAGTGCAATACTTCTGGAAATAGCTTCTAATGCGGCTTTGGCTGCCGAAACAGCCGCATAATTTTTCCAGGCTTTCAGGCTTCCTTCGCTGGTAAAACTAATGACGCGGGCATCGGCAGCAAATAACCCGGCAGTTCGTATCGCGTTTACCCAGTCATATAAGCCAATCGCCATCGCGTCAATAGTTAATTGAAAATCGTCGTGCTGAAGTTGTCGCTGACTTTCGGCAACCATTGGCTTTAGATTTCCTTTAGCAATGCTGTGAATAAATACCCTGACTCTTTCACCTTCCGTGAATGATTGGTTTAGAGCTGAGAGGACATAGGCTCGTTTTTCAGGATTTGTTGCGTCGACATTAAATTCTTTCAGCCCGACACCCATATTTTTTATCTGCTCAAATTCATTTTCTAAGGCTGGAAGGTCAATTTTTCTTGTACGATGAACGATACAAATGTTCATGCCATGCCGGGCTAATTTTTTCGCTGCTGCCAAACCTAAACCGGAACTACCGCCCAGGATAATTGCCCAAGACTTGGTGTGACTAAATTCGTTTACCACTGCAATAAAACGCGTTGCGCTGTAAAACCCGGACCAAAACTTAACATAAGCCCATAATCGCCCGCCTGAAGTTCTTTTTCCATGAATCGTTCCAATACATATAATACCGTAGCACTCGACATGTTTCCGAATAGCCGCAATACTTCTTTTGTATCGTCTATGTTCTTACCTAATTTTCCGAATAACTCCTGCACTACCTCAACAATTTTTCGCCCGCCGGGATGAAAAATAAGGTGAGAAATATCATCAATAACCAGACCGTTTTTCTCTAAAAATGGATGAACGATAGCTGGAAAATGCGCAGCTATATTTTCAGTAACCGATTTGTCCAATACCATTTGTAAGCCACTATTTGTGAGATTAAACCCCATCATATGCGTGGCGTCGTAAAAGTGGTACATTTCTTCGGCTACGACTTCGGGGCCGGTATCTTCCTCACACGATGATAGCAAAACACAGGCGGCTCCATCGCCAAAAATAGCCGCGCTCACGATGTTTGCCATTGAATAATCGGCCAACTGAAACGTAGCTGTCGGCGATTCAACGGCGAGCAGGGCCGCCCGTTTTCCCGGATTGGCTTTCAAAAAATTCTTCGCGTAAATAATGCCCGAAACGCCTGCTACACAACCCATTTCGGTAACCGGCAGCCGGACAATGTCCTGCCGCATTTGGAGGTTATTAATCAAATAAGCATCCAATGAAGGAATCATGATGCCCGTACAGCTTACCGTAATGAGGTAGTCAAGATCGGTCGGTTTCCAGTTTACCTTTGTTAGCGCTTTTGTTAAGGCGTCTTCCCCTAATTTGATACATTCGCGGCTATAAATATCATTTTTTTCTTCAAATGATGTTTTGGCAAATACCTCTGTCGGCCCCATAATCGAGTACCGCCTATCGACTGCCGCATTTTCAAAAATTTTCTTTACTTTTCGTTGAAATCGAGTTTCCTGCCCCTCCAGCCAAACATCCAGAAAAGGTAAAATATCACTCGTGTCCCGCCAGTTGGATGGTAATGATTTTGTAACAGCCGTTATTTTTACACTCATACGTTTTTTATAATCCATTGATAACGAAAAGCCCACCGCCAGTTGATACTGTAAGCCTTTACGTGTAATTGGTTGGAAAAAGAGAGAAGGTCCTGCTTTTTAAATCCACGCAAAATAGACGTTAACCCGTCTTGTCTGGATAATTCACTTAGCCTGAAAACGAAACAAATAAGTTGAAAAAGCCGGTAAGCTATACCCGAACGCTGCAAGTCATTTATAACAACACCAATCCGGGCTTTGTTAATCAGCCGACTCATTAAATTCAGGATTTCTTCGTCTGTAAAATGATGCAGTGTCAATGTACATAAGGCAATGTCGTAGTCGACAGCGGCAAAGCTTTCGTCAAATACATTCATCGTTGCGTAGTCGATAGCCGGGTAGGCAGCCGAACTGACTTTTGCATGACGAGTTGTGTATGCATTGGCGTCGATTCCTAAAATCTTAACCGTACGTTTTTCCTGTTCGGCAAGGTAGGCAACAGCCCGGCACATATCACCATTGCCGCAGCCAATATCGACGATGGTAATCAGCCGTTCTTTTGGGTAATTAGTCAGCAATTTTTTAATTCCATCCAGGGTAATTTGATTGCCGCCTAACCATTGATTTATAGTCGCGATTTTATCTAATGCGTCGCGTAATTCGTCACCTTCCAACGAAAAATCATCCAGAAATTCTTCTTTTGATGTACGTGTTGCCGTGCTTAAAAACATTTGCTGTTGCGTAGATACTGTGTATTGTGTTTTTATGTTGTGTAATGGGTTTAACCGGCTCAGGCAGGCACAATTGGTTTTCCGTGGGTTTGCCTGATAATGAATGGCAACAAACGGGTTGTTTGTGGCAACCCTTTAAGCAAGACAGCGGTGAGCGTAGGGGAGGCCAGGACTGACTGCACGATTCGACCCGTTGCCAACCGACTTTTAAACTCACCTGACCAGGCGGCTGCATACTGTTTTTCTAATGTCAATCGGTTGACAATTTGACCCGTAAAGTACTGGATAATTAACTCCGAAACCAGTTTGGCACTGTGAATAGCCATTGCCATGCCATTGCCGCACAGAGGATGGATAAGACCGGCTGTATCGCCACACATCAGAATGTGGTTCTCAACCGGCTGCTTTCTGGCAAACGAAATCTGACTAATCGTGAGTGGCTTGTCGAACAGGGGCGTAGCACGCGAAAAGAAATCCTTTAAAAACGGGTTTTTACCCAGTACGTGTTGCTGAAATGCATCAATATTTTTGACCTTTTTAAAACGACGATAGTTCGTTAGGTAGCAGGCATTTACGATACCATTTTCTACTTGTGACAACCCACAGTAACCACCCTCGAAATTATGCAGCACTACCAGATCGCTGGGGAAACTGGCCCGGTAATGCGCTTTTACGCCCAGCCACGACGATTCGTTTTGATTGAACGTTCGCTTTAGCGTCTTATCCAGCAGCGAGCGTTTACCATAGGCACCAATGACTATGCTGGCTGTATAAGTCTTTTCCAATGTGGTTGTGACGCGGAATACATCGTTGTCGAACAGAACATCCATCACATCGGCCTGACGAATATCGACGCCCACCGAAACGGCTTTTTGCGCTAAAAAATGATCGAGTGTATACCGGCTTACACCAAAGCCGCCTAAGGGTAACGAACAATGAATGGGTTTTCCGGCTACCGTACTCATCAAGAAACGCTGGATTCGGGCTGGATTCAGCTCGTCGATTTCGAGGCCGAGGTGGTGTAGATAAGGAAGCACCTCATTCGATATATACTCTCCGCAGACTTTGTGGCGGGGATAGGGGTGCTTCTCCAGCAACAGAACACGCAACCCAGCTTGAGCCAGATGAATGCCCGCAATCAATCCGGCCAGGCCACCCCCAATAATGAGCACATCGGTATCATATGTCTGTTGGAGTGGCGTCATTGCTACTAAAACCCGTGTACTATCGAATAGGTTTGAATTTTTCTATTCCTGTATGCCGCACTAAACGGCAAACGGTTTTCCGGGAAAACGTCCCTGAAACAAAATCGAAAATCGATGTATCAAAATCGAAAATTCACTTTGTGTGACCGGTGTAAGTCACTGATAGTCAGTATGATGTTTTTTATCTTCATTTTAGAAGTATTTGAACAATTCCTGAAAGCCTGCCTGTGTGAGGTTGCGTAGTTTTGACTCGAAGTTACTGGTTAATCGCCCGCTTCGTATCAACTATGAGTCAGAAACAACGCATTTTCTTTTGGTCCATCACTTCCGCGCTGGGCGGCTTTCTATTTGGCTTCGATACGGCTGTTATATCCGGTGTTGAGCAATCGCTTCAGACACTATGGCACCTGAGTGTTTGGGAGCACGGCCTGACGGTTTCCATCGCTCTCGTTGGAACGGTGCTGGGTTCCATGCTGGGCGGTATTCCGGCTGAGCGGCTCGGACGTAAGAAAACGCTGTTCTGGATTGCCATTCTTTATTTGCTGGCTTCACTCGGAACGGCCCTCGCGCCTAACTGGGGCATTTTTCTTGTTTTCCGGTTTCTGGGCGGTCTGGGTGTGGGTGCGTCGTCGGTGGCGGCTCCTATGTACATCAGCGAGATTTCGCCCGCCAAATCGCGCGGAAAATTGGTTGGGTTGTTTCAGTTCAATGTTGTGTTGGGCATCCTGGTTGCTTATTTGTCCAATTACCTGCTGGCCGATATTGGCAGTGAACCGTGGCGATGGATGCTTGGCGTTCAGGCACTTCCGTCGTTAATTTTCCTGATTGCCGTACTCAACATTCCTGAAAGCCCGCGCTGGCTATTGCTCAAAAGAGGGCGCGTGGCTGAGGCCCGTGAGGTGCTCAACATGATCGACCCCGAAACGGCAGAGCAAACGCTGGCCGCCATTCAGCAGAGTGATCGGAACCACACAGCCGCATCCAGCCGGTTGTTTACGGCGGCACATAAAACGCCCATCATGCTGGCGGTACTGTTTGCGGTGTTCAATCAGGTGTCGGGCATCAACGCCATCATTTATTACGCGCCCCGCATTTTTGAAATGACGGGGCTGGGCAAAAATTCGTCGCTGCTCTCGTCGGCGGGTATTGGGTTGATAAACCTCATTTTCACGCTGATTTCCATGAACCTGATTGATCGCTACGGTCGGCGGACGCTCATGAAAATTGGGTCGGTAGGATTGATTATTACGCTGGGTTTGGTGGCGCGGGCTTTTTATGTCGAAGATTTTAGCGGCATGACCGTTCCGTTTCTGCTGTTCGGCTACATCGCTTTCTTCGGTTTCTCGCAGGGGGCGGTTATCTGGGTGTTTATCTCCGAAATTTTTCCGAACGAAGTACGGGCCAGCGGTCAGGCTCTGGGCAGTTTCACGCACTGGCTCATGGCGGCCATCATCACGTTCACGTTTCCGTATCTGTCCGAACGGTTTGGGGGCGGCAATACCTTCCTGTTTTTCACCAGTATGATGGTCTTGCAACTCCTGTTTGTGCTGCGCATTATGCCCGAAACCAAAGGCACCAGCTTAGAACAAATTGACCGGACGGTTTTTGTTCACTGAAACAGTAACCAGTTAATCAGTTGATTAGTCAATCGGTCAGTTGCCCTAATCACTGATTAACCAATCAACCGATTAACTAATCACCCAAGCACCCATGACACCAACAATCACCTGTTTCGGCGAAATTCTCTGGGACGTACTGCCAACCAGCAAACAGCCCGGTGGCGCACCCATGAACGTAGCGGCCGACCTGCGCAATTTCGGGCTTAACGCGCAGCTAATCAGCCGGGTAGGCAGCGACGATCTGGGCCGCGAATTGCTGGATTTCCTCGCGCAAAAAGGCATCCCGACCGAACTGGTTCAAACGGGACAAACCCATTTGACGGGTGTTGCAAAAGCCAATGTATCCGACAGCAATGAGGTGACGTACAAGATCCTTCAACCCGTTGCCTGGGATTATATTCAACTGGAGCCGGGTCTGCTCGAAGCGGTGAAACAAAGCGACTTGTTTGTGTACGGAAGTTTAGCCGCACGCAGCCCACAAACGCACGAAACCCTGCTGGCATTGCTGGCCGTTGCCCCCCGGAAAGTGTTCGACGTAAATCTTCGCGCTCCACATTACGACCGCGCAACGGTGGAGACGCTGCTACATCAGGCCGACATTGCCAAACTCAATGAACACGAACTCATCGAATTGTCGGGCTGGTATGGCCACGAGAACGACCTGAACCGGGCCATGCAACAACTCCGCGACCGCTATACCCTCGACAAACTGTGCATAACGCTTGGCGAGAAAGGAGCCGCTCTGCTCGATGAGCAGGGCTTTACAAACCAGGCTGGTTTTCCGGTCGACGTGGCTGATACCATCGGTAGTGGCGATGCGTTTCTGGCCGCTTTTCTCTACAAAATGCTACAGAATGAAACTCCACAGAAAACACTGGAGTTTGCCTGCGCAACCGGAGCTTATGTGGCGTCAAAGTCCGGTGCTACACCTTCGTTTACAGAAGCAATGATTTTGCAAAACACCTGACTAACAGAGTTTTAACGAATACTATTTTGTCCGTCTCTCCTGTATATGCCTTTTTAAACTAACTAATTTATGAGTATGAAAAATTACCTGCTAACCCTTGCTGCCCTGCTGTTAACCTTGCAGATAGCACTGGCACAACGCACCGTTACGGGCAGCGTTCTCGATGCCAAAACCAATGAGCCACTGATTGGTGCCAGTGTCGTTGTACCCGGCACAACGACCGGCACTGTTGCCGATATCAAAGGAAAATTTTCGATTTCGGTCCCGCAAAGTGCCAGTTCCGTGACGGTATCGTTCATCGGCTATACCGCGCAGGAGGTGTCGGTCAAAAACACGAATGTCATTACGGTTTTGCTGGCCGAAGGAGGGCAATTGGCCGAAGTTGTCGTGCTGGGGTACACGACCGCTCGAAAGCAGGACCTGACTGGTGCTGTAGCTATTGTGGAGGTAGCCGCCACCAAAAACACCAGTTCGGGTAACCCCATGCAGGCATTGCAGGGCCGGGTGCCGGGTTTGTATATCGAGAAGACGGGAACACCGTCGGGCGAAGCCAGCCGCATCCTGATTCGGGGTGCCAACACACTGGGTAATACCGACCCGCTTTATATTATCGACGGGGTTCCGACAAAGGTTTCGCAGGTATTCCAGAGCCTCAACCCATCCGCTATTCAGTCGATTCAGGTATTGAAAGATGCATCGTCGTCGTCTATTTATGGGTCAAGGGCCTCCAACGGGGTGATTATCGTGACGACGAAAAATGGGTTCAATACCGATGGTAAACTGAACGTGCAGTTCAACACCAGCATTTCGGCCCAGTCCGAAAAGTCGCAGCGGTTCAAGATGCTCAACGCCGTTGATCGGGGGCGGGCCTTGTGGCAGGCATCGGTTAACGATGGCGTCGACCCGGCGGATGGCTTCGGTCAGATTTATAATTTCGACTGGAACAAAGATTTCAAAAATCCGAAGCTCAACAGCGTTACGGTTCAGCCCTTTGTTGGGGGCGACCCGAATGTTCCGGCTGGCGATACGGACTGGCAAGGCGTCATGTACAAAACGGGGGTTGTCACCAACAACGACCTGACTATTTCGGGCGGGACGAAAACATCCTCGATTCTGGTTAATGTCGGCTACCTGAACAATACCGGGATGCTGCGCAATACGGGATACAACCGGCTCACGGGTCGTATCAACGGCCTGACCAGCAAATTCGATGGCCGCTTCAAACTTGGCGTAAATCTTCAACTGACCTCGTCGAAAGAAACCCCCGTAGCGACGGACCTGGGCGGTGCGCCAACTCCCGGCTTAGCTGTCACGCTGGCACCGACCATCCCCGTCTACACCAAAACGGGCGATTATGCCGGTCCAATTGGCGCGGGCTATTCGGACCGTAACAACCCGCTGTATATGCAGTACCTCAACCGCTGGGATAAAATCAACCGGACGATTGTCTTTGGTAATATTTTCACCGAGATTGAGCCGATCCGGGGATTGATTTTTCGCTCATCGCTGGGTATGAACAATACGGGTTATTCCTTTAAAAATATAGAACAGTCGTTTCAGAACGGCTTTATTGCCCGCTCGCTCAATAGCCTGACGCTCAACACAAGCCAGTTTATGAGCCTCACGTGGACTAACACGCTGCGGTATAATTTTGATTTGGGTGCCAACCGCTTTAATGTACTGGCCGGTGTCGAAGCCATCAAAGACAATCAGAATGATGTGGTTTCCTATCGGGAAAACTTTGCCGTGCAGACCGAGGATTTCTTTGTCCTGAGTGCCGCATCGGGCAATGCCAGCAGTAACGGGAGTTCGACCGGAAGCCGCCTGCTGTCGCAGTTTGCCCGGATCGACTATGGGTTTGGTGATCGGTACTTAGCCGCGCTGACCCTTCGCCGGGACGGTTCGTCGCGCTTCGGGGCCGACAGTCGGTATGGCTTCTTTCCGGCGGCTTCGGTTGGCTGGCGTATCGACAAAGAAGGCTTTATGCAGGGTGTAAAAGCCATCAGCAACCTTAAATTGCGGGCGGGTGTTGGTCGAATCGGTAATCAGGACATTGGCGATTTGGCCCGATTTGGCCTTTTCGAGCCGCGTTATGGGTTGGTGGCGTCGCAGGTGCCCAATGGACACCAGAGTTTCTTCGATCAGTTTGCTCAGGTGGGTACGGCCTATGACCTCAACGGAACGAACTCCGGCACACTGCCTTCCGGTTTTGTGCAAACGCAGGGCGAAAACAGAGCCTTGAAATGGGAAACGACCGATGAGTTGAATATGGGGCTGGATTTTGCCTTTCTCAATGGTAGCCTGGCGGGTTCCTTCGATTATTTTACCCGCAAAACCAGCGATATTCTCATTAAGCCGCCTGTTGCTTCGGCGGTGGGCGAGGGCCAGTTGAAATACGTAAACGGAGCCACCAAGACGAATAAAGGCTTTGAACTTTCGCTGTCGTACATAGGCAAACCCGTTGGTGATTTCACCTATAGCGTTTCGGCGAATTTTGCCCGCTTCCGCGATAAAATAACCGTGCTGCCAGAGGAAGTACGCTCGGCCTACGCGGGCAATGCCGTTACGTCCATCATCGGCCATTCGCAGTTGGATTTATTCGGTTACCGGACGGATGGCATTTTCCAGAGCCAGGAAGATGTCAATAACTCGGCTAAACAGCCCGGCGCGGCTCCGGGTCGTATTAAGTACCGGGATCTCAACAACGACGGTAAAATTGACGCGCTCGATCAGGAGTTTTTCGGCACCACCCTGCCCGGCCTTGAATATGGTACGCGCATCAACCTCGGCTACAAGAATTTTGATTTCTCGATCTTCGGTTCGGGTATTACGGGCCGGACTGGCTTCGATACCTACACCTATTACAACAACTTTATTCGGGGGCGCGACAATATCGGGCCGGGCGTTTTCAATGCCTGGACACCCCAAAATACCTCGTCACGCATTCCGGCTCTGACCCTGGCGGATGCCAATAACGAAACCCGGCAGTCCGATTATTTTAACGTGAACACCTCGTACTTCAAAATTCGGAACGTTCAGGTAGGCTACACCTTCCACAAAGAACTTATCGGTAAACTGGGGTTAGGCAGCCTTCGGATGTATGGCATGGTTGAGAACGTGTTCTGGGTGAAAAGCAAAAGCTTTTTGGGGCCAGATCCCGAACGGGTTGATGTGAACTCGATTCCAGTACCCCGCACATTCACGTTCGGTTTAAATGTTTCTTTCTAAAACCACGACTCCTACGATCATGAAAAATAAAATCCTGCTTTCGGTTCTGCTCATGGCGGGCGGAAGCCTGTTTTCTGCCTGCAAAGATTATTTAGACTATCAGCCTCAGGGTACATTATCGTCCGACAATATTAAGAGTGCGGACAATGCCGATGCATTGGTAACGGCTGCCTATGCCGCCATTGGCAACGGCGAAATGATTGGCCCCATTGCCAGCATGTGGGTGTATGGCAGTGTGCGCTCCGACGATGCCTACAAAGGCGGTGGGGGCGTGGGCGACGTGCAGGATATTAACCTGTATGAGCATTATAATCTGACGCAGCCCCAACAGGGCGATGGGTGGATGCATCCCTACACCTGGGAAGAGTATTACCGGGTTATTTCGCGGGCCAACGTGGCACTGCGCTCCATCAATAATCTGACCGATACGCAGTTTCCGCTGAAGAAAATCCGTACGGCAGAACTGCGTTTTTTGCGCGGTCACGCTCATTTTATGCTGAAAATGCTGTTCAAATATGTACCCTACGTGGACGAAACCCTGTCGACCGAACAGATTTTGACCACCTCCAACCGGGCCATGACGAGCGACCAGCTATGGGATAAAATTGCCACCGATTTTCAGTTTGCCATTGATAATCTGCCCCCAACACAAACGCAGGTGGGGCGGGCCAACAAGCTGTCGGCGGCTGCCTATTTAGCCAAACTTCGGCTGTATCAGGCATATGAACAAGACGATAACAACAAAGTTATCAACATCAATAAAGATAAATTGCAGCAGGTGGTTAACCTGACCGAGATGGTCATCAGTGCGGGTAAGTACAATTTACAGCCTGATTTTGCCGAAAACTTCCTGCCTGAATTTGATAACGGCGTCGAATCTGTCTTTGCCGTTCAATATTCGATCAATGACGGAACGACGGTAGGCCGACTCAATTTTGAAACGGGCCTGAACTACCCGCACGGTGCGCCACAATATGGCTGCTGCGGGTTCCATCAGCCGAGTCAGAACTTAGCCAATGCCTTCGGTACGGATGCCAACGGGCTGCCCAAATTCGATACGTTCAACGACGGTACTATCGACTTTACTACCGCCACCGTTGACCCCCGCGTTGACCACAGCATCGGGATTGACGGACATCCTTATAAATACAACGCAGCCTTGCCATTCAGTAATAGCTGGATACGTGATGCCGGGACGTATGGGTTTTTTCAGAGCATGAAAGAGCAGCAGTTAGCCAGTAGTTCGTCGTATAAGAAAAGCGGCCCCTTTATTGGCAGCTCAAAAAATATCGATATTATTCGGTATGCCGATGTGTTGCTCTTCCAGGCTGAAGCGTATATCGAACTGGGGCAACCGGCTCTGGCACTGCCGCTCATCAATAAAATTCGGGCCAGAGCAGCCGCCAGCACCGGACGAACCAAAAAAGCGGATGGCAGCAGCCCATCGAAGTACCTGATTAAGCCGTACGATGCGGCCAACTGGACGCAGACTTACGCTCGCAAAGCCTTGCAATGGGAAAGAAGGCTGGAATTTGCTCTGGAGAGTCCTCGTTTCTTCGATCTTGTTCGGTGGGGGATTGCCGAGCCGACATTGAATGCGTATTTAGCCAAAGAAATACCCCGCCGGTCGTTTTTGAACGGAGCCAAATTCACGGCGGGCCGCGATGAATACCTGCCGATTCCGCAACGGGAAATCAATTTCACGAAAGGTCTTTATAAGCAGAATCCGGGTTTTTAAGACCCAATTAGGTTGGTAGTTTAGTTTATAGTGGGGGGCGGTCGTCTGGCTGACTCCCCACTCTATCTTTTCGCTCTCAATAGTTAGTCCGTACTCCTTATGCAAAAGCTACTCCTTTCGCTTGCCTTGCTGGTTTCCAGTGTCCACTATTCATGCGGGCAGGCATCTCAGACAGACATGAAGTCGGAACAGTACCGGCCTCAGTTTCATTTCTCGCCCAAAGCCCACTGGATGAATGACCCCAATGGTATGGTCTATATCAATGGTACGTATCATTTGTTTTATCAGTATTACCCCAATGCAAGTGTCTGGGGACCAATGCACTGGGGGCACACGACCAGCAAAGACATGGTGCACTGGCAGGAGCAACCCATTGCCCTTTACCCGGATAGTTTGGGGTATATTTTTTCGGGCAGTGCCGTGGTCGATGTCAACAATACCAGTGGTTTCGGCAAGAACGGACAAGTGCCGTTAGTTGCCATTTTCACCCATCATAATCCGATACTGGAGAAGCAGAAATCGGATAAATTTCAGTACCAAAGTATAGCCTACAGCTTAGACGAAGGAAAAACGTGGACTAAATATGCCGGAAACCCCGTGTTGCCTAATCCCGGCATCGTTGATTTTCGTGATCCTAAAGTGCGTTGGTACGAACCAAAGAAAAAGTGGATCATGACGCTTGCCACGAAAGACCGTGTCACCTTCTACTCGTCGCCTGACCTCAAAAGCTGGACGAAGGAAAGCGATTTTGGCCATGACCTCGGCGCACACGGGGGTGTTTGGGAGTGCCCGGATTTGCTGCAATTGACGTATAATGGCAAAAAAACGTGGGTGTTGCTGGCCAGCATTAATCCCGGTGCCCCCAACGGAGGCTCGGCTACCCAGTATTTCATCGGCGATTTCAACGGCTCAACCTTCAGCCCCTATTCCAAACAAACCAAATGGATGGACTACGGGACGGATAATTATGCGGGCGTAACCTTCGCCAACACGGGTGAGCGAACGATCCTTATGGGTTGGATGAGCAACTGGCAGTACGCCGAAAAAGTGCCGACCACCAACTGGCGTAGTGCCACCACCGTACCCCGCGAACTCGGCCTGAAAGAAGTCGGCAAGGAACTGTTCCTGACATCCAAACCCGTAAAAGAACTGGATGCTCTTACCGGAAAAACGACTTTGCTGGGTTCTGTACACGTCAAAAACAGCTACGATCTAACCGCCAAAACCGGGGGTAAATACGATGCGTTTAAACTGACACTTTCGGCACCAGCCACGAGTGATTTTGCCATCGTGCTCGCCAATGACAAGGGCAACGAACTGGTTATCGGATACGACAAAGCAACCAACGCGTATTATATAGATCGGACAAAATCAGGCAAAACCGACTTTGAAAAAGATTTCGGCAAACGCAGTACGGCTCCCCGATTATCGACCGACAAAACAATTTCGCTTACGCTGCTGGTTGATGCAGCGTCTGCCGAACTGTTTGCCGACAACGGGCTTAGCGTTATGACGAACGTCTTTTTTTCGGATCAGGTCATGACGAAACTGTCTATAAAATCGACAACCGGGGTTGCCATCAGTACGCTGACATACACAAAACTGGCGGCTTCGGTGCAATAGGGTACCGTTGCCCTTAAAAAGCTTACCTATGATGAACAATAAATAGTGCTGAATGCATCTTCTGACTATGGAAGACGTATTCAGGCGTAGTCAGAAAACGGCATTGGGGGCTTCCCGATGCCGTTTTTGTTATTACATCTGGAGAAGCTGGGAAATAGAATTCGTCTGCCCCTGTCCGGCTTCGTCGCGGTAGCGTAGGGTCTGGGCAATATGAATAATCTTTTCGCCCAATTTTCCCTGCTCTTCAATCTCGGCCAGGTTGTATTTGTTTTGTTGATTGGGTTCCCAATAAAAAAGCTCCGTTTTGGCATCGTAAATGCCAATGGGTTTGCCGCCGGTTTGGGTAACGATGTGCTGCAAAACGGACTCTGCTTCCGCCAATGTGGCACAATATATAGGATGGTACTGCTTTTTAAGCAGATAGATAACAGAAAAACGATTCATGATGTCAGAATGATGAAGTGAAGAGGGAACGAACGGGCGCAGGCTAATGGCCGTGTGTATCGGTTTGCCGTGTCGGGTTCTGAAACGCTAACCCGCCGGATTAATAAACCCTGAAATCAGCTACCTGTTCGTTTCGTCCGTAAGAAATAAGATTGTGAGTCAGGCCAATCTGCCCGATTCTATGGTGTGCTTAGCGGTTTTTAACCGGTAATACATTGCCGCCAAATGGCGTTGAAAGGCGCGTTAAACTCTCAAACGCAAATGCGTTCTGATGAATAAAGCCATAAATGAACAAACGTGTAAAAGTACAAATGCTTATCCATGTAGCTATTGCTCTATTTTCGTGTTTTAGTGCGTATGAAGATTCCATGATTTTTATAACCTATTAATTATCACTATAAAAACGCAGACATAACAAAGTCTGCTTTTCAACTACTTAACTGAAGTAAGTGCCTAAATAGTTTTGTAATAGTGGTATAGTACAATAAGTGCCATCAATTTTTCAGTGAAAAGGCCGATTGTCCAAGCGATTCTTGAGGAAGTAATATGATTTGTGGCGCGTGTCTGGCCGAATAGCCGGACTCCGACTCGTTTAAGCGGTGTATTCGACCAAACAGCACAGTTGGTAGCTCATTTAGTGAGACAGCGGCTGAAACCAGGCCCCGAAAGGTTATTAAGTTCGTAATCCAGTTGAACAGCATCTGCATAAGGACTTTACTTTTATTAACTTTAGGGCTACGAATTGCTTAGTTAACGATACGGAGGGAAATCATTGACTACAGAATTGATAACAACCGGCGAATTGGTTGATCTGCTTACTAAAGCAACACGGCATGCGGTGTGGTATTGGAATCTGGAAACCGATACCATCTGGTGGAATGAGGAGTTCACCGGCTTGTTTGGCCACCCGACCCATCGCCCCGAACGCGGCCCGGAGTCCTGGTACGAGCATATTCACCCCGACGACAGAAACCGGGTCTTAACCGGTATTTACCGAATTATTGATGGGGCAGGTACAGATTGGTCGGATCAATACCGGTTCTGCCGGGTCGATGGAGCCTACGCTACCGTTTACGATCAGGGATATATTCTCCACCGAAATGATAAAGCGGTTTGTATGGTGGGTACCATGCAGGACATTACGGAACGGGTTACGCTTGAACAGGCTCGCCGGGAAACAAACGAACGGCTTCGTTTCGCGCTGGAGTCGGCACAGCTTGGTACCTGGGAGTTCGACCCGATTCATAATGTAGTGAACTGGGACGAACGCTGCGAAAGGCTGCTGGGCTGGGTTAAAGGAGATATAAGTTATGAGGCATCGCTGGATAATATCCACCCGGATGACAGGGCGCGGGTTAATGACGAAGTAAAATGGGCACTTAACCCGCAATCGGGCGGGACCTACAATACAAAATTTCGCACAATCGGTGCGCAGGATAAGACCTTGCGCTGGGTGCGGTTTATCGGGCAGACGTACTTTACCGAAACGGGCCAGGCATATCGATTTGCCGGTGTTGCGCAGGATATTACAGCCGAGGTGCTGGCTACAGAAAAAGCCGCATTCGCCGAACATCAGGCCCGGTTAGCCGTAGAAGTTTCCGGCTCCGGCTCGTTTTCCATCAACCTGGAAACCGATGAAATTATTTATTCGCCGTCGTTTGCCCGGATAGTAACCGGTCAGCAGAACGGCGACCTTACCCGGAATATATTCATACAGGGTATTCATCCCGACGACCGACAGCTTCGACAAGACGCCTATGAGCGTGTTGCAAAAACGGGTGCTCTCCACTACGAAGCCCGCTTTATCTGGATGGACCAGTCTGTTCACTGGGTTCGCGTGCAGGGACAGTACCTCTTCGATACGATCGGTAAACCTCTTTTATTATCGGGTCTCGCCCTCGACATCACCGACCAGATCGAGCAGTCGAAAGCCTTGTCTGACAGTGAAACTCTCTTCCGAAGCATCACCACCGCATCGACTGCCGCCCTGTGGATTACCGACGCGCGTCTGGCCATTACCTACGTCAGCCAAAAATGGATTGAGCTGACGGGTGTGCCCTTAGAAAACCACCTCGGCAATGGCTGGCTGAATTCGGTTGTGTCGGAAGACCGACAGCAGGCTGCCAAAAACTTCCTGTCCGATTTTCAGGCATTCCGGTATCATGAAAGCCAGTTTCGGGTGCAACATACGGATGGTTCCGTTCGGTCGGTAGTTTGCACCGGCACACCGCAATACGCAGTCGACGGAGAATTTACAGGGTATATCGGAGCGATTCTGGACATCAGTGACCGGGTTGAAGCAGAAGCCAAACTCCGGGCCAGTGAAGAGCGGTTTCGGAATATGATTATCCAGGCTCCGGTAGCGATGAATTTATTCGTTGGCCGCGATTTGCGCGTTGAACTGCCCAACGAAGCCATGCTTAAATTATGGGGTAAAGGCAGCAATGTGGCCGGTAAACCCCTGCACGAGGTACTGCCCGAACTGGAAGGCCAGCCGTTTCTTCAGATTCTGGACGATGTGTTCACAACAGGCATCGAATACAGTGCGCAGGCTGCAGCCGCCGATCTGGTTGTCGATGGTACGTTAAGTACTTATTATTTCAATTTTTCCTACAAACCGCTGCACGATGCATCGGGTGCTGTTTATGCCATTCTGTCCATGGCTATTGATGTTAGCGGGCAGGTATTGGCCCAACGGGCCATTGAAGAAAGCGAACGGCGTTTCCGTACGCTCATGGAAGCCATTGCCCAGATGACTTGGACCAATACGCCGGAAGGCGACGTAAATTTCTTTAATCAACGCTGGTACGATTATACCGGACTTAATTTTGAGCAGACCAAAGCGTGGGGCTGGCAGGCAGTCGTTCATCCCGACGATCTGCCAAACACGCTGGAAATGTATAAAAAATCGCTGGCTGACGGGACTATTTTTGAAGTCGAAAATCGGTATCGTCGCGGGTCGGACGGCCTGTATCGCTGGCATTTAAACCGCGCCATTCCCATGCGCGACGAAGCGGGGGAGATTACACTTTGGGTAGGCACCGCCACCGATATTCATGAGCAGAAACAAATAGCGACCCACCTGGAAAGGGAAGTGCAGGCTCGCACGGAGCAGTTACTGGCATCTAATTATGACCTTCGGCGTTCCAACGACAACCTCGAAAAGTTCGCTTACATTGCCAGCCACGACTTGCAGGAACCTTTACGGAAAATACAATCCTTTGGCGACATCCTCAAAGGCCAGTACGCCAGTCAACTGGGAGAGGGTATTGACCACTTGAGCCGGATGCAAACGGCGGCCAGTCGTATGTCGTTGTTAATCAAAGATTTGCTTGCTTTTTCGCGCATTTCGACCCGGCAGGAAATGGCTGATCCGGTCTCTCTGAGCCGGGTGGTCACGAGTGTACTTGGCGATTTGGAACTGGTTATTCAGCAGACCGGTGCTCAGATTCAGGTCGATGCATTGCCTACCGTATTGGGCGATGAGTCGCAGTTAGAGCAACTGTTTCAGAATTTATTGAGCAACGCGTTGAAGTTTCAGCCAGCGGGCGTCGTGCCGCGTATTCACATCTATAACGAACGTGTATTGGCCAGTCAATTGCAACCGTCCATTCGACCGGCCCGGCTGGTTGCGGCTTACGACTGCATTCGCGTGGTCGATAACGGAATCGGTTTTGACGAAAAATACATTGACCGTATCTTTCAGGTGTTTCAGCGGTTGCACAAACGCAATGACTATCCCGGAACGGGTATTGGGCTGGCCATTTGCGAGAAAGTGGCCGCTAATCACGGTGGGGCCATTACGGCTGTCAGCCAGCCGGGGCAGGGTGCTACGTTTGCGCTCTATTTGCCTGCTGCTCAGGAAACCGAGTAAGCAACCCGTATTGAAACCGGCAAATAAGTATTGGATTTGTTCTAAATTAGGCTGCTTCGGGTAACTCAAGAAACTTTAGCCTTCTCTGTACGTTAAGGCATTGACACGACAAACGGAATGAAATCACTTGTTGCGCTTTTACTGGCTGTTCTGATGTTGGGTAGCAATTTGTTACCCGGCTTCCGTATTGACCAGTCGGCTAAGTGGGTCGAACTGATGCAACATTATAAAGAACACCGGCAGACGGACGCCCAGCTAAGTTTCATGGACTTTCTGGCAATGCATTACGGAGCCAACTCAGAGCATCAGAAACACCCCAACCACAGTCACCACAACTTGCCTGCGGCTGGTCATACGGTGCCCGTGTTCTCGCCCAACACGATTCGTCTCCATTTTTCGTCCGTGCTCGGTGCCGTTTTGCCCCTCAAAACGTCCTTCTTCCGTAGTGCCGATCTATATTCCTTCTTAGCGGTTTTCTCGCTCATCAACCCGCCCCGACGGTAAATTTCTGCCGTTGCAGGCCCCTTTGTGCCCATACGTGCACACTTCATCCTTTTCAGATCAAATTTTCCTATTCCTGTTTTTGTAAAACACAAATGCCTACAGGCGTTTGCGTTCGCTGTTTGTACCCATGGGCTTTAGCCCGTGTCTTCTATTCTGTGTAACACGGGCTAAAGCCCATGGGTACAGTACAAACCCTCAATTCTTTTTCCTGCATTTTTCCTATGCTAAACGCAATCATACGTTTTTCAATCCGTAATAAGCTGATTATTGGCCTGTTCACCCTCGCGCTGGTGCTGTGGGGCGGCTGGTCCGTTACGCAGTTGCCGATTGACGCCGTGCCCGACATCACCAATAATCAGGTACAGGTCATCACCAGCAGTCCGTCGCTGGCAGCCGAAGACATCGAACGGTTAGTAACGTTTCCGGTTGAGGTGAGTTTGTCGAATATTCCCGGCCTGACCGAAATTCGCTCGTTTTCGCGCTTTGGCTTGTCCATCGTGACGGTCGTTTTTACCGATGCGACCGACGTGTACTGGGCCAGACAACAGATTGCCGAGCGACTACAGAACGTAACGGGTCAGATTCCGCCCGGCGTCGGTACGCCCGTAATGGGGCCGGTAACGACGGGTTTGGGCGAGATTTTCCAATACACCGTTTCGCCCAAAAAAGGCTACGAGAGCCGCTATTCACTCACCGACCTGCGTACTATTCAGGACTGGACCATCCGGCGTGGACTGCTTGGAACGCCCGGCGTGGCCGATGTGAGTGGCTTTGGGGGCCTGCTCAAGCAATACGAAATTGCGGTGGACCCTGACCGGCTGCGGAGTGTTGGCGTCACGATTGCCGACCTTTTTACGGCTTTGCAGCAAAACAATCAGAACACGGGTGGGGCGTATATCGACAAAAAACCGAACGCCTATTTTATCCGCTCCGACGGGCTGATCAGTTCCCCCGACGATATTTCAAACATCGTTATCCGCCTGAATACGAACCAGTTGCCGGTTTATGTGCGCGATGTGGGGCAGGTACGCATCGGCTCGGCGGTGCGCTACGGAGCACTTACCCGAAACGGACAGGGCGAAACCGTTGGGGCAATCGTGATGATGATTAAAGGCGAAAACTCGTCGGCGGTGATCAAGCGGGTAAAAGCGAAAATCGCCGAAATCGAGAAAACACTCCCCGAAGGTGTCGCCATTATCCCGTTTCTCGACCGGACCAAAATGGTGAACAGCGCGATTGGCACCGTCGAGCGGAATCTGTTGGAAGGGGCCGTTATCGTCATTTTTGTGCTGGTGCTCCTGCTGGGTAATTTCCGGGCGGGCTTCGTGGTGGCGTCGGTGATTCCGCTGGCCCTGCTATTTGCCATCGCCATGATGAATCTCTTCGGCATATCGGGCAACCTGATGAGCCTCGGCGCCATCGACTTTGGCCTGATCGTAGACGGAGCGGTGATTATTGTCGAGGCAACGCTGCATCATTTGAAATTGAGAATGAATGAATTAGCGAATGAGCGAATAAGCCTTGTGCCGCAACGTGACCATAAACCGAGTCAACCACTCAACCACTCAACCACTCAACCATTGACACAACCGGAGATGGACGACGAGGTGTTTGGGGCTGCGTCCCGCATTCGCTCGTCGGCGGCTTTTGGGGAAATTATTATCCTGATTGTCTACCTGCCAATTCTCGCGCTGTCGGGCATCGAGGGCAAAATGTTCCGGCCAATGGCTCTGACCGTCGCTTTTGCTATTCTGGGCGCGTTTATCCTTTCGCTGACGTATGTGCCGATGATTTCGGCCTTGTTTCTGGATAAAAAAGTAATCAATAAAGTAACGTTCTCCGATAAACTCATGGCGCGGATTCAACGGGTGTATGAGCCGGTACTGCTGGGCGCACTGAAACACCGGCTGGCTATTTTGCTGAGTGCCGTAGCGCTGCTGGGCCTGACTGTTTTCCTGTTTTCGCGGATGGGCGGGGAGTTTATCCCGCAACTCGATGAAGGCGATTTTGCGGTCGATACCCGGACACTCACGGGTAGCTCACTCAGCGAAACCGTCGATGCCACGCTCAAAGCCGAACGTATTTTGCTGAAGCAATTTCCCGAAGTCGAGCAGGTCGTTGCCAAAATTGGCTCCGGCGAAATCCCGACCGACCCGATGGCTATCGAAGCCGCCGATCAGATGATTATTCTGAAGCCCCGTGACGAATGGACATCTGCCACCACCCGCGATGAACTGGCCGGGAAAATGGCCGAAGCTCTGTCCGTGATTCCGGGCGTTACGTTCGGGTTTCAGCAGCCGGTACAAATGCGTTTCAACGAACTCATGACCGGCTCGCGGCAGGACGTGGCCCTGAAAATCTACGGCGAAGACCTGAATAAACTGGAGCAGTTGGCCGGTCGGGTCGGGGCCATCGTCCGCACCGTCAATGGGGCGCAGGACCTCTACGTTGAGCAGGTAGCGGGGCTGGCCCAGATTCTGATTAAACTTGACCGGGGTCAGATTGCCCGTTTCGGCCTGAACGTGGCCGACGTAAACCGAACCATCAACACCGCGTTTGCCGGGCAGTCGGCGGGGTTAGTGTTCGAGGGTGAAAAACGCTACGATCTGGTCGTGCGGCTGGCCTCCGATAAGCGGCAGAGCGTAGATGACGTGCGAAACCTGTACATAGCCACCCCAACAAATGAGCAAATCCCGCTCTCGCAAATTGCACAGGTCACCATTGAGCAGGCACCGAACCAGATACAGCGCGACAATACCCACCGGCGGATCACGCTGGGTTTCAACGTGCGCGGGCGCGATGTGGAGACCATTGTGGCTGAATTACAGCAGAAAATAAACCGGCAGATTAAGTTTCCGGCAGGCTATTCCATTACGTACGGCGGGCAATTTGAAAACTTAGTGGACGCCAAAAAACGACTGTCCATTGCCGTTCCCATTGCCCTGGGGCTGATTTTTGCCCTGCTGTTTTTCACCTTTAAGTCGGTGCGGCAGAGTCTGCTGATCTTTATGGCTATTCCGATGGCAGCCATTGGGGGCGTGTTCGCTTTGTTGCTGCGCGGAATGCCGTTCAGCATCTCGGCGGGGGTTGGTTTCATTGCCCTGTTTGGCGTGGCGGTACTCAACGGCATCGTCCTCATCGCCGAATTTAACCGACTGCGCTACGAAGAAGGACTGACCGACCTGACCGAAATTATCCGTCGCGGGGCCGAAATACGGTTGCGGCCCGTAGTGATGACGGCTTTAGTGGCTTCGTTCGGCTTTATTCCGATGGCGGTTTCCAATTCGGCGGGGGCAGAGGTTCAAAAACCCTTAGCGACTGTCGTCATTGGCGGGCTGCTTACGGCTACCCTGCTGACGCTCATTGTGTTGCCCATTTTATATTCGATACTGGAGAAAAAATCGGTGGATAGACAGTTGAAAAGTGGCTCCAAACGGGCAGTTACGCCCATAGCTACACTGCTGGTGTTTCTGTTAGCCGCAACGGGCAGTTGGGCACAAGTCGCTCCCATGCAGACCGTTACGCTCGAACAGGCTCTTCAACAGGCCACGGATCGAAATCCGCAGGTGCAGATTGCGGGTCTGGGCGTCAGTCAGCAGCAGGCTCTCCGCCAAACGGCCTACGACGCCGGGCGGCTGTCCATTACGGCCATGCTGGGCCAATACAACAGTCGTCGGTTCGATAATAATCTGACCGTCAGCCAGATGATTCCGAATCCAACGCTGATGCGCCGACTGGCTACGCTGAACGATGAGGCCGTAGCCAATCGGGAAGCAGGCGTTTTGGTCACTCGCAACGACGTTCAGTATCAGGTCAAATCAGCGTATTATGACCTGGCCTATCTGCAACAGAAAAGCCGGTTATTCCGTCAGCAGGATACCGTTCTGGCGGAGTTTGTGCAGGCCGCCAATCTCCGCTTTCGCACGGGCGAAACGGGCAGTCTGGAGAAAGCCACCGCCGAAAGTCAATTGGCCGACCAGCGGGTTCGGCTGGCGCAGAACGAAGCGAATCGGACCGCTACACGCACCCGTTTGCAAACGTTGCTCTACAGTCCCGCGCCGGTCGATGCGCCTAACCAATCCCTCCCCAAACTAACGTTGCAACTGCCAACCGATAGCATCAGCCTGACCCGAAATCCGCTTTTGCGGCAGTTAAGTCAGCAGATTCGGGTGACTCAGCAAACGCGGCTTGTGGAGCAGGCGCGGCTAAAACCCGATTTTATGGTTGGGGTATTTAGCCAGACACTCATTGGTAATCAGCTTATCGACGGTCAGGAGTTATACTTCGGACCCGGATACCGCTTTCAGGGTGGGCAGTTGGGTATCTCGATTCCGTTGCTGGGTCAGGCGCAGAAAGCCCGCATCAACGCGGCCCGCATTGGGGAGCAGATCGCCCAGACCGAATTGCAAAGTCAGCAGCTTGCTTTAAGCCAGCAGGTAACGCAGGCTGTGCAGCAGTACGCCCAATTTCGTGACGCACTGACGTATTACGAGCAGAACGGACTCCCACAGGCGGCTCTGATTCAGACCAACGCCCGACGGGGGTTCAGCAGTGGCGATATTGGGTATGTGGAGTTTTCGCTGGCTCTCCAGCAGGCCCTGACCATCCGGGCCAATCACCTCGACCTGCTCAATCAATACAACCAGTCCGTTCTCTATATCAACTACTTGCTGGGAAATCCCTAAGCTCATCCCATTCGCTCAAACACACATGAAATTGTTCCGAATAATCAAGCATCCGTTTTATACAATTTCCTTGATAGTCAGTCTGTTAGTAGGTTTGTTGGCTTGTCAGTCCGGTAGTTCGTCAGGTGATAACGCAGCCAGTACCGACGCCAAACAATCGGCTTCGGCAATGGATTCTACCCAGAAAGAAACCACCGATGGACCCGTAATGGTGTCACTTACGCAGGCCCAGTACGACATGGCCGCTATTAAACTGGGGCAGCCCACACCGCGCCCGCTCAGCACAAACCTGAAGGTAAGCGGTATGATTGATGTACCGGCCCAAAATATGGTGTCGGTGTCCGTACCGTTTGGCGGTTATATCCGGCAAATTCAACTCGAACCGGGGATGCGTATTCGGAAGGGACAGACGTTGGTAGTGCTCGAAAATCCCGAATACATTCAGCTACAGCAGGATTATTTAGATACACAAGCGAAGTTAGCCTACGCCGATCTGGAGTTTACGCGCCAGCAGGAACTGAGCCGCGATAACGTAAACGCGCTGAAAATTTTCCAGCAGACCCGCGCCAGCCGACAAAGTTTACAGGCTCAACTGGCCGGCGCGGCTCAGCGGTTAGCCATCCTGCGCATCAACCCCGCCACGCTTAGCCCCGACCGCCTGACCCGCACCATTACGGTTCCGTCGCCGGTGTCGGGTTTCGTTACGGATGTGCCGGTCAATAATGGTCGTTTCGTAAATCCCGCCGATGTGCTGGTGCAAATCACCAATACCGATCACCTGCACGTTCGGCTGAACGTATTCGAGAAAGACATCAGCCGCATTCATTCCGGTCAGGTGGTGCGTTTTGGGATGGGGGGCGATGGTTCACTGGCTCACCGGGCAACGATTTTTCTGCTGGGTAAATCCATTGCTGCCGACCGGACCATTCCGGTACTGGCTCACCCCGAAGGCAATGCGGATGCCTTCATTCCGGGCGGTTACGTATCGGCGCAGGTAGACGTAAAAACCCAGCCGCTGCCTGCCCTGCCCGAAACTGCTGTGGTGGGTTTTGGGGGGAAGTATTACGTGTATGTGCTTGATCGTAAGGGAAATAAGTCAGCTACGTATTCATTTCGGCAAGTAGAGGTCAAAACGGGCGTGCGCGAAAATGGGTACGTTGCCATAACGCTGCCGGACGAACTTGATCCGCAGAAAACCCCGATTGTGGTCAGTGGCGGCTATAATTTGCTGGCCAAGCTGAACAATAGTGAAGAGGAGTGATTACCACACCCCCGGCCCCTCCCCTAAAAAAAGGGGAGGGGAGCAGGACAGTTCAGTTTTTAGCCCCTCCCCTGAAAACAGGGGAGGGGCTCATTCTAACTCACCCCTCAATTAACTTATAAAACCCGTCCCGATACGTATCGCCGATGGGAATGACGGCTTTGCCGATGAAAATCCGATTGCGCTCGATGGATTCGATGCGATTGAGCGCGACGATATAGGATTTATGAACCCGAACAAACTGGTTTGCCGGTAGTCGCTCGTCCAGACTTTTCATGGTTTGCAGTGTCAGGATGCGTTCTGCCGGGGTGTAAATCGACACATAATCTTTCAGCCCTTCGCAGTACAGAATATCGGTCAGACCAACGCGCTGCAAGCGGTATTCGGTCTTGACAAAAATAAACTCTCTGGGAACGGATTCTGTGGGCGTAATTGGCTCATTGTCATGGGTATAGGTAGGCGTATTGCTTATTGCCGGTGCTGACTGAACAACCGGAAACAGCTTTTGCACTGCTTTATAAAACCGTTCGAACGAAATGGGTTTAAGCAGGTAATCCACCACGTTATGCTCGTATCCTTCGAGCGCGTAATTCGAGTAGGCAGTGGTTAAGATAACCCGGCATTTGCGCTCACCGACGGTTCCTTCAATTAACTTCATAAACTGAATGCCGGTGAGTTCGGGCATCTGAATATCCAGAAAGACCAGGTCCACCTCGCCCCGCTGCACCCGCATAAGAGCCTCAATGGCACTGGTTGTTGCCCCGACAAGTTCCAGAAAAGGTAATTTTCGGATGTAGTCGCTTAAAATAGCGTGGGCAAGGGGTTCGTCGTCGACAATCAGGCAGCGCATGTTTTTAGTCAAAAATTGTCAGGAAGGGTCAAGTATAATCAAGAAGTTGGAAAAGCATCCGAAATTTATCAGCCCACAACTTTAGTTGTGGGTTATATATAATGCGGCCATAATTCCCGTTCGTTGAACCGTTTCAACGGTTTGGTCTACCTAAAAACCGTTGAAACGGTTATCAGAAATTCGTTAATTTTTCATGTAAACCCACAGCTAAACCGGGCCGCCGTTGCGGCAGTGGGCTGTTTCCTGATCAACTCACAAACTCAATTCTAATGAACAGGCGTAACTATCGGGGCTATCGGTAATATGTAATTTGTGCTGGTTGGGGTATAACAACGACAGCCGACGCTGCACATTGACCAGCCCAATACCGCCCGACGCATCGGTTTGCCGGTTCGTTTTTTTGTTGAGCGTATCGAAGCGCAACGTACCGTTCCGTACGCTCAAATCCAGCACCAAAGGCTGATTGGGGTCCGAGAGATCACCATGTTTGAAAGCGTTTTCGACGAACGAAACCAAGAGCAACGGCTCGATACGGAACAAATCGGTATTGCCTTCGACATTAAACTGAACGTTGGCATTGGCAACGCGCAGCTTTTCAAGTTCGACGTAGTTTTTCAAATAACTTACCTCTTTTGCCAGCGATACCCGTCCGTTTTCGCCGGTTTGGTCGCTGCTTTCGTAGAGCATGTACCGCATCAGTTCCGACAGTTTCAGGATGGCTCCCGGTGCCGCATCCGACTTGGTGTAGGCAAGCGAATAAATGTTGTTGAGGGTGTTGAACAGAAAATGCGGATTCACCTGCGATTTCAGGAAAGCCAGTTCGGCGGTGTTGCGTTCGCTAACCAGTTCCGCACGCTCCTGCTGGTGTACAAACCAGTCTTCAATGATTTTAAAGGCCAGCCCCATTCCCACTGCCAGCAGGGCATAAAAACGATTGTCCCAGGCATAATACAGTTTGGAAACGTCCGGGTCGTAGTTGGTAAAGCCAAACAGCCGCCAGTAAAACACTTGCTCCACTAAATAACGTGTAATAATAAAGCACGCTATGGCACCAGCCGATCCCACAAACGCCCAGCCGATTTGCCGTTTGTTCAAAAAGCGCGTTAATATAACCGAATGCTCAAACCAGGCTGTCAGCCAGAAACTTACGCTGAATGAAATCTCCAGCCATTCGACCGACATCGAACGCTTGGTTGGATCATAGGCATTTAGCAGCACCATAATGGCCCACAACAGCAGGTAAAGCAGCGTACGAATGCGGGTGCGGTTAGTCAGAAAAGCAGGCACGTGTAGGGCCATGAGGCATCGGGTCTTATGGAAATACGAAATACGACCGTCGAACCCAAACCCGGAAACCCGTTCGACCAACGCCCAATTTTTACCGACCAACCCGATCAATTAGCCCGGTGGGTGTTTGTCGGTGAAATCGGGCGTTGGACGAGCCAATCCGCGTGTTGGCCGATTTGATTATCGGGGTATGTGGCTGGTTGTGCAACTTTGATCCATCAATCACGCAAAAACGCACTAAACTCATGAAATTAGGTATGCTACTCCTGCTGATAACCGGTTCGTTTTTGGCTAACGCCCAACCGAATACCAGCAATCAGCCGCTCGAAGTCCTGTTCATTGCCGCTTCCCACAATTACGGTAAAAATATGGTTGAGCAGTTTGATTACCCCATAAATAAAGCACTTGCTTTCCGGCCCGACGCGGTCTTTAGTGAAGATTTATCGCCCGAGGATTTCGACGCGCTGACCGATTACTGGAACATGGCAAACGTGAAAAGTCGGCTGGCTTATCTGGAAAAACTCGGTTATGCCGCTCCGAAAAACCCCGACACGTTTATCCGCAAGACGTACAAACTGTTGCGCGACCATCCGAATTATCATCAGGATCGCATGAAACTGGCCCGCGCACTCTACCTGAAACACGATTTCGGTAATGCCCGCTACCAGCTTTATCGGCTCGACAAAGCAAAGACGGCTTTTGGCAACGAGGAAATTGCTGCTTACCGGGCTATTCTTGGCGAACCCGATTCGCTCTATCGGTCGCGGTCGAGCGAGTATCATAACATTTTCTTTCCGATACTGGACAAGCTACAGCAGGACCGGATTTTTCCGATGGATTGCCAGAAATATGATGTGCAGTGGAGTGAAGCCTGGGGAAAAACAGATTCGCTCTATAAGGTATTTGAAACGGCCCTTGACGCGGATACCAACTCCGCCGATTACCGGAAATATCAGACATTGATAAATGAAAACAACGCGCTGCAACGGTCGATGAATGCGGCTGCCAAAGCGGGTAAATCGACGGAATTTCTGAACACAGCCGACTGGGATAAACTCACCGATTATGGTAATTTCTACGGTAATCGCTACCTGTTTGGTCTGAAAGGATTCCCGGAAGAGGGTGTAGGCAATATGTTGAAATACTGGACTTTGCGCAATGAATGCATGTGCCAAAATATCGTTAATCGTGCCCGTCAGATGGGTGCAAAACGGGTAGTTGTTGGCGTGGGGGCCTCGCACCGGGAACTGATGGTGAAACTACTGAAAGCGACGCCCGGCGTAACGGTTTATACGCTGAACGAATACCAGCCATAACAGCCTTGCTTGACCAATGAAGATGAGCGTGTAGGACACGTTTCTTTTGGACAGGATAACAGGATTAAACAGGATTTTTATTGATCGCACATCCTGTTTAATCCTATAATCCTGTCCAAAAGAAACGCGTTACAGCCTTCGATATTAACCTGAACGGGTTATTTCGCGGGGGTAGTCGTTCGGAAATGGTACGTTCCTGACCCCACTTTATACACCGAATACCCGTTTTCCTGCCGGATGAACTGGATGCCTTGCTGCTGGCTGGCCGGCTTGCCACTTTCCGTTACTGATGATGCGGTATCTGCCGGTACATAAACCGTTGCGGTTGTGTTGACCGGCACGCTGACGGTTAATTCAGTATGGGAAACGTCTTTTTTCCATTGGCTTACCACCAGCCCATAGGGTGAATCATAGCTGGCCCTGACGGTTTTCAGATCGCCCACCAGTTTGGGATAGATGACGATATCTTTTCCGGCGATGGACGAAGGTGCTTCCTGAATACCACCGAGTTCTGCATAAAACCATTCCATCAGGTGGCCCAGCATCATGTGGTTGTTCGACGCGTCATGGTTTGCCTGCCACGATTCGGTCAGGGCTGTGGCTCCCCGCTCTAACTGATAGCCATAGCCCGGTACGTCCGTCCGGCTGTTCATGTCAAACACGACATCGGAAGCACCCGCCTGACCCAGAGCCAGTAACAGATAGCGATAGCCAACATCGCCCGCCGTCAGGCTATTATTCCGGGCTTTGATCTCCTTAACAAGATTGGCCGACACAGCCGCCCGGTTTTCGGGTTCGACTAAGTTCATGTACAGAGCCATTGCGTTCGCGGTCTGGCTTCCCGTGCCATACCGCGCTGTTTTCGGGTCGTAATAGTTCTGGTTAAATGCCTGTTTTACAGCCATTGCCTGTTGGTCGTAGGTAGCGGCTTCATCCGTTTTGCCAAGCAGCCGGGCGGTTTGTGCCAGAATGGTCAGATCATAATAATAGGTTGCTGTGGCCGTAATTCCTCTGGGCGTTAGTTGCGACGGACCAAGGGGTTTGGGGCCGAGATCGTACCAGTCGCCGAGGCCGTGCGTCAGTAGATTTTCTTTCGCTTTTCTGCCCAGATACGCGACGTATTTCTGCATCATCGGATAACTCTCCGTCAGCAGTTGCCGGTCGCCGTACCACCGATACAGATACCAGGGTAGAATCACAGCGGCACTGCCCCACTCCGGCGAGTCCCGAAAAGCACCCCCGAATCGCGGATACTCCGGCGCGACGCTGGGAATCAGCCCATCGGCAGTTTGCGCCTGCTGCATGTCGTGAACAATTTTCCGGTAAAAACGGGCAATGTCGTAATTATAGTGAACCGAAGCACCCATGAGGTGCGTCACTTCGAGCCAGCCTAATTTTTCGCGGTGCGGGCAGTCGGTCAGTACGCTGGCCATGTTGCTTTTGATGCTCCAGTCGATGAGCGTATCAATCCGGTTGAATAGCTGATTTGAACTGACAAACGACCCGACCCGGCGGGCGGCATTGCGGGTGTGTAAGCCCTTTATTTCCTGAATAACCGGCAAACCATCGGGGTTTGGTTCGCCCGCAGGCACGGCCCCTTCGACCTGCACGTAGCGAAAGCCATAGTAGGTGAACTGCGGATGCCAGGTTTCTGCCGAACGCGGCCCGGCCGGGCCGCGCAGGCCGATTCCGCGCAACGTGTAGGTAAAGAAAACGACTGGCCCTACGGCTCGCTGATCGGCTAAACTGCTGTCAGTAAGAAGTTCGGAGGGTGTCAGTTTTACACTGGCTCCGCGCTTTCCGGTTACGGTCAATTGCGGAAGACCCGACATATTCTGGCCCAAATCATACACCCAAACGCCTTTTTTCGGGCTTTTAGGCCGACCTGCCGTAAAGGTTTCGTGAACGTTGATCGGCTCCTGCTCCTGTGCGGATAAACGGGGTGGCCCCTGCACCACGACCGGTGTTTGCCAGCTACGGTCGTCGAAACCGGGGTTCATCCAGCCGTTCTGCTCCAGCGTAGCGTTGTAATCTTCGCCACCAAACACGCTGCTGAAGGTAATGGGGCTTTTGGCGGCTTTCCAGGTTGGGTCACTCCTAACGGTTTGGGTCGTGCCGTCGGTGTACTCGATCAGGATGTTGGCGATCACCATTGGATAGCCGTAGGTCAGGACCATCTTTTTGTACCGTTCGTTCGGAATATTAAAAAAGCCATTGCCCAGCATCACCCCGAACGCATTCGCTCCTTTTTTGATCTGTTTTGTGATGTCGAACGTAACGTATTGGGCCACCTGATCGTACTGCGTCCAGCCGGGGTCCAGTATGTGATCACCCACTTTACTACCGTTCAGAAACAGGTCGAAATGACCTAATCCAGAGACGAACACGGTGGCACTTTTAATCGGTTTCTGAACCAGAACTTCCTTTCTGAACTGCGGCAGCGCGTTTTTAGCCGTTACCAGATCGGGCCGATTGTGTTGATCTTTCAGCGTATTGCCGAACTCCACGGCGGGAATGATTCGCTTCGTCGAATCCATTTTCTCCAAGCCAATCCATTGTGCCTTGCCCCAATCGGCAGCGGTTGGCAACCCCATTCGCCAATGCGCCACCGGACTCCAGACCGACGGTTTACCGGCTTTATCCCAGACCTGCACTTTCCAATAATACGCTTTTGACACTATCAATGGCTTCCCGGCATACGGCACCAGCAGCGATTGATCGGTGGTTTGCTTCCCCGAATCCCAGACATTACCCTGTCCTTTTTGAAGGCTTTCCGGCGAATCGCTTACCAAAACCCGATAAGCCGTTTGCGCCTGATTGCGCTGGTTTGAGTTGAGTTGCCAACTTAGGCGAGGGTTTGAGGTTTCTATGCCCAATGGATTGTCGGCATATTCGCAACGTAGCGTAACGGGCGTTACGTTACCCGACGATTGGGCACTAAGCGAAAAAGTATACCCGAGCAGGGCAAAAAAAAGCAGGAGAATTTTCATGTAATCAATTGATAATAAAGGTGTTAATGTTGTGCGAAGGAGTTGTGAACAGCCCACAGCTAAAGCAGTGGGCTGTTCACAACTCCTTCATAATCCGCACCGGCCCCAGTAAACCCGACGATATCAACGGCGAATCTTTCGTGAAATAATTCCAGGTCGTGAAGCAATAGCGACCCTTCGACGGGCGGGGTTGTTTGTTGAGAAACCAATCGGGAAATTCTTTCAGATAGCCACTGTTTTTATCTAAATGGCCGGGCAACCATTCCTGATCGGCAGGTTCCTGTTCGTCGCCAATCAAGCGGTTTGCCCAGACGTTCGTTACGTCTACAACAATCTGATTGCCTTTGGCTTTGAGCAAACCTGCCGGGAGTTGAACCCGCCACGGTGCCGTCCAGACAACGCCCAAGTCCCGGTTGTTGACAAATACTCTGGCTATGTGGTTGACAGTCCCCAGATCAAGATACATGACTCCTTGTTTATCAGTGAGTTGAGTGGGATCTATATCGAACGATTGCCGATACACAGCCGTGCCGCTGAAGTATTTGATGCCCGCTTCCGACCGGCTCGTCCAATCGTCTAATTTGGCAAACGTAACCGGTTTCGCCGGACCGCCCCAGGCCGGATCGAACGTGACCTGCCACGCGCCGGTAAGTCCGGCTATTTCTTTCGTATCGGCGAAGTTGGGTTTCGTTGCGGCCAGCGGACCGGATTTGTTTCGGAAAACGATAAAAAAACTCTGCCCTTCGGCAAACGTGAGCGGTAGTGTGGTCGTACTGTTCCGATCCTCAAATTGGGTCAGCGTTCGCATCGTTGCGGTGACGGGGTCCCACAGTTCGGGCTGCATCCCCGATACGTTGAAAGTGCAACTTGCCGAACCCGCTTCACGAGCCGTGTTCGCTATGAAATAGATGTCTGTTGTGCCCTCATGCCGGTGAATGGCTTTTATTGCCGCCTTTCCGGTGGTATTTGTCAGGCTGAAGTCGTTGGCTACCGGGTCGGCGATACGTCCCCATTGCAGGAGTGCCTGACAACGCTGCCAGTAGGTTACCAGTGCTTTGCCGGGTTCCCACCACGTCTGCGTGCGGTCGAAGTGCGTACCCCAGCGGCCCATCGTTGCCCCCGGTTTGTAACGGTCTTCCCAGGGTTGTTGCACAAACCGGTGAAGAATCATCCGGTTGACGCCCGCGCAAAAGGCGGCATCGCCCATGGGTTTCAGCCAGGCGGGGGTTTCGTTCCACCGACTGTCGGTAGCATCGCCCGTAAAGGCCTCCGATTCAACGATATTCTGGCCCGATTTTCGTAGCGCAGCTACGGTTGGGTCGAGTTCATACGGGTCGTATTTGCCGCCATGCGTCCAGAATTCGGTCATCACATTATGCACTAAGGGCATGATTTCATCCTGCCGCCAGGGTCCGCCATAGGGTTCGCTCAGAAACGTCAGGTTGGCGGCTTTCAGCTTTTTGGAGAGCGTGGTGAAATAAATATCCCGGTGCAGGTCTTTTATGGTCGCATCGAAATCTTTCCGGAACGCGATGGAATCGGCCCGGCTACCCATCCGCCGACCGGCAAACGCCACCAGATAGGGCAGGGGATCATAGCCCCGGCGGGTGGTAAATTCGGCGCGCATTTTTGGCGTCCAGCTTGGCATGCCCGCTTCGTAGCTGTCGAAATGAACGTGGGTAAAGCCGGTCCCGATCAAATCGCCGAGGTGTTTCTGGATTTCGCCAATAACGTGATTCATGTGGAAATCGACGGCTTGCTGGCTCATTTTATCACACTCCAGCCCGGTGGCCTGCCATTGGGCGGGCTGAATCAGCGTTCCGGTGGTGGTGTGGCCGAAGCGGTAAATGATCCAGTCGCCGGGCGGAGCCTCCCAAGTCAGTTGCCCGTCGGGTTGCATCTGCCCGGTTAGCTCGATGGCATTGGCTTTGGTGACCGAACCTGTGGCGGGCAGGGCCAGTACGGCAATATCTTTATAATACGTTCGGCGGGCTTCGATTTCCGGTTTTTCGACTAAGCCGGTTTTTGGGTTATAGACCGGAAACGGTGTGTGGCCCCGAAGCTTTACCGTTGGCCGGGCCAGCATAATCGTCACTTTCTGGTTGCCTATCAGCTTCGTCTGCGACGAGCAAATCTCCTGCATCGACAGTTCAGGTGTAATCCAGACACCGCCACTGGACTCATAACTCGGCCCGTTGAACATCCCGAAGTCCATACCCAGTCGTTTGGATTCTTCGGCGGCATGGCGAACCAACTTCCACCAGGGTTCGGTCCACGAAATGAGTTCGGGGGTTGGGCTTTTGCCAATATCGCAGGCCCAGGGCGTGGTTACGTCGGCTAAACTGAACATGGTCGTCCGGTTGAAGCCTTCTTTTTTCAGGGCTTCTAAATCCTTTGTAATCCCTTCTTTGCTCAGATTTGCGCCCATCCACATCCACAACACCCCCGGTTTGGCACTTTCGGGCGGGTTTCGAAACACAGCTTCCGGGGTAGAGGGCGGCTGTTGTCGGGCGGGCTGAGCAGCCAGAGGGTGAGCCAGCACACAACTACTCAACAGGCTAAAGAGAATAGAAGATCTGGTTCTGGAATATATTCTTGTGACCTTAGTTAACATGAAGGAATGATTTTAGCTAATGGTGGATCCAGGCTGCGCAGGGGACTATATGATCGTATCAAAAAAAACAAGCGAATATCAAAAAGGACAAGCTTGTAACCTGATAAAACAGGTTATCCGGCAAACTTCAGTGTTTTTTATAATTACTTGCCCTTTTTTGCCTGTTATGTGTAAACAATAAAATGGAATAGTACAAATAAACGACTGCAACTATTATCTTTACAAGTGCTTATTGATTTTTTACTTGTCTAATTTGATACAGTATGGATCTATTTCAGAAGGACTATCATACTGTGGTTATCGAGAAAGGACTCTCTATTAAATTCGCCAGACAGTGAGTAGAGTCTGCTGGCTCAGCTCAGCGTTGAGTCGATTTTTCACATATTATATTTTATGGGTAAAAAGTAGGGCTATCACCTTCGTAGTATCGAACGAGTAAGGAAAGAATAGCCTGATTGCTCCTATTCATTTGTGATTAAACCGACACTGACTGATGGATAATCCTGAAGACGAAATACTATGGAGCCATTTTCAGGATGGGAATCAGGCGGCCTTTGCAACGATCTATACCACTTACTTTCCCGTATTGTACCACTATGGGTACCACATTGCCCGCGACGAAGAACTGGTAAACGACTGCCTTCAAACCTTGTTTGTTGAACTCTGGAAAAGTCGCCGAAACCTGGCCGCCACGACCTCAATCAAGTTTTATCTGCTCAAGGCCATGCGTCGGCAGGTGTACCGGGCCATTCGCCGAGAAGATCAGTATACGACTTACCAGCCTGAAACAGACGATGCCGATGTGACCTTTTCGCCGGAACTTGAGTTTATTGCTGCCCAAACGAGCCTACATCAGCAGCAAGTTCTACAGGAGGCTATCAATCAACTGTCTACCCGTCAGAAAGAGGCCATCACGCTGCTTTACATCGAAGGTCTTTCGTACTCCGAAATTTCGGATATGATGTCGGTTAAGGTTCGTACCGTCTACAACCTGGTTCACACTGCTTTGGAAAGCCTGCGGAAACAGTTGAATCAGCCGGGATTATGGGCGGTGCTGCTGGCCTTAGTCGCTATTTAGGTTCTGGTAAGCCTGCTTTTCTGCTGTTCTGTGTAGTTTTACTGTTTCGGAGATCATCCGTCTTTGCATCGGCAATGTAAAAAGCCGTCCCAAGAATGGAGCGTTTTCGTGAGACATCAAATAATACAAGGTTATTGAATGGCAATGTTCGATGGAACTACGTAACCCTGTCAATAAGCAAATCGTCTTTTGTCTGTTCAGCAAATGAGTTATTGTTACCAAAAGATACTCTGAACCAGAAATGACACTCGAACGGGTTATCCGCTAAATCGTTTGGTAAAGTCTCGGTAACTGAGTACTAGTAGCAGGACACTATAAATGGCATTTAATGAATAAAAATTCTGGTGACTGACCAGATCTGTTTCCTTGTAATTGAGCAGTTGGAATGGAGTCGCGTAGGGGAGATAAATGATATATTCCCAGTTTTTCAACAATAGGCCAATCATCAGCCCACCCAAGCCAATTCCTAACGAGGCAATGAGGTTTTTTAAGCGAAACGACAGCCAATATTGCAGGAAGATCATGGGCATAATGGCCAGGGAAAATGCCAGTAGGAACCTGATAATATGAAGACCAGGAACCTTGAACGTTGTAAACCCGAGTTCAGGTGCGATGTAACCCAGCGAGATGCCCGATAAAATACTGAATAACAGGTATAACGCAAAAAATACACTGACCATCGCAAAAACGAGCAGTAGCTTACCAACGTAAAGGCTACCCCGGCTCACCGGTAAGGTAAACAAGTGTTTCCAGGCGTTTGCCTTGTGCTCAATGTGGATGACCAGCCCAATGATTAGGAGAATAAAGCCAATGGAAAAGAAACAACAACCATTCAGTATCCTGACCATAAAATCATCCCAGGGATCGATTCCCTTACCTGGCACAAATACAGCCACGTCGGAAAGATAGGCCGCCAACAGAATCAGGGGGACAAACAGGGAGCCCAGGAGTGTTAACCAGAGAGCAAACGTATGTTTTAGTTTGATCAATTCCGTGTAAAACAAGTTCTTCACGCTTTACGATTGGTTTATAATAGAAAGAAATGTTTGTTCAAGGGTATTTTCCACCACCTGTGCCCGGTGGATAGATAAGTCCGCTGCCGTTAGTACGGAAATGACAGTGGCCAACTGGTGTTTATCGACATAGGCCAGATCAAGCCCTTCAGGCGCTTGTCTGACGGGTTGATTGCTGGCCAACAGAATTTTCAGGGCACGGCTGTTATCATTGGTAGCTAGTTCAATCCGGGCCTGGCTGCGACTAATGGTTTGAAGGGCTGTCAGGGAACCTTGAAAACGCATTTTTCCCCTGTCAATAATGCCAATATGCGATACCAGCTTTTCTACTTCGGCCAGGAGATGACTGGACACCAGGATGGTTACCTGATGATTGACGTTCAAATCGATTAAAAGCTCCCGGATCTCAATAATACCAGTGGGGTCCAGGCCATTGGTTGGCTCATCCAGAATCAATAAATCGGGACCCGAAAGCAACGCCATTGCCAGGCCAAGCCGCTGTTTCATGCCCAGGGAGTAAGTGTGAACATACTTGTCGGCTACAGCGCTGAGTCGGACAATGCCCAAAACGTCCAATACCCGGCTCTTTGGGCAATTTATCAACCTGGCCGTTATCCATAGGTTGTCAAAACTCGTCAGGTGGTCATACAAGGAAGGCGTTTCAATGAGGGCTCCAATCCGGGAAAGAATCGGGTTCCGTTCAACGGCAATGGACTGCCCGAAAACGGCAATCGTACCGCTACTGGGGGTCAGCAAATTTAACAACAGCCGGATGGTCGTGGTTTTACCGGCTCCATTCGGCCCTAAAAAACCATAAATGGCCCCTCTGGGAATTTGTATATTAAGATCCTGGACAACAGGCGTAGCCGATTGGAATCCAAAAGATAGGTGGCTGGTTTCAATGACCAGGGCATCGGAGTTTGGCATCGTCATGGAGGTGATGAGCCACAAATATTCTCGTCCGTGAGCCGCTACAAAAATTGGCAGGACATATTCCCGCTCAACGGTGCTCAAAACAGCTTGGACACGGCTGAGTGGTCTGGTGGGCCAATCAGATTGATTGGGCACCCAAAACCAGCCTTTAAGCATCAATCCTTTCGAGTCCAGGGTTGATGCCCCATCTTTGAAGCATGAAACAACTGGAATTTTTTATAGGTAAACTGATGGCTTCCAGGCTTTTGGTGCACTTTTTTTTCTGCCTGACGTTCGCTGTTGTCTTTTCGCTCTCGGTTATCATGAGCGGTAATAACGATGTGGTTTTGGCCGCTGTGATGAGTTGCCTCTATTTGTTAGTGTGTACCTATGTGGGCCGGTGGTACGGAAGAGCCTGGTTGAACCGGGCTATGGAGGCTCCTTCCTTATTAACGGTACTATTGACCTTCCAGGCCCTGGTCCTGGGCGGGGCGGCCGGGGCAGCCTACCTGTTTAAACGGGATGTTATTCATTACTTTTTGCCCAATCTGACGATCTGTTTCCCGATTTCACTGCTGTTTGTCCTTTTGGGGATGTCCGTTACCCTGGCGCGGCACACCCTGCGGATGCAGGTGACAGACGCCCAAATAGCGCAGCAACAAAAAGAAAGCGAATTACGACTACTGTTGTCACAACTGAGCCCCCATTTTCTGTTCAATACGCTCAATAATATGTACGGCATTTCCCTGACTCAGCCGCAACGGGTTCCTAACTTGCTGCTTAAACTGTCTGAATTGCTCCGATACAGTGTCTATGAAACCCGAGAAGCGTTCATTCCCCTAAGCCATGAAATCCTGTACCTGAAAAACTATCTTGATTTTGAAACAATACAGACGGGTGACAAGCTGGCCCTATACGTGGAGATCGACGAAATCCAGGATGATCAAACGACGATTGCTCCCATGTTGCTCATTGTCTTTGTCGAAAACGCCTTTAAATATGCGAAAGCAACCCGCAGACCAAACGGATTCATTACGATCAAATTGTCCTTCAGGGACGGCTGGATTTACTTTACCATCAAAAATTCCTGTGAACCTGGTCATATGCCACAAGCTGGATTTGCCGAGCCATCCGGTATCGGTCTTCACCATACGTTAAAACGGTTAAACCTGATTTACGGTCAACAGTATGCCTATGAAGCTGGCAAAGACGGCGACCAGTATGCCGTTGCCCTGCGTCTTAAAGCCGACAAACTATGATTAATTGCCTAATCATTGACGATGCTCCCGTAGCCAGAGACATTCTGGTTGCGTATTGTCAGCTTATTCCTGCCCTTCAGATTGTAGGGGTGTGCACAGACGCCTTTGATGCCCGGGATAAACTCCAGCAAACGCAGGGGGCTGGCACTCGGGTTGATTTGCTTTTCCTGGATATTAACATGCCCCTGCTATCGGGCATTGAGTGGCTAAAAACGCTGAAAAATCCGCCGTCGGTCATCTTCACGACCGCTTACAAAGAATTTGCGACGGACGCCTTTGACCTAGCGGCCTGCGATTACCTGTTGAAACCGTTTTCCATTGAGCGGTTCATTATTGCCATTGACCGGGTGTTGGAAAAAGTACATCTAAAAAGTACCTTTCAATCCGCCCTGTCAACTACCCCGCCGACAAATCATTTACTGGTACGTACTGAAGGTAGACTTAACAAATTAAACCACGATCAAATCCTGTTTTTGGAGGCCAGCCGGAATAGTACACGAGTATTTGCTCTAACGGAGACCCTATTAAGCACCACGCCACTCTCCTCGATGGAACTGCTTCTGCCTGCCGATGTTTTTTTTAGGGTTCATCGATCCTTTATCGTGAACCTGTCCAAAGTGACGAGTTTGCAAGGGAACCGGATCTTTCTGGGGAAAAGTGAAGTTCCTTTGGGGGGAAATTATAAGGAAGAGTTTTTAAAAATCTTGGGATTGTGATCAAGGGCTTCAGTTAACGAAGTACTAAGTTAAAATCTATGCTCTTAGCTGTGTCGCGAAACGCCCCTTTTGAACGATGGGCACTGAATTTCTACCAATTGCGTTAATTCTGGCTATGCTCTATCTCAAATTGTTATCTTATAAATCAACGTCTAATTTTCAGCGGTGTACCTGAGTTTATGAGACTAATCTTCTCCTAAATGACCGCAACGGCGGACCGTGGATTATCTCCGTTTCGGTAAAATTGCCCTGTTTTGAAAGGGTTGACTGTCAACTTATTAACTTTATTTTCTCAAATGGCCGGTAAAAATCGGCTTCTCTCGCCATTGCTCCTGTACGCTGGTAAATAGTCTGCCAGCCTACTCACAGCGTATGGATTACAGGCAATTTTCAGCAGTCGATCTGGCAACCGATTCGGCGTTTATCAATTGGGTGCAACGACCGGACGCGGCCAATTCGGCATTTTGGGAGGGTTATCTGGCCCAGTATCCCGACCGGGCCGAGGTTGTTGCGGAGGCCCGGCACTTGGTGGCTGGCTGGCAGCTAAACGCTCCCATTCCATCGGAGGGCAGCGCGGACGAAGTCTGGATGAAAATTCAGTCCGGGTTAAATTCTGAGCTGGAACGCCCGGTCATTCCGTTGCTCCGGCCCTTCTGGGAGCGTCCGCAATTGATGCGCTATGCTGCCGTATTGCTGGGTCTGCTGGTGCTGGCGGCTGCATCGGTCTGGGTGCTAAGTGGACAATGGAACAAAACGTACTACAGCACCGGCAAAGGCGAAACAAAGACCGTTACTTTGTCCGATGGCTCCACCGTGATTCTGGCCGCCAATTCATCCATTTCCGTAGCGGGTGACTGGACGCCCGAACACCCCCGCGAACTGCTGCTAAAAGGTGAAGCGTTCTTCTCGGTAACGCATCAGAAAAACCACCGGAAATTCGTCGTTAACACACCCGATCATCTGCGTGTGGAGGTATTGGGCACCACGTTTACCGTGACCGAGCGGGCCACAAAAACGCAGGTCGTGCTGAACTCCGGGAAGGTGGTGCTGTACCTGAGCAAGAATGCCCGTCCGCTCTTTATGAAGCCCGGCGAACTGGTCGAAATACCGAAAACCCAACAGCAGCCGGTTGTTCGGCGGAAGGTGACACCGGAGGTTTACAGTGCCTGGACAGATAATCAGTTTGTGTTTGAGAATACGTCGCTGGATGAAATTGCGTCCATCATCGAAACCGATTTTGGCTACAAGGTCCAGTTCTCCGACGACTTGTTGAAAGACCGGCGCGTAACGCTTCGCCTGCCCAGCCGCGACCTCGACCTGTTACTTACATCGCTGGCCGAAATTCACGACCTGACCATCGACCGGCAGCCAAACCGGATTCTGGTCTCCGAGACCCCTGCGCTAAAGCCTGAATAAACCTGAAGTACCCGTATCGAAACGGCATAAACCCAAAAACAGATGAACGCAACGCTACCAAATTACCGGGTATCCCAACTAACCGCATTTCTGGCACTGCTGTGCCTGTTAACACCCCGCCCGCTGTCGGCCCAGTTGGTGGCCGCGAACCGCGTGGTGCGGGCAACGCAGCAACCGAAATCGGCTCTCCCGGCAACCGACGCCCTGCGGGAACTGGAACATAAATACAACGTGACGTTCGGCTACGCACCCGATGCGCTGTCGAATCTGTATGTAACCTCTACCGCCTGGACGCAGGCCAGCGATCTGAAAACCGCACTAACGGCACTGTTGACTCCGCTTAACCTCACGTATCGGCAGGTGAAAAAAGGCGTGTTCATCATCAAACCCATGAAAACAGCATCGACCGGCGGCACCTCATCGGACATGAATTCGCCCCTCGCCAACCCGTCGCTGGCGAGTGCGAATGCATTGGAAACCGAATTTCCAGTGGCAGCTTTCCCGGTTAAAGGGCGCGTTACGGGCGATAATGGGGAGTCGGTGCCGGGCGTAAGTATTATTCTGAAAGGTTCAGGTACGGGCACCGTTACCGATGTGAACGGCGGCTATTCGCTCAACCTGCCCGATGCCACCGGAACGCTGGTGTTTTCCTATATCGGTTATGTCACGCAGGAGGTAGCGGTCAATAACCGCTCAACCATTGATGTTGTCCTGAAGACCGACATTCAGCAATTAGGCGAGGTTGTCGTGGTGGGCTACGGCACGCAGGAAAAGAAGGACGTGACGGGAGCCATTTCTGCCGTGAAAGGGGCAGACATTCAAAACTTGCCGACGGGCGGGGCGCAGCAGGCATTGCAGGGCCGGGCGGCTGGGGTCAACGTAATTCGTAATGGCGGTGCGCCGGGTAATGCCGGGTCAATCAGGATTCGGGGCTTAGGAACGGTCAATAATGCCGACCCGCTCATCGTCATCGACGGTGTACCGGCCGGGAGTATGAACGACGTAAATCCGAACGACATCGAGTCGATGGATATTCTTAAAGATGCCTCGGCCTCAGCTATTTACGGAACGCGGGCGGCCAATGGTGTTGTGCTGATTACGACCAAACGGGGCCGGTTCGACGATAAGCTGAAACTGACCGTGAACGGCTATTATGGCGTATCGAACCGCATTAAAACACTATCCGTGCTCGACGCGCCCACGCTGGCCAAACTGAAACAGGAAGCCTACACCAACGACGGGTCGGACGTACCGGCCATCTGGAAAGATCCGCAATACCAGACCCAGCGGACCAACTGGCAGGATGAATTATTTCGGCAGGGAACCATCAAAAATTTAGACCTGTCGCTACGGGGCGGGGGTAAATATTCGTCTTTCGCCATTTCAGCCGGCAATTACAACGAACAGGGAATCATCGGTAAATCGCTCTATAACCGCTATACATTCCGCATCAATTCGGACCACAAAATTGGCGAACGGCTTAAAATCGGGCAGAATCTCCAGTTTACTAACTCCAGCGAAATTGCGCCGAACACGCTCTCGGCGCAGGACGGACTGCTTTGGACCGCCATTCGTTTCCATCCCGGCCTGCCGGTCAAAAATGCGGATGGCAGCTACAGCACCACCAAAGACAAAGGCGCATTTGGCGACATCAACAACCCAATCTATACCGTCGACACCCAGGATCAGCAGAACGCCCGAAACCGGGTGCTGGGCAACGTAACGGGCGAATATGAAATTCTGAAAGGACTGAAAGCACGGGCCAATCTGGCTATGGACGCCACGTTTAGTAATGGGCAGTCATTTGCCATTAAAATAGAAGACCAGTTTCGCTCGAACCAGTACAACCAGTTGGTGCAAAGCAACAGTAAATCGTGGTCGTTTTTGCAGGAATATTTTCTGTCTTACGACAAGCGGTTTGGTACGCACTCGCTCGGGCTGGTCGGCGGGTACACGTCGCAAACCTTCAATACCATCTTTTCCAATAACGTCGGGCGCGATTTTCCCAGCGAAGACCCGGACTTACGCTACCTGAATTATGCCAGCACCATTGTTTCGGCGGCTACCATCGGGCTGGATAACGCGGGCCGGAGTTATGACGCGCTGCAATCGGTTTTTGGCCGGGCCAATTACAGTTTTAAAGACCGGTATCTGCTGACGGCTACGTTCCGGGCTGATGGCTCTTCCCGATTTGCGCCCAGCCACCGATGGGGGTATTTCCCGGCCTTTTCGCTCGGCTGGCGCGTGTCTGACGAGCCGTTTTTCAAAACCGCCCTGCCGTTCATGAGCAATCTCAAACTGACAGGCGGCTGGGGTCAGTTGGGGAATCAGAACGTAAGTTCACTCCAGTATCTGGCCCTGATTAACACGAACTTCCGCTATTCATTCGGCGATCAGAACACGCTGGGTTCGGCGCAGGGTCGACTGCCAAACCTCAACATTGGCTGGGAAACAGCCGAGATGACCAATTTCGGGCTGGACATGGGCTTTTTGCAGAACCGGGTACTCGCTACGGTCAACTATTTCATTAAAAATACGAAAGGAATGCTGCTGGCTCCCCCGGCCGTTGGTACGCTCGGTACTGCCGCTATTCCTGACCAGAACATCGGTCAACTCCGCAACCAGGGGCTGGAACTTGAACTGACCTATCAGCAAAAAGTGGGTGAACTGACGGTTCGGGTCAGCGGCAATGCCACGTTCATCAAAAACCGGATTACCCAATTGCAGACACCCGGTGGTTTTCTGGCCGGGCCGCTCTACGGTCGTACTGATCAGGAGATTAACCGCACGTACGAAGGCAGTCCTTACGGTACGTTTTACGGCTGGCGCACGAGTGGACTCTATCAAAGTCAGGGCGAAATTGACCAGGACGCTGGTTTGAAAAACGATCCGCGACGCACCGAGGGGCTGATTCACCCCGGCGATGTACGCTTTGCCGACCTCAACAACGACGGCATCATCGACAATAAAGACCGCACGATTATCGGCAATCCACAGCCCAAAGTAACGTATGGCTTTAATGCCAATCTGGCCTGGAAAGGCTTCGACCTGAGCCTGTTTTTCCTGGGCGTGGGGGGCGTCGATATTTACAATGCCGACCGGATGCAGGGTTTGGACGCCAGTTATTCGTTTAATATGTATGCCGAAAATACGGGCCGCTGGACGGGGCCGGGAACGAGTACCACCATTCCGCGTGTGAGTGCCAATAACCCGAACAAGAATTTCAGAACCTCCGATCTGTTCGTGGAAAAAGGCGATTTCCTGCGGCTGAAAAACCTGTCGCTGGGTTACACGCTGCCGACAACGGTAACGAATGCACTGCATCTGGCGCAAACCCGCGTGTATGTGACGGGGCAAAACGTATTTACTTTCACCAAATACAGTGGCCTGAATCCCGAATTAGGGTATGGACCCGGCCAGTATCCCCAGCAAAATGTCGATTATGCGCAGTATCCGCAGTCGCGGACGTTTACCATTGGTGCCACGGTTGCATTCTAAAAAAGTTAGTGGTTAGTCGTTCCGGTCAGAAACAACAAACCACTAACGACAAACCCCTTTATTCCGATGAAAAACACGATAATCCTAACCAGCCTGCTCGTTTTCCTGGCCGTTGTCGGCTGTCAGAAAGACCTGCTCGAATCGACTCCCTACGGCCAGACCGCTTCCAATAATTTCTGGCGAAACGGCGATGACGTAGTGGCGGCCACCAACGCCATTTACGCGCCCCTGCTCAACGAAGACGGCTATGCCCACACCGAATACACGTTTGACAATTGTTCGGATGACATGAACCGGGCGGGCGATCACCCGGACGAAACCGCGCTGGAACTGTTCACCTTCGACGCGACCAACTCGCATATCGGGGCCACGTGGTCGACCAAGTACGAGGTGATTTCCCGCGCCAACACGCTGCTCATCAACGCGCCCAAAGTAACGATGGACGAAACCATCCGTAAACGGTCGCTGGGCGAAGCGTACTTCCTGAGGGGCTTTGTTTACTGGCGGCTGTCGCTCATTTATGGCGAAGTGCCGATTATTCTCGAAGCCGACGCACTGGCCAATAATTTCAATAAAGCCAAATCGAGCGTAGCCGACGTGCAGGCGCAGGTCGAATCTGATTGGCTGAAAGCGGCTGATCTGCTGGACGTTACCTACGGGGGCGACAATGCCGGGCGGGTTAATAAGGGGTCGGCGAATGGGTTCCTGACAAAGTTGTACGTGTATCAGGGCAAATGGGATAAGGCCATCGAGATGGGGACGAAAGTAACGACCAACCCCGCTTATAAATTGGCCGACAGCTACGACCAGAACTTTTCGTTAACCTCCGAAAACGGGTCCGAAGCGTTGTTTTCGCTTCAGTACAAGCAAGGCTGGACCACCGATAACTCACCGACCTATTATCATACCGTTGGCGCGTGGGGCGGCTGGGGTTTCCACGAACCCATCGAGGATTTGGTGCAGGAATTTGAACCCAACGACCCCCGGCGGGGCTACTCAGTGCTGGTTGAAGGCGATACGGTAGACCGTAAAGCCAATGGTAAATCGGCGTTTAAAGCCGATATGACACGGATAACGGGCCATGCTTTTCGTAAGTTTACCAGTTTCAGCGATGCCGGGGATATGGATCAGGGCCTGAATACCCCCCAACTCCGGTCGGCCGATGTGTATTTGCTGGTATCAGAAGCAAAAATACGGTCGGGCAAAAACGGCGATGCCGAACTGAATGCGGTACGGAGCCGGGCCAAACTGAAAGCGAAAACCAACGCGACAATGGCCGACATCATGCACGAACGCCGGGTCGAACTGTCGGGCGAAAACGAACGGCATCAGGACCTGATGCGCTGGGATAAAGCCGGGTTAATCGACATTGTGGCGCACTACAAAAAAGACCGGGGGCCGTTTAAGCCGGGCCGCACGTTCGTTAAGCCCAAACATTATTATTTTCCCCTGCCGCAGCGGGAAATCGATTTGAGCAATGGCGTGTTGAAACAGAATCCAAATTATCAGTAAAGGTTTGGCCACATCGAAACATACAGGGATGCAGCGATGCCCAGCGGTTTTATGTTCATCCTGCCTGCGGGTGTTGTGTCTTTTCGCGCTCCTCTGCGTCTCGGTGTGGCTCAGTTTTTCCTGTCAATCCAAACCCGACTTCATCCCAAAAGACATTGTTGGGGCCTGGAAAGCGGATTCGATTTTTCAGTACACCAACGGCTTTGTCGAACGGAAAGCCGTACTTGATCCCGACGAAAACATCGTGTACGACTATGACAGCACGGGTCGGCTAACGATGAAAAAAGAGGGCGAACAGCGCAGTATTCAGTACGAAATTATTGCCGGTGATTCGTTAATCTATCGGAGTGCAGCAGGCGGATTCTTAGTTGGCTATCGCATTTTATCGCTCAGTTCCAGCAAATTAGTGCTTAAGAAAAAACAATACCCTATGTTTCCCGGACCGAATCAGGACGTATACGAAATACGCCAGTTCTCGCCCGTGCTAACCAATCCGTGAATGGAATGCGCTTAAAAATAACCAGCTTCCTGCTCATCAGTGTCCTGCTCGTCGCGTGTCGGGGCAGTCAGGACGGGGCTGTTTCTGAGACTGCGTTATTTGAACAGCTACCCGCCGACCAGACCGGGATTCACTTTGCCAATACACTGCGGGAAAGCGATAGTCTGAATATCATCACCTTCGAGTATTTCTACAACGGCGGGGGCGTCGGTCTGGGCGACATCAACAACGATGGCCTGGTTGATGTGTTTCTGGGGGGCAACATGACCAAGAGCCGCCTGTATCTCAACCGGGGCAATTTCACCTTCGAGGACATTACTGATAAAGCGGGCATCCACACCGGCGATGGCTGGGCAACCGGCATTTCGATGGTAGACATCAATGCCGATGGTTTTCTGGATATTTACGTTTGCCGGGCGGGACCGTATGGGTCGGAGAAACGCGCCAATCAGCTCTATATCAATCAAAAAAACGGCATATTTGCCGAGCAGGCCCGGCCGTATGGTCTGGACGATACGAGCCATACGACGCAGGCTGCTTTCCTCGATTATGACCGAGATGGCGACCTGGACGTTTATTTGGTGACCAACGTCATGGAGAAAACGGGGCCGAACATTATTCGGCCCAAACGCAACGACGGGTCGGCAGAAAGTACGGACCGGCTGTATCGAAACAATGGCAATAACACATTCACGAACGTTTCCAACGAGGCCGGAATCCTGACCGAAGGCTATGGGCTGGGCATTTCCGTGGTCGATGTAAACCGCGATGGCTGGCCGGATGTGTACGTCGCCAACGACTATCTCTCCAACGATCACCTGTACATCAATCAGCAGAACGGAACGTTTACGGACCAGATTACCCGCTATTTCCGGCATCAGAGCTACTCGGCAATGGGCACCGATGCCGCCGATATTGACAACGATGGTCTGGTTGATTTCATAACACTCGACATGCTGCCCGAAGCCGACGAACGGCGTAAAAATATGATCGGGCTGATGAACTACGACCGGCATCTGTCTGAACTGCGCTACGGCTATTCTCCGCAGTTCATGCGGAATACGCTCCAGCACAACAACGGCCCCAACCCCGAAACCGGACAGCCAACCTTCAGCGAAATCGGGCGGCTGGCGGGCATTCACCGCACCGACTGGAGCTGGAGTGCGCTGCTTGCCGATTATGACAACGACGGTTTCCGCGATTTACTCGTAACGAACGGCTACCCGAAAGACTTGACCAACCGCGATTTTGTGGCGTATCGGATGGCGCAGTACCAGCAGGGAAGCACCGATAACGGGCAGTTGATGGAGGCACTGAACAAAGTCCCCGCTGCCAGTGTAACGAGTTATTTATTCCGTAACAATGCTGGTAATCTGACTTTTACGAATCAATCTGCCGCCTGGGGCTTCACCAAACCGGCGTTTTCCAACGGGGCCGCCTATGCCGACCTCGACAACGACGGCGACCTCGATCTGGTCATCAACAACATCGACCAGGAGGCTTTTGTGTACCGAAACTGGGCGAATCAACTCCGTAAAAATCACTATCTCCGAATCCAACTGCACGGACCGAAAACGAACCCAACAGGTTTTGGGACTACCGTCGCGCTGTTTTATGGCGGCAGGCAGCAGTTTATGGAACAGTCGCCGGTTCGGGGCTACGAATCGACGGTTGAGCCGACGCTGCATTTCGGTTTGGGTGCGGCAACGGTAGTGGATTCTATGCGGATAACCTGGCCGGATGGTAAAAGCCAACGGCTGACCAGCGTAAAAGCCAATCAGGTTTTGGTGGTGAATTATACAAATGCGGTTCCGGCGCAGAACACAAGGCCAACAGCCGCGAAGCCGATTTTCAGGGAAGCACCGGCCGCTATGGGCATTCGGTACAAACATACTGACGAGCTATACATCGACTTCAAAATTCAGCCCCTGCTCCCGCATCTACTGTCGCAGAATGGGCCGGGCGTGGCCGTTGGCGACATGAACGGTGACGGGCGCGACGATTTTTTTGTGGGCGGGGCCTTTAACCAATCGGGCAGGGTGTTCATGCAGGGGCCACACAATACGTTCAAAAACAGTCCATTGACGACGGGACAAAAATACGAGGAGGATATGGGGTCGCTGCTGTTCGACGCCGACCAGGACGGCGATCTGGATTTATACGTCGTCAGTGGTAGTAACGAGTTCGATACGGGGTCGACATACTACCGGGACCGGCTGTACATCAACACCGGTACTGACCGGACTGGATTTCCAACGTTCACGCTGTCGGCCGATGCGCTGCCCAATAGCACGTCGAGCGGCTCAACGATCAATGCCGCCGATTTCGACCGGGATGGTGATCTGGATTTGTTCGTGGGGGGAAGGCTGTCGCCCGGCCAGTATCCTATGCCGACCGATAGCTACCTGTTGCGTAACGATGCGGTTAGCCCTGCCGGTAACCGGACAAACAGCCCCAAATTTACCGACGTAACGAATACGGTTTGTCCGTCACTCGATAAACTCGGCATGGTAACCTCGGCACTCTGGACGGATTTCGACCGGGATGGCTGGGTGGATTTGCTCGTTGTGGGCGAGTGGATGCCCATCACCTTTCTAAAAAATAAGCATGGAAAACTGATCGACGTAACCAACGCCACCGGCCTAAGCCATACGCACGGCTGGTGGAACAGTTTGGTAGCCGGTGATTTCGACGGGGATGGTGATACGGATTATGTGGCTGGTAATCTGGGTCTTAATAACGAATGGCGCACCACGCCCGATAAGCCAGTCACAATGCTTGCCGGTGATTTCGATAAGAACGGAACCGTTGATCCGGTAATTTGCCAGTACATGGGCGATGCTTTATGCCCTGTCCATCCGCGCGATGAAATGGCGAGCCAGATGAATTACCTGCGACGGAAATTTCCGCGCTACGCCGATTATGCCAACGCGACGATAGCCGATGTTTTTTCAGCCGATCAGCAACGGCAGGCGTACATCGCCAAAAGCGAAACATTTCAAAGCGTTTACCTCGAAAACAGGGGGAATGGACAGTTCCGTTTACGGCCCTTACCGACCCCGGCGCAACTCGCTCCGGTATTCGGCATGACGAGTGGCGACTATGACCACGACGGTAAGTTGGACGTGCTCCTGACCGGTAATTCTTACGCCACCGAAGCCATAACTGGCCGGTATGATGCCTTTAGCGGCTTGTTTTTGACCGGCGACGGCAAGGGAAATTTTCGTCCGCTTTCGACGCAGGCGAGTGGTTTTTTCGTCGGTGGCGACGCCAAAGGATTGGCCGAACTGACACTTTCGGATGGCCAAAGCCTGCTGCTGGCCGCACAGAATAATGATGTACTAAAAGCCTTCGTGCCCCGAAGCGGTTCAAAAACTACCACCCTTCAGGCTCACCCGCTCGATGCCTTCGCTGAAGTGACAGGGCCGGATGGTCGTACGGTGCGGCATGAGTTCTATTATGGCTCAACGTATTTGTCACAATCGTCGCGAACGCTGCAAATTCCCGCCAACGCCCGCAAGGTCGTTATCCATGACTTCATGGGAAAAGTCCGGCCCATTCCCGCAAGCCCTGTAGTGCCCAAGCTCCATCTTCGGTAGTCACAGAACGAAGCATTTGGACTACTACCGAAGCTGGAGCTTCGGCACTACACAGGGTGAACGTTGTCTAAACAGCGAAAGCCCTGTACTGATAAATGAAAGCTTATTTCGGGTTAACGTACTGATTGCCTGTTATTTAGTTAACGGGATAGCGTAGTCATACTGAAACGAATCGACGTCAATGTAGCCCGCTTCGGCCCGCGTGTTGTAGCTATACATACCTATCCGGTCGCCCCGATAAAACCCCCAGCGAAGTTGATAAGACGAACCAAACGGCACAAACGTCTGTCCGTCAAGGCTATACGCATAGTGGCTGACGCCATCGTATCCCCAGACGGAGCGCAGCCAGATTGCCGACCCGCTGATGGCTGGCCCTTCGGTTAGCTGCCCGTTTTTATCGTACAGCAGTTGGCGAACCCCGGCCTGTTGCCGGATGCCGAACTGACTAAACGTTTGGGAAAAATGACACAAGCCCGCCCATTGTCCGTCCGCCATTCCGCTGATGTCGAGTTTCACGGTCACCTCGCTCCGCTGCGTCCGCATACTGCGCTGGGTCAGCGTGTTGCCCGCCCGGTGAAAGATCGACCGTTTATCTTGCTCGTTTTGAGGTTTTATGGGCAGAAAGGACCGAAGGCGCAAAAATCCGGGCCGTTCGGTGAGCGACCACTTTTCGGGGCGCGGCTGATAGTTCCATTCCCACTGCACCGGCAACGTCGATTCACTGAACGTATCGTTCGTTTGAGGAATCACAACGGTTTTGCCGGAGATGGACTTTCTGGCGGACCACACCATGTTGCCAATTGTATCTGCCCCAACCTGACCGATAATGGGCCAGCCATTTACCCACGTAACGGGAAGCAGACACGCGGCCCGGCCTTCCCAATCGCCGGTGCCCTGATGGGTAAAAAACCACCAGCTACCCGACGGAACCTGAATCAGCCCACCCTGATTTGGCTCTTTATCCTTCTTTTTGTTTACGTGATTCAGTTGTTTGGTTTCGTAAGGGCCATAAATGGATTTGGCACGGTGCATCATGGTTACACGTCCTTCGGGCTTCACCTCACTGTAAAAATGGTAGTATAACCCGTTGATTTTGTACAGCTTATTAGCCTCGCTGCCTTTCGACTGATGAATGACCGAATCGGTTTCCATCCTCAACTGCCGCCCGTCGGGGCTGAGTTTGAACAGATGAATTTTGTAGTTATCGGCAAAGTGGGTGGTCACTAAATACCCCTGCCCATCGTCGTCCCAGAATGGACAGCAGTCATCCCAGCCGGCCACGCCCCACAGTTTGTGGAGCGGCTCCCACGGACCCGCCGGATTCGTAGCCGTACTCATGAAAAACCCTTCATCGGGGGTGCAGAAATAAACCCGGAATTTGCCTTGATGGTAGCGAATGGAACCCGCCCAAACACCTTTCCCGTAGCGGTCCATCTTGTCCCAGTTCAGGGCCGGGCTTATCTGGGTCAGATCGGTAATGACATGACCCGCAATCTGCCAGTTAACCAGATCGCGCGAGTGCAGAACGACCATGCCCGGCGAAAACTGAAACGTTGACGAGATTGCATAATAATCATCTCCAACCCGAATGGCATCAATATCGCTGTAATCGCCGGGGAGAACGGGGTTGGCGTAGGTGCCGTTTCGCTGATCGCCCCATTTGTGGGATTGCTGCGCTACCGTTCTGCCGCTCGTAACAAGAAAGAGTAGGACAAGTACCTGATTCATAGTTGCCGGATTACCTGAGCAAAAGATGGATAGTGTGGTTCTACTTCGTCATCTGCGTATACGTCACAGTTCCAACCGTATTGGGTTTCCCCGGTTCCAGTGGCGAAATAGTGCCGCTAATCTGTCCATTTGCCTGTTTCGTTACGCGAATCTCCCGAAAGCTGTACTGCCCTTTTTCGTAGTTGAAGGTTTCCCCATCGTCGTCATACAGTCGATACCTACCCGGTTTGCTCCCGTAATACCGAACCTCGATGGGAACGATCTCACCCGCTTTGGGCGCATGAAGCCGGGGCGGCATCATGGGTACAATGCCGCCATCTTTCACGTACACCGGAATGCGATCCAGTCCGGGTGTGGCCGTAATCTGCTGCCCATTGCCCACTCGTTCGCCGGTGTAAAAATCGTACCAGTTACCTGTTGGCAACGTAACGACGCGGCTCTTCTGTCCATTGAACAGCGGAGCAACCAGCAAATATTCTCCGGCCATGTACTGATCTTTAATTTCTTTCCGAACGGCTTCGGCATATGGGTTTTTCTCTAAGCTACTGACAACCAGTTCGCTTTTCACTTCCGACGTAAAGCCTTCTTCCAGATTCATGGCCCGGAATGGTGGCGTTCCCTCAAAGTGGTATTTGGCGAATTCGCTGTACCAGTAGGGCATCATTTGCATCCGCAGCAAAGCCATGTCCTGCACGGCCTTACTCACATCGGCAAACGACCAGGGTTTTGTGCCGCTATCCCACGCATTAATCATCGCTAAGGGCGAGAAAACAACCGTCTGAATCCGGCGTAACCATTCTTCGCTGGTGTCGGATGAGCGCACTTCGGGTGTCCACAAAACACCGGCAAAGCTGCTGTTAATCAGGGCGGTAATAAAATCTTCGTGTTTGTAATAATCGTTATAAATCACATACGGAAACGAGGAGCCACTGCCGTTCGATGCCCGGATTAGTCCATACGTGCGGGTGTTCTGCTTCCGGTACATATCGGTGCTGTAGCGTTGCAGAAGCAGCCCATACGTCTGGCGCATCTGCTCGGCAGCATGACCCGACGGGAACGTAGCGACATCGGGCCAGAGCCACGAATCGTAGCCGTCGACTTCGTCAATTTTGTAGCCGCTCACGCCAGTGTTCACGCCATCTTTTTCTAATTGACCAAAGAAAATCTGCCGCGCCTGTGGCTGGGTCAAATCGGGAACAATACCCGTCCAGACCGTATGCGACGCGGTGAACGGTTGAATGGATTTGAAAATAGAGGCCGACGGCGATACGTAGGGATTAAGCCAGAGGTTAGCCCGAACGCCTTTTGTCAGCATCGTTTTCAGGAAACTTTTCGGGTCGGGGTAGCGCGTTTTATTCCACTCAAAGGTACAGGGATAGGATTTGCTCTGCCAGCCGGGTTCCAGCCCGACAACATCCAACGGAAACCCTTTCTGTTCAAATTGATCCACTTCGGCCTGCACCTGATCGGACGTGTACAGCGTTTTCACCCGCTGTTGAAAACCAAGCCCCCAGCGGGGCGGTAGACAGCCCCCGCCGTTGAACAGGTTATACCGTCGAACAACATCCAGCGGCTTCGGGCCGCCAAACACGTAAATCTCCACGCCCGCAGCCGGAACCAATATCTCCACCGCATCGGAATAAGGCTGACTGCTCCAGTTCTTGTCCGTATTTCGGTCCTGCGATTCGGGCGGGTCGGGGCTGTCTTTGCGAACGGCGGTGCCTGCATACACGGTCAGATACCGGGCCGAATTGATAAACACGCCATAGCCATTGGACGACACATAAAACGGCGTGGGCGCGTGCGTCCGGCCATTGTCGGAGCCACGAAAATGATCGACGTGCAGGTTCAGAATCCGGCCCCGCTGGTGAACGGTCTGGAAATTCAGCCCGAAGCCGTAGAGCTGTTCTGTACGGTTGAGGGGGAAGCGCAGGTACGTTTTTCCGTCAACAACGCGGGCTGAAATGGCGGGTTGGGACAGCGGAAACTGCATTTGTCCCAGTTTTGCCAGTCCCGATACGTTTGGCTTAATCCCGCTGGCTGTCAGTAAATTATATGTTTCAGGTTTGCCCACCGTGGCCTTCCAGACACCAGGCTGAACGGGTGTCCAGACCAGTGCCTGAGCCGTGACTAATTGAGCCGATAACAGGAGTAGGAATAATGTTTTCAAGGTGTTTTGCATTTTCCCTGAAGGTATAGACCCATGATTTTCAGGGTGAAGATAGGCCAAAATTCAACGGATAAGCAGCCATATCTAAGCTGCTTATCCGTAAATCATTCATCAATATCCCGGATTTTGCGTGAGCAACTTGTTGATAAGTAGCTCATTCTGAGGAATGGCGAAAATCAGTTTATCCTGCGTGATGTTGTAAACATTCCCTGTCAGATACGGGCGAATGGCCTTCTGTTTGGCACCATAAGCAGTCAGCACAGGTATGGCCTGTCCGGTACGAACCAAGTCAAGCCAGCGGTGATTTTCGAAGGCCAGCTCAACCCGACGCTCATTAGCGATTGCAGCCCGAAGATCAGCCTGCGAACTCGCCGTTGTAGCCGCCAGACCCGCCCGCACCCGCACCTGATTCAGTAAGGGAACAGCCTCCGCCGATTTGCTTTCTTCATTCAGGCACTCGGCCAGCAAGAGCAACGCATCGGCGTAGCGGTACACCGGCCAGTCGTCGTTCGTATTGTTGAACTGGGCGTGTGTGTGCAGGTATTTTTTTACGAAAGGTTGCGCTACCGTTACACCCGCCGGATTGACGTAACTGTCGGCAATGGACGCGGCTTTGCGGGTGTCGCCGGGTTCGTAAGCTGCAATCAGATCGCTGGTTGGGATGTTCCAGTCGCCCAGATTCTGGCTATTTCCTACCAGCCCCGTAATGTTTTTTGTATCGGTAACGCCCGGCGCAAACTGGTAAGCAAAATTACTTTGCACACCCTGCGTCCCCTGCAAATACTGCACTTCAAAGATCGACTCGGCACTATTTTTATTGGCCGGATCAAATACATCGGCATAATTAGGCAGCAGGCTGTAGCCCAGCGTCGTTACGTCCTTCAGCACTTTTTCGGCGTCGGCATACTGCTTCAGCGTCATATACACATAGCCCAGCAACATCTTGGCTGATCCCTGCGTGGCCTGTCCTTTTATGGATTGGGTTTTAGGCAGCAAGGTAGCCGCGTCGGTAGCATCTGCCAGAATCTGTTTGTAAACATCGGCAGCCGACGAGCGCGGTAAGGCTGTTTCGGCAACGGTTGCCACTTCTTTCAAATGCAGGGGCACCCCACCAAAATATTGTACCAGGTCGAAGTAATAGAAAGCCCGCAAAAACTCGGCCTGCCCTTTCAGATTACTTTTGGTTGTGGCACTAATGGCAGCCGCGTCGATCCGCTGCAACACGGCATTGGCTTTGGCAATGCCCGAATAGTTGTTAACATATTTGTTGTATACATACCCATTGGTGGCTACATCGGTAAACGTATTGATATTCTCTTTTTCAACAATCTGCCCGCCCCGGTTGCTGGTGTTGAACAGATAATACGTATTGTCGGAGCGCATTTCGCCCATCACATACGCATCGCTGTATAACGCCTGCAAGGGCCGGTAAGTACCCGTTACCGCTTTCGTATAATCATCTTCGGTCAGGAAGAAGCTGGCTTCCGATACGCTGGTTTGCGGAGTTAGTTCGAGAAAACTTTTTTGACAGGAACTGGCTCCCAAGAATACCAGCCCGACTGTCAGTAATTTTATGTTCATGGTTGTCATGCGTTAAAAGCCGATTGAAAAGGACTATTTCAAATTCATATTGACACCGAAACTGATCGTACGGGGCACTGGATAGGAGGTGTAGTCGATACCCTGCGTCAATCCATTCGTGCCGCTGTCGTTCACTTCGGGGTTGGCTCCTTTGTAGCTGGTAAACACAAACGCCTGTTGCATACTGCCATACGCCCGAACGCTTCGGATGTAGTTGTTTTTGGGCAGCGGGATGGTATAACCCAGCGTGATGTTTTTGATCGTCAGGTAGCTGCCATCGGTTACCCAGCGCGAATTGGTGGTTCGGGCCAGGCCGCTACTGACAACGGCCCGTGGATGAATCCCATCGCCGGGGTCCTGCTCCGATTTCCAGCGTCGGGCTACATCCTTCGTCACATTAAAGACACCGTCTAAGTTCTGGATGTACTCCAGCGTTCGGTTTTGGATATCGTTGCCAGCCTGACCGGCAATGACCATGCTGAAGTCGAAGTTGCCGTACGACAGGTTGTTGGTCATCCCGAATATGAACTTCGGGTTCGGGTTGCCAATAATAGTCTTGTCGGCCACCGTAATGACCCCATCGCCATTGAGATCAGCATATTTCACCGTTCCGACCATCGACGGCGCATCGCCACCGAGGTACTTGGGCGAAGCGTCAAAATCGGCCTGGGTTTTATAAACGCCTAAGAATTTGTAGCCGTAGAACGACCCGATGGGGCTGCCAATCTGGGTGATGTTTGGCCCGTTGGCATCGCTCCGGGGTAAGGCCGGGTTATAAGGCCCCAGATTGAGTACGTTATTGCGAATAAACGTAATGTTAAAATCCGTCGACCATTTCAGTTTGCCTACTAAGTTCTGGGTGCTGACGGCAAACTCATGGCCCCAAAACTCGAATTTCCCTACGTTATCAGTAATGGTCGCAAAGCCGGATTCGCGGGGGACGCCCACATTCAGCAGCATATTGGACGTTGTTTTGTAGAAATAATCGTAGGTCAGAAAAACCCGTCCTTTCAGCAAGCCGATGTCCGCACCGATGTCGAGCTGGTTCGATTTTTCCCAGCTCAGGTTATTGTTGCCGATGTTGGATACCGTCGTGCCATTGGCTAAGGCATTGTTGAACGGATAATTTGTAGAACCAGTTTGGGCCAGATAGCCATAGTTGCCAATGTTGAAATTACCATTCACACCATAGCCTGCCCGGAGTTTCAGCGTAGAAATTGCCGGAATCTGGGCCATAAAAGGCTCATCCGACACGTTCCAGCCTGCCGATACCGCCGGGAAGTTACCATACTTGGTATTGGGCGCGAACCGCGACGAACCATCCCGCCGAAATGAAGCCGACAGCAGGTACTTGCCTTTGTAGTTGTAGTTTAGCCGCGAAACGAACGACACCAACGACCATTCCTGCAAGTCGAAACTTGGCGAGAACTGGGTAGCGGCATTCAGCGTCTGAACTTTGTCGTTGGCAAAACCGTAGCCATAGATATTTCCATAGTCCTGATGAAATTTCTGCGCCGTATAACCCGCCAGCAGATCCAGGTTATGATTCCCAAAAGACCGTTGGTAGGTCAATGTATTCTCGGTCAGCCAGGAATAAAAAACGTTGTTCCGTTGCGTCGCGTTGGTCTGGATGGGCGGTGCCGAAAACAAACTCCCCGACGTAGAGGGCGTGAAGTTATTGTATTGCTGATTGGTGTAGTCGATGTTGATCGACGACTTGAAGTTCAGCCCTTTAATGATTTCCAGTGTACCGTAGGCATTGGACAAGATACGGCCCGTCCGGGTGTTGTTTTTGACAATTTGTACCACATTGTACCAGTTCGGATTCGGGAATAAACCGGTCGATGTAGCCGCGATTGGTAACGTTCCATCCGGGTTAATCGCTGGTGCAAGTGGCGAGGTGGCAATGGCACTTTGAATAATGCCTCCGCCAAAAATATTACCGTCTGTGTTGGGAGCTTCGTTGGTGGCGTAGCTGGGTGCAACGTTGACGCCAATCGTCACCCGATCATTCACTTTGTAATCCGAATTCAGGCGGACCGAATACCGTTTGTAGTTGGAATTCAGCAACACGCCATCCTGACTGATATACCCCACTGTAGCCGCCGTGCTGAGTTTATCTTTGCTGCTGGTCAGCGACAGACTGTAGTTCTGAATGGGTGCATCCCGCAGCAATAAACCATACCAATCGGTGCCTTTTCCTGCATACTGAGCGGGGTTCTGGTATTCGGTCGGAATACTCGTTGCCTGACCGAGCCGGATTTTTTCCTGATAAACCTCATTTTCGTACTGCGCAAATTCCTGGGCGTTCATCATATCGGGCCGCCCGCGTTTAGGCACCTGCTGAACGCCGTAACTGGCATTGAAGCTGATACTCGACCGCCCATTGGCTGCCCGTTTGGTCGTAATCAACACAACGCCATTCGAGGCTCTGGACCCGTACAACGCCGTTGCCGACGCATCTTTCAGAATCGAAAACGCTTCAATTTCGTCGGGGTTGATGTTGCTGATGTCGCCCACAATCGGGAAACCATCGACCACGTAAAGCGGCTGGCTACTGCCGCTTATAGAAGCTGCTCCCCGAATCCGAATCGACATACCCGCGCCGGGAACGCCAGTCGTCTGTAAAATCTGAACCCCCGGCGTTTTACCCTGCAATTTCTGGGCAAACTGCGTTACCGGAATATCTTTGATTTCACTGGCACTAACCGTAGCGACAGCACCGGTAACATCGGCCCGTTTCTGGGTTCCGTAGGCCACCACCACCACTTCGTTGAGCGATTTGGTGTCCGGTGCCAGTGAAATATCAATCGACGTCCGGTTGTTAATCGCCACTTCCTGCGTCACGTAGCCGATAAATGAAAAGACCAGCGTTGCCTTCTCGTTGGGTGCGGTCAGTGTGTAAGCACCATCGGCATCCGTAACGGTGCCGGTTGACGTGCCTTTCACCGATACGTTCACCCCCGGTAAACCCATGTTATTATCTGTCGCGATTACCCGGCCACTAACCCGCCCAGGTGCTGTTGTGGCGGCTTGCGCCCAGGCTACCGGGCCGGGTGAGAATAGCCAGCAAAGCAGTACTAAGGCAAGCGGCAACCGTCGTACGAAGCCAGTTGGTTTGTCGATCTGTTTCATGTGATAGATTAGTTAAGGATTTGGATTTCAGATAGTAAGCTTTTTAAAAAAAACGCGGATGCCGTTAGGGGAATGGACATTAGCAGACCTGAACAACTTCGATCTGGAGCAGTTCGCCGAGTTTTCTGATTTTCGATGCAATATGTCCCACGCCCACGGCGCAATGGTGGGCGGGGCCGTGGCTATTCCAGGCATTGACAAACGGACGGGCACCGGGCGCAAACCGATAGCGGCTGTTGGTGTTGCCAATCTCCAGAATCGGCCCCGCCACCGATTCGCCTTCTGCCACCAGCAATAACAGTTTACCCATGCCCGTTTCGACCACCGACAGCAGCGTAACGGGCCCGTTCTGCACCGACATTTCGACCGATAGCCCCGCCCCCACCTTGCCGTGGTAAACCTGAAGGGGCCGTACTTTGGTTTTGCCCTCGGCAATTTGGATATGGCCCGGCCCGTCGTGCCCCATCAGCACCACATCATCGGTAAAATCCATCGCGTAATATTCTGTGAATGAGCCGCCTGCACCGAAACTGTCCATGATTTTCATGGCTTGTGCGTTCTTGATTTCATACTCGCCCGCCACCGGAATACCCCGCGCTGTCAGCAGCGATGTACCCAGAATAATCGAACTTATGGTGTCTTCGTTGAGGGTCGGACCGGCGTTCCGGTTTCCGGTGCCTTTGTAGTAGTAGGCCAGCGAGCCAAGCCCATGCCGCTCAACCAATGTATCCAGTGCTACCGATGTGCGGGCCGCGCGTTCGATTTCGGCAATGGAACAATCCGGCTGCACGTCGAATTGGGCATAAATTTCCTGCACACGCGCCTGAACGGCCTGCTCATCAACGGCTTCTTTCAGAGCCGAGAGTTCATCGACTTCCAGAATTTTCATCTGCCCGCCAAACGTAATGGTTTGCAGGGTTAGGTCGGAGTAGACATCGAGCATTCCGCTGTAGTAATTGCCCATTAGCCCTAAGCAGTTATGCGCCATTACGTGGGCCACATAAGCCGCATCGATCCACTCGTCGATTTCCGTCCAGGCGATAGGGTCATCGTGCAGCATTCCGGTTACCTGCTGGAATGGAATGCCCGCCCGCTTAAACACATTGGCAATTTCCGGTACGGGGCAGGCCGAACAAAAGGCCAGCCATTCGCCGGTCATGCGGGTGCGGTCGTTGAGTTGATTGAACCAGGCATAGTCGATGGCGGGTGCCGGTGATAGATTCAGCAGGATAACCGGCACCTTCGTCCGCTGCACCACCGGCAGCACTGTGGCCGACAGCGCGTAGGTCGTGACGTAGATAAACAGGATGTCGATGTCGGCCTGACGGAACTGGTGGCCGGCCGCAATGGCTTTTTCGGGCGTATCCACTAAACCCAGATTGATAACCTGCGCGTTTGGCCGCTGTAATCGCTCGTCTACCTCCTGCAAATAACCCAGCAAACGGGTTTCCAGTCCGTCGAACTGGGGCCAGTAGGTAGCCAGCCCAATGCCAAACAGGCCCACCGTAAATGGGTGTCGACCCGGTGAGGAGCGTGGGCCAGGCTGATTACCGGAAAGGAACGGAACGGGCTTCATGTGTGTATCAAAAAAGGTAGTTATGGACCAAAAAGAACAAAAAAAGCAAGATTACGCTCGACCGGATAATGGCTATCTGTTGACTGAAAAGGGGTCATTATCGCACCAGTCACTTGTTATTACTAAATATTAAAAAAGAATAATGCAAATATCTGGTTGCTCGTATTACTTTTACGAGTATTATTTGATTTTTTACTTGTCTAATTTGATACAGCATGGATCTATTTCGCAAATACTACCAGAATGTGGTGATTGAGGAAGCACTCCATAAACCCAACTGGGGCGTTGTGGTCTTGAACGTGGGGCATAATGTGCATCCGGCGGGGGTTCGTTACCCGGATTATCAGCACCCCGGCGACTATGTATTTGACTGGGAGCAGGGCCGCGTACTGGAAGAATTTCAGTTGGTGTACATCTCACGTGGGGAAGGTGTTTTTGAAGCCGATGGCATAAAGCCGATGCAGGTTCAGGCGGGTACGGCTTTTCTGCTTTTTCCGGGTATCTGGCACCGCTACCGCCCCGACGAGCAAACCGGCTGGGAAGAATTTTGGGTGGGCTTTAAAGGCCCTTATGCGGATTACCTGATGCAGCAGTCCTGTTTTCAGCCAAACAGTCCGCTAATTCGGATGGGCTTTAACAGCGAACTGCTTCATATTCTGACGCATCTGGTCGACACGGCCCGATTTAGCCCCGACACAACCGGGCCGTTGCTGTCCTGCCTGACGATTCAGGTGCTGGCCCTTGTGTATGCGTCGGCCATTATGATTGATTCGGACCAGAACCGGCGGCATCAGCTCATTCAGCAGGCCCGCTTCCGCATACACGAATACGAAGAACGTGAACTGGACATTCAGCAATTGGCCGCCGATATGAACGTGGGATACGTGTGGTTTCGCAAGGAGTTCAAACGAATTGTGGGTACCGCGCCGGGGCAATATCATCTCAGTCTACGCATCCGGCGGGCCATGCAACTCCTGAAAGAAACCGATTTGCCGGTGGGCCGGATTGCGGCCCGGCTGGGTTTCGAGTCGGATTTTCATTTCTCTAAAATTTTCAAGCAAAAAACAGGTCTGTCGCCTTCGCAGTATCGAAAAGCTACTATATAATATTCTGACTTTCAGTAGTTTATTCGAGAAAGGTTAATGCCGCCCCATAGCCTGTCTGTGACTGGCGGCTTCCCTTTTGCCAATTTATTCCGCATCACTTCGCCGGCAGATTAGGGTAGTTGTACAAACACCAGTCGCTATGTACGGAGTGCTTTGCCAACTTAATTTTCAGAAAAGAACGTTGTCTTTGGCCAGGCTCCCGGTTGGCCCGGACTTAACCATCAATAATTATCTATCTAATCGCTATTTCGGAGAAGTAACAGCCCTGATTGGTCGGGGTGGGGCTATACATACGAATCACACCGCCACTTCGCTTGCGGCTTGCCCGCGTTACAGCTCGATTACATAATTAATAGTCGATTGATTATCAGTGATTTACATCGCACAAAAAGTTTAATAAAAAATAAAACGTACTTTTTTTTACCGTCATGCAACCCATGCCGTACGTTCTGACATCTTCCTGTCAAACAACACAAAGAATACAACTTGATTCGAAAGGTGCCTTACAATTTTCCTAAACTTTTATTTTGAATACAACGATGAAAACAGTCAAACACCTCCTCACCTCAGCCCTGATCGCTGCGTCGACGATTTCTATTGCGCAAACAACCGTTACCATCACGACCGATTCGGTAGCCCGGCCATCCAAAACCATTCAGCACGTCACCTCCGATTTCAGCATTTACGTGGGGTTCAACAACTTCGGTGGATCGCTGCCAACGGGCTATGAGTTCCGGCCCATCGGTTCGCGGTTTGTGGCCTTGTCCTGGCAGCAACAAATTCCGCTCTCGGTAACTGGCCCCACCAAACTGCGGTTGGTGACCGGTCCCGAAATTGCCTGGAATAACTTCATGTTCGAGAAAAGAAATACACTGATCGAACGCAACAACCAACTCAATATCGAGCAGGCTGATGTCGATCTGCACAAATCTAAACTCGTGACAACGCAGCTTAATCTGCCTGTTATGCTCAATATGGCATTCCGGTCGGGGTTCACGTTCAGCGTGGGTGCGTATGCCGGAATCCGGTTAGACAGTTACACGAAAGTGAAACCCGAAGGCGGTTCGACGGTTCGGACGCACGGTTCTTACAACCTAAATCCCGTTCGCTGGGGGCTGACTACCGAAATAGGGTTTCGGGGACAAGCTAAATTATTCGGTCGCTACGAACCCAACAGTCCATTCCGGGCAGGGCAGGGGCCGGACGCCAGCGTTTGGGCAGTGGGGGTTAAGTTCTGAACCGGGATTTTTACAAGATTTAAACGATTTTCAGGATTTTGTTAATGAGTGCTATTGAAAAGCAAAATCCTGAAAATCGTTTAAATCTTGTAAAAATCCCGGCCAGGGATGCAACGTTTCGTTTTTTGTTTGTGTCTTTCTGTCAAGTTTCCTTTCGATTACCCGAATTCCCCGCTATAATCCGCTTATCCTGCCGTTCAGACCGCTTGTGTAAGAACAGGTACTTTGTGATGCCTACTACCTACCTTTGCCATGTACTACAACCTGTAAGAAAAGCAATATCACGAAAAAACTAAGTCTATGAAAACTCTTCTATCTGTCTCTATCCTCTCTCTTTTAAGTCTGACAACAGCGTTCGGTCAGGTGCTGACGCGTGGAACGGTCAATGGCCGCGTCGGTACAGTAGCCGGTAAACCGCTCGAATTCAGTACGCTGATGCTTCTGAAAGCGAAAGATTCTACGCTGGTGAAAGGATCGATTAGCAACGTTGACGGAAAATATGCGTTCGACAATGTTGGCGCCGGTCAGTATCTGGTAGCCGCGCAGCAGATTGGTTTCCGCAAAACGTATAGCGCACCGTTCGCGGTCGATGAGGCCCATCCAGCGGTTGAAGTGCCTGCCCTGTCGATGACCGACGAAACCAAAAGCCTGACCGAAGTACAGGTTGTTGCGCAGAAACCATTCATTGAGCAGCAGGTCGACCGGACGGTGATGAACGTGGAGAACAGCATTGTGTCCAGCGGAAATACCGCGCTGGAAGTGCTCGAAAAAGCACCTGGCGTCACCATTGACCGGCAGAATGACCAGATTCAGTTGAAGGGCAAAGCGGGCGTTATCGTTTACATCGACGGCAAGCAAACGTACCTCTCGCAGCAGGAATTATCGAATTTCCTCAAAAATACCCCCAGCGACAACATTGCCACGATTGAGATTATCACCAACCCCGGCTCTAAATACGATGCCGCCGGGAACTCGGGGATTATCAATATCAAAATGAAGAAGAACAAGAATTTTGGCACCAACGGTACGTTCATTGTCGGCACCGGCTACGGCTGGGTGAAGAGCCTGACCGGTGCCCGCGACGACCTGCCGAAGTTCAATACATCCCTCAACCTGAACCACCGCGACGGGAAAGTCAATCTGTTCGGTAATTACAGCTACGTGAACCGGCAGAGCGCCCAGACGAACCAGATCAACCGCACCATTCCGTATAACGGCCACACAACCTACTTTGACCAGTATTCATTTCGCCCGAACACCTTTGTTGGGCACTCCTACAAAGCGGGTCTGGACTACTTTATCAACCAGAAAAGCACGATTGGCGTACTGTTCAATGGCTTCACGAACGACTGGCGGTCGGCTGGGCAGAACAACACGCTCATCAGCGACGAAAACCGACAGTTGACCAGCAAACCAACGACCAAAACCGATGCGCGGGAATTCATGACGAACGTGACGGGCAACATCAATTATAAGTACGATTTCGACGGAAAAGGGCGCGAGTGGACCATTGACGCCGATTACGTTCGGTATAACGGGCAGAACAGCAACAACCTGAGCACGATTTATTACAAGCCCGACAACAGCCTGAACCGCCCGAATCAGGATGTGCGCAACAACATGCCCTCGACAATTAACATCCTGGCGTTCAAGACGGATTACGTGCATCCGATGAAGAACGGCAGTAAGTTTGAAACGGGCCTGAAGAGCAGTATTGTTAACGCCGATAACAACACGATTTACGACACGCTGCAACAAGAAACCCGGCAGTGGCTGTTCGACGCCAGCCGCTCGAACCAGTTCAAATACGACGAAAACATCAACGCAGCGTATGTGAATTACGCGGGTAAAGTAGGCAAACTGAAATACCAGACGGGCCTTCGTGCCGAGCATACGCACTCGGTCGGTACGTCGATAACGCTGAATCAGCGCGTTGACCGCAATTACCTGAACCTGTTCCCAACGGTGTTTCTGTCGCGGCAGTTAGACACCAACAACGTGCTGAATCTGTCGTATAGTCGCCGGATCGACCGCCCTGATTATCAGAATCTTAATCCGTTTGTGTTCTACCTGGACCCATATACCTACCAGAAAGGAAATCCGTTTCTTCGGCCCCAGTACACCAATTCGGTTGAGTTAACGCACGTTTATAAAAATGCGCTGACGACAACGCTCGGCTTTAGCCGCACAACGGATTTTATCAATGGCGAAACGCCCCGGCAGATTGCCTCACAGAACATTACCTACGTGACGCCCGAAAACCTCGGCCACTTGGATAACCTGAGCCTGAACCTCAGTTTCCCGCTGCCTGTCACGAAATGGTGGCGGATGCAGAACAACCTGAGCGGCTATTATCAGAACTACCAGACGGTTTATTCGGATACGCCTTATCAGGTGAAATTAGTGGCCTTCAATCTGTATACGTCCAACAATTTCACCTTTAGCAAAACGCTGTCGGGCGAAGTGTCGGGCTGGTACAATTCGGCCTCGCAATATGGGTTCTACCGTGCACAGCCCATGGGTGGCTTCAGCTTAGGGGTGCAGAAGAAAATCATGGACGGCAAGGGCAACCTGAAACTGAACGTAAACGACCCGTTCTGGCTGAATCAGTTCCGGGGCCGGGCGGTGGTGCAGGACATTAACTTCTACGTCGGTTCGCGGTGGGAGAGCCGCCAATTCCGGCTGACGTTCACCTATCGCTTTGGTAATCAGAACGTAAAAAGTGCCCGCGACCGCAATTCGGCCACCTCCGCCGAGCAAAACCGGGTAAAATCAGGAAATTAAAAAGATTTCGGATTTGGGATGTCGGATTGCGAATATGAAGTACATCCGCAATCCGACATCCCAAATCCGAAATCCGAAATTGAAATGGACTTAGTTTAGGTTAAGAAAACGCGAAAGCCGTCCCCGGATTGAGGGGCGGCTTTTTTGTTGGCTGATAATCAATAAGTTAAATAATAACTTTTAGGCTTGGTCAAACGTGAGGTACAAATGAGGAACAAAATGCAACAAGTTTCTACTTATAGTGGAATTCAAAGGATACAAAGTAGCTGCTTTTAGGCAGTATCTCAAAATCACTACCCGCTCCGTTTCCGAACATATTTTAGGTGAATGGGTTTGAAGACTTTCATTAATTACGTGAGTACCACTATATCAGCGCCTATTCTTCACCCCGATATGTATATAGCGTTTTAAAAAATCGTTGCTGGCAATTCTTGATCTTAGCACCAATTTCTCGGTCATACACCCCGTCGCGTGATAGTTTCAAGTCATCATTAAAAATAGCGGTTACTATCTCACCCGCTAAGTCATCCAACTCTGTCTTCAATGCGTCATAAATTGGCCCATGAATAAATAGAATACGTTCCAGAAAATTAGTTCTGAGGAGAGCAAGAGCTTCTTTGTAGGCTTTCGCCTGCTGCCTTGGCAAAGTAGGTGCCTTCCGAATCCACCTGGCAGAGTTCATTTAAATCCAGCCGCCGTTCGATATAATTCTCGGCGGGTGAGGCAAAGCCGCACTGCACCATGGAGAGAAATAGGGGAATGGCATGGCGGTTACCCACCGTCGCCTGCACGATGTCTAAGGGATGAATGGGGTCGATGTACTCTACCATAGCGAATCAAACAAAGCAAAGAAACGCTATAATATACTTTTACTATATAGGTTGCAAGTAAAACATAAGGTCAGCCCGGTATAATTGGCTCAATAAATCGCTGCGCAACACTAGCTCATTGGAACAAATGGAGTCTGACAGGTTCTTTATGCCTTCAGCATCCATGTCAGTTGACCAGTTAGTTGATACTCTTGACCGTGCATTTACGGCCAGCTTCTTTTAACAATACGGGAAATCGCCCCTAAAAAAAGGGTGTTTTCCCCGTTGGGAATTGATAGATGAAAAGAGTTCTTGCAGCTTATTACAAGATTGAGCGGTCAGTACTTTTGAAACAGTAAGGGCTTAATGATTTGTCGTTGATTATCAGAATTTAATATTGGGCGTTCTTGCGTACAATAATATGTCGTGTGGACATACAAGCATAGAAGTGCGAAAGTCAGCGTCTGGATGACAGGACGCGTGGCTCGTTAGTCGGGTAGCATGTGACAATGCGAACGTCCGTCTTAGCAAGTTTAGGTTTGCGGGTCAGCATCTCGGTGACAGATTGTCTGGCTTAACAACTCGGCCAAAGCGGATTAGTCACTACATTATCAAGCGAGTTTGTGATAATTTTAATGCAACAGTATGATAAATCCAGCACTTATTGATACCTCCATAGAGGACAAAATCAAAGAGGAACTTACAGCTTCAATCCAATCAAAAAGAAAAAGAATTTTTTCTAAAATATTTGGAGCTGCGCTTGGAAGCATTCCTTGGGTAGGTGGATTTCTAAGTGCGATGACTGACTTTAAATCTGATGAGGGACAAGTGAAAAACAATGAACTATATGAGCAATGGCTAAGTGAACACACTAACAAAATGAGATTGTTGGGTGAAACACTGGTTGAGGTGGCAAAAAGGCTTGATGACTTTCCAGAAGAAATTAACGAACGCTTAGAAAGCGAAGAGTATCTAGACATAGTAAGAAAGTCATTTAGAAGTTGGGATAACGCAGATACCTTTGAGAAAAGGGAGTTGATTAGAAAACTTTTGACCAACTCAGGAGCACACAAACTTGTTCCAGATGATTTGATTAGACTATTTTTAGATTGGATTAATCTTTATCACGAAATTCACTTTGCTGTTATTAAAGTAATTTATCAAAATCCTGGCGTGACTCGTTACGAAATTTGGCGTGAACTTAATGGAATACCTGTTAGAGAAAACTCCTTGGAGGCTGACCTATTCAAATTACTAATTCGAGATTTAAGTATGGGAAGTGTAATTCGACAGCATAGACAGACTGATTATTACGGAAATTTCATTAAGAAATCAAAAGTAAATCATTCTTCGGCTTCAAATACAATGAAGTCAGCATTTGACGACCAAGAGCGGTATGAATTAACAGAGCTGGGAAAACAGTTTGTTCACTACACAATGAATGAAGTTGTAAAGAAAATTGAGTATTAATCAACTAATTATTATGGGAAATATTTTTGAAGAACGATTGCACAAGGCCGTAAAGCAAATTATTGCTTCTTATGACCGTGATTTGTTTGCAGAAAACATTGAGAGTCGCATATTTGAGTCAAACAAAATTGAAACTCCTTATTTAGATAAGGATAGAACAACAGTGTCGATTCAAGAAGAGATAATTAGTTTTCACAATGCACCACCAGGCATATCTTTTACTCTTGGACAAATAATGGAGGTTGCTTATTTTAAAGTGCCAATAGTAGGCGATTTAGAATTATTCGCAGCATTAGTTGCAAATCGATTTTACAATAGGCAAGTTAAGTATGTTGACGGTAGGACTCTTTATTATAGAGAGTATTCTACAAGATTGATTGCTGGAAATGCTGAGGTGATTGATGGTATTAAACAAAGAGCAAAAACAGAAATCGATAATATACAATCAGCATTAGATGAATTTAAACAAACTGCTGACGAGTTTAATGACGGAGACTTAAAGCAAACTATTTCAAATTACGTAATTAAAGAAAGGGAAAGAAGAAGCAAAAAGTCAAGTTCTGAAAACCAATTAAATCCTTTCGGTTGACACAACCACTCACACATGAGTATACGCTCGCTAATACCGGTTGTTCCTGCTCGCAACTCATTGTACCTACGGTCCCGATCAATAAGCTGATAAATAAGCAGCAGCCGCCATTTGCCCGAAATCACCTGCGACGTTCTCTTTAATAGCTGCCTATCGCGGTTAGTTGATGGTTGCGTTTGGGGTAGTTCGTTTGTTCATGGCCTGAATATGGAATACAATCAGGCCATGAACAAACATGAAGTAAACACGCTGCATGTATGGAGCTATACACCATACATAGAACTATCTACCCTTTAATAAATCTGGATGCGCATGTACCGCTGATCGTTTACCTTGCTAACTAAACCCTGCGCATTATGAAAACCACTTTTCTTCTGGTCTTGGCCATACTAACAGCCGTATCGGCACGGGCACAATATGATGTTTACACAACTCCCAAGTCGTCACGCTCATCTAGCGCTAACAGTTACCCGACGTACACACTACCAGCACAGTCTTACAACCCATCACCCGATGTACAGTATAACAGCGGTTATATAAAGCAAAATGGCACTGTAGTTAACCCCTATTATAAAACGAAGTCGGACAATACGAACTGGAATAATTTGGGTACGGAAGGCAATGTAAACCCTTTCACCAGTCAGCCAGGGACGCGGGCAAAGGACTACACGCCGGAAGCTCTAAATTATGGGCAGGGACAAACTATTCATCAGGGGTCACGCGGTGGGCAATACTACATCAATAGTAATGGTAATAAAGTGTACGTTCCCAAACGGAGTAGTCCTTTTTAATCAATTACCCGCTGACTCAAACGCTTATCGGCTTATCTTGCCCGTAAAACCTTATCAACTCATGGAAGAGCAAACGATTATCATCTGGAGTAACGGGCAGCCCGCATCCATCAGCGAAAGCATTGCCACTAAGCACGGATGAAGCCGAGGCCAGCAGATACCCGATTCAGCCCGGTTTACCGCTATCATTGAGGAGAACAACGCCCGGAATGCCTGTTCTATCGACGCCCAACGTAACGGCGAGGAATGCGGTGTTTGCGGCTCATAGGATTGCATTATCTGTTTACAAGCAAACTACTAAACACCCTTAATCAATATGCCACCAACTGAATACCGATTCACCCCCGACGAACTCCGCAGTGTGGCGCGGTTTCTGGCCGAGGAATTACGGACCGAACTAACCAAAACCCCCGACGCGGTGCGGCTCAAGGTCCCGGCACTGGCGAAAGAAATAGGCGTTGGTCGCGCGCGTATCCGGGATGCGATTCGGGCGGGCCACTACGGCACAATTTTCAACGGCAATGGCCGGGACCTTTTCTACGCGACACTGGAAGAAGCCAGAGCCTACCATTTCGAGGGAAAAAGCAAAAAAAAGACGATTACCAGTGGCAAACGTCTTTCCCCACTTAAAAACGTATAACTCTATACTCAAAACGCCCCGAACCTCATCAGGCCGGGGCGTTGTCTTGTTAAAGGTCAACTCAAATTTGAGTTGCCATTGACTATCAGGCCGTTAAGATTATCCTTGTAGCCTTTTGTAGTCTTTCCATTGTCTCGGTGTGCGTTTTATCCTCCCGGCGACACAGCAGGTAGGCCAATAGCAGATGAGACTGAACAAAATAGTCATTCTTCAGGCGGGGTTGCTGGATGAGGTCGTAGAGTTCGTCTACCTGTTCAGACAGCACCACAAACAGCGTTTCAGTTTGAGTCGTCGTCATGGCTTATTGAGGGTTGACTTCCAGCCGTACTTTTCATTCAGGGCTGCGACTTTATTATTCGTCTGCTCGTTGTCATCTTCATGGCGAGCCAGATCCCCGATCTCAATATTCTGCAAGCGCTCATAAACTCTATTTAACTGGAAAAACAATTCGTCAATTATGCCATCCACGCATTCAATATTTTCCATACTGCCGACGTAATTGAGGGCATCCTGCTTGCCCAGCGCATCGGCTGCTTCATCGGTAAATTTCTCCCGTAAATTCAGTAAAGCCCAGCGTAGTATTTCCAGTTCCGAGCCTGAATCAACTCTGAGGGAAAGAACGAATGAGGGAACGAATTGAGCCGTTGGCTCAACGGGGTTTGTCTGCGAAGGCTGTGCTCCGTACTTTTGCGTCGTGTTCATTTGATGTAAACAGTTAGGTGAATCTCAAGACCCCGTACTTAAGTTTGCCGACCGACAGTACGGGGTTATTTGTTGTCAATAGAGCCGATTTTCGCCCCTCATTGACTCTACAATATTAAGTGAACTTTACACCAAACGCAAGTAAACGGGTAAAAAATATATCAGGCTACTTACCTGATATTAAAATTTACTGATAAGTCAAGGTCTAATATTTCAGCTATTTTATAGAGTGCCTCAATAGTCATATTTAGGGTTCCGCTTTCATACCTGCTTACCTGTGATTCAGATACGCCTAATTTTTCCCCTAACTCTTTTTGGGTAAGTCCTTTGGCAATCCGAGATTGCTTGATCAAATGGCCTACACGATTTTTTAACTGCTCCATTAGTGGTAGTAATTATAGTACAAATATATAAAATATAGACTGCATATCATGTAAAGGTCACTCCCCGTTTTATCTATCGGCTTCTGTAATTCCTATAGCTGCCCGAATAAACACAGCTTTCTTATTCATAAAACGTAGGGCAGAGTACTGACAAAACTGACTAAACCCCTTTTGTCGGTTTTGTTAGTACAGTAGGGTATGCATTTAGAAATTATAAAGAGGGGGTGTCAAGTATTTAATTACCTTATTTTTTCCCAAAAGGGAAAAAATTCCGGCAAGGGGCGAGCCGAACAAGGGGAGCACGTTAGCCGGGCGTAAAGTTTTTAACACCCAAACTAATCAGGAACTTAACGACTTTCCCCCAGTTTTGGAGAAAACTCAACTTGGCAGGCCATCAACCGATTATTCCCTGACACTGGACTGCACTAATACAAGTCTCGTAACGATAACGAACAGCACGAGGACAGGCATTTTATCGGCGTAAGTAATCCTAACGCCGTTGGCAACCAGACCGATACGAACTGCACAAAAAAAGAGTGGTTCGGGTGGGTTTACTGAAGAGTTCCATTATCCGGTGCTTGTTCAAGCTAATAAATTCACCAATCCTACAAACCCTTTTGCTTGCTCAAAATGGCAACCAAAGAATAGGGCAAGTACTTGATTCACAATGCCAGCGAAAAGTTGCGCCGACCTCTCTACGGTCTTACCCTGGCACGTCGTCTCCGGCTCTCCCTGCTGCCTTCACCTGCGAATCCTTTACGGCTCCGAAGGAAAAACAACCCCGTTACAAACCGCAATCAGGAATCATTCAGGACCCGTACCATAAAGAGGGGGCGTACCCTGCCGAGGGTGGGAGAAAAACGGGGAACCGCTGGTGGGGGGTCGGGGGGATAGTCCCGGCAAGAGAGCGATTTGCAATACCAACTCAAAATTGAGGAGTCAGATTTTGATGAATCCAAGGTTGGGTTTATTAACGTTTCGACCTGCATGTCGAGACATAGGCGATTTCAAATCAACGCTGATTATCAGGCGGTTCCTGTTTTCGTTCCGGCCTATAAATTTTACGTACCTCCCCCTTCTGGCAGACAAGGGGGGTAGGGTGGCGGGGGCGTACTAAAAAGTACAGGGTGCTTCTCCTGAAAACACATACCCCTATTTCTGGAATATACCCATTTTTGGGGCCATTGCCTTTATTCACTAATTAGTGAAAAAGCAGGCCGATCTATGCACTCTACAGGTTTTTGATTTTCTCTTATACCCACTTTATAAAATAGCCTGCTACGCTTCTGAGTAACGAAATCAAACAGAAAAATATAAGGTGTCATTGCAGTTGATAAGCGAGTTAGCAGTTTGTAGCTGGCATTTTGACACTTTGGCACTATGCAACTTAACCCATTGATATACAGATTACTGAGACTTATCAAAGTGTCAACAGAAGTGCTAAAGTGCCAACTCTGGCGAATGTCCTGAGAGGAGTTAATCAATTGTGTTTGGCACTTTGGCATTTAGATTGGCACTTTGACGAACGGTATCCTCCTCTCGCTTAGTCAGTTACAATTGAACGTGTCAAAATGCCAAAGTGCCATTGGCTTTCTCTCCATCTTAAAGAGATTCCTGACAGCGTGACGATTTGTTACGCCAACAAAATGCTTACCCTGGCTTAGTGCATCAGCGTTAGGCATCCCAACGCTGGTATCAACAGATGAATGCACGATAAAATAACAGGTGGACTGTCAACTCATATAGAAAATATCTATCAAAACATTATATTTAATAGATAATATCTATATTTACTTATAATGACCTGCTTATATGATAGCCACCGACGAACGCCCAGCAACGTCTTACCGGGTCAGGCACAAAAAAAACCCCTACCAGACCCAGGAAAAGGCTTACAGTACCACCGTCTTTTGTCCCGATGAGTACACCCTCAGTCAGATTATGAATCTGTCCGCCCGCGCCTTGCGAGTACTGATGATTATTGCGGCCCACCACGACCCACTAACGGGTATCTGCCGCTGCCCCAAGCTGGTAATGCGCCGGTTCGTTTCCATGTCCAAGGCCAACCTGTCCCATGCCGCAGGAGAGTTAATTGAGGCCGATTTTATCGCTAAAGGTCAGAGCCTTGACACATATTACCTCAACCCTTCGGCCTACCGGGCCATTCACTACACGTACTAAAATCCACTATAACCCATTCGATTATGACACCCGCCGAAGGAAACGCCAATCTTTTAGGTGCTGTCTTTACGCCCACAACGAACTGGGCAGCACACTCAGCAGCCCGTCAGGAAGCCCTGCAACTGGGCGAAATCCTCAACCAGCACGCTGCTCAGAAGAACGCCGAAACATCTGCCGCAGCCGCCGACACCGAAGCGTTTCTGGCGACCGCCCGCGCGACGCCGTTCATGGGTCGGGATAAACAGAAACTCATGGCTCACATCAATGCCGAGCAGAAAGCCTTAGAGAAGAAACTCGTGGAGGACTACGGCGGTAATATCCGGCTGTTCGCCAAGTCCGAACTTCCGGCCTGGAAAGCCGCAGCGAGTCAACGCTTACTATCCCAGCCCTGGTACCAACAAGCCAGTGAGAACACCCGAAACGTGGTGGCCGCTCAGGAAGCCCGCAACAAAAATGAGTTCTTAGTGGGTAACGGCGATCTGACCAATTTCAAAAGCGGGGAAGCCGAACTGTCGGATTTTCTCGCTGGTAAGAGTGATGGGTACAGTTTCCGGGGCGGCTATAAACCCGAAGATGATTTAAAACATTTTCGGGAAACCTACGCCCCCGGCAAGCTACCGTGGGAGCGGGTGCAGGTGGGGGAGGACGAAAAACTCGCCCACCTCGTAGATGTGTACGGGAAAGAAATGGGGGTCGATAAATTTTTGAGACAACATAGAAATGTCCCAATTTTTTACCGTCAAGAGCCGTTAACCAAAGCCGTTGAGTTTGCCCAGAATCAGGGACGTTACCAGATGGCGATTAACGCCGACCAGCGATCCGCCAATGCAGATCGTCGTTCGGCGGCAGCGTTCCAGACGGGCGAACAACTCAAACGCCAGCACATGACGCTGAACGGGCTGGAAATTCAGAAAAAGTCCGCCGAACTCTCAGGTAAAACGGCTTCGGGTGTAGGATACGATTACCAAAAATTCGCGGCAGGAGCCACCGACCAGATGCGCCTGAAAACCCCGCAGGGTCAGACCGTAACGCTGGTGGGTTCACCCCAATTTGGTGGCTCGACCGACGTGCTTCTGCAACAGATGGGACTGAGTAAAACCAAGCGAAAAGAAGGCGACAAGATAGTGGACACCTACAGTCGGGGAAACATCACTCAGGGCTACACCTTTCAGAACGGACTGAATCCGATTGATCTGAGCAAGTCGCAGTTCACGGTGGAGAACGTGGACCCCAAGGTGTTTATTAATGCCAACCAGATCGACGCCAAAAACCAGCGGTTTGTGGGGCCGGTCAACGGACTCGTGCGAGCCACGATTCGCTTCAACAGCGTACGCGACGCCGAGAAGTCGGGTCTCTACGACCCGAACCGACTCTTGAATGGGACCGGAGCGACCAGCATGTTCGATAGCGAAACCAAACTGGGGGCGGGCGTGTATGACCCCGAAACCATGACGGCTACGCTGCTGCTTCCGGCTGGCTATGTGGACCAGCAATCCAATCCCAACTACATCAACGCTGACATCAAGGCCAATCAGGGGCAGAAGGAAGCTAACCAGTCCTGGGGTATGCCCTTACCGTACAACACCAACTTCACCACAACGCCGTAGGTTTCTATGCAACCGCTACCAACCCCCTTTTTACAGGCACAGCAAGCACCTCTGCCGAGTCCTGAGACGACACCCGTTAGTATAGATAACCGTGGTGATTTGTACCCGTCGCTGACGAGTTATCAGTTTAACAGGAAAACCGAGGTAGCACTTCGCAAATCGGGTAATAACCCGACCATGCTGGCCCGACAGTTCGAGAAAGCACACGCAAGTGGCGACTTTGAGACAAAAGCTAAACTGGCCAATAAATTTGCCTTCATTGACGATCAGGTCAATGGCGGTAACGCGGCTCAGAACTACTTAGCGTCGCAGCGGGTGGCGTCTACTCCGGCTGAAACAGCCCCTGTCCAGTACGGCAAGACGGGACTCGCCCAATCGGTGTTCGGCACCATTGCCAACGGGTTATGGGAGATTCCCGAAGCGGTCGGCAAACTGGGTGTAGCGGGTGCGGGCTTCACGGGTATACTTGATAAACAAGAGTGGGAACGGGCCAATAAGGGCATTGACGACGTGTTTGGCGGCCTTAAGACCTACGTCAGCGACGAGTGGCAGCGAAGCCCCGTCAGCTACGATGACAAGAACGGATTACAGTTTGATCTGAATTTTGAGTCCATTGTCGGTACATTAAGCAACCTGACCAGCTACGTGTTACCCGGCTTTCTAACGGCGGGCGGGGCCAGTTTAGCCACCCTCGGGGCCAGGGGTGCCGCCAAAGCAGCCGTTACCGGACTCGCCCAGGCAGAGGCCCTGGGTACACTCGCCAAAGCGGGCAGCATCGCCACTAAAGTAACGGGCATCACCAGTTTTTTGCAGATGTTTCCCGCTTATCAGAAAGAGGCTCTCTCCAGCGGACTCAATGTTCGGGACGCCACGCTCTGGGCGATTCCGGTAGCGGCTGTCAACGGCGCGATTGAAACGGCCAATATGGGGGCACTCACCAAAGCCTTCGGTATCGGGGAGAAAGCCGCTAAGAACGCGATCCGGCACGTAGGATTACAGGAAGCGACCGATGCGCTGATTGGCCTCACTGGGAAAGAGTTAACCCCTGAACTGCTGACCGAAGCGGGGAAACGAGCGGCTAAGAATACGCTGGGGCTAATTGCCGAACCCGAAAAGCTGGGGGCGTTTAGTAGATTCTTTTCGGGCACCGGAAAGCGGATCGGGCGGGGTTTTGTGGAGCAGGGTATCCCGGAAGGAGCCGAAGAGTTCTTTCAAAGTCTGGTCGAGAACTCGTCTAAAGACGTTTACAACAACATCAAGGATTCGGACAGCACGGGAAGGTTTGCTGATCCCTCGTTTGGTAAATACGCGTTTGATGCGTTGTACGGAGCCACGCTGGGGGCCCTCGTCGGGGCGGGTATGGGTACGGTGGTACAGGGCAAACAGCTTGATCCCACCGTGTACGGCTTCGTTGGCTCAAACGTACGGGATGGGCTTCGGAAGGGAATCGCGCTGGAGGATATGCTGTCGGGTGATCCGCAGAATCCCGCCCGGCTAAAGATGCTGGGGCTACTGGACCATAAATTGCAGGAGAAAGAATTAACACCCGACGAACACGCCGACTTAAGTCAGAAAGTAGTTCGTATGGCCCAGACGGCTCAGACCTTTGCCGGGGTCAATACGTTCTCGGATGCCGATCAGCACACGATGTTCGCCATTAGCGAAGCCCGCCAGAAACTGGATGAAGCCGCAAAGACGGTTGCTGGTCTTCGTCAGCAGTACGAGCAAGCGGCTGGGCTGGCCAGCGACCCCGGTTTGTCCGAACCCGACCGGCTCAAAGCCCAGTACGAGCAGGGCCAGTTCGCCCAGCAGTTAGGCGGTGCGGTGCAGACCGAAAACGGTCCCCTCTATCAGGCCGAATGGCAACAGCAGCAGCGGAAAGCAGCCGTTGAAACCGTCGTGGGTCAGGCCATGCAGTTATACGCCAGCGACACGGCCCGCCCGGCTATCAACACGTTTGTTAAGGATAACCTGGCGCAGAGTCAACAGCAGGCGGGTATTGAAGCTTACGCCGATGATTTCAAACCGGCGCGGCTCGTGGTGAATCCCGCATCCGGTGTCACCCTGGTAGCCGATAAGGGGCAGGGTCGCCTGCGAAAACTGAGCCGGACGGGTGGAGCCATCACCCGGCCCGCGATGCTGGACGAAAACGGGACGTACGTGGCCGCCGAACGCAGCCCAGTAGCAGATACGTATAGCCAGCCCGTTGAGAGTCTGGACGAGTACATGAGTGTTTCTCAGGCGTTGGCTGACCGCAGTAACCCCTTGCAGGCAGACGACTACCGGAAACCTGACAATAGCCCGGAAGCCAACTGGCTCCAGGACGGTCGGGACCTGCTGGAGCAGATCGGGCAACTTGCCCAGACCCGAAAAAAGAAAGTGTTAGCCGACACTCAGTCCATGGCAGCCGCCTGGCTGAATGGGTCAGGCTTTCTACGGGACAATGACAAATACGCAGAACCCTACGCACAGGTCGCCCGCGACCTGCAAGCGGCTACCGCTCCGGTGACCAGTGAAGCGACCGCCCCCGTTATTGGTGGGGAGGTGGATTTGATGAATTTAGAGCCGAATGCGGCTGTAGCCGATGCCAATACAATGCCCGCCGAAGGGCTTTCCGATTCCACCACAAACGTAGCACCAAATGAACCCACTACCCCGAACCCACGCCCGGTATCTGTCGAACAGAACCTGGTCGGCACTCCCACCAGGCCATCAGCGGGCGGCACTGACTTCCTTGATGGATTACAACTCGCGGCTGACCAGGAGCAACGCAGCGCAGCGGGTGAAAACTTATCAAACCTTGCAGAAGACCTTGCCCGACTTGCTATTGCAGCAGGCCCAACGGATGCAGGAGCAAAGTCCCTACTCGACGGACTTAAACGAGCAAATCAGGCTTTAGCCGACCAGTTTGGACAAGAGGCCGAGGAGACTGAATCCGAACAAACGAACAGAAGTGTTGCTGAGGCAGCCCCTATCCAGTCGGCGCAGACGGCGGTAGCAGACGCCGATACACCCAAAAAACGAACCCCTGCCAAAGCCGAACCCGCTATCATCGACCGCCAGCCCCAGGATTTGCGCGAAGCGATTTTAGGCTACTTCGCTACGGGTGGCCGGATGCGCCGGTCAGACCTAGCCCACTACGGCGATCCGAATCTGCTGAAAGGAGCCAAAGGCGGCAACCCCTATTTGAGCTACATCGCCGGGGATGAGAAAGCCCCCGCGCTCGATACCCTTGCCCGGCAGGTAGTCGAGGAGCGATTAGGCCGAGCGGTTGAAGATTTCGATGAACAGGCTGTCATGCAGGAAATTATTGACACCGTGGCCTCCTTTGCCGGACACGGTTCGCCCAAAACGCAGCTCCGCGCCCATCAGCAGGGAGAATTTGCCCGGCACAACGAACAGATGGATGCCGAGGTCGAAGCGGCTACGGCTAAAACGTCGCTCGAAGTCCTGGGGCCATTTATGGACGCTATGGACCGGGCCACCGTGCCCGTCGGGATACAGGACCAGCTAGTCAACCTGGTGGCCCAGCAGTACGTCACGCCCGATGGTATGGACTGGGTAGGGGTCCTGCATTTACTACGGGCCAATGGATTGTTTGAGAAATATGCTGACCTTCGTAACAGTCTGTTGCCAATGCTGGATGAGGTGGCCCAGCAGGTACCGACCACGAATGCGGAACTATGGGCCGAAAGCCAGAAGATTCTGGACGAACAACGAAGTAGTGACTTGAGCAATGCGTGGTGGTCGGAAATGGGCGAACAGCAGGCATTGACCGACGAGCAGTACAATCAACTAATCAGTGATTTTTATGGAGAACCAACCGAACCCCGAGCCAGCGAATCAGCCGGACAATCTGGACCAGATACCAGCGGACGTACTGGCTCAGGCGAAGCAATCCGTACAACGAAAGAAAACGCTGGGCTATCTGGCCCGGGAAATATCGCGTCGGGAGAAAGCGGGGCAGATGCCGCCGAAAATCGACTGGGACAAACAGTAACCGCTCCGGCTGTTATTCCCACCGATGAGGTAACGGACGACATCTACCGGGCATTTCGGGCCGATCCGGCGAACTATCCGCTGCCCGAATCGCTCAAGCAGGCCATTGGTTACCGCGTCGCCACGGACACGGCCAGCACCCGGGATATGGTGATCTACCAGAACCGGACAAATGAACTGAATCCCTATAAATCCCAACTCATTGGGCAAAGTCAGCCGGTTTTGTTTCAACTGGACGACAATACAGCTACTCCATCTACTGGAGTACAAGCCCTCCTTGACCGGCTCAATCAGAATCTACAGGTTCCCGTCGTTACTGACCCGGCTGAGATAAACCGGGTGTTGGCAGAATCAGGTGCGTCGGAAGCCATACAGGATCGAGTGGCAAAGGGTTTCTACTACAACGGCACCGTTTATCTCAACCCCGAACTCGCCGACGAGTCCACCGTTTTGGAAGAGTTGACCCACATCTGGAACGCGGTGGTGCGTCAGGATAATCCGGCCTTGTGGAAAACCGGCGTAACGCTGGCCAAATCCTCTCGTTACTGGAATGAGGTCATGGCCGACAGTTACTATAAAACCCGGCCCCTTGCCGAGCAGGAAGACGAAGCCGTTGCCAAGATGGTCGCCGACCAGGGCCGTAAGTTTGTGTTGCCCGTCAAACAGAAGGGCGTCCGGGACTGGTTACAGACCTTCTGGAATTTCATTAAGGAAAAGTTGGGCTTCGGGACTGATGCGGACTTGTCCAAACTAACCATTGGTGATTTTTCACGTCTCGCCGTTGAGCAAATAAAGTCCGGTGAGGTTGGGGGTAGCCCTTCCGAAAATGCGGACGTTCGGTTTCAGTTAAATCCCGAAACGTTAGCTGATGAGCGAACGCAGGCACGCCCTATTGGACAGGTTCTTACGACGGATATGCTTCGTCAGCAGGCCATTGAAGCACTAACCAATTCACCCGATACCGTTCAGGATAACCTGCTTAAGCAGAAATCATTCACCAAGGCAGACCGCGCTTATATCGAGCAGGTAGCCCGTACTACTGGATTCAAGTTAGAGAAAGGGAAACTGGAATGGACAAGGCCAGCGGGCTTCTTTCATGGCACCAATGGAGCACTTATTCGAACCGACCTAGCTGATGTTGCCGCCTTGATGGAAGATAACTTCGGCAGGGGCTATAACGCCGAAGGAAACAAGGGCTGGGTGTTCCGGCAGATGTTTGCTAAACTCAAAGCGAACATCAATCTGGAAAGCTTTATTCGGCTATTGGATGACAGCCAGGGGACGCTTCGTGCGCTGATTCTTGACCCGCAGCGCGAAGATGGCTTGCAGGCCGACTATATAAAGAATACCCTGAAAGGCTACGGCGAGCGGGCCGAGGAATTACTGGCCCCCTTTAGCACGATGCTGGGCAATTCGACCCAAACCGCTAAAAGTCTGACCGTTCGGAGTTACGACTTCGACCGTGACGGCAACGTTGTTGTTGTCGAACGGCAATTACCCGTCGCGGTGGGTATGGGACTGGCCCTGTCTACGATGACCCAGTTTGTCTCGCATGGTAAAGCCAGTGGGGTGATCGATACGGCTCCGCTCCCCGATGATCTCTACACCAGAGAAGCCAACGGGCGGCTGACGCGCAAGGTGTACGGGGAAATCTACGAGAATCCCGATAGCAAAGAAGTGTATCAGTTGCTACTGCTCCGCGCCGATGCCAACGAGTTAATCAAGCGGTTCCGGGACGGCATGGGGGCGTATAGTGGCGAGACGGAAGCCTTTGCGGCCCTGCGTGACTATTTCAATGAAGGCAGTGTGGCTGATGTGCTCGAAGAAAAAGCGAATCAACTCAATCCGGGGAACGCTTTCCAGCGGGTTCAAACGCAGGCCGGTAACGATTCGTACTATCCCATCCGCACCGCGAAATCAGCCAGCGATGCCCGGGCTGAAAGCCGGGAAAAGAGACGAACGCTGGATGAAAACAGCCGGTTATTAGCACGAACCGGTGTAGCGACGGCTACCGTCTTGGCCGACCCGGTGGCCCTCATGCGGAGCTTTGCGAACTCGGCGTCCGACGTGGTAGCCTACGGCCGCACGATTGATAACCTGGTACAGCTTGTCAACTCGTTGGATAAATACCAGGGACCCCAGAAAGACGAGATTCGCGCCTACTTGCAGCGACGTATCGAGCAGGTCCAGAACTTCCGGACCGACGTGGCTAGACAGCGCGAGTCAGGTGGTGGAGCCGTGGCGGTACTGGATAAGATCATGCGAACGTATGGCCGCAGCGTGTTGAATAACCTGGTGAGTCCCCTCAAGCAGACCATCACCCTGGGCAGCGCCATGGCCTCTAAAGTGATTGACCCCACCTACATCAAACACGCACAGGTACTGAGTCTGCTGGGCAAGCTAACCGTGGGTAGCTACCGGGATATAACGGCCAGGGGAGACATCGATATCACCGGGCAGACGGCACGGGGATTATCGGGAGTGTTGGATACAGATACGCTGGAGCGGCCTTACATTGAGAAACTGCTGGGCAACGAAATAACGGACCCCGACGAGAAGAAAAAACACCTCCAGCGGTGGGCCACGGTCATAAACCGAACGGTTGGATCAGTGGGCCAGTTCGTGGACGGGGCGCAGTTCGAGGATTTCGGTCTGAACCAGAATACATTAACCAATGTGCAGAAGCGGATTCAGCAATTAGACAATCTGGCGGATCGGTACTTTACGACCGGGAACCAGCGCACCGACCGGGCCGTGGTCTTTGCTTGGCAGAAAGCGGCTGAACTCTCGGGCCGTGATCAGGGACTGACGGGTGAAGCCCTGGATGACTACATGGCCAAAACCGTGACGGATTTGCTCCACGAGAACTACTCGCTCTCGAATCTGTTTAGCCGCACACCCCTTTCGCTGTCAAACAATTTTTTGTTTAAGATGCTTGGTTTATATGCAGCGCAAAGTCAAGTGCAGGGAAATCTTCTAATGAGAGCCGTGGCTGACTGGAGTAAAGCCGAACCGGGCAGTGAGGAAGCGAATGCTGCCCTACATCACTTATACTCAACGGCGGGTTGGGCGATTCTGTTTAACGCGATCAGTGTGTCGGTGATTGGTGCGTTAGGCCGGGCGCTGATGGCCGTTCTCTCAGGTGATCCGGTGGATGAGCCGGAGAAGATTGGGCAGCAGATTGTCTGGGATAGTCTGAAAAACACCATTGGCGTTTATCCGGGTCTGGGGCAGGCGGCAACCGAATACCTGATCGCTACCAACGATACGATTAACAGTGGGGGCAATGACGCCTTAGTTGATTTTCCTGCCGCCGAGTTGATTCAGCAGGGACTTGATTCGGTCAGCAACGTGGGCACTGTTCTACTGAGTGGGGACGAAAAAAAGGCAGATAAAGCCCTGGACGCATTGGTTCGAGACTTACCCGATATGGCCGCTAAAGGGCTTGGGATTCCGGGCAACATTCGTAAGGTGGTCACGGAAAACTTACTGGTTGACAACGATAACTGAGGGGTCACAGGTTTGTAAAATTTGTGTCGAAGGGCGGGGCGGGTGGGGCTAACCGGTTTCGCTCGATCAGGGTCAGATCCGAAAGGTGTACTTCGGTTCGCTGGCGGTTCGTGGCCCACTCTAACAAACGCTGCAAGCGGACAGCCCAGAGTCGAGGGGTGCGCGCATCGAAAGCATAGAGTTGTAGATACACGAGTCGGGCCGTGCGCTGATTAGGAACCCCGTAGTCCATGAAAGTAACCGACAGCAGGTAGGTTAGATCATCTTCGCTCCAGGTGGGCTGCTCTAAAACAAGCAGATATCTCGGGTCTCCTGATTGTGGCTTGCATACAGGCAGGTTAGTTGTGTCTGACTCCCACAAAGCCCTTATTCGGGGCTGTTCCAAAAAAGCCTGCGACAGGACCCATGTGGGCTGTTTTTTATCCATTACCCACACCTCACGCAGGGCTAAGCGGCCAACCGTATGCCGGTAGTTATCCAGTTCGTCTAACCAGTAATCATTGCCCAGAAACAACTCGGCGGAGTCGAAGCCGAAATAAGGCACGATGGAATCAAGTGAAAAATAGACGGTTCGGGTCTGAGGTTCGCGGTAGGCGATGAAGGCGATGTTTTGGCAGAACGTAACGGTCTCTTCAAAGGCGTCCGGGTATGTCATAGGGATCATTGTCTTGGGGTTTGATGTTGATTTTTTTAATGATGTATTTTTGGTTCTTATCAAGGCGGCAAAAAGATGTACGAGTGAAAACGTGGTTAAGCGTGGCTTAAATAGCTTTTAGTAAAGTTAAGAGTAGCCTCCCCAATCGGTACGAACACATCAAGTAGATCCCCGTCAAAGGTTGTAACAGGAACATTAGTCATGTTTGCCGCAATTGAGGCAGTAGGCATAAAACCACGCTCGGCCATTTCGTTCATGCTAAAATACTCCACCGTTTCATCGACATCATACCCATGAAACAGCGCCATATTATCCCGGAACGAAGTAAGCCGAAACCCACCCGTTTCAAAAGTTGACAGGTGATCCAGGCGCTTACAGTCATTGGTGGCCATTGGACTACATTGAATGGTCATGCCACTGTCTTCAAAAGCAATTAGCTTGCCCGCCCTTAATTGGTCGAGCGTTCTGGTTTTCTCAGCCGAAGGCGTGCCCTGTAACAATCGGGTGGTGCGTGCCCAATACGGCTCTACATCGGGCGACGTTACCCAGACCCATAGCAGGGAATCGACCGGGTTTACTCTGGTTGAGGCCATTCTGTTTTCTTTGTTCATATTGATAGTTGGGGTTGTAATTGTTTTTCGCTGATATAATTTCAGTTGATAAGACGATCCGATCCTACGAGATTAATTCAAGGTCCAGCGTGTTGATTAGCAAATCCAGGTACGGGTTCTTTGCTTTCAGCCGGTCAAGAACAGAAACAGGCTTAGAGACTTGCGGCTCGTCGGTTTGGGTAAAAGTTGGTGCGGTATCCCAGTCAGCCGGGTAACTGGCCCACGGCTCGACGGTCAGGCGTTCCAACTGGCTCTCATCGGGACGGAGAATACTGCCGGGGTTCGTTAATTGCTCCCGTATATTGGTAACGATTAGTGGGCTTGGAAGTGGGGATTCGGCCGGCTTTTGTGTCGGTTCGCGCTGGGCCTGACTGAGATATGGTTCAACTAATACCGGCATTAATTCTTTCCACTCGATACCTAGTTGCTGACAGAGGTGAAAAAAAGTGCCTAATGTCGCTTTTGAGTTTGCCCGCAAACAGGCGGTAAATTGTTTATCCGTTTGAGCCGATTGGTAACTGGGATAATTTTGGCTGACGTGGTGAAAATAACTTCGTCCACCTTCACCAAATCCATTAGCCAGTGAACAGCCAACCTCGTACCACTGCTCATAACTATCACCTATATACGTTCCACGTCGCAAGACTTCCTGAATACACACTTCGACCCGTTCCTGTTCTGTATCCGCGTCGTTACTACGGCTAAACTCTCTACGGGGTGACTTCGGCGGTACATCGTACAACTCGAACAGCATAACCCGCTGAGGCATATACGGGGCGGAGTCATAGGAATAGCCACGAAGACTAACAACGTTACGCGGCTTGGTGTCCACATTAATACCATAGTGAGCAAACACTCGTTTAAGCGCATCAAAATGCTGACCGTGACGTTCTGGATAGGCAACAGGGACCAATCCCCAGTATCCCTTTCCCGATGCCGACAAGCCACAATAAGCCACAAATGGCAGCTTACTAATCTGGTCTTTCAGGGTGGAATAGTTGCGGATTCTGGAGTTATCTTTTGCGTCAATATCAAACTGGATAAGACCTGTATGACTGCCGGGAATCAGGTTAGCCTCGGCCCGATATGTAAACTGCCCGCTGGGCGTGATGGCGGGTAAGGTAGATTTCAACTTATCCCGGCCCTCTTTATTTCCAATCTGGCGTAAAGTTTCAATTTTAGACTGATATTTTGTGGACCGAAGCCAGGTAAGCAGATTAACCAGCTTCGGATTTGTCGATGAGTCGTAGCTGGCGAAGCAACTGACAGACACGTTTAGAATCGGTTCGGTAAGCAGGTAAGTAGCCATTTGACAGGGAGTTTCAAGAGTGGTGGCAAGCTGGCAAAACTGGTGGCAACGCTATTTTGCCACCAGTTTCAGTCATAGTTTTGAGTAAATTTTGCCGGATTGCTAAGTGACTGATTAACAGAACAATAAGATTTATAAAAGTGGTGGCAAGGTGGCAAACCCCTATATAGGGCGTTGCCAGTGCCAGCATCTCGAATTATACCGCGTCAAGCTTGTAGAAATGCTTGGGCGGTTCGCTATATTCCACCAGTCGCACGGCCTTCCCATTACGGTCATACATTTCCGGGCAAGTCTCTAAGACGTCCTTCAAGCGGTTGCGAATTGTTCTTTGCCCAGCCCCAAAATGCTCCTGCAATGCCAGCCAAACATCCCCCTTTTCTTTTGGTCCGTCACTGAGCAGGTCCGCAACCTTGTCGCCAACGTCTTCTACATCGGCTACCTGTTGACGAGCCTTCATATGGTCAGAGACTGCGGCTTCACTCGCTAAAGCCAGCCGGTGTTTTTCCTTGTCGAATACTAGGTAAAGGGGGTCTGGTTTTGGTCCGCGTCTGATCTTTTTAAAGCGCACTTTGATTAGCCCGGTCTCGTTGCCTCGCGCGTCCTGTTCAAGACCGATTTGCAGAACGGTAGCCGACTTGTTGGCCGCTTCGGTTCCAACGTGGCCCCGCGCTTTCTCAGAACCGGGGTTGACGTGGATAACTAAAATAAACGTGCAGTCGTGTGAGTCGCAGAGATTTCCCAGATAATCAAAAAGGCTCATGGACTCCCCTTCATCATTGAAGCTGGCAACGAAGTCGGTCGTTACGTCTAGTACGCCTATTAAGTGAAGGTCGGTCTGTGAACGAACATGCGTCAAAAAGTCTTTTACTGCCGGGAGTCGTTTTTTTCGCTCGATTGGCTTAACCGAGAATGGAAAGAACTGAGAAGGCTTTTCATCTCGGTTAAACCCGGCCAGCCGTTTAATTGCCTGAATCGCGCCTGGGAACTCCTCTTTTAAATTACGCTCGCTGTCACCATAAACACCACAAAAGCGTTCCAGCTTAGGCATTTCGAAACCAAGGAATGCGGCCTTATCCGCATTGGGTTGAGATAGGAACAATGATAAAAAAGTTTCGGCAAGCCTTGATTTGTGCGCACCTTCACTCCCCTGTATTGTTACAATTGTTGAACGACCTACGATATGCTGCTCGTTTTTGGTAATTAAAGGCGGAGAATAAATCACCTCTTTGGTGGCTCGTTCATTGAGGTCTTCGGCAATAGCAAGAAGTTGACCGAGCAAGCCATTTTTGTGCTCCTTTGGGTCTTGCTTATTCTTGCCTTCCCGTTCAGGTTCATTTTCCTGTTCTGGCTCCTCCTGGGTGATTTGCTCAAAGTGATCCGGGTCGAAGTCGCTAATATTTACCTCATAGTATTTCGTTTTTTCCTCATCTGTCGGCTCTGCTTGTCCCATTTCTGGTTCGGGCGGGGGCAGTTTTGTTAGAGCGGCTTCCCACCGAATCGTCCCTCTATTTATTGCCTCGGTAGGTCGGTTAGATAGAGCCGAATATCCATATGGATCGCTTTCGGCGGCTTCTTTTGTTGCATAAACGAAGGCGGAGTTTGGATGACTTTCGCAACGGACATAATACAAGCCATCTGTTCCCGTGAACCGATGGAGGATGTTTATCCCTTGCGTTTGGGTTGCATTTTGAGTAACTTGCATTGATTTTAAAGGTGTTAGAGGGTCAATGCTTGTCGTGAAGCATTGACCTTTTTTTATGTAGCGGAATGATCATATGGTTGAAAAAAAGTGCCGTAGCAAGGGCAACGTCTCGACAACGTGCACCGGGCAGGATTTTTCGAAAGGAGGCTCAGCTTCATGTAAACCAGGTTTGGGAATGAATGCGCGTGCTTGCCGTTTGCCTATTTCAAACCGAAAAACCAGACCTTCATCAACTTTTTCGATGAGCCAAATTTTTCCGACTGTGCGAATTTCAAAAGCAATTTCGTGCAGCATTGGGCGGACGTTGGCAGATTGGTTCATGCTGTTTTTCCTGCCTTTTTACCTGTAACGCCCGGACGTGTGACGCGGTCACTTGCCTTAGAAGTGAGTTCGTCTGCGGTTAGCCTACGGCCATTGCGAATCCAGTCCATCAACTCGGAGCGCAGGAAGTACAGTCGTTTCCCAGGACGATGGCTTGGTATGCGTCGTTTATGCACGAGGTCGTAGACCGTCGCGGGCGTCACATCTAAGAGATCGGCTGCTTGTTGTACGGTTAGCGGGAATTCTTCAACTTGGGCGGAAGTCGTGGGCTGGTTTAGCCGGTCAAGCAATGAATCAACTTTCTCTCCTAATGCAAATACGTAGGCAGGGAGATTTTCGAACGTTAGCGGATGCTTTTCCATTATCGGCTGGCTTGGAATTAAAAGCCGATGGCAAAGGAATAAAACGAGAAATACTCAAAACAAGCAACCGAGTACGATTAGTGCATAAATAGTGTACGTTTCCTTATGGATAAATTTGGATTCGCTTATTCTTAGCTGGTGTTTTTTGACCCCGAATAACGTCGTAAATAGTATAATAGGTGGCTGGGTAAAAATTGGCACTTATCCAATAAGATATGACTTCTTGAGTTCCATGTATATCTTTTTTTTGCAATAATTGATAGAATATGTGGGCAAAAGAATTTTGCTGAAGCGAATGGTTTATTTTGAAGGGGGGACTTAACTCTTGAAAAATTAAAGAATATAGAGAAGTTCGGTGAGACTCATCAACGTAAAGCACTAAGGTATCATATAAAAGTTGTTTAGCTTTTTGAGCGATTTTGCAAGTAGGGGTTGGCTCTGGCAGTTGAACGTTGGTAATTTCTTTTAACAGGGACAAATCGTCAAACAATAGTCTTAGAAGATGGCCATACTCAGTTGCTTTCTCCCATGCGCCTTTGTAGGCATCATAGTTTAATGCCCAGTCTTCTCCCTTTGGTGAGTTCTTCCATAGTTCTACCTCTTTCTGGTGGTTTAAATGTGCCTCTTGCCGGTTTTGAGAGTAATGAGGACCTGGGTGCATTTCGTACGAGTATTCAAATTTTGATGGTGCGTCAGCGTCATGCTCCATATCATGGAGATTAAGATATGCCTGGTCTACACTCAATTTCGCCTTATCCATTTCCAAGGCTATTGTCTCCATAAGTGTACTGATAGATTGGAGGACTCGGCCTAAATCCAAATGGTAGTTGGATTTATAGTCAGTATGCAATTCTTTCTCATTAAACGATACCTCTTGTTTAAGCTCTTCAATAACTTCTGGCCTATACGGCAGACACTCGTTGACATTAACGTCATTTATAGCACCCCGCCATTTATGCAAAGCATCTATTCGTTGCTTCAAGGATATACCACGCCCCCAAAAGGTATTGGCTACCTCGTCAATATCGCTCTTAACTTGCAGGAGCATAGCCATGTGGGGGTCTTTAAGACTCATAAATTCTCCTTGGTTTTTAAGCCTAAAGTCAATCGGTTTACAGCCTCTCTTTTTTTCTGATCCACTACCTTCGCGTAAATCTGAGTAGTTGTTAAATTCTTATGCGTAAGAAGTTTAGAAACTGTGTAGATGTCAGTACCAGCCAAAAGTTGAAGAGTCGCAAACGTATGACGAAAGCTATGAAATGTAATTTTACGGTCAATGCCTGCATCCTTTATCCATACCTTCAAAATATCGTTGAGATACTTAGAGTAGTTGAGCTTAGGGAATATTCGAGCTGTAGTTTCTCCTGTCTCCCCCAAAAGCTCTCGTGCCTCATCGGTAATGGGTATCGTCTCGCTACGCTGAGTTTTTTGAATCCTAAGTCTGACTGTATAGCCCTCAGTGGTCTGGTGTAATTGCTGCCAGGTCAATGCAGCCACATCTGAAAAGCGTAAACCAGTAAGGGCAGAAAACAAAGCACCCTGCTTAAGATCGGGCCGGTAGGTATCAGTCGTAGCCAACGCGGTTAATTCCTCCATCGTCAGAAATTCCCGTTGCGTGTCTTCTTCCCGAATTGGTTTTACACGAGGTTCTTCTTTCAAGAATCCATCGGCTACGGCTCGTTTGAGTATAGTCTTAAAATAGGTGAAGTATAAAGCACCAGTGTTACGGGATAGATCCGGCATCGTTTCAATATGATTGCGAAAACCTTCACAAAATTGACGGGTAACTTCTTTAGGACGTAATGGCTTATCCTGACAGTATGCAGCCAGTAGTTTGGCCGTCTTTCGGTAGCCCCATTTTGCGCCTGCACTTCGACCATTATATGCTTCAACCTGGCTTTTAAAATAGTCCACAAAATCACTCTTAATTTCACGCTTGACCAAAAAGCCATACTGACCATTTTGAGTCTCAATCTGCCGCTTGGCTCTGGTGTGTTCAGCCAATTCTAAGGTCTCTTTGTTGTGGGTACGGTCTAAAGGGGTGCGCGGCTTCGCGAAGACGTACAGGTTAAGGTATTCTCTACGCGTGTCTTTCCCTGTAACCGGATGAGGAATAGGGGGGTAAAAGTCAAGATATAAACTAAAGCGCCCATCCGTTATAGGCTTTTCGCGAATTGTTACTTTCATGCGTTTAGCTGAAAATCGGGCAACACGCTTAACAGCAGGTGACTTGCCCCTTAGTTTGTTCCTTGAAATCAAAGATACAAATAAGGAGCAAAAAAAAGCAAAATAACCCGTAATAACCAAAATCAAACAACTAATGTAGGGAGATAACTAATTGATAATCAATGATAACATCATATCGTTGTAGTATTATGTTTTTGGTTGTTTTGAGAGTTTAGTTTAGGTTAAGAAAACGCGAAAGCCGTCCCCGGATTGAGGGACGGCTTTTTTGTTTTTGGGGTTTGATACAATCGTATTTATTCAGCCAAATTGTTATCTCTTTTCGATGTTGAATAGTGACGATGCATGCCATCCTTCAATAAATTTCAGTTGACCGTATGCGACTGATAGGAGTTGACAGTTATTAAAATTTTGCGCATCGGGTTCAGATTCGAATCGGAGGTTTAAATGAACGGTGATAGGGTAGGAAAGGGGTCGCAGCGAAATGAGCGGTTATAACACCTGGCAACGCTCATCTGTAGCATACGCTTTTTTTTAAACATACCCAATTATGGTATCAGAAGCCAAGGACTGTGTCGTTGCCCACAGCAACGCCCTGCATCTAACGAATTTATTTCGTTCTAAGGAGGGCGTTGTTACAATCGGTAGTGACGGTCAGAAGTATAACATCCTATGGACATCGATTAGAGTTTCCTTATCATTTAGTAAATGATTTTGCTAAACGGGATCCCTACGGTCAGGTTTATGGATAGATTATCACGGCCTGTTCGGTGAGGAAACACAACATGCGTACAATCAGCGTATCGCAGTTGAAACTCAAAGTTGGCCGCTGGAGTGCCCTTTTTATCAATCAGCACAACCGGAATGCCCAGTACCCAATTGAGCGCCCGATAGATTCCTATATGCTGCTCAACCGTCGTACTAATGCCAATATGCGACTCAGTTGGATAATACACCAGCCTAAGCCGAGCCACCGGGGACAGAAAGGTTTGGTAATGGGCTATATAAATGGAACTGAGCTTTCGCTGGCTCAGCGAAACAGTATCGACTCCGCCCAACTGTTTATACTGCGTATAGCTAATGCTTTCTGCTGAAAAACTTTGGACCGAGTTATTTAAGAACACACCAGCCTCCAGACTCAAAAAGAATCTTCCGGCTTGCTTAGACTCCAAAAAGCGGATATGATTCAGGGTTAATTCAAATGGATACGCTTTTTTAGTTTCTGAAGATACCACCAGCGAGTTAGCCACGATAAAGCGTTGTAAGACTACAGGCAGGTATACACTCAGGGTTGTCCAGTTCGTTGTAATGCGCTTGTACCGACGAGCGGTTGCCAATTCCTGATACTGTTGTGCCGCAAATCGTCGCGAAAACTCATCTGTTAGCCTTGTGTAGAAATCCTGGGAAAGTTGTTTTTTGACCTCCGTAAAGGCCGAATCTGTCAGGTTTTCCTGTTGAATCGTAGCTAATGAATATTTGAAGTCGGCTTCTCTTCTTTTGATGTCCTGCACTAACAGGGCTACATCCGACGCTCGCTTGGCATCCATAATCGTTTTCTGTTCACAATTGGTCAAACGGGTTCGGGGTGTAGCGATCCAAGTCTTTTGAAGCGTTCCGCCTAATTGATTATTGCCCGTTTTTTCGGTAAAAACTGTTGCCAAGACAGTAGCGACATTCGCTCTGATGCCCACTACGTAAAACGTTCGGACCGGCTCATCGACTCCGGTAGGCTGGAAGAGATTGTGATTCAGCGAAAAGGTGCCGTCTCTGGCGTTGAGTGTGATGTAGTTTTTGTAAAAAGATAGACTCCGGTAATCGGTCAGGTAGCTTCCAATTTTATCCGACAGAAACAAATTCATCGCCCTGTTAGAGATAAGTAATGGGTTGAGGCAAGTCTGGCGGCTTATCGTTTTATGAATAGCCTGCAAATCAGCAATCAGCGAATCTGCGGATTGGGCCAGAAGTTTCTTTAGCGGCAGAAAGAACAGCCCTGAAAAAACAGCTACGATCCGAAGTTTATGCATTAGCACCGGTGATAAACGCTCGTAAGGCAATCAGGTCGTTAGGTACTGTAGTCCGGTAATCGGATAAGCGGTTAAAAAGTGTAAGTTAAGGTTGAACTCCAGATAGTTCAAACGGGAAAAATACCCTTTTTATAGAAGCTTATGCCTAACTCCTTAGCTAAATAGGCCGAATCGGGTCGCTTATTAAGTACGACGGGTACGATGTCTGTTGACCGTTGGCGAAGGATACCTTTTAAAAATCGTTAAAGATGAATTGACCCTATTACTTGTCTATCAATTGAACATACGTAGCGTTAATATACAAAGTCACCGATGCCGGTAAGTGGCACCGCCAATACGAAATTGGTGGCTGTACACTCAGACTTATCTTCTGGTAGAGAGGTCAATAATTCAGACTGGCACTAAACCAGTTATATATTTCGATGAGGTGTTTCATTAGTTCTCCTGTTAGCGTCATCTGCGCTGTTAATAAGGGAATCTTAGCCTGGTGTCTTTCTCCGAAATCAATTGAAGGTTTAACGGAACGATTTTTATTGGCGTATACATTATCATTCATAATAGATTACGAGTCCAAAAAATCGCATTAGACACTCGCCCGTATCGACACGGTTCGTATCGGAGTCGCGTTCGACTTGCGGGCACGGCTTTTCTTGAACGAAAACGGTCGGTTGAAGTAGAAGGAGGGACAGGCCATAAACATACATGTCTCGTACGGAATACGCTCCGTAACACAATAGAAGTCTCACGAGGGAGTCTATAGCTAATTCTTGTTTAAATATTGCTGGGGAGTACTGTACTGATGAAAATACTAAATTTCATTAATGACCGGCAACATGCTTACAGCAAGTATCGTCACTTTTGCCGACGTAAATAGACATTATTGCTGATAGATTCCAACCGCACCGCTGGTCCTCCACCGTTGAGTGTACCTTCTAGCAGATAGCCCACGATAGGGTGTTTCTCTTTCTTTCCTCTGAAGTCGATATTCAGATCGGAATACACTTCACCCGTGATCGTTTTCAGAGCCAAGTTAGCTCCCTTGGCGTTGGGCCAGTTCATATCGACGTACCCGCTGATGGTTTTAGCCGTTACCCCTTCGGTCGCGCCTTCGATGTCGATGTTGCCACTGATGGTTTCGATATTGAGTTTGGCCTTTCTGGGTAAATACACCTGGTAGTTGATGTCGCTGCATACCGAATAGTGAGTGCCATTCCGGTCCGTGCTCCAGGACCGTTGATTGCCGGGGCAGTCTTCGGCTTTACCCTGCTTGATGCGTTCTTTGTCGAAATCCGTTTTCAGGCTGACCTCCTGGTCGGTAGAAGCAGTTTCGACCAGCAGGGCATCGTTCAGCCGACCGTTGTTAATCGTCACGACAATGCGTACCGAAACCTCCGCTTTATCCCAATACCGCACCTGAATGCTGTCGGCAAATTTCAGATTTAGGTTGACGAGCTGACTGGGCAAATACGAAAGTTTTTTTTCAATGATTTTCTGGGAAAAAGCCGGTCTGATAAACGTACTCAGGAGAAGCAGGAATAAAAGGGTTTTCATAGTCTTAGAAGGAAGGGAACGGGTTATTTCTGTTTGCGGATATAAATATTACTGTTGATGGTTCGGAGTTCTATTTCGACACCACCGCCGTTCGTTATCCCGTCGATGTTATTACCCCCACCCACCTTAGCGAGGCCATCTTTCTGGCTTTTCACACCCAGATCGAAGTCGGTATACATTTCGCCGTGGATGGAGCGTAACTTCATGTTCGCTTTGGCACTGGCCGGCAACGTAATATCGACTGGTCCATTAATGGTTGAAATAGCGGATGGTTTTTCCTGACTCAGCGATGAATACACGATTTTAACTTCGCCATTGGTCGTGTTAGCGACCACGGGCCCCGTCACGTTCGTTAAGTTGATTGCCCCGTTATTCGTCCGTACTTCCAGATCACCATCCATATTGCTGATAGTCAGGTTACTGGGCTGCCAATTAGTCTGCTGATACAGAATGGCTACTCTACGGGGAAGTCGAATCGTGTACTTGATCTGTTTACGAGTCGCTTTTTCAATTTTAAGGCCGCCCGTTGACGGGGTTACGGCCAGACCAATACCGGAGTTATCGACGGCGGAGTTATACAATGCCTTCAGGCCTTTGGCGCGTTCGGGTGGGGCCTCGTAGCCCGATGCCTGAATAACGACCTCGTCGCCGTTATAACCGTCAATTTTGACGTCGCCCGCGTCTATTTCCAGGGTTACTTTATGGTCTTTGGTGTTGGTCAGTTTAGTCTTGTATTCCTGCGCGTAAACGCTGGTCAAGCACCATAATGAACTGACAATTAATACAAGTATTTTTTTCATTGGTCTGCTTGGTTTTACTTAATTAAAAAATTCAGGAGGGTGAGTTAGCTGCTGCGGCCAGGCGATTGATGCCTTCTTCGGCCCGTGTACGGACGGCCTCGATGGTCTGCTGGCTCCGGGCCAGCCGCTGCATTTCCTGGACCGCTCGTTTTTCTTTGATCGTGATCAGCATGTCGATCAGGGTGATCTGCACATTTGGGTCGGTCTGGATCGGGAGCGACTGAATCAGGGCTTCCCGCACGCCCGGCTCGTTCTCGAAGCGCAACAGAGCCTGACTGGCCGCCAGTCGCACGTTGACATTAGCATCGAAGTTCAGCGTGTTAATAAGCAGTTGAGTGATGGCTTCATCGACCCGGTCCAACTCGTAACTCTGGTTGACGGCCTGAATGCGTTCGCTGGCCGACGTTTTCGGTTGCTGGGACAAGGCCAGCACTTTTTTCATCGTCTGCACGGGCGGAGCATCGTTGGTGGCCATCAGCGCACCCGTCGGACGGGTGCGTATCTGCTCGTAGACCAGTCCACTCGCAAAGCCCAGAAGTAGTAGGGTTACACTGGCCGCAAGGCGCATACCCCAGGTAGTCAGACTAATGACCCGGCCGGGTTTGTGCATCGTTAGTCGTTCGGTCAACTGGTGACTGAACGTAGCGGAGGGCTGCTGCCGGCGAGCCTCCGAAAAGTACCGAAACTGAGCCGCGTGCCGCTGTAAGTAAGGCGGTATGGTTTCCTGCTGGAAAAACTGTCGCAACTGCTTTTCTTCGGCCAGCGTCGTTTCGCCTTCGTAATAACGGATTAGTAAGTTATCAATAACCTGATTCATAGTTAGTTGCTTTTGTATAACTGTCACGCAGTCGTTGCCGGGCCCGCGACAGAATCACCCGAATATTATTGACGTTTAGGCCCGTTAGCTGCTCGATTTCCTCGAACGAACACTCCTCCACGTCACGCAGGTGAATGATTAGCTTTTGCTGGTCGGGCAACGCGTCGATCAATTGCTGCATCAGGTCGGCACTGTTGATCAGTTCTACCTGTCGGTGGGGCGATGGGCCGTCGGTGGGCACATCCAGCCAAGCCGTATCGTCGGTCATTTTCTGCTTTCGATGCGCTTTGAGTCGATCCAGACACAGGTTTTTGGTCATTTGCACGGCCAGAGCTTCCACACTTTGGTATGTGTCCAACTGCTGCCGATTGGTCCATAGCCTAAGCAATACGTCCTGTAAAGCATCCTCGGCATCTTCGCGGTTGCGCAGAAACAACTGCGCTAACCGAAAGAGTCGGCCCTGAACCGGCAGTATCCGTTGTTTGAAAGCCTGTAGATCCATGTCAATGATAAAGACGACTGAATTCGTCAACCATTACAGGCGCACGGTTTTATTGTGAACTTTTTTTAAGCAGCAGGGGTCTGTTCGCCCCGGCATCGCCTATTTTCCTGCTTTCTTGCGCTTCCTGCCTGCACTTACGCCTTTTCAATAAGCGGTTACGACAGGCCGGTTCGCTGTAATGAAATGCACCAGTAATCGTCCTGGTAATAGGCGAATCATTAATCCCATGCAAAACCCAACCTACGCTTATAGCAAAACCGTGACACCGTGCACCAAGGCAGCCTTACCTGGCCACCTGGCCACAGGCTACTACCTGTATGAACGGACCGCGTTAACTTATTGAGCCACTCAGGGCACCCGAATGCAACGCCGGGTGAACTGACTGTTTCTTTACCCTATAGAATGGTTGCGTGTAGCTGACCTCCGGTTCGTTTCCTGTTTGAAAAGCGAATGGTCTTTCACCTGATTTTTCCATGTCTATTCATACATCTATTTAGTTTTATGAACAACGTTTTTACGTTGTTCGCCCTACTTCTTTTGGCTAACCTCGCGTCGGCTTAGCCCTTAAAGCCGGGGAAACTGACTGGTGGCCTCACCGATTCGATTGCTGCCAAACCAGTTCTTTTTGCGACTGTTGCCCTAAGGCAGGGCGATAAACTCCTGACCGGTACTACCATTGATGGGACCGGCGCGTTTGTAGTACCCAGTTTAACGTGAATTCGGGATTAGTCTTAGTGATACATGTTCTGTAGCTGGCCCGGTAGGGCCATTTCTAATCCCGAATTCACGTCAGTTTACCAATGGGTAGCTACTCGCTGGTTCTGTCGTCTGTAGGTTATCGCGCCAAAACCGTACCCGTAACCCTTGCGGCTGAGCATCCCGCGCTTGATCTGGGTTTAGTTCGGCTGATTGCTGAAGGCAAAACACTTGATGAGGTGACGGTAGCCGGACAAAAAGCCCTCATTGAGGGCAGGGGGTAGGGACGCATCAGGGTCAGGAAAGCGATCTCATGGTTATTCAGAGCGCAGTGACTTCGCTGGGTTCACCAGGGCGGCTCTCACACTCTGAAAACTGACCGTCAGCAGGGCAAGGGTCGCTATGAATAGACCGGTTAGCGCAAACACCCACCACTTGATCTCAACTTTGAACTCGAAATTATGGAGCCACTGATTCATGGCGTACCAGGCAATGGGTGAGGCAATGACGATAGCAACCAGCACCAGTTTAAGGAAGTCTTTCGAAAGCAAGACGATGATACTCCCAACCGATGCACCCAGCACTTTACGGACGCCGATTTCTTTGGTCCGTTGTTCGGCCATGAATGTTGCCAAGCCAAACAAGCCCAGGCAGGCAATCAACACCGCCAGAAAAGTTGAAGCTTCAATGAGTTGCGCCGTGTGGGTTTCGGACTGGTAGGCCTGCGCGAGTGATTCATCCAGAAAGCTATAGTCAAATACCTGATTCGGGAAGGTAGCGGTCCAGGCTTTCTCAATCTGTGCCAACACTGCCTGGATCGTTTCAGCAGTTGGCTTCTCACTTTGCAGTTTGATACCTGCCTGATAAAAATTGTTCGGTACGACCTGGATTACAGTTGGATCGATTTTCTGGTGCAGCGAATTGACATTGAAGTTTTTGACTACCCCAACAATCGTGGCAAACTCTTTCCCGTCTCCGTAGTACACGCGCTGCCCAATGGCATCTGCTGGTCGACTAATGCCCATCCGAGCGAGGAATACTTCATTGGCGATGATCTTAAAGGCGGACGAGGATGTATCGGTATCCCTGAGTGTTGACCCGGCCAACAATTGAATACCGTAGGTGTTCAGGTAGTGAGAATCGCCCATTTTCATCTGGGTTTTGATTTGATTGGCTTTAGCCCCCTTTCGATATTCCATGCCCTGCATCCAGTTACTTTCTGCCGATGCGCTGTTAAACGAGAAACTAACGTCCTTAATCTGTGGGGACTCGATGAACTGATTCCGAAGGGCTTGCAATTTCTCAGGTTTATTATCGGGCAGCCCAACCGTGATAATAGCTGATTTATTGAATCCTAAGTCGGCGTTGCGGAAAAAAGTAAGCTGCTGGTTGATGAGTAAGGCACTACTGATGAGAATGAGCGAGACCGTAAACTGAACGACAACTAAGCCCTGCCGTAACGTAAACCAATGGTTTCCCTGCGTTACCGTGTTGTTTTTCAAGGCCCAGATCGGTGCCATACCCGATAGCCGGAACGCCGGATAAACACCCGCCAACAAGGTTGTTAGGCTCGCCAGTACGAGGGCAAAAAGGGCCGTTTGCCCCGTAAATAAATCCGGCGATTTCAGGGGGATTGCCAGCGTACTGGCCATAGCCGGTAGCATTAGCCAGGCTAAGCCGATGGCGATCAGAACAGCGAGAAACGTAATTAGACCAGCTTCGGTCAGAAACTGGTAGATCAGCGACCAGCGGGTGCTGCCAATTGCCTTCCTGATGCCGACCTCTTTTGCCCGTTTAAAGGCCTGAGCCGTGCTTAAATTGATGAAATTAAAACAGGCAATCAGCAGCACCAGCAAGCCAATAAACGACAGCGTCCTGAGCAAAGGTAGATTGGCAGACCGTCCCCCCAGATTCGAGCTGTAATGAATTTGAGCTAACGAGTTTAGAAAAAAACGCTTGTCGGGAAGCGCTTCCCTGCCCATGTATTTGACCACTATATCCTCGAATCGTTTGGTTAGTTGGGTAGGATCAATGCCGTTTTTCAGCAACACAAACACCTGAAAATTATCATTCCAGCCATTCCACCGATTCAGGTCTATATCCGGTTTGGTGGTTTTGATTGTAGAGGACGAAACCAGCAGGTCGAAGGGGAAACTGGTTGTCGTTGGGTGATTTTCCAGCACACCGACTACCAGCAGGTCCTGCTTATTATCGAGCTGAATGGTTTTGCTGAGCACATCCGTTGTACCAAAATACTTTTCGGCATACGCTCGCGTCAAAACGACGGTATTCGGTTGCGACAGAGCGGTATGGGGATCGCCAGCTATCCAGTGATAATCGAGCAAATGAAACAACGCATTGTCGGCAAATACATAGGATTCTTTGAATCGTTTGTCGGAGTTGGATACGGCAAACGTACTGCCTCCAACCTGAAGCAGAGGAACGACAAGCTTTGCTTCGGGTAAGTCAGTACGCAAGGCGTTCGCCATGCCAGTGTATGTACCTGGATAGGTGTGTTTTTCGTTTATATTTTCCCCTTCAACCCGGTAAATCCGGTCTCCATTCGCGTGGTACTGGTCGTAGCTGGTTTCGTGTCTGACAACTATAAAAATCAATACAGTACAGGCCAGACCAACGGCCAGACCGGTGATATTAATGAACGAATACCCCTTGCTTTTAGCGAGGTTCCGAAAGGCGATTGTTAAATAGTTACGAATCATATCAGGACTCAGGAGCAAAGGTGATTGGTATTGGGTTGCTGGTTTTCGGTTGGCCAGCGGCCGCAGCAGTTTGAGCGCACTCAGGCAATAGCGCCAGTTGGCACGGCGTTGGCCTACGGTTTGCACCCAGTAGGCGTAGAGTTCGAGCAGGTCGCCCTGCACTTCCTCCCGCATGTTGGGGTTAGCCCACCAGCTTAGGAGTGTTGATGCCCAGCGGGGTGGGCCAGTGTGGCGGGCTGGACGGTTCGAATTTTTCATAAGAAAGAAGGTCAGCCACCCATGAGCAGCATCGTTTGCGGAGGCAACGCATTCCATAAATCGGCCCGTATCTGTTTCACTTCCTGCAGGGCTTTACGGCCTACGGCCGTGACGGTGAAAAATCGCTTTCGTCGACCACCGCGTTCGGCTGTAGCCCCGCCCATTGTGGATGACAGTAAGCCTTTTTCGGCCAGCCGTTGTAGTGTCGTGTGCACCGTGCTGAACCCGACTGAACGGCCTGTTCTCTGCTCGATTTCCTGCGTAACCGTAACACCATAGGCCCCTTCGTCGAGGATAGCAACGGTCAGTAATACCACTTCTTCAAACTCTCCCAGATAGACTCGCTTCATCACCCGAATATTTTATACGATAATGTCGATCAAATGCAGTGCCAAGTATGAAAAGTGCTCTAATTAGACTAAAAACGATAATTTTTGACGAGCCGAGGCCGTTCGCTTGTCCGTTTATGGACATCCGGTGTCCGCAAAACGGACACGGTGCTCTTGGTTAATTGTGTTTATTTTGCTAATAAAGAAGCAGAATCAGTAGTCAAAATCATGAAGGCTATTCACTTCAGTAGCCGCAACTTATTTTATTCGCCTAAAAAAATGTCAACTTGCCTGTAACCTTCCTTAAATCCGGCGGTTTCCACGTCGAATTCCTTACCTCTACACTCGAGTCGCTTGAACTCACTAACGGACAACGCGCTGATGCTCAACGTTAAGACGGGCGATCTGCACAAGATGGGCCTGCTCTTTGAGCGCTACCATCGTGAGCTTTTTGGCTTTCTTTACCACATGAGCAGCAATCCCGATGCCAGTGAAGATATGGTGCAGACGGTGTTTTACCGGATGTTCAAGTACCGCCCGCCATACGTTCACCGGCGACGGTCCGTTCCGAACCTGGATGTATCACCTGGCCCGCAATGTACTGGTCGATTCGGCGCGACAGACCAGCCGGTCGGCGAAGCAATACGATGTGCAGGCTTATGCCGAGCGGATTGGGGGCGGTACCCTGGCCGACGAGTCGTTGCACCGGGAAGAAGCCTTGGCAGAACTGGCCCACGACGCCAGCGTACGGGAAGGGCTGGTTCAGTCGCTGACGCGTCAGGAATCCCCTTTAGTGCAGGTGGTGCTGGCCGATGTGATGGTGAAGCTTCAGGAAAAACGTTCGCTGAAACCGCTTCGGCAGATGCTCCTGCAGCGTGGCATCAACGATCTGGTAAAGATCAAATTAGAGCAGACCATCAAAGACTTGTCCTGAGTGCATACGTTATAACTAAATCGCCTTACCATTATGAAAAAGCGAATGCTACCCGTTCTGGCGGGGTTACTGGTTGCGTGTGCCCAGTCGAGTCGGTGGCCCAATCGCAGGAACACACCGAACACATTAATAAGGAGTTTTCCCTGCCGAAGGATGCCGCAGCCGGCACGCTCGTCATTTAAACATCAACGGCTTTATCAAGGTCGAAGGTACAGCGGGTAATACCGTGAGCATCGATGTGGATAAACGCCTGACGGCTAAAGATAAAGCCGTACTCGAAGCAGGAACGAAAGAATTCAAACTCGCTTTCGAGCAACGGGGCGACAGCATTATCGCCTATATCGCTGAACCGTTCGACTGGCGGCCGAACTGGGACGCCGGCCGCCACAACAACGGGCGGAATCGGGACGACCGGCGGATCGTATACGATTTCACGCTTGATTTCACCGTGAAAATTCCGCGTCAGATGAACGTCGTCGTTTCGACCGTGAACCGGGGAACGTGACAGTCAGCGATGTGGCCGGATCCCTGAAAGCCCATAACGTGAATGGGGCCATTGACCTGACCAACGCCCGGGGAACTACCGACGTACACACCATCAACGTCGATGTCAATTATCTGGCCAGTCCGCCTACACAATCTTCGTATTATACCCTCAATGGGAATATCCGGGTGAGTTATCCAGCCAATCTGTCGGCCGACGTCCGGTTCAAAACGTTTCAGGGCGAGTTTTATACTGACTTTACCGATGTAGAAACTGTGCCCGCACAGGTTATGAAAAACCAGCAGAAAGAGGGGGATAAAACAGTCTATAAACTCAGTAAGCCAACGGCAATCCGAATCGGTTCAGGCGGAAAAACCCTTCGATTCGAGACCTTTAACGGTAATGTATACATCAAAAAACAGTCCTGATGAAAACGAATAAATTATTGATTATCAGTATGCTAATAGTGTTGGCAGGTGCGGTGCCGATTCTGGCTCAGAGCGATACGAAGGAACAATTGGTCGTCGCCATGTCTGAGCCAAATAAACCGGGGTCGCTTGAGGTAGGTCTGGTCAATGGGTTCATTCACGTGGTTGGTTACTCGGGCAAAGAAGTGGTCATCGACGCCGTAGCTGGCTCGATCCGAAGGAACGCGAAGAGCAAAAGGCCAACAAACCGACGGGTTGAATGAGCGACTGAATGAAAACGTAAACCTGAATAGCCGTCGTAAGGATGATCCGAGTGTATCGGCTGGCATGAAATGCATTTCGGCCGGTAACCCGTTCGACTTGTCGGCCGAGGAGAAGGACAACCGGGTTAAAGTAAGTACCAGCAGTATTCATAATTCGGTTGATCTGACCATTAAAGTGCCCCAGCGGTTCTCGTTGAAACTGCATACTGTTAACAACGGGGATATTACGGTAGAGAGCGTGACAGGCGAACTGGAAGTCAACAATGTGAACGGAGGAATCGAACTGACAAATGTTGGTGGCTCGGCAGTGGCCAATACCATCAATGGTGATCTGAAAGCAACCTTCAAGGAAGTAAATACGAATACGCCAATGGCCTTCTCAACCCTGAACGGTCGAATCGATGTAACCTTTCCAGCATCGGTGAAAGCCAATGTCAAACTGAAGTCGGGCCGGGGTGATATCTACAGTGATTTCGACATCGACATTGACAAAAGTCAGCCTAAAGCTACCCGAACGAATCAATCGGGCATGTACCGGGTCACGGTTGACGACTGGGTGTATGGCAAGATCAACAACGGCGGATCCGAAGTGATGATGAAAACCATGCAGGGGAGTATTTACGTTCGCAAGGCGAAATGAAGAAGTGAGCCGGGCATGACGCCATGTCATGCCCGGCTCACTTCGTCGCTCAAGGAAGCAACCCCGCAAAAATTCTGCTGTCTTTGTAATGATTGAGCCATTCACTCGTCTTGGAATCAATCAGTTCTCCGGCCACTTAGTCCCTTGCTACCATGTTCCGTAACTACCTCAAGACCGCCTGGCGTAACCTTGTCAAGGGCAAACTATTTTCGTTCATCAATGTGCTGGGCCTGGCCCTGGGCATGGCCTGTAGCCTGCTGATTATGATCTGGGTGCAGGACGAACGGCGGATGGACCGCTTTCACCAGAACGACAGCCGACTCTACCGCGTGTTGGAAAATCAGCACTACGTAGGCATGATCAACACCTACCCCTCAGCGCCCGGTATTCTGGCCGAGAACATTGTCAAAGACATTCCCGAAATTCAGTTAGCCAGCCAGATGCTCTGGGAGGAATCGACGCTATTTACGGTGGGCAATACGTTCGAGAAAGAAAAGGGGCGCTCCGTACAGGGCGACTTTCTGACGATGTTTTCCTTTCCGCTCAAAGTGGGTAATCCCCAAACGGCACTTAAGCGACCCGATGGGTTGGTCATCTCGCAGAAACTGGCTGATAAGTACTTCAAAGGCCAGGACCCGATGGGTAAAATCATCCGGGTCGATAACAAAGACGACCTGATGGTGACGGGCATCCTGGCCGATGTTCCGGAAGCGTCTTCGCTGAGATTCGATTTCCTGATGAGTTACGACCGGTGGCAGAAAACCAACCGGTGGTCTAAAGAATGGGGGAACAACGGTCCCCGTTGCTACGTCTTGCTGGCCCCAAACACGTCGGTTGACAAGGTAAATGCCAAGATCAAAAATTACATCAAAACCAAAAATAAGGATAGCAACGTCGAGTTGTTTTTGCAGAATTACGGCGAGTCATACCTCTATGCGAATTGGGAAGGGGGCGTACAGAACGGAGGCCGGATCGAGTACGTAAAAACCTTTTCTATCGTCGCTATTTTCATTCTGGCCATTGCCTGCATCAATTTCATGAACTTAGCCACCGCCCGTTCCGTCAAACGAGCCAGAGAAGTGGGCGTTCGCAAGGTCGTAGGCGCACACCGAAATAGTCTGATGGGTCAGTTTCTGGGCGAATCCATGCTCATTACGCTGCTGTCGCTGGTATTGTCAGTGCTGCTGGTGCTGCTTATTCTGCCCATGTTCAATGACCTGACCAGCAAACACCTGTCGATGCATTTCTTTAATCCCACTTTTCTCCTGCTATTAGTCGGTCTGCTGGTCATTACGGGACTATTATCAGGCAGTTATCCGGCCCTGTTCATGTCGTCGCTGAATCCGGTGGTTATCCTGAAAGGATCGCTGAAATTTAAGCCCAGCGCCACCTATTTCCGGAAAGGATTGGTGGTGCTTCAGTTTGGCCTGTCGATTTTGTTAATTTTGGGTACACTGGTTGTTTACCGGCAGATTCAGTTCATCCAGACCAAAAACCTTGGTTTCGACCGCGAGAATCTGTTATACATTTCCCTGGAAGGCGATCTGCAACGAAATTATCCGACGTTCCGGCAGGAACTGGCCCGGCAGCCGGGCATTAAATCAGTAACCTGCGCCCAGTCGGATCCACTCGAGGTAGGCAGTTCAACGCAGGGCGTGAAATGGCCCGGCAAAGACACGACGCAACTGATCCTGTTCAGCCAGAATGCCGTCTCGTACGATTACATTAACACGATGGGGATCAAACTGCTGGCTGGGCGCGATTTTTCGATTGACTACACAACCGATACCAGCCATTACATCATTAATGAAGCGTCAGCCCGAAAAATAGGTTATAAAGACCCGGTCGGTAAGGAGCTGACGATGTGGAACCGGAAAGGAAAAATCATCGGTCTGATGAAAGATTTTCACTTCAACTCGCTGCACTCGGCCATTGAGCCGCTGATTCTGCACCTACAGCGTGGCAATGACACGACCCGAAACTGGGGGACGGTGCTGGTACGGACCCGGGCAAGTGAGACTAAACAAGCCGTGGCCAGTATGGAAGCCGTCCACAAGAAATTTAATCCGCACTTTCCGTTCAAGTACTCGTTTACTGATCAGGAGTTCGCCAATTTGTACAAAGCGGAAAACACCATTGGCCGCCTGGCGAGCTATTTTGCCTTTCTGGCCATTTTCATCTCCTGTTTAGGGTTGTTCGGTCTGGCGGCTTTTACGGCGGAGCAGCGTACCAAAGAGATTGGCGTTCGCAAAGTGCTGGGGGCGAGCGTTATGAATTTGGTTGGGATGCTATCAAAAGAGTTTATTCAGTTAGTGTTGCTGGCGGCCTTTATTGCGTTTCCGCTGGGCTGGTATTTTCTGAGGGGCTGGCTCGCTAAATACGCCTACCGGATCGAGCTGGAATGGTGGTATTTCGCCATAGCCCTCGTCGCAGCCGCGTTAATCGCCTTACTGACGATTAGCTCCCAAAGCATCAAAGCCGCCCTGATGAATCCTGTTAAAAGTTTACGTAGTGAATAAATTAATTCCTCGCAACCCCGTCTCCCGTGTGCTACTGACTGAGTTAGACAGGTATTAAAATCACCGGTAAGCAGCCTCATATTGCACATTCGGTGGGTAGTGCCGGTCAGATTGTGGAACAATTAAATTGATATATGGACATGGGCATCCGAGCGTTTATTTTCTCGGGCTACCCACTTATTGACGAAGCCGAATGGTTTGCCCGGCTGGTGCTACCTCATTTGCCCAACATATCGATGGCTCAGTTACAGGGGCGCATTTAGGTTCGGGTAAGTTGGTTCGCTTTTTATCTGATACGGTCAGGTATACCGCTATTTTATTGGAATGCCATCTTTTATTCTTTCTAATCTATCGTCAGATAGTTAAATTGCAGCGAAAAAGAAACCGCTATGGGTGGAGTTCCTGCCGAGGAGTTGGCCGATTGGTTCTTATTAAAAGAGGGCGATTCTGAAGCACTCGCCCGGCTCTATCGACGGTATGCCCGGCTGTTGATAAACTATGGATACCGGATTGTAGCCGATAAAGAACTGGTTCGCGATGTGGTGCAGGACCAGTTTGTACACCTATGGTCCAGCCGGTCATCGCTGCCCGATGTTCAATCGATTAAAGCGTATCTGATGGTGGCGGTTCGTCGGCAGTTGCTCCGGCGAACAACCGCCCGGCCACAATTTGAGGAGATTCCCGATGACTCATTGCTGCCCACCCTGAGTGAACCTTCTGTAGAAATACAATTAATTGACAGTCATGAGATTGCGACCATTAGCGAGCGTATGGCTAAAGCAATCGAAAAATTGCCGCCCCGCCAGCGTGAAGTAATTTTTCTGAAATATTACAGCGACCTAAGTACGCAGGAGATTGCCGAAACAATGGGTATCACGCCCGAATCGGTTTATAAATTCATCTATAAAGCGATAGATAATCTAAAAGTTCAGTCAAAAGGCTGGGAAACTGCCGGGCTGTCAATAACCATGCTTCTGTTTTATCTGCTCGGATTTGCGGCCGACACACAGTAGCATAATTCCAGGAGAGAATAGTTATTAACGCCATTATCACAGCCATTTTCTGTACTATTTTTAGTGAATAGTATTTTGTCAAAAAAAAAGGTAAATTTTTAGGGATAACTCTGCCTGTGTTTCGTACTGTATCAGTGAAAGCCATTTCTCTGATGACGCCTTCTTACGAACACTACACCGTCCGCGAGTTTACTACCGACTCTGCCTTCATTAGCTGGGTGAAACAACCCGATGAAACCTCCGATCTATTCTGGAAGGAGTGGCTCCGGCAACACCCCGACAAGCAAGCCGAAATCCAGCAGGCCCGGCTCTTCGTAACTCAATTTCTCTCGCTACGGGACGTTGTCACGCAGCCCGAACTGGATCAGGATTGGAAAGCCATTCAGGAACAAATTCAGCAAGTTGACGTTACTACGGCTCCTACAGTTATCAGACCGCTCTGGCATCGGCAGTGGGGTTGGGCAGCCGCAGCCGCTTCTGTACTGCTTATACTGGGTATCGGCCTATGGCCCCGCCTGACAGCACCAGACCGCATTAATAAAACCGCAGTCCAGTTTTCCGCTTCACTAAACATCATTAACCAAACCAAACAGGTACTTGCCCAGCGACTGCCCGACGGAACTGTTGTCTGGATGACACCCGGTGCCCAATTGACGTATCCGCGCCAGTTTGCGACCCGCAGCCGGACCGTTCAGTTTACGGGAGAGGGTTTTTTTGAGGTTACCAAAGATGCGGCCCGGCCTTTTATCATCCATTCCGGTCAGTTAAAAACGCAGGTGCTGGGTACGAGTTTCAATGTGAAGGCCAATGCGGGCAGCGATACATATGCGGTATCAGTCGTAACAGGTAAAGTATCGGTCAGTGCGCCAATGAAAAACGGAACGCTGAAAACGGTTCTGCTCCAGCCGCAGCAACGGGCGGTGTTTGAACTCAATACGCAGCAATTGGCCACAACGAGCGTGCCGGTTAAAGCCACGAAGCAGGAAGTCTGGCAACCGGCTTCGCTTTCGTTCGACGATGCAACGCTGGATGAGGTGGCGAAGCGGCTCGCACATACCTTCAATGCGGACGTAACGCTGGCCAACCCCGCGCTCGCCAACTGCCGCCTGACCGTCGATTTCAACCAGCAGCGGCTGGCCGAGATTCTGGAACAAATCAATAAACTCCTCAATACGCAGTATTCGCTGAACGGCAGCCGCGTTGTGCTGACCGGCGAGGGCTGCGACGCCTGATTCTTTATCACTAAACCGCTCACCTCTATGAATCCAATCCCAACTCCCAACCCATTTTCGCCCGGAGGTTAGCCAAAAAAATCAGGCGTGGTACCAGCACGCCTGACGTTTGACTGACTTTCTGCCTTCCGTAACCTCGCCAGCCAGCGCGGGAAGGCTTCTTATTGTCCAGGTTTTCACCCTCAGTCCATTGTAAAAGTATGAAAAGATTTTTCCATCGCAAGCATGGCTTACTCCTTACGCTTATGCGCTTGACGATTACTCCGCTGTTGTTTATTGTCCTGGGCGCGGCCATGAGCCACGCGCTCCCTTCGCCCGGTCAGGATGTGCTGAACCGTGACGTAACCCTACACGTTGCCAACGCGCCCCTAAAAGACGTTTTGCGTAAATTGGAGAACACAACGCAGGCGCGGTTTGCCTATAGCCGAAGTGTGATTCGGCTGGATCAACCGGTAAGTATCCGGGCTGAAAAAGAACCGCTGGCTTCCGTGTTGACCCGCCTGTTGACACCCTTAAACATTAGTTATGAACTCACTAATGGGCAGATCTTCCTCTCGAAGGTAAAGCCAGCGGCTGACCCTACCAACCAATCCCTCAATCTGTTGCCTGCCGAAGAACTGAAGCCCGAAGTGGCACCGATTCAGATTCAGGGAAAGGTAGTGTCGGCTGATAAAAACGAAGCCATGCCGGGTGTTAACGTTACGCTGAAAGGCACAACGCGCGGTACCGCAACCGGAGCAGACGGAACCTTTCAACTTGACGTACCCGATGCAAAAGCCGTATTGGTCTTTTCATTCATTGGCTATGCACCTCAGGAGATCACCGTGGGAAACCGCTCAACAATTGATGTCCGGTTGGTCACGGCGGAACGGTCGCTGGACGAAGTAGTTGTGGTGGGCTATGGCTCCGTTAAAAAGAGTGATTTGACGGGTGCGGTCGGGTCGGTAACGGCTAAAGAATTTGGTGATCGGGTGTCGGGTTCACCGGCTTCGCTGTTGCAGGGCCGCGTTGCCGGGCTGGACATTACCGGCGATCAAATTCGGATTCGGGGGGTGACGAGTTTCTACGGCACCGATCCACTGTTTGTCATTGATGGCATACTGGGCGGTAATCTGAGCACCGTGAATGCCAATGACATCGAACGAATTGAAGTATTGAAAGATGCGTCGGCGACGGCTATTTACGGGGTACAGGGGGCCAATGGCGTAATCTTAGTGACCACCAAAACCGGTAAAGCAGGCCCGGTAAAAATATCGGTCAACTCGTTTGGCGGCTTTCAGAACCCCATCAAAAAACTCGACGTGCTCAACGCCCGGCAATACGTGGATCTGGTGAAGGAAATGTATACTAATGCGGGCAAAGCAGGTGACCTGTCGGCCAAAATTCTTTCCAATGATGTGCTGATTGACCGCACCAACTGGCAGGATGCCACTCAGAAAACGGGTTATTATCAGGAACACAACCTGAACTTTTCGGGCGGATCAGATAAGAGTAACTTCTACGTTTCCCTGCTCTACCGACGGAACACGCCGGTAAAAACCGGCAACGCAGTGAATCAAACGTTCGGGCTGCGGGCCAAGAATAACTTCAACATCAAACCCTGGCTGCGGCTGGGCACGAACCTGAGCCTTATTTACGACTATAATACAGGGCGCAGCATAAATGGAGATAGTCAGGGCCGAATTAATTATCCACCCTATTATTCACCCTACGATCCCAACAATGCCTGGGGTACGACAAACGTTGACCGGAATGCCGATTTAACGGATCAATACAATCCGATTAACGGTATTTTGGGTCAGGGGCAATCTAAAAATCTGAATTATCAAGTCAACGCGTTCGCCGAAGTAGAGCCGCTGAAGGGCTTGGTGTACCGCCTGCAGGCGGGGGTAAACGGGAATTTTAATACCAACTGGGGGTTCAATCCGAGGGTGATTGATGGCGGGGTGCAGCTTAATAAAAGTAGCTACGACCAGGGAGCCAGTTATGGTTTTTACCCAACCCTGGAGAATATTCTAACCTATACGAAGAACGTAGGGCAGCATGATTTTTCCGTACTGGGCGGTACGACCCTTCAGACGGGTGAAAACCGGTCGACAAACGTGAGTGGACAGGATTTTATCGGCGAACGCTACGATGTACTGGGTCTGAACGCGGTTTCGATCATCCAGCCGGGCACACAGACGTACGGTAAGAGTGCGGTCTTTTCCTACTTTGGCCGCGTTACCTACGGCTTCAAAGACCGGTATCTGCTCACGGCGAATTTCCGCGCTAATACCTCGGCCAATTTTGCCCCCATTAATCGCTGGGGGTACTTCCCGTCGGTGGCGGCTGCCTGGAAAATCCACGAAGAAGCGTTTCTGCAGGGACGAATTCCGCAGCTAAGCCAGTTGAAACTGCGCGTGGGGTATGGACTGGTTGGAAATGATAACACCGGTGGGCCCTTCAAGTACAGCTCGCAGGTATGGACCAACACGTACTGGCCTTCGGGAGTGAACAGCGATGTGCTCAACAAAGGCGCGACCGTTTATCGCGATGCGTCGTCGAAGATCAAATGGGAAACCCTCAGCAGTACCAACGTGGGTATCGACGCGGGCTTTTTCAACAATCGCCTGTCGTTCTCGATTGACTATTTCAACAAGAATACGAACGACATTCTGCTGCCGGTTCCGCAGCCTATCTCCTTAGGCTACGGCGGTAACCAGGGTGGGGGCGATGCGACGGTCAACGCGGCTACGATCAACAACCGGGGCTGGGAGTTCTTAGCGACCTACCAGAACCGGATCGGCGACTTTTCGTATTCGGTAACGGGCAACCTGACGCTCGTCAAAAATAACGTGACGTCGTTAGGCGATGGCCAGCCGTTCATTCAGGATGTGTCCAGAACGGATATTGGTCACCCCGTGGGGTATTATTATGGGTACATCGCCGATGGCCTGTACCGGACCAAAGCGGAGATTGACCGGGCCAACGCAGCCGCCAAAGAGAAAGGCATAGACTTCTTTCAGGAGAGTTCGACGTCAGCCGGGGACGTGCGCTTCCGGGATCTGGACGGCGACGGGCAGATTACCACCAACGACCGTACTCAGATTGGGAATGCCATTCCGACGCATACCTACGGCGCGAACGTCACCTTAGGCTACAAAGGGTTTGACCTGAACGTGTTGTTTCAGGGTGTAGGCGGCAATCAACTCTACTACTCGAATTATACGACTGACCGGGGCATGGCTATTGTACAAAATGCTGAAACCTACGTGCTGAATCGCTGGAAAAGTGAATCAGATCAGGGGAACGGCATTGTGCCACGGGCCATTTATTTAGATCCGGCCAACAACAACCGCATGTCGACCCTCAAAGTAGAAAGCGGGGCGTACCTCCGGTTGAAACAGGTGTCGCTGGGTTACCGGATTTCGCCCACGCTGCTGAGCCGGATCGGCCTGCGGGAGGTGAGCAACCTGCGGTTTTATGTAAGCTCTTATAACCTGCTCACCTTCACCAAATTTACCGGCTACGATCCCGAAATAGGCGGAGACAATAAGCAGCGTGGCTATGCCAGTGGGGGCTTTCCCAGCAATCGTCAGGTTGTTTTTGGGATCAAACTTGATTTTTAATGCCCTCCCGGTCTCACTAACAAGTCTTGTGTAACTAAAAAAATCCGATGAAAAAATATCTGATCGTCTGTTTAACCGTTTTGCTGACGAGCTGTGCAGGTCTGGTGGATTACCCCAATCCATCGGCCTACGATGCCAGCAATTACTTTACGACTCCGGCTTCCATTTCCGAAGCGGTAACGGCTACCTATGGGGGGCTTTACTTCAAGGGCCTGTTTCAGTGGCAGTGGCACGTAGTTTTTGATGCCTTAGGCAATGAATACGATGCGGCTCCGGGCGGCTCCAATGAGGGCGATGCCATTCAGGCGTGGAATTACACGATTCTGAATAATAACATCTACTTAACGACAATGTGGAAGTCGCTCTACCGGATCATCCTGCGGGCGAACTTAGCCATCGACAAGGGGAATGAGGTGTACGAAAAAACCAAAGATCCGACGGTTGCCCGGTTAATTTCTGAGGCAAAGTTCATGCGTGGCTGGGCGTATTTTCAACTGGCTTTCTACTGGGGCCGGGTGCCGCTGCGCACCTCCTTTGATCAGTCGAATAACGTTAACGCCAAACGGGCACCTGTGGAGGAGATCTGGAAACAGGTACAGACGGATTTAGAGGCTGCCACTACCGGACTACCCGCACAATATACAGGCAACGACATTGGGCGGGCAACGAAGGGCGCGGCCATTGCCCTGCTGGGGAAAAAGTATTTGTATAATAAAGACTATGCCAATGCCGAGGTTCAGTTTGCCAGGCTCGACAAAGCCAATGGTGGAGTCTATGATTTACTGCCCGGCAGTGAATGGAGTAATAACTTCGCCGAAACCAACAAAAACAACGTCGAAGGGGTCTTTGAAATACAGCACCACTGGTTTGACAATAGCTATACATTTGCCTCCTTCGTCGATCAGCAGGAAGAGATTGCCATAGGGCAGCCCGGCGTACAGACAGCCCGCGCTCAGTTATACGGGTTCAATGACTGGTCGAACTGGAAATTCTCCAAACAGCGGGTCAATGAATTTGTGTACACTGACGAAGCCGGTAAGTTGTTTGTCGACCCACGGGCGGCCCTCACGTTTTATGGCCGTCCGGCGGGCGGTGATACGCTCGTGCTGGGCGATTTAACCTGGTGTGATCAGTGTAAAGACCAGAAAGTGCAGACCTTCGATTTTAAAGGGAAAAATGGATTCTGGTTCCGCAAATACGAAAACTACGAATACAAAACCAGCGAGAGCACCCTGCAAACCAGCAATAACTACCGGCTTATCCGCTACGCCGATGTCCTGTTACTGCGCGCCGAAGCACTGATTTTTCAGAATAAAGTGACCGAAGGCGTGGCCCTCATCAACCGGGTCAGAGCGCGTGTTGGTGCGTTCCCGTACACGAAGTCATATAGCCAGGCGCAGGCCATCGACCTCCTGAAACATGAACGCGTACTGGAACTGGTAGGCGAGGAACACCGCTATAATGATCTCAAACGCTGGGGCACGGCCAAACAGGTGCTCAACGCCGAACTCCAGCAACGCGGCAAACCTCAGGCCTTTGAAGATAAGCACCTGCTGTTTCCCATTCCCCTGCAGGAAATCGACACCAATTCGGGTGTAAAAGGTGATGTCGCCAACAACTGGAATTAACACATACCCCACGCTGCTTTTTCTCTGCATAAACGGCGTATCCATTACCGATTCGGCAACGGATACGCCGTTCATAACCACCACATTCTGTCCTGTTTCGTAAGCTGACCCGTCGTTTTTCCGTTGGAAGTTATCTGATAGAAAAACGGATAGCTACTGCTTTGCCTCTTCCTCTCCACACCTCAGGCTGATTGCCCGGACCATTCGGGCAGCGCATTGGAATGTTCTCAACTAATCAACGGTAACCTCAATCAACCCAATGAAATCCCTATCGTTTACCCGAATAAGGCTTCTTGCCCTGCTGGTCGGTTTTCTGTCGCAGGCCGTGTGGGCCGCGCCCCCAATCACGCCCAACAAGCCCACTGGCTTATCCACCTATCCGGCTTCTTTCGCCGATCCTGACGTAGTCGTTACTGCACGCGGTGATAACCCACCCCTCGAAGGAATCGCCAGTATTCACGACGGTAACAATGACACTAAATGGCTCGATGTCTCGCCTACCTCGTTTGTTCAGTTTGCCTATACGGCACCGCAGACCTGGAACAGTTACGCACTGGTTTCCGGCGATGATGCCCCCGACCGTGACCCCAAAGACTGGACCCTGCAAGGCTCCAATGACGGCACCACCTGGACCACCCTCGACACCAAAACCAGCCAATCCTGGTCGGGCCGTAAGCAGGGACGTTCGTTCCGGTTTACTAACACGAACGCCTACGCGTATTATAAATTGGATATTACGGCCAACAACGGTGCCCCGCTGATTCAGGTATCGGAACTGGCCTTTAGTTATATCGACCCAGCCGGTCCGACGGTTACCGCCCGTGGCGAAAATCCGCCGAACGAGGGCATCGACAAAGTATATGATGGCCGGTCAGACACCAAATGGCTCGACCGCTCGCCCACCTCGTTCATTCAGTTTGCTTATATAAGCGCCCAAACCTGGACCGGCTACGCCCTGACATCGGGTAATGACGAGCCGGGCCGCGACCCCAAAGACTGGACCCTGCAAGGCTCCAACGACGGCACCACCTGGACGACGCTCGACACCAAAATCGGACAATCCTGGTCGAGTCGGCAGCAGGCGCGGGGATTCAGAATCAGCAATACAACCGGGTACCTGTACTATAAATTAGACATCACGGCCAACAACGGCGCACCGATTCTTCAGTTGGCCGAGTTTTTCTTAGGCACGCAGGCGCAGCTTCCGCCGGTAATCACCGTGACGGCACGGGGCGAAAATCCGCCCAACGAGGGTGTCAATAAAGTATATGATGGCGACCCGAATACCAAGTGGCTCGACGGGTCGAGAACGTCGTGGGTGCAGTTTGCCGTTGATCCGCCCCAGGTCTATAACGCGTACTACGTAACATCGGGCAACGACGCACCCGACCGTGACCCCAAAGACTGGCAGATACAGGTCTCTAACGATGGCACGAACTGGACGACGCTCGACACCAAAACCGGGCAGTCGTGGCCCCGGCGCAATCAACTCCGGCGATTGCAGTTTACCAACACCACACCGTATGCCTACTACCGATTCAACATCACCGCCAACAACGGCAGCGGAGCCATTCAGTTGTCGGAACTGGCGTTTGTCAACGTCGTTCCCGACAACCAGCCGCCCACCGTTCCGACCAATTTTACGACAACCAGCGCATCCCCCGTTGCGCTTGCCGTTGCCTGGACACCGGCCACCGATAATAGCGGGGTGAGCGGATACGAAGTTTTTTTGAACGGAAATTCAGTCGGAACAACGACTGATCCCCGCTATCGGTTTCAGAACCTCGACCCGTCAACGGCCTACACCATCACCGTTGCGGCCCTTGATATATGGGAGAACCGGTCGGCTTTGAGTGCGCCGTTTATTGTTACAACGCCAGTCGCGGTGCAACTTGGCGATCCGGTTGTCATCAACGACCCGAACTTTGCCGATGCCATTCGGACATTATACCCGAAACTGATTGGCCCCGCAGGCAACAACGCGCTGACCCCGCTGGCGGGTTACACGCCCAGCCTCGATTTCGGGCAGTGGGGAGTAGCAGGAGGCCCCTATAGCGATAAGCCCCGACTCACCACCATCGAAGGTATTCAGGGGTTCGTCAATCTGGAGATTCTGGCTCTTTTTAAACAGGATTTGAGAACACTCCCTGCCTTGCCTCAGCACCTGCGCTACCTTAGTGTGCGGAACAACGGCAACCTGACCAGCCTGCCCGAATTTCCGGCCACGCTTGCTAAACTTGATGCCAGCTTTACGCCTAAACTCTTCTGCCTGCCCCGGCTGCCCGATAACTTTTTTTATAATTCGGGTGAGGGCTTCGATACGGGTTTCCGGCTGACATTAGATTTTTCTGGCATCGGCTGTCTGCCAAATTTGCCCAATGGCGTTTATCAGGGGCGGAACTTAGTCTACCCTTATGAACTGGTCTATCCCGAAAACCTGTGTACGCAGAAACCAGTATTTGAGGCTGTCGACACGCAGAGTTCGCCCGTTGGTGAGGCTAAAGGGATTATTTTCATCAAAGCGCGAGTGGATGGGGTAAACAACCGGCTCGAATACAGCACCGATGGCGTGACATTTCAGAAAGACAATGCTCTACGAAATCTGCCCGCCGGAAACTACACGGTCTATACCCGTCGGCAGACATCGGCGGGGTGTCCAACGGGTACTGCATCTACTACGGCAACCATTGCTCAGGCCCTACCCGCCCAAACCTACTACGTGTCGCTATCGGGCAACGATGCCACCGGCGATGGCTCATCAAGTAACCCCTGGCGTACCCTGCGCTATGCCACTAAACATGTAATGGCGGGTCAGCCCAACACGATTCAGCTTGGCGAAGGCACATTCGTGGAAGACAGCGTGTATACGGGCAGCACAACCCCCGGCCCGATTATGATTCCATCGGGCACCAGCCTGCTGGGAGCTGGTTCGGCCAAAACGACGCTAAAGGTCAACCTGTTTTATGACCTCCAGAAGCACCCCGAAGACAATCAGGGGTATGGTAGCTGGGGCGGACGGAAAGACAAATTTGCCCTGCACATTGTTCGGTCGAGTGGCGTAACGGTCAAAGGGTTTACCCTCGACGGGCAGAATAAACAAACGCACGGAGGCATTTACACGACCACCGTGAGCGATGCTAAATTTGAAGACCTGACGATTACGAACTTCAAATGGAATGGGTTATGGTTGCCGCTGGCCCAGCGGGTTGAAATAACAAAGTGTACACTCAAAAACAACGCGTGGGGAAATGTTGAACGGGCGGTCGGTAATCTGCTGATTATGGACATTGACGACGTGTCGATTCACGATAATGTCATCGAAGAAACCTATGTCATTACCAACGTAAACGGCTACCCACAGGGGGCCTACGCCATTGACGCGCTGAGCGATGGCAACGGCGGCAATCCGGAATATTTTGTGTCCGAAAACGTGAAGATTTACCGCAATAAACTGACGGTACTGGAACGGGGAACCTGGCAGATTGGCCAGCCTGCCATTACCATCGAGATTGTGAATGTCAATACGAAGAACTGGGAAATCTACGAGAATCAGATCAATAACAACATCTCGTTGGTTTGTAACCCCCTGCCCGGTGTCACGAATGGTGAAGAACGGGCCTTCCGCATCCACGACAATGTATTTGACCTCGGTGGCGAGCGGGGCGATTACCGCTACGCGCTGGAACTGAACTCGTCGCGGGTAGAGTTCGACCATAACTACATCAATGGGGGCGTATTCCCGATTAATCAGTTTGACAATCGGGTTAACGAATACACCTGGATTCACCACAATACGTTCTTCAGCCCACGGGCCGATCAGCCGGTTATTTACTTCGGGACCTACGCTACGAATTTCAAATTCTACAACAACACAATTCTCGATACGCAGGGCGCACCGAGGCTGTTCAACCGCTTCGTTCCGCTTAGTGAGTCGGGGCCAACGGTTGGGTTCGAGGTGAAGAACAACATCTTCATCAGCACGAAAGGGCCGCGCGGTAATTGGTTTCCGGCGGATAATTTCGGCTTTACGCCCAACACGCCCGCCTTTGCCAATAACCTGTTCTACAACGCCGATCCGTTCGGTGTGAATCCGGTGGTGGTCAGCACGGCTCAGTCGTTCAGCACAATTATCAACGCCACGGGTGAAAAGCCGAAACCGTATTTTGAACTGGCACCGGGTAGCCCGGCGGTCGATGCAGGCGTTGTACTGGCCCCTTTTACGGATGGCTACAAAGGTAATTTACCTGATTTGGGAGCGTATGAAAGTAATCAGTCGATTAAACTGGGACTGTTGCATCAGGATGCCAGCAATGGACAACTCAGCACCAACCAGATTCGGCCCAACCTGCAACTGACCAACAGCGGCAACACACCCGTTCCCTACAATCAGGTGACGGTTCGCTACTGGTTCACCGCCGAGCAGTTTGCTGCCATCAATACGGTTATCGACTATGCAGAACTGGGCACCAACCAAGTAAAAGCGAAGTACGTCCGAACGGATGGACCCCGGACCGGAGCCGATGGGTACGTTGAGTACAGTTTCGACGGATCGAATGCGTTGCTGGGAGCCAACTCCGGCCCCATCCAGTCGCGGATTGCCAAGCAGGATTTCACCAACTTCAACCAGAGTGATGACTATTCGTTTGTTGCCAGCAAGCCGTATGCAGCTAACCCGAAAATTACGGTGTACCGCAACGGGCAGTTAGTATGGGGCACCGAACCCGCCGTGCTTCCTTCGTCCCTCAAGCTGAGTGTGCAAACCCAGAACCGGAACAAAAGCGCGACGGGAAACCAAATCAGTACGTATCTGTCATTGAACAATATAGGCAACGTGCCGGTCAATTATAAAGACCTGACAGTTCGTTACTGGTTTTCGGCAGAGGGAACGCAGCCGCTGAATTATTGGGTCGATTATTCACCACTGGGAAACAGCAAAGTAAAGGGTGCGTTCGTCAAACTGACCACACCACGGTCGGGTAATGACACCTATTTCGAGTTGAGTTTCGATTCGACGTTGGGAACGTTATTCGGTGCCAGTTCGACAGGGAGCATCCAGTACCGAATCGCCAAAACGGATTACTCGAACTTCAACGAAGCGAACGATTATTCCTACAAGCCTAATAATCCGTTGGCTGATAATGACCACGTTACGCTTTATTATAAAGGGCAATTGGTTTGGGGAACCGAACCCCCGTTGGGTGGGCGATTAGCGACTGAACGTTTGGACGAAGAACTAACGGTTGATGTATATCCCAACCCGGCCAGTTCCTACATCATCGTTCGGCAGGGTACGTTGGCAGACCCTATCGACGTAACGTTTTATAGTGCCAATGGTCAGCCTGTACACCAACGGCAGAGCTGGTTCAACGCGCCTATCAGTACCGATGCGCTCCCGCCTGGGCTGTACATCCTGAAAGTGCAGAACGGGCAGAAAATGTATAGCTTAAAAGTAATAAAACAATGATGATTTGCCGTTAAAATAGGTTGGTTATCGACAAACCCGGTTGGTTCAGCCGGGTTTGTTTTACAGTTCTACCGGGCAAGCGTCTATAAACAACATATACCGAGCGACTGTCTGATATAAATTGTACATTAACCTACAATCGACTCAATCAGAATAACACATGAACCCTAACCGTTTCGCTCTTTCCCTTATACTGCTTGCTGTTTCCATTGGACACGGGCAGGCTCAACAATCCGTCAATCTATCCACTGGATGGGAAATCAAGCCCGGCGATAATTCCGCGTATACCAGCCTGACAATGGATGATAAAAGCTGGAAGCCAGTCCGGGTCGCCACCAATTGGGAAACGCAGGGTTTACCGGATTATAACGGCATTGCCTGGTATCGGCTGCGCGTGGTGATTCCATCATCGCTGCGGGAGAAAAACCCATTGGTACAGGGCATCCGGCTGGCGTTGGGTAAGATTGACGACAATGACCAGACCTACCTGAACGGACAGGAAATCGGGCGTACAGCGGGCTACAATGAGAACCGCGAGTACCTGATACCGTATGACCGCATTCGCTGGGATGCCGAAAATGTGATTGCCGTTCGGGTCGAAGACGGTTCCGGTAATGGCGGCCTGGTGTCGGGGCCTTATGTATTGGGTGGTCCAATAAAACTCCCGACGATTTTGACGCTGACATCCGACCAAAATCCGTCCGTTCTCAGCGGTTCGGGCGAAACGACGCTGACCAAATCCGTGCAGTTTCTCTTTACGGTCCCCGTCGAAAAATTGACCGGTACGTTGCACACAACAGTGGTCAATACCAACACAAAGGCCGTTTTGTTCCGAAAAACGGAATCCCTGACCATCGGAAAAGCAGGAAAGGCGAGTTATTCGTATTCCGCAAAACTCGGCGGGAAAGGGGCTTGCCGCGCTGATTACGTGTTCAAAACATCCACTGATTCAGTGGCGTACAGCACCCTTGTTGGTTATCACACCGAACCACGCACGGGCGAACACCTGGCCGTTCCGGTGGTGGCCAAACGCATTCCCGATAAAACCGAAGCCTTTCCGCTGGAACACCTCCAGTTCGGTGGCTTTTTGCAGGAACGACTCGATGCCAACCTGCGCCAGCGGCTGCTGAACATCGACGAGCAGGGCATTCTGAACGGATTTTACAACCGCCCTGGCAAACAAACGTGGGTAGGCGAATATCCCGGCAAATACCTGCACGCGGCCAGCCGGGTCTGGCGGTATTCGCATAATACCCAACTCAAAGCGCAAATGGACCGGATTGTGGACGTGCTGATTGGGACGCAACTGGAGAACGGCTATTTAGGTACGTATGCTCCAAAAGATTACTGGACAGCCTGGGATGTCTGGGCACATAAGTACGATATATTGGGGCTACTGAGTTATTACGCAGCCACAGGCTATCCACCGGCTCTCGAAACGGCAAAGCGGGTGGGTGATTTGCTCATCCGCACGTTTGGCACCGGGCCGGGCCAGTTGAATATCGTGGAAACGGGCGAGCACGTCGGCATGGCGTCGGCCAGTGTCCTCGAACCCATGACCGACCTCTACCGCTACACCGGCGAACAGAAGTACCTCGATTTCTGCCAGTATATTCTCGACGCCTATGAGTCGTCCAAAGGACCCAGAATCATCTCGACGCTCAACACGATTGGCAAAGTAGATAAAACGGCCAACGGCAAAGCCTATGAAATGCTGTCGAACTTAGTCGGGATTGTTAAACTCTATCAGTTAACCGGCGATACTGCGTTGTTAACGGCCGTTCAACGCGCCTGGCAGGACATTGTTGCGAATAAACTTTACATCACTGGCGCGGCCAGTTCGCACGAGTTGTTTCAGCCCGATGGGGTGCTGCCCGCCGAGAATAAAGACAGCATGGGCGAAGGCTGCGTAACAACCACCTGGCTGCAATTCAATCAGGCACTTTACGCGCTGACGGGGGATGCGAAGTACGTGGACGAAATCGAGAAAGCGATTTATAACCACCTGTTTGCCGCCGAAAATCCGCAGACGGGTTGCGTGAGTTATTACACCGCCCTGTTCGGTAAAAAACCCTATCGCTGCACCATTTTTGCCCACTGCTGTCTGGCGAGCGTACCGAGAGGATTTGCCATCACGCCCGAACTGGTCTATACCAAAAACGCCGATAACGGACTGAATATCAATATCTATTCCGCCGGGCAGATACAGGATACTGTTCGGACAGCCAGCGGAGAGAACGTGCCAATAAACCTGAATATCAACTCCCAATTTCCCGCCGAAGGACGGGCGACAATTACGTTGAAACCGGCCCGGAAAGCGGCTTTTAAACTGGCTCTGCACGTACCGGCCTGGGCGCGAAACTTCCGGGTAACGGTCAATGGCAAAACGCTGACGAGAACCGCCATTCCGGGCCAGTATCTGAATCTGGAACAGGTCTGGGAGCCCAACACGGTGGTTGCCGTGACGTTTGATTTGAACCCGCAATTGCTCGACGGCGGGACGAGTTATCCGGGCATGGTCGCGCTGAAAAATGGGCCGCAGGTGCTGGCTCTGGATCAGGCTCTCAACCCGGCCATCAGCGACTTACGAAACGTAACAATCGAATCGACTGACCTGAAAGCTCTTGCGCCCGCCATGCTCCCAAAAGGCTGGGTGGGGTCGCAGGTGTACAGCGCACGTGGGCGGGCCAATGGCAAACCAATCGAGCTAAAATTGGTCCCATATGCCGAAGCCGGACAGACGGGGGGCGACCTGGAGGTCTGGATTAGAAAAACACCTTAATTTATGATGAGTCAACGCAGAAATAGGCTACGTTTAGTGGCAGCATTGGCGGTTTTGCTCGGGCTAAGTTTTAGGCCAAAAGCACCACTGTTTCTGTTAATCGATGATTTCAATCACCCGCAAACCCACCGGGCCTGGTCATTTGTAAGCGACAGCGGAGCGGTGGGAACCCTGAATTTCACGGCTCTTAAAACGGGCTACGCGGCTCGTCTGAGTTGGGATGTGACGAAGGGCGGCAACTGGGTCGGGGCGCAGCGGACGATTGAGAATGTACCGAATAAAGCGAAAGGCATCCGGCTCCGGCTGAAATGCTCCGGCGCTTCGACAGTCTGGCTGCGGCTGGTCGATGCACAAAACCACCGGTACGAATACCGACTGAACCGTTCACTGTCTAACCTGAACGATGCCGACTGGTTTAGCCGGACACTCTTATTCAACAGCCTGCCCGATTCGGCATCGGGTTCAGTAAAGCGCGTCGTCAATCCCGCGACTATCAACCAATTAGTGGTGGTGGCTGAGCCGCGCATGGACCCCTGGCTACCGAAACTGCGCTGGTTTCCCGAACCCAAAGGCGAACTATTAATTGATGATCTGGAGTGGGTCACGAACACCGATGAAGCTTTACAACTCATTACCCAACCCACTAAATGCGTACCAACTGCCGAATTATGGAAAGGAACCGGTGTGTGTACGCATTTTGAACACGGCGACGCCGACCGGCCCGATCTGCTGCGCGACGTTGGTTACCGGGTGGTGCGGGCCGATTTGCTGTGGGATAAAATCGAGAAAACGAAAGGTATTTATGATTTCTCACTCTTCGACCGGATTGCCCGCGAGGCCGAAAAAAACGGTATCCGTACCCTGTTTATCCTGAGTTATAGTAATCCGCTATATATCCCTACCGATCAGCCGCCCCTGACCGACACGCAGATTGACGCCTTTACGCGGTTCTGTGGAGCAGCGGCCCGGCATTTCCGAAATCGCCCGGTCGATTTTGAAGTCTGGAATGAACCGAATCTTTACCTGTTCTGGAAACCGGCAGCCAGCGCGTTGCAGTTCTCGCGACTACTTAAACCGGCGGTCGATTCGGTCCGGGCGAACAACGCTACGGCGAAGGTGATAACGGGCGGCACGGCGGGTATCGACTGGCGGTTTATCGACTCGCTGGGCGTGGTGGGGGCACTGAAAAAAGTCGATGGCGTTGGCATTCACCCGTACCGGATGGGCAGCCCCGAAGCATTCTCCGAAGATTTGGCGTGTCTGCGCTGGCTGCTGAAAAAACACCATCCCGACGGCTTTCCGGAGTGGGCAACGGAGTATGGTGCGGCCAGTTCCAACTACGGTAATGGTCATTCGATGGCCGCTCAGTTGTGGCAGGCGCGTATCGATGTGCGGGCGGTACTGGCAAACTGGCTTGCCGGTTTTCCGTATTCGATGAAGTATGAATTCTTTACCGATGCCAAAAACAACCCGACCGACAATGAATCCAATTATGGTATCATCGACCGGACCGCCGGACCGCCTAAAACGCTGGCCAAACGCGCTTCGTACACGGCCATTCAAACGCTAAAAAAACAGACCGAAAACCGAACGTATCAGGGCCGATTGGCTACCGAAAATACATCGGCTTATGGTCTTCAATTCGATGGGAATAAAGACCGTCTGTTGATTCTGTGGACCAGCGCGGGCAAATCAGATACCGACACACTGGCGCACCAGACCCGCTATTTATTACCCCAAAAACCATTGGCTTTGTACAACTACCTCGGCCAGCCGATACCGATCCCGACTCAAGCTGGGCGGTACTGGCCCGTCGAAGCGGGTGGAGCGGTGGTGTATGCTGTATTGCCAAAATTATAGATAGTCTACCTGTTCATGAAAAGTAAGTTTGCTATAGCGACACTCAACCTGTCATTCTTTGTACTGACTATCTCTGGTGTGGGCATCAATTACGTGCCACTGTATGCCCAAAACGATTCAACAACAAGAACAGAAAATAAGGGATATAGGCCTGATTTAACCCTGAATAATATTTTCACGGCAGCGGTCGGCAACCAAACCCCGCCCCGCATCATTGACACGCTGGAAATGATTTTGGAAAGCGGAGCCATTGTAGTGAAGAAAATTCGTTTCGAGTCGCTCGTTGATGAAGACCGGACAAACCGAATTTTTTCTTACCTGATTTATCCAAAGGACAAAAAGGACCTGCCCGCCATCCTGATTTTGCACGGCGGCACACAAACTGCTGATGATTACTACAAACTTGGTATTCAGTTTGCCCGGCGTGGATATGCCGCGCTTATTCCCGACTTACCGGGTATCACCTCACCCGAATGGGCGAACCGCAAGGGTAACGGCTCAACAGGCCGGTGGGCTGAATATCCCTACGGGCAAAACCATTTTCTGGTCAGGCCCGATGGGCGGGCCAGCAACATTTATGAAGGAGTCGTCGCGGCTATTCAGGCGTTTTACCTGCTTAAAAGCCAGTTCTTCGTTGATCCCAGCGCGATGGGCATACGCGGCCTGTCATGGGGCGGCTATGCAGCGGTGATGACCACGGCCTTGCTGGGCAATCAGGTAAAAGCCGGTTTCGCGGTGTACGGGTCGGGCTTTTATGATCTGCCATCTTATTTCAAATCTATCGTTGATACGCTGGACGAACCTGCGCGGGTGGCCTGGCTTTCGGCATTGGATGCGGGTCGGTATGCGGGCCGGATTCAGGCACCGTTCTACTTTATGGCGGCCTCGAACGATACGTATTTTCATCCACCCCCCGTGGAGGCTACGTACAATCAGATAAACGGCACGAAGCATATTCTTTTCTCACCCAACAACGACCACAGCCTGTCTAACACCCCCGACCCCGAAGCCACCGAATTCGCCTTTTTCGATTATTACCTTCGCCGACAGGGGGTGCCCCTGCCGCAGATCGCGTTGACCGCGAACAAACTGGCCGCAGACCAGTCTCGGCTGATTGAGTTTGCCGTTAAGGGGAACGTGCCGGTGCGAGAAACCCGGCTTTGGTACTCGATTTCGGGCGCAGACTGGATGAAACGAACCTGGAAATCAGTCAAACCAACGGCTTTGGGTACTAACCGCTTCCGGACGGTATTGCCGACCCCACCCGCCGGGGCAACCCTAAATTGGTACGTTACGGTAACCGATGAACGAACGGTGAGCAGCGGAACCGTGATTCATTAGTTTGAAAGCGAGACTAACCGATGGCGGTAAGTAAGTAAGTAAGTAAGTAAGTAAGTAAGTAAGTAAGTAAGTAAGTAAGTA
>CAXTKE010000008.1:273062-297304 GCA_964244845.1 uncultured Spirosoma sp.
GTAAGTAAGTAAGTAAGTAAGTAAGTAAGTAAGTAAGTAAGTAAGTAAGTAAGTACGATCCGGTTACTTTCAATGTAACGGATGTGATGCTTATTCACCCTATACGATTTGTGACCCGGATGAACGCCAGAGGGGGCAGGCTTTGCTCCAGTTCGTTCAGCGTCTGCATCGTCAGAATCATGCCCTACGTGCTGATAAACACCTTGATGTAGTTTCCCCAACCCTGCACGTAGCGTACGTTGTCGGCATCGACTTTGGGTAGATCTTCCGAATCGAGTACGATTCGGAAGATCTACCCAAAGTCGAAGAATAAATTAAATTATAAAGGAATGATTCTTACGGCCAACCGTCCACGACCACGTACTGTGCCGAAGCCAGGGAACAAGCATCCTGTTTTGCCCAGAAATCATTCGGAGGTTTTAATGAACGATTTCCAGCGGTAGCTGATCTTAACACAAAGCATTCATTGATAGCAAAATAACGAGTTCATTAAATAGCATTAGCTACCCTTTTATTAGACGAAAACGGTCAGTTAAGTAGGAGCGAAACCTGTACGGATATAAACAGGTAAGTTGAGATAAAAACGCGAGGTAACCAATACCAGAAGCTTGACGAGAGGTTACCGAGTTATTTTTTGCCTGAAGGAGCCGGAGTAGTACTGTATGCCAGTAATCACCTGGTAATTTGGATACAATGATTGCTCTTCGAAATCATCCGCTTATTCATCGTAAAAGCCCTGGGCCTCCCAAAACCGAAGCTACCCTTAATTTGATACAGTTTTGTCAACTTTTGATTGATGGCCTTCAACTTTAACCACTCGGGTTGATGGGTAAAGTACCATGTAGATACATTATCCTGCAATGGGTTCTTGCCAGCCTGTAATCGTTCCACCAGTGTGTCTAACCAGTCATACGCCCAATCGCGTTGCGCGTCAATGCGTTGACTATACACATTTGGGCCTCCTGTCTCCTCGGGTGAACAAGCTCGTTTACCTTCTAAGCAACAAGGATGTAGATATCGACCAGCATCAGCGGTTATGGCTTCGATCCGCATTTGATGAGCCCAACGGTCGTAATAAGCATACAGATAATGAAAGGTATCATTGGTTCGTAAGCCAAAATCACCCTGCGAGTGATCTGGGGAATACCCAGAAACTGATCGCCATCAGTGTAATCGATACCCTATAGACGAGCAAAAATCTGAAGGTAATGTCAAGTGCCAACGGTAACCGCGTTATTGTCCAAGTCCATGATTAGCTGGACAATATGATGCAGTTGAACCACCGTCGTTTTTCCTCTGACGACAAACCGGCGACACACTTGCGGGTTTATGTCGAGCAAATGAACTTTAAGGTGATAGAGGCACCCGTAGGGTTTGGCTGGATCAGGTTCAAGTTTTGGCCGTTTTGTCTTTTGCATCGGGCAACGACAAGCTTACCCTTAAGTATGGAATTCGTAGTCTCGACCCAGGCTTTTTTAGGCTCGCCTACAGCCGTTCCTAACCTGGAAGCTCCACTCCCGAGCTTAGTTGATTACTTCACAAGTGTCCATCACATCAAGCTGCATATTGAGTGATTTTATAACAGTACGTTTGTATAAGTTTCCAATTGATTTTAAATCAAGATTTAATCGTTCGTAAAGTTCCAGCCGAGTTTGGGTAATCGCGTGACGGTGGCACAGCGCTATTTCGTTCTTTTGATCAAAATTAGTTAATTCCTCGGCTAATGTCCTGCGGACTTCCAGCACATCGATAAGTTGCTGATCCATAACGTCAATCTTTTGTTGTAAACCTTCTCTAAACGTGCTATATTTTGTAGAAACGGATTCTGCGTTCCAAACCCATAGCTGGTCGAGTAACTTACCGAGAGCTACAGGCGTAAGTTGCTGAGCAGCATCACTCCACGCCTTATCCGGCTCAACGTGTGATTCAATAATCAGTCCATTATAATTGAGGTCCATTGCTGTTCGCGCCAGTTCAGTCAGGTAGGCCCGCTTCCCAGCCATATGACTGGGGTCGCCAATGACAGGCAGGTTCGGAAAAACACGTCTCAATTCAATCGCAATTTGCCACATGGGCATATTCCGGTATTTATTCGCTTCGCCCATTGAGAAGCCCCGGTGGATAGCGGCCAATTTGGTTATACCGGCACCTGCCATGCGTTCGAACGCGCCAATCCAGAGGGCAAGATCAGGATTAACCGGATTTTTGATTAGAACTGGAACATCGACTCCGCGAAGTGCATTCGCCACCTCCTGCACACTAAATGGGTTTACAGTTGTGCGAGCGCCCAGCCATAAAATATCTACACCATAACTGAGAGCGAGCTCAACGTGTTCGGGCGTTGCTACTTCTATAGCAATGGGCAAGCCTGTTTCGGCTTTGGCACGCTGAAGCCACGGTAAGGCTGCTTTACCCATCCCCTCGAAACTACCGGGCCGGGTACGGGGTTTCCATACGCCGGCCCGAAGAGCGTGAACCACTCCTAACGCCTTGAGCTCGTGGGCCGTATTTACTAATTGGTCTTCTGTCTCGGCACTGCATGGACCGGCAATTACCAGTGGTTTACCGTTGGTCTGAATCCACGAGGGCAGTGCCTCAATTGTCAATTCTGGTTTCATAAAAAAGTGTTATTTATTGATGAAAAAATCAACTAATTGGCCCGTTTGAAGGGCGGATAAACAGATTCGACACAAATTTCTTCTGCTAACGAATTAGCAGTCGGTCAACAAATTCCGCTACATGTTCTTGCCTGGAAAGTAGAGATTTTTCGGATTGCTGTTGCAAGTGGCGAATGAACGCGCTCCCAATAATGGCTCCATTGGCGTATTGACAAGCCGTTGAAAACGTTTCGTAGTCATTGATGCCAAATCCTATTAACCGGGGGTTTCTTAAGTTCATCGACTGGATACGATTAAAGTACGCCTGCGTAGTAACCGTTACGTCCAGTGCCGACCCCGTAGTGGCCGTTGAAGAAACCATGTAGATGAAGCCATCTGTCTGCTCATCGATCATTCGAATGCGGTGTTCCGACGTAAGCGGAGTGATTAGACAGATATTGATCAGGCCATACTTCCGAAAAATTTGTGCGTACTCTTTTTGAAACAATTCCAGGGGTAAGTCGGGTAAAATGACGCCATCGATCCCTACTTCCCGGCATTTTCTACAGAAATTTTCCACGCCAAACTGAAGAACCGGATTCAGATAACCCATCAGAATAACAGGCAAGGTAATTTCCTGACGGCACTCGGTTAGTTGATCAAACAGTAGCCTCAGCGACATTCCATTTTTTAATGCGTGCTGATTGCTCTGCTGAATGGTTTCGCCATCAGCAACGGGATCAGAGTACGGTATGCCTATTTCTATCAGATCGGCACCGGCCTGCTGTAAACTTCGCAGGATGGGCAGCGTGGCATCGCGTTCTGGAAAACCGGCCGTGAAGTAAACGTTCAGAATGGCCTTGCGTTTACGGCTGAACAGGTCGGTTATACGATTTGGGTTTAGTCTAACTTGTTCCATGTCATGGCTCGATTAACGATGAATAGGTGCTTAAATCTTTATCCCCCCTGCCAGACAGGCAGATAACCACTACGTCATCCGGCAGCAAGCCCAGCTTTGGAAGAGCCGCCAGGGCATGAGCAGATTCTAAAGCGGGAATGATCCCCTCTAACCGGCTTAATTGAAAGGCCGCCCTCACGGCCTCCTCATCCGTAACCGAATAGAATTCGGCACGACCTGTATCGAACAAATGAGCGTGTAAAGGGCCAATGCCTGGGTAATCCAACCCGGCCGATATGGAATAAGGTTCGATTACCTGACCGTCGGAGTCCTGCATCAGAATGGTTCGACTCCCGTGTAAAACGCCGGGCCTGCCCAGGGCCGTTGTCGCTGCCGAATGCCCCGACGTAAGCCCTTTGCCCCCGGCTTCTACAGCGATCAGCGAAACAGAAGGATCGGCCAGAAAATGGAAGAAGGCCCCTGCCGCATTGCTCCCCCCACCCACACACGCAACCACATAATCGGGCGTTTGCCGGTTCGTTTTAGCCTTCAACTGTTTTCTGATTTCGGAGGAAATGACAGACTGAAACTGCGTAACCATATCGGGATATGGATGCGGGCCTACTACCGAACCAATAATATAATGCGTATCGACAGGGTGGTTGATCCAGTGTCGCATGGCCTCATTCGTAGCGTCTTTCAGCGTTTGACTGCCCGACCTGGCCGGAACCACCGTGGCACCCAATATGCGCATACGATCCACGTTTGGCTTCTGGCGCTCCATGTCAACGGCACCCATGTACACAATACATTCCAGGCCCATTAATGCGCAAACCGTCGCGGTAGCCACTCCGTGTTGGCCTGCACCCGTCTCCGCAACGATCCGGCGTTTACCCAATCGCTGCGCAAGCAGAATCTGCCCAATGGTATTATTAATTTTATGAGCACCTGTATGGCAGAGGTCTTCCCGCTTTAAATAAATGGTTGTATTAAAAATCGCCGACAACCGGGAAGCTAAAAATAACGGAGTCGGTCGACCAACGTAATCGGTCAGTAACGAATGAAATTCCGTTTGGAACGATGGTTCGGCAATAAGAGTACGGTAATTGGCCTGTAGCTCTGCCACATTTGGGTAGAGCATTTCGGGGATAAAGGCTCCGCCAAATTGACCGTAAAATCCGTTCTCGTCGACGCGACAGTCGACAGTTTCTTTAAGAGTTTCCATAGTAGAGCCGGGCTTTTTTCGATGCGAATGACTGATGCGGTACTCCACTCACCAGATTGGCAAGCGTTTTGGCCGGAACGGGTGTTTTCATCAGCGCTTCCCCGATCAGAAAAGCACTGTAGCCAATCTGGCGTAATTGGCGAATTACGGCCGAATTCCCCAGACCACTCTCGGCCACCCACAAGTAAGCGTTCGACAGGCGGTCGGCTAACCGCAGCGATGTATCAATCGATAAACTTAGGTTGTCCAGGTTGCGGTTGTTAACCCCAACCAGATCTATCTCATCGTTCAGCGACCGGTCAAGCTCCTCCTCGTTATGCACTTCCAGCAGCACTTCCAGACCAAGCTGGTGGGCCAGATAAGCCAAACTATAGATTTCTTTTGGCGTTAAGCAAGCCGCGATGAGCAGAATAAAATCGGCCCCGAATGCTTTTGCTTCCAGTACCTGATAGGGATCAATGATAAAGTCTTTGCGAAGAATGGGGGTCCGGGGATTGGCAAGTCGGGCCTGCTGCAGATCAGCCAGGCTGCCGCCGAAAAAGTCAGTATCGGTTAGCACCGACAAACAGGCCGCCCCTGCCTGTACATAGCCCTGCGTTGTGCGGGTAACATCCGCCCAATTATTAATTACCCCCCTGGAAGGCGATTTTCGCTTGAATTCGGCGATTATTCCCGTTGAATTGAGCGCCTGAATCGACTGTTTGGCCGACAGGGGCTGGCCGTTGAAGAGCGGACGCTGTTCGAGATTCCGTATGGGCAGAATGCATTGACGCTGCGCGACTTCAATCCGTTTTTGCTGGAGAATCTGATTTAAGACCATGATTATTTTTTTGTTAAAAGCAGTGTTCGGCGGTTAAGCTACCAGGCGTTTGAAACATCCGAAAGCCCGGCCGCTGAACAGCGACTCACGAGCCATATCAACCGCATCCTCCTGAGTTGTTGCACGTCCGGCAACTTGCAGAGCCAGCGACGCATTTGCCAAAACGGTTTGCTGCTGGGCTACTGTCCCTTCATTTTTCAGCACGTTTATAAATATGCGGGCTGATTTTTCGACTGTAGTTCCCCCCAACAACGCTTGCGGTGACAGTGTATCAAAGCCGAGTTGATTAGGGTACCAAACCTGCTCGTCCTGCTTCGTAATGGTCTTGAACGGTCCGGTTAAAGAAACCTCATCGTAGCCATCCAGTGCGTGTAGAATCATGAACTGTTTATCGGTCTGTTGATACAGGTAGGCGTATACACGTGCCAGTTCCAGATTAAACACGCCAATCAACTGCTTCTGGGGCATGGCGGGATTCACCATCGGACCCAGCATATTAAAGAAAGTCTTAACCCCCAACTCGCTGCGAATCGATGCGACGCGCTTCATTGCCGGGTGAAATAAGGGGGCATGAAGAAAACAAATGTTCGCTTTTTCCATGTTGCTCTGCAGTTGGGTTGTGTTGTTAGTGAATCGGTACCCCAGCCATTCTAAAACCGTTGATGAGCCGCACAACGAGGAAACGCCGTGGTTGCCGTGTTTCGCTACCGCCTGACCAGCCCCCGCTACAACGAAAGCGGCCAGCGTGGAGATGTTGAACGTATCCTTTCCATCGCCCCCGGTGCCACAAACATCCATAGGATCGAAAGCCGATAAGTCGACCGGCAGGCATAGGGCTAATAAGGCATCGCGAAAACCTTCCAATTCGTCAACGCGAATGCTCCGCATCAGATAAACGGTGACGAACGCGGCAATCTGCGCCGGCGTGCAAAAACCCTGACCAATATCCAGTAGCGCTTGTTTAGCCTGTTCTCTGGTTAGTGTTTTATAGGTTATTAAGTATGCAAGCAGATCTTTCATAAGGTAAAAGATTAGTTTGTTAACCAGTTGACAATCATTTGCTTTCCATGCTGTGTAAGCACCGATTCAGGATGAAACTGAACACCTCTAACGTCGTAAGTGGTATGCGCCAGGCTCATCACCCGGCCCTGCTCATCTTCGGCAGTTACCCGTAGGTGAGTCGGCATAGAATTGCGGACAACGGTCCAGGAATGGTAACGACCAACCGTTAGTTGATGCGGCAAATTCCGAAACAACCGATCATTTGTGTCGGTCACATACGCCTGGTGTGCTACCCCGTGGAGTACGTCGCCCAGATTTTCCAGCCGGGCACCGAACACTTCGCCAATCCCCTGATGGCCCAGGCATACGCCTAAAATGCTTTTTTGGGCGGCATACTCAACAATTAATGCCTGCATGATACCCGCTTCAGCAGGTATGCCAGGCCCCGGCGACAGAATAATTTTGTCATAACGATCCACGTCTTCAATCGCGATCTTATCGTTTCGGACAGTATCCGGTCGGTAGCCTAACCGACGCAGGATGTACACCAGATTGTAAGTGAATGAATCGTAATTATCTAAGACGAGCAGTTTCATGAGATATCGGGGGAAAATGGTTTAAAGGGTTTGCGCCTGCTCGATGGAAGCCCGCAGGGCGCCTAATTTATTATGCACCTCCTGAAGTTCATTTTCCACGACTGATTTCGCCACGATGCCGGCGCCCGCCTGGTAGAACAGCGTACTCTGACGGCTCAAAAATGTACGTATCATTATCGCCTGATTGAACTCGCCGGAGAATCCCATATATCCGATACAGCCTGCATAGTAGCTACGACTGCCGTTTTCGTACTGGTCGATGAGTTGCATAGCCCGGTGTTTTGGTGCTCCCGACAGCGTTCCGGCCGGAAACGTCTCGGCCACGACGCGAAGCGGATCAGCCCCGTCTTCAAGCTCGCCAACCACCTTTGAAACCAGGTGAATGACATGCGAAAAGTATTGCACCTCCTTAAATCGCTCTACGGTGACAGATTGGCAATTGCGACTCAGGTCATTTCGGGCCAGGTCCACCAGCATCACGTGCTCTGCAGATTCTTTTGGATCGTTAAGCAACATATCGGCCAGTTTTTTATCGGCAGTTTCGTCACCAGTTCGGCGGAAGGTGCCCGCAATCGGGTGTATGATGGCCTGCTTATCCGTCATTACCAATTGCGCTTCCGGTGAGGAGCCGAACAGTTTATAGTTGCCATAGTCGAAATAAAACAGGTAGGGAGAAGGGTTCAGCGAACGGAGCGCACGGTAAACGTTAAACTCATCGCCCTCGAAAGGGGTAGAAAATCGGCGGGACAACACAATTTGAAAGACGTCTCCGCGCTGGCAGTGATCCTTGCCTTTCTGAATAACGGCTCTGAATTCGTCGTCTGTAAAGTTGGACGCTTCCCGTCCCGTCGTTCTGAACGTGTAGGTGGCTCGATTGCGGTTTGAAATCAGATCCATTACGGCTTCCAACTGGCTTTCCGGTTCGCTGTAATCCGGGGTTTCGTAGGAATGCTCAAACAGGTACAGCTCGTCTTTGAAGTGATTGATAACGAGTACGTATCGAAACACCTGAAATACAGAAGCCGGTATGTCGGTAGCCGGGTCTATGGTTGCCTGCAGCTTGATGTCCTCAAAGCATTCGACTGCCGAATACCCAAAATAGCCGAACAGGCCGTTTGTGATGAACGGAAACGAGTTTTCATCCGGCACAAAACCAGTTTTGAAGTCCTGTAGTGCGTTCAGAAAACGCTCCGGCGTAATATACCGGGTCGTTTGCCGCTTTTGGCCTGGTAGCATCGTAGATAAAGTGCCTTGATCGTACTCAATCCGGGCCACTGGGTCGAAGCATATGTAGGAGTATTTATTGTTGCTGCCATGATAATCCGAATTCTCCAGGAGCATGCTGTTGGCAAAGCGGTCGCGGATGCGCATGTAGATGTCAACCGGCGTCATGGTATCCGCCAGGAGTCGTTTGTGCCGACTCGTCACACGATAAGTAGGTAGATAATGAAGTACTTCCATAGAATTAGGAGTTTATAAGCGACAAATGATTTCGCTATCGCCGAAGAACGCAGCTATCGCTCGCGGTCAGGTCGCCGAAGAAAGGCAGGAAAAAAAATTAGGGGGCTACTCTTAGCTGGAAGAACGAGTTGCAACGGAATCACCGGCGCGTACCTCGTCCACAAACTCTTTAGGCGAAACGCCTGTACTTTTCTTAAACACCCGGTTGAAGGTGGCCTTTGAATTAAAGCCAGCATCGAGTGCAATGCCCAGCAAACTCAGGTGTTGCCGGGACTCATCGAGGGCTAACTTTTTAAATTCGTTGATTCGGTATTCGTTGACGAAGTCATTAAAGTTTCGCCCAAGTCCTACATTAATGACCTGCGAAAGCATCGACGTGTTCGTGTGCAGCCGACGGGCCAGATCGGCCAGCGACAGTTCGGAATCGAGGTATAATTTCTGTTCATCCATGATGGCCAGCAGTTTTTCCCGCCATAGAGCCAGTTCCGGCAGTTCGTGTGTCCGCGTGGCTGGTTCGGCGGCTGGACTGGCAATCACTGGTTCGGCAATGGGTAAAGTTACTGGTAGCGTAGCTGGAAGTTCTGGTTCAAACGCTACCCGCTTTGTTGATTGCTGCTGCGCATATCCGCTGATACTCAGGTAGTAAATCAGTACCGCAATAACCAGTTCACTCCACCAGTCCTGGGCAAACGGAAGGTTGAGCCATAGGTCCAGAAAGTATATGAACCAGCTAAACGTTATGCTCAATGAAAAAATAATCAGAAAGTTACGAAACCAACTAAAACTAATCGTTTCGGTATCTGAGAACTGCGTAGGTGTCCATTGCCGGTAACTTTGGTAGAGCCGGAGCGAGAGATAGAGGTAGAAATAATTGGATGCCAGATAGAGTACTGCCTCAAACTCGGTAATGTGAAATGGACGATGCACCGTCTCTTCCCAGTGCTGAACAAACTGACTGCCCATTGAAAAAACAATCAGGTGGTAGCTTGTTTTGATCAGGAAGGGCAGCAGATGCCAGCCATCCTTCCGGGAGAAGCGGAAATCAACATTCGTCAAACTTTTCAGGTAAAAATAGCTAAGCGGCCCTAACAGCAGGCTGATGTCGCGAGGGAAAAATTCAAGCTCCCGCCAAAGAATCTCTACGCCCAGAAAACCAAGCATGTAATCCGTAATTTCCAGGCAACAGGCCACAATCAGCCAGGCCAGCAGAAAATCAGATAACCGCTCGTTACGCCTGCCACGAATCCACAGCAGAATGGCATAGATCCAGCCCTGAACGAATCCGAAAACCAAAGGAGTAGAATATTCATTAAAATACAACTTCATACCAGCCTGCTTCAAGCGCTTGCAGTCAGAACAATGATACTACTTTTCCAGCATTTTCTGGTCTAACCTGAAGAAGAAGTGTGCCCCGGTTGCCTACTTTATCGCGTTGAAACACTTTGGTGCCAATTGGCCACTGTTCTAACCGTCGACTAAACGGGCCTATATCGAAGCCATAGGAAAAGGGATTACCATCCGGCCCCATCACCAGCAGTCGCGCCGGTTGCAGGCGGTTATTGCGCATAGTAAGCGCGATGTTGCTGAACGTCTCCTGGTTCTTTTTTATAGCCTCGGTTGCCGACACAATCTGGCCTTCATTCGCGTTGATTTTGCGAATCGGATTGCCATTGTATATCACCCGACCCCTGCCGGTCATGTTGACGACCAATTGCTTCACCTTTAGCTGACGGGCGTCGACATGAGTAGTTTTCAGATTGAGATTTAATTCATCCACCTGACCCCCAAGGCTGATACTACCAACTTCGCCAACGGCACAGAAATTTTGCGAATTGATGTCCTGCACAGTCACCCGCGACCAGCCGTCGGTTTCCAGACGGGTCATGAATGGCGTTTGAATTCGAATCAACATGTTGGTCGGCTCTATCCAGCCCTCGCTCTGGATGGTTAATATATTCTTCTGAACAATTGCTTTCACATTCGACTGAATATTCGCGTCTGTCGTTATCTCAATCTTGGGCATTTTGCCGCAGTACACTTCAACCGTAGCCCAGGAGCCGTTTAATTTCAGCGTGCTGAACGGCTGAAGCAATTCCATGCGTGACGTCACCTGGCCATTTCCCTGAATTTTCGCCGAGTGCTGAGCGTATAAAGAGCTGTTCAGACTTAGCAACGAAAAGATAATGAGCCGCAGGTAGCTCCACTGGACGGTTGTTTTCTGATTTGTGTTCATGGCGTTGATTGTTTTATGTACCTGGAAAGAAGTTAAATCACATTATTAGTTGGCATTCTTTTCTTTAATCCGGTTTTTGTTATCATCCGACGACCACTCGCGACCTTTTTTCAATTGCTGGTTACCAAAGCGGTACGTGAACTGAATTTTGAACCGGCGGCTTTCCCACTTCCGGCTCGACTCAAACTGAACCGAACCAAAATCGACGTGTTGTGCCCAGCGCATGGTATTCAAAACGTCGTCGATACCGAGTTGCACCGTGGCATTCTGCTTCATGATTTTCCGTTGGATGCCGATGTTCATGGCGCCCAGGCCACGGTTGTAAAAAACAGCTTCCCGGCGTGGTGAGCTATAAAAGCCCGATACCTGGACGGTAATGTCTTTTGGCAGAGTAAAATTGTGCTGCATGTACCCGTTCATGCTCAGTGCCGTCACGTTGGCCCGTCCTTCCGGCAAAACGGTTCGAAACAGGTTCCAGTTACCACCCGTGCTCAAATAGCCATTCCACCATTTTGTTACCTTGAACGGCGTGCTGATGGACAGATTCAGAACATCGGCCTTGCCCACGTTCTCGATAGTACGGGTCGTTAATGTTCCATGCTGGTGGGTAACGTCTGTATAGTAGTCGTTGGTGTGACTATATCCAAAGCGGATGGTGTGTGCCCACTTGTAGGTATAAGCGAGTTCCATGCTGTTGGTATACTGAGGCCGCAGATAAGGGTTACCCTGATCACTGGTGTAAGGGTCCGACTGGTAGACGAAGGGGTTCAGGTCCTGGTAATTAGGCCGTTGAATCCGACGGCTATAGTTCAGATTGAACTGGCTGTTCTGCGTAGCCTGGAACTGCACAAAGGCGGTTGGAAACACGTTCAGATAGCTCGTATCCGGGGTTGTTTTTACCTGTTCAGTCAGGTTGGTCGAGACGCCTTTAACTTGGGCGTATTCGGCTCGCAAACCACCCTGAACCGTCCATTTATTCCATTTTTTCAGCAGGTTTGCATACGCTGCATGGATGTTTTCGGTGTAGCGAAATGTGTTGGTGCGGCCCGTGTCAGCAATAAACAGACTTTCCCGTAAGAGATGCGCGAGGAAATCGTTGTTGGTCTGGGCAAAGTTGGTTTTAAAACCTACTTCCAGTTTGCTATTTGTCGCTTTCCATTCTTTGGTCAGATCGCCTTTAAAGCTGAATACCCGAATATCCGTTGAGGTGTTAAATTGGTTACCTCGGGTGCCGGTTGATTGCTGACGCTCTGTGTTGTAGAAATTACTGATAAGTGTAGTAATTCCCTGGTTACCGAACGTAGTATAATCAGCCGTCAGAATCAGTTCAGTACCCAACGTGTCGGCAAAACGGTAGTTCAAAACCGTATTCAGGCGGTTGTCGTGGCTGGGGTTAGTGGTGCGGTTGACTGCCATTGAATCCACCCGACCTGCCAGATTACCGATGTTGGTCGTACTGTTGGTTCCGAACTGAAGCTGGTTCGTGCTTCCCATCACCATAAAGCCCAGCGTATGCCGGTTGTTGAGGTAATAATCAGCACCCGTCTTAACAACGTATCGGTTCCACCGGTCATCATCGTATCCATTCTGATCAAATTTCTGCGTCAGCGTTCCCTGCTTCACGATGCGGTTAACGTTGAGTTGAGTGTGCTGATAGCCCCCATTCCAGCCAGCGTTGCCGTATAGATTCAATTTGTTGATCCGGTAATTCAAATCAATCGCTGCGTTCTGACGGCTGTGCTGGCTTTGGGCATAGCCGCCCGTTACACTGCCATTCATACCCATCGACTTATTTTTCTTAAACCTGATGTTTATGATGCCGGCCTGACCCTGAGCGTCGTAGCGCGATGAAGGATTCGTAATTAGTTCTACCTTCTCCAGATTAGCACCGGGTGTCGATTTCAGCAGATTAGCTAAGTCCGCAGCCGATAAATTGACGGGCCGACCATCGATATAAACGTTTACCCCCTGTTTGCCCGCCATCTGAATGTTATCGTTTGGATCAATGACCACACCCGGTGCCTGCTGCAGTATTTCGAACGCGTTTTTGCCGGAAGCCGTCACGTCGGCCTGCACATTCAGTACGGTTTTGTCTACCTGCTGCTCAACCAATTGCTGACGACCTTTCACCACAACGGCTTTTAACAGTGTTCCCTCCTCAATAAGTTGGATGGGAGCCAGCATTAGCGAATCGCCTATGTTGGCAGTGAATATAGGGCTATTCATATTCGTACGACCAACATAAGAAGCCTGAACAAAATAGTCGCCGGGAGCGGTAATCATAAAGACAAACTCACCGTTTTCGTTCGCCACCACGCCACTATGAAAAGCAGAGTCTTTAGCGACGAGTAATTTAAGAATCGCCATCGGAGCCGGCTGATCTTTCTTCTCAACAACCGTCCCTTTAACAAGGAACGTCGGCGTCTGCGCCTGAATTAGATTAGCTGTTACCAGCAGAAATAAAATCGGGAAAACAAGAACACGTATCATAGCTTAGAATAGTTTGCGTGAAAAGAACGAGTCAAAAGTAGAGCCACAGACCAGGCAAATCATCTCATAAAAGATTTGAGACGACCCAATTTATAATTTGAGTCCGCTCCATTAAAAATCCGATATTAAGGCATTGTATTTTTTTGGCGGGCGAACAACCAGGGCAGAAATTCGGGAACTTCATCAACCAACACATTCCAACATTTATGGCCCATGTTTGGCAGTTCCGTCAGCCGAAAATCGAGCCCGGCGGCTTTCAAATCGGATTTCATCCCCTGCTTGGTCAATTTCCCAAACCATTCGTCGGAATCGCCGAAAAACGTCCAGATGGGAATCGAGCGGAGCTGCCGTGCCGAATGGGGCGAAAACCGGTAGAAGGCCGCCAGTGGCACAACAGCCGCAAATTTTTGTGGATACCGAATGGCGATGTCCCAGGCGGCTTCTCCTCCTGCGTTGATGCCAATCACGTAGATTCTATTCGGATCAATGGGGTATAGGCTACTGAGTTCGTCAAGCATCCCGACGTTTGCCTGTAGCTGCCAGGTGTTGCTGGAAAATGCTTCACTGCGCCAGCGTTTTTCGGTAGGCGGCAATTGCGGGGCAACAATAAAACAAGGGTATTTTTCCTTGTTCTTCGCTTCCGCAAGCTGCCATATAAACTGCCGAAGCTGCGCCTTGTTGTCGGTTCCGGTTTCCTCATAATCGTGAAGAAACAGAATCAGCGGATACCGTTTCGTCTGATCATAAGCGTCGGGTTTGATTAGCCGATAAGCCAATGTATCGCCCTCCTTATTTGAAAACTGACGCGCTTCACTAAGGGCTTCGTCATTGTACAATAGTGTATAGTGCATCCCCTGCGTGTGAATACCATCGCTGACGATATTCTTCGTTTCGGCGATAATCAATTGCTGATTTTTTTCGTCTGCCATCGGAGTGAATCCGTCAGCAATAGCCGCATTACCCGCTGTCACCCGAATCACGTTGTGGCTAACCAGGCTATTTTTCCGGTGCCGGGAGGTTTGAAGGTTCAAGCCCGTATGATCCGTAAATTTGAACATTGCCTGGGTGCCGTCGAAACTCATCCCATCGTCGATTAGGTAGCCGTTCTGCCGGTAGTTATCCGTTGGTTCGTCGTTAATATGGCATTGAGCGATCAGGAAATTGTGATTTGCTGTCAGGTTAATGGAACCGGTCCGTGCATCTGGCCAACGCTGCCACTGATGGTTGTGAGCACTCTGGTAGGCCGTCGGCACGGTCGAACTAAGCGCTGCCGCGTTGTTGATGCGAAGCCCGTACAAGACAACATTAGTTAGGGCCTGATGGGGCGTATTCGTCCGAAAGTCAATGTAGGCCCGGTTGATATCGAGGTTAACTAATCCAATCGTGCGGGTCGTACCGGCGGCAATCGTAATCTTTCTTGGTACGGCTGTCTCGTTGGGTTGCTTCGGCGACGGATTGAATTTGGAAAACAGGAAATGAGTTAGCGGCAATGAGTCGCGTCGATTAGCCCCCCGCAAGATGACATGGTCAGGCAAGGTCACGTCGAAGTGGAATTGATAGTTTCCGCTCGGAAAGTAAAACACCCCACCCTTGGCGGACAGTTGTTGCACTGTCCTCGCAAAAACCGTTGAATCGACCAGGTTACCCGTCTTTATTAATCCGGTAACGTCCTCGGCGTTGATGACCGATGACCAACGCACTCGATTTGTCCAGTTATTTCGGCCTGGCAGGGCTCCCGCGACCGGATTTTCCGCAGGATTCTGGGCGTAAAGTGTCGTTTCCACCAGAAAAAACAACAGTACTGCGAGAAGTTGCCGATTGAAGAACAGGTGAATCATAGTTGTTATCGTTTGTTGATTAAAAGGAGAGGGCTTTTCAGTAAACTTCATCCAGAACCGGCTCTGTCAGGACCTTTTCCGGATTGATTTTGTAGAAGATTTCTTTCTCACCATAAAGCCGTTCGGAAATAATATTGCGCGACTGACACGTAGCAACCAACTTATTGGAAGCAATAATCGGATTCGACTCGTCGGTGTATTTAATGCTGCTGATAAACTCCAGCCAGGGTTCCTGCCCCATCGCATAAACATACACTTCGTCAGGATTGAACGTCTCCACCAGCTTCATGCCGCGTTCATAATTTGAGCCGGCCAGCCGTCGGGAGCCATCTTTATCGCGCGGCAGTTCGCTGGTTAACAGGGGGCCGTAAAGCCACGACAAAGGTGCACCGTCGCACTCCATGCCAAGCATCAGAACGTCTATATCACCAACCAGGCGATGAACATGGTCATAAAGCCGGGGTTCAATGTTGCAGGAGTCGGCTGCGAACAAGATGGTGAAATCACCAATTTTGATGTGATGGCAAATTTTCGACTGAATATTGAGGTCGCTGTGTTCACCCACGAACGGCAGACCGGTTATCATACAGTCGTTAAACTGAATCGTTTCCAGTTCTTCCAGTTCTATCACATTCGTAAAACCGATGTTCTCGAATGCTAAACGCAGATTTGGGTCCTGTAAAGCACCCCCGTATGTTTTGGGCACAACGAAGGTTTTAACTTTATGACGCAACGGCAGGAGGGTTTCAAACAGAACGTGATCCTGGTGATTATGAGTAATCAAGACGTAGTCGATTTGCTCGGGCAGGTCAAAGTCAGAAAAACGAGCGACTTCATGGTGATATCCATAATAGCTTACAAGTGGGTCGACCAGAATAGACGTGTCTTTTGTTTCGATAAGAATGCAAGCGTGGCCAAAGTACCGCATTCTGGCTTTGTCGCCGGTATAGCGCTGGTAGGGAAGCGGAGAATCGGTGGTAAAAAATGAGTCGAATAGTTTTTCTTCCTGTTCACTCGCGAACGTAACCAACGCTTTAACCTCCGACAACGGGCGTGGCTTGCGCTTCATCTGGCTAATGGCATCAATCATCGGATGATCGAATGGAATATTCAGGTGCAGCACACCTTCTTCCTGCGATTCCAGACGTGGGGTACTTAATACAAAAGGACGCTCATCATTATGCGTCAACCAGAGGGCAATGCTCTGAGAACCAGGATCGTAAAATTCGCTTTTGTATAATAATTTCTCAAAAAAACGAAACGAAGGATTATTGTTCAGATCGTATACGAGTTCAACGTATCCCTTAAGAATATCGGGTACTTGTTCGTAGAGCGGTTCGAGCGAATAGCCGGTAGCGTTAGTCTTCAGGAGGGTATCCAACTCTTTAATGGCGTTGGAGAATTCGACCATTTGACGGCGATTGTTTCGGGTATCATCACGCAGTTTTCTCAACTCATCCACCCGATTGGCGGGGATATCCATGAACGGGCCTCCTTTAAGTTTTGGATTTTTGACGGCTGCTTCATGAATCTGCGGAGCCTGGATAAATGAATTCATAATGCGCAGGTGCCGACCGGTAATATTCATGGCAGCCGTTGCCGGAGAGATCAAATGTGCCCAGGCATACCAGCCATCAATGAGCGGTTCGATCACCATATTCGGTTTGAGATATACACAATTGTTTTCCACAGTTACTGATGCTTAGCGGTTATAAGTTTGTTTTCGATGATGTTCATAATCTGCCCGCTGAACGGGTAGATGAAAAAGTGTTTACCCGGAAATCTGGTTAGTTCCACAGGCTGAGTTGTTTCCTTCTGCCAAGCCAGTGCTTCCTGGATTGTCACGGTTTCTTCGGTTCCTATCATCACGTGAATCGGCACTTCAAACGGCTGAGTAGTCTGGTAGGTATAGGTCTCTACCGCTTTGAAATCGGCCCGCAGGACAGGTTCGAAAATATCGCGGATGGTCACGTCGGCCAGGATGTCGGGCGGGGTTCCTCCAAGTTCTTCCATGCGTTTAAAGAAAGCGTCGCGCGGCAGCAAATGGCGGGGCGGTTCTTTGAGTAGGATTGACGGGGCAGCCCGGCCCGTCATGAACAGGTAGTCGGGTTGCTTGAGTCGTTCGTGAATAATTCGCTTCGTAAGCAGGTAGCCAAGCAACGTACCTAAGCTATGGCCGTAAAAAGCATACGGCCGTTCGTCGAATTTTGGGTAACACTGGCCCAGTAAATCGTCGATCATTGGGTTAACGTCGGTTAGAGCCCGTTCGTGAAATCGTTTACCACGGCCCGGCAATTCGACCGGAATAACATTAATGTTATTGGAGGCCGCTTCCTGATAGCTGCGGTACGAATACACGCTGCCTCCGGCAAACGGGAGGCAAAATAAGTTGGTCTTAGAGGGTTCCATAGCGAGTAGGCGTTCCAAATAGTTGTTGACTACGCTCAATCAGTGAACCTTTGTCAAATTGAATGACCCGATCCGCTTGGTCGAAATAGCGGTCATCGTGCGTGACGGCGATAATGGTTTTCCCGGCTTCCTTGAGTTTTGGCAGGATCATCTCGTAGAAATAATGCTTGAAATAAGGGTCCTGCTCGGCGGCCCATTCGTCCAGAATCAGAACTGGTTTGTGTTCCATCAGCGCATAAATCAGAGCCAGCCGTTTCCGTTGCCCTTTCGAGAGGTTGTTGTCCAGTTGATTGACCTCCTCTCGAAAATGCAGATGCTCCGTCAGTTCCAGCATGTCAGCGTATTCCTTCAGGGGCGAACTCGCTGGCCGTAAATCATAGTTGTCATAGTTTTCGCTGAACAGGTAGGCATCCACAAACACGGCGGCTATCTGGTTGCAGAGCAGGCTGGTAGTTACGGGCCGACCATTGAATAAAATCCGGCCTCGGGTCGGCGATAGCAGCCCGGTCAGCAGCAGGAGAAACGTGCTTTTGCCGCTCCCATTTTTGCCCATAACGAACACGGTTTCCCCCTTTCTGATCGTCAGATTGATTGGCCCAAATGAAAAGCCCGGATTTCCATTGTCGTGCTGGTAGCTATATTCGACATCCTCGAAGACGACTTCCTCAAGGGCATCACGGGTCAGATAATTCGGGATTTCTTCCGAACGATCATCAATATACGTATCAATAAATTCGTTGAACTCCTGGAGTCGTTTCTGCGATACGTTAATTCGGGTAAGAAATGGTACCGTGGTTAACAAGGCCGAAATTGGCCCGATGAGATAAAGAATAACGACTACAAAGGCAGTTATGTCGGCCCGGTTTGTCAGCGATAGCTGGGGAATCACGAACAAAACAATTCCGATGACAAGATACCATCCGTAACTGCCGATCAACTCGTTGTTCATGTAGCCGTTAGCCGCCTGAATTTCCATGTCTCTGGTGTTGAAGCGGTTCTTTTCAAAAAAGTCCTGATACATTTTATCCTGGCGGCTACTGTTCATCTTCAGTTCTTTGAAACCATGAAGCAGGTCCTGGAGATAGCGATAATAATCGTTTTCCAGATCGCGAATGCGGTTAAAAAGTGGCGAAACCATTCGACTCTTCATATGGTACAGCGTCAACAACCCAATTGTCATCAGTACGGTGCAGCTTGCCGCCATTGGCGATACCCAAAACAAGTAACCCAGACCGCAAAGAATGATAATGATGCTGTTGATGACATCCACGAAAAAACGGGGTACGTGGGCAATCGTCTTCGCATCGCCGATGGCGGTATAAACGCGCTGAGAACCAATTTTTTGAAAAGCTTCCAGACTGGCCTGGCGTAGCTTCCGCAGAATCGATAACTCAAAATCGAATAAAAGCGTGTTGGTGAATCGAATCACGTGTGTTTGAAACAGCCGTCGGCTGATATAGGAGACAACCATTAATCCCAGAAAGAACAAAGCCGTTGAATTAGTTGGCGTGGCATCCGATTGGTACTGGTTAACACTGCGGCTAATGATAATCAATAAGCCACTGTATAACAAGCTGTTGAGGGTGCCAACGCCAGCGATAAGCACCAGAAAGCCGAGCTGCTTTTGCAGTATTTTCAGTATATACATAACAAGCAATTAGTTACCGGGACAAGAAAATAAGCTAAAGCCGATCTTAGTTGTGATTCTGGACGTTGGTCAGCAATGGTGCGTTCAGATTCACGACCGCTTCGTAAACACCGACCTGTTCAATGCCGGCCATTTCGGCAACAGTCGCCAGCGTCGTTTGTACAATTTTTTTGAGGTATTTGTAGTTGATCTTGCTTTCAACATCACCTGAGGTGTCATCATCTCGGTCGCCACTTTTTCCGTCATTTATCCAGATAGCCTTTTGCTTCCGGTACCAGAATGGAATGTGATCACTCTGCTGAAAAAAGAAATTCTGACCATCGGCAAATTCGCCGTATCCGTCGAAGGCTTCGACCAGAACCGTCAGACCAGGAACGTAATTCGACGCGCACGTTTTGAAGCGATCCGCCAGCACTCGTGAGCGTTTGTCGGTAACGACCCGGACGAAGTTGCCCCGGTATTCGTTTTTCTCCATGTAGGCGCGGTTCGTTTCGGAAATGGGAAAGTCTTTGGGATACGAATTAGGCTTGTCGTCATACCGGCCGATCTTATCCAGATCGAAGGCACCGTCCAGTCGCTCGTGGGGGCGCAGACCACCATGAAACAGAAAGTTGTTACAGCCTACGTATTCTTCAATTGAATAGTCGAAGCCAGCGGCTATGACGTTGTTTTTTAATTGATAATTTGAGAGGATGTCGGCGATTTCAAGCATACCAACCAGGCCAGACCCATTGCTGTTGGCACCAGGCGATGAATCGTATGTATCAAAACAAGCAGCCACTACGTACGTAAACGGATTTGGCAGCGTGCCCGATTTGCGTCCGATAACGTTCTGACCTTGATAATCGCCGAAAATGAATGACTGCAATTGCGTTTGAAAGCCCGCTTTATTGAAAACGTTATTGATCAGCTTTCTGGTTTGATTTAACTGTTGTTTACCCGCTTCCGAAACGGGGTTACGTAGCCCGATGATCCTTTTGAGTCGCTGCTGAAGTCGTTTCTCGTCGACCTGATTAATCAGTTGTTGCACGTCGACGGGATGGTGATCGTCAGCAATCAGTTTCAGGGTGAATTGATCCAGAGACGGTTTCACATCCTGATAATGCCAGCTAATTTTCTTGCCCTTGCCCGGTTGAACCGAAACGCCTAAGTCCCCGGTAGCCGAACCTGAACCAGGCTCAACACTGACGCCATCGCTGTTGACGATTAAAAACCGAACGTCTACCTCCGGGTTATCGTCAACCAGGTCATACAATATGGTCAATGTTTGGTTCGTCGTATCCGCTCGTAGGCTAACCTGAGTAAAATTGGGGATGATTTGCTGGCCAACCGCCCAAACCGGCAGAAACACCGTGAAACAGAAAACAGCCCGGCAGAAAGTTAAAAAGGTGCTCATCATGAGTGATGTTTAAAGTAGAAAAGAATTAGAGTACTACGTATTAAAGAAGGACACTCACCTCATCGGGTAGCCGTTCGGCCTGATTCAGCCAGCGAACCGAGTCAATAAGTTCGGCAAGTTGGGTAACTGTTGGTTGGTTGAAGATGTCTTTTAGCGTTAGTGAAATCTGTTCCGTTGCTTCAATGCGAGACCGCAGCCGAATGGCCTTCAGTGAATGCCCGCCCAACCGGAAAAAATTATCGGTCACGCTGACGGTCGGCACGTCGAGGATTTCCTTATAAAGCCGAACTAAATTTTCTTCGGTTAGCGAAGTTGGCTCAACAAGTTCTGCGGTCGATACCGGTGCCGGCGCGTTGAGTTGACTGAGTTGGTTGCGATCAATCTTACCACTCAAGGTGAGGGGCATTGTATCCAAAAAGAAAAACTGATCTGGAATCAGGTACGGTGGCAGCCATTGGTTCAACTGCTGCCGAATAGCCGTGGTGTCAGCACTTACGCCATCGCCCAGAACCAGATAGCCACACAGATACGGCTCTTGCTGGTGGTTATACCGAACGTTGGCAGCGGCTTCATGCACCATTGGCAGGCGGCTTAGCTGCTGTTCGACCTCACCAAGTTCAATGCGATGCCCACGAATTTTAACCTGATGGTCGTTCCGCCCAAAGAACTCCAGAATTCCGGTGGCAGTCCAGCGAGCTACGTCGCCAGTGGCATACATTCGGTGGTGCGTCCCCATCAGAAACGGGTCGGTTTTAAACACCTTGTTCGTCTTCTCGGCGTTGTTGAGGTAGCCCCGCCCAACGCAGAGACCCGCCACGAATAAATCACCTTTCACACCAATCGGACAAAGGCTTTCCGTTTTATCCAGCACGTAAATTCGCACGTTAGAAATTGGCCGCCCAATGGCAATACTTGCCTTCCCTATATCAGAAGGGTGTACTTCATACTGAGCAATGGTATCAGAGGCTTCCGTAGGGCCGTAGGTGTTAACCAGTGGAATCGTCGGGAATTGGTGAAACCAACGCGCCACGACACTGGCTTTGAGCGTTTCTCCAATTGTTGCCACAAACCGGAGGCAAGGCAACTCCTGCGTCATAGCACTCGATTCAAACACTGACAGCAGTTCGTTCAAATAAGTGGGTACGACCTGCAATACCGTGGCTTCATCTGTTTTGAGTGCGTCAATAAAGCGGCTGGGTTGTTGGACTAAATCCGTTGGGTAAACTAACGTCTGCCCACCAACAAGCAGGGAAGCCAGCGACTGCCACATAGAAATATCGAAACTTTGCGATGCCGACTGCACTACCCGGCTGGTTTGATCGAGACTGAACGCCTGGATACGCGTAAACAAGTGATTCAACAACCCGGCGTGTTCCAGCAAAACGCCTTTTGGAAGTCCCGTAGAGCCGGAGGTATAGATTACGTAGGCCAGGTTCGATAACTGACTGACCATCGGGTGGTTCTCCGTCGAAAAAGTATTCAGTATGGAATCATCCAGCGCGACAATCGGCAAGTTGGTTAAGCCCGCTGGTTTATTCGTGTGGCAAACCACCGCTTTCGCCCGGGTGTCTTTCAGCAAAAAGGCGACCCGTTCCAGGGGTAGTTCAGGGGCAATAGGCAAGTAGGCTCCTCCGGCTTTCATAATACCCAGCATCGCAACCAGCGACCATTCGGATCGCTCTGACCAGTAGGCGACAATGTCATCGGCACCAACTCCACACGTATCAGACAGGTAATGAGCCAGTTGATTGGCGCGGCCGTTAAGTTCGGCGTAGGTAAGGCTGTTGCCTGCACAACGAACAGCGATCTGGTCAGGTGTACGTTCGGCCTGTTTCTCAAAGACTTGAACCGCCGTTTGCGATGTCGAACCAAAATCAGTGATATCCCCCTGAGAGAATTGTTCCAGCAGAGTTAGTTCTGCTTCATCGGCAATTGAAATTGTATCGATAACTGTATTCACGTCGGCAACCACTGTCTTCAGCAGGTTTAAGAAGTGGTGGATCATTCGCTCCATACTTTCCGTTTGGAACAAACTGGTAGCAAAAACCACATTCGCGTAGATGGCCTCGTTGTGTTCGTTAAATTCCCATTCCAGGTCGTATTTGCTGGTAACGGTTGTGCTGGCCGAAATGCTTTGAAAAGTTAATTGGTCGAAATTTTCCTCAGCCGACGCCTGAAGCCGTTGATGGCTGACCAATACGTCAAACAGGGGCGAACGACTCATATCATGATCCAGATTTAGTTGCTCAACCAGATAATCGAATGGATACTGCTGGTACTTAAAGCTATCGAGTATTTCCTTCCGCACTTCCCTCAGGAGCGTCGCAAACGAAGCCGACGGATTCGTGCGAACACGGATGGGTAGTACGTTAAGGAAAAACCCCAGTTGATTTTCAAGATCGATGTGATTTCTGCCTGTCACAGGTGTGCCCAGCACAATATCATTCTGACCAGCATACCGGCTCAATAATGTGTTAAGGGCTGCCATCAGAAACATAAACGGACTGACCTCGAATGACCGGCAGCATTGCCGAATCGCGTCCAGCATACCTTTTTCGATAACAAATGAAAGCCGTTGGCCGCGAGCTTCCCGAACAGCAGGCCGGCAGAAATCAGTTGGTAATGAGAGAACCGGAACGCTCTCGGCAAACTTATCTGTCCAATACTCCTTTTGTTCCGTCAGCGACGTTCCCGAGAGTTGAGCGAGTTGCCAGGAGGCATACTCCTTATACTGAATCCGTAACGGCAGTAAACTCACCTCCTGACCGTGCAAAAGTGCATTATAAGCGGTACTTAACTCGTTGAACAGCAGTTGCAATGACCAGCCGTCGAAGATAATATGATGAGCGCAGAAGGTCAGTAGCTGATCGCCTGAACCGAAGGACACTACCTTTACCCGGAACAGATTCCCTTTCTCTAAATCAAACGCATGGTCTCTGTTGTCTTCGGCCAGTTCTGTCAGATATTCCTCAGGCGACTGGTAGTTAGCCGAATGGATAAACTCAACGGCCTGTGGCTGAAATGCATAAGGCTGAATGAATTGCTGAACCTCGCCCGCCACCAAATCAAATGTTGTACGAAGGCTCTCATGTCGTTTTAAAATGACATTAAATGCCTGGTTGAAAATAGTTTCATGAAGAACGCCCGCTATCTGATAGAACCCATTAATCAGGTACGCCGATTGGCCGGATTCCAACTGGTTCAAAACCCAAAGTCTCTTCTGAGCGGGTGAAACCGGATAAAAATCCTGTTCGCGTAATGTCGGAATGAGTGCAAACGGGTCAGTGCCAACGCCGTCAATTAGCCGGGCAATGTCTTCAATGGTAGGGTGCTCAAATATTTCGTTAATGTTAATTTGAACGTTTAACTGCCGGTAGATCCGCGAGACAAGTAGGGTGGCTTTCAGCGAGTGCCCCCCTACGTCAAAAAAGTTATCCCGAATGCCTAAATTCGTTTTCTCAAGAACTTCCTGCCAAATCTGTTGAAGCACTTGTTCGGTGGCCGTACGCGGCAGAACGGCGTCAGGTTGTTTACTTTCAACATAAGTCACTTCCTGCTCGGCCAAGGCCCTTTTATCGACTTTTCCGTGGGGGGTGTAGGGTAAGCAACTCACCACCCGCCATACA
>CAXTKE010000009.1:0-120961 GCA_964244845.1 uncultured Spirosoma sp.
TTGCCATGCCTAAGTAAAGCAAAAACGTTTACGGACTTACTCACGGATCAATAATTAGTACACCAGAGAATATACAGCTATTACCCACTGTTCCGCAATTACACTTACTTTCATTTTGTAATTTAATGATTACACATGGCGGATTAGGAACCATAAAAGAGTGCCTGGAAGCAGGGGTGCCTATGCTAATTTATCCGCTGAATAAGAAAGTAGACCAGCCAGGTAATAGTGCCAGGGTAGTGTCTCAGCAATTTGGTTTGCGGGGCCGGATTACAGATTCACCAATAAGTATTGAACAAAAAGTAAATACCTTACTGCAAACACCTATTTATCAAATGAATTGCCAAAATATGCAACAACGTTTGAAACAGGTAAATACAAACCAGCTTGTAGATGAATTACTACAACGCCTTGGTTTATCGAAGACGGATTCAATCGAATCATATAATTAATTATTAACTTCTAACTTTTTAATAGTATGAAAAAAGTATTATTAGGCTTTGCTGATAGTTTGCTTTCTAAAGAACAAATGAAGAAAGTACGCGGGGGTTACGATGCCGATACAGGGGGAGCAGGATTTATTTGCCGGTGTGTGAGTTGTATGAGTACTGGCAGTCATGATGAAACTATGACTTACAGTCATGCATGCGGAAGCACTCTTGCTGAAAGAACAGCACAAGGCTCTGATTTTGCCCGTAGGTATTGTAATACTACAGGTACGTTCATGTGGTGTTAATTTGTTTGATAAAATTATAATATTAAACAATGCATCAAAAAATTTCTTTATCATTTAAAGATAACTATTTCTCATTAAATGATAAAGAAATTAAAAAAACATTTCGTCTAAGCTAAACAATAAATTTATGAAAACTAATATCGCAATTAGTATGTTTCTCGGCCTTGTTTTATATTGTTACGAACAGCAAGAAAAAGAAATGAAAAGGGTTCATTTTTTTAAAAATGAACCTCGAGTTTTAATCTCAATTTTCTCGGACGGCCAACTTTTAGATAAGCCATTTAAGATAAATGTTGATACGAAGAGTATAGATTTTAAAGCAATAATCTATAGAAGTTCAAACCTACCTTATAGTGAATTTTTAACAGATGCAATTATTCAAGAAGCCCAAATTAGCTTAGCTCGAGGTAATCACAAAATAGCTTATACCACATGGCGCAAGGAAAAAAATCTATATAATCTCGCTGGCCAAATGAGACCGGGTGACCGTTTAATTATTGAGTTTATAGTGATTTCTCAACTTAGAAATGGGGATTTGATTCCTCTTAGCAATCATCCACAGTATATCTTAACTGTTACATGATTATTTAAAACTGTTAATATAATTAACTAAAAATAAATTTTTACCCCTTTGCTGATGGTCTGCTTTCCAGAGAATAAATTAGTACGAGGTGGAGATGGCGAAGGAGGGGATGGTGGTTCAGGTGGTGGTGACTGCAATATTGGTGAATGTCGAATGTATGAAGATGCGAATGGATGTGGGTACTGGCGACTTGGTTTTTGTTATAGGTTTGGTAAAAGTTGGTCACAGTATCAAACCGCTTCACAACCTTGTGGGTATGCATAAACAAATAGAGGGACTCATATGAGTCCCTCTATTTGTCTTTCCAAAATGTGTTCAATAGTAAACTCTTTCATCCTATGAAACCCTATTCCTCCTTCGTTTTTTCACTTGGTGTAGTTATTGTTTTTATTACTAATAGTGTTATATTATATGGACAGACCACTAACAAAAGACAATACTTTCTAACTTATAAGGATATTCGACCTGCCAAGGGTGAAATTGTTGATCATTCAGATAGTGGAATAATTGTATCTAAGCCCAATCTGTTTGATTATCCCCAAAAAACAGTTACTTATATTCTGAATGGCAAATCAATTGTGAATATTGAACGTGTTAAGAAAATAATATATAAGAAAAATACCCATATTAAAAATGTAGTGATAAGTCAACCTGATAGATGTGGCGAAAGAACAATCTATATCAAATACAAAGTTTTGTAACTGTTAGTTATTCTATAGCCAAACTTTCTATTTGCCTATAACATGCCAACTTTCCCCCACTATACCCAACTCGATCAAATGGACTGCGGCCCTACCTGCCTACGCATGGTAGCGAAGCATTATGGCCGTTCGTTTACGGTGCAGTCGTTGCGCGAAAAATCGCAGATTGGAAAAGAGGGCGTGTCGTTGCTGGGGATTTCGGAAGCGGCTGAGGCCATTGGCTTTAAGACGATGGGCGTAAAAATTCCGTTTGAGAAATTAGCCGCTGAGGCCCCTTTGCCCTGTATTGTCTATTGGGATCAGAACCATTTTGTGGTGGTTTATGACATCAAAGGCGCGAACGGTGGTTGGATGAGCCGCATAAAAGGTGGCCGTAAGGTGCCTACTTTTGAGCGCATCGACGGTAACGTACAACCGCAACCGTTCATTGATAGTTTTCAGGTTGATGAAAACGAGATTATCATTCCCCCGGCTATACCCGTTACTCCCGAATTGCCTAAACGAATCACTCGTAAGGGTACGGTCTTTATCGCTGATCCGGGCAAGGGATTGGTGATCTATTCGGCAGAGGAGTTTTGTCAGCATTGGCTATCATCGCAAACCTACGGGACAGAAGAAGGTGTCGTGTTGTTGCTGGAGCCAACACCGGCATTTTTTGAGCAGGACGACGAACCTCAAACGGCCTACAATTTTGAGCGCGTGTTTAGTTACCTCTGGCAGTACAAGCGGCTGTTAGTGCAACTCGCGCTGGGGCTGGCCGTTGGGAGCGGGCTGCAACTGCTGTTTCCGTTTTTGACCCAGTCCGTAATCGATGTAGGTGTCAATACGCAGAATGTTTCGTTCGTGTATTTAGTGCTGGGGGCGCAACTGATGCTGATGGCTGGGCGGCTGTCGGTGGAGTTTATCCGTAGCTGGATTCTGCTGCACATCAGCACCCGCGTCAACCTCAGCATCCTGTCCGATTTCCTCATCAAGCTGATGAAGTTGCCGGTGTCGTTTTTCGACAGCAAGCAATTTGGCGACATCATGCAGCGCATCGGCGATCATCACCGCATCGAAAGTTTTTTGACCGGACAAACGCTGTCGGTGCTGTTTTCGATGGTTAACCTGCTCATTTTTGGGGCTGTGCTGGCCATGTACAACCTCAGTATTTTCGGCATTTTCATGGTGTCGAGCGTGCTCTATATTGGGTGGGTGATGCTATTTCTGCGCCAACGCCGGAAACTCGATTACAAACGGTTTGACGTGTCGGCCAAAAACCAGAGCAGTTTAATCCAACTCATTCAGGGTATGCAGGAAATCAAACTGGCCGGAGCCGAGCGACCCATGCGCTGGGCGTGGGAGCGGTTACAGGCGCGACTCTTCCGGCTGCAAATGAAGGGGTTATCCCTAAGCCAGTACCAGCAGGCGGGGGCGTTTGCCATCAACGAAGGCAAGAATATTTTCATTACGTTTCTGGCCGCGCAGGCCGTTATCAACGGGCAATTATCGCTGGGAGCTATGCTGGCCATGCAGCAGATTGTAGGGCAGTTGAACAGCCCCATCGAGCAGTTGATTGGTTTTGTGCAAAGTTTGCAGGATGCCAAAATCAGCCTCGAACGGCTCAACGAAATTCACACGCTTGAAGAAGAGGAGCCTGTAGATCGACCCGTCGCCACTACGTTGCCCGAAATGGGTGGGTTGTATTTGAAAAACGTATCATTTCAGTACCCCGGCGCGGGTAATGAACCTGTTTTGCAGGGTATTGACCTATCTATTCTGGATGGGAAAACAACGGCCATCGTTGGCATGAGCGGCAGCGGTAAAACGACACTGCTGAAACTGCTACTCCGGTTTTATGAGCCGAATAAAGGGGAAATTCGGGTAGGCGAAGCCGCACTTAAAAACATGGGTCATTCGTTCTGGCGGAGCCAATGCGGGGTTGTGATGCAGGACGGTTTTCTGTTTTCGGAAACCATCGCCCGCAACATTGCCGTTGGTGTTGAGCGAATCGACGCGCAACGGTTAGACGATGCCGTTCGGGTGGCGAATTTGCGTGAATTTGTCGATTCGCTGCCATCGGGTCTGCATACCAAAATCGGGACTGAGGGAAATGGTATCAGTCAGGGGCAACGGCAGCGAATTTTGATAGCGCGGGCCGTTTACAAAGACCCGCAGTACATCTTTTTCGATGAAGCGACCAACTCCCTGGATGCCAACAACGAAGCCGTCATTGTTCAGAATCTCAACGCGTTTTTCAGGCGTAATAGTGGAAACCGCCGGACGGTTGTTGTGGTGGCACACCGGCTGAGCACCGTTAGTCATGCCGACCAGATTGTGGTAATGGACAAAGGCCGGATCACTGAAATCGGCACGCACGATACGCTCGTTTCCAAACAGGGCGATTATTGGCGGTTGGTAAAAAATCAATTGGAGCTTGTCTGAACCAGGATTTACAGGATAAAAATGATTTTCATGATTTTGCCGCCATTCGATATGATGATTTTGAAAAGATCATGCTAATCAGTTTAATCAAATGAATCCTGGTTCAGAAATCTTCACCGAACTCCGCTCCGAAGAAGTGCAGGAAATCATGATGCGCCCACCAAAATGGTTGTTGCGCTGGGGCATAACGGTAGCACTACTGGTAATTATGCTGGTTTTTGCCGGAGCGTGGATGATACATTACCCGGATTTGGTTCGGGCCTCGTTCAAACTCACATCAGTTAATGCCCCAAAGGCCGTGCTGACCCGCACGGACGGTAAACTGGTTCGGTTGTTTGTGCAGGACGGTAAAACAGTAAAAGCCGGAGCCGTACTGGCTTATATTGAAAGCACAGCCCGTCACGACGATGTGTTGCAGTTATCGAGAGAGTTAACGAAGGCATGGGCCATTGCCAGTCGGGGAAATCTGGAAGGATTATACAAACTGAACCTGACAAACTACCATCAGTTGGGCGAATTGCAGAACGCTTATCAGACGTTTGAACAGTCACATATTCAGTTGCGGTCCTACCTGACCAATGGCTTTTATAGCAAAAAGAAATCCCTGCTGAAGCAGGAAATCAGTGATCTAAAAGCATTGGCCGATAACTTGCGGGCGCAGCATCAAATTCAGGCGCGGGATATGACACTGGCGCAGGAAGACTACGATATTCAGCGGCAACTGGCTCAGGATAAGGTAATTGCCCTACTCGAACTGAAGCGCGAAGAAAGTAAGAACATTGCCCGGAAGTTGCCGTATCAGCAAACGGCTTCGGCTCTAATTAACAACCTGACCGCGCAACGCGCCAAACAAAAGGAAATTCTGGAGTTAGATAAACAGGTCGATGAGGAGCGCGATAAATTTCTGCAATCCCTCAACACGTTGCAAAGCGCAGCCGATGCCTGGAAAACGAAATACGTGTTGACGGCTCCGGTTGGTGGACGCGTAATTTATGTCGGCACAGTGCAGGAAAATCAGACTGTCGCGCTCAGTCAGGAATTGTTTTATGTGGCTCCGCCGAGTAGTGAGTATTTCGGTGAGTTGCGTATTCCTCAGCATAACTCCGGGAAAGTGCAGATCGGGCAATCGGTGCTGGTGAAATTTGCCGGATACCCATATCAGGAGTTTGGCGCGGTGCGGGGACGTATTACCGCCATCGCCGATATTCCGCTCAAAGACAGTGTGTTTCTGGCAAGAGTCGAGTTGCCCATCGGTCTGAAAACCACTTACGGTAAACAGTTAGCCTACAAAACGGGAATGTCGGCTTCAGCGGATATTATCACGAACGATAGCCGACTTCTCGAAAAGCTTTTCTATCAGCTTCGGAAAGTGAGCAACGGGCAATGAGCTGGGAAATAACGGACGGTCATTCGCCAGTCCAATAGTTTTCTGCGAACTTAGCGGCCGCACAATTGGGCGCGTTTGCGGTTGTGATAAAGATGTCATCTTTACATTTCAGTGCTTAAAAAAGATGACATCTTTATCACAACCGCAAACGCGCCCACATAATCTGTCTGCTCAGTTCTTATGATTCGCATCTTTCAGCAAGACGAAACGTCCGTTCGTAAAATCCGTGATATTGATTCGTTTTCCAACACCGAACGCACGCTATGGGTCGACCTTCAGAACCCGACAGCCGCCGAAATCAAAAGCGTTGAAGAGAAATTCGACGTCGATTTCCTGAGTCAGCAGGAGCAGTTGGAAATTGAAAGCAGTTCGCGCTACATTGAAGAGGACGATTTCATGATTGCCAACTCCAACTTTCTGGTGCCCGATCAGGAGCAGCGGTATGTGACGGTTCCGGTGAGTTTTCTGCTTAAAGACGACACCCTGTTCACCTACCGAAATGCCGACATAAAGTCCTTTGCCGATACGGTCAAGCGCATAAAGTCGCGCCGGGCGTTGTTTAGCGATGGTGCCCAGATTCTGATATCCATTTTCGAGTCGCGCATTGATTACGACGCCGATTTGATTGAACTGGTATCGGGCGAAATCAAAGCCATCAACCGCATACTCGATCTGGACGCCAAACTCGACCGGGAGATGCTGCTCAATATCAACGATTATCAGGAACTAACCATGTCGATTCGGGAAAATGTGGTTGACAAACAGCGGGTTATCTCGGCCATGATTCGCTCCGACGGCTGGTTCAATGAACTCGAACAGCAGCGGCTACGAACGCTTATCAAAGACATTAACTCGCTGATTGACCACACAAATTTCATTTTCGAGCGGCTGGAGTTTCTACAGAATACCTACCTCGGTCTGATTGACCTGGAGCAAAATCGGGTCGTAAAAATCTTTACGGTGGTGTCGCTGGTGTTTTTGCCGCCAACCTTACTGGCGAGTATTTGGGGGATGAATTTCGACGAGATGCCCGAAGTCCACTGGAAATACGGGTATGTTTTTGCGCTGGCCATGATGGTGCTCTCTTCCGCCCTGACTGTCTGGATATTCCGGCGTAAAAACTGGTTGTAATGGGTAAGCTAATCAGAATAAGATAACATAAGGGCTAACAATCAATAAGTTACTTTTATGTTTATTCACGTCTGATTTTCAAACAATCTCCCATCACAAATCTATGGAACAGGCACAAACAAAAGCTGAACTTTTTTACACACAGGCCGTGACGTATATCACCTTATATGGTGGCCGTGTCGTACTGGCTATTTTGACCCTCATTATTGGCCTTTGGCTCATTGGCTGGATCACCCGGTTACTATCGGCGGCAATGACCAAACGGCACGTTGACCGCGATGTACAACCGTTTCTATTGTCGTTGCTTAATGGTCTTCTGCGCGTGCTGCTGCTCCTGAGTATTGCCAGCACGTTAGGGGTTCAAACAACGTCGTTCGTTGCCATCATCGGCGCGGCTGGTCTGGCTGTTGGTCTGGCACTTCAGGGTAGTCTGGCCAACTTTGCCGGTGGGGTGTTGATCCTGATTTTCAAGCCGTTCCGCGTTGGCGACCTGATTACGGCGCAGGGCTTTACGGGCAACGTCGAAGCCATCCGCATTTTCGACACAACACTTGTAACGCTGGATAACAAAACCATTATTTTGCCAAACGGTCCGCTGTCAACATCGGCCATTACGAACATCAGCACGAAAGGCGTTATTCGGGTCGATCAGGTGTATGGCGTTGGTAGTCAGAACGATATAGATGCGACGAAAGCGTCGATTATGCGTGTTGTGGAAGCCTGCCCGTTTGCGCTTAAAGACCATGAACACGATGTGCTGATTGCCAAACTGAACCCAAACTCGCGCGAGTACGACGTGCGGGTCTGGACAAAGAGCGAGAATTACTGGGCTACGTATTATTATATGCTCGAAAACATTGCCCGGCAGTTTGGTAAAGATGGCATCGAGGCTCCAAAACCGAAGATGTTTATTACCAACGAAGAGTAGTGGGTAATTGACCCAACTACCCATTCCGGTTTTCCTGATTTAGTATCGCAACGCCCGACTGATTTTTTCAGTCGGGCGTTGTCTTTTTTGCATACACGGGATTTGTTTTTACGTTCGTTAAACGTTTGATGCGCTTACTTATCTAACCTCCAATGAGCTTAGGTACTCAGCAAAAACAACCTCGTATCATGACTATCCTGAAAAAAATAAAACTTCCCGGTCTGATTGCTTTACTGGCTATTGGTCTATTACTGACGCAGCGGGTTGTGGCGCAGCCGGGTGTGAGCGTTCCGGTCGAGTCGTTTTATAACGAACTGGCACCTTACGGACAGTGGGAACAACACCCCGGCTATGGAAATGTATGGCTCCCGAATGCCGGTCCTGAATTTCAGCCGTATGCTACGGGGGGCCATTGGGTTATGACCGAATATGGCAATACATGGGTATCCGATTATGCCTGGGGCTGGGCACCGTTTCACTACGGCCGCTGGATTTTCGATCAGGCGTATGGCGGCTGGCTTTGGATTCCGGGTAGCGACTGGGCACCGGCCTGGGTATCGTGGCGGTCGGGTGGTGATTACTATGGCTGGGCGCCACTTGGCCCCGGCGTGAACATAAACATCAACATTCCGGCCCCGTACTGGACATTTGTGCCGCAAGTTTATTTTAACAGCCCGCGCTGGTACAGCTACAGTGTACCCCGGTCACGGGTCGTTAATATCTACCAGAACACAACCATCATCAATAACTATTATGGGTCAAACAACCGGTACAGCTATAACTACGGCCCGCAACGTGGAGATATAGAGCGCATCACCCGGCGGAGTGTTCCCGTCTATCGAATTGACCCGATGGACCGGCCCGGACGTTCGGTGATTGGCAATGGTTCGGTTGGTTTCTATCGCCCCGGTCAGGCATCGGGTTATGGTCAAACCTACGGGCGTAACGACCGTTTCGATAACTCGTCACGCTATAATAATCAGGGAAATAATAATGGATATAACCGGGGTAATTATGGCGGTAATGAAACACCAAACCGCGATTACGCTGGTAGCCAAAACCGGGGTTATTCGGGTACACCCAATCGGGGAAGTTTTAATAATGGCTATCCGGCTGACCGGGCTGGAGTCAATCCTGGCCCTGCGGCTGGCAATAATAATCCCCCTGCATCGAACCGATTTGAGTCCAGCCGGGGCAGCTATCCATCGGGAAACACGCAATCGGGTGGTTACCAGCGGCTTGATGTTCAGCCGGTTAGTCCGTCTGGTGGGTATTCTCAACAACCAACCCGAACCTACGAGCGGGCCGAACGGCCGGGGCAGGTAAATAGTTCGTCGATGCCTACCGGCAGAGCCGATGGTGGCTATCAGCGGCCCGAAGGACGCGGAATGCAAAATCAGTCGCGTGGGCAGGAGCAGCCCCAACCGTCGAATGGCGGTAGTAGCCGGGGAGACCGCCCATCGCGCGGTCCCCGATAGAGAAGCAGACATTCAGTTACCAACGCCATGCATCGAACCCGACGCATGGCGTTGTTTTTTAAAGCCGCATCGTCCGTCTGGCAGAATCGCGCTACTTTTGCCTGATCATGCGTTATTTCATTGAACTCTCGTATCGCGGAACAGCCTACCACGGCTGGCAGTCGCAGGCCAACGGCATCAGTATCCAAACGACCCTTCAGGCAGCCCTGACGCAACGATTCGGCAAACCGATGTTTGTTGTCGGAAGTGGGCGTACGGATGCGGGCGTTCATGCCGAACAGCAATTTGCTCATTTCGATGCCGATGAGCCAATCGCCCTGACCGACGACCTGCTTTATTCGCTCAATTGTATTTTGCCCGATGACATTGCTATTCGGTCAATTTTTCCCGTTCCGGCCGATGCTCACGCCCGGTTTTCGGCGGTTTCGCGCTATTATCAATACCACATCACCCGGCAGAAAAGTGCGTTTCAGAGTGGACTGACATATCATTTCCGCCCAGCATTGAGCATAGCCGCCATGAACGAAGCCTGTCAGCTACTGATGCAGCACACCGACTTTCAAAGTTTCAGTAAGGCCCGCGCCAACGTTACGCATTTCAACTGCCGACTCGATTTTGCGTACTGGACGCATACAAATGACGACTACCTGACGTTTCATATTAAAGCGAACCGGTTTTTGTGGGGCATGGTCCGTACCATCGTGGGAACCATGCTCGAAATTGGGCAGGGGCGGATGACCCTCGACCAGTTCGAGCACATTATTCGGGCGCGAGACCGTACGGTAGCGGGTCGGGCGGCACCCGCCAATGGGTTGTATTTAGTTGAAGTAGAGTATCCGGCGGTGGTGCTGGCAGAAAGGATCTAAGAAATGGTGGAGTAAGTGCAGTAAGTAAATAGAGTGAACGTAGGGAAGTAAGTAGTCGCGTATTCGGCTGTTTTCACTCACTCCACTTACTATCACTCACTCCACTTACTATCACTTACTACACTTCTTCGCCTTCTCCACCATTTCCCCTTAAATTTTGTTAAATTGGGCCGTTTAGCGGTCGAATCCGTTAGTTTTGTCTCATAATCACGAACCCCTGAATGGCTCGTAACAAGAAGAAAGTAGGTGCGTATCCCAGTGGCATGATTTTGTTCAGTCTGACACTGGCCTTGTTTTTAATTGGCTTCTGCGGATTGCTGGCAATCCAGTCGAAGAAGCTCGTTACATACATCCGTGAGAATTACGAAGTGCGGGCATTTCTGGACAAAGGCCTTGATGCAAAAGAAAGTACAACGCTTTTCCAAACCATTGCTCAACGGCCTTACATCCTGAAAACCAACGGCGTACCGCAGGTTAACTTAGTCACTAAAGACGAAGCGGCAAAGGAGTTCATTGCCGAAACCAAAGAGGATTTCTCGAAGTTTCTGGGTGAGAACCCACTGCACGACAGTTACCGTATCAAGCTCAGCGAAGGATATTTTGAGGAAGCGAAGCTACAGGAAGTAAAGCAGGATTTAGAAGGAATCGATGGGGTGTTTGAAGTTGTGTATCAGGAAAATCTGGTGGATAACATCAACCGGAACATCACAAAAATTTATGCTGTGATGTCGTCCTTCGCACTGATTTTGCTGATAATTATTGTGGTGCTGATGAATAATACCATCCGGCTGGCCCTGCACTCGCAGCGGTTGCTGATTCGGAGTATGCAATTGGTTGGTGCCACGAACGGATTTATTACCCGGCCTTTTTTGGGGCGGGGAATGTGGCAGGGATTTCTGGCGGGCGTTATTGCGGTTCTACTATTGTTGGGTGGTTTGCAACTTGCCATTCATAACCTGCCTGAATTACAGACATTTCAAGACCCCGAAAAAATTATTTTTCTGATGGCGGGCATCGTTGCGTTAGGTGTATTGATTGGCTTCCTGAGTACATTTCAAGCCGTAAATCGGTATCTTGGCCTGACACTGGATGAGTTGTATTAAACACGATTAACATACTTTAACGATAAGCTGCAAACTACAAACTGTTTTATACGTTACACAAAAAGTATAACTGACCAAAGCACATGGCAAGAGATAAACAAACTGGCGCGACGACACTGACCCGCGACGAACCAGCCAAAAAGATAGTAGCTACGCCAGAAACGGCTCCCAAAATCGCTCCGATTCGGTCGTCGGTTGTAAGCGAACCTGCTCGCCGGGATACGGCAACGGCGGCAATGCCGTTTGGTCGGCAGAACTACATGATCATGCTGATTGGCATAGCCACGATTCTGGCTGGTTTCTTCATTATGAGTCTCGACAAAGAAGAATTTGGCTTTGGCTTTCTGGGTCTGACCCTCGGCCCTATTGTAGTGATGGGCGGTTTCGTTATCGAATTTTTTGCCATTCTTGCCCGGCCAAAGGTGTAGAAGAAGTTATAAAGTTGTAGAGTTATAAGGTTATAAAGTTTTTGACAGGCAACTTTACAACTCTATAACTATACAACCTTGTAAATGGAACTGATTCATGCCATTGCGCTGGCCATCATTGAAGGACTGACCGAGTTTTTGCCGGTTTCTTCAACGGGCCACATGATTATTTACTCCTCGCTGGCCGGTATTGCCGGGAATGAATTTACCAAACTATACACCGTCGATGTGCAGTTTGGCTGCATCCTCTCGGTGCTTGTGTTGTATCACCGCCGTTTCCTGACCGACACCCGAACGGGTACGTTTACGGTGCCTGCCTACCTCAAATCGTTTCCGGTCAAGTGGCAGCCAATGCTGGATTTTTACAGCAAAATCTTCATCGCCTTTCTGCCAGCCGCCATCATCGGTTTTTTGCTGAATGATTTCATTGACTCCCTGCTCGAAAACGTGGTGGTCGTTGCCATCACATTGCTGTTAGGTGGGATAGTACTCGTTTTCATCGACCGGATAATTGACCAGAACACCCGTCCCGATGGCGACGTATCGGTACCGGATGCCCTGCGCATTGGTTTCTTTCAGTGCATTGCCATGATTCCGGGCGTGTCGCGGTCGGCAGCAACCATCATTGGCGGTACGTTTCAGGGGCTAACCCGCAAGCAGGCGGCCGAATTTTCCTTTTTTCTGGCCGTTCCGACGATGGCCGCTGCTTCGGGCTACAAACTCCTCAAAACCTATAAACTTCTTCAACCGGCTGATTACCAGACACTGCTTATCGGCAACGTCATCGCGTTTGCGGTGGGTATGCTGGCCATTCGGGCATTCGTCGGCTTCCTGACACGTTATGGTTTCAAAGCCTTTGGTTATTATCGAATCGCACTTGGTTTGTTGTTACTGGGCTTATTGGCGTCTGGGGTCAAACTGGATGTTTTGTAAAACGTTTGTGGTTTTTCAGTTTGTGGTTAGTCGTTGGCTGACGCCAAGCCCTGATGCGTCAGCCAACGACTAACTACAGAGGACAAACCACAAACTGAAAAACCACAAACCAACTTACCACAACTATTGAATACGCCACCACTTCCCGACCCCGGACAGATTATTTTAATTGATAAGCCGCTGACGTGGACATCGTTCGATGTGGCGAACAAATTGAAATTTGCTTGTAAATTCAAGAAAATCGGTCATGCGGGTACGCTCGACCCGTTGGCAACTGGTCTGCTCATTCTCTGCACCGGCAAAATGACTAAGCAGATTGACCAGTATCAGGCGCAGGAAAAAGAATATACCGGAACCCTCGTATTGGGGAAAACAACCCCTTCTGTTGACCTTGAAACCGAATTCGACGCCGAGTTTGATACGACGGGCATTACGCCTGAACAGATACAGGAAGCCGCTCAGCAGCTAACGGGCGATATTTTACAGGTGCCACCCATTTACTCGGCCATTCGCGTGAATGGTGAGCGGCTGTACGAAAAGGCCCGCCGGGGCGAAACCGCCGACCGGGTGGAGGGGGGCATCAAAGCGCGTCAGGTAACAGTTTCGGCCTTTGATGTGAACAGCGAACACTTCCCCGCCGTCGATTTTCGTATTGTGTGTTCAAAAGGCACTTATATTCGCAGTTTGGTTCGCGATTTGGGTTTATTGCTCAACAATGGCGCGTATATGAGCAGCCTACGCCGTACCCGAATCGGGGAATTTCGGGTAGCTGACGCCAGTACCATCGAGCAGTTTATCCAGAATTACCGGGCCGTGTTACCCGACCATCTACCGACTACCGAATGATTATTTACAGAGGTCTCGATGACATCCAGCCTTTAGAAAACGCCGTTGTAACCAGTGGCACCTTCGATGGAGTGCATCGCGGTCACCAAACCATTTTGTCCCGGCTGACGGAAGTTGCGCGGGTAAGCAACGGCGAATCCGTGTTGATTACGTATTGGCCGCACCCGCGTACGGTGGTGTCCAACGACAGCCAGAACCTGAAATTATTAACGACGCTGGACGAGAAAATCGACCTGCTTGACCAGGCGGGCGTCGATCATTTGGTCGTAATTCCATTTACGCGTTCGTTCTCGCAACTCACTTCGGAAGAGTATATCCGCCAGATTCTTATCGATAAAATCGGTACGAAAAAATTGGTGATTGGTTATGACCACCGCTTTGGCCGCGACCGCGAAGGAGGTTTCGATTACATCAAAGCACACCAGCAGGAATACGGGTTTGAGGTCGAGGAAATACCCCGGCAGGATGTTGAAGCGGTTGGCGTGAGTTCGTCTAAAATTCGGGCAGCCTTAAATGAGGGGAATGTGCATACGGCAAATCGGTTTCTGGGGCGACCTTACAGCCTGACCGGAACCATTGTGAAAGGGCGGCAACTTGGCCGAACGATTGGCTTTCCAACGGCCAATCTACAGGTCGATGATCCGGCCAAACTCGTTCCGGCCAATGGTGTTTATGCTGTCGATGTGGAGTATGCGGGGCAAACCCTGGGCGGTATGCTGAACATCGGTTTCCGGCCCACCGTTGCCGGGACACACCAAACCATCGAAACCTATATTTTCGATTTCGACAAGGATATTTACGGCGAACACATGACGTTGAAATTTCGGGAGTTTCTACGCCCCGAACAGAAATTTGAGGGCTTGCCCGCGCTGGTAGCGCAGCTTAAGCGCGATGAAGAAACTGCACGGGCGGTGCTTAGCGGTAAAGAGTAGTCAAGGATTGTCAGGCTACTCCTGATAATCCTGTACGTCTTTCCAAATATTCTCAATATGAAAGCGTTGAAGTTATTTGAGTTAGCCTTTATAAGCTGGTTCGGCGAAGTTTTCAACTTCGTCGGGGTGTTATCCGGTCTCTGACCGGCGTAAAATTGAGTTATAATGCCGGTCGGAGACCGGATAACATCCGAACATAGTTAAAACTATGCTCAACGCCCCTGATTCAAACAGCTTCGATGATACTCGGTAACTCCTAATTATCTCGTCCGTCTTTTCCGATATTGACTCCGGCTACGTATCCCGTTGTCCAGGCACTCTGGAAGTTGAAACCGCCGGTGATTCCGTCCACATTCAGTACTTCGCCTGCAAAAAACAGGCCCGGATGTGCTTTGCTCTCCAGCGTTTGCAGGTCTAATCCATCGAAGTCAATTCCTCCGCAAGTCACAAATTCATCTTTAAATGTACTTTTTCCGACAACCTGAAACTGACTATTGGTGAGTCGTTCGGCCAGTCGGTTCAGGGGTTTGGCGGGGAGATCAGCCCAGCGTTGCGCGTCGGAAATACCTGACTCTTCGGCCATTGCCTGCCATAACCGGGAAGGCAGGCCAAACGGATTTTGCGAAACAACCAATTTGCGGCCATTGTGCTGACGGAAATCCTGCAACGAGGCTCGTAAACTGTTGTCGTTCAGATCCGGTAGCCAGTTGATTCGGAGGGTGAAACGGTAGTTGGCATCGGCCAGGTCGCGGGCGGCCCAGGCCGATAAACGCAGGATGGCGGGTCCGCTGAACCCCCAGTGTGTGAGTAACAACGGTCCGCGCTGCTCCTGTTTTGTACCCACAACAGACACACCTGCGTTTTGCACGGACACGCCCGCTAAGGGTAGAAACGTACTGTCGGGCACATTGAATGTGAACAGGGATGGCACTGGCGATAGTAGCGGTTCAGCCTGTTCGGGCAACCAGTTGTACGAATTAACCTGCGGATACCCACCCGTTGCAATCAGAACGCGGTCGGCAAGAAGGGTTTCGCCGGTGAGCAATTCGACTGACCAATGGCCTGTTTCGTTGGGTAGGAGTGAGGCCACTCCGCAGCGGGTACGAACCTGAATATTTAGCCGCCGGGCGGTGGTAAGCAGGCAGTTGACAATGGTATCGGAAGTGTTGGAAGTCGGAAACATACGCCCGTCGGCTTCCGTTTTCAACTCAACTCCATGCCGTTCAAACCAGCGTACGGTGGCCGATGCGTCGAATTGATTGACGAGCGAACGCAGGGCTTTCTCGCCACGCGGGTAGTGTTTGACCAACTGCCGGTTATCGAAACAGGCGTGGGTAACATTGCAGCGTCCTCCACCCGATATGCGGACTTTATTGAGGACGGTACTGGTTTTTTCGAGAATCGTAATGGTGGAATCCGGGAAGGTTTCGGCGGCAGTGATCGCACCAAAAAAACCGGCTGCTCCGCCACCAATAACGACAATATTCAACGATGACATGGAGTTTTAACAGTCGTTTCCGGTTTGTAGTTCGTAGAGATGTTTAGGAAGAGATGTCATCTTTTTCACTTTGATGTCAGGAAAGATGACATCTCTTCCTAAACATGGTTCGCAGCAACAACGAACGACAAACTACAAACTAATGTCTGCTTTCGTAACTTTACCCGTATGCGTTTCAATCCTCGTTTTTCAACCAAAAAATACGTTCGTCGTGGTTTTCGTCTTCGCGGAAATACGCTTGTATTGCTCTTCATCTTTTTCCTGATCGGGCTTTTTCTGCATTACGGTGGCCGAACTCAACCCGTTGTTGCGTTCTGGAACGACTTTCGGCAACTGATCGGGCTGGGTCGCTCCCGACCCGGCACGGAAGGCAATAATCCTTACAAAGCCCCCGAACCCAACAATCCTGACGTAGCAACTGATAATCGGTCCGGCGAAAACGGGTCGCGGTCCGACGGGTCGGATGAAAGCGAAGCCAGTGATAACAACTCCCGAAAACCATCCGTAGAATCGTCGGGAAATGCGCGGTTCGATTTTGAGAAAGAGGTCGATTTTTTGTTGCCCTTTTCCAAATCCGGTGGTGAGCTTGTTCGTCATGAAGGATACGCGCTTCGCTACCGTAATGAATACAAAGATGCCGAATGGGTAGCGTATCCATTGCTCGCTTATGAAACAACGGGCGATGCCGACCGCAAATACGAGCAATTCAAACCCGACCCAACGGTTGAAAACGGCACGGCTCTCCCGTCGGATTATACTCGGTCGGGCTATGATCGGGGGCATTTGGCCCCGGCTGCTGACTTCAAATACTCACAGCGAATGATGCGCGAGACTTTTTTTATGAGCAATATAACCCCCCAGGCACCTCAATTTAATCGGGGTATCTGGAGCGACCTCGAAAATCAGGTACGGTCGTGGGCCAGACGCGACAAAGGACTTTACGTAATAACCGGGCCGGTACTGAAACCCGGATTGCCAACCATTGGGAAAGCCAACGAAATTAGCGTTCCCGAAAAATTTTATAAGGTAATTTTATACTGCGACAGGCCCACTGTTCGTATGATCGGCTTTCTGTTGAACAATGAAGCATCCAGTGAATCCATCAAACAGTTTGTCGTTCCGGTCGACCGGATCGAGCAGTTGACGGGCCTTGATTTCTTTCCGAAAATCCCGGATGATCTGGAGCGGAAATTAGAAAGCAAGAGCCGCGATGAGATGGTTGACGAATGGTTTTCTTACTGACCATTGGTCGTGGGCGAAATAAGCATGGGTGTTTTGCCATCCGTAATAATCACTTTCGCATTGGGCGAGGTGGCCAATTGTTTGAAGGCTTCGATGGTTTTATACTCAATAATTTGCTTGTTGAGTCCTTCCGAAATAATCTTTTGTGAGTCGGCAATACCTTTGGCTTCAATCACTTTGCGGTCGGCTTCTTTATGTTCTTTTTGTAATACAAACTCCATTTGTTGCGCCTGCTGTTCGGCTTCGAGCTTTTGCTCAATGGACTGCGCCAGACCTTTCGGGAGTTCGATGCTTTTCATCAGCACACTTTCAACCACAATGCCGCGCGGCTCAAGCACTTTATGCATTTCGATGGCAATTTCTTTTTCGATTTCCTCGCGCTGACCCGTATACATGTCTTTGGCGAAGAAACGGGCGCAAACGTCTGCTGCCGCCGACCGGAATACGCTTACAATCACGACGCTCTCAAATTTATCACCAATGGTAGATAGGACCTGTGGTGCCATCTCCGGCACGATACGATACAACACAGCCATTTCCGCGCTGATGTTCAGCCCTTCTTTCGACGGAATATTCTCAAGAGCCAGCGGGAGATTGATTGTGCGCGTTGGCACCCGGATAATGGTTGTTGTGAGTGGGTTATAACCATGAACGCCGGACCCGCGTACGATGGGATCTAATTTTCCCAACCTACGTAAAACGCCCACTTCGCCCTGGCGAATGGTGGTGCAGCTAACCAGACAAAGGGCAGGCAGTAAACACAAAGTGAAGACGAATTTTTTCATGACAGTTAACGAACGATAAAAATGTTTCGCTAACTACCCACTCGTTCATTAAACCCCGATTGAAACCGAGTTAAGTTAGTATTAAAGTTAACGAAGCGAAAAAAAGGCCCGCATTCCGGCGGGCCTCACGTTGATAAAACACATTGTCTGTTACGTTTTCTGCTTCTTTTTCTTTGCTGCGGGGAACAGTATGTTGTTCAAAATCAGGCGATAACCGGCTGAGTTGGGGTGCAGATTCAGGTCGGTGGGTTCTTCGCCAATCTCATGCCGGTAATCTTCGGGGTCGTGGCCGCCGTAGAACGTGAAGAAACCCCGGCCATAGGGCGAATGGATATAACGGGCCTCGCCAGCCGACCGATTTTCGGCCATAATGACTACTTCGGGCTTAATCAGGTTTTTCTTGAACGCGGTCGTCTGTCCCATAAATCCCTTAATCACGTTCAGGTGATTTTGCGTCAGCATGGTTGGAATGGGATCATACTTGGCCGAAAACTGGAACAGTGTGAAATAGTCATTATGCTCACTCAGGCCACGTTCTTCGGGCTGGTTGTCGATATTCGAAAACTCAATCAGGTAAGGATTGGTATAGACCTGAAAATTACGGAAAGCAAACGTCTGGCTGTAATCCAATTTATTGTTGGCATTTGGGTCGGCGGGGTCACCGTCGTAGAACGAGTCCACGATGTCGGTGTTCTGGGCCGCGAGGGCAATATCGAAGGTGTCGGTGGCATTACACATAGCGAATAGATAGCCGCCACCAAGCACAAAATCGCGAATTTTCTGGGCAACGGCCCGCTTCAACTGAGGGACCTTAGTGAAGCCAAATTTATGGGTAATCGTTTCGGCTTCTCGCTTCTGGGCAATGTACCAGGGCTGGTCTTTGAAGTGAAAAAATTTGCCATATTGTCCCGTAAAGTCCTCATGATGAAGGTGTATCCAGTCATATTCCGGCAGTTTTCCATTCATCACTTCTTCGTCGAAAACAACGTCATAGGGAATTTCGGCGTAGCTCATGACCATCGTCACGGCATCGTCCCAGGGCTGTTTTGTTTTGGGCGAATAAACGGCTACTTTGGGGGGCTTTTGCAGTTTCACCGCGTCCATATTGGCATCAGCCGCACCCACTTCCAACAAAATCTGTGCTGATTGCGCGTCGGAAATTACCTCGTAACTAACCCCCCGAATCACCATCTCGTTAATGAACGACTGGCTTTGGGGCATCAGAAACGAACCGCCCCGGTAGTTGAGAAGCCAGTCGATTTCGGTATCATGAACTTTAAGCACCCAATAGGCAATACCATACGCCTTTAAATGATTCTTCTGGGTATCGTCCATCGGAATCAGAATTTTAGAGGCCCATACCTGACCCGTCAGCGTCAGAATTAGGATAAGCGGCAACAGCAGACGTTTCATTGGTTTCCCCGTTAAGAATGCTTGTGGTAGTTTTGTTATAACGAAAGATACGCAAATATTGTGCAAAGCTTGAGTGATTGAATGATTGAATTGTTGAATGGTTCGCCGTCGCGGTGAATACCTACGTCACCCTTATTCAATCATTCAATCACTCAGTCATTCAATCCTGGTTCATGAACCTACTCGAAAATATCCGCGAAGGCCTGCGCTCAATTGCGGGTAACCGTCTGCGAACCATCCTTACGTCGCTTATCATTGCCATCGGTATTACGTCACTGGTGGGTATCCTGACGGCTATCGACGGTATTCAGAATTCGGTCAACACGAGTTTTGCCGGGCTGGGTGCCAATACGTTCAGTATCGTGGCCCGGCAGGATGCATTTCGGCGAGGGGGGCGCATTCAAAAACAGGACGCACCCATTGATTATTTCGATGCCGTGCAGTTCAAACGGCGGTTTCCGTATGGGGCTACCATTTCTGTTTCGACCGTGGTGGCGGGGGCTGCTCAGGCTAAATTCGGGTCTAAAAAAACGAATCCGAATGTGCAGCTAACGGGGGGAGAAGACACCTTTCTGACCGTAAAAGGATTTACGCTTCAGACCGGCCGGAACTTCACCCAGAACGATTTAACTTACGCGCTGAATGTAGCGATCATTGGTACAGAGGTAGCCAATACCTTGTTTGAGAAGAAACTAAACCCGCTCAATCAGGTGATTCGGGTGTCGGGAACGCAGTATAAAATTATTGGTGTGCTCGCAAAAAAAGGCGGTTTTTCGGGCGGGGGCGATGATCGGATGATTCTGATTCCGCTCGATAATGCCCGTGCGGTGGCCGGAACGCAAAAGCTTACGTTCGACATTACCGCATCGGTGCCAACGGTGGCCGATCAGGATGAAGCCGTTGGCGAAGCACAGGGCGTTATGCGGCTGGTTCGGCACGATCCGCTCGGACAGCCCGATTCGTTTGAGATTGAGCGGGCCGACGATCTGGCTAAAGAAACCGAAAACATTACGGGTTATCTGCGCATTGGCGGGTTCGGCATTGGGTTTATCACCCTGCTGGGCGCGGCCATTGCGCTGCTGAACATCATGCTGGTATCGGTTACCGAGCGAACCCGCGAAATTGGCATCCGAAAATCACTTGGTGCTACGCCTAAACGCATTCGGGAGCAGTTTCTCATCGAAGCCATTGTTATCTGTATTCTTGGCGGGGTTGGCGGGGTTATCCTCGGTCTGGGAATCGGTAACCTCATTGCCGGTGTGGTCAGCCAGGGAAAAGGCGGATTTGTCGTGCCCTGGGCCTGGATGGGTCTGGGCCTCGTTGTTTGCGTAAGCGTCGGCTTATTTGCCGGTATTTATCCCGCCGTTCGGGCCTCAAAACTCGACCCAATCGAAGCGTTGCGGTATGAGTGAAGTTGGTTGATTAGTTGATTAGTTGATTGGTGATTTACCTACGCGAAAACCTTACTTGTACATAACTAACCAATTAACCAATCAACTACATAGGGAGATACACCGTAAACGTGGCTCCGTTGCCGGGTTGGCTGCGGGCCGTGATGGTGCCCCCGTGATTTTCGGCTACTTTTCGGCAAACAGCAAGGCCAATTCCCGTTCCGGTGTACTCATTGCGGCCATGCAGTCGCTCAAATAACTGAAAAATCTGTTCCTGGTACTTCGCGTCAAAACCAATGCCATTGTCAATAATATCGATGGCTACCCACGAGCGTTTATGTCGGTTAGGGACCGTTGTCGGCACGTCGTCGGGCGTGATGGCCCGGGCCGAAATGGACACCTGCGGAACGGTATCGGTTTTGGCAAATTTTAGGGCATTGCTCAATAAATTCTGAAATAACTGCCGCAGTTGAACCGGATTACCGTTTAGGGTAGGTAACGGAGTAAGGCGGCCATCGCCAACCGTTAGGCGGGCCTTCTTTTCTTTAATCACCAGTTCCAGATCGCTCTCTATTTCATCGACAATCTGTTGCAGGCTAACGGGTTTGTAGGGGTCCTGTTCGGTAGATAAGCGTGAATAAGCCAGTAAGTCCCGAATTAACTGGCTCATGCGCCCGGCAGCCGACTGCATCCGGCGGAGCATAATCTGACCATCTTCGGGTAACAGATTGCCGTATTGGTCGATTACTAAATTGCCGAACGACTGAATTTTGCGCAACGGCTCCTGTAAATCATGGCTGGCTATGTAAGCAAACTGTTCCAGGTTATGATTCGAGTGTTGTAAATCACTCACCAATTGCTCGGCACGCTGAAGCGTCTGGTATAGAAGTGTCTGGTCATTGGCGGCTACCACAATGCCGTCGTCCTGTTTAACAATAGATATCGCAAACCAGCCATCCAGGGGTCCATCCGTAAAGTGCTGCTCAAACTGCTGCGACAAGCCTGTTTCGGTAACGGCCACGTAGCGGTCAAAAATACCCGACGATTTCAGATTAGGCAGTACCTGCAACATCGTTTTTGAGGCTGTTTCGGCGATAGCGTGTCCTACCAGCCGGGCATTGGCCTCATTCTGAATCAGGTATCGAAAATCAATGATGTGCCCCGCTGAATCGCGCATGGCTTCAAATAAAACGATGGGCGTTTGGCAACCATTCAATACGCTCTGTAAAATAGAAGCCCGCTGTTTAGCCAGCGACTCTGCTTTTTTCTGCTCATTAATAATTGAATAGACCGAAACAATTCGATTTTCGTCAAGGCGTGTCACCCAGTTATCTGTGTAATTATCGAAGCCATCGTAGCTATAGTGTACCTCAAAATGCTGCGGTTCGCCCGTGCTCAAAACCGCCTGATAGGCTGTCCAGTAAGCGGTTTCGACAATGCCCGGAAATAGCGTCCGCATGGGTTTACCAACGACCTGTTCGGCAGTCAGACCCGTATCGGTCAGAATCGTTTGACTAACCCGTACATAACGGACATCGATTAACTGCCCGGCTTCGTCGCGTACGGCTTCCAGCACCGACAGACCATTGGTCATGTTGGCCAGCACCCCTTCAAAGAGTCGGGCTTGTTCTTCGATCTGCTGGGTAGCCTTATAAATCTGGGTAATGTCGTTGAACGTACTCACCAGCCCATCGCCAAGTTTATGGACCGTTACGTCGAACCACATGTCTACGAGGGGGTAATAATGCTGGCCCCGAAACGGTTCGCCGGTTTCATAAACGGTCACATACTGATACCATAGCCCAAAACGTTTTGTGTCTGGATAAAGCCTTGTCAACAACATCCCCACAAGTTCCTGCGGCTGGTAACCCGAAACACGGGCACAGGCATCATTGGCCAGCAAAATGCGAAAATCCTGGAGTTGACCAGCCGGATCGCGCACGACTTCGTAGACAATAATCGAACTATCTGATGTCCGCAGCACACCATCCAGCACTTCGTTGTTTTGCTGAAGGGCTTTCGCATCGAGCCGTGCTCTGGTCACATCATTAAACAGAACGATGATGTGTTCGGCATCCATCCGCGTAACTGACAGGGCCAGATGTTTATCCTGCGATGGCCTGGAAAGCTCGGTCGTAAATGGCTTGCCTGTATCAAGAACCTCTCGGTAAGCAGACAGTAAACCCGACGAGATAAACGCTGGATTAAGTTTACTGCTTCGCTGATTAATCACGGATTCTGCCGTGTATCCGCCTAAAGTCAGTGCTGCCGGGTTAATCAGGATAACCTCAAAATCAATAACCTGACCACTCTTATCCCGAATAGCGCGTTCAACGGTAATGCTGTTTGGTGAGGCATTGAGTACGCTGCTCAATAGTAAATGCTGTTCAGTTGCCTTGTCAATGTTATTCTGGAGCGATATATTTTGCTTTTCGAGTAGCTGTTTGGTACGGTTTAACTCATCGATATCTCGGAAGGTAGTAAAATAGCCGTCGCCAAGTGGGCGGTTTTCAAAGGCAAACCACCGGTTTGTCGTTGGAATCAGGTGTTCAACATCGTACGGGATCTGCTCGTCTACCACCTTACGCAGATGCTCTTCCTGTAAGCGGGCGTACGGTGCCCGCTCAAACAGCAATTGGTCTGTCATTTCTTCGTGGGTATGTCCCGTAATAACCAGTACCTGAGGATTATAATAAATCGTTCGATAGTCTATGATGATTCCGGCAGTATCCCGTACGGTTTCATAAGCAATTACCCCATATGGCAAATGATCGAGCAGGCTGGCGAACAGCGTTTGAGCAGGCATACGAGTAGTAGAGTAGGGCGAGGAGTTGATTGGAATAAGGCAAAATAAGTAGTATGACAAAACTACGGAATTCGGCTTATATCAACTATTGGCGGTCAAGCATCACGTAAAGGCAGGTTTTTCTAAATTTTATTTGCACAACCGACGCCGAAACGCTACTTTTGCACCCACGTTTGACACAACGTACCGATTTCAACGCCGGGTTGGCGGAACCGGTAGACGCGATGGTCTCAAACACCATTGTTCGCAAGGACATGCCGGTTCGAGTCCGGCACCCGGTACAATTATGACGTCTAACTAACTACTTATGAGTTGGTTAGACGTTTTTTCTTTCTGCCGTATATGCATTAATGTACAAAGCTGCCAAATCACCAATTGCCTAAGCGAGTATATCCGCCGGATTCCTGTCCCTACCTCCTTTACTTCCTTACATTACCACGTTAGACTTGACCACCCTATACTAACCATTTTATCGTATGTGCTATGCCCGACGTTGATTCACTCGAAAATAGTCAAATTGGTATCATTGGCTTAGGCTATGTTGGACTTCCGTTAGCTGTAGAATTTGGTAAGAAATATACGACGATTGGCTTCGATATCAATAAAGAACGGATTCGGTTGCTGGCCGAAGGTATTGACCAAACGCTTGAGACGTCCGGCGAAGATTTAGGGGCGGCCAAACATCTGTCGCTCACCCATTTAATTAGCGATCTAAAGGCGTGTACAGTCTTTATTATTACCGTTCCTACCCCAATCGATTCGTTTAAAAAACCTGACTTAACCTATCTTATTAATGCATCTACGGCTGTTGGCAAGCTGCTGAAAAAAGGCGACACCGTTATTTATGAGTCGACCGTATATCCCGGCTGTACAGAAGAAGACTGCATCCCAGTTTTGGAACAGTTTAGCCGGATGACCTATAACGAAGACTTTTTCTGCGGCTACTCTCCGGAACGGATCAGCCCCGGCAATAAAGAACGAACACTGACAACGATTGTTAAAATTACGTCGGGGTCAACCCCGCAAACGGCAACCTTTGTCGACCAGCTTTACCGGTCCATCATTACCGCCGGAACGCATAAAGCCCCGTCCATTAAGGTGGCCGAAGCCGCCAAAGCCATCGAAAACGCACAGCGGGATATGAACATTTCGTTCGTGAATGAACTCGCTCTGATTTTTGATCGAATGGGTATCGACACCAACGACGTACTCGATGCGGCAGGAACCAAATGGAACTTTCTGAAATTTAAGCCGGGGCTGGTGGGCGGCCACTGTATCGGCGTCGATCCGTATTACTTGGTCTATAAAGCGCAAAGCTTGGGCTACTATCCACAGGTGATCTCCTCGGGCCGGTTGGTCAATGACGGAATGGGGCTGTTTGTCGCTAAGAAAGTATTAAAACGGCTCATTGCCAATGGCCAGCAGATTCAAAAAAGTACTATCCTGATTTTGGGCTTTACGTTTAAAGAGAATTGCCCTGATAGCCGAAACACGAAAGTAATCGATATCTATACTGAACTAAGGGATTTTGGCCTTCAGGTGGATGTCTATGATCCCTGGGCATCGGCAGATGAGGTGCTGAATGATTATGCTATTTCGTTGATTCCCGCGCTAACCGGGCATACCTACGATGCCATCATCATCGCCGTGGCACACCGGCAATTTTTTTCGTTGGATATCCGTGCATTACGAAGAGACAGTACGTCTGTCGTTTTTGACATCAAGTCGATTTTTGATAAGCAGCTTGTTGACATGAGGCTCTGATCAGGCAGGGATTGGTTGTCAGGCAAATTTAGTTTTCAGCCGGGTTGCATTTCGCCCGGCGAATGGCGACGTTTGCCGGGAATTTTTTACAACCTGTTCTCTTTCCAATGGATACCCTGCAACTCACCCAACTCTTCCCCACTGAAGACCAGATTCCTGCCGATTACCGCATTGACCCCATCCACCAGCGCGAGTATTTGCTAAACGGCGAAATGAAACCCTGGCGCGGTCCCGTTTCGGAGGTTTACTCGCCCGTTTGTATCCCGGATGCCGACGGTAACTTACAGCGTCAGCTTGTGGGTAGTTTCCCGGTTACCGGCCCAACCGAAGCCCTCGAAGCACTGGAGGCTGCTGTGTCTGCCTACGACAATGGCCGGGGCGAGTGGCCGCAAATGGCCGTTGCCGACCGCATAAAGTGCATGGAGACCTTCGTTGGTAAAATGCTGGAGCAGAAGAAGTTAGTCGTGAACCTGATTATGTGGGAGATCGGCAAAAACCTCGCCGATGCCACCAAAGAGTTTGACCGGACAGCGACCTATATTTACGACACCATTGATACGCTGAAAACAATGGATCGGAACTCGTCGCGGTTTCGGATTGAGGAAGGCATCATCGGCCAAATTCGTCGGTCACCGTTGGGTGTCGTGCTGGCAATGGGGCCGTTCAATTACCCCCTAAACGAAACCTATACAACGCTTATTCCGGCTATCCTGATGGGAAATACCATCCTGTTCAAGACGCCCAAACATGGTTCGCTGCTGCATTATCCGCTGCTGGAAGCGTTCCGTACCAGTTTCCCGAAAGGCGTTGTTAACTCACTCTATGGACGCGGGGCTAACGTGATTCCGCCCGTTATGCAGTCGGGTAAAGTGAACGTTCTTACGCTTATTGGCTCCAGTCGCGTGGCCGATGAACTACAGCGGCAGCACCCCAAACTGAACCGGCTGCGCTCGATTATGAGCCTTGACGCCAAAAATGCAGCCATCATTCTGCCCGATGCCGACCTCGACGTAGCCGTAAAAGAGTGTTTGTTAGGGTCGCTTTCGTTTAACGGACAGCGGTGCACGGCCATTAAAATTATTTGGGCGCATCGCTCCATTGCTGATGCATTTCTGGCAAAATTCGGCCCCGAAGTCAGCAAGCTCAAACCGGGAATGCCCTGGGATGCGGGGGTACAGATTACGCCATTGCCCGAACCGACCAAGACACAGTACCTGACCGACATCATTGCCGATGCTCAGGCCGGGGGCGCGTCGATTGTGAACGAAGGCGGGGGCGAAACGGTAGCGTCGCTGTTCAAACCGGCAGTCGTATATCCGGTAAAAGAAGGCATGAGACTGTACCGCGAGGAGCAGTTTGGGCCAGTAATCCCGGTGGTCGTTTATGACGATGTTGAGGAGTTTATCGAGTACCTCATCACGGACGATCACGGAATGCAGGCCAGTATTTTCGGTACAAATACGGCCGATATTGCCCGGTTAATTGACCCATTAGTGAACTTAGTTAGCCGTGTAAACATCAATGCCCAATGCCAGCGCGGCCCCGATACATTCCCGTTTACGGGCCGCAAAGACTCTGCCGAAGGAACGCTGTCGGTTGAAGATGCACTGCGGTCATTCTCGATCCGGTCGGCAGTAGCCACAAAAGACACGCCTACAAACAAAGAAATCCTGAACGATATTGTGAGTCAGCACAAATCGACGTTTTTAAGTACAAACTTCATTTTTTAGTGTCTGCTATAAACCTATAAGGTTTTTTAAAACGGTATAGGTTTGAAAAATGCTTACTGCAACTAAACTTTCCAAAGCCTTTTCTGGCGACATAAAAGCTGTTCGAAACGTAACACTCACCCTCGAACCAGGCCGGATTATGGCCCTTGTGGGCGCGAGCGGGTCGGGTAAAAGCACTCTGCTCAACCTGTTGGCGGGTCTGGCTGATGCCGATACGGGCGAGGTTCGGCTGGATGGCGTGCGGGTGGAGGGACCGGGTGAGGTGCTGGTAGCCGGACATCCTAATATCCGGCTGGTGCATCAGGAATACCAGTTGATGCCCAACGTATCAGTACGGGAGAATATCGCGTACAGCCTCCGTTTTTACGAGCGGAATTACCGCAATTTTCGGGTTGATGAACTGCTCAAACTCTGTCGCCTGACGGATGTGCAGGACAGAACACCTCGCCACATTTCGGGTGGCGAAAAACAACGAACGGCTATTGCCCGCGCCATTGCCGAGAAGCCGTCGGACAGCAGTCCAACTGTATTACTGTTAGACGAGCCATTCAGCCATCTTGATCTGTATAACCGGTACATTGTCAGGGATTTATTGTTCGATATGGTTCGTCAGAACCCAACCGGAGCGGGCGCAACATCGTGTCTGTTTGTTACGCACGACGCCACCGATGCGCTCTCTCTGGCCGATACGCTGGGCATATTGCGCGATGGAAAACTAATCCAATCCGGTGCGCCAATTGACGTGTATCGCCAACCCGTTTCGGCCTATGCCGCCCGCATGACCGGCCCCGTTACCATCGTCAAAGCGAAACATTTAGCCGCGCTGAATATACCGCCAACTGACAATCCTAACGAGTTGATTTGCCTGCGACCGGAACACATTTACCTCCACGATGCGGGTGTTCCGGGTGTTGTTCGGGCCGTGTATTTCAAAGGAAGCCACTATGAAATTGACGTTGAGGTATCGCGTTACCTAATGCTTCGGCTGTTAACTACTCAGGATGGCATGGCCGTGGGCCAGCGTGTGGGTGTGCGCCTGACCAATGAGTCAATTTGGCGAATGAAGGGGTAATTTCTGTAACTATTCGGTGTCACTGCGGTTATTTCAGAAACAAACCACTCATGCGTTATGGAGAACCGCGAGCAACCTGACCCCGGCGTGGATCAGCCAAACGGAAAAGATGATTTCTTAATCAGCGAGAAGACGGAAGACGTTGATGCGTCGGGCGTCGATGACCAGTCAACGGGCATGGGCGACGATGACTACCTCGGCAAAACAAATCGGGAAAATAGGGAGGAGGCATAAAGGGAGGAGGGGGAGGAAAGGACAAAAGGGAAGATAGCTAAATCCTTTTTGTCCTTTTCTCCCCCTCCTGCTTTTCCTCCCTTTATTTTACATCATCCGCTTGATTAACTGCTCAACGGAAATGTTTTCGGCTTCGGCTTTGAAGTTGCGAACAACGCGGTGGCGCAGAATAGGCATCGCTACCGCCCGAACGTCTTCAATATCGGGCGAGTACTTGCCGGTCAGAAGGGCGTTGCATTTAGCGGCCAGAATCAGGGCCTGCGATGCCCGTGGCCCCGCTCCCCACTCCAAATACTGATTGGCGTCGGCAGCGGCCATCTCCGTATTTGGCCGGGTTTTATGAACGAGCTTAACGGCGTACTCAACCACATTATCGACAACGGGAACCCGGCGTACCAACTGCTGGAACTCGCGGATTTCTTCGCCCGTGATAACGCGCTGTACGTCATATTTTTTGTCGGACGTTGTGCTTTTGACAATGTCGATCTCCGACTGATACGACGGATAGTCCAGATAGATATTGAACATAAACCGGTCCAATTGCGCTTCAGGCAGCGGATAGGTACCTTCCTGCTCGATTGGGTTTTGCGTCGCCAGCACGAAGAAAGGCCTACCTAATGCATACTTTTGCCCGGCAATTGTTACGGAGTATTCCTGCATTGCTTCGAGCAGGGCCGACTGCGTTTTTGGGGGCGTCCGATTGATCTCATCCGCCAGAATGATGTTGGCAAAAACGGGGCCTTTGATAAACTTGAAGTTGCGCTCCTGATCGAGTGTTTCCGAACCCAGAATGTCGGAGGGCATCAGGTCGGGCGTAAACTGAATCCGGTTAAAATCGAGGTCCAGCGCACCCGCAATCGTCTGGATTAACAGCGTTTTGGCTAATCCCGGCACGCCCACCAGCAGGCAGTGGCCCTGGCAGAAAATGGCGGTCAGGAGTAGCCGGACGGTATCATCCTGGCCAATAACAACCTTTGAGATTTCGGTTTTGAGTTTTTGATAAGAAGTCGTAAGGGCTTCAGCAGCCGCAACATCCGATGAGTAAGGCACAGGAAAGAGGTTATAAAGTTATGAGGTTACACCGTTATAAAGTTATATCGCAAAGTGCATAGTTACCCTCGGTTTACTATATGACTTCACAACTTCACAACTAATTTCCAGTGCCGAGTGTAGCCGCACTGTTCTGGGTCGTGCCAAAAATCCGGCAACCCTGAAACTCAGGATCGAGGATGATATAGACATCGGCAACCGATTTCTTGAACCAGTCGTCAATAGCCCGGTTCTTTTTATTGGTTAAGACAATCGTCTGTAATTTCTCAAAATCTTTTGAGTAGTCAGCCGTGTGGGGTGCCACTTTGCTCTTGTAATACAGCAGGCGAACCGCACTTTTACCATCTTCAGTACGGTAGGGCAGGGGGGGCGAAATGCTGCCCACTTTCATGGTATCGAGCATCTGGAACATAGCATATTCCATCGTTCCGTCCATTGCCAGCCGACTCCCGCCCGACTGTGCATCGCGGAGCAACCCACCGGCATCAGCCGTTCCTTTATCATCCGAGAAATCGTGAGCGGCCTTCTCAAACTTCAGTGAGTCAATCTGAATCTGCGTCCGAAGGCTGTCCAAGAAGTGTGTTGGGCCGGTCAAATCCAATCGGTTATAATCGGGCCGAAGCAGGATGTGCCGGGCGTGGTATTCGGCCCCGCGCGTCTCAATTAACTGGATCAGGTGCAAGCCAAAATCCGACTCGACAACATCCGAAATCTGGTTGGGTTTCAGCTTCAACGCTGCACCCTCAAACGGAGCCACCATCATGCCGCGCTTGGCAAAACCGAGGTCGCCCCCGTTCTGTGCGGAGCCAACATCTTCGGAGTTTTCTTTTGCCAGCTTGGCAAAATCTTCACCATTTTCAACGCGCTTTCTAAAGTCGAGCAACTTCTGACGCAGCACGTCTTTCTGTTCTTTTGTTGGCTTAGCAATGCGAACAATCTGGCCTACTTCGACTTCGGCGGGCATATACGGCAAGCTGTCTCTCGGTATAGCATCGAAAAACCGGCGAACATCGCGGGGTGTCACCTTTACGTCAGTCGTAATTTTGTTCTGCATTTTCTGGACAATCTTCTGGTCCTTTACCTGTTGCCGGAGTTCGCTTTTGAGCATTTCTAAGCTCTTGCCATAGGCTTCCACAATGTTTTTGTCGGAGCCAAATTGCTGCGACATATACTGCATCCGTGAGTCGAGTTCGCTGTCCACAATTTTTTCTTCCACCACAACGGAGTCAATTTCCGCTTTGGCCAGCATCATTTTATTAATAACGAGGCTTTCCAGCAACTGACACTTTTGCGGGGGTGTCTGATTTTGACCAACGTATGACTGGTAGGCTTCTTCCAGATCGGACCGAAGCACATAATAATTATCGACTTTGGCGATGATTTTGTTGAGGCTAACGCCCTGCCCCTGCCCGAAGGCGGCAGAGAAGGTCAGGAAGCAGCCTACCAAAATAAGGAGCGCACTGCTGATTACTTTTTTCATGATTTAAAGATACGATGCGCATGGATACGATTCTAACGCGGCTTTTCTGTCTATTTAACGAAACCGTACCGGAAACCGTACCGAATTAATTATTTTTAACACCACTGGCGGCTCAATCGGCCACCCGGCGAGTAGTCCGACTACACTATACTTCGATGGCTTCCGTTACGTCGACCATACCCACCATCTTCCAACTGCTGCTCACCGTTACCGGCTTCTTGTCTCCTTTCAGAGTGTAGGCAGATTGAAAATCAATCTCGTCGATTGAAGTAGGTACCGCGCGTTTGGGCATCGGGAACAGTGTGTCGGTGGTCTGACTACTCACCTCGGAGAAATCCGAGTTCTTATCATGCAGGCCTTCGAGCAGTTTCCAGTAGTTGGTTTTCTCGCTGGCGTACTGGTCGCGCTGTTCCTTCAGGAATTTGTTCTCCAGCTTCACCTGGTCCAGTTCAGCCTGCATCGCCATCATCTGCTTATCGACCGGCTTTGGCTCGGGTTTGACACCCAGTATCTGGTAGCTGAGGTCGTAACTTTTGAAGGCGCGGGCCATTTCGCGGTGAATGTCAATCGACAACGAACGTTCGCCGACCGTAATGTAATACAAGGTCTGCCGCAGGATGCCGGTTTTCTCGGCAATCTCGGTCAGGTCCGGCTTGGGGCCGATAAAGTCCAGGAACCGTTGCCGTTCGGCTTCCTTCTCGGCCTTCAACTTGGGGTCTTTTTCCATTTTCCGGTGTTTCTTTTATATTTATTACAGATATAAAAACTATTGTTATATTTGCGGTACGGACACACTGTGCACCCTTACGATAAATATTAAGCAAATATAACAAGAAGATGAAAATTCCTACTAAAAAGTACAGCGATGACGACCTGCTCTTATTAAGCGGGAGAATCCGCAAGTCGAGTTATATCCGGGAAGTGCAGGAAATACTCGTAAAAAAGGGCATTACACGCTCAGACAACTACATTGCGCAGGTTGTGCAGCCCAAATCCGACAATACCTTTAAGTTATATAATGAGGCCGTTTGGGATGCCATTGTCGAGGTACTCAACAACCGGAAAGTAGCTCAACAGGTTAATAAGCAGCTCGTTGCCATGGCGTTAGCCGAGTAGTCGAAAAAAATTTTGACTTTAAATTTAACAATAGTTATATATTTCATTAATATTTATTATGTTTACATCCACAAGAGGGACTGGAAACAAAAAAGCCCCGGAGCTACCAACACCGGGGCCAGACTAAACCAGTCATTCACGCACTTAAATCAGGCGTAAAGCTATGCATTTTCCCCCGGTTACTCAAGCGTCTATTCCCGCTACCCGGTCAGCCCGGCTCTTTTCCGACATTGAGGAGGACGAAGACTTCTCACCCCTCGACTCCCTGATCGACGATCAGTTGCGGGGTCCCTTGTGGGGCAAGTGCTACTCGGCAACGTTTCACGACGACAACCACAAGCACGGCCTTCGGGCACTGGAATACGATGTGGAAATCAGAGTTGGTACTGATTACGACGGAGATGCACCGGAAACCGAAACGTTCCGCGTCTGGGTCCACGTCACCCCTATGATGCCTCTGACGACGATTGTGTTTCTGCTGGTGGGTGAAATCAGGGACTTACTCGAAGCCTGAACCACCCATCAAACGACCCCCTTCTACTAAGCCTACCTCAATCCGTTAACCCCCTTCGCCCAATGAAAACCGTCCTGATTACCCTTTCCCTGCTGGCGAACGCCGGTTTCCTGCTCCTTTTCCTGCCGGGTATCTATCGCTACGTATGGCAGGCGTACGGTAGCCTGCTCCGGTCGTGGTGGCGGGAGTACGCACAGACGCTGGGCCGCCTGTCGCTCGTCGTCTTTATCATTTTCGCCCTCTGGGTCGGCTTCGTTATTACCACCCCCTAATTTCTTTCTCAACCAAGCCCGATCATGACCAAACCTACCGACAACCCCGAATTCGGTGTCCTGCTCACCCTGGGCATCATCATTATGAGCACGATACTGATGCTCATTCTCGTCATCGGCTCGCTGTGGCCCAGGATTACCGCCTTTTTTAACTACGTATGAGTATTTCACACTCCTTTTCAGTGAAGGTAGCCTGTGCTGTCGGCGAGCGAAAAGCGGTCATGCTAAACAACTTTGGGCATTGGCACGAAAAGAACGGAGCCGATGCCCAGCACATCTACGATGGTCACGTATGGACCTACAATTCGGTGGCCGGTTTCGCCAAGCTGTGGCCTTATCTGTCCGAGCGCGAGATACGGACCGCCCTCGACAGTCTGGAAAAAGACGGATGGGTCATTACCGGGAATTATAACGAATGGAAAATTGACCGCACCAAATGGTACGCCCTGACGGAGAAATCATGCGACCTGCTGGAAATAACATTTGTTGTAAATCCCCATTTGACTAAACGGTCAAATGCAAGTGACAGAAATGACAAATCCATTTTACCGGACAGTCAAATCCATTTGCCCGATGAGTCAAATCCATCTGACTCCGCTGACAGACCAATACCAATAGAAAACACTATTAAAGACTCAATAGAAAACAAAAAGGGTTCCGACGCTGACGCGACGGTTTTTGAGGGTGAAGTAGTGGTTGTCGTACAGGCAGAAAAAAAAGGAAAAGCCCCCCCGATTCCGCGCGACCCCCCCAAAATTGCCACCATGATTCAGGCCGTCGTCAAATCCTTTGTTCCTGAATATTACTGGGATGGCAAAAACGGGGCAGCCGCCTTGGCCGTAGCCGCCAAACTCCGTAATGCCATCAATGCCCGGGCGACGGCCAAGGCGGGCGGTCAGGCGGTTGCCAATTGCTCCGACGACGAGGTGGTCAATGCCCTACATATGCTCATTACCCGTAGCTACGAACTATCCGAGTACTACCAGTTTAAAGACCTGCCCACGCTGAACGGTCGCTTTAACGAAATTTTGACGCAGTTGAAAAATGGAAAATCCAAATCGGCAACTAACCAGCAGAACAGAAACCGCACTCGCCAACAGGAACCCGACGACGGAGAAGAGCTTGATCGACTCGTTAGCCAAATGTTCACCTCTTGACATCTGCAAAAACAAGTTGTCGGAAACGGCCTTCACCAGTCTGCTTATACTCCAGCGTAACCTGACGATTGAAAAGGCAGCTACTTCAGCTACCGTTCGGCAGGTGATCGCCTACCAGGGCGAGGAAACAACGACGAAGGTTGTCTGTGCAGTACTGAAGTTGTTCAACGACGGGCTTAATGTCAGCAACCAGATGTCGAACCGGCAACTGCTGGAGACGGCCATGATCTGGATGGAGACCTACCCCCACGATACGGTAAAGGATTTAATCCTGTGCCTCAAGTTCGTGAAGGCGGGAAAGTACGGCAAGGATGGGCAGATTTTCAACCGGATCGACGGGGCGGTAATCGCTATGTTTTTTAACCGGTATCTGGACGATAAGGCCGAATGGGGCGAAGAGCAGAATCAACTTTTCAAGTCGGACCAGATCAAGGCCAGTACCGGATTCTTTCAGAAACTGGATGCTGAGACGGCCGGGGAGCTAAAACGAATGCTGCAGCGAAGCAGTATCCGGGCAACGCCCGACATTAAAACACCCGTTAGTTCCGATAAGCAATTTTCAAGCTACCTCGCCCAGCACGCCGAAGATATTGAATTCGAGATACTAACCGACCTCAATAAGCGGGCTAAAAAACAGGGCATCGAGGAGGTGATAAAAATTACCGAAGCCGAACTAAGCCGACGAACTACGCAAGACCAAGCTGATTATGAAGCCTACCAGAAGCAATACGATACCAAACTACCGGAAACCGGCAATCAGTAAATCGGCGGGTGAACAGTTACCGATTCAGTCGCTGCGGATTAATTACGTGGTAGGCATCGACCCCGACATTGAAAAATCGGGGCTGGCGGTCTGGTCGAGAACCAAGCGGATGCATACGTTCATCGATGCGGTCAACTTTCACGACCTGATTAAAAACCTGCTCCTGGTTAAACCGGGTGAAGCCATTTTTCGGGTCGATGCGGGCTGGCTCAACAGCGGATTCCATCACTCGGCAGGCTTGCCGGAAAACTTTGAAACGTGGACCGTCGAATCGAAACTGGCCTACTATTTTAAACTGGGGGTTCAGGTAGGCCGAAACTTCGGCGTCGGTCAGGTCATCGTTCAACTGTTAATTACCATTCACGGCCCCGACAATGTAAAAGAGGTTCGACCCATGCCGGAGAATCCCAAGTGGTCAGCCGCCGATTTGAAGCGTTATACCGGCTGGGATAAACGCACCAATGGCGATTCGCGCGACGCGGCTAAACTCTGCTTTCAATTTTAATACTCACTTATAAACACGTTCATTATGTGGTTTTTATCGAAAATTAAGTACGGGGTTCAGGATTCGCTGGGCAAGTGGAAATCCTTCAGCGAGCAGTTTGTTCACGACGCCATCACCTACGGCGACGTCGAAGCGCAGTTGACTGAATTCCTGGCCGGTCGCGTCGACGAGTACGAATATGATATTTCAAAGATCCGGTTCGATGCCATTTACGACCCGTTTGTGAAGGGCCATTTCTTCAAGGTCCAGTACGAGGAAAAGACAACGACTGAAGCCGGTGTTGAGAAAATTACGGTAAAATCTCAATTGGTGGTAGCCCAGGACGTTCCCGATGCCGAACGCCGGGCCACCGAGTACATGAAGAACTGGATTACCGACACCACGATTATCGGGGCTGACAAAACCAAAATCTTAGGTGTCTGGCACCCGCTGAATCAGCAGTGGAAAGATGATTTCATTGCACGCATGGCTGACCTGGCTGCTGCTGGCAATGAAAAGAAAAAGGATGATACGCCGACGACGCTATTCAATCCGGACGGTACGGCTAAAAAGGTAGCGTTTGGCGAAGATGATACGGTACTGGACAATGAGGACCGATTCAATGAGACGCAGGATGAGTTAGCCGATGCGGTCTACGGCCCACTGAATGACATTTCGGATAAGATTAACGTCATACACGAGGACGGGGTTGCTCGTCCGCTCTGGAACAAAGCCGAGGGGTCGGTCGGGGCTGAAGTCCGGGCCATGAAACCAACGGCTGGGTTTACCATCGGCGAGAACGAGGACATTGCCGAGATGCTGAAAAGTACACTCGAAGCGACTGGAGCCAGTGAGGTAACTATTTCAGAAGTAACACCGGGCAAGGCCAACAGATCCGCTACCGTCAAGAAGTCGAAAGGCAAACTGACCTTTCACGGTGCCCTGGGGAAAGAAGAAATCGAAGCCTAACCAACCGTCAGCTACCGACATTGATGTCGGTAGCTGACTATAAATCCTCTTTCGTATATGGAAGTTCACGCAGAAACAATTAAAACATGCTCTTCATGCAAAAGAGGGAAGGCGCTGGATTTTTTTCCAAAAGATAAAAGAAGGGCAGATGGAAAGTACATCTACTGTAAATCATGTGCAGCCGAAAAGTCGAAGCAAGGCTATCAGTCAAATATTGATCATTGCCGGAACCTTAAGCGAGATCAAGCCAGAAAGTTTAGTGACGAAAATAAGGCAAGGCATAAGTCATGGTATGAGACAAATAAGGAAAAAAGGCAAGCCCAAACCTCGGAGTATCAAAAATCTGACTTAGATCGAACAAGAGCCTATAGTAGAGCCTATAGTGATCGGAACAGAGAAAAACGAAGAGCATCTGGAAGGGCATATTTCCAATCTGAAAAAGGGAAAATGGCTCGGTCTCATCAGAACTCAATGAGAAGTTTCAGGCTACGTGGATCTGGCGGTTCTCATACTCTGGTTGAGTGGAACAACTTAAAGGCACTACACAACTACATCTGTAAGAACTGTGGAAAACAAGAGCCAGAAATTAAACTTACTCGTGATCACATTATTCCAGTAAGCAAGGGAGGGCATAGCAACATAGACAACATACAGCCGCTTTGCCAGCGATGTAATTCCGCAAAAAAAGACAAGCTATGAAGACGGAACACCCATTAAAATTTGCTCAGGAAATAGCGGTTAGCGTTGGGAGTCTGCTATTGCCGAACTGTCAAAAACTAAACATTGCTGGAAGTATAAGGAGACGTAAGCCTATAGTTCATGACATCGAATTAGTTTGTCTGCCCCAGGCAAATTACTCACCAATTCTGTTTTCCGAGGATATGGAACGGGTTGTGGCTCCTGAATTCGTGCGCGAGGTTGCCAGTCTGGGTACGGTCATTAAAGGAAAGCCGGATGGAAAGTACATGCAAATTAATCTACACCAGGGCATTGTACTGGACCTGTTCATGCCCGACCCTTGGGACTATTTTCGCCAGTACGCGATTCGTACCGGCTCGGCTGACTACTCCGCTAAGGTCATTGCCGGGGGCTGGAAGAAACTCGGCTGGTGCGGTAGTGATCAGGGCTTACGGCGAATAGTCGATTGTCAGAATAGGTCAACGAGTGGCAAGATGCAGTGGATCTGCGTCAACCCCCATGCCGAAAAGCCGATGATCTGGGAGAGTGAAGAACATTTCTTCGACTGGCTTGGTGTACCGTGGATTAAGCCCGAATTACGAAACGTATAATCAATATTAACTCAAAAAACCATGCCTATTACCACTCAGGAAGCCGTTCAGACACTTGTTTCCACCCTTCGCGATGACCCAAACCTGTACGAAGCCTACCAAGCCAATATCGCCATGGCGATGTACGAAACCTACGTTGAAAAACATGGTGGCTATTTCGACCCCCGGCCGACATTGCCCGAAATGCATACGATCTGCAACCAAGCGGCTGACCGGTTTTTAACGATGCTCAGCGAAGGAGCACCTTACGAAAATGCCCCGCTAAATGGTGCCCCTCATTCAGTAAAGCCAGAAACGTATCTGGAGAAACTGACCGACTTACAGGATAAAATTGGCTATACGGTTGGTAAGATTCACCCCGTGGCGCTGATGGGCTTACTGGGTGAAGTAGGCGAGGTAGCGGATGAATCCTGCTTTGTCAATGCCGATGAGTTCCCCGACGATCAAGTCACTGTTGTTTGCCAGCGCGCGTGGGATATTATGAACCAGGTCAACGGCTTTGTCGAAAAGGCGCAGGTTGTCGATGGCCTCAAGAAGCAGATCCGTAAGCTGGAGAACGCCTATATTCAGGTCGAGTACCATCCGGTCAAGTTTCCGGTCGAGTTGGCCGACGCCTTTTATTACCTCAAAGCGGTAGCCCGTGGGGCGAACCTGACCATCGAGGATTTAGCCCGGATCAGCTACGAAAAAGTCATGGAACGTCGGGGTGTCGTCAACGAAGGCGACCCCGCCCGATAGGTCTATTCACCATCTCACAAAATGAGCATTACTAAGATAGTCGTCAAGGTTATAAACGACCCAAAACCTCCCTACGGCACGACAACAGCGGTAGAAATTACATCAGGCAGGCCAACCGAAAAGGTTCGGGGTGTAGACGCATTGCAAATTCTCAATGAGGCAATGCAGCAGATAATTGAACAAATGAAATAGATAGGTAATCCTATTAACCACTCTCTCAACCAGGGGCTAATTATTTGACAGCTTTTGGTTGAGAGCTAAACTAAATCAACAATGCGCGTTATTTCACTCTATCAACCCTATGCCACGTTAATGGCGCTGGGCTTAAAAACGAACGAAACCCGTTCATGGGACACCAAATACCGGGGGGCGTTAGCCATCCACGCTACCGCAAATATGCCGGCATGGTGCCGGGAGTTGTGTTACAAAGAGCCGTTTCGGAGTACGTTAGGTCTATACGGCTACAATGCTCTTAACCTGCCTAAAGGTGCGATTGTCGGCACAGTGGAAGTCGTCGGTACGGCCGATGCAAAAAAATGGGCGTTCGATGCCTGTATTAAACTTCACCCCCGTTCCCCGGAGCGCGAACGGATAATGAATGAAATAGCCTTCGGCGATTACTCCGAAGACCGCTTTGCCTGGCAGACGATTAACCCTGTTCGCTTCGACACACCGATACCCGCAACAGGGTCACAAGGATTCTGGAACTTTGACTTTGTAAGCAATCAACGAACGAGCCACAAATGAGCCAGCCCGTACGCATTCAGCGCAAACGCACCAAAGGATTCAAGATGCCAGCCGGATCGGTCAGCATTACCCGGCCCGGCAACTGGGGCAACCCGTTTACGGTCGAAGAGGAAAAGGAAGAACTGATTATACAGCAAGAAAAAGTGGACGGATTCTATTCGCCCGCCCTCGTCGAAAAAAAGGCCAGAGAACGGGTTGTTCAGAAATTTCACGATATGATGGCCGATCCGTATTCACACAAGGTACTGCCCCAAATCCGGGAACGGTTTATCTATATGCGGACCAACCTGGAGCAGCTCACCGGAAAAGATGTTGGCTGCTTCTGCTCGCTCGATCAGCAGTGTCACGGCGATGTTTTACTTAAACTGGCAAACCCCTGACCGATGGCAACCCATACTAATTTTCTCGAACAGAATGCCACCGCGACCGATGGCGACGGCATTGAATACCCGGTTTGGCAACGCGAATCAATGCTCGGCAAGGTCAAGACCATTGAAATCGTTTCGGCCTGGCAACTGAGTGCCGACGAACAGGCTGCCGTCGACGAATCGGGCCTCATCTTCGTTCGTATCGTGGCCGGCCAGCCGCCGATGCTGATCTACTGGGCCGACTCGGTTGAATTTGAAGGCCAGAATGCCGTTTTTAAGCATCCCGACTGTAAAGACCTTCCGGTATTTAAACGCGACATTACCCACAAAGGCCAGCCCACCTTTGATATAACGTCGGCCTGGCAGCTTCGTCCGTATGGCAAACAGGAGGTTGCATTTAATCAAGGGGTCATCTTTCTGTCTGTCGTCGGTGGGCAACCGACCGTCGAAGTATTCGGTATTAATCCTATTGACGAACTAAATCGAGATGGAAAATAAACCCGCCATCAAACAATGGGAAGTCCAAAGGCAGCAATACAAATTCAACAAGTACGCCCGTACCCTTATTCGAATTTATCAGTGGCGTCGGTATAGGCGATACTACTCTGAGCAATCGGCAATAGATGCTACCCGCGACTTTAGGCGAAGTGAATCTGATATTGCTTATAAGGATTACCCAGGAATGGGAAACCCTGAGAACGAAGCCAAGTACTCCCACATTTTACCAAGCATCAATATTTATCGGTATCGAATTATAAAGCTACCTGAACAACCCTAATCAACGCACCATCATGACCACAACCGAGCCGATACAATTAACGGCACAAGAAATAGAACTTAAAGGTGAGTTTAAAGCCTTGCTGGAAAAATTCAGCGAAGCGTTATTGGAAAAACTCATGGCGAACGAGCGCAAATACGAATTCGGAAATGCGTGGAAAATTCCTGACTGGGAAGATCATCTACACCGGGAAATCGTCGAACACGTTCAGAAAGGCGACCCGCGCGACACCGCCATCTATAGCCTGTTCGCCTGGTACCACGGCTGGAAAACCGCGCCGGTCGGGGTCGTAGAGAAAATAGAGACATTCACCTGCAGGCAATGTCAGTGTGAACTGCCTACCAAAGTCCAATTAAGGACTGAAGACTACTGCTACCTGTGCGACCCGGCCATCAGCGTTGACGAACTGTTAGCGACTGAACCGGTGAAAATAGGTTGTGTCGATGGCGGTGTCTGTCATCACAACTGTATCGGAAACCGGCAAAACGATTGCTACCGTCGTCAGAGTTGCGCTCCGATTGGCGACTATGCCGGGGAGTGGTAGTATTAACTCATAATTAACCGCTAAGTCATGATTTATAAGGGATGTAAATTAAAAAAGGAATGGACAAAGGGCGCTACTACTAAAATAGAAATCTGGTACGAAGGCTTGAAAATAGGGCAAGCCCCTACTTGGTCAAAAGCACAAGATAAAGTGGATGCCTATTGTAGTAAACCAGTAACAATTAGCTGACTATGGAAAACGACGACAAGCAAGAAGTAATATCGGGTTCAATTAGACGGGATGAGCGAATCTATTTAGGGGACGGTAAGCACTACTTTTATATTCGCCCCGATAAATGTGGAGCAACTGCATTTCGGGTCATCTGTGCGTATACGGTACCCCGTTGGTATGGCCTACAGTTAGGCGGAACGTTTGAGTGGTCCGACGAGAAAATAGTTTTAAACTTCAAATGTGAAGGAGAAAACCGGTTCAGACTCATTGAAACCGTTGAAGCAAAGCTACTCATTGGCGGTTTTTTAGACGAAACCACCCCTTTTCGTAAGCAGTAACTCAATGCCTGTCAGTAACCGTCAGGCATATATTTTTGCTTTATTGCGTAACAATAGTTATATATTTCATTAATATTTATTATATTTACATCAAGTTAATCACCTTTAAATCAGCTACCAGCATGAGTTCGTTTCCTACCGGTTACCCATCCATTACCGACCTGCCCGACAACCGCGACATCTACAGCCGCGCCGAACGCCTGGGCTACGACTGCGACCCCAACAGCTTCACCGATGGTCAGGATCAAACCTTTAACCTCTGTGAAAATGGCGACTACGTCCTGACCGATGCCACCCGCGCCGAGGTCGAAACCTTCCTGACTACCTGCATCGACCAACACCTGACTCAACTCGCCTAATCATGAATTCAGCCCCAACGACGACCGACAACGGCCACATTAAGCCCCTGCGAGAATTGACAACGTTTGGCAACGTGCTCAATGGTAAGTTGTCGATCGTCAAACGGGAACAGTTCATCGATGCGCTTCTTTCCTTCCGGGATGGCATCGTATCGGTCACGGTCGAACTAATCGGCGAGAAGCGCAACGCCAAGCAGAACGGCTACTACCACGCCGTTGTGGTCCCTATGCTTCGGGATGCGATTAACAGTGCTTGGGGTGAGGATTTGACGGATGAAGAAACCCACGAGTTTTTGAAACTCCGCTTCAATAGCAAAACCATCGTTGACCCCGACACCGGCGAGTGCGAAAAACTGCCCATGTCGACTACCCGGCTTAATACGGCTCAGTTCTCGGAATACGTCGAAAAATGCCGCCGAATGGCAAAGCGAGAATTCGATATTGATGTTCCGGACGCCGATAAACTCTGGAGAGAGAACAAGCAGCTACAAGTTTAACTAAGCCATAAGAAGGCTTTCCCCCTGAACGGTCAGACCAAAGCCAGCCCCAGCACTTTCCAATGAATCAAATACTGATAGTCGGGGTCAAACTTCACTATTCTAATTATGAGCAACTACCAACAATTTTTAGAGGACAAAATCGCACTGGCTCCAAAAACCGGCTTTGTGTTGGACCCATCGTTGATTCACCCCTTATTAAAACCACACCAGCGCGATGTCGTAGTGTGGAACTGCATGGGCGGTTGCCGGGCTGACTTTTTAAGCTTCGGTTTGGGCAAAACCATCATTCAATTAGAGACCCTGCGCCAGATCAGTCAGCACAATACAAGCGGTAGAGTGCTCATCGTTTGTCCGCTGGGTGTCAAGCACGAATTCCAGCGGGACGGTCTAAAAATCGGTATCGACCGAATTAAGTACATTACGGCGACCGATCAGATCGAAGACAGCCAGCTTTATTACATCACCAATTACGAACGGATCCGGCGCGGTACCATTGATGCAAGTCTGTTTAGTGCCGTTAGTTTCGATGAAGCGTCTATTCTTCGTTCCCTCGATACCGATACGACCCAGACCATTCTGGAAACGTTTCAGGCCGTTCCGTTCCGGTTCGTCTGCACGGCTACGCCTTCCCCCAATCGGTATTTAGAGTTAATCAACTACGCGGAGTATCTGGGCATCATGGACAGGGGTCAAAGTTTGACCCGCTTCTTCAAACGCGATTCGACAACAGCCGGCAATCTGACCCTGTTTGAGCGGAGAGCTAATGAGTTCTGGCACTGGATGAGTTCATGGGCGTGTTTTATCACGATGCCCTCTGATTTAGGGTATGATGACACGGGCTATGATTTGCCCGAACTATCGGTAATTCCCCACCGGATTACGTTTGATCGGCCCATTAAGGTCGATACCAAAACGGGTCAATCTTCATTCATTTCCGATTCGAGTGAATCACTGGTCGATGCGGCCAAAGAAAAACGAGAGTCGATGCCCCACCGGTTAAGCAAGCTGATGGATATTCTATCGGACTCTCCCGATGAGAACGTACTGATCTGGCATAGCTTAGAAACCGAACGGGCGGCTATTCAGAAAGCTGTTGGACCGGATTGTAAATCGGTGTGGGGTAGTCAGAACATAGACCAGCGCGAAGACTATTTAACCGGCTTTGCGGAGGGGAAATACCAGTACCTCAGCACTAAAACCAGCATCGCTGGGTCGGGCGTCAACCTGCAATACTTCTGCCACAAAACGGTCTTTAACGGTATTGATTACAAATTTAACGACTTCATACAAGGTTTACACAGGATCTATCGGTTTGGGCAAGCCCGCCCCTGCCAGGTCCATATCATCTACACAGATGCGGAGGATGAGATCTACAAGACGCTCATGCATAAGTGGGAAAATCACAAAACCCTGCAATACGAAATGACTACCATTATCAAAGAATTCGGCCTGAATGCGGACCTGTCCACAGAACTAAGCCGCGAAATGTTTACCGGCCGTCAGACGGATTCGGGCAACGCGTGGAGCTTCGTCAATAATGATTGTGTTGAAGAGTGGAAAGGCATGGAGTCGGATAGCTTAGATCTGATCGTGACCAGCATTCCCTTTGGCAATCATTACGAGTATTCGGAGAACTACAACTGTTTTGGGCATAACCCATCGAATGAAGCCTTTTTCGACCAGATGGACTTTCTGGTACCGGAATTATACCGCACATTAAAACCGGGCCGGATTGCCGCTATTCACGTAAAAGACCGGATTCGGTATTCCTACATGAACGGTACGGGCTTTTCCTCCATCGACCCGTTTTCAGACGAAACCACCCGCGCTTTCCGCAAACACGGTTTTCACCTGTTAACCCGCATCACCGTCGATACGGATGTGGTTCGGGAGAATGCGAGTACGTACCGGTTGGGTTACAGTGAGGCCTGTAAGGATATGACCAAGATGGGAGCCGGTCTGCCGGAATATGTTTTGGTGTTCCGTAAAGCTCCGACTACCTCCGACAATGCCTATGCCGATACCCCGGTCACGCACAGCAAAGAGCACTACAGCCGGGGCCGCTGGCAACTCGACGCTCATGCGCACTGGAAAAGTTCGGGCGAACGGCTCATCAGTATGGAGCACCTGCGCCGGATGAATCACAAAGACATCCTGAAAGTCTGGAAAGAGTTGGAAGCCACCGAACGCTACGATTTCCATCGTCACGCGCAGATTCACGAAATGCTCGACGAATTGAACAAACTCCCCAGCGGCTTTATGACCTTACCTCCACAAAGCAACCATCCCGACATCTGGGATGATGTGAGCCGGATGAAAACGCTCAATGCCGAACAGGTAAAAAAAGGCTGGGAGATGCACATCTGCCCATTGCAATTGGATATCATCGAACGGCTGATTGAACGCTACAGCAATCCGGGCGAACTGGTAGCGGATCCGTTTGGGGGAATAGGCAGTGTTCTTTACCAGGCTGTCAAGATGAAGCGTCACGCCTTTGGCACCGAACTAAGCACGGAGTACTGGCGCGACGGGCTTAAACACCTGCGAAGTGCAGAATTACAACAAGCTGCAATGACGCTATTTTAGTTTGAAATTGACTTAATCGACACATCTGAGAGGATATACTTTATAACCATTCACCCAACTGGAATACTCAAGAAATGAGCAATAGAACGATAAAAATCAAACTGGTACCTGATCTCGTACAACTAATCGTCGTGGACTCGTTCTGTGGCGCAGGAGGGTTCACACAGGGCGTCGAATCTGCCGTAGACGTTCACGGCAACAGGGTCGCGGTAGTGGTCGCTGGCATCAACCATGATGCACTGGCCATTGCGTCCCACGCCGAAAACCATCCCGAAACGGTTCATTTTGTGGAGGACATCCGGGATAGCCAACTACCTGAAAAGATTCTGTCGGTGGTCAATAAAGCCCGCCTTTTTTATCCCAATGCCAGACTGCTGTTTCATGCCAGTCTGGAATGTACGAATTTCAGTAACGCCAAAGGGGGTAAACCCCGTGATGCCGATAGCCGGTCGCTGGCCGAGTTTATGCCGAACTACCTTGATGTACTGAACCCTGATATTTTCACGGTTGAGAACGTAAGGGAGTTTATGAGCTGGGGGCCGCTGAATGCTGACAATAAGCCAGAAGATCGGAAGAAAGGCAAAGACTATGTTCGCTGGTATCAGTCGATTGAAGCCCAAGGCTACCGCTACGACTACCGCCTGCACAATACTGCCGACTTCGGTGCCAACACCAGCCGGACGCGTTATTTTGCCCAGTTTGTCCGCGAAGGCATACCCCTTGCGTGGCCTGAGCCAACCCACGCCAAAAAGCCAGTAGTAGCGGATATGTTTACCCAGCCGCTTAAAAAGTGGCGTCCGATTCGGGAATGTCTTGAACTCGAAGACAAAGGCAAATCCATATTCCGGAGTACTCCCCTGTCTGATAAAACCTACGAGCGAATTTTCGAGGGGTTGGTTCGTCACGTCGGCAATGGTGATCGGGCTTTCTTGAGTAAATACTTTTCCGGCACTGGCATGAACTACAGCATGGATCAACCTGCTGCAACAATTACGTCGGTTGATCATAATGCACTCGTATCGGTTGAGCCGTTCATGGCCCGGTTATTTGCAACGGCCTCGAATAATCACGGCACGTATAAAACAGATCAACCAGCAACGACCATTACTACAGCCGATGGTCATGCGATGATTAGTCCTGAGCCATTTATTACGAAATACTTTTCGGGGAAACCTCAACATAAGAACTACGGCATTGATGAACCCGGCCATTGCATTACAACGGTTGATGGTCAGGCTATCATAAGCCCCGAACCGTTTGTGATGACCTACAACAGCGGTTCGCCTGAGAATCGGGTTAAGAGCCTGGATGAGCCAGCGCAAACCTTGCTGACGGAAAATACGCTTGCACTGGTTTCGTCAAAAGCGTTCTGTATGAAGTATCACAGCGCAGGCCATAACACCTTTGCCGATGATCAGCCATGCAGCACATTACCCACACACGATAGTGTAGGCGTTGTACAGACAGAGCAGTTTATGAGCCTGTATTACTCGCAGGGCAAACAGAACGACTCGGTAGATGTGCCCGCTGCTGCGTTGAGTACCATCCCCAAACATCGACTTATTTCGGCCCTGTTCATTGATCAGCAATACGGCAAATCAAAACCCGTTAGCGTCGACAGTCCGGCACCGTGTATCACGGTCAATCCACACTGCGCCTTAGTTGAGGCATTTGTAGCCGATCCGCAGTGGGGCGGCCATTCGCACAGCATCGACAAACCCGGTAATACCATCATTGCACGTCAGGATAAAGCACCTATATCCTTGGTTAGTGCTGAATTTATTACGCAGCGGAACGGCGGTGAATACCGGAACTCATCACTTGAAAACCCAGCAAAGACGGTGACAACAACCGGGGGAAATATGGAAATGGTGCAAACGGAATGGCTACTGACAAACATGCATAATAATGTCGGTTCCAGCCTTGAACAGCCAAGCCCTACTCTATTGACTGGAAACCACCATTATGTCATGAGTACCAACTTTTCAAACATTGGAGTTGACCTTGAGAGTCCATCGCCAACGGTCACCGCCGACCGTCATTGGTCCTATTTGATGACTGCCGAAAAGGGATTACAGCCGGTCATTCTGGTATTCGAAACCGATAGTTTATGGGTACGCAAAATCAAAGCGTTCATGGCAGAATACGGCATTATCGATATTCTGATGCGGATGCTTAAAGTCAAAGAGTTGAAGCTAATACAGGGATTCCCGGCCAACTACGTGCTACTGGGTAGCCAAACCCATCAGAAGAAATTTATCGGAAATTCGGTACCGCCTGCTTATCCAAAGGCTTGGATGGAAGCGATTAGCATGGCCTTAACAGTAGACAGCCTGGCTAACGAACTCGGCATTAAACTCGAAGGAGACGAATTATGACGATCAACACGAAGTTCGAACTAAACGAAGCGGTCTGTTTTTTCGACTGGCGCGGCAATCTTCAATGCGGCACGATTCAGCGCATGACCTTCGACAAAAAAGGACTGGCATACTGGCTCTACGTTCCCGGCATACCGTCCCCCGGTTTCTACGAAAACAAGCTTTTCAGAACGGAAGCCGAAGCCCTGGCCGCGCATTCCTTCGATGGACCGACGAAGTACTACATCGTTTCGCTCTATCATACCTCGTTAAAAGACAACCACATCAGCCTGTGGGGGCCTGATAATGCGGGCTATGTCTGGGCAAAGGAGTCGGCTGGATTGTACGCAGATGTGATGCCTGGGTATCATATTTCGGAAAGAAATATGCCCATAACGCAGGCTCAGGCTGAACCCCTGTTTCAACTCGTAACATCGGAAGGTCAGCAGAAAGAAATGATACCCAATCGACCCGAAGTATGGGAAGCCTTGGGATTGAAAATAGATAAGAAAGAAAATAGTCTTGTTCGTCAAAAACCTAAAAAATAGCTATGCTTATTCAACACATTTTTCCCGGCCATGCCCTACGGGTTAATTACCCCGGCCACAACAAACACGATCAGATCGGGCGGGTGGCCTGCGTCCGGATTAGCTCACTCGGCGTACCCAACAAACAGGTAGGGGTTTATTTTAGGGACGAAACCTTCGAGCGCCTATTTAGCCCTGAACACCTGAGTACCCCATTTCCCAGAGCCGACCGCAATAAATCAGACCTTTGGCCTAACGCCCATTTGCTTGATTCTGTCAGTCTTGCAATGGATGAGAATGGGCTGGTTGAACTACCTGTTTCAATGGAACCTGACCAACCGGAACAGGCGAAGTTGCACGTAAGTAAAATGAGTGATGATGACTTAGCTCATTTATCAGTCATGTTCATTGAAGAGCCGGAATCATTCGCCAATTTCCATTCGCTCTGGCAGTGGTTTTTAGGACAAACCCCAACCATTGAAGAGGTGTACCGATTCCTGGAAGAGGTTGAGGAGTTAGGGTATTTTATCGAAGAAGCGATTGAACACCCCTACGCCAAAGAGTGGGGCGGCTCCCATTCGGGCGTAACCGAGAATGGCACACCGTATCACATGACCTGTTCGAAAGAGTTTGCGCAGAGTCCGGCCATCAATGAACTACACCGGGCAATAGACAGAGCTGCCAATGACGATGAAACGGATGAGACGGATGAGCAGCTTGAAGCCCGAACCGATCGGAATATGAACCTGATCAGTTCGTTTCTCGATCACGTCAAGGCCGAGTCTGGCATTGAAATACCCGAAGAGGTGCTTCTATCATTCTTTGAGGCATAACCTTATGAAACTGATTGAGTACTGCCCTGAGGGCCACAAACATATCTTTTTGCCAGCCAGCCTACTATTCGAGGACTGTTATTACTGTAAATACTGCGATGAAATCCTTCACATCAAATTAGTGAAAACAGGCCGGGAGTTTTTTAAAGAGCACTTTTCCGGAGACCGCTTTGAGGAAATTAAGCAACAGGCACTGATGCAGGAAGCCCGACAGAAAGTAACGAAGGACGATTTAATCAAACTCGGCTTACTGACACTATGAATCAATTAGATCTATTCGCACCCAAACGGGAACTGTTCAGCCTGAGCCTTGACCCGGTGGTTGATAAACTGCTGTCCGAAAACAGTCCGGTAGCCATTGGCGTATCGGGTGGAAAAGATTCGAGCGTAGCAGCCTGGGCAACGATTAACCATCTGGATAAAATTGGGCATACAGGGCCGCGCATTCTGATTCACAGCGACCTCGGCCGTATCGAGTGGGCGGATTCCTTGCCGACCTGCGAACGATTGGCTAAACGCCTGAATGTGGAACTGGTAACGGTTCGCCGTCCGGCTGGGGGTATGGTCGAACGCTGGATGAGTCGTTGGGATGCCAACGTCGAACGGTATCGGGATTTATCCTGCGTCAAGCTGATACTGCCGTGGTCAACGCCATCCATGCGGTTTTGTACCTCGGAGTTGAAAACAGCGATCATTTGCCGCTATCTGGTCAATCGTTTCGGGGCAATTATAGATGTAGATCAAAGGCACAGAGCACCTTCAACGTCTATTGTATCAGTATCGGGCATTCGTCGGCAAGAAAGCGCAATGCGGGCTAAAAAGCCAGTATTCGCGTGGCAAGCAAAGTTGCTGTCTAATACCAGAAAGGTTGAGGGATTAGACTGGAATGCAATTCTTGATTGGACACTGGAAGAGGTTTGGGCGTGTCACGAAATCAACGGGTTACCGATTCATGAAGCGTACACCGCCTACGGATCATCGCGTGTATCGTGCTGTTTTTGCATCATGTCAGCACTGGAGGATTTAATCAAAGCGGCCCTTTGTCCCGGCAACGAGGATGTTTACCGGGAACTCTGCGAACTCGAAATCATCTCCACCTTCAGCTTTCAGGAAAAACAATGGCTCTGTGACATTGCACCAAAGCTACTAACTGAGGACCAACGGGAGCGGCTCGTTGTAGCCAAACAAATGGCCCGTCGTCGGGAACAGGCCGAGGCCCGGATACCGGATCACCTGCTGTTTGAGGAGGGATGGCCGAACGTCATGCCGACCTACAAAGAAGCCGTCATGTTGGCTGAAGTACGGGCTGAGGTTGCAGCCAGTGCGAGAATATCCGTTTGGATGACTGACCCCGAAACCATCCTGATGCGCTACGAGGAACTGTTTAAGCTGAAAGCTAAGAAAGCCGCATTTGAAGCGGAGACAATAATTCGCAGAGTCCGAAAAGCTGAATTGAAACAGCATTCACAAAAATACTTGACCAATTGATTTTAGTCAGGTATTTAACGCACAAAAATCTGGTTACCAGCCCGACTATACGCCAATAGTCGGGCTTTTTGATTTAAAATGTTTAATGATTGTTATATATTTGCTAACAGAAGTTATAGCCCACCCTTTTTCACGTATGAAACCCACCTCTGGTAAACTCAGCGACCTCCACGCTGACAAGCGAAATGCGAATAAAGGCACCGAGGAAGGGGCTAAACTCCTAAAAAAGTCACTCACCGAGTTAGGAGCCGGTCGCTCGATTCTAGTCGATAAGAATAACAACATCATTGCAGGCAATAAAACTCACAACAAAGCCGAAGAAGCAGGCATTACCGATACGATCATCGTTGAATCAGATGGTACCAAGCTGATTGTCGTTAAACGGACCGACATTGATATTGACTCCAAGGAAGGGCGCGCGCTGGCCCTGGCCGACAATAAAGTAAGTCAGGTCAACCTCGAATTCGACGCGGAGGTTATTGACCAGATCGCCGTAGACTTCGGCATCGACCTGGCAGAGTGGGGATTTGAGACCGTTGAGGAAACCAGCGCAGGGTCCGACAATAACTATTCGCGTAAGATCGAGCCGCCCATCTACGCCCCTTCGGACGCCTGCCCACCCTTGGCCGAACTGACCGACGACGCGAAAACAACCGCCCTTATCGCTGAAATCAAGGACGAAGATATGCCCGCAGACGTTCGGGACTTCCTGATCGCATCAGCCCAGCGCCACCGGGTCTTTAATTACGAGAAAGTAGCCGACTACTACGCCCACGCCCCGGCCCACATTCAGCACCTGATGGAGAAATCCGCCCTGGTGGTCATCGACATGAACCAGGCCATCGAATACGGCTTCGTCAAAATGAGTAAAACCCTTTCTGAACAATTCGCTACCGACCACCCAACGAACGATGACGACGACACCAGCCTTGAACCCGTTGCTGAGTAAGGAAAACTTTGCCGTACTGATTCTGACCCACGGACGGGCTAACAACGTCATTACCGTTAATACGCTTCAGAAATGTGGCTATACCGGCAGGGTCGTTATCGTCATCGACAATGAAGACAGCCAGGCCGACGACTATTATAAAAATTACGGCGATCAGGTTGTCATGTTCGATAAGCTGGCTGTAGCTGAATACACCGACGAAGGTTACCACGACCATCAGGACAGGCGTTCGATTACCTACGCCCGGAATGCGTCGTTCACCATCGCCAAAGAACTCGGACTGAAGTACTTTATGATGCTCGACGACGACTATACCGAATTCCGGTACAAGTTCAACCAGCACCAGCAGTACAAAGACTGCCCGATCAAAAACCTCGATGCGGTACTGACGGCCATGCTCACGTTTTACGCGTCGATCAACGCCCACAGCATTGCCTTTGCCCAGGGTGGCGACTTTATGGGGGGTGGAGCCAGTACGTTCGGTAAGAAAATAACCCTCAAACGTAAATGCATGAATACGTTTATCTGCGACGTCGATAAGCCGTACCTGTTTCGGGGAGTATTCAACGAGGACGTAAACACCTACACCGCCCTATCCCAACGCGGAGCACTATTCTTTACGCTGTCTCAGGTAGCCGTTCAGCAGAAGGTAAGTCAGTCGCAGTCGGGCGGCATTACCGAACTCTATCAGAAGTTCGGCACCTACGTCAAGAGTTTCTACACCGTCATGTATTCCCCCTCCAGTGTAAAAATAGCCATGATGAATTCATCAAACAGCCGGATTCACCACGAAGTACGCTGGAAGAACACCGCCCCCAAAATCCTTCACCAGAGCCACCAGAAAGTCCGGTAAGGTATTTAGTAGACAGGAGCGGTAAAAGGCAGGAGAGGAAGGAAAAGGCGCAAAAACAAAGAAAAAATAATGAAACGTTATGCCCAGCGGAGAAAACTCACTTGGAAACCTGAAGCCAATAAAGCCGGGCGAATCCAGAAACCCCAACGGCAGGCCAAAAGGCAACATTACCCAGTTCCTGCGGGAGTTTGGGGACGCCACCGAGATTGAGTTTTCGATTACCATTACCAAGCAAAAAAAGGACGGCAGTGGTCAGCTTGAAAAATCAACCTCGTCGTCGTCCATCTCGACCGGCCAGCAGACGATTAACCAGGCCATTGCCGCAAGGCTCCTGCAAATGGGCATGAACGGCGATATCAAGGCCATCCGGGAAGTGCTCAACCGAACCGAGGGGCGCATACCGCAACCCATCGTCATTGGCCGCCAGCAGCAGTCGGGGTCCGAACTAAAAGCGTGGACCGCCGACGAAATCGACCGCTACGAACAGTGGCAGCAGCAGACGGCGCAGATGGCCGAATCCATCGACTTTGAAGACGTAAGCAGTCAGGAACTAACCAACAACGAGCCGGAATCAGCACCCAATGGCGATTAATTATCTACCTGCATCGAGATTTAAAGGACGACCCGAACCGGAGTACTGTTTCGTCGTGCCCGATATCTACATCCCGCAGTTATTTAATAAAGAGTCGGTTCAAATCTGGTACGGCTCCCGTTTCTCGGCCAAGTCAGCGACCAAAGCCCGCGAATGGCTGGGCCGCGCAGCCAGTAATGAATACTTCCGGGGTGTCTACGCCCGCCAGAACCAGACCGACGTAAAAGCCAGCCAGTACCAGTTGTTCAAGGACATCATCAACAGCCGAAGGTGGCTCTCGGATCAGTTCGTTTGCCGGGACTCCGATTACACCATCATCAACCGCATTACCGGAAACATGATGCTGGCCGGTAGCTTCGACAACCCGCAGAAGATCATGAGTATTGCCGACCCGACAGATATCTGGGTCGAGGAACCGATAACGACGAAGGGTGAAATCAAAAAGTCAGACTTCATCAGCATGTTCGGCTCGCTGCGGAATATGTACGACATACCGCCCCGGTTTCACTTTACCTTCAACCCGATCAGCATTGACAGTTGGATATACAATGTATTCTTCGACGAGAAAACCATTCCGTCCAACCGGGTGCTGGCCAACTACGGCGACAACCAGTTCTGTCCGACCCACGCTTACGACTTCTTTGACTGGCTACTGAAGGTTGACCCCGACAAGTACGACATTGATGCGCTCGGTATATGGGGTGTACCCAAGCCCGAAAACCCGTATTTCCACAGGCTATTGGCGTATGTCGGTGAGTACTTTGGCCCCTGCACCTACAATCCAGCCGTACCGGTCTACCTCATCCACGACTTTAACATTACCAATAGTGTGCTGGTGATGCAGAAGCAGAACAACGGTATTCAGTTCCTGAAAGAATACCACATCAAGGGGCTGGACCTGGAAGCGCTCTGCAAAGAAATCTGCCAGACCTACGGGCGTAACTTCCTGCTCTTCACCGGTGATGCGTCGGGTAATGCCAGCAGTGCTTATACCAAAGGCAATAAGTCAGCCTGGGATTTGATCAAAGGCTACATGCAGAAGCATGGCGCCGTGATGACCAACTATGATTCGGTACCTAAATCCAATCCGGGAACCGACACATCCTGCTTTATCTCTAACGCCCTGATTTCCCACTACCGGGGGCGTATGAAGATCGACAACGTAAAGTGTCCGGTCACGACGGCCGACATCAAACGGATGCGTCGCATATCGGACGGTAGCCTGGACAAGAAAGACTGTGACAAGAACAACTACGGTCACATGGGTGACTGCTTTAGGTACGCATTAGTCAATTTCGAGTACTCAACCTATAAACAGATTGCCGGAAACTACGGCGTTGCCTAACCCACCTGATTATGCCCAGAAAACAAGAACCTCACCCCGACCGTGACAACTACCTGTTAGCCCTGAATGGGTTGATTGGCACCTTATCGACGACCGACTTCAGCCGAATGGATGAAGCAGCTTTCTGTACTAAATACCAGGTAGATAAGAATCTGATCCGGGTGCTGGTCAGGATGGGCTTCATTGTTGAGAAGAAAGACGGACGCCACCCGCTGTATCAAATCACCAAGAGCCTCTACAGCGTCACCCCCGACCAGATGATCGCCTGGGTCAATCGGGAGCAGAAGCCAGCGGAGGTGATAACGGTTGGTCAGGTCAAAAAACAAGTGACCTGGCTTAATTCCGACGAAGAGAAACGTCAGCAGCAGGAAGTAGCGGCTATTGCCGGATTGAAGCAGGCGACTACTGAACTTAACGAACTGCCACCGCTCACTAATACAGTCAATCAAATAATAGAGGGACTTATTGAGCAAGCTAAGGAGCAGGCCGCACAGACCACCTGCGCCACTGACTGCGGCATGAACTACTGTGATGAGCATGGTTGTATCGACCAGAAGCAAACCGCCGACGCGTTGCCACTGGCTTCGCTACCGGTTGAGCCAGCACCTGCCGAACAAGGTGTCTGGAAGGGGCAGGCCGTGTATCAGGAAGAAACAACGGTCACTCAATCACCACCCGATCACCAGCCGGGAGAATACGTAGTATCTGACATTAATGGCAATAACTTCTTCCTGGATACCTACGATAAGGCACTGGAGGTTGCCAAAAAAGTAAGCCGGGATACGGGTGTTAAGACTAAGATTTTCAAGTGTATTGCCGAGGTTGAATGTGTCCATAGTTTCAAAATAACCCCTATCGCTTAACATGAAAAAGAAAACCCTACTCGCCGGTAGCCTGGCCCTGATTGCCGGTGGTATGATCGGTGCAATTAGTCCCGTTCCGAATCAGTCGGTCGAAACCCTGACCAAGAATCAAGTCCAACAGGAAAGCCAGCGGGGTAGTCAGTCAGGTCAGGAACAGCAGCCAGCGACCAAAAACGCCCCACAGCCGCAAGCCACAAAAGAGATAGCTGATTTTGGTAAGTCGTTGGCTTACGCGGTTCCTACTCACTACGCCAACCAGTCGCGCCGGTTCTACCGTAACGTCAGTAACGGGCACGGCGGGGGCTACAATAAGTTGACTCATAGCCGACGTACCAAACGCAAACATCGCCTGGCTTAAACGTAGAATAGTGCAAACCACTTAGTCTAAAGCCCGTAAATCCGCAGCCTTTTCTGTACCCATCGTAACCAAATCTTAAAATAGTTCAATCCTTTAGCTCAATGGAAGCAACCCAAACCACCGACGTAATCACCAGTGCCGACCAGTCAACCAAGTTTTCGTTCTGTAGTCCGAAACAGCCCCAACCCTGTATTCAGTATACACCCGAGAACAAGGCCGCTCTAAACACGTTTCTGCTCTATTTCGGTGGCCGGGAAGCGATGTTCGACAAGGATGGTACGGCCAACATCTTTACGACGCTGAAAGGAAACACCCAGTTTATCTACTGCAAGCCCGGTTCCTGGCTTCGGGTACTGGGCCAATGCCAGTTTACGAGCCTGACCGACCGGGGCTTCCACGAACTCTATAACCTCGTCTAACGAATGCCTATCTACAGAGAAATCGTAGCCGGTTTGATTGGGCAGGCTACGGTGGTGGACATCGACACCGGCGATAACCTCCAGTGCAGTCGGGTGCAGTACGACGGTGGCGATGCGACCGAACTCTGGTTCTTTGAGCCGGTAGGCAGTCCCGCCGATGGTGAACTAATTGGCCGGACAATGGACATGAACGAGGTTCTGCCTGATCCGGTCATCTTCCGCTTTCAGCAGTCAGCGGCTATCCTGTCCATCATGCAGGAGTTGACCATCATTTACGGTAACCTCGTCAAAGCAGGCAAATGATAGCAGAAACTAAAACTGACGAGCAAGTTTGGACGGAAGTCCATCGGTCACAACTGACGCCAAAAGAGGCTAACGGTGTCCGTAATTGTTTAGGTGCCATGTGGGATAGCTATGTAGGCAAACTACTAAGAAAAGCGGGGTATGAATATCCCGAAGGTCCGGTTTGCAGTACGGCTATTACGGATGATAATCAAATTGTCATAAAGGTTAAACAAGACAATGACAGAAGCTGAGATACGAACTCACGAAGGAAGGCGCGTGAAGGTTGAGACACCTACAGGCCCTGTATTTGGCAAACTGCTATGGCATATCCTGGCAGCCAACCCAACGCAAACCTATGTTCGTCTGAACGGCAAACGGGTTGCGGACCCATTCGACTTTGACAAGATTAGCCTCGCGGGTAACACCGAAACTAACTGTAGAAGTGAAGAGGGCATAACCGTTGGTTTGATTGATTCAATGCTATCTATCGCTCAGCTTCTTAAAGATCGCGATATGACATCCGAAGCTATTCAGGAAGCACTGATTGACTTACAGGATGATGCAGCCGTTTCCTGGCTATTGAGCGATGAACGAATCAAGATTTACGAGCATCCAATGGCGTCATTTCTTGAGTATGTCGAAGAGTTAGCAACAAATAAAGCAGGAAAGTAAATCCAATAATTATCAATTCACCACAAATAGCAAGAGTATGGTAACCGAAAGAGAGATTGAACAGATAGCCCAGCGCGTGGCTCAGATTTTGTCAAATGGGCCAGTCAATGCCGAGCCGTTCGATGGTATGGCCTGTGTCGCTGGCCCACCACGTCAGGCACCCAATGACAAGCTGTGTAACGAGGTGGCGCAAAAGTGCCTGATGATCATTATCAATGAACTCCATTCGGACGAAGAACAGTTTCTGTCCATCAGCCAGGTACGTTCGTTCGTATCGGCGCACTGGGATGATCAACTGAGAATGGCGGGTGAAATGTCAAAGGTCAATTCAAACCGCGCGCAGACCCTGGGTAAGTTCATTGAAATGACGGCGGCTCGCTAATGGCAAACCCATTCACGTCCATCGTCGGCTTAAAGAGCGTAACCAGCCCTGTGCCTGCCGTACTGGTTAACGACCTGACGGGCATCAGCACCGAGTTGGTTTCGGCTCTATCGAATGCCGACAGTGCGTCGGCGACTACGGTATGGGCTAAAATACAGCGAAACGCCTATACCAAACTGTCCTCGATGATCGAGGGTGAACTGAGCAAATCGGCGGATTTCCAGTTCGAGTTCGCCCATACCACCCCACCGCAGCCGGGCGAGAGTCTGGGCCTGGTTTCCATCTCGTCGGTCTTGCAGGGTATGGCCCTCGCTGTTCCTTATCAGGAGTACACTGCCGTGCAGATTACCGAACTGCGCGTGTGGAGCATGACAGCCGGGCCGGTGGCGACGACGGCCTACCTGTATAATCTGACGAGTGGTGAGTTGATCAGCAGTCAGCCGGTCAGCATCCCGTTTGGCTATACGGTCGTGCCGGTCAGCTTCACCATACCGCCCCGCTTTGGTGGGTTGGATCTGTACGTGGGCATCGACGCCAGCGGCCTGACGATTCAGGAACTGGGCGGTGCATCGGCAAGCTGGAGCAATTCGGATTCGGCCTATGTACTGACGCCGGGTGTACTACCCTCGACGGGTTACCATAACCGGGGAGCCTTCACGCCGGGCAACTGCCGGGTGTGGGTGAATGCATCAGTAAGCTGCTCACTGCCCGATGTGATTGCCCGGTATACCGACCGGCTGCTGTGGGCCTATGCCAATATCTGCGGTTCGCTGCTGATGGCGGAGAAACTCGGCTCATCGAACGTCAACCTGTTCACCAACACGAACCGCACCTTTACCGAAGACCGGGAAGCTAAGTTCATGGATGAAGCGATGATGCTGGTTAAGCCCGTTTGCCGGACGATGATTCGGGAACTGGCCCAAACACCGGTATTGATCAACAATGACACGGGTCCGTTCGATGCGGGCTATTGCTCGGTTGGATTCGTGTGATAATCCGCAACGGCGGACCGCGCACATAAATCGCACACAAATAGGTAAAAACGTAATCAAATCGACTAAAAGCGGGTTAGAGCCGCCCATAAAATGACTACTCAGGAAAAGATAACGCTGATGCAGTTAGCCGCAAGTTTTACGAGCGATGCTGATCAGGCCATTTCTATTTATGAGAAACTGGTACGATCAATTGTCACCACAAACAGCAACTATCAACCGGCTGGATTAGATACAGTACAAGTATAGAAACCAGCCATGCGATAGCCAAATACAATGCGTACACAAGCCCCCGTTACCGTCAATGGTGCGGGGCTTTTGGGTGAACAATAACCAACAATTCACAAGTATGGAAACTCCAACTAACAAACCAGTAGTCGGGCAGATGGTCCGCTACGTACCCAGGCCCGGCACCTTTGAAGCCGCCAACTTTGCTCCTGTCATCCCCGCTGTCGTCGTACAGGTTTGGGGTGACGGTTCATTGGCTAACCTGAAAGGCTTCACCGATGGGCCGGATAATATCTGGTTGCCCTCGGCCAAGTATGACAGCACCGGCCAAGAGCCAGGCAGCTTCCACTTCCTAACCGCCTAAGCAAAGCGATGTCCTTCAAGATCGAATCCAACGCCGAAAGTGTGTACCTGAGTCTGCTCAAGTCGGTTCAACTGGCCGATGACAGTCTGGAGGAAATACTACGGCTGGCCGCGTCGGATTCGGTCGTGATGGTGGCGCACCGGGTACAGCAGTCTGGGCTTAGTGCTAACGGTTCACGGCTGACGACGAAGGCCACCTTACGCATGGGGGCTTATTCCAAAGCCCATGCCAAACGTCGGGCCGAACGGGGGCTTCAAATCGGCATGGTCGATCTGACTATGGACGGTACGCTGTTTAAAGCCTGGGATGTACTCTCAACCAGCCCAGCCGAAGCAGTAGCCGGATTCAGCGACAGCGAACAGGCCGACATTGCCACGTATCTGGAAGAATACTACGACGAGCCGATTTTCAGCCTGTCCGATTCAGAACAGGATCGGGTCAGTCAGGGCATGATGGATACAGTAATTGATAAACTAAAGAAATGAGCCGATGATCCAGCACACCATTGATACGATTAACAGCCGGATTACGGAACAGATCGCTACGGAGTTAATTCAGGTAGCCGGTATTGCTGTGCCGTTTCAGGACCAGCAGGAAAAGGCGATTACCCTCAAACTGGGTACGTCCCGTTTCTCGATTGACGACCGGCTGGCCTGGCAATCCGTCCACCTGACCGATGGCAGTTCGATTACCACCACGCGTACGTTTGGCTCCTTTACCGACCTGACCCATGATGTAAAGTTTATCCTAATCGGCATCTCGAAAGCAAAATCAGGCATCGATGTGGCGTACCGCGCCCTGGATGGGGTTGGCTATGTGGTCATCGACGACCGGGAAGTCGATTCGCTAACGGTGCTGTCTCGTTATTTCCGGATTAAGTCAGGGCAAGACAAAAACTATGACCCCGACCTGTACGCCTTCGCTATCCGGTACCACATCGTGGGCGTGACCGACGAGGACTTCGCCGAACTGCCCGATGCCGAGGATCAGGCCGAACTGCCGGTCATTGTGCCCGAGCCGGAAGTGATTACCGTCTTAACGCCCGGAACAGGAACGGGTTCGGCCTATGCCCACAATCAAAGCATTCCGGCCAATACATGGCTTATAACCCACAATCTGGGCTATCGACCGGGTGGTATTGTCGTTTTTGATTCGGCGAGCAATCAATGGTTGGCCGAGGTTGAATACCTGACGGCCAACACCCTCAATCTTCATTTTGGACTCAATAGTTTTTCAGGCGTAGCGTACATCTCATAACCAACTTAAAGCGATGAAAATAGCAAACGGATTAGATTTCAACAAAACCCAGATTCTTAACGCCCAGATTCACAACCTCGGCTCGGCTCCCGGCTCACCCGTCGCTGGACAGTTCTGGTACAATACGGGCGATAATTACATCTACTACTGGAATGGCACGGTCAATACGCAGGTCTGCACGGCTGCGCAGTTACTGGCAACGCGGCTCAATCAACTAACGGCCCCTAACGCATCGGTCGATATGGGCGGGCAGCGGGCAATAAACCAGGCCGACCCAATCTCGCCACAGGATTCGGCAACGAAAGCGTATGTCGATGCGCTGGTGCAGGGTCTGAAATGGAAAGACGCCGTTCGGGTGGGTACGACCGCCAATATTACGCTGTCGGGCACCCAAACCATTGACAGTATATCGGTCATTGTGGGTGACCGGGTGGCGGTCATGAACCAATCATCGGGCGGACAGAACGGTATTTATCTGGTGGCTTCGGGTGCCTGGACGCGTACTACCGATGCCGATACGGCGGCTGAAGTGCTGGGCATGACCTTCTTTGTTTCGGAAGGCACCGTGAATGGCAATAAGATTTACAGCATGACGACTGACGCGCCCATCACCCTCGGCACGACATCGCTCGTATTTGTTACCATCGGCGGGGGCACCTCTTATACAGCCGGTACCGGCATCAGTATTGGTGGAAGCGTGATTTCAGTTGATACGGCCGTCACGGCCCGTAAAGTGGTGGCTCAGATTGGCAACGGGTCGCTGACCAGCATTTCGGTTACGCATAGCTTAGGCACCAAAGCGGTGAGTGTTGGCCTGCGTAAAGTAAGCACCGATGAACACTGGATACCGGACGTAACCAGCACCTCGACCAGCGCAGTAACGCTCAATTTCGCCACCGCCCCGGCAACCAACGAACTTGAAGTAGTAATCATCGGCTAATCATGGTAAAATTTGCGGGCATCGACCCCGGCACCAGCGGACAGGTGCTAACCAGTAACGGGCCCTCAGCGAGTCCAACGTTCCAGAATGCGGGCGGGGGCGGTAGTTCTACCGTCTCCTACGCCAGTATCGCGTCGGATATTGTTGTCACGAATCAGGCGACGCAAAATGCCATCAGCTTTACCGCTGTAGCTAACAAAACGTATGTGGTGACGGTGTATGTGGATTATCTGGCAACGGCCACATCATGCGCAACGGCGGCAACCTTCAGCCTGCCGTCTGGGTCGATGCGGATGCAGATCGTATCCAACACAACGACGACGAACGCCACCTCAGGTGACACGGCAGGAACCTACTATGGACCCACCTCAACCACCAATTTAAATGGTATCATCACCATTTCGGCTCTGATTCGAGTCGGCAGCACGGGCGGAACCGTCACGCTTTCGCTGAAGAAAAACTCGGCCACGGCGGGAACGCTAACCTGGTATGCGGGCAGTTCGATGGTTATTAATCAGACAAATTAATCGAATCAATAGAAGCCCTGCTTTGCCTGACCGGCCTTGCTGCCAATAGTATCCTATGGAAACAACCCACCGAAAGAGAGACGTTGAATGCTGTGATCTGGTGTTAGTGTCCGACTCGACACTGCCCAAGGCCGACCAGATGCGGGTTGGCAAAACGCTCTGTGTTGAACTGGCGGACGGTTCGCTGGTGATCATTCCAAAGGGGTTTGTGACCGACCTGTTCTCGGTTCCGCCCTGGCTGCATACGCTGTTTAAACCGTACGACAACCGCATCAATCTGGCGGCTGTCGTGCATGATTATATAAGAAAAAATGCGTATCTTGTAAACATGAAAACAAGGAAGCATAACGACTTAGACGGTAAGGTATTTGGGGTTCAGCGGGTTTTATCATTCGATTGCTCACGACGTGGATTGCATTTTTATAAATGCGAATGTGTTCAATGCGGCCAAGAAAAGTCAATTCCTGGCTCAAACCTCATTAGGGGAAGAAGCACAACATGCGCGTGTCAAATTAGTGAAAGACGTTCTGGAACGACGTGGACCGGAATGGCCGACTCCCGAATTGGGGAAAGGCATGAGCGGCTTGTCATAACGTCGTACATCAAACGCAAAACATCGTACAAATTTATATGCCTTTGTGACTGCGGAAATACGACTAAAGCACTTTGGCATGCCGATTTGGTTCACGCGCGCGTGAGGAGTTGCGGTTGCTTACAACGAGAACAATCGAGCATTCTTGGTTCGACTGTTGGCATGAATAACCGATTTAATGGCAAAGACAAGTACGGCTGGCATCACAACGGAATTTATATGCGGTCAGGTTTTGAAGTCATGTTTGCTCAAGCACTTGATCTAAAAGGCGTGTCTTTTCAGTATGAGCCTACCACATTCAAGCTAGCTTTTGCTGTCCGATACAAACCGGATTTTTATGTTCCCTCTGAAAAAACATACTATGAAGTAAAAGGCGAAATGACAGAAGAGGCTCAACGAAAAATAGACTTGTTTCGAGAAATGGGCCATAAACTGATTGTCATTGGTCGTAAAGAAATTGAGTCAATGCTTGGTCAGACGTATTACAGATTCAAACTGAATTGGAAACGATTAACACAAGTAAGCTCACCACCATTGACAATATGAATGGACTCTCAAGTTTCCTGCTCCTGCTTATTGCTATTATGTTAATTGTAATCCTATTCCCGGTAGGATTACTTTTTACAATGATAGCCGCCATAAACACGAAGAGTAGCCAAAAAGCCATCGGCTACCTGACCAACTCGGCCCTCAGTATTGCTACGGCTATCGACCTGCTCGGCAATACGGCCTGTGCTGACCTGTTTAATAATACACTCAGAACGGCAGGCGGCTATCCGTTCGGCAACTATAGAGAGACGATAAGCCGGGTGCTGGGCAAGAACAAAGCATTAGGCACACTGAGCAAGTCCGGTCAATTCATAGCCGATACGCTCAATAAAATACAACCAAATCACGTAGAATTGGCCGCAAAGAACTAATGAAGAAATCATTTAAAGATGCGCTCGAAAAAGGCTTAGTCGAACCCAGCACCCTGTCAGACGGTAGCCCGTTTGTCGTTGACGGTGTTCAGTATTACCAGGCCACGCAGGAAGGCGTTAACATGCTCGTCGGCCGCTTTCATGCCTTCGGCGATACGCTGCGTAAGCACGATGAGTTGAAGTTGACCGGTGCCCTGCTCGAAACGGGATTCGCCGGATTGAAACTGATGCTCAAACGGATTCGGTCGCAGGCACTGACCGATACCGAACAGGTGCTGGATTCGGTTCAGGAGAGTCTGCTGATCATCGACCGGCTGGAGCAGCGTCAAACCATCGGCCTGAGCCTGGAACAGACCTACGAAATAGCCAGCATCTTTCACTTTTCCGAAGACGAAGATCCGGGGTCGGTCGACTGGTCGATTAACAAGAAGAAAATCAGCAGTTGGCTCAAGGATGAGAGGGCGGGGCTTTTTTTTTATTCTTTTCTCAACTCGCCAATCGGCAACTACATTCCATTAGTCTCGCTGTCCGATACAAATATGCTGAGCTTTTTGAAGGAGACCAACATCAGCGAGATACTGGACTGGACGCGGACATTATTGCAATTGAAAACGAATGGGGAAAGTCCCGCGACGATGAGCACTATCGAATCGCGGAGGGAGACCCTATACGGATACGATTCCTTGCTGAGTGTACTGTCGAAGCCTACTTCGATTACCGGTCAGCCTGGCTCCGGGCCGAACAGCGAAAAATAGCCGACAAGCCCAAACCGCCGAAACCCAAAGCTGACGAATAATAAGCTACAACCGCCTAAAGATTATGAAAACGGAAGATAAAAAAATACTTAAGTCCATTGGGCATCGTGCCAGTGCAATAGCTGCTGAAATCAATGAAATATTTGATAATGGAGCAGGAAAAGATTTTGACTTCTTGACCAAAATACAACATGATTTGCTTTCTGTCGGAGAGCGAATAGAGTTTTTTTCAATGAGACCCGAAAATAGGCCAAACGCTAAACCAAGTAAGGAACAGGTTGAAATAAACAGGGCCGCGTTCCTTAACGAACTAAGAACTGGAGACAACAAAAAAGGCACGATAAAGTCTGACGAAAAGGGCTACCCTGTTTTTGAAAAGCCAGGTGATGATGATGGTCGATGCGCCTGTGCGATAATGGGGAGAATGTTCGGACTGACTAATAAAGGCAAAATTAGCTTGCCTCAGGCTGCCAAGGCGCTGGGTATAAGCAATAAAGCGTGCGGATATATTCAGAGAGAAATCAATGACACGCTGCTAACGTTTCCTGAAATGGCAGACGTAATTGAAATAGATGTCTTCAACAAGTTAAACTAAAGTTTTTGTACCTGTTGCACCCCGAATAAGGTTAGGAGTACTGAACGTTTAGTGACAAGTTTACGAACAGAATCGACCACGCGTATTTTTCTTACCGCGGTAAGAAAAATACGTTTTTCCTCTTACACGTCCCCGGCTTCACTCCGAAGCAAACCTGCCTCTTAGAATTCGGCCCCTGAATCGGGCAAACAATACTCAGTCATTCACAGTATTGCCGACGACTCTATTATGTCAGGTATTGTCAGAGAAGAAAACATTAGGTTGCGTATCACTGCGCTCAGTGAATTAGATACGGTGGCCGCGCAAATGGCCGAGCTTATCAAACTCACCAGGCAGCAGCAGGAGATTACCCAGCAGTCGGCACTGGCAGCCCGCACCGGTGCTATTCAGCAGGTAGACGCCATTCAGGGCATTACCGACGCGCTGGCTAAACAAAAGAAGCAGCAGAAAGAAACCGACGACGAAACCCGAAAGGGGAACGACGATGCGGCAGCGGCCCGTAAAAAGTCCGCCGATGACATCTCTGCCCTGGGCAGCCAGATCCGTAGTTTTACAACCCTGGTGGCCGCAGCCTTCGCCATCAGTGAGATTAAGTCCTTCGGCAGTGACGTTATTGACGCCAAGACCAAAATCGACTCGCTCAAGATTGCACTCGACGTGATGCTGGGCAGCAAAAAAGAGTCGGCTACGCTCTACGCCCAAATCGTTGACCTGGCTAAGAAAACACCGTTTACGCTCGAAGAAGTAGCCGACAACGTCGTTAAGTTAAAAGCCTATAACATTGCCACCGCTGAACTGATACCTACGCTCAACGCGCTGGGTAACATTGCGGCAGCCGTTGGCAAGGACAAACTACCCCAGTTGACGCTGGCCTATGGTCAGGTCATCAACATGGGGCGGCTGATGGGCGGGGAGACCAAGCAATTCATCGAAGCGGGCGTTCCGCTGTACGATTTGCTGGCCGACTCGATGAAGAAACCCAAAGAGGAAGTTATCAAGCTCGCTCAGGAACACCGAATAATGGCCGCTGATGTAAAAAAGGCCATAATGGAAACGGCTGAGGTCGGCGGCAAGTACTACGACATGATGGTTTTGCAGTCCAAAACCCTCGGCGGTCAGGTCAGTAACTTATCCGATGCCTATTTTACGGCCAAAGCCCGGGTGGGTGACTTCTTTGAAAAAACGCTGGCCGATGGCATCGGCATGCTGTCCCGACTGACCAATGCGACACTGGGCAGTAATTCGGCCATTACCCGAACGATGGACGTCGTCAAGTCGGTAACGGCGGCTGTGGTGGCCTACACCGTCGCTATGAATGCGCAATCGGTTATCGACGGTATCTCGGCGGCTTATCAAAAGGCCAAAACGATTGCCTACGGTGAATACCTGATCGCGCTCAGAGCCGCCAAAACGGAGCAGATCGCGTTTACAGCCGCCGAAACGGAAGCGGTCGTCGTCGCCGAAACTTTCAATGCGACCCTGAAAGCCAACTGGTTTGGCGTGGCCGCTACCGCCATTATTGCCCTCATCTCGGCGGTCTATGCCTACAAAGCGGCCACTGATGAAGTGGTTAACTCACTCGGAGAAGAGGAATTAAAACTAAAAAGCCAGCAATCCGAACTCAATTCACTCACCCAGGCCGCCATGCGCGCCGGGCAGGGAACGGATGAGCGACGAAAAGCGATTGAGCAACTGGTTCAGAAATACCCCGAATATTTCAAAGGACTCAACACCGAAACGGCCACCAACAACCAGTTGAGGGGCATTCTCGAAAGTGTCAACGACTCCTATCGCGACCGGATTACGCTGGCCCGCGAAGCCTACAAACTCGATGGGGCCAACGAGAAGCAGCAGGCCGTATTCAAGGCCGAAGTCGAATTGTTCGAACGGGTAGCCAAAGCGAACGTGCTTAATGAAGAGGTCGTCAAGAGTTTCGGCGGCAGTGCCCAGAAGTTATCCGATTACCTGAAGGCGAACACCAAAGATGCCCAGGCACTGAATCAGTCGTGGCAGGGTGTCGGCAATGCGTTTAAGGAAAGTATCGGTAACGTGGCCGACAGTCTGGTTAAGCAGCAGGCGGCCATCTCCAAGTCGGTCGTTGAGTCCAATAAAACCATTACCGAGACCAACGCCCAACGCCTGGCCGACGATACGAAGACCGAAAACCTGCGGTGGGCCAATCAGGTCGTTAACCTCAAAAAAGGGTCTGACGAATACGCAGCCGCGCTGAAAAGCCATAACGACGCGCTGGCTAAAATCGACGGCACCTACCACGAAGCCGCCGTCAAAGCGGTTACCGCCACGGCCGAAAAGACAAAAGAGGTCATGCTGGTGTCGGCCAAAGAGATTGCCCTCATTAAAGGGCAGGGAGCCGCTGCCGATGAAGTCGACCGGACCAAGCAACTCAAAGCACAGCTTGATTTTCTGGATAAAGAGGAAGCCGCCGAAATCGAAAGCATCAACAAAATCAAGGTAAATAGAAAGATTTCCGGCGCGGCTCTGGCGGCCCTTCAGGAAGAGGCCCGTCAGAAAATCATGGCTATTGATGCTAAATACGACCTTCAACGGGCCGCTATTCAGGAGCAGCTTGAGAGTGAGACGCAAAAGAATTTCCTGCTCAAAATTCAGGAGAGTAATGACAAAGTAGCCGTTTTAACCGCTAAACGGCTGGAAGCGGAAAAGATGCTGACCCTGCTGACGGATGCGTCAACGAATACCGAACGGCTGGCTGCACTTAAAGTCTATCAGGAAAAGTACAAAGACAGCATGAACCTGGCCGCTGTCGAGCAGCTTAAACTACAGGCGGATACGTCCCGGAAAGTTCTCGACGATGTTATTGCCCGCGACGGTGAAAAAGGGGATGCGTATCGGAAATCGTATGCGGCCTGGCTGAAAGACAACGAAACCTACAATACGGCCCTGACCAAACAGGCGGTTGATTCAGCCGCAACAACCGCTAAAAGCATTGAGAAGTACGAAACCGAAATTCAGGCGGCCAAGAAGGAAACGGCCAAAATAGAGAAAGACACCTTAGAGCAAAGCAAGCAGAATCGGGAACAAATGCTGGCTGGACTGGCCAACCTGATTGGCAAGGAAAATAGCTTCATGGGCGAAATAGCCGGGGGGTTGGTTGCTCTGTATAATGGCATCGACGGCCTGCAGCTAAAAGCCCTCTCTTCGGCTAAATCGTCCTTGTCAACGGCTCAGGATTCGCTGGCTGTCATCAAGGGCATGTTTAGTGAGAGTACGGTAGAAGGGGCGGCTGCCATCGCGAAAGGCAATGAAGATGTAGCGAAAGCAGCCGGGAAAGTTGAGGAGGCAAAAGGGATAACGGCCGAGGCTGCGCTTGGCATTGCCGGAACGCTTTACCAGGTGTTCTCCGCCATTGCCGCTGCTTACAATGAAAGTCAGCGGGCTATGAATCAGGCCATAGCTGATTCGTTAGGTAAGGTTCGGGAAGCCTACAAGTCGATGTACGATTACATTGCCCAGGCTTCCGCCGAATCACATAAAACGGAAATGGACAACTTCAACGGTTCCATCGATGAAAAGCTCAGACGAATAAATGAGTACTACGCGCAGGAAAAAATATTTGTAGAGGGTCGGGACCGCATTGACGCGCAATTAGCCTACAATCAGCAAATGGCTCAGTTGCAGGCCGATGCCGGTACGGATGCTAAGAAAATCATCGAAGGTCTTATTCAGGCCAAAGCCGATCAGGTGGCTCGTGAGGGTCAGATGGCCGTCGATGCCGCCAATAACGAAAAAGCCCAGGCCCTGGAGGTGTATAATGCGAAAGCCGCTGCACTCGATGCGGAGGTTGCCGCCTACACAGCCGCCAAAAATGCCGAGATCGCCAAACTGAACGAAACGCTGGCTATTCAGAAAGCCGCCGAAGCGCAGTACTCGTCCGATGATCAACTCCGGTTGCAAAATGACGACATATACCGTCAGGGGCTGCTGGCCCAGGGAGAGGCCCGCGAAGTGGCCTTTCTGGAGGCCGCCAAACAGCGGGAAATTGTCCGGGCGCAGGAATCGGGAGCCAGTGCCGAAGAAGTGGCCCGTATTATTACAGCCTTTGATTTGCTCATCAAAGACAAGCATGCCGAATATGAAACGGCAAAAGGCGACAAATCGAAAGAGGTAAGTTTAGCGATTACCGAAGTAAAAGCCCAGGAAACGGATAAGGTGAACGGGCTGGAAAAAGCGTCTAAAGATGCGATAACGGTTTTGCAGAATCAGATACGGACACAGGAGGTACAGGCGGCCATGGAAAAAACCAAAGCGTACCTGACCTATGCCAATGCGGTTAAAAAGGCCGAAGCCGAGATATTTGAAGCGCAGAAAGCCGTTATCATCGCGCAGCTACAGGCACAGGTCGCCATCCTGAATGCGCAGAAATCATGGACCGGCATCGGCAACGGGAAGATCAATGACGCTATCGACCAGATCAATAATTCGATTGCCGCGATTATGGGAACGGGTGTCGGACAGAATCAAACCTCAACGGACGTCGGCGGCCTATTCAGTAACATAATTGGCGGCTCGATAGCCCAGAATCTGGCCGGGTATCAGTTCGCAGCCAGAGTGAGTGACGGTTCGGCGGTTGTTGATGCCCGAGATTCAAAAGGCAATCCGGCCCTGGTTACCTACAATGCGGGCGCAGGCGTAAAAACGGTTTACGATTCAAACGGTGCGCCTTACGAGATTATTTACGGGGATGTGTACATTCCAGCCACGGGTGAACGCTATTTTCAGGGTACGCCGTATCTGGAACTGGGCGAGAACCCAAAAGGTCGGGATACGATACCGGTCATGGCGCACGAAGGCGAACGCATTATACCGACCGCCGACAACCTGGCTATTGGTGGCCGGGCGTTGACCAATCAGGAGTTAGTGAGCAAGATTAAATTCTTTGACCGGCTGGCCATTGACTTCCCACACTTAGTGACGCCATCGGGCAATTACGCGCAGATGCGGCTACCGGCTGGCATCATGAACAGTGCTGGCGGCACGACGCTCGACATGTCGGGTCTGCGGGATGAAATGAGGTCCGTCAAACGGGCGATTGAGGCTAAGAAGCTGGTCGGCATCCACGTTGATCAGCATGGCTTTTATACCTCCGTTGAAGGCCAGCAGTCGAAGTCTACGTATTATGCCAGCCTGCAGCAGCAGTAATAAAAACAAAGCCCGGTCACATTGACCAGGCTTTGTTTTTTAAGGCTTTGCCGCGCATTTCGTTACGTAGTAGGTGCTGAATCCGCTACCGGAATAATGCCGGTTCTGGAGACTCAAAACCGCGTCTCGACTAATATCCCCGCAAACATCCTGATTGGTGGTCGTTATTTTTACGGAAGGAGTGGCCGGGCTTGAGGTAATTTCCGTTAACTCGGTCGTGCAGGTGTAGCATACCTGGGGTGGCGCTTCGGTCTTTTTACAGTTGGCGAGGATGAACAGGCAAATGAAACCGGATATATATTTCATTAAAGTTTATTTTTCCTGTAAATAACTAACAAAAACGATACCACAACAACTTTCTTGACCGAACGGCTACTTCGTTGCCACTGAAAATCAATTAACTTTAGGTCTCAAATTACCGCAGCGTCGGCGCATTCCCTCTTAAACTACCCCCGCATCTTCCTCTTTCCGGTCTCAGCCACAACCTGAGTTTCAGGCCGCTATGTGCCTACCGGCTGTTTCTTCCTCTTGGATTGCCTACACGCCTAACCAACCGGTTTTCGCATGCAACAGGAAGAAAGCAAGCCCCGAAAAACGCGGGCCGACAAACAGCTACCCAAGCCCCGAACCCGCTACTACGTCGGGGAACCCGTAATTGTGCTGCCCCTCGCTGAGTATGAACGGCTGGCCAACCATTTGACCGACATCGCCCTGCTGGACCGCAAAACGCAGACCCAGCGGCTGGCCCTTTTCGCCAAACATTCTTTAGTGCTTCGGGAAATGCGTACCAACATCCGGGCGGCCAAAACCTACTACCTCATTAACCAGACCAAGACCGATGCTTAACTATTTCCTCAATAACCAGGCCATCGACGCCCCCCTGCAGGTTGACGGTCTGACCCTGAAGAAAACCCGCAACCTCAAATACTGGGGCTTTCTTTACCGTCGATTGGGCTACGTAACCGGCCCGACGAACCTGCGCTTTGAGGACTCCGATACCGTCGCGGTCATTAAAGAAGCCCGGAACCGGCATGGTATTCAGGCTGAAACGGCCCTGCGTCTGGAGCAGGACGCCGAGGTACTCTATGACGGATTTCTGGATTATGCGACGTATTCCGACGACGGAACGGCTATTTCCATTGGGCTTCGGGATAATCGGGCGGTGCTGGACCTATCCAACAATGCGGCCACCGCCTACCGGATTGAAGCCCGCGAAACGATCTGGCTGCACGAACGGCGGCTCGGTGGTACGCCCTCGCTGGTAACCGATCCGAATACGCTCATCATTCAGCGGTCGGAACAGAGCAGTGTACCGATAACCCACGCCATCCCGTTGACGCGTCGGTCGGAAAAAGACGAGACCATCGCCGGAACGCTGGCTCCGGTCATCAGCCCGCTTCAGTCCGACCCCTGTTATATCAACACCAGCAACAAAACGCAGCTCGTTAACCTTCGCGGGGTTGTCTCCGTAACGGTATCGGCCAGTTCACCCTTGACGGCCAGCCTGCGCGCGGTCGCATCGGATAACGAAGCCAACCCGGTCCTAATTGGCACTAAACCGATTACCTCGACGCCGACGCTGGTAACGCTGGCCGTTTCGGTCCAGATTGAAGTAGCAGCAGCCGCCAGCCTAAAACTGGAATGGGTTGGCAGTGGTACCAGCCCGAAATGGGCCTTTGCCTATGACAGCAAAACGGGCATCTCGCTCTCGGACGAAAAGAGTTTCGGCCCCTCGACGGCTGCCTGTAAATCGGTCCTTAGTACGTTTCAGAACGTGGTGAGTCAGGCCACCGGTGGCGTCTTATCGTTTCGCTCTGACTGGCTACGGAACGGGGCCGGGTACGGGTTGGTGCTCACCAACGGAGCCGGTATCCGGGCCGTTTCGCTGGACCTGTCGGTATCGCTGGAGAGTTTGTTTATGGGCCTGAACAGCATTTTCAACCTGGCCTTGTGGGTGGAGGGCAGTACGGTTCGGCTCGAACCCAAAGCGGGCCAGCCACGACGCCTTTCGACGCTCGATGTCATCCTGACGCGTGTCGAAACGGTAGCCACGGACTACGTGTACAACGCAGTCAAAGCCGGTTATACAACCTGGCAATCGGACACCGGCACGCTGACCAATGACGAACCCAACGGGCAGCGGTGGTACTCGACCGGCATTACAGCCAAAAAGAATGAGTTGAACATCGTCTCTGACCTGATCACCGCCAGTACGGTTATTGAGACCCAGCGCCGAAAACAGTTCGATTCCAAGCTGGCATCCGATACTAAAGCGGACAGTCTGGATAATACCCTGTTTCTGATCTGCGCCCTGGCGGCATCGGATGGCTGGAAGGCAGAAACCGGGGAACGTACTCAGTACAGTACGGGTAACTACGACACGGCCACGCTCTATAATGTTCGACTAACACCCGGTCGAATGGTTGCCAACTGGTCGACCTGGATTGGCCCCTCGCTACCGCTGATCAATCAAACGGTACTCGGTGCTGACTCGCTGGTGTCAACCTATAACGACATAGCCGTTACGGAGAAAAACCCGCTGGCGGGCCAGTCAGCCAGTCGCACGCCCAGCCTGGTTATCATCAATACCCCGATGGGCATGGCTGACTACGCCAACCTGGGCGAGTACTGCCAGTATCAGTACCGGGGCCAGACCTACGGCGGTGAATTGCTCGATGCGGAATGGAAACTAACGGCCACCGGCGAAACGGCCACCTTACAACTGCTGGAGCGATGAAGAACCCCGAACGGACGAACCCCAAAAAACACGCTTTCACCCATTTACTCCCCACTGCGGCATGAATACCTTTGACAGTTTCTACCGGTTTTTTGCACTGGCTGACGATTCGGTAGCCCGGCCACACAACCTTAATTTACCGGCTACGGCCTACCCTAACCTGCCCGCCATCGTGGGTGACACCCTGCGGTGGCTCGTGCCGAAATCGGACTGCGGCTCAGTGCCGGTCCAGCACCTTAGTATCGGCATTCGCCCGAAAGGGGCTACCGATGCCGGAACGCTCTGTGGCCGGATTCGGCAGCAGGCCGGGGCAACGTATACCGAGATTCGGTTGCGGGTCAATAGCGCACCCGTGGCTGGATTATACCAGCAATTTGCGCTGATGGTCGGCAGTCAGAATCTGATGGGTACGTTCCGGGGCCAGCAAACGAACCTCGATGCGTTCACCGATGCCTTGCAGGAGCATTTTGCCGGTTACCCGTTTGCCTTCGTCGAATGTGACCGGATGGGCTACGAACTCCGTATTCGACTGTACCCCAATGGAAGGGTGAGCCTGCATGGAGAAACGATTCGGGTGGGCATCGGTACGGTTCGTGAGCGCAACCAGAACAGCCCATCCCTGATTGCCATTCCGAAGCTGGGCCTCTCACTGCCGTCCGAAGAACGGTACTCGATCAGCATCTCACCCGATATTCAGGCGGGCAACGTGTTTGTGCTCGACGGCGTGAGTTACACGGCCACCGGTCAGGAAAACCCCGCCGACATACTCGACGAACTCGGTGCCTCGTCGGGTCAGTTGATCCGCGCCGGTGGCCTGTACGTGACCGCCTATGCCCAGCCGGGAACGCAGATTGTCGCTAACACCAACCGGCCAAGCCTGCAACTGATTTATGACACCACAACGGGCGGTACTGATAAATATACCGCCGTTGTAAGCGTCAATGTGCAGCCGGGTAACGTCTATCAGGTCGCCGGTTCGGGCACGACGACAAAAACGGTGATGGCGACAATAAGTGACAATAAAGCCAGCATAGAAGCGCAGTTCAACACCGTTTCGGGCCGGTTCATCCTGCCTGCCGGAACCGTACCTGTTGCTGCGGCCCTTGCCGGAAGCCAGACCCTTCCCAACACCAACTCACCAACCCTGACCCTGACCAAAACCAGCAGCAGGCCGTCGAGAATAGCCGATTTGTATACGATCTACATCGGCAGTTCGGTGCTGGAAGGGAATGGGTACGAACTACGCATTGGCGATCAGACGGTGAGCGCAACGGCAACAGACGGTGACGACGCGCTTCGTATTGCAAAGGCCCTGGGCTATGACAGTAACCCGTTCACGGTGGAAGTGCCGCCAGCTACCAATGTCACGGCGATTGCCCGGCGCGGGCCAGCCTACCACGAACCCGGTAACGTCTCAGCCATTACGCTGCTCTCGGCCCGAACCGCTGCCCGTTTGCCGTACGTGGCCGAAGTCGTTATACCGACACTACCCACCGGCGACTATCAGTTCGTCCTGCGAAGAGGCCCTACCGTCGTCGGTATCAGTAATTACGTACACCTGAAGCCAAACGCCAAGGACACGGCACTGGTCCGGTTTGGTGCCGAAAAACCCGCATCGGTCTTTGGCTCCGTCTACAGCGAAGACGGGCTTATGCAACAGATCCGCTTACCGATTTACGTCGACAAACCCAAACTCAGGCAAAACGAAACGCTCTACCAAACGCTGGAAAACGTCACCGTTCGGGGGCGAACCTTCGCCAGTCCGGTGTCGATGCTGACAACGACGGTTCAGGATGAAGCCTTTCACCGGAATCTGTTCACGGCACTCAAACATCCGGTACTCTACGTCGACGGAAAAGCCTACCGCTGTGAGGGCGAATACAGCCAGACGGACCCCATCGGCAGACGACGCCGGCGGCAGGCAACGGCCGACTTAGTGAGTTTGTCGACGCTCGACTACCGGCCAAGTTTAGCGGGCGACTTATCCACGGAATCAGGGACTTACGCCGTTATCGACTCGGTTGCCTGCATGGATGTATTGTGGATTGCAGCCAAACGGCTGAATTTTGTTCAGACAATAAGCGAAGGAATGACGCTGCCAGCCGCCGACTATGACATTCTGATAAGAGCGGGCGCCGAGTCCCAACGAGTAACCATCGGTCAGGACGGTGAGCAGGTAGCGTCATTTTTACTGATACCAAATAAGTTAAACAGACTGGGTATCGTGCGCTTCGGGCCGGGTCGAATCAGCCTGGCCGCTACGCTCGTTTCCGCCGTCGCTACGGCCACCACCCGAAGCGGCTACCACGAACAGAATGCGGTCGTCAGTACGACAACACCGCATACGACAGCCCGGACGGGTGATTTCAACCCCGACTTTAATACTGACTTTCAGCAATGACCATAGCCGACTTTCGCACCTACATCAACGCCACCTTCACCGCCAACGGTGCGGGTGGTATTGATGGCACTGAACTACGGGACTCGCTGCTCGAAGTCTGCAACCGCCTGGAAGCGCAGGGAAGCTGGTCGCCGGTTTTTTCGCTCGTTACCAACGGGGCTAATACGGTCGTAAAAATAAACGACTGGACGGGTGGGCAGGGCACCAAGCCCCCGATTAACGTGTATCTGGGTTCGGGCACCACCTACGTCACCGACATCAACACGGCGGTGAATGTAAAGGGGGCAACGGGAGCAACGGGCGTCGCTGGTGCGGTTACCGGTGCGTCAATGCTGACCATTTCGGCCTCCAATCCAACCAACGGTATTTTTGGCATTTTCTCCAATATCGCTACAGCGGCTCGTAACGGGGTTCGTCTGCTGTTCGATAAGCAGGGGCTGGCCTTGTGGCGAATCGGCATGCCGGATGGCGTTGATGATGCGTTTATGATTGAGGGGTACGGCGGAGCTACTTATCCTGAATATGTGCGTATAGGGGCAAACGGCTATTTTGGGTTGGGCGGTTCGCGAACAACGCCCGGCTACCCACTGCATGTCAACGCTGACAATCCGGCTACCGGCCTGGTCGCTGAATTTAAAAACACGCACAATACCACGGGCAGGCTGGGCACAAAAATTCAGCTAAATAAAACCGGCGTTTCCCTGTGGCGACTTGGCATCGAGGATGGTGACGCCACGAACGGCTTTGTCTTTAATTCGTTTGGGGGCGGGGCCTATCCCGAAGTTATGCGGATTACCGATGGCGGAGCGGTGGGCATTGGCGTGACGCTACCCACCGAAACGCTCGATGTGAGCGGACGGCTTCGGTCGAAAGGCATCGTGACGGCGGGTACGCTGCCTACTGTGGTCAAGGGGGCCGGTCTGGGCGGATCAGGCACCGCTTCAATGGTCAGCAACAGCACCGATATGGCCGGGGGCGTTACGCTGCTGGCCGCATCGGGCGCGTCGGCCAGCAGCATATTGGCGACGGTTACGTTTGTCATCGCCTACGGCCGGGCTCCCCGAATCCTGCTTACACCCACCAGTCTGTTCGCATCGGTTAATAACGCGCGGGTCTACGCAGCGGCCACAACGACGGGTTTTACCATTAACTGCAACTCCCTGAGTCCGGTTGACCTGGGCGTTTCAATGGAATTTACCTACCTCATAATCGGCTAATATGGAACCGCAACTAACGAATGTGAACGGGTTTTTAGTGGATAGTGCGGGGGTGATTCGCGGCATCGAAGTGCCGATTTCGGATGAGCCGGTAACGTTTTTCCGGCGAGTAGCGCGGCACGAAAGCCTGACGATATGCGCGAATCTGCAAATGATTCAGCGCATTCGCCTTATCAGACTAACGGCTTCGGGTGTTCCCCTGTGCGATCATGTGCGGGAACTGGTGGTGAATCCCAACGTAGCGGCCCAACTGCTGAACGCCTATCAGGATACGTTTTATCCGGCCCAGACAGAAGGGGCCTTTGTCAACAGCACGGGTCATGTGGTGGAACCGGATGCCGAGGGAGCCATCGAGCAACTGGCCTTTTTTCAGGGCATGACCATCGGTATCATGAAGGCAATGGGCAATACCATTACCAACAGTACGTCGGTCATTGCCTTAGTGTACGGCATCCTAAAGAGTGAACTAATGAACATCGACGCCCAGGTGCGGCTCTAAGTAAACCCGCTCAAATAACCTATGGCCATTGTAACCGCCAATATCACCGCTGGAGCCTATACCGGATCGGAACTGGTCACCGTTTCAGCGGTCCTGGCCAACGGCACGACCATCGTCGTTTGCCGGGGTGAATATGTTCTGGGGTCAGGTACGGTAACCAGTAACGTCGCCACGATAGCCGTACCACCGCTGGCCTCGGGCGACATTATGCAGGCGAGCGTGAGCGAACGGGGCAATCAGTCGGGCATCCCGTTGGTTGTATCGGCTTCGCCCACCCAAACAACCGGCTGGCTCGACCCGGCTACGTTGGTGGTCACCAATGCCGATGGCTCGACGACGACCTATACCGTCGCCAGCTACATCGCCACCTTCGGCGAAACACCCGGTGCTTATTTCGATCCACTGACGGCGGGACTCTCCCGGTTGCCCGCCGATTACGATAACCGGCCATCGGTTGAACTGGGCTTCGACGTGCAGCAGACGATGCAGGCCGGCACAACTGTCGTACGGATTGTACCCAGGCTGGGCGAAGGCATTCTCGTCGGCTGGAACGGAGCCACGCCATCCTCGCCAACGGCCCTCACCCTGACCACCTCGGCAACGGTAGCGGTCAGTGTACAGCGCGATGATGCACCGGGCGTGACGCTGAGCCGCAGCCTGTCGGTTCTGGTTCTGCCTGCTCCGACCGCACCCTCGACCCCGGCAGCAGGCGACATCATCGCAGCTTCGTACCGACTGCTCGGCAACGGCTTTGTTCGGGCGTTGGTGAACTCCAATAAAGCCTGCGAGGGGCTGCTGGTGGGCTACACCACATCATGGACGGCTGGTATTTCCTACGGGCCGCAGTATCAGGAAGTCAACTGGCCGGGGCCGGTTCCATCGGGTTCCTATACCTGTCAGTGCCGGGTCATTGGCGAAACCAACCCGGCCAACTACGTAAACTTTATAATCACGTTCTAACCATGGCAAAGCTAAAAGAGACGGATGTCGAAACCGACCAAACATCGACCTCCGAACGAATTTACACAGTGGAGCAAATTAGTCTCGACGAAACGGGCGGTGTCGTCGTCTATTCAAGCGACGCACCGGATGGCACTGAATTTACGGCCGTCATCGACGGTACCGAAGTTACGGCAAAAGCCCAGGGGGGCCAACTCTGGTTTTATGTGGGTCGGTCGCTGAGTGTATCCGCGATGGCCCGGCTTGTTTAGTCGGTCAATACCTTTCCTCTTTCGTTTTTCCTGTTCTCTGATCATCCCTCTTCGTTTGTGTCCCTCTTGGAATGCGGCCCATGTGCCACTCACAACAGTAAACAAACCAGGCATGGTATGCATCTTAAATGGGAGCAGGACTCAAAGATTTCGTATCAGACCCCTATGCGGTGGGGGCACCGTTGCGCATAGCCGCAACGGGTAAGAAGCTGCCGAAAGGCAACTACATCGGCATGGCCTTCGTGCCAAAAAACACCCTGCCGGATATCGGCTCGGCCACCCTCTTTACGCCACCACCATCCGGCACCGCAGCCGCGATAACGACCGCCAACATCGTGACGATGCTTCAGGCACTGGCCTGGAACGGTCAGGCATGGGTATTCGGCAACGGCGTCGTCAACGGCAAGCGGGGCAAGCCCAAAGAGGACATGGAAAAGGTCGTATTCGGCTCGCGCCGGTCGGCTCGTCCAACGGGTGAGGTGGAAGAAACGTACGACTTTACGTTTAAATACTTCTACCTGAACCGGCTGTTTTTCAACCAGCTTCGCTACAACTTCGCCGAGTACGACATTTACGTATTTACCGACCGGAGCGTGGAAACCCTTCGCTATGACCAGGTCGAGCCGGTCTTTGTCAATATCGGTGACGAAACATCGGGCAACAACACCGAGGAAATCATTGGCGGCTTCCAGATCGTGTTAGGCGCGGACGGTCAGCCTGACCCTGACTTTATCAGTGGCTCGTCGGGCTTCGAGCAGCCGTTAGCCATCAGCCAGTTCAAATACACCTTTAACCCGGTCATTACGACGACGGTACTGGTCAACGTCCTCTCGGGTGCGCAGTTCAACATGACAGCCGGTGCAGGGGGTACCATCACCCGCGCGATTGTGCAGACGGTAGGCGCGTCGGTGGTCAACTACAGTATTTTCTCCGCAGACGGTTCCGCACCGCCCGCCCTGGTGACCATCAACACAACGACGGGTGTAATAACGGTGGGTGCGCTGACAGCCGGTACCTACAGCCTGAAAGTGATTGCTCAGAACGTCACCGGCGTCATGGGTGAATGGGCCTTCAAGATTGTCGCTTCTTAGTCATGAACCGATGCCGGGACGGGGTGACCTGTTCCGGCATTACCAACCGATTACCCGATTATGCTGGATTTTACTAAAGATGTTCGCCCCTACCTGGAACTGGAAGCCGACAAACGGCCACCGGTACGGTTGCGGCATGCGTTCTATCAGGCCAGCATCGACCACCGCGACCGGCTGAGGGCCGTATTTGGCAAAGCCTACCCGTATTACCTGGACCTCAACCGACCCAAAGAGCGCGAAGAATACCGGGAATATCGTCGGCAGATTTACAAAAACTCGCTTCGTTCGCTACGTCGGCGGGTGGGTGAAGCCCTCGATTACATCCGGCAGGCAGACGATTTTCAGGTAAGTTTTCCCCGGCAGGCCGAAGCCGATCCCATCGACTCGCTGGAAACCTACGTCACCGGAGCCAACTACATGCCCGATGGCTCGGCTGAAAGCTGGTTTTTTAAGCACATTCGGAAAAAGTACATCAATGACCCGAATGCGGTGCTTCTCATTCTGCCAATGGAGCAGCCCGAAAGTGAAAAGGTGCGGGCCAAGCCCCAACCGATGCTAATCGACTGCCAGAATGTGTACCAGTTCCGCAATGGACAATTTGCCGTACTGGAGTCGGACGAAAAATCGTGGATGGTTACCGATCAGGGCAACCAGAAAACGGGCAAAACCTTAATCTTCATTGATGCCGACAGCTACTGCATTGCCCGGCAAGTGAGTGAACTCAAGTCGGGTGACGTCAATAAGCCGATTGTCAATAACTGGTCGATTACCGGCGTTGAGCAGCTTATCAATGAAGAGGGTATTGCCGAAGGCTACACCTTCACGCCCCTGATGCATTACTGCCCAACGATGCCGGCCAAGAAAATCGGCAAGCTACAGGAAGATTTAGCCGAAGCCGAAGAACGGAAGGGCAACCGGTCGACGACCATCAGTAACGCCAACCCGCAGGCCAGGACTCGGTATAGCGGCCAGTTTACGGCCATTCAGAGCAACGACACCGGCGAGGAATATTACGAGTCGATTTTAAGCGATGCCTTGCCCCACATTGAAAGTGCGCAGGCCATCCAGTCCGATATCGAGGTCGAACGCAACTTCCACGTCAGTTCGCAGGAATGGCGCTATAGTCAAAAACGCTGCCCAGACTCGATGGAGGGGGGCGGGGCCTGCATCAACGGCCAGGTCATCGTCCGCAATCTGGAAACGGGTGAGATAAAAGGGAAGTCGCCCTGTCCTACTTGTAAAGGGTCGGGCATGGATATTTCCGGTTCGGGCCTGGGCTTGATTATCGTCTCGGCACCATCGGCTACCAACATCGGTGACGAAGGCAGGCCGAGCAATCTGCCAACGCCACCGGGGGGCTTTATTCCGCGCTCGATTGAGCCGATTAAAGAATTCGTGCTGGAGTACGAACGCGAAAAGAAGCAGGCGTACGAGGTCGTCAACATGCAATTCCTGATGGAGACCCCCACCGTTCAGTCAGGAACGGCGAAACGGGCCGACCGCGAAGAGTTGTATCGAACCCTGATTATCGAAGGCGTTCATTTGTGCAGCCTGCTGGAATTTCTACTCCAGTGTACGGCCTGCCAGCGTCGTCAGCCAGACGAAGCCCCGAAGGTATTGGCTCCGGTTCGGCTGACGATTGAGAATTCGGAACTGACGCGGGATGAACTGGTACAAGCCGTCGAAAAAGGATTTGACGCCAACTACCGGAAACCACTCGAAAAGAAACTCATCAGCTACCAGGTCGGCGTTGACAGCGACTACTACAAACGCTATGAGTTGAAAGAGCGAATGGACCCGTACGATGATCTGGATTTTGAAAAGAAGTTGTTCCTGCTGGCGACCGCCCGCGCGACGATGACGGCCGACAGCGAGGAACTGAAGAACCTCAACGAACGCATTGCCCTGTCTATTCACTTTAACGGCTTAGTGTCGGATATGATCCGGACGGTTCCGGGGTTTCTCGACCTGCAGACCGACGCTCAGTATACGAAACTGCTGGATGCGGCCCGGCTGCTTACCGGTTTGGCAAAAGCGATTCCGATTGACCCCAACACGGGCTTGCCTGACCTAACGGCCTCGGTGCTGAGTCCGATTATTAACGTTAAAAACCAACACCAACTACATTAAGCCATGGACGAAATTGAGGCAATCCAACAACTCGACGAGGACATCCTTCAGTGGGATGCGGCCTTTGTGTTGGCGACGGTTGCCCTGAACGCGGCCATGCTGGGTGAGTTGAATTTGTTTCTGGACGGCATAGCAACCTCGCTACGAGGTCGGGCAACAACGTCGGAAGAATGGTCGGCCAATATGCGGTCGGTTATTTATTTCAATGCCGGTCTGACGGCCAGTGTGTACCGGCTGGGTTTTTTGTCGATGCTCGACGGCCTGGTAGAGCGTATGAAAGAAAGTGCGGTTCGGATTGATTCGTATTTCGGGCTTGTGCTGGCTGACTACAATCCGGCAGGTTATTCGGCGGTCATCAACCAACTCACCGAGCAGACGCGCACGATCATGGCCGCCACCCTCGAACAGACGTACAGTAAAGTTATTGGCGAAACGCTGACGCTGGGGGTGATGACCAAATCGACAGCCGCCGAACTGCGGGCTACGCTGATGGAAAAGTTAGGGCAGGAATCGGTAGCGGTCAACCCCCTGTCGGGTGTTGCCAGTGAATCGCTCTACACCTTCAGCCGGGCGTATAGCCAGACGATTGCCGAAGCCCAAAAGCTAAAGTACTACTACTACATGGGTACGGCAGTAGTTCATTCGCGGCCCTTCTGTGTGGGCAAAAAAGGCAAAGCCTTTACTCAGGCCGAGGTCGAATCGTGGCCTGCCCAGGAGTGGGCGGGTAAAATTCCCGGTACGAATAAACAGACCATTTACTGGTACTGCGGGGGCTACAGATGCCGGGACCGTCTGTTGCCAATCTCTAAAACGATGTATTTATCTTTAACAAACGAGGCCGATGGCAAAATTAATTAGTGAGTTAAAACCCTCCGACCGGGTCATGGTTCGCCTGAGTGCGAAGACCCAGCGCAACGAGGCAACGGGTGACGATATCGTTATCGACCCTGAAAAAACGATTGACGTAGCCTATGCCTTTTGGCTGTCAATGATCGGTGACCCAAACGACGATGACAACGAATTCGTAGCGGCAACCGGCTACTACCGACCCATTGGCCGTAAGGTTGCACTCGTCGGCGAAGCGGGGTATGTGGATGGTAAAACGGACACCGGCGATTCGTTCCAGGATGTGGGCGTTATCCCATTCGATACCATCGAGGGTCGTTACCTGAAAATAACCCAGGAGCAGGCCCGGCTGGCCGAGCAGGAAGCCCGGATGATCGCCGACGCCCAGGCTGCCGCTGAAGCGCAGGCCAAAGCCGTTGCCGACGCCAAAGTGATTCTTGACGCGCAGGCAATTCTTGACGCCCAGGCACTGGCTGATCAACAGCAAAAGGACGAAACAGGCACCGGCAATCCGGAAGAGAGTGAACTAACACCCGCCCAAAAATCAGCCGCTACCAAAGCCGCTAACAAACTGGCTGCCGAGAAAGCCGCAGCGTCGGGCGATTCTGAGCCTGTCGCATAATCATTGCCCGATTCGTCGGCCCTCTTCGATTGCCCCGCATTGGCGGCCCCTCCCTCTTCAGTTCCCATTCCTCTTAGAGTACTGGCCTACGGGCAAACATTCTAACTGGCCTACGGGCAAAACTGATGCTACTCAAAGAACTCTTCAAAGTGCTGGCGATTCGTGCGGGTGTACCCGAAACGGACGCAAAACTGGTCGAAGCGATAGCCGCCATGCCCGAACTGGACGTGGACGATGATCTGGTCGCCAAGCCAATTACTGCCAACCTCATTACCGAATCCGAAGCCGAAGCCCGGCCGACGATTAAAAACAAATTTACCGCGCAGGCCCTCAACGGCATCGATGCGCAGGTTGACGCCGTGTTGGGCGACCTTTTTGAAGGCCCGGAATTAGAGTCATTTAAGACCGACAATAAAGCCACCACCAAAAAGATTGCCAAGCTGCTGACCCGGGCCAAGGAGTTGAAACAATCCTCGAAGCCCTCGGATCAGACGGAATTGAACAAGACCATTACAACGCTTAACGAAACGATTACCAAGCTGAAAGAGGAACACGAAGGGGCGGTTAATTCCATCAAATCGGACTACGATCAACGGCTGTATTTCAATTCGCTGGCGAACAAAGTCATTGTTCGGGCCGACGTCGTTGACTACGCCAAAGCCAAAGATGGCAAGCGCGTGATTACCGATTTGCAGGAAACGATTGACTCCGCAGGCGGGGTACTGGACTTTAAAACCGGGAAGATTATGCAGAAGGCCGAGCCTGAAATGCAGCTTTTCATCGGAAACAAAGGGGCGACCATCGACTCGATGCTTGAAAAAACATTGACCGAGAATGAGTACCTGAAAAAATCCGATGGGCCAGCACCAGCCGCCCCGGTTCCGGTTCCCGCTGGTGGTCCCGACCCCGCAGCCCCGCAGCAGTCAGAAGCCCAGCGTAAAAACTCGGCCCGGCTCGCTGGCTAATCAGTACGAATGCCGATGCGTAGTAGGCACTGAACAGTAAACAACAAAAACTGAACAAATGGCAAGTAATACAAACTTGGCAGTGGCCCGAATTGCGCTGGCTGCGATTAACCTTACGCTCGGCAACCGCAAAAAGTGGTCTCCAGTTGGCGCACTTCAGGCGGCCCGTTCTCCGCAGAACGCCGGCCTGATTGCCGAAATGAACCCCAAGAATGCCCAGAACTCGAACCGCCTGAGCATTATCCAGGGACAGTCGACGCCACAGGCCCGCGTGACGCTCAACTACCGCCCCCAGGAAGCAGCGACCATCAAAACGTCGCGTACGGTAGCAACGGGTGTCAACCCCACGCAGGCTACCTCTCTGAACGTGGACTATAACACCCACCGGGAACTGGATTTGACCTACCGGACGGTGGATCTGCTGGCTCTGGAAAAACAGACGGAAACGTATTTGAACCAGAGCAACAACGGGGCGTTAACGGTGAACATCGCCAACTTCTCGCTGCTCTCGGACATGGGCGACCAGATCATGAAGCGCGCGGATTCGGTGATGGTCAACGCCGACACGTCGGTACTGACTGCGCTGGTAGCGGCTGCGGGTGGTAACCTGATGCTGGGCACATCGGCCAACACCGGTGTACCGACGATTACGGTGTTCAATGCCGATGGTTCGGTCAATCCGTACTTCATGGACTGGTTGCAGGACTTACGGACGATTCACCAGTTCGAGGGTAAAGCCATCATCGTTGGTGGTCTGAAACCTCAGCGGTATTTTAACCGGAAAGGCATCGCGTCGGCGGCTTCACTGGGTTACGATTACGCCAAGATGTTCGAAATGCTGGACGTAGAATTTTACTACGATCCGCAGGTTGACACCTTGAGTGGTCAGGACCATATTATCGTCATGGATGCCGGTGCCTTCTGCATGGAGTCGATCATGGAGCACGCGCCGATTGATCAGGGTGGTGTAATTCCGATGACCCACGTGGGTAACACCTCGTTCGGTCAGGCTTCGATCACCATCGCCCAGACGACGGCACCGACCTTCACCCTCGACACCGATATCCGGGTGCGCGAAGACGATACGTCGGCCTACCCGAACTTCACCATTACGCCATCGCTGCACTATGGTATGTTCGCCCGGCCAGCCGGTTTCTTCAAAAACTATGGCGGTTGGGATACGGTGACGGGCATTTTCCGCGCCAAGCTGCTCTAATCGAATTTGGGTCTGTCGTTGCGGCAGACCCAAATCGGTTTTCTTTCATTCAGTTAGTCAATCATCTAAACGGACCATATCGTGCCATACGTCATCACCCGAACAGGGAACAACATCAAAGCCGTCGAAGCAGGCGGGGAAATCCGGGTCTTTACAACCCCGGCCCTGCGGATTTATTCAACAGCGGCCTACCCCCAGGCGGCTTTTCCGGCCATTGAAATCAAGCAGGGGTCGGACGTACTTCAGTTGCAGGTCGCCGATATCACCAGCATCAACGGCGTGGCTCAGGCCACCATCGGCTCGACACTGCCGCCGTTACTGGATGCACTGCTGGCTATTCCATCGGGCAACCTGGCTCAGGCTACCAACGCGTCGGGAGCGGTCTATAACGCCTTTGGCTCGCAGGTAGCCTCTCAGGTCACGGTCTTCAACGGCACCGGCACAGCCATCGACGTGCAGCGGGGCGGCAGCGGGGCCGGTGTTTCCATCGGATCGGGACTGACTGCCGTGTTTGTTGGCCTGACCAATACCAACCAGATTGGCGTTCGACGCACCGACCAGGCCGCAACACCGGTCACGGTCGGTATTACCTGGCAGGCTTAAGCCTGCTATTCAATTAATCAGAGCAGGCTGGGCGTTCCGGTACGGTACTGTCCAGCCTGCTTTAATCAGTTCATCGTTTCATCACAATACCTATTATGGATTCTCAAGAAACAACGACCACAGCGGTTACGGCTGATTTAGACAACGTAGCCCTCACAATTTACGACAGTCTGATTAAGGAAGGCTTTTCTACAGAAGATAAGATTTCGATTGTCAAGTCCGTGTCGAGCCTGATTCGCTCGGACATCGACGAGAATATCAAACAACTTCAACGCCTGAAAACAACGTTCTAAGATGGAGTTGAATTATCGCAAACCGAAGCCGGTGGAAGCCTATGGCCCACCACCGGACGAACCGGCTGGCGAACCAGTAACGGCACCCGGTGTGGATTCACCCGATGTCGTTGAGCGTTCGCCCGGCGTGGATTCTCCCCAACAGCCCAAAGCCCACAACCACCTATTTCGGTTGTTTCTGGGCCTGGTGGTGTGTTTTTTGTTCTTCTACGTCTGCGCTGATTATACCAGTTTCACGGCGGGCCAGATTCATCCCGGTGAGTTGGTATTCTCGAACACGATGGTGCAACTCTGGACGGCCACCTACCGGCTGGCGTTTATTTTCGGGGTGAGCCTGGCCCTGATCGGGCTGGCGTTTCAGGGGCTATGGCAGTTTTTCAGGCCGACGCCGGAGCGGGATTTTGATTTGATTACCTCTATTCGATTCGACTTAACACCCACTCAGCGAATATGGCTCTTTTTTATCGTGTTTTTTGCGCTCTGCTTTTTGTTTGTACAACTGCTTTCGGTCAGGCTTCCCGAGTCGGTGAGCGTCGGGCCGTAGTGCAGGTGGCCCAGCGGTATGTGGGTGTCAAAGAGTCGGGCAACAACCGGGGTGAACCGGCCCGGCTCTTCATGCTCCCCTACGGCTACGCTGCCGGAACGATGTGGTGCGGCCTGTTCGTGCACCATGTCTTCACGGAAGCATCGGTGAAACACGGCGTGAAGGGCGCGGCACTGGCCGCCAACTGGAGTGTTCCGGCCAGTGCCATTGTCCACCGCTGGGGCAAGCCCGTGGCGGGCAAACAGCCGATGTCGGGCGATGTGGCGATGTTCCGCTTCGGCGGTCGGCGGATCTGCCACGTCGAACTGGTCATTAACTGGCCTGCTGACGAGAATTACTTCTGGGTCATTGGGGGTAACACCTCCAACCCCGCCAATCTGAGTCAGGAGGGCGTTTTTGCCAAACGTAGACTAAAGAGCGACTGCCTGATTGTGAACCGCATTGATAATTACAATTAGTGCCGTACTACCGTAACTTGATATAGAATCATGAAGTCAATCAACTTTATTTTCGCAATCTGCCTATTGAGTCTGGTCGCCTTTCGGCCCTGGCGCAGCATCAATCAGGCCCTGGGCGTTCGCAATGTGGCCGACAGTGTGAATCTGGCCGGACCGTATGCCGACACGATGCTGGTCAGTCAGCCGATACAGGTGGTGCTGCCGCCCTCAATGGTGGATTCATTAGTGGCGAAGGTCATCGACCAGAAAGCCGATAAGGCGATTTTGGAGGCCCAGAACCATAAACTCGACCGTGACGTGGCGGGTCTGAAGAAATCCAACGCGGAGAAGCAAAGTACATTAGTTTCTGAGCAGGAAATCGAAAACCTGCTGGTCAAACAAAACCAGAAGCGACCGGCCGGTGAATCCGAACTGGAGCGCGAGTTGAATAAACCCCCCAGCCACAACGGCCCAAAGTAGTGGCCCCGCCGTTTTCAACGCGGGCCGTTCGGCTGGCGAAACGGTGGGGCGATCCGGTCATAGCCATTGCCAATGCCGAACTGCTCTACCCGGAAACGGCCCTCGCCATTGCGGTGCTGGAAACGGGTGGTTTCCGCTCGAAGCGCATGATGAAGAGCCACAACTGGTTTGGATTCCGCAGAGACGGCAGGGGCTATCAACTGCGCGTTAAACGCGGCTACGGGGTGTATGCCTCGGCGGAAATGATGCTGAAGGATTACGCCGACTGGGAGTCGGAAATTATCATCCGCTATAGCCTGAACAGCGAAACGGCCTTTCGGAACTGGATTTGCAGTCACTACGCTGAAGACCCGGCCTACGGCCAGAAATTAACGGCAACCCTTAAACTCATTGGGCAAACATGGAACTGAACGAACGCCTGAAAACGATTCTGAAAACGGTGGTCATTGTTGTCCTTTTACTGGCAGTGGGCTATGGCGGTTGGGGTGTTCGGGGCTGGCTGGCCGCTAAGGAACGGATTGCACTGGAAAAAAGCCTGTCGGACTGCCAGGCCGAGCAACAGCAGGCCATCGCCAACGGCACGGAAGCAGCAGGATGGGCGATGCAAATCGAGGTCGAACGGGACCAGCTAAAACGGGAACGCGAACAGCTTAAAAAAGACTACGATGATTCGTTACGTATTATTCGCGCTATGCTGCCTGATCGGGCTGAACGCGCAATCGCAGACTATTACCGGAGCCGGAAAAATTGAGGGCTGGATGTTTCCGCTTATTCTGGAGGATCTGGCCAAGGGCAGTCAGGCCGGGAAAGCGGTAACGAACCTGAGCCGCGAAAACGCGCTGCTGAAAATGCGCCGGTCGGCGGATTCGAGCATCATCGTCGGTCTGCGCACGTCGGGATCGATTCAGGACCGGCGCGTCGAAACGCTAATTGATTCCTCAGCACGGGGCTGGCAGATGGCCGAATACTGGAAGAAACGTTATAAGAAAGCATCAACCGAACGCTGGCTATTTCGGTTGGGAGCCGGGTTGATTATCTATGATAAAGTACATGGATTTTAGTAGAATAGCCGGACGCCGGCGACCCTCTTTTCAGTTTATTACAGGTTAGGTCAATGGTAAAAGCCCGGCTCAGTGAGCCGGGCTTTTCTTATGGTATAAAATCTACTAATTATTGCCTGAATTAGTAGTTAGGAAAGGTCAGTAGTGGGTACTTCCCCCTACGGTATTGATTAAGCTGCTCAAACAGTTTAATGTAGTCCGGGTCATTGGTAAACCCGTTAAAATCAACAACGAACGCACCCGTAGTTAGGTCAAACGTGGCCGTTGGTACATAGTGATTAACGATATCCATTAATGCATCGGCGATTAGCTTAATGGCACGGTCATTCCGGTAGCGGTCATACTGTTCTTTCGCTTCGTTCTGTTGAACCTGATTCATAGTTTTATAGCTTCGATCACTTACTTTCGATTTCATCAATGACCGCTTGTAGCATGTGCCGTTGGCCGGGGAGGACACTACCCGCAACCGCCTGAATCATTTGTTTAACTAACTCCCAGTGCTCCAGTGGCATAAAAATAAACTCCGTCGTAAACGATTCGACCGAGGAAGGAATAGAGATACTGCGTTGGGCATTTTTAAGATACCCTTCGGGGTAATCCGGCATGGTAAACCTCAGTTTATGTCTGAAATCCTGAGCCAGCTTTCGGGCGAACTGATCCCGCACATAGTCTTCCTTATGCTCCTTCATTTCAGCCAGCCGAAACGTTGGTATGTGCTGTTCCATTTTGTAGTGCATCGTCGGTCTTGTTTAGCCATTACTGGAAATATCGTCAAATTTACCATCGAGCGGAACCGTAACCATGTCCGATTTTTTAAATAAGCCCGTCAGGACGTAGTACCGAAAGGCGACCGGCATGTTAGCGCGTACGACATCGTCAATCATAACCCAGACGGTCTTATCATAAACGGGCTTCTGTGGACTGGTTTCGGTGGCCGGAATGTAGTTGGTAATCTTGACGCCGGGTAACTTGGTTCGACTCTGGGCCAGTACCTGATTGTCAGCATCGAGCAGGTCAATGCCGAGCAGGACCGTAGCCAGGTCGCGCCGGTCTTGCCACTCGAACCAGTAGCGAACAATCAAATCAGCACCTTCATACTGCTTACTGGTTTTCAGGTGCTTTAACGTTAAACAGGGGGCAGGCATACGTATAGGGAGTAAAAGAGTGATTAAAATGAGAAATCGTCGTCCGACTCATTCGTATAAACCAGCACGTCATCTGAATTGCCGTAGTCCATCGCTACGTAAACGGGTTCTTCGGGCAACTGCCCAAAGTCAAGGTGTTGCTGACGCCGTTTGTATTCTTCTTTAAAATAATGAATCAGTCGTTTCAGAGTAACCAGTAGACCTACGGCTTTGGGCATCGGGTTAATCAGCAGTCGCCACATTGACCAAAAGGCGGGTCGGTTATAGAGCAGAAAGAGCCAGAACAGGGCTTCGGTCGTATACGCGGTTGATGACTTATGGATATAGCCCTCAATTTTACGTGCTCCAGTCTGCCAAATATAGGCATCTGGTTTGCCATCCTTACGGCCGATTGGCTGGTGAAAGTGGTAGCCATGCCAAGTCCAGCATTGCAGCACCGTATAGGACGGGTCACGCCACCAGCCCGAACCGGCACATTTATAACAGGACACCCATTTATAGGTTTCTTTCCACGAGTAGCCGCGCATGTATTTTAAGTACTCGCCCCTGCCATTACAGCCAAAGCATTCTTTACCGGCCAGTAGCTGAATGTCAATTGGCCCGGCGTCGGCATAGCGGTTTAACAACCGGGCTTTGATGGGATAGAAATCAGACTTGAACAGGTTAGGGTCACGGTTGGCATGGTGGAGCAGAAAAGACAGGATTCGTGTTTTCATCGGACTAAAAGGCCACTGGTTTTAGTAACTACAATACGTATTCTTTACCCAATCGGCGCACGACGGAACGGGTAAGGGTGGCGGAAAAATCATAAAGGCATAGATAGACGGGTTCCGTCTGTCCGGTAATGAGCAGCTCAACGGCTGACTTATTATCAGCAAAGGGAGACAGACCAACCAACGTTCGGGCTTCAACATGAATGGCTTCAACCAGATCGCGCGTTTCTTTAAAGTTAAGTTGAACGATCCGGTCGCTATTCATAAATCCCGTGTCGTAGCTGTAATAGGCCAGAATAGTATACTGCTTGTCAGTCAGTGCTTGTAAATAATCGGCTTCGGTCATGATACAAATGGATTTAAACGGTAAGATTGGCGTTAAAAACGGGGTATTTGTTATGGATATACTCGGGTGATACTACAGTAGTAATCAGTAGGTTTAACTGCATAACCAGACCTGATTACATTGTTAATCAAGGGGTTACTATTCTTCCTCGTCATGGTTACGGCTCTGCCATTCCTCTTCGGCTCCCTCCGTAAACTCGCAGTCATGTTTAGGGCAATAGTCTTCATTGTAATGCATTTCACAGGCGCTACAATACTCAATGGAGCCAACCTCTCTACAGTATTCAAACGGGTTGGTTGAGCGTGTGAATCCGTGCGTGTGTTCGTAGGGCTGGTCAATGATTTGTGCATTGATTAGCTGTTTGATAGTAATGCGTTGCCGGTAGTCAGGATTAATCCAGACCTCACATTTGCTTTCAGGCGAAATCGCGTGAATGTCAATTTCCCAATCAAAACCACTACCGGGGTTGTAAATCATTAAATCCTGAATATCTCCACCGTAAGGGTCAATATCCCAAGATTCAGTATGCCCACCCTCGGTAACGGTTTGCGCTTCGTGCGGAACACCCTCAAAATATTCGATATAAACAACCGTATGCTTTGTGGTTGTTGGGCGTTGGTAGTCTGGTCTGTCGTAAATCATAATATTAAGTCAGAGCAGTAAATGGAGTCAGGAGTGTATCACTGGCCAGATATAACGGGTGCTTCGGGTGGCCCTCTTTGGTTTTGCCGAAACAGTAGGCATTGGGAAACATAGCAATCACTTCCCGATCCCGGTTCAGGTAATGCCCATCCGTACCCCAGGCAAAAATGACAATGGCTACTTTGTTAGTCGTTAATTTTAGGTATTCGTCATTAAATGGGTGGCCTACCGGAAAGTCGGCTTTTTTCATGACGGCCGGTTCGGTGGCCCGAAACGCGAACAGGTTTACCATATAAAAACCACCATAGCCAAATCCTTTCATAAAAGAGATACAACGCCGGATGGTCGGGTCGTCGGTATTGGCGTCGGCCGTCGATGGATTCAGGCCAATGATCATAGCCAGCGGCAAGGCTTTGTCCCATATCCGCCAGAGGGTATACCGGTAGTTTGTGCAACCTGACAGATTCGCCCCGCGATCACCGTCAGTTAAGGAAAATAAGACCGTCTGTTGGTTGGTAGTCATGAGGGTAGGCGTTAGTTGGTAAAAAAAGAAAGAACCCTGCGCTATCTTATATCCGACTAAAAGACCGCTGGTTTTATTAAACTGGCAAACGCGCAGGATTCTTACCGTACTCAATCAGGTGGCCGGTGGTCCCCTGGGCTGTTGATAGTTGTTCATGATTACAGCATTTCAACATGTTCGATGAATTCATTTACGAGCACCTGCATCTGGGCGTTAAAACGCCTTACCAACTCGACCACTTCGGGCTGCTGATAGCCCAAGTCGTCACCAGCCGGGAAACAGGTTTTTAGGTACCGGGCAAAGTCTTTCTTTTCAGCCGAGAGCCGGGTCGTACGCGCTTTGTCTGCTACTTTCAGTGCTTTTTCTGCCTCCTTTCGGTCCTGCATTCCTGACTTGATTCGAGCCAGAAAGTGGTCGAACTGACCATCGGTAAGGCTCATCAGTTCAGCTTCGTCAGTAGCTGGAGTACTGATTCCAGGGCAAAAGAACTCTCCACCTACTTCGGATAAGCCAGCTTTGATAAGTAGGGGCGTATACTTACTCAGGCGCTTCTCAGTCAACTCCTGTTGAGCCTGCCGTTCGGCCTGTTCCTCTTTCTGTTGCTCAAGGGCAAATGCGGCTCGGTTAGCGTCGTCAATAGCTTTGGCCTGGCGGTCCAATTCCTCTTGCTGTTCCCTCAGTTTTTGCTGAGCCAACTTCAATTCGGCCTGACCCTGGGCCAGCTTCTCGGCGGCTTCCTGATCGGCAATCCGTTGTAGCCGTACCCGTTCGGCTTCGTCAGCGGCTTCCTGAGCCAGCCGTTCCTGCTCGATCTTATACGCGATGCCAGCCGCAGATGCTATTGGTTCGTACTCGTCATCTGAGAGGTTTTTCAGGTCGTCAAAGTTGATGGTGTCCTGCTCACGCTGGTAGGCTTCCAGTGCACCATTCCAGACGTAGCCATAGCCAACCAGTTCTTTATGCCGGGCTTCGGTGCGTCGCTGTTGGGCCAGCATGTTTTCGGTAGCAATCCGTTCTACCTCGTCGTTATGTTGCTTCAGCTTCAACTTGGCTTTGTCCTCAATCGCTTCCAGTTGTTGAGTGAGGGCGTTGCTGGCGGCATCTACCTCTTTGTTATAGCGAATATGGGGAGCCTTTAACTCTTTGGCTTTCTTTTCGACGGATGTGCGCTGGCGCATGACCATCAATCGAAACTCATTCAGGGCCGAGGCACCCGTCTTATCATCGGGTCCGGCAATGCTGTACCGGCTTTCCTCATCCCGTAGCTGCTGGATTTTTAGCTGAGTCAGGTCGAAGGTAATCAGGGCGTTGTCGACGGTAACCTGGGGTAACTGGTTGGGCTGTTCTTTAGTAGGAACTGCATCAAGGGTAAGGGTGTCTGTATTCATTTTGTCAATCGGTTTACGTGGTCAATATTGTGATGTGCTGTCTTTGTTTTGCGGTCTTCGAGTACGGTTACTTCACCGTTTTTGGTCATCCCAATGACGGAGCCGTAGAAATTGCGGAGGTGGCGGCCACCCCGGTGTACGGTTACCCGTACCCGGTCTCTGGCCTGAAAGTCTGTCATTGTGTTGCATCAGTGGCTTTTTTAAGGGCGGCATCGACTAACTTTCCAGCATCGTCGCGCAGGCTTTTTACGGCTTCATCCAGTACGAATCGGGCGCAGTCATTACGGTAGGCTTCGACCATATCCCGGATGCACTGCTGGGCGGCTAACAAGGCCTGTAGCATATCAGGAGCCGATGCGATTAGACGGGCATTGGCGGTGGCTTCTGCTTCATCAGCCGTTGGCTCAAGGTCAGTCAGTGATTTACCATCGGGTCGCCAAACCTGAGCGAGCGTGCAATGCCCTGGGGTGCCACTCTGGGGGCTATACGTCCACGGGCTGGGTGTATGTTGTTGGCTCATTACTCGGTTATTTTTACAATGAGTTCGATTGCCTTACTATACTCTTCATCTTCCCATCCGTCAAAGACTTCTGACTGGTATCTGTAGGCCAGCTTTGTTAGTACGTCCAGTAGATCAGGAGCCGCAGCGATCAGTTTAGCATTGGCAAGTCGCTCCTCATAGTGCTCGGTTGCCTTCCAGTACTGAGGACCATCTTTATAGGTTGCGGCTATCTCTTTACCGTATTTTTCGTAGTCAAAAACCAGAACGGTTCCAGTGCGGGCAATTTCATTTTCCCATTCTTCCTTCGTATCTGGATCGATGCAGTCCTCGGTAATCTCAAACCAAGCCCCACTACACGTACTGTTGATTACCAGACGCCAGGTCGTCGGCACGAAAGGCTTTGGCTTGCGCTCTAAGTGGGGGGTAGCAACCTCAATTAAGGTTTTGAGTATCGAGTCGCGAAACTCGGCGGCATCGGTTATGCCCGTTGTAAAGTCGTTTATCGTACCATCAACGGAATCTTTAAATTCGTCAGTTGTCATAATCCAGTAGCTTTTTTAATGATGTTGTGGGCGTTAATGACTTCGATTTCTTCGTGCGCATCGTGGACAAACAGTTCGTAACTCTTCACCAGCATTTCAAGGGCTTGCAGTAAATCGGGTGCTGCGGCTACCAATCGAGCGTTGGCAGTCTTTTCCTCTTCGGTAAAATCATGACTGAAACCGGGGGCGCAGTCAATGAGTCTCGAAGCTCGGCCTATTTTCTCGCTGTGGGCAAAGACAGACAGGTGTCGTTTAAAACTGTCTTTTTGTCCCTGAATCCACGGGCCGGGGGTAAATTCTGCCATAGTGGTAGGTACTTTAATTTTTGAGTCCATTTCTGAGAAAGGCCATAATAATATTTCCACTATGAAGCCGAATGAACTCTTTGGCTGAGTTGACGATCAGCAACTCCCCGGTTATTTTGTCATCAAGCAGCCGGTATAGGAAGTTAGGTCGGCCCTCTTTCTTGTGAAGCAATATTGACCCTGCGCAGACTTTAGTTTTGTCGGTTACCGTACCATCATTTTCGGTATAATCAACCGTTTTATGGCAATAGAAAACCTCGTTGGACTCTATAGTCGACTTTATTATTTGGGTTGACTTTTCATTGCCCAGCCAACCTTCAGGGGCGGTTTTTAAGAACGGGCATTGGTTGCATGGCTTTCTCATTAGGCGGGGCAGTTATATTCGAGTTTTACACCTAATTGCTTGGCTTTGTCAAGAATGCGGGAAGTGTGCCACTTTTCGCCTTTGTGCATGGCATAACCCGACCAGTTAGCTGTATCGTACATCTTTTGCAGCTTAATCTTATTCATAGCTTATTTAGGTAAATGGCCGGTAACGCGCTGACAGGCCCATTTCGCGTTCGTCGTCAACTGGCGTTGCCACGCTCCCTGAGAGGGTGCCCATTTAAACCCGTTGGATTTGAGTTTGCTGATTGTGCCGGAATCAGGCTTGCTATCGTAGATAATCTGCAGGCGATCCAGTTCGTAGTTAATGACGATGTGCCAGCCATCTTCGACCCGTATTTCTTCCGTCCCTATCGTTTCGGCCTTTTGCTTACGAATGCTGAGGATCGCAATGCGCTCCTGAATGCGTTTGATTTCCAGGTTGATGCTGTTTAGCTGAAAGGACTCGAACGGGACGTTGATGTAATTGTATTCGGGTTTCCAGTTGCGGACTGACTCTTTGAGCGTGTCCGATATCGGGGCATTCTCCAGACTGTCGGGGTCGGCTAAGAACTTCCGGTACAGGGCGTTCATCTGCTTCATGGCTGCCTGACGTTCCAGGCAGTTTGTCAGTCGAATATCTAACTGCTCCAGTTCGGGAACCTCGACGACCCCGGCTTTACGGAGTTTACTACAGATGGCGGCATAGGCTTTGGCCTTCCATTCGGTGAATTCCTCGGCCCGTTTGCGCTCCGAGTTGTGGCGTTTCTCCTGCTGGGCCACCGGGAAGTTAGCGGGGCCTGTAATCATCGTCGACGCGCACCGGGATTTAGCTGCCAGCCAGCTTGAGAAATATTTCTCAAAGTTTGTCGCGTATCTGGCTTTTTCGGCAGGTAGTAATGCCTGGGCTTCGGGTGTTAGGGCAATGGCATCGAAGTGGGCCAGGTCGTCGGTAATCTCTTTGCTGTAGTCGGTAATGTAGCTGATCGCCCGCACTTCGGGGCTGAATGATACGTTGGTAAACGCATGGTAGGCTAATCGGGCAAGGTGACCAAAATACAGGCCGTCTATTTTCTCCTGACCGGAAAAGTAACGAATCGGGGCTTCTGTTGCTGGTTGCATAGGGGTAGGATTAGTCAAGCTGAATGATGTTGATTGTTCCGTTGTGGCTGGCTTTCTGAACCGCATTCTGAGCGTCCTTATCTGTGCCGCCGAGGGGCTTCCACTCCGGTTCCGCTTCGGCAATGACTTCCTGAGCAAGCTGGTCAAACTTGGTACTGCCTTCGGTTTTAGAGGCCAGAAACTGAATACCATCACCGACGACCTTCCAGACGTTGACCGTCCGGTTAATCCAGTTGTTACCCTTTTTCTTCGACTGTGAAGAGGTGAAAAAATACGTGGTCATTTGGGTTGTTGTGATTTAAAAGTGAGTGATAAACGCCCGTTGGTAGCGGGTTAAAAAACGCCCTTTTCGACCCAGGCGCGGTACTGCGGGGGCAATTCAGCTTCTTTGACGTAGTACTTGCCGCCATCCTGCCAGAAATACCAGTGAATAGAAACCCCGTTTGAGGTATGAGTCAACGGCTCGGGAAAGAAGAACGAACCGGGCCGGTGGCGAAGGGGTAGCATTTCATTAAGCCAGAAGTCATAACAGGCTTCGGTAACCTCGACCCATTCCCGCAGCATCGGGGCCGTTTTGAAGCTGTGCAATTCGGCAGCCTTGGCTGCCTCAATCTCGTCGACGTACCATTTCCCGTAAATCTGCTGCTCCATTTCCTTTTGCAGTTCATTCAGGGCTTCGGTAAACTCCCGAACCAGTTGCATCTTGGCTTTCAGTACGGCTTGGTGAACGTTGCGGTTATCGCGGTAGGCATCACCGTCATTCTTGGCCATGATTTCCCAAACATCTTTGATGTACTCCTGATCAATGTTCATAGTGGTAGGGGGTATAGTCTTCGACGAACAGAAAGGATGATTCAGGATACGGCTTGTTATGCAGGTCGATTTTGCCGACCAGATTCTTATTGTACACCGTCACGTGGCGGTACAGTTTTTTAGCGGCTTTGGCCTGGGCTATGATTTCCGGCTGACCGGCTCCGACGACCAGATGCAGGGTTTCCCCCTTTACCTGAATAGTGGATGGTAGTGAAGAACGTCTCATTGGATTTAAGTACGTGGGGAGAAAATGGCCCTGCTGTTGGTAGCAGGCAGGGCCATTGGTGAAGGGTTTACTTCGTCGCTACGTCGAGGGGAGCATCCAGAAACAAGGCTGGCGGGGCTGGTGATTCGGTAGGTACGTAATCGCCTAAATTACCGTTCATGACCTCACCCAGATACGGATTAAAGAACATGTACGCGTTGGTCGTATTGGCAATGTCGGTCAGGGTCTCCTGCCGGTAGATTTTAAAGTCCGTAGCGTATTCGTTGAGCAGCTTCACCCGAGCCGGATCAGCCGTTTCGTACTCGAACGTGGCGATATAATACACGCCCTTCGGGGTAATCTTGGTGTTCTCTTTTTTCTCTGGAATAACCGTAATGACCACATCGGCCATCATCAGGTCGTCGTAAAACAGCGGCTCGATCAGGCGAAAGATGTTATCCACGGAATAACCGTGAAAGAGGATGGCTGACACACAGGCCTGGTCGTCGATGAAATACATTTCGGCCCAGTTCTTAGTACCCATATTCAGAATGTTATCGCTGAATATGCGCCACGCAAAGGGCTGAAAGGTCAGTTTCTTAAACGAGGTGCGGGGATCACCGTTAATGTTAAACGTGCCCTCTTTGGCATCAAACCGGTACTGCCGGGGATGGCCCATGAGGTACTTAAACATCGGCACGCGCTGACCCTCAATGTCTAATCCAGCGTGGTAGGATTTGAGCGAGCCGAGTTGATCAGGCGTTAATGACTCGCGGGGGTGAACTACTTTTGACATGAACTAAAAAATAAGTGAGTGATTGCAGCCGAATAGAAACCCGTCCAGCTATCGGGTGTAACAATTATTAATGTGTTAGGGGCCTGAAATACCGTACTTTGTCATTATCTGGCCCCTTAGTATGATGTAAATATAATAAATATTAATGAAATATATAATAATAGTTAAAAATAAAGTCAAAAAATACACCGCCTTGACTCAAAGCGGTGTAGTACCGAGTTACTTACGTTTTTTCTTCATCTCCAAATCGACCGTAACACCGGTTATCTTCACATAGTGTTTCTCGGTCGTCAGCGTCGATGCATGGCCGAGGATATTAGAAATCGCTTTGATCGTATAGTCATCCCACGAAAAGATACTGCCGGCCGTCTTTCGACAGACCTTCGGCGTAAAATCCGGGGTGAACCCGATGATTGCGGCAAACTTGCGCATATCGTAGCATAGTTTACCGAGCAGGGGAGGAGCGGGTATGCCAGCGACAAACAGCCGGTCCAGCCCATCCGTGTAGGGTATATTGCATTTATTGTAGGGTTTTTTACTGCGCCGAATGACGATCTTACGCCCCCCCGTTCCCATCTGCTCGTACTGACTCCGATCATGGGCGTACCGTCTGGCGTCGGGATAGTCAAGGCCGGTCAGACACAGCAACTGACACCACCATAAGCTTGCCTGCTCCAGGTCGGCTACCTTCAGCGAGAACAGCCGTTCAATCTGGGGTGGCTCCAGAAAGACGACATCTTTAACCGGTGGGTAGTCGAGTTTCAAGCCCGCCAGGGTATTGTTTTCCAACACGCCTATATTATATAGGTACTCAGTGGCGTGGAATAGCTGCCGACAAATCAGATTGACCTGGCCGGTTCCGAGCAACTTGTCCTTTCGTTTCAGCCCATGCCGACCGCATAGGTAATGACGGTAACGCCTGACCCACTGGCAGGTAATGGTACTGGCGGTCGGTTCGGGGTTGCCTTCCTCGGCCAGGTAATCGGTCAAAAAACGTAAATTACGTTCATAGGCTTCTATCGTTTTATTATCCTTACCACTGGGTAATGCCTGGTTCGCCCTCATGTGGGTAACGTAAGCCCTGACAGCCATCGAGATTAGCATGTACGGAACTGGTTTGTCAGACGGTGGCTCGTCCGCTATCCGTCCGGTGCCAAGCAGATACGACGCTTTAACGCTGTCAACGGTTGGCTTCGGGCCAGCCCCATCGAGAAATGATTCGGCCTGAATACCTTCGATTCGCTCAAGCCTGGCTTTTAGGGCGGTCAGTGCCTTACCGACTTTCTGGGCACCCTCGGACCGGCCTTTAGTCGTCTGGGCGTCCTGGTCCCACAGGGCAGGGTCAATCTTTAATTTGGTGGAAAATCCCGGATCTTCTTTGGCATCAACGGTGATTCGGACTTGGATCGGATTTGGATTACTGTAAGGTTTACCTGATTCAGGTGGACGTAATCGAAAGCGTACGGAGATTGCCATACGTTGCTTAGTTGTTAACAATATTGCGCTGTATTTAATTAGTGTACTTCAATCCTCGCAATATGTGTATATAGACAGGTTTGAAACTATATTTCAGTAACATATCCCGGTACGGTAACAGTACAGGGGACCGTACCGGAAATGGCCGGGAAAAGGCCAAACCGTACCGCAAAATAAACACCTGACAGCTACGTGAATACGTGTCAGGTGTGCGTGAGGGGGGAACGAATGTAGGCCAGTGGGCGGGTAACTAATTCCTGCGCTTCATGATTTAAAGATACGCACAGAACGGCAGGCGGTCTGCTTTTTAAGGATTTTTAAGTCTGATTTAGTGGAGTAGGTGAAGTTAGTAAAGTAAGTGAGGTGGGTAAAAATGAGTGCAGTCGTATATTCACATCACCCGCTCCACTCACTTCCCTACTTCACCCACTTCCCTACTTCACCAATTTCCGAATTTCGTCTTCGTTGACTTTCACCGGATATGTTTGCCGGAGTTGAGCCAGCCACTGTTTTTCAAGCATTGCCTGATACTCGTTAATAACCGTTCCGCGTGCTTCAGCAAAGGTTTTGGCACGGGCCGGTTCGATGCGGTCAATCAATACAGAAACGGATTTGTTGTTCAATCGCTTGCTGATTACGCCCGTTTTCCACTGGTTGATGCTGTCGAGATATGCATTGTCACCCTGAGCAAATAAACCGGTCGTAATGGTTACGGCTGGTTCGGCAGGGACATTGCTTGTCGGCTTGATCGGGTATTTGCTGTTAATGACTTTGGCGATGTCATCTTTATCCGTACTGAAATACTGAAACGACACATTCCGCTGGGCGTTTTTAGCAGCTCCGGGTCGCGCACCCTGAAAGTCTTTTTCCATAATCCGACCAAGCGCGATGCCGTTTTTCTGCAAATAACCCACAACCGACCGAATTCGGCCCGCCGATACCGAATCGCGTTCGGTAGGGTCGTGCGAACCGCTTACCTCCACCACATAGCCGGGGTTTGTGCCCAACACAACCAGCACATCAAACAGCGTTTCGCGAAGCGAAGCCGTCAGATTGGTCTGGTTTTTATCGAAGGCGAGCGGGGCCGCCGAACGCCGGAGTTGATACGGTGGACGGCCACTAAGCATCGTGGTGGCTTGTTTCAGCAAACTGTCGTTCTGTGCCACAACGATGGTAGCAGCGGCACGTTCAGGAAAACGGTACGACTCTTTGTGCTGCTCAAAATACTGTTGCTGACCCGTCGAATCGACCATCGAGCGTTCCCAGACGTTCTGTTCCATTACCTGAGAGAGCAGTACCCCATCCCGAATTTCATTCAGCAACGCCCGGAATTCAGGCGATTTCTTATCTAAATTCGCTTCTTCGGTGTTCATCAACTGGTCGCCAACAAACCGGTCGAACAACCGGCGCATGGCTACCGTTGGTGCCCCCGAAACAACCGTGGGGGCTGGATTTGCTGTTGTTGAAACGACTGCCGGATTGCGCTCCGGCTGTTGCTTCTGACGCACATACGCAAAAAATTGATTTACCGTATAGGCTTGATTACCAACGGTTACGATTGATTTATTTTGCAGCGATGCGTCTAAGGGTTCGCTGTATCGCCATTGTCCACGCAGTAACGCGCTGTCGGCTTTTGTCAGCATACTCTCCAGAATATCTTTATTTTCCTGCACCACGTACTCCTTCCGCAAACGTTGTACCATAGCCTGCCGCAATACATCGGCCCGGCTGTCGGTCGTGACGCGCTGCCGTAGCGAAGGACCCAGCGTGGTGTAGGATTCCAGTGCTTTGCGTTCGATAAGCTTAATAATATGCCAGCCGTAATTGGTCCGCACGGGCTTCGAGTAATCGCCGGGTTTGGTCAGGGCGAAGGCCGCTTCTTCAAAGGCAGGCACCCATCGGCCCGGCTCAAATAGGGGCAACGCACCACCATTGTTTTTGGACGTAGCGTCGTCGGAGAGGTCGCGGCAAACCAGATCGAACGACTCTCCTTTCTGCAAACGGGCGTAGGCTCCGTTGATGCGCTGCTGCGCGGCCTGCTGACCGGCATCGTCGGCAGCGGGACTCATCCGCACCAGAATATGCGCAACCCGAACCCGTCCCCGGCCGGGCCGACGGCTATTTGCTTTGATAAGATGATAGCCGAATCGCGTGCGGATGGGCTGCGAAATGCTTCCGGTTGGTGTGATATAAGCAGCCGTTTCGAGGGGGTAAACAACGCTGAAGGCCGAAATATATCCTAAGTTGCCACCAGTCTGTGCCGTTGTCATATCCTGCGAATACTCGCTGGCCAACTTCGCGAAATCGTCTCCGGCTAAGGCGCGTTTCCGTACGGAAGTGATTGTTTGATAGGCCGTTAGTGTGTCGGTAGGTGAGGCATCCTCAGAAACTGACACCAGAATATGCGACGCGTTGACTTCTTCCTGCATCCGCTGGTAAGCCTCAGCCGCCAGCGACTCTACCAGCACCTTATCGGTCAGATACGACTGAGCCAACTGCTTGCGGTACGTATTCATTTCCTCCCGGAAAGCCTCGGTTGTATCGCGGCCCTCGGCTTCTGCCGACGCTACTTTCAGCTTCAGATTCGTGTAGAGGTCGAAGTAGGTTTTTACGTCAGTCCGTTGAGCCGAATCGGACGAAAGCTGATTTTTTGTGAACGACTGAAAGAAATCATCGGTCGTAAAACTTTTATTGCCCAGCGTCAGAATAACCGGCTTCGGGGGAATTTGCTGAACAACGGGAGCGGTTGTCTTACAGGCTGTTACAAAAAAAGCCAGCAATAAACTGCCAGTGAAATGGCGCATAGCGTCTAAGAAAGGGGATTCTGGAATTAATGGTAAAACAGAGATGGCGGCAAAAACATTCGGTCTGTATAAGCAACGTTACACGGGCGGGCTTATTGGCGAACGGGCCGGATTTTCACCGACTTCAGAACAAGGTCATACTCAAGCCGGTACTCGAACGCGTCGGTTAAATTCTGTCCGGTAAACACGGCGGGCACGCGAACAAATCGCTGCTTTTTCTGCCGCAAATCGGCCTCGCGCAGTTCCACACTGCTTTGGCCCAGTAAATCATCTTCATCGAGTTTATCCAGCAGTTCAAGCCCGATTCCCGACGCCACCAGACCCGCTGATACGTATTTCAGCGGTGTAAGCACCTCGGTAGCCGTCAGCAACAGGCCCGTCGGAACGGCAACTACATTGTGTATTTTCTGAATTTTGGACACGGTTTGTTTCGCCCGGTTGTAATCGTCTATTTCGATAAGCACCAGCGACGCCACAATTCGTCCGTTACGGGGCAATTCGAGGCTGATGGGCTGCGCTTGTTGCGGTCCTTTGGTCTGCAAATCCAATTGCTGATTTTTCTGAACGGTTTCAACGCCCCAGCCACCATTGACAACTGCAACGGCTTTATTTTGACTGTCGTAGCTGGTAAGTGAGTACGCCATCATCAACTCGTCGCGCCGACTAACGGTTTCTTCCAGATTGACCGCCTTCAACGAATGAGGCACCAGTTCGGCGGTGAGCACGGGCTGTCGGACACAACTTGTCTGTGCCAGAATTAAACAGACTATTAGTAGGATTCGCATACTTATTGATTCAGGCAGGTCGGTTTTACTGTACTACTAAACGCTCGGTTCCTGCTGGCTTAAACAATGGAAACTGCCCAGTCCCCAGACAATATCCGTCGAGTCGATGCCAACGATTTTACGGTCGGGGAAACACGCGCCGATGATGTCCAGCGCGGGTTGGTCTTTGGCGCATCGAAACGTTGGAACGATAACACAACCATTGGTAATCAAAAAGTTAGCATAGGAAGCAGGCAGTCTTAATCCGTCGCTGACGACCGGGTCGGGCATGGGCAGTTCGACAATGTTGAGTTGCTTGCCGTTGAGCAGTCGCATCGTTTTTAACTCGTGATGAATCTCCTGCAAAAACGGGTAGTTGGCATCGTTTGGGTTTGCTTCGTAGGCAGCAATGACCGTGTCTTCATTCACAAACCTAACCGTGTCGTCGATATGGCCGTCGGTATCATCGCCAACAATGCCATCTTCAACCCAAAGCACCTGCTGAACGCCGTAATAATCGCACAAATACTGCTCGATTTTGCCTTGCGTCAGGTGCGGATTTCGGTTCTGGTTGAGCAGGCACGCCCGGCTTGTCAGCACCGTTCCGGCCCCGTTGAACTCGACTGAACCGCCTTCCATGATGATTCCGGGCGTAACGTAATCCAGACCCCGGTAGTGAGCAATTTGAACCGGAATCAGGTCGTCGCGGTCGTAGGGTGGGTATTTGTTTCCCCAGGCATTGTAGCCCCAGTTCACAATCATCCGCTCTTTTTTGTCGGGATTAATCAGAAATGCCGGGCCATGATCGCGGCACCAGGAATCGTTGGTGGGGTGGGGCAGGAGCGTAATTCGGCTCATGTCGGCTCCGGCCAGCATCAGGCGCAGTTTGGCTGCCTGAATGACCGTTTCATTGTGGGCATTGATGCAAACGTGCTCGCTTTCGGCAATGGCTTTGATAAACTCAATATAAGCCGGAAACATCAATTCCTGCCGGTCGCGGGTCCACGACGCTTCGGTATGTGGCCAACTAAGCCAGGTGGCTACGTGCGGATGCCATTCGGCAGGAAAGGAAAAGCCCTCGCGGGCGGGAATGAGCGACATGTACAGTATTCAGGTTATTAACTTTAGAGCCACAAAGGTACGGCCTTCCTTTAAAAACTTCGCGGTTATACCGGCTAATGGAGGTAGGACAAGGTTGTTTATAGACAGGATTACAAGATTGACAGGATGAACATGCTACCAATCCCGTAATCCTGTCGAAGAAAAATAAACCTGTCCTACACGTTTGGCTGAATCAACGCCCGAACGGTATCGACAGTCAACCCGCTGAAGTCGTTGATAATCAGCGAAACCCCCACATCCGCCAACTCATCGGGCGTGTGGGTTGTGGCTACTGCCACTACTTTCATGCCCGCCCGAAGGCCCGCTTCAATACCCGCAAACGCATCCTCGAACACTACACATTGCGCTGGAGATACGCCCACGCGCTCGGCGGCTGTGAGGTAGATTTCGGGGTCGGGTTTGCCGCGCCGAATCATGCTGGCGTCTACAATGGCATCGAAATAAGGACGCAGCGGCAGTCCGTCGAGGGTAAACCGGACGTTGCTTTCGGGTGCCGATGTGCCCACGGCCAGGCGGACGTGTGCGGCTTTCAGCGCATCCAGAAAAGCGAGCAGGCCGGGTGCGGGTTGAAGGTGTGGCCGATACAGGTCGCGGTAAATGGACTCCTTTTCGTCGGTCAGCATAATCAGTTCGGCGGTCGAAACCGGTCGTTGCAGCGCATACGCCATCGCATCGGCCGATACGCGTCCGTTGATGTTTTCGAGGTATTGGTCTTTGGTAAGCGGCCGGTCGTGTTGCTGCGCGAATTGCAGCCAGGCGTTAATGTGGAAGTCCGTGTTATCGACCAGAACGCCGTCCATATCAAATAGAACGGCAAACGTAGTATCGGGCATGAGCGTTGGTTTAACCCGGATCGTAACCCGGCGCAGTGGAGCGTTTTTGCAGACGCAATGATACGCGAACGGGCTGACAAAAACAGAACGCTACGGACAGAGTTTACCGAACATGATACCAATTAACTCACTTCCAGACGCCATCGACGCCATTATCATCAAAAGCTATGCGCCCGCCGAGACGCTCAACGAAATAGTTCAGACGGTGGGGCTTGCCCTCCGCGCCGACCGCTGTTTTCTCTACGTCCGCCAGCCCGACCGGCAGCGTGGTCGTATCGCCTTCTGCTGGCGAAAAGACGACACCATTCCCGACGTGATTCAACCCGACTGGCAAGCGGATACCACCGATTTGCCGAAGGAAGACCCGCTCTTTCGGGCCGCTATTGAAATGCGACCGTCGGTGTACGTGAGTGATGTTGAAACGGCCACGCCCGACGTGCTAAACCGAGAATTTGAGCACGAAACGTTTGGACACCGCGCCCTGATTCACGCCCATGTTCAACAGAACGATCAACTTTGGGGGATTTTGCAACCCGCCGTTTTTGGTGAGCCGCGTCAGTGGACGAGCGACGAAAAAGTAGCCATTGAAACGCTGCTACCGCGTCTGCATCCGGTAATCGAGCGGTTCGTTACCGAATTGGGGCAAGTAAATGAGCAGCCTTAGAGATGACATCTTTTATAAAAGATGTCATCTCTAAGGCTGATAAATAGCGCAGTCGCGTCTGAGAGTAGTTAGTTTTGAGAAGGAGCCACTAACACATCGCCCGCCAGGACAGCCGCTTCGTGGAGTAATTCTGTTGCCACCAGATCGTCGGTTATCGACTCGATGCGCTCATCAAAATCGTCGAACCGGTCGTTTGGTATGGACGACTGCATACCCAGCAACAACCGCCCGACATAGAGCAGATTCAGTGAGAAACGTAACTCAGGCAAGGCGTGGCTATGGCGGGTTTTGGGATCAGTTTCCATAGAAATAGAACAAACGTACCTATGGGCTTCAGCCCGTATTTGCTAATTTAGTTACGGGCTAAAGCCCATAGGTACGTTACCTTTATAAAGCCTTGATTTTCAGATTTCTAAAGTAGATGGGTGCGCCCGCGTGTTTGCCCTGCAAGCCGATATAGCCGCGCAGAGGTAGCTCGGCGGGCGGTTTGCTGAGCCATTGGGGTATGGTCGAGCCGTCGGGATTGGTTTTCGCAGAGGTAAATTTCGACAGGTCGATGGTGTTTATCAATTGATTATTGAGTACCACATAAATCAATTTTCCCTGAGATGTAATGGTACACCGGTTCCACTCGTCGGCTTTTTTGACGACCCCCTGCTTTGTTGGTGCCTGATGGCCGAAAAAAGCCCCGCACTGCCAGTTTCCGGGCGATTCGGCCCATTTTTGCGCATAATCGTCCGCTATCTGAATCTCCACCGAGTTGGGAATCCAGTTGGTGGTGTCGCTGGCGTGAACCACAATGCCGCTGTTTGTTCCGTCGGCATTTTTGAAAAACAGATCAAGCACAAAATCGTCGTATGGTATGGCTGTCCAGATCGCTTTGTCGGCGGTGGCTGTCAAGACACCTTCCTCCATCCGCCAGACTCCTTTGGGAAAGCCCGCGTCGGATAAGTCGCTGGCAAAGAGTGGCTTCCAGCCGGAGCCGCTGGGGTTTGGGTGGCCTTTGGGTATTACAGTAGCGGGTGCCGCACTGGACGGTGCCGCACTGGAGGGTGCCGTTTGGGCAAGAATCTGGCTCGTCAAGAGTAAGGAAAAACCAATAAACGACAGGTATTTTTTCATGAAAGGCTTGCTGGAAACAGTCTGTTTGCGAAGAGAAATGACCACAGAGCGGTTCAACGTCGAAACGGCTCTGTGGTTAACTAAAGAACGAAATGTTATAAGCTACTCACTGCCATCTGTTCGCTATTTTGCCGCTCGCTCTGGCGGAAGCTTTTCATAATCCAGCCGCCCCCAATTACATCGTCGCCTTCGTAGAACACGGCGGCTTGTCCGGGTGCAATGGCCGACACGCCTTCGTGGAAGAGAACTTCTATTTTGTCGCCCGTGCGTGGGTCCAGCGTTTGCGAAATGGTAGCGGGCGTACCCGCATCTTTGTAGCGCACTTTAGTAACGGTTTCGAGCGGCTGAGTGATGCGGTCGTATTTTTGCAGATTCAGTTTGCTCACAACCATCCCATCCCGGAACAGATCTTTATCCACGCCCAACACGACCTCGTTGGTGGCTTTGCGAATTTCGGTCACGAACATCGGCTGTCCAAATGCCATGCCAAGCCCCTTGCGCTGGCCGATGGTATAAAACGGATAGCCCTCGTGTTTGCCAAGCACTTTGCCGGTGCCTTCCATCACAAAATTACCCCCGGCAACCTCCGTTTCCAGACCCGGCACACGCCGTTTCAAAAAGCCCCGGTAATCGTTGTCGGGCACGAAGCAGATTTCGTACGATTCCGATTTGGTGACCAGTTCCATAAAGCCACGATCAGTTGCCATGTCGCGAATCTGGGACTTCCGCAGATTTCCCAGCGGCAACTTTGTCCGGCTCAGGCTCTCCTGCGACACGCCCCACAAAACATACGATTGGTCTTTTAACGTATCAACACCTTTGGAGATGATGTGCCGACCCGACTCCTCCCGAATATGGGCATAGTGGCCCGTTGCAATCGACTCACAATCAAGGCGGTCGGCCCGGCGAAGGAGCGCGTCCCATTTGATGTGGGTGTTGCACATGACGCACGGATTGGGTGTGCGGCCTTCGAGGTATTCGCCTGTGAAGTGGTCAATAACGGCGTCGCCAAATTCCTCCCGAATGTCTAAGATATAATGCGGAAAGCCGAGGCTAACGGCAATGTTGCGGGCATCGTTGATGCTGTCTAAGCTGCAACAGCCGGTTTCTTTTTTGGTGCCGCCCGAGGACGCGTAATCCCAGGTTTTCATGGTCATGCCAATGACCTCATAGCCTTCTTCGTGGAGCATAACGGCTGCCAGCGAAGAGTCGATGCCGCCACTCATGGCGACTAAAATACGTCCGTGTTTGCTCATCTCTGCCGGGGTTCAAAGCCCCGCGATTTTAGTGTTTTAAATCGGGTCGCTATTGGTTCATAACGATCCACAAAGATACGAACACTTATTGGCGTCGTCTTAGTTTCGGATGAGAAACGTGGATAGTCTGATTTAGCCGTTGAGAAGTTACAAATTTTCGGTGTTTGTTCGGGCATAATCCGCTCGGTTTTTGCCCGATACCTTAGCGTAAGGCCCTGCCGGAGACTCTATAGCGTTACTCGGAGCGTAAACTCGTAACCGGGTTTGTCAGGGCAGCTTTTACGCTTTGGAAAGAGATCGTCAGCAGGGCAACCGCCGTTGCCAGACCACCGGCCAGCGCAAAGACCCACCAGGCAATGTCGATTTTATAGGCAAACTCCTGAAGCCATGTGTTCATGGCCCACCACGCCACCGGACTGGCAATACCGATGGCAATCAGGATGAGTTTGAGGAAGTCTTTCGACAAGAGGGCGACGATGCTGGATGTACTGGCTCCCAGTACTTTACGAACGCCGATCTCTTTGGTGCGAGCTTCTGCCGTGAATGTAACCAAGCCGAATAAACCCAAACAGGAAATAAAGATAGCCAGGCCTGCAAATAAACCAAAGACCTTGCCGGTGCGGGCTTCGACCTGATAGGTTCGGTTGAATGTATTATCCAGAAATTCGTAGGTAAACGGCTTATTGGGAAATTGCTGGTGCCAGAGTTGTTCTGCCTGCCGGATGGTTTTGGAAATAGACCCCGCTCGGATGCGAGCGGCCAGTTGCCCCTCAAAACCGTTGTTAAGCGAGAAAATCATTGGGGCTACTGTTTGTTTCAAATCGGCATGGTTATAATCGTTTACAACGCCAATGACCTCGCCCCGTTGCGGCACTTCGCGGTACTTACCGGGGTTGGCCGGATCGTAGGCATATGTGTAATAACCGGTCATTTTCCCGGTAATGCTCTTCCATCCGAAGTACTTCATGGCGGCCCGGTTCACTAAAAATACCTGCTTGTCGGCGGGGCGGTTCGGGTCTAAATTACGCCCTTCCAGCAGGGTAATACCAAACGTTCTCAGGAAGTCACCGTCGATGGTCAGATGGCTGATACCGCCCGTCTGCGACCCTTTCGGGACGTAGTCACTGACCAATTTTTCACCGCGTAAACTACCGCTTCCCGGCAAGCTGAACGCCCGTGTTGCGGCTTCGACACCCGGTAGTTTCGTAATCTGCTCCTTAACTAACTCCTTCACCTGATCGGGAGCATCCTGCAAATCCAGCGTCAGAATCTGGTCGCGCTGGTAGCCGACGTTGCGGCTCTGCACAAACTGCAATTGCTCATAGACGACTAATGTGGCAACAATCATCCCAATAGATACGGCAAACTGCCCGACAACCAGCGTTTTACGGAGCCAGGTGCCGCCACCTGTCAGTATCCGGCTCGCTGTACTTCCTTTCAGCACGGCAATTGGTCGAACGGAAGACAGCACAAAGGCCGGGTAGCTACCGGCCAGCAGGCTAACCACCAGCAAACCCGCTGCCAGCCCGCTTATACGTGACCCGGTAAACAGCGATGCCACAGACAACTGCTTGTCGGCCAACTCGTTGAAAGCGGGCAAAATCAGTACCATACCAGCCGTTGACAGTACAATGGCCAGCGTCATGAACAAAACAGTTTCGCCCATAAACTGACCCCACAGTTGCCCAAACGATGACCCCAGCACTTTTCTAACACCCACCTCTCTGGCACGCTGCGTAGCCCGCGCAGTAGCCAGATTGATGTAATTGAAACAGGCCAGTCCCAGAATCAGCAACGCGACGATGGCAAACACCCAGGCATACGTCAGTCGGTTTGTCGCGACCAGATTTGTGCGGAGATAGATGTCGGTCAAGGGTATCAGAGCCGGTTTCCAGATACCTGCATTTGGGTCGCCCAACTGGTTGATATACCCCGGCAGTTGCGTCTGTAATGCGGACTTGCGGGCACCCGGAGCCAGTAATAAGTAGGTCCATGTATCGCCACCGCCCCAATAGTTTGTGGTAACATCGTAGCCGACAAGTTCGTTGGCATTGGCATACGTAGCCAGAAAGTCGATTTTCAGGTGTGAATTGGCGGGTAAATCGCGCAGAACGCCCGTTACGTGGAGGGTTACTTTATTATTGATCCGCAGGGGCTTTCCCATCGGATTCGACTGGTTGAAATACTTGCGGGCCATAGCCTCCGACAATACCACTCCATACTGCTCGGTGAGGGCCGTTTTCGGATTTCCCTGTAGTAAGGGTAGGGTAAATACCGTAAACGCAGTGCTATCGGCAAACCAGAAGTTTGATTCGTAAGACGCCGTTTCCTCTCTGGAAATCAATGATTTCGTCCGTGTGAGCCGAACGGCATTGGCCACAGATGAGAAACGATTTTTCAGGTCAGTGGCAAATTTACCTCCACTGTTGGGCGAATTATCGAACTGTTGAAACAAGACAATCCGGTTGGCGTTTTGGTGAAAACGGTCGTAAGTTAGATCATCCAGTACGTAAGCCGCAATAATCAGGCAGCACGTTAGCCCGAGCGTCAGACCTGATAGATTAATCAGGCCCGTAACCTTGTTTTTCCGAAGGTTACGGAAGGCGATTTTGAGGTAGTTTTGAAGCATAACGGGGTGTAAGAAAGAGGTTGATGAATACTGACCTGACGGACGCCTGATAGCAAAAAACCGGATAAACCCCAGCACTTCCCATACGTACCGCCACTGCGCCGACCGTTCGCCCAGCCGCCCGGCCTGCCAGGCGAACTCCTCGTGGAGGTCGCCCAGAATTTCCTCCCGCCGGTTGGGGGCGATGAGCCACGAGAGGAGCCGGTCAAGCCAGCGGGGTGGTTTCATCTTTAGCGTGAAGCGTGTAGAATGAAGAGTGAAAAATAGGGGATAGTCATTGGGAGTTGTTTTTGTTTTTAACTCATCATTCTTCACGCTTCACTCCGACCGTAATGACTTGACCGGATTCATTAAAGCCGCTTTGATGCTTTGGAAACTGACGGTTAGTAACGTAATGATCATGGCCAGTAGTCCCGCCCCGGCGAAAATCCACCAGTCAAGACCAACTTTATACGCAAAATTCTGGAGCCACTTTGTCATGGTCCACCACGCTATCGGACTGGCAATGACCAGAGCGATGAGGACCAGCTTTAAAAAATCTTTGGCCAGCAAGGCGACGATGCTGGATACGCTGGCCCCCAACACTTTACGAACCCCAATTTCTTTGGTGCGCTGCTCGGCTGTGAAGGCGGCAAGGCCGAAAAGACCCAGACAGGATACCAGAACGGTCAGGATCGAAAAGTAGAGGATAATGCGTCCGGTTCGTTGCTCAGCCCGGTATTGCGCGTCTAAATCCTGATCGACAAATCCGTAGCTGATCGGGTGATCGGGGTCCAGTTTTTTATACAGCTTCGTTACGTCCGCGAGGGTGCGTGATACGGTGCCGGGATTTGTTTTAACTAACAGCGTGAAGTAGAATTCTTTAGGCCGAAACCGAAAAATGAACGGGTTGATGGTTTCGCGGAGGGGCTTGAAATGAAAATCCTTCAGTACGCCAATCACGCTGCCTTCCTGCCCCCAGAATTTGACCCGCTTGCCCAGTGCGACGGCAGGTGTCCAGCCCATGCGTTTGGCGGCTGTTTCATTGATGAGGTACGTACCGTATTTAGACGACGTATCGGCCGTAATCCGGGCCGAAAAGTTTCGACCGGCGGCCAGCGACATGCCCGTCATGGTCATGAAATCGGCGTCGATATTCATTTGCGTAATCAGAAACTCATCTTTCGGAATTTGCCCCTGCCATTCGATGGTTGTTTCGTTACTCACATCGACTAAATTAGTCGTTGCAACCGATGCCTTAAATACACCCGGTAGTCGCCCAATTTCATCTTTTAACAGCATTGCCTTTGCCCGCAGATCGCCTGCGAGCCGGACATACAACAACTGCGATTTATCGAAACCTAATTTGGCATTCTGCATGTACCCCAACTGGCGGTAAATAATCAGTGTGCTGATCGCCAACACAATAGACAATACAAACTGCCCCACCACCAGCGACTGTCGGAAGCCGCGACCCGCCTGCACGTTGAAAATGCCTTTGAGCACCCGCGCCGGACGGAACGCCGACAGAAAAAAAGCCGGATACAATCCTGTTAATAGACTGACAATTCCTGTTAATCCAATGATAATCAACCAGAAAGCGGGTAATTGATAGGGAATCCGCAGGTCTTTGCCCGAAACATCATTGAACAGCGGCATGAATACGTCGGCGATCAATAAAGCGACGGCAACCGCTAAACCAGTCATCAATAATGCTTCGCCCAGAAACTGCCCAATCAGCGATGCCCGCTGTGCGCCAACCGTTTTGCGTACGCCCACTTCTTTGGCTCGCTGCGAAGCCCGTGCCGTGGCAAGGTTGATAAAATTAATGACCGCAATCAGCAGAACGATCAACCCGACGGCCACAAAAATGCGGACATAGGTAATGTCGCTACGTTTACCAAAGTCGGTTTTGAACGCAAAACTTGAGTACAGATAAATGGCCGATAAGGGCTGTAGCAGCAGTTGAGCGTCATTGCCCGCATCGTAGTGTTTCAGTTGGCCTTTAATTTTTTCGCCAAACGCAATCGGATCAGCGGGAGTGCCAGACGGAGCAGATCTTAGCTGAATGTAGGTGTGGTAGTTATTGCTGTTCCATTTATTGCCCCACTTATCATAGCTCTCCACCCACTTGAAGGGCAACAACACCTCAAACTGAATATGCGACCGGCTTGGCGGGTTTTGGACCACCCCAACCAGCGTCAGGGTTTGCTCGTTGTTGAATTTGAACGACTGACCCAGTACATTCTTTTTGGGCCAGTTTTTTCCAAACACGCGTTCGGCCATTGTTTCGCTGAAAATTACTTCGTCGGGACCGCGAAAAACGGACTTCACATTTCCCGCCAGCAGCGGGAAACTGAACAGGCTAAAAAAGCTGGAATCCACAAAGAGCATTTGGTCCGACTGGGTCGATTGGCGGCCCTGCGTCAGCAGCCCCGACCACCGCCCCACGCGGGTAGCCCGTTGCACATCGGGAAAGTCTTTTGCCAGTGCCGGGGCCAGTGGGCCGGGCGTAACGGCCACGTCATAAATCCCGTCGGCCTGCTTTTGCTTCTCCGTTATGCGGTAAATATGGTCGTAATTGGCATGAAAGCGGTCGTAGCTGTATTCGTCATACACGTAGAGCGAAATAAGCAGGCAACAGGCTATGCCGAGAGCCAGTCCGCCAATGTTAAGCAGGCTATAGAGCCGGTTCCGCCACAGTTGGCGAAAAGCGATTTTGATGTAGTTCCGTAGCATATCGGGGTTGAAGGAATAGGTTGAGGAATAGGCATCGGAACGGGTTTGCGGACGGAAGGTCGGGTTTGGTTTCAGGACAAAAAACCTGATAAATCCCAGCCCCTCCCACACATACCGCCATTGCGCCCGTCGTTCGCCCAGCCGCTCGGCCTGCCAGGCGAACTCCTCGTGGAGGTCGCCCAATATTTCCTCCCGCCGATGGGGGGCAATCAGTCGGGAAAGCAGCCAGTCAAGCCAGCGGGGTGGTGATTTCATGCTGTAGTACCGGCCGTCGCGGTCGGGGGTGAAAACAACTAAAACTACTGTCCATATGTATACCCGACCAGCCCGGTCGGCACTACTTTACTCGCTTCGTAATGACTTGACCGGGTTTGTCAGGGCGGCTTTGACGCTTTGAAACGAGATGGTCAGTAGGGCGATGCCCGTTACCAGCCCACCTGCCAGCGCGAACACCCACCAGGCAATGTCAATTTTATAGGCAAAGTCCTGAAGCCACTTGTTCATGGCCCACCACGCCACCGGCGATGCAATCAAAAGGGAAATCAGAATCAGTTTCAGAAAGTCCTTCGACAACAGGGTAACAAGGCTGCTTACCGACGCGCCCAGCACTTTTCGGACACCAATTTCTTTCGTGCGGGCTTCGACCGAAAACGTCATCAGGCCAAGTAGGCCCAGACAGGCCACCACCAGCGTAAGTGCCGTAAATCCGTTGAATAAGCGGGCCAGCCGTTCTTCTTTGGCATAGAGTTTATCATACGCTTCGTCCAGAAAATAATAGTCGAATGGCGCGGCTGGGTGGCTGCGGTCATACAGGGTTTTGAGGTGGGCAAGGGCATCTGGCACGTTGGTTTGCGGGCTTAACCGAACCAGTAAATAGCCCCCGCCTTCCATAATTGAGCGGCTCGTATCGCTCACCACCGTCAGCAGCATCGGCGAAACCGTACCATGCAGGCTATGCACGTGAAAATCAGCCACAATGCCATCGGTATGCTGATCCTTGAAGGGAGCGGGCTGTTGCAGTGGATTGCCCTTAATACCTGATTCTTTCAGCACGGTCTGGTTATATACGGTCAGTTCTTTCGTGATGGGGCCAGTGGGGCCAGCACTCCAGCCAACCGGAGGATATTGCCACCGAACGCCCATCATGGTAAAAAATGATTTATCGACCCTTAGCGCGTTGACCATCAGTTGTTTTTTGGTCTTCGCCGTTTCCAGAAAATAGGTCATTATGTTATTCGTGAACAAGCGCGTATTGGTAGTGGCTACGTTGCCCGAACCGGCCCAACTACGTATTTCGTCGCGGAGAGCTGGAAACTGCGCTACCATGTCGCCGTCCAGATACATGGCTACCACCTGCGCCCGGTCGATACCCAGATTTTTGGTACGCAGGAACCGCATTTGGGTGTATAGTACCAGACTGCAAATGAGCAGGCCAATACAGGCCGTAAACTGAACCGTTGTGAACACCTGCCGCAAACCCGCCCCACCGTACCGAAAGCTTGTGACTCCTTTCAGCACCAGCGCGGGCCGGAATCCTGACAAAAGCAACGCCGGATACGCACCCGCCAATAGGGAACAACTGAGCCATAACGTCAGCATCAGACCCCAGTATGGCCCCTGCGCCAGTACCCGGTTGTCCATGTGCAGGTCGAGGGTGTGGTTAGCCCAGGGAAAAATGCCCTGAAGCAACGCCAGCGACAGCATAAACGCCAACGTAGTCGTCAGGAATGATTCGAGGAAAAACTGGCCGATCAGTTCGCGTCGCTGCCCGCCAATGGCTTTCCGAATACCGACTTCTTTGGCCCGTTTGGTGGCACGGGCGGTGGTCAGGCTTACATAATTGATAACAGCCAGTGCCAGAATGACTAAGGCAATAGTGAGCAGAATATAGAGCGACTGCCGCGTGTCTTTCGAGACGCTGCGGCTGTCGAGGTGAAGCGATGGTAAGGATTCGAGTAAGTATTTGGCTGTGATATCGCTAAACTGTACGTTTTTTATTTTCTGTAACTTCTTCTCCACTGCGCTGACGTTTGCCCCCGGATGCAAGACCACGTATGTACTTAGAAAACCACCACCTTTGAACGCTCCCTGCTGGTGTGTCCCCAGAGTCGGCATAGAACTCAGCGAAACCAAGCCATTGAACCCAATGACCGAGTTGGTTGGTAAGTCGTTAAGCACGGCCGAAACGGTGAGTGGGAAATGTTTATCGAATAGCAGCGTTTTACCCAGCGGATTTTGACTGCCAAAATATTTTTCGGCTAAACGACGAGTCAGCACAATACGCCCTGGCTCACTTAGGGCCGTTTTTGCATCGCCCCGAAGCAACTGAAAACCCATTAATGGTAGTAAGGTAGGGTCGGCATAACCAATATTTATTTCTTTAAATCGATGAGCCGGATCTGACTGTAGCACAACATCGCCCAGCCCATCCGTCCACCGAACAACTTGCTCGACTTCGGGAATCTGCCGTTTCACTTCTCGCCCGAACGATTCATGAATTCCGAAAAATGTAATGTCCTGCTCCCCGAATTTTGTTGTACCCAAAATCCGGTACGTGCGGTCGGCGAAGGGTTGAAACCGGTCGTAGTGAAATTCATGCCAGACGTACAGCGCAATGAACGTACTGACGGCCAGCCCAACGGTGAGGCCAACGATGTTTAACGCGCTGAACAATTGGTTTTTCCAGAGTTGGCGCAAGGCAATGGCGACATAATTTCGGAACATATCCATACTCAGGAAAGGGGTTGAGGTAAACGTTTCGGGTTTTCGTTTTATCGCAAATGGTTTGACAAATCCCAGCACATCCCACCAATACCGCCACCGTGCCCGCCGTTCTCCAATTCGACTGACCTGGTAAGCAAATTCTTCGTGCAGATCGCCCAGCGTTTCTTCCAGCCGGTGAGGGGCGCAGAAGAACTGGAGAAGTCGGTCGGCGAGGTGAGGTGGCTTCATGGCTTTAGGTAAAGAAGGGATGGCTGAGGGCAAAGAGTTGGCGTGGAGTTTCCCTCTGCCCTTACCCCTCTGCTATTCGCTTCGTAATGACTTGACCGGATTCGCCAGAGCCGCTTTAATACTTTGGAAACTGACGGTCAGGAGCGTAATAAGCAAGGCTCCCGCACCCGATATGGCAAAAATCCACCACGAAATTTCAGCCCGGTACTCGTATCGCTGGAGCCAACTGTGGAGAAAATAATAAGCCAGTGGCGTAGCAATCAGGAAGGCAATAACAACCAGCATTACGAAGTCTTTGGAAAGCAGCCCCCATACGTTCATCACCGACGCGCCCAGCACTTTGCGAACGCCGATTTCTTTGGTGCGTTGCTCGGCCACGAACGAGGCCAGTCCGAACAGGCCTAAGCAGGAAATGAAAATGGCGAGTATCGCGAAGATCGACGAGAGTGTACCGATACGCTCCTCTTCACCGAATTTTTTGGCGTATTCCTGGTCGATAAACCGGTAGTCGAACGGAATTGCCGGGTTGTATTTCTTGATAATGGTTTCTATACCGGCCAGTGCCTGACTGGTACTGACCGCCGGATTAATCCGAATCATGACGAAACTGCCATTGTTGGGATCTAAGTGATAAACCGATGGCCGGATTGGGTGATATGGTGATTCGACGACCATATCCTTAACAACACCGATAATAGTGAATGGATGCCCGTCCCAGCGGACAACCTCGCCAATCGGACGCTTAAATCCCATAAACTTTGCGGCCGTTTCGTTGATAATAAAACCAGCAGAGTCTGTGCCGAACGCCCGCGAAAAATCCCGGCCTGCCACGAGTTTCCAGTCGATTGTTTTACCGAACTCATAGGATACGCCCGCATTCGGAAAGTCGACCGACAGGCCGGGGTCTTTGCCCCGCCATTCAAAACCGCCGTTGGTACTCCAAACATCGGTGGCCGGCGTGCCTGACTCCGCCAGTTCCGCAACGACCCCGGTTGCTTTTAACTCACTCCGTATGGCGTCGATGTGCTTGTGCGTGTTCTCCGTACCCATTAGCGTCACCAGACCGGCCCGACTGTAGCCAACCGGCCGATTTTTAGCAAATTGAATCTGACGAAACACAATGATAGTACCGACGATGAGTGTGATGGAAACGGTAAACTGGGCAACCACCAGCACCCGACGCGGAACAGCCGCAAACCGCCCTACCCGAAAGGTGCCTTTCAGGACGTTCAGGGGATTGAACGCCGACAGATACAAGGCCGGGTAGCTACCGGCCACAAGACCCGTGAGCAGACTTATACCAAGCCCCAGCAGCCAGAAAATGGGATTGCTCCACGGCAGGTGTATCTGCTTGTTGGCTATCTGATTGAAAGCGGGCAGCGTGAATACGATGATTGCCAATGCCAGTGCGAACGCCACCGCCACTACCAACAGCGATTCACTAAAAAACTGCGTAATCAACTGCCCGCGCAGCGAGCCAATTGCTTTGCGGATGCCTACTTCCTTCGCCCGTTTTTCGGAGCGGGCCGTACTCAGATTCATAAAGTTGATGCAGGCCAGCAACAGCACGAAAACACCAATACTGCCAAACAGCCACACGAACTCAATGAGACCACCGGTACGAATGCCGTTTTTGAACTCCGAATACAGATGCCACTGCCGCATCGGATTCAGGAACACCTGCGGCTGGTAGCGTCGCTCGACTGGTCGAATGTTTTTCATCTTAACGTCCCTGATTTTAGCCGATACCTGATCAACATCAGCCTGCCCGGCCAACTGAACAAATACCCGAAAGGAATTGGAACGCCAGGGGTTTTCCATCTCCCGAATCCATTTTTGCTCCGCCAGAAACAGCGTCCATGGAGTCATAAAGGACATATCGTTGAAAGACGAGTTTTGGGGGATGTCTTCGTACACGCCAGTCACTTTCACCGTCGTTTTATCATCGAGCCGGATGAGTTTGTTCATCGGGTCGGTATCACCGAATAAGTCACGGGCTGTCGATTCGGACAGCAGAATCGACGCCGGGTCTGTCAACCCCGCCCGGGTACCTTTCCGCATAGTCAGCGTGAGCATATCGGGAGCCTGCGACTCAATGGCAAGGCCGTTCTTCGACAGGTTCTTGTCGCCAACCGTCAACACGCGTGCCTCTATCCAGGATGCCATCAGAACATACTTGAAATTCTCTCCATACTTCCGGCGCAACTCATCGCCCAGCGGTAACGGCATCGCGGTTTGTGTGCCAACCTCGCCGTTGAAGGTCTGGTGTTGCATGACCTGCGCAATCCGGTCGTAGTTCTGGAAGGATTTGTTATAGGCTAACTCGTCATAAATCCACAGGCCAATGAGCATTGCCACGGCCATACCCGTTGCCAAACCCGCGATATTGATGAAGGAATACACCTTGTTCTTGACAAGGTTTCTGAGGGATATTTTGAAATAATTCCGTAGCATATCCGTATTTGTCGGGTTTGGGTACTCGCCTTTTTTTCGTTTGAGACTGAACAGCCTGATAAATCCCAGTCCATTCCATACGTATTGAAACCGCGCCCGGTGTTCACCAATGCGCCGGGTTTGATAGGCAAACTCCTCGTGCAGATCGCCCAGGATTTCTTCGCGCCGGTCGGGGGCGATGAGCCACGAGAGGATCCTGTCAAGCCAGCGGGGTGGGATCGGTTTCATACGCTCATGGCCGGCGTGAATGGGTCAGGCATTCGATTCCACAAACTCGCCCGCACGGCCTGAATTTCCTGCAACGTCCGCTGTCCGTAGGCCGTTACGCTAAACAGCCGTTTGCGTCGGCCACCGCGTTCGGCAGTCGGCTCGCCCATCTCCGATTTCACCATCCCTTTTTCTTCTAATCGTTGCAGGGCGGCATGAATCTGGTTCAGGCGCACCGAACGGCCCGTCTGCTCGATGATTTCGTGGGTGATCGAGACGCCATACGCATCAGCAGCCATTACTGCCACGGTCAGCAGCACGATTTCTTCAAACTCGCCTAAGTAGGTCCGTTTCATGGGTTTATGTTAGTTCTATCTTTGCTGAGCAAATGCCTTGCCAGTTCCTGAAAATGCCGTTCCTGCGTTTGAGTGGCACTTTTGATAAAATCAGTACGTATGTAAACGTCCAGTTTCGGACGAATACCGTACGGTTTAGGACAGTGAGAAAGTAAATAGCCTGCGGGTCTGCGCTACTCGCTCCGCAACGATTTCACCGGATTCATCAGCGCGGCTTTAATGCTCTGAAAACCAACGGTTAGCAAGGCTATACCCATCGCGAGCAGTCCCGCCAGCGCGAACACCCACCAGTCAACAGAAACCTTGTATTCAAAATCCTGGAGCCACCGGTTCATAGCCCACCACGCAATGGGCGAGGCAATCACTAAGGCGATGGTGATTAATTTGAGAAAGTCTTTGGAGAGCAGGGCCACGATACTGGCAACGCTTGCGCCCAGCACTTTGCGAACGCCGATTTCTTTGGTGCGCTGTTCCGCCGTAAACGTAGCGAGACCGAACAGACCCATACACGAAATCAGGATGGCGATGGCGGTGGCGGTGTTGACCAGCAGGGCCGTTTTTTGCTCTTTTTCGTAGAGTTTAGCGATGGAATCATCCAGAAACGTGTAGTCAAATTTAGTGTCGGGATAAACCGTTTTCCAGCGTTGTTCAATACGGGCCAGCGTCGCTTTTACGTCGCTCAGTTGCTGGCCTTTGGTAGCGAGTTTTACGCCAATATTTTTTGATTGGCGAGGCATATAGCCAATAAAGACCGGACCAATTTTTTCATGAAACGACTGCTCATGAAAGTCGGCCACGACCCCAACGATTGGATACTGTGTGCCACCCATCTCAACAAATTGATTGATCGCTTCGGCTGGTTTTTTGAAGCCTAACGCCCTGGCATACGTAGCGTTGATGACCAACTCCCGAAGCGAATCGCTTTTTACATAATTTCGTCCCGCCAGCAACCGAAGCTGATACAGTGGAATGAAATTCTCGTCGCCGGCCTTTGCCGATACGTCCATGTCCACCTCTTTTTTGCCCCGGTATTTCATCCGGGTTACCATGTGTGCATCACCCATTGGCGGAAACCACTGCATCGTAACTCGTTCAACGTCAGATAACTGACTGATTTTGTCTGCCAGCACAAGACTCTTGTCATCATGTTCGGTACGTACCTCAATAATAGCATCGGTGGAAAAGCCCAGCGATTTATTGCGCATAAAATTCAACTGCCTGCCCACCATTAGCGTACCGATAATAAAGGCCAACGAAACCGTAAACTGGAAGACAATCAGCCCTTTCCGCAAATAGCCTTTCTGACCGCCTGCCAACGCCGTCTGGCCCTTTAAGACCAATGCCGTTGAAAACGAAGATAATACCCAGGATGGATATAAGCCGGATAGGAGGGCCGTGACCAGCGTAACGGCCAGTAAGAAAAACAATGTTTGGAAACTGAACAGATCGAATGTTAAGCCTCTGGGAATCAGCGATTGAAAGGCCGATAGCAGGGGGTCAACGAGGAGTAAGGAGATCAATACAGCGATAAATGTTAGAAAAGCTGTTTCGCTCAGAAACCGAATAATCAGGCTGTTGCGGCTGCTGCCCAACACTTTCCGCACCCCGGTTTCCTTAGCCCGCTGCACCGATTGCGCCGTGGCTAAATTGATGAAGTTGATGGCCGCAATCAGCAAAATAAAACCGGCAATAGCCATCAGGCCGTACAGCGTTGGCAGGTGGGCTTTGCGGGAATAATTGTCATCATAGGCGTCGTTGAAATGCAGGTCGGAGAGGGGTTGCAGAGCGGGCGTAAATTTGAATTCTTTCGGGAAATGAGCTTTGCCAAATTGCCCAAAGGCAGCGGTCAACTGGTCGGGATTCGTGCCTTCGGGCAGTTTCACAAAGGCCTGCGACGCCGACCAGATATCGTCCCATTGATCGAGGTCGATTTCCCGCTTTAGCTGGCTGGCCCGGATCGTGGCAGACGAAATAAAATCGGTAAACGTAAAATCGGTTGGCTGGGTCCAGTCTTTCACGATACCGGCCACACGGACATGCACCGAATCCTGGTAAATTACTTCTTTGCCGATCATCTGCTCAAGTGGTAAATCGCCAAAATAGGTACGCGCTTTGCGTTCCGATAGTACCAGTTTAAACGGCTCATTCAGCGCGGTTTTGGGGTTTCCAGCCAGCCATTGATACGTGAATAGATCGAAATACTGCGGCTCAACAACCACCAGATCGGCAGTACCGCCCGTGCGCCTTCGGCTTTCAAATCGCTTCGGTTTTTCGTTGCCGTTCGGAATCAGCACATCCGATTCGATGTTGTGAAAAGCCGCTACCGTTTCTATCCCGGCAATCTCTTTCCGAATCGCTTCGGGTACGGCATTCGGTATGAATCCAACCGGATGTTTTTCGTTGGTGCCGCCAAATTTTGCCTCACCCACCAGCCGGTAAATTCGTTGGCTGTTGGGGTGGAACGTATCATAACTCAGTTCGTAATTGGTGATGAGGTAAATCACCAGGCAGGCCGTTACGCCCAGCGTAAGCCCCAATAGGTTGATAAGTGTGCTGACTTTATACTTCGTCAGAGTGCGAAAGGCTGTTTTAACGTAATTCCGTAGCATGGCCGGATTGACTAAAGGTGGTGATGAATAATGGGTTTGACGCTTGAGGGCAAACGGACGAAGAAAGCTCAGTACACTAACCCAGTATTGCCGATTCGCTTTGGCCGTGCCGAATTGCTGCACATCCCGCCCATATCGTTCGTGCAAATCACCCTGCACTTCCTCCAGCAAATGGGGAGCACAAAACCATTCGAGCAACCGGTCGGCCCAGTAGGGGGCGTGGTCCGGCATTCCGTGGTCCGGCATTCCGTGGTCCGGCATTCCGTGGTCCGGCATCCCGTGGTCCGGCATCCCGTGGTCCGGCATCCCGTGGTCCGGCATCCCGTGGTCCG
>CAXTKE010000009.1:121061-293238 GCA_964244845.1 uncultured Spirosoma sp.
GCATCCCGGTCCGACGTTTCGGCGTTTTCATAGGCTGATAGCGGGTAGCGATTGTGGTGAAATTGACTTCCATAACTGGTCGCGCACCGCCCGAATAGCGTGCAGGGCGCGGCTGCCTGATGCCGTAACCGCAAACAATCGTTTTCGCCGACCTCCTCGCTCGGCGGTGGCGTCGCCCATGTGCGAGTTGAGCATACCTTTCTCTTCCAGCCGATGCAGGGCCGCATGAACAGCACTGATGCTGACTGAGCGGCTGGTTTGCCGCTCCAGTTCGTCGGTAATAGCAACGCCGTAAGCACCTTCGCCCAATACGGCCACAGTCAGCAATACAACTTCTTCAAATTCACCTAAGTAAGACCGCCCCATACCAAAAAGATATAATCAATATTTGTAGAACAAATGCCTTGCCAATTGTAGAAATGGCTGTTTACAGGCGATAAAAGGTGTTTTGTTGCAGAGGGTCTGTCCGAAATCGTACATCATTTGTCCGATGCTGAACAATACGAAATGAAATAAAACCGTACAATCAATAGCTGTCAGTAACTTCGCCCCTACGTTCTGTCAACTGTTTAGTGCCACCTGTTTCTGAATTACTGCCGATATGGCTCTTAAAACGCTCGTTAAAATCTCCAACGTTACCAATCTCAGCGATGCCCGCTATTGTGCGGGTATGGGCGTTGATATGCTCGGCTTTTCGATGGATGCCGACTCGCCAAACTACATAGAACCGAAACCGTTTGCCGAAATTCGGGCGTGGGTGGCGGGTGTGCAGATCGTTGGCGAAACAACGTCCGACGATCCCAACGTAATCGAACAACTCCTGGAAACCTATGAGCCGGATCTGTTACAAATAAACGAAGCCGCATTGTTGCCGTATGTGGGAACGTTTGGAAAACCGCTTATTCTACAGGTCGATTTGGCGCAATTGACACTCGATGAACTCGATACGCTCTTCCAGACAGGTTCGACGGGTGCCGACTATATTTTGCTCGAAAGCAAGGCTTCGCTTCACCTCGACGATGATCTGAAAATTTTGCTCCGGCGACTGTCTGCCCGCTATCCGGTTCTGCTCGGAACGGGTATCTCCGCAGCGAACGTTCACGGGTTGCTGGCCGAACTGCCCGTGCGGGGAATTGCGCTAAGCGGTGGCGATGAAGAGCATCCCGGCAATAAAGAATTTGGCGAGTTGATGGATATTCTGGAAGCGATTGAGGAAGAGTAGTTGATTGGTTAATTGGTTGATTGGTTAATTGGTTAGACACTACTTATCTGATTAACTATTCAACCAATCAACTAATTAACCAATCAACCGCTACTATGCATTACCTACTATCAGTGAAAACATACATCTATCCATAAGCGCGTCCATTCTTCCAATTCTATTTCTACCAGACTTTGCCACCTACTACGTTTACATCGGTTTTAACGGTCCGGCGTATCCGGCACAAAAAAGCCATGAAACAACGATTAGAACGCATCTCCGACGAAGCAATGATCGGGGGCGTATGTGCCGGACTGGCTCACTACTTTGGATTGAATCGCACCGTTGTGCGGCTGATTTTTTTACTTGGTATTCCATTGCCGCACTTTCCGGCCTTGCTGATTTACATTATCTTGTGGATCGTCATGCCCAAACAACCGCTTGGTGCTTCTGTCAATCAATTAACCGTTTATGCAAACCCCGTTTTCTCCATGAACCCTTACAATCCCAATCAACCCGCATCGCCCGACCGCTCCCTTATTGGTGGGGCCGTTCTGATTCTGCTCGGTATTATCTTCCTGATCGACCGTTATTTCGACATTGATTTCGGCGATCTGTGGCCGTTCATCCTGATTGCCATTGGTTTATGGCTCATTTTCAGAGACCGGATCAAAACCCCGTTCGATCAGAACAATACCAACAATCCGAACGATTACAACAAGCCAACGGATTACAACAACCCAACTGACCTAAACAATCCCAACAACCCACTTTAATCATGCAACGCCGAAACGGATTATTCTGGGGTATTTTTCTGCTGACGCTGGGTGTGCTGTTCCTGGCCCGGCGGGCGGGCTGGCTCGATGTCGACTGGCACTCATTGGTGAATTTATGGCCGCTGCTGCTCATTCTGGCGGGTGTTAACCTGATTCTCGAACGGCGCGGTAACCCGGCGGCTTTCATCACAACGGTCATGCTGGCGGTTGCTGTGCCTGCCACGCTCTTTGGCTTTATGTCGCACAACCGAAATCGCGATGAGTTCAATATGCGCTGGCATAATGATGACGACGAGGATGACAATGACAACGAAGCTGACTCGGACGATGACAACGATGATGATAACGGTAACAACGACAACGATGATAACGAAGATGACTATAAGTCGGAGCGGGATCGTCGGGATTCGGAAAGCGTTGAAACCCATACCAATACGTTTGCCGAAACGATGGATGCCGGGACCACTGAGGCTGTTCTGAAGTTGTCGGGCGGAGCCGGTCGGTTCATTATTGGCGACCCTGGCACGGAACTCATTAAAGCGGATACGAAGCAAACCGTTGGCAGTTACTCGATGTCGGTTGACCGCGACGAAACCACGCATATTCCAACCATCGAGTTGAAACCAACGGAAGACCATCAAAATATTGATTTCAAAGACGGCAAGTTCGAGAATCGCGTAGATGTGCATCTGAACGCCAAGCCAGTCTGGTCAATGGACGTAGCCCTTGGTGCGGGGCAGGGCGATCTGGACTTGAGTGCGTATGCGATAAAGAGTCTCAAACTCGCTGTTGGAGCCGCCGACCTCGACCTGAAATTAGGTGCCAAAGCCGATCAGTCTGACATAAAATTAGACGTGGGCGCGGCTTCGGTTACGGTGCATGTACCGAAAGAGGTAGGTTGCCGAATTAAGAAAGACGGTGCCCTGAACGTCGAACGCTTGGACGAGTTCACAAGCGTTGGCGGGGGCGAATTTGTCAGTCCGGGCTACGATGCGGCCAAAAAGAAAATGACCATCCGCTTCGATGGAGGCATATCCAGCTTTAAAGTCGTGCGGTATTAAATTTTGCAGATAACGTCTCTACCCGTAGTTTAACGGCTGAGTTTACCAGATTATCGGTAAATTCAGCCGTTAAACTATACATTGACAAACGATCTGTCTGATGCAGAAAAAACGCTTCTTAATCGCGCTTGGTCTTTTACTAAGTCTCACACTGGCGCAGGCCCAAACGCTTCCCTCTCCCAAAGAACATTTCGGTTTTGCTATCGGCGATGATTATCAACTCGCTACCTACACCCAAACCGAAGCCTATATCAAAAAGTTAGCCGCGTCGGAGCGCACCAAATTAGTCGATATTGGCCTGACCGAAGAAGGCCGGCATCAGTTTATGCTGATTGTATCGTCGCCGGAAAACATCAAAAAACTCGACCGTTACAAAGAAATTTCCCAAAAGCTGGCCCGTGCCGAAGGCCTTTCCGACGAGCAGGCCCGTGCATTGGCCGCAGAAGGCAAAGCCATCGTCTGGATTGATGGCGGTCTACACGCCACCGAAACCGTTGGCACCCACCAACTTATCGAAACGGCCTGGCAGTTGGTGAGTCGGAACGATCCTGAAACACGCCGAATTCTGGATCAGACCGTCGTTTTGCTCACACACGCCAACCCCGATGGACAGGAATTGGTCAGCAACTGGTACATGCGCGAACCCAAACCCGAAAAACGGTCGCTGGAAAATTTACCCCGGCTATACCAGAAATACGCCGGACATGATAACAACCGCGATTTCTTCATGATGAACATGAAAGAGTCGCAAAACATTGGCCGTCAGTTGTTTGTGGAATGGCTTCCGCAAATTATGTACAACCACCACCAGCGCGGGCCAGCCGGTTCGGTGGTGGCTGGCCCGCCCTACCGCGACCCGTTCAACTACGTATTCGACCCGCTGATGATAACGGGTATCGACGCGCTGGGTGCGGCCATGATCAACCGCCTGAACGTCGAAAACAAACCCGGCTTTACACGGCTCGGCGGGTCAGTTTTCTCGACCTGGTACAACGGCGGATTACGCACCACCACGCACTTTCACAACATGATCGGCTTGCTGACGGAAATCATTGGCAATCCAACGCCCGAGGATGTACCGCTTGTGCCGCAGCGTCTAATTCCGAACGGAAACACGCCCTTCCCTGTAACACCCCAAAAGTGGCACTTCAAACAATCCATCGACTATTCGCTCTCGCTGAATTACGCCACCCTCAATTATGCCGCCCGCTACCGCGACGAGCTGCTGTTCAACATTTACCGGATGGGCAAAAACTCCATTGAGCGGGGCAGCACCGATTACTGGACCCTGTCGCCCAAACGAATCGATGCTATTACGCAGGCCTATCAAACTGATCAGAAGAAAGTTGCGCCCGGCATAGGGACGACCGTGACCAGCGCAACCACCACGCCCGACCAGTACGGATTGCTGCCGAGGGGTGGGGGATTGCCGGTTAAGTATTATGACTCGATTATGAAGGCACCCGTACTGCGTGACCCGCGTGGGTTTATCATTCCGGCCAGCCAGCCTGATTTCTCAACAGCGGTCAAATTCATGAATGCGCTGATTAGAACGGGTATTCAAGTTCAGCAGGCCACCGCCGACTTTACGGTGGCCGGTAAAAAATACCCGGCGGGTTCGTATATCGTGAAGACCGATCAGTCATTCCGGCCACACGTACTGGATATGTTTGAACCGCAGGACCATCCCAACGATTTCCAGTATCCGGGTGGTCCGCCGGTCCGTCCGTACGATGCAGCAGGCTGGACACTGGCGTATCAGATGGGCGTCCAGTTCGACCGGGTGCTGGATAACTTCGACGGCCCTTTTCAGAAACTACCTTACGGCGAACTTCAGTCACCAGAAGGACGAATAGAAGGCTCAGCAGGAGCGGGTTACGTGCTGAATGCACGGGCCAATAATGCCTTTATTGCCGTCAATGAGCTGCTCAAATCAGGTGTCGAAGTCTATCGACTGCCCAATGGTGTGGCGGGTAGACCTGATATTAATGCCGGGTCGTTTTTTATTCCGGCATCGGCCAAAGCAAAAGCCGGACTTGAAAAATCAGCAAATGAGTTAGGTCTTACCATAATGGGATTGTCGAAGCGACCAACGAATGCGCTGGTCAGGGTTTCGCCGATGCGGGTTGCCCTCTGGGACACGTATGGCGGTTCTATGCCGTCGGGGTGGGTACGCTGGCTCATGGAGCAGTACCACTTTCCAACTCAGGTTATTTATGCACAGGACATCGACGCTGGTGATTTGCGAAAAAAATACGATGTGATTGTGTTCGTGACCCGTGCTATTCCAGGCGTTGGCACTGCGGTTAGCCGGACCGACGGCGAATCCGGCTCAACAGCCAAAGAGCCAAAAGCAGAAGAATTGCCCGCTGAGTACCGCACCTGGCTTGGGAAAATTACGGCAGAGAAGTCGGTTCCTCAATTGAAAACATTCATGGAAGCCGGTGGCAGCGTCGTAACTATTGGCTCCAGCACAAACTTAGCCTATCACCTCGGATTACCCGTAAAAAACGCTCTGGTCGAAATGAGTTCTACAGGTCAGGAACGACCCTTACCCGCCGAAAAATATTATGTTCCCGGCAGTATTTTGCAGGTAAATTTAGATTCTACCCAACAGGCAACCTGGGGAATGCCGGGGCAAACAGACGTTTATTTTGATGCCAGTCCGGTGTTTAAACTCGCTCCCGACGCCATTGCAAAAGGTACGGTAAAACCGTTGGCGTGGTTCTCAACGGCCAAACCGCTGCGTAGTGGCTGGGCATGGGGGCAGGCCTATTTGCAGGATGGTGTTGCCGCGTTTACGGCTCCGGTTGGAGCAGGCAAACTGGTCGCATTTGGGCCGGAAATTACCTTTCGGGCACAGGCGCAGGGAACGTTTAAGTTGCTGTTCAACCAACTTTATAAACTTAGCCCGCAATAGAACTGTGATGTCAGGTTCTAAAACCTGACACACTCGCGTCGGCAATTTGTGTCAGGTTTGAGAGCCTGACATCACAATACAAAAAACGCCTGACCACATTTGTAGTCAGGCGTTTTTTGTATGGATTACACCGGGTTAGAATCCGGTGTTTCTAAACAACCAATTCTAATTGCTCTGGTTATTTAACCGTTTTAGTAGCATTTGATTAAATACCTGCTCGGTTTTATACAACTCCGCTAACTGTTGTGGGGAGATAATTTTCAGAAACCGGGGCATGTATTCTTCATCGAGATCAGCGAGTTTTTGCTTTGTGGAGTTGACTTCCCGCAAGCCATTTACTAACTGATTGTCGTTCATCGACGTACGGGATGGTTCGTTGTTCAACTGCCGAATCCGACGATTCAACTCCTGTCTCTTTGCATTGTATTCGTTGTAAACAGCCCAGAACTGGGGAGCCTGATCCGTAGTCAGATTTAGCCGGTTGGTAATCAAACCGATTTTGGTCGATTCTATTTTCTGGCGTCCGTTCAGGTCATTTTGTGCGGTGGCTACATGCGTGATTAGTAACAAACTCATCAGCCAACCAATCAATATATGTCTCATTTTGGTAGAATTAACCATGCTAAAAAATCAGGAGTCAACATTCGGGCTGTCCGAAAGGAGTTGGTCTTTAATAAGCTGCTGAATGTCAGAAGGTTGTACGTTGAGGTACTGAATGGCCGTTGTATCGTTATCCAATAACGTGTGCAATTGCTGGCTATCCGCCAGTTGATCGGGGTTGATGCCCTGTTCATCTAAGTAAGCCGTAATCACCTCGTTGCTCACCCCTGTTAATGCTTCACTGCCAAGCGACTCCTGACGCTGGGGCAGCGTTTGCCAGATCAGCACTGCAATCAGGCTCGCACCAGCCAGCGAAGCCGCCGTACGTTGCCATGACCAGCTAATGCTAAAGGCTGGTTTGGCCCTGTGGCTTACCCGAGCCTGTACCCGCGACGGCAGCGAATCGAAATAGCCATCCGGTGCCGTAAACGGGTGTTGCCGCATCGGGTGTTCGGGTGGTAATTTGTCAAGCCGAAAGTTCGTATTCTCGTTCATGATAGTGGTGTGTATCTCACACGATTCTGTCTCCGTTTGGGTGTTTGACAGCACGCAACGGCCGGGGTTTAATCGGTTGTATCAGTTTTTGTTATGTAATCCTCGATTTTTTTAACAGCGAGGTGATAAGAAGCCTTTAATGCGCCAACGGATGTACCCGTAATGTCCGAAATTTCTTCGTATTTCATATCATCGAAGTATTTCATGTTGAACACCAATCGCTGCTTGTCGGGGAGTTTAAGTAACGCCTTCTGTAACTTCAACTGAATCTCCTCGCCACTTGGGTCATTACCCGATGTAACATAGGTGGAACTGGTTTCCAACTTCTCCATTAGTTCGCCCTCCACATCGCCAATGGGCAGAAAAAACCGTCGGCGTTTTTTGTTGAGGAAGTTCAGGCACTCGTTGGTCGCAATGCGGTATATCCAGGTATATAACTGACTATCACCCCGAAACTGTTCCAGGCTGTTCCAGACTTTAATAAATGTTTCCTGCACCAGATCGTCGGAGTCGTCGTGGTCGATGACCATCTTACGGATGTGCCAATAAATTTTCTGCTGATACTTCCGTACCAGCAGATTAAAGGCGTAGTTGCGGCTCGACGGGTCGCGGTATTTAGTAAGGATTTCTTCGTCAGTCATTTTACTACAGTTTGTGGTTTGTGGTTTGTCGTTGGCTGACTCATACACGTGCGCGTCAGCCAACGACAAACCACAAACCACAAACTCATTTTCTTGCCATTGCTTTTTTCACCTGCTCAACAATTTTGTCGGCGGTGAGTCCGTATTTCTGCATCAGTTGGTCGGGGGTAGCACTTTCGCCGAAGGTGTCATGAACGCCCACGTATTCGAGCGGGGCGGGGAAATTGCGGGCCAGTACCTGCGCCACGCTATCGCCCAATCCGCCGTTAATCATATGCTCTTCAGCCGATACGGCACAGCCCGTTTTCTTGACCGATGCCAGAATGGCTTCTTCATCTAACGGTTTAATGGTGTGAATGTTGATAATGTCGGCTTCGATGCCCTGCTCCGACAGAATCTCACCGGCCTTGATGGCTTCCCAAACTAAGTGGCCTGTGCAGAAAATAGACACGTCTTTCCCTTCGTTCACGGTCCACGCTTTGCCAATCACAAATTTCTGATCGGCGGGGGTAAACACGGGAATCACCGGACGTCCGAAGCGCAGATAGACCGGCCCAACGTAATCGGCAATGGCGAGGGTCGCGGCTTTGGTCTGGTTATAATCGCAGGGGTTGATAACGGTCATGTTGGGCAGCATTTTCATCATGCCCAAATCTTCCAGAATCTGGTGCGTGGCTCCGTCTTCGCCGAGGGTCAGACCCGCGTGGGATGCACATATTTTCACGTTCTTGTTCGAGTAGCAAACCGATTGCCGAATCTGGTCATAAACCCGGCCCGTTGCAAAGTTAGCGAACGTAGTGGCGAACGGAATATGGCCGCCAATAGTTAGCCCCGCCGATACGCCAATCATGTTGGCCTCGGCAATGCCGCACTGAATGAAGCGGTCTGGATTGTCTTTAATAAACGCTTCGAGTTTGAGCGAACCGGCCAGATCGGCGGTCAGCGCAATAACGTTCGGGTGTGATTTGCCCAGTTCGGCGATGCCCGCGCCGAAGCCGGAGCGCGTGTCTTTCTTCTCGGTGTACTCGTATTTTTTCATGATCTGTATTCAATTCGCCGAAGCGAGGGTTTGCAATTTGGTTAGAAAATAACTGGCACTCGGGCAATTCGGGTGCTGGGCTGCGTTTTCGATGGTGAAACCGTGACGTATCATCGCATTGGCCAAACGGGGCTTGCTGTGCCCGAAGCCTTTACCACGTAGTTGTATAATTGTTTTCTCTGCATCGTCGTCCTGTTCAGGAAATTCAATATGAACTGGTTTGCTTAAAAGCTCGCCTAACGCCGTTGTATCAGCCAAATACCAATTCTCAAACTCTTTGACGGCAACTACAATTAGCTGATTGTTAAACTGCGGAATGGCTTGTTTCGTAAGCGTGATACACTTGTCTTTATCAAGATCGACTAAAGCTATAATTTTCTCGGCTCCTTTATCCATTAGAATATCCCGGTGTTTTAGAAGACGATCCTCGAAATACTGAGTTTTACTCCTTGTTTCAACAACGCCAATCAGGTCTATATCAAAACGTTTCAATAGTTGCCCGAATGATGGTGTATTGAAGATGATTTGCTCAGTTTCACCTTCGCAAATAATACCTAATTTCACCACGGCAACCCACCTCCAAGAGCGTTTGAAAGCCAGGCTTCATCCATCGGCAAACCGTGCAGGTTCATCCCTTTAATTTGCTTCGTCTGCGTTGCTCCTTCTTTTTTATCAACCAAAATGATTTCGTCAGGAGTCAATTGCGAAACAAGCGTTTGCGAATGGGTATTGAGCCAGATGTAATGCCCGAATTCTTGACACGCGTACCGGCAAAGATTGACCAGTTCCTTAACAACTTTTGGATTCAGGCCATTTTCCGGCTCCTCAATACATAAAAATTGCGGTTCATCACTCTGGTAAACTGCTGTTAAAAGGGCAAGGATGTTGTATGTGCCGTCGGAGATGAGGTCTTTGGTGAAATAATCTGGAGCATACTCCTCAAACCAATGAAGCTCATCCCGCTCATCGACTTCAACTGCTTTGAAACCAGAAACGAACAGCTCGAGCCATTCAAAGATTTCGTCACGAAGGGTTTCGTTGGAAAGTATACGCTTTAGAACTTTTTCGAGGTTGCTGGCAGATAAAGATAAGCGTTGGTTATCATTCAACGAGAGTTTTACAAGACGTTCATTCTTTACGAAAAGTCGTTCGAAACTATTATCGAAAAATTGAAGGCCTGTATGGTCTGGGTAGAGCTGAACATTATCAAAACTAAATTGAGTGTTTAATAATAGTTTTGATTTTGAGTCCGTGAAGTTGTATTCTTCGGATATCTCATAATCACCAAAGTCCATTTTAAAACGAAAGGACCCCTCTTTTGCTCCTCGTCTATGGAGAGCTTCAGAGCCTCCAAACAAACTAATAACTATGTCTGGAATATGGCGTAGAACATTCACAAACTCCAAAGCCTCAAAAATATTCGATTTGCCCGACCCGTTCGGGCCGACAAAGACCGTGAACGGATTCGGCTCAACAAGCTCGATCCGCTCAATGGACTTGAAATTTTCGATGACTAAGCGTTTGATTTTCATATGTATGGGCACAAACAGGCTCTGGCTGTTTTTTATAATCAAACAGCCGGAGCCTGTTTGTGCCGGTTAATAATCCGATACGCCAACCGACAGGGGTAATCCGTTCAGGGCCTGGGCTAACTGTTCGGCGTTGGGCGCGGTACCGTGCCATTTGTAGTTGCCTACCATGTATTCGACGCCGAAACCCATTTCGGTGTGCATCAAAATCATCGTCGGTACGTCGGGGTCTTCCTGTGCTTTCTTAAGTGTCCGAATCACATCCGCGATGTCGTTGCCTTCCATTTCCTCTACATACCAGCCAAATGCCCGGTACTTGGCAGCCAGGTCGCGGTTGCTGTTCACGTTGTCGGTCGTGCCGTCGATCTGAGCGTGATTGAGGTCAATGATAGCCGTCAGGTTGCCGAGCTTTTTGTTGGGCGCAAACTGTGCTGCTTCCCAAACCTGACCTTCCTGTTGCTCACCGTCGCCCATTAGCACGTATACATGGCTTTTGTCGCCGTTGAGTTTTTTGGAGTAGGCGGCCCCGTTTGCAACCGACAAACCCTGCCCCAGCGAACCCGACGCAATCCGAATGCCCGGCAGGTGTTCGGCGGTGGTAGGGTGCCCCTGCAACCGGCTGTCCAATTTGCGGAAGGTAGCCAGTTCGGCAATCGGGAAGTAACCCGCCCGCGCTAGCACGGAATAAAATACCGGCGAAATGTGTCCGTTCGACAGGAAGAAAATGTCCTCGTCCCGACCGTCCATATCGAAAACAGGGTTGCCCTTGGCATCTTTTTTCCGGTTCATCACCTCAAAATACAAGGCGACGAAGAAATCCGTGCAGCCCAACGAACCGCCGGGGTGACCTGAGTTTACGGCCGCAACCATGCGGAGAATGTCGCGCCGAACGGCGGTAGAGATGTGTTCGAGTTGTTCGATTTCCATAGTTTTCAGTTTGTGGTTTGTGGTTTGTGGTTGGCTGACGCAGGAATGTGCGCGTCGGCCAACTACAAACCACAAACTCACTTCAAAATTTGTTTTGCGTGTTCTTTGGTATCTACTTTACTAATAATGTCGGTAATGATGCCGTTTTCATCAATCAAAAACGTCGTGCGAACGGTGCCCATGTAGTTTCGGCCATACATGGATTTCTCCTTCCAGACATCATACGCTTCAACAACTTTTTTGTCGGTGTCGGACACGAGCGAAAACGGCAGGTCGTATTTGCCAATAAACTTCTGGTGCGATTTCTCGTTGTCGATACTGACGCCCAAAACCTCGTAACCTGCCGCCCGCAAATCGGCGTAATTATCGCGCAAACTACAGGCCTGCGCCGTGCATCCCGACGTATCATCTTTGGGGTAAAAATACAAAACCACCTTTTTGCCCCGGTAATCAGACAGTTTTATGGGTTGCCCGTTCTGGTCAGTGCTCGTAAAATCGGGGGCGGGGTCGCCAATGGTCAGGCTCATTATGGTTTATTGTTTGTGGTTTGTAGTTAGTGGTTGGCTGACGCTGGAGTAGCTGACCGCACCGGCGGACCGGCGTCAGCCAACTACTAACTACAAACCGTTTATCGTCTCCTTCGCTTCTGTTTCGGTAGGGCTTTGCGCCGAACAACGGGTCTTGGTTCTTCGATGGTTGTACTGTCGGAACCGATGTTGCCCGACCGGTCTTTCACCTGCACCAGCACCTCGGCTCCGTTCTCAAACGGCTCGTCGGGGTTCAGCTTGTCCGACCAGAGCAGTGCCCGTTTGTAATCGTACTGCATCAATATCCACTCCCCGTTGATCAAGGCCCGAAACTCGGAAATGCCCGATAAATCGTCCCGAATTTTGGCCGTAATGCCTTTCGGCGTCGCACTCAAAATCTCTACCGACGGCGCGTTGGCATCGGTCATCAATTGAAACCGGCCCAGCGTACGGGTCTTGAATTCAATTTTTCCTTTGTTCCACGTTCCCCCCAGAAAACTTTCGCCCCCTCCGTTAATCCAATAGGCTTTCGTTCGCATCGTATCAACGGCAATCGGGTAATTCGGTGCGTACTGAATCGTCAGGTAATCGTTGATCGGAATGGTTGACTGATTGATTTCCAGACCTCCTCCCGGCAACGACCGCATGGCCAGATGCAGGGTGTCAAACAGCGTTTTCGGACCAAACTCCAATCGCGTATTTCCTTCTGTAAAAACCTGATTTTGACCGGGAATGATGCGTTTTTTGAAATTTGTCCGCACCACACTCCGCCCAAACTGAACCGAATCGGGTAATGTCTGACGCAAATCTATGAGATAAACCGCTTGGTTGTTGCGCACGTAGCTAACGGGTTGCTCCGTTACCGTTCGACCGGTAATAAGTTTAGCGGCTGGCGGGTTGCCGGGCAGCATATTCTTCACCGTTAATTTCAATACATTTTCGTCGGTAGTAACAGTCGCGGTCAAATCTTCATCGTCCGGCTCGGCCGTGTAACTCGCTGACTGAATGGGCAATGAATCCAGGCGGGGCGTGTTGGTTGTGGTTGGTTCGGGGAGGATAGTAAACGTTAGCCGGGCCGCGTGGTCGAAGGCGTCGTAGAGGGTTAAGGTGACCTCGTGCGGTTGTCCATCCAGCAGCGGCAACCGCCCCCGATAAGCCGCATTGTTTTGTAACTTGTAGAGATTCAGGATGTTCCCATCGGCAATGTAGGCCCGGTGATACCGTTGACCGGTCATCTGCTCCACTTCGTAATTCTCGTGAATATTCATGAACCGCGTTTGTTCATTCGGGAAGCTATTCATGTTGTAGGCAAACACTTCGCGGCCATCGAGCCTGATTTCCAGACAGCTAATTCCGTTGCGGTAAGGTGACCCGCTGGTTTTGTCATACCCAAGTACTTCCAAGCCAATCAGGCCCGATGCCGTAATGGGTTTCGTAAGAATATACGCACCGTCAGACTGGCGGATAGGCGCGTAACTAATGCGCTGATATTCACCATTTATCCGCGACGTAGCGGTCATTGTTTTCAGGGCAATGCGCTCAAAATAGGGCGGCACTTCGTCCCGAATTTCTGAAAAGCCATAGAGCAGCGGATTAATCAGGTTGTCTTTGGCGTCCCGAACCTCGAAGTGCAGGTGCGGCCCACCCGACCCGCCCGTGTTACCCGATGCGGCAATCACATCGCCTTTGCTGACCGGAAATTGCCCCGGTTGTGGCCGCAAATCAATCTCGAATGTTTTTTTCTGATACTGCTGGTCGCGGAGGTAGGTGCCGAGCGTATCGTTCAGGGTTTTGAGGTGGCCGTAAACGGTTGTCAGGCCATTGGGGTGTTTAATGAAAATTACGTTGCCGTAGCCACCCGTAAAGACTGCAATTCGTGCTATGTACCCGTCGGCTGCTGCATGAACATCCAGCCCCTCCCGACCACCGGTGCGGATGTCTAAACCCGCGTGGAAGTGATTGGGCCGCAGATCGCCCATGCCGCCTGACAGCGAGTTGGCTGTTCCCGGCTGAATCGGAAACAGGAAATACCCGGCCTCAATGGTGCCGGGTTGTATATAGCCAGTTTGGGTAGCCGAACTGGTTGAGGTTGACTCCGGTCCGTTTTGCCCAATCGCTGACTGAGCAACCAATAAAACGGCGAGCAACTGATAAATTAGTACTTGTCTCAAAAGCAAATAGATTGAACGCGTTGTTGGGGTGTAGATAGAGCAATCAGCCGTTTATTTCCAACGAAAGCTTACCAATCCTAAACGCTTATTTTACGTCGAACGTGAGCATCGGTTTGTCTTCGATATAAGCTGTCAGCCGGTCGCCGACTTGTACAGGGCCAACGCCTTTGGGCGTTCCGGTAAACAAAATATCACCCTGCTGTAATAAGAAATAGCGGGATACGAACGAAATCAGGTAATCGATTTTAAACAGCATCAGGCTCGTGTTGCCCTGTTGCCGCGTTTCGCCATTAACATCTAACCGGAAATTTAGATTTTGTAGATCAGCGAAATCGGTTTTCGGTACGAAGCCCGAAACAGGAGCGGAGCCATTAAAGCCTTTGGCAAGCTCCCAGGGCAATCCTTTGGCTTTGAGTTTACTCTGAACATCGCGAGCCGTAAAATCGACGCCAACGCCTATTTCGTCGTAATACTTATGCGCAAATTTCTCGTCGATGTTCTTGCCAACCCGATTGATTTTTACCAGAATTTCGACTTCATAATGCACGTCGGTGGAGAAATCCGGGTAGAAAAACGGCTCATTCTTCAGGGGAATTGCCGTTTCGGGCTTCATGAAAATGACCGGATCATCGGGCTGTTCGTTGTTGAGTTCCTTTATGTGTTCGGCATAGTTTCGGCCAACGCAAATAATTTTCATAGACGTAACACAGACAGGATGTCTGTATCTGTGCGGGTTTCCCCGCGTTACATTAAACCTATACGAAGGTCACAAATCTAACGACTATTGAAGCCCTGACCACAGCAGAATCAGAAAAAATTAAACAATTCTGGTACTTTGCAGGTCATTTAAGGTTAGAATGCCCATTTAATAAAAACACATACACAAATGAAAAAAGCCATTATTGTCATGTTGTCACTTGCATTTGCTGTCACAGCCTGCGAGAAAGTGCCGTTAACAGGCCGTAAACAACTGATTTTGGTACCTAACAATGAGATGCTCGCCATGAGCTTCACGCAGTATAAAGCCTTTTTAGATACCAGCCGGGTCGTACCAACGAGCAGTGGCGATGCCGAAATGGTTAGCCGGGTAGGAGACCGGATTCGCCAGGCTGTGGAGAGTTATATGAATAGCAATGGGTTTAGTAAACGACTCGAAGGATTTAAATGGGAGTACCACCTCGTGCAAAGCGGACAGGTCAACGCCTGGTGTATGCCGGGCGGGAAGATTGTGGTGTACTCCGGTATTTTGCCCTACACGCAAAATGAAGCCGGTTTAGCTACGGTATTGGGCCATGAGGTGTCGCACGCCATTGCCGAACACGGGAACGAGCGAATGAGCGAAGGATTGGTTGCTAATGGGCTGCTTCAGGCGGGTCAGGTAGCAACAGGTATTGGTACATCTGGAAAAAGCGCACAGACACAGGCACTGTTTCAGCAGGCATTTGGTGTAGTAGGGCCACTGGCTTATCAGTATGGCGTTGGCCTGCCCCACAGCCGGAAACAGGAATCGGAAGCGGACCACCTCGGCCTGATTTTCATGTCGATGGCCGGGTATAATCCAGCCGAGGCTATCACGTTCTGGACACGCATGGCGAAAGCGGGTGGGGGCAAAGCACCGGCTGAATTCATGTCCGATCACCCATCTGACGAACGCCGGATTGCCGATTTGCAAAAGTTACTGCCCGACGCGCAAAAGTATTACGCTAAAGCAGGCCGGAATTAATACCTGACCACAAACAAAAAAACCGCAGCGTAAACTGCGGTTTTTTTATGGCCCCGATAGCCTCCGGCTGTCGGTGTGTGTATGTAATGGTAGACCGACAGCCAGCGGCTATCGGGGCCTTACAGCGACGCTACAACCTGACGTACTTTCTCGGCGGCTTCTTTCAACTCCACTGCCGACTGAACTTTCAGACCCGAATCATCAATGATTTTCGCGCCCTCGGCCGCATTGGTGCCTTGCAGACGAACAATAATTGGAACCGGAATATCGCCAATGGCTTTGTAGGCTTCCACAACACCCGTTGCCACGCGGTCGCAGCGCACGATACCCCCGAAAATATTGATCAGAATGGCCTTCACATTGGGGTCTTTCAGAATAATTCGGAAACCCGCTTCCACTGTTTTGGCATTGGCTCCACCCCCAACATCGAGGAAGTTAGCCGGTTCGCCACCCGACAGCTTGATAATGTCCATCGTAGCCATGGCCAGACCCGCGCCGTTTACCATACACCCTACGTTACCGTCGAGTTTCACATAGTTCAGGTCACTCGCCGATGCTTCCACTTCGAGCGGATCTTCTTCGGCCAAATCGCGCATGGCTTTCAGATCGGGATGGCGGTACAGTGCGTTGTCATCTAAATTTACTTTAGCGTCAACGGCCAGAATTTTGTTGTCCGACGTTTTCAGCACTGGGTTAATCTCGAACATCGACGCGTCGGTATCCACGTAGGCTTTGTACAGCGCGGTCACGAACTTAACCATTTCCTTAAACGCTTCCCCTTCAAGACCTAAGCCAAACGCTATTTTGCGTGCCTGAAACGATTGCAAACCGACCGCCGGATCAATCCATTCCTTCACGATTTTTTTGGGCGTGTGCTCGGCAACTTCTTCAATGTCCATCCCGCCTTCGGTGCTGGCCATGATTACGTTACAGGCTTTGGTACGGTCGAGCAGGATGCCGATGTACATTTCTTTCGGTTCCGATGCGCCGGGATAGTACACATCTTCGGCGATGAGGACTTTGTTGACACGCTTTCCCTCCGGGCCTGTCTGGTGGGTAACCAGAATGTTGCCAATGAGATTTTTCGTGATGTCGCGCACGGCATCGACTGATTTGGCTAAAGCAACTCCCCGCTGCTCAGAACCAACAATCTGGCCCTTCCCGCGTCCACCCGCGTGAATTTGAGACTTTACCACCACAAACTTCTGGCCCGACTGGGCGATCAGTAGTTTGGCGGCTTCAACGGCCTTCTCGGGCGATTCTGCTACGATGCCCTCCTGAATGCGGACGCCGTATTTTTTGAGAATTTCTTTACCCTGATACTCGTGTATATTCATGACAACTGCAACAAGGAGGATTTGAAATCGTACTTTTGTGCGGCAAGTTAGCAGGAAATGAAGAATGAAGCGTGTAGAGTGGAGAATAATTCCTCTGTACGTTCTATTCTTCATTGTTCACTCTTCACTCTTTACATTTAATGAGTTCGCTTCTCCAGACTACCGATATTCGCCGGAACTACGGCGATCTGCCTGTATTGAAAGGTATTGATTTAAGCATCGAAGCAGGCGAGGTCGTCTCGATTGTTGGCGCGTCGGGGGCGGGTAAAACGACCCTGCTGCAAATTCTGGGCACCCTCGACCGGCCCGATTCGGGCGAACTGCACATTGACGGGCAGAACGTATTTACGCTCAATGACCGGCAACTGGCGCAGTTTCGGAATGAGCGAATCGGCTTCGTATTTCAATTCAATAACCTCCTGCCCGAATTTACTGCCCTCGAAAATGTGTGTTTGCCGGGTTTCATTGCCGGAAAAGACGAACGCGCCGTTCGGCAGCGGGCCGAATCCCTGCTGACAACGCTTGGGCTGAAACACCGGCTCACTAATTTACCCTCTCAGTTGTCGGGTGGCGAGCAGCAGCGGGCCGCCGTAGCACGGGCGTTGATTAACGATCCGGCCATCGTTTTTGCCGATGAACCCAGCGGAAACCTCGACTCGCGCAATGCCGAAGACCTCCATCAGTTGTTTTTTCGGCTCCGCGACGAACTGGGTCAGACCTTTATTATCGTTACGCACAACGAAGCGTTAGCCGCTCTCGCCGACCGAACCGTTACGATACGTGATGGCATTTTATGTACCTGATGAGGCACTCGATAGATTAGAAAATGGTCCTTTTTTTAAGTATATATACTCAATAAATAGCCCTGATTTTTGCAGACGTAAAAAGTTAATTATCTGATTATTAGTTAGTTTTGTTTTGTTTGTAAAAATAATTTCAGCAAAAGAGTCTATTTTATCAGTTTTTGTTTTATTATTGTGTCGAAAAGAAAAGTTTTTCATAACGTTGAGTAAATCAGAAAGCCAAGAGAGTATCTCGCTTGGCTTTTTTGTTTGCCCAAAATCGAACGCTTTCTCTCGCTGTCGCTCCTGATTCGGCAGCCTGTCATTTCTGTTGCAGCCGCTGTTCATACTCATCCCGCAGCATTCCATAGAGCTTCAAATCATAATACGCATCGTCTAATTTCGATGCTTTCAGAAGGGTGCCTTCGTGCCTGAATCCAACCGATTTGTAGAGTGTTTCTGCCCGGTCGTTAAACGCCCGAACGTCTAACCAAAGCCGGTTTGCCTTTAGCACCTTAAACGCATAATCCGTTAACTGGGCCAAAGCTGCCCGGCCGTATCCCTGTCCCTTGGCCTGAACGACGATGCGTTTCAACAGAATTGAGTTGTCGGGGTTTTGCAGATCATGCAGAATGCAATGCCCAACCGGTTGCCCATCATCAACAAACAGAAAGCACTGGTAATTTTCATCGATTAAGGCAGTACGGTATTGTTGGTGTGTCCATTGCCCAACGAAGCGTCGATTGTCGGGGTGATTTTCGGATTGAATGGCGAATGAAATATTGGCTTCGGTTAGGGGTTGGAGAGCAAGCATAAGAAAGCTTTATGTGTATAATTTTCAATGGAACGCTGATTTTTATGATAAATATGGTTAGATGTGATTTATTTAACCATAATCTGTGTAAATCATACCGATCATAAAAATCAGCGTTCTATTGTAGTCGTAACCAATTAATTTCCGCTTGGGTTGTAAGGGCCACCCGTTTCGCCCCAGCCCCATTTTGGCATGGGTTCGGATTGTTGCATGGGGTTTTGCGTTAACTGCGAATTGATAACCGCCAATCGCGTTCCCCATTCGATATAGCCAACAAAAGCAGACCGAAATTCAGGGTCGTCTTTCAACCCCACCTGATCGGCAGCCTGAAGCAAAAGCTGAACCCACCGCTGCCGCTTCTCTTCGGTCAGCATCTTGCCAATGTGTTTACCAATCATAATCGCATGGCTACCGTTATCCTGTGTGGTATATAATTTCTCTCCACCGAAGACTTCGGCCACAAAATGGGCAACATGCGCAACGTGCTCCGGCGACATATCCCGGAAAACAGGGCCTAATAATGCATCGGTCAACACCTTGTCATAGAACGTGCTGAACAGTGTTTCGAACGTCTGCTGATCACCCGCCCATTCGTATAAGGTTGGTACATAGCTCACGCTGTTGTGCCTGGTTTATTGTAATTAGAGGTTAAATCGCTACTCATATTTTTTTTGAATTTCGATAACCATACCGGTAGAGACACCAACAGAATTAGCAATTTGCTCAACCGTTAAAACTTTCAGAGCTAATAAGTTTTTTACAGTTTCTTTCTTGACCTCTATAATTCTTTGCTGTTCAGCCTTGACCGCTTCGGCGTTGGCCGCTGTCACACGAGCAAAGTACGCCCGTTCTTCCGGGGTCATCTTTCGCGTATCCAACTCGTCAATGGCACGCTTGAGCCATTCTTCATTCCAGAATGCTGGGTACTACGTGGGTTCGGTCGTATGGAGCGTTTTCATCGTATAAACCAGTTTCTCTAAATCGGTTTCTATCTCAGCTACTGGCTTGTTAAACTTAGCTAATTCTACCGTAATAAACGTCATTTGAGTATCAATGATTTCCCCGGCTTCACTGCGTAAATTAGCAACCGTATGAAAATTAGCTGTTGGCAGAATGTTCTTCGCTAAAATGTCAATAGCGTAAATTTTGGTCAGGTTAGCGTAATCAAACTCACCCCGCTCTACCATGTGTTGAATTTATGTAGAGCGTAAAACTTCATCCGTTGCACAAAATGCGGGGCCAAACCCAACTGCATTTCGACAATGAACTGACTACCGTTTTCATCCGTACAGGCCAGATCAAAAATACCGCTCCGGCTGTCAATAGTTAGAGCCTCGAACGCATTCTTATCAAAATGTACTTCTCGAATCGGGGTGTCTGATTTAATGAGGGCCTGTAAAGCGGTACGAAGGAACAAATTGTCAGCTTCGTTGCCAAAGGTGGCCTTAAAGCCGTAGTCTGAAATAATGGGAATGTAAATACTTGTCTCCATGTAGCAAAGTTACTTGAAACAACATACGTACCTGCACCTTTACACACCTGTTCAGTTGGGCTGAAAACCCGACTGCGGGACGTGCTTCCTGTCGCCCGTCAAGCTACCCACGCGGAGCGAACCACCAACACACCGCACGGGCGGCCCCGGTCCAAACCTTTTTACATCTACAACCAACGTTTTGGGGCTTGGCGTAGTGGGGGTTTAAAGGTACAAATGTTCAGTGCTTGCACGTCAGCCCCCATTACGCCAAACCCTTGTTAGCAGCAGTTTTTCTTTTCCTACGCCATATTGCCACTCCAATTAGAAAAAGTATAATTAAAAGTATTCCGACTAACGCAAATTTTATTGTCTTTCCCAACAACATACTAAAAAGTAAAGTATCTACTTTTCCTGTTTTCAAATACACCCAATCACTGGCAATTCTTGTAGCCAAATCTGGATTACCTGTTTCTAAAACTATTATTCCGTCACCTGTAACTGGATTAATTCTTATTGCAGTATTAATTGGTGGGGTACTTTTTCCGTCATGTCCAAAAATGGCCTCGTTATTTTCTATATCAATGTAAAGCATACTACCTAAACCATAAATCTCTTCACCCATCATGTCCCAATGTCCTTCTCTCATTAACTTTAAAGTTTCTGGCTTTAATTGCCCCCTGCCAATTGGTTCACCGTTCTTTCCGGTAAGAAAAATTTGAAGAAATGTTTCTAAATCAGCTAATGAAGAATATAGTGATGTTGCTGCTAATGAAGTGTAGTAATAATGAGGTGCAGTTGTTTTATCTGAGTTGTAAAATTCACATAATTTGCTTTTTAATGAATCGCTTAATATGTAAGTGCTGCTGGTCATATTTAGTGGAGTGAACAGATTGGAAGTCATAAATTCGTTAAAAGATTGTCCACTTGTCTCTTCAACTATTAGTTGTAAAAGTGTAAAACCTCCGCCTGAATATTTCCAAGCGGAATTTGGTTCTATACCTACACGTACTTCTCCGCTAATTCCCTTGTCCGCATCTTTTGCCTTAGTAAGTGAAGATTCAAGAGTTTGTACAGAATCTTGCTTTTCAAAACCATTATAACCAAGTTCATCAGTCAAACCAGCAGTATGACTTAACAACCTTCGGACTGTCACCTGCTCATTATCAAAGTCACTTGGCGGCAGTTGCCATCTTTTTAAATAGCGATTTGCTGAAGTGTCTAAGTCAATTTTTCTAAGTTCAATCAATTTCATTATTCCTACAGTAGAAACGAATTTTGAAAGGGAAGAAACTTGGAAAATCGTATTCCTGTCAACAGGTTTGTTGTGAGAAAAGAAAATCTCTTTTTCAACTTTACCATCCTTCATGATTGCCATTGCAAAATTTCCTACAAATTCTTTTTCTGTAGACTCTTTGACGGCAGTAACAAATGATTCTGTATCCTTGTTTTTTGTAATTGGGTTGTGCCACCAACCATTTAAAAGCCCGTTTAGTACCAGTACACACCAAACAATTGTCAAAATAAAAATTGTGATTGCATATTTGATAACTCTCTTCATATTTCCTTACTGTTTTTTTAATAAGTCAACTATTCCTCTATCGTTGTCTGGTTCGGTAAAATTGCCACCAACTCGCCGATTACCGCACTTTCAATACAAACTTTCTGTAGTATTCCGAGTCCTACCTGTCGGGCGGTTGGCATGTCACTGGAGACCCGGCACACGAACTTTTATACCTATTCTGTTGCACCCAACAATATATTGTACGTAATATTACTTAACTAAAAAGCACTGATTATCAGCATGATGTGGTTTAGTGAACATTCACTTTATCAATGATCAGAACAACCCTATAAATCCCGATAAAAGCAGGAATGAACGAATGTACGAACAAAAAGATGCCCTCAATCTTTCGGCTGAGGGCATCTTTACTATATGGTGCAAAAAGCAACCTGATATTACATCATGCCGCCCATGCCACCACCGCCGTGACCATGTCCGCCACCGGCTGGTGCTTCTTCTGGCTCGTCGGCAATGACGCACTCGGTTGTTAGCAACAGACCGGCAATCGAAGCCGCGTTTTCCAACGCCAGACGCGTTACTTTTTTCGGATCAATAACACCGGCTGCAAACAGGTCTTCGTAGGTGTCGTTTTTGGCGTTGTAGCCATAACCGCCCGTACCTTCTTTCACCTTATTCACAACAACCGAACCTTCGCCACCGGCGTTGGCTACAATTGTCCGCAGTGGAGATTCCAATGCCTGACGGATGATGTTGATACCGGTTTTCTCGTCTTCGTTGATGGCGTTGATACCATCAAGAGCCGAAATCGCGCGGATCAGGGCAATGCCACCACCCGTTACGATGCCTTCTTCAACGGCAGCGCGGGTTGCGTGCAGCGCATCGTCAACGCGGTCTTTCTTTTCTTTCATTTCTACTTCGGTAGCAGCACCGATGTAGAGGATAGCCACACCACCCGACAGTTTGGCCAGACGCTCCTGCAATTTCTCGCGGTCGTAGTCCGATGTCGTGTTTTCGATTTGGGCTTTGATCTGGTTCACGCGACCCGTGATGTCGTCTTTCTGACCAACACCATTTACAATCGTCGTGTTGTCTTTGTCGATCAGCAGTTTTTCAGCCTGTCCCAGATAATCAATCGTTGCGTTTTCGAGTTTGAAACCGCGCTCTTCGCTGATAACCTGTCCACCGGTCAGGATAGCGATGTCTTCCAGCATAGCTTTCCGGCGGTCACCGAAGCCAGGTGCTTTTACAGCAGCTACTTTGAGGGCACCCCGGATTTTGTTGACAACCAGCGTAGCCAGTGCTTCACCGTCAACATCTTCGGCGATGATCAGCAACGGACGGCCGGTTTGAGCAACCTGCTCCAGAACGGGCAGCAACTCTTTCATCGACGATACTTTCTTCTCCGAAATCAGGATGAACGGACGCTCCAGTTCAACTTCCATTTTCTCGGTGTTCGTCACAAAATACGGCGACAGGTAACCCCGGTCGAACTGCATCCCTTCTACGGTTTTTACTTCCGTTTCGGTTCCGCGTGCTTCTTCAACCGTGATAACACCTTCTTTACCAACTTTCTGCATGGCTTCGGCAATCATCGAGCCGATTTCCTCGTCGTAGTTGGCCGAAATAGTTGCCACCTGCTTGATTTTGCTGAAGTCGTCGCCAACCGTCTGCGACTGTTCCGTCAAATTGGCGACAACAGCGACAACGGCTTTCTCTATACCCCGTTTCAAATCCATAGGATTAGCACCAGCGGCTACGTTTTTCGCGCCAATCGAGTAGATCGCCTGCGCCAGAACGGTCGCTGTCGTTGTGCCATCACCGGCTGAATCAGCGGTTTTCGAGGCTACTTCTTTTACCAACTGAGCACCCATGTTTTCCATGGCGTCCTTCAGTTCAATTTCTTTGGCAACCGTCACACCATCTTTGGTGATAACAGGTGAGCCGAATTTTTTGTCAAGGATAACGTTACGGCCTTTAGGTCCGAGGGTAACTTTTACGGCGTCGGCCAGGGTGTCAACACCCTTTTTGATGCGCTCGCGGGCTTCTGTGTCAAAAAATATTTTCTTAGCCATTGTTTCTTGGAGTTTGAGAAAGTTTGTAGTCTACGGTTTGTCGTTGGCTGACGCGAACCACAAACAACGAACTGAATTAAAGGATTGCGAAAATGTCGGATTCACGCATGATGAGGTATTCTTTGCCTTCAACGGTGATTTCCGTACCGGCATATTTGCCATACAGGACCGTATCGCCCACCTGAACCGTTAGCGGCTCATCTTTCTTACCTGCGCCAACGGCAACGACCGTACCACGCTGGGGTTTTTCCTTTGCCGTATCGGGAATGATAATCCCGAACGAGGTTTTTTCTTCGGCCGGTGCGGCTTCTACCAGCACCCGGTCGGCCAGCGGTTTCACGTTCACTTTAACGCTTTCCGTTTCTGCTACCATGATAATGAGTTGATTAAGGTTTTTACCTGTTTGTGTAATTCGCTACACGTCGTTCTCGACCCGCCAATTTTTGTGCCAATGCGTCAAACTGCCAATTTTTCAGGTTTTAGCCTGACATACTGCCACTCGCCCTATTCGCTAAATTTCCTTTGGTAGAGGGCGCATGTTTAGCGAACAAAGTTTGGCAGTTCGGCAATCATTGTTTAGTTTACCGACGTCATATATCCAAAAAATGCTGTTTTCTGGCTTATGAAAAAATTACAACCTGACTGGTTCACACAAAACTGGCTGGACGCCGAGTACCAGAAATATGTCGTGATGGCATACCTGCAAGCCGTTCAGCAGAATTTTACGGAACATAAACTCTGCCCTGACCTGCCCGAACTGCGCGATCACTACGATGCCGGTATTCGTTTTTCGAGGGGCAAAGGTACGCTAAATGCCGCGTTCCCCAAGCGGGTTAGTGGAGTAACCGGCCCACCGCCCCGAATCGAGTATAAATCTGAGGTAACGGACGATACGTTTATGGCCGAGATGGACGCAATCATGGAATTTGCCCTGCCTCGTTTTCAGGCCATGTTGGCCGAGGGACAGCAGCGGTGGGCAACTATTGCTCAGTCGCTGACACTCGCGCCGGTCGGGTTACTGCCCCTGCGCCCGGAGGAGGGCTACCTGCTGATTCACGCCACAAATCAGTCCGAAACGCAGGTATATTACTTTTGCCTGACGCTCTATTCCGATCAGGAACCGGGTGGTCGTTTAATGCAGTTGCGGTTTGTAGAGGCTGTGCCACGGAGCTTCGTAAATACAGTTGAAAACATAAAACTCGACCTCATCCGGCGACACCGGCATATGCCCAATCCGGCAACGTTCATGCTGGAAAGTCAGCAAACGTACCCCGTACAGGAGACGCTGTTGCCCATTGCCCGGCAGTTGCTTGCGCAAGCTGTGGCGTAAAAAACACAAAAAAGCCACGCCTTTCCGGGCATGGCTTTTTTGTGAAGTACGTTGCAGGGTTTACTTCTGGGGCGTCAGGGCCGAGGTCGAAGCACCCGGTGTTTGTGCGCCGGGAACCGCTTGACTTGGTGCGGCACCATTGGCCGCGCTCGGTGCCGGAGCAGCCACGCCCGGCAGGGTTTGCTTCTGTGCCTGGTCTACGTTCGCGCTGTTGATGCCGGTTGCCTGATTGCGGTCGACCAGCACATACGATGCCATTGACAGCACCATAAGGCTTAAGCCGAGACCCCAGGTAATCTGTTCAAGCAGGTCGGTCGTTTTCTTGACGCCCATAAGTTGATTGGAACCTAAGCCGCCAAATTCGCCGGTTAGTCCTCCGCCTTTTGAGTTTTGAACCAGTACAACCAGGATCAGCAGAACAGTAAGAATGCAAATGATGACAATAAGTGCCGTTATCATGAAATCTGTGTCACCGGTACGCCGGTGCGTTAAACAGTTAGGAGTAAAAAGTTTTTGCTAACTAAGAGTGGCTTCACGATTCCGTCGGTTCTCCGCCCGCACTCGTTAATTCGCTTATTTTTGCCGCAAAGTACGCCTTTTTCTCTGGATTTTTTACTATAAGCTTCTCATAGATTTCGCGGGCTTTGTCAAGTTTGCCCTGCTTTTCCAGGATTTTAGCGAAGCTTTCGGTCACCAGACCACCGCCCACGGGCTTATTTCGCTTGGTTAAATCTTCCTGATCGAGGGGTTGGTCAGGCTTGGCCCGAACGGGTGAGATGCGGGGTTCTTTCTTAATAAAACTGTCAATCAGGTCAAACTGTCGCTGCCGTTCAAGATCGGCGGGAGAGGGAGCAGGCTGAACAGGAGCCGTTTCGGCAATCTGCGCGAGATCGCTTTGCAGGTTCGTTTCCGCCAGCGTCGGGTCTTCTGGTGTGGGTACGGTTGGAACAGAATCCAGTTGGTTATGAACGGGAAGCCGCAAAAGCGACAACTTCGGAAAAACACTGCTTAAGCCCGCTTTTGACTTAAACAGGGCGTAACTCTCCTGCTGATAATCGTCGGGAATGGGGACGTGTTTGGCTGATAGTTCGTTCAGTTTGGTGAGCAGGTTTTCAGACCATTGAAACTCGTTCTCAATCAGTTTCCGCAGCGCGTTCCGACTTAGCGCATGAGCAGCCGCCTGCCGTACGTACGAAATGGCCTGCCCGCGCTGGAGCACCGATGCCGCTTTCGCCGTCAGGGTGTGCAGCGACTGGCAATACGGATAAGCAGACAGGCTCTCCTGCAACTGTGCGAAGTCGGTAGGGGCGAGGTCGTCGGGATGGGTGACCCAATACGAGAACGTTTCTTTGTCGAGAACAAGCATGGGTGTAAGGTAATGATAAATGACTGTAACGCGGGTGGGAACCCGCTTTCTGTTTACAAAAAGCGGGTTCCCACCCGCGTTACAGTCATTTACCAGTCGGCGGCAGTTTTATTGAAGATGTCGAGAACAATCTGGTCCAGAATTTTCGGCACCAACCGGCTTTCGTTCTGGCTCAGGGTCTGGCCCTGCGGAAAATCCTGATAAAAGGAAAACGACTGTTCAAAATTTTTGCTCTCATCTTTGTTATTATAGAACCGGGCCAGAACCGTGATTTGCAGTCGGTTAACGCCCGCCTGATCCTGCGCTGTTGGGGCTACTGCCAGCAGATCGTAACCGGTAATATTACCTTCCAGCACCATATCGCCGTTGTTGGGTATAACCTTTAGATTGGTGTATCGCTGGTAATATTCCTTTAATTTTTCGTTGAATGTCAGCGGTAAGTTAGCTGGTCCGCCCGCCGTAGCCAGCGTAAAGTTATTGACCGTAACAGTCTTAATATCAGGCGAAAGCGTTGTTCCCGTGAAGGAATATACCCCGCAGGACTGAATGAACAATGAACAATGAATGATGAACAATGTCATGCACAGTGAACGGCTTCGCTGAAACGCATTATTCATTATCCATTGTTCATTATTCATTAAGAAGCTACTCTTCATCAATTTCATACTGTTTGATTTTGCGGTATAACGTCCGTTCCGAGATGCCGAGTGCCTGAGCCGCGTATTTTCGTTTGTTGTTGTTGCGCCGAAGGGCTTTCAAAATCATTTCCTTCTCCTGACGTTCGAGTGAGAGCGAGTCATCTTCTTCGGTTTCGTGGGTCACATCTTCCACTTCCGTTACGTCGTTAATGTCGCCTTCTACGTCGTCGAAAATCTGAACGGGCGGGTGAGTACCGTAGGTTTCTGATGCCGGGGGCTGGGGCACGTCGGGCCGGTGAGTTCCGTTAAGGGCTGGTAACAGGCGGTTTGCATTTGTTTCGGCTGTGGGGCGGCTGTCGCCATCCGACGAAATTGAGTCGAATAAATCTTTGTGGGTGTGCATGATGTGCCCGCTGTCCTGGCCATTGCCCATTAGCACATCGCGAACGAGTTTTTTCAAATCATTCACATCCCGGCGCATATCGAACAAGACCTTGTAGAGCAGTTCGCGCTCCGAAAAATTCTCGGCCCCGGCACTCCCATTCATGTTTGGAAAAAGGGCCAGCGTTCGATTCGGCGGCTGCGTTTGGGGCAGGTATTTGGCCAGCGTTTCGGTCTCAATGGGCTTGTTCTGCTCCGATTCGAGAATGGACACCTGCTCGGCAATGTTTTTCAACTGGCGGATATTGCCGGGAAACGGAAAGCTAATCAGCAGTTGTTTGGCTCCTTCGGTCAGTTGCAGGGGTTTGATTCGATACCGCTCGGCAAAGTCGGTGGTAAATTTGCGGAATAGCAGTTCAATGTCGGTGCCGCGCTCGCGCAGGGGTGGAACGAAAATGGGCACCGTGTTAAGCCGGTAATACAAATCTTCGCGAAACTTGCCTTTGTCAACGGCATCCATCAAATTGACGTTAGTGGCGGCTACAACCCGTACGTCGGTTTTCTGGGTTTTGGACGAACCCACGCGGATAAACTCACCGTTTTCGAGTACGCGCAGCAGCCGGGCCTGCGTTCCGAGCGGCATTTCGCCAATTTCGTCTAAGAAAATAGTGCCGCCGTTTGTTGTCTCGAAATACCCTTTGCGCGAATCGACCGCCCCCGTAAAGGAGCCTTTTTCATGCCCGAACAACTCCGAGTCGATGGTGCCTTCGGGAATGGCTCCGCAGTTAATGGCAATAAACTGACCGTGTTTTCGGGCACTCAGGCTATGAATAATCTTTGAAAATGATTCTTTACCGCTGCCACTCTCGCCCGTTATCAGCACGGTCAGGTCGGTTGCCGACACCTGCATGGCTACGTTGATGGCGTAGTTGAGCGCGGGGGCATTCCCAATAATCCCGAAGCGTTGCTTAACGGACTGTATTTCCTGTTGATTCATTCGTTTGTAGTTTGTAGTTTTTAGTTTGTGGTTTGTTGTTGGCTGACGCTACTGCTTTCGCGTCAGCCAACAACAAACCACAAACTAAACCACTTCCCCCCGCAGCGTGGCCGATGAGCATTCGGTAACTAACACATTGACATACTGACCTTTTCGGTGGTTTCCTTTCGGAAAAACGACCGTTTTGTTCTGGTCATTCCGGCCGCTCAAAAAGTCGTTGGAGCGTTTGGAAAACCCTTCAATCAGCACCCGCTGTACTTGCCCGATATGGCGTTGGTTCCGCGCGGCAGAATGGGTTAACTGGTGAGCTATAATTTCGCTGAGACGCCGTTTTTTTACGTCTTCCGGTATATCGTCGGCAAACTTTTTTGCGGCCAGGGTTCCCGGACGCTCCGAATACGCGAACATATAGGCATAGTCGTAGCGTACGTAATCCATGAGCGAGAGCGTGTCCTGATGCTCGGCCTCGGTTTCGGTACAAAAGCCCGAAATCATATCGGTCGAGATGCCACAATCTTCACCCAGAATTTCGCGAATACGGTCAATTTTGCCGATATACCAGTCTCGGTCATACGTCCGGTTCATCAGTTTCAACACCCGGCTGTTGCCGCTTTGAGCGGGCAGGTGGATGTAGTTACAGATGTTGTCGTAGCGGGCTATCGTATGCAACACCTCGTCGGTAATGTCTTTGGGGTGCGAGGTCGAGAACCGCACCCGCAGGTCGGGATCAATCTGCGCGACCATTTCGAGGAGGTGGGCAAAATTAACGGAGGAAAGGGGCGAAGGGGAAAAAAGGGAGGAGGGAGGAGTAATCAAGGCAGTTTCTCCCTTTTCTCCTTCCTCCCTCTCCTCCTTTCCTCCTGCTTCTTCCCACTTATAACTATCCACATTCTGTCCCAGCAGGGTTATCTCGCGGTAGCCCCGATCGAAAAGGTCCTGCGCTTCGCGGACAATGCTGTGCGGGTCGCGGCTGCGTTCGCGGCCACGGGTGAAGGGAACAACGCAGAAACTGCACATGTTGTCGCAGCCGCGCATGATAGAAACCAACGCCGTTACGCCGTTTGAATTCAGCCGGATCGGCGAAATATCGGCGTACGTTTCGTCGCGGGAGAGAAATACATTCACCGCTTTCTGACCCGATTCGGCTTCTTCAACCAATTGCGGAATGTCGCGGTACGCATCGGGACCCGCCACAATATCGACCACTTTTTCTTCTTCCAGCAGTTTAGTTTTCAGGCGTTCGGCCATGCAGCCGAGTATGCCAACCAATAGGCCGGGTTTGAGCCGTTTCAGGCCCGTAAGGTGCTGGAGCCGGTGGCGGACTTTCTGTTCGGCATTGTCGCGGATGGCGCAGGTATTCAGGAAAATCACATCGGCTTCGCTGGCCGACGAGGTCGTGGCATACCCCGCGTTGCGCATGACGGCGGCCACGATTTCGCTATCGGCGAAGTTCATCTGGCATCCGTAACTTTCGATATACAACCGCTTTTTGCCCACCGCCCACTCGTCTTCCAAAGTGCGGGGGAGGTCAATCTGCTCTTTATCGTCGGGTTGCAGTATGGTTAATTCGGGGATGAGCGTCATAATAGTCAATGAATTAATCAGTTACAGCCATAAACAATTGACAGCTATCGACCGAAACGCAAAATTACAAAGAAAGCCTCGATTATGCTGTCATTTTGGCAGGGTTTGTCCGTTAAATTCTCTTAAAGGAATTTTATAATATGCGCTTAGAACGGATACCCGATTCCGAAGTTGACAACCAGCGGATTCGGGCCTTTCGATAAGCGACGGAACGAGAATTCAGGCAAGAGAAACCGGTTATCAACCAGTTTATTTTCGCTGTCAAGATAGCGCCGGGCGGGGTCCCAGACTTTAATACCTCCGTCGAAACGGATAATGAAGAACGAGAAATCGAGTCGTAAGCCCACACCTGTACCAACGGCGATTTGGGGGATAAACGAGTTAAACCGGAAAATGCCCTGCGAACTTCCGGTGCTGTAAGGTAATCGCCATACGTTACCTGCGTCAACAAAAAACGCCCCGTTTATATCGGCAAAGCCTAAGCGAAACAGGCGGCCCCGCAACTCGACCGATCCTTCGAGCAGGAAATCGCCCGGCTTCTCGAACGTGTATAAAAATTGCTCAGACCGGGTAGAGTCCAGATTAAAGGCCGGTCTGTTTGGGTTGGTAGACGAGGACTGGGGATACTCGGCACCGGGACCTAACCGGCGCGGTAGCCACGCCCGGATGCTGTTGCTGCCCCCGGCAAAAAACAGTTTTTCGTAGGGTGCTGTGCGGCCCGGGCCATAGCCAAACACCAAGCCGGTATTGATCCGAAACGCCAGTGTCGTGTGGGGACGTAGCGGAATATACCGCCGAAAATCCACATTGAAACGCAGGTATTTGTAGTACTGCAAACCCGTAGAATCGGTGGTGCTGAAAATCCGGCGCAACTGCGGTTCCGAAAACAGATTCAGCGTGGTTCCGCCCGATTCGATCACCGTACGCAGGAAATTGGCCCGGCGGTTTTGCCCAACCGTGTTGGTATTGTAGGTGTAGGCAAAACTTATGCCCGATGCAAACGAACGCCGGAAACTAAGCCCAATGGTGCTTCCCAGTTTTCTCTGTGCGTCGAGCTGTTCTTTAAATGCATCACTGACGGCTTTGTTTGTGCCGTCTCCTGCATTAATCAGATTGATGTCGGCAATCAAAAAACTGAACTGTTTGGTCAATGCAGGTTGCCAGTTGTAAGCCATTGTAGCCCGCAAAAGTGATCGCCGAAAATCGGGCCGGAAGGTGTTGTTAAAACTTAGACTGACTTGTGTGCGGGGATTATCACGGTTGAATCGAAACCGGGCACGCCCCGGAAACAGAATTTGTGGAAATATAAGCGAACTGCTAAGTCCCAGTTCCTGAGATGTATAAACATCCCCGCTATTGTTTACGCTGGTTATAAAACCGGTCTGGGCTTCAAGTCCATAGCGAACGGTAGTTTCGAAGGTCTCCAGCCCACCAAACAGGTTCCGCACCCGAAAAATCAGACTGCCAAACCCGCCTGGATACCCTTGCCCCTGATACAGTACCGTAACGCCCCCCTCGGCTGTCGCTTCGTATTTGTCTAAGGGCGTAGCCGTAATGAGTGTTCGCAATTGTCGGTTAGTGGTGTCGGTAAAGTTGAGGTTAACGAATTTGAATTGATTCAGCAGAAACAGTTGCCGTTGCGTGTCGCGGTAATTGCTCTGACTATAGAGTTGATTCTGGCGAAGCAGAATTTTCGAGTTCAGCAACCGCGTCGATATGTCGCGCCCACCCAGCAGATACGTGATGCCATCAAACTTGGCCGTATCCAGACCGGGCGCATCCACGATGGGCGCATCAGCGGTGGGCGCATCCATGCTGGGCGAAATGCGTACTTCTACATCGCCGATATGGTAAATTGGATGGGCCGACTCACCCGGTGGATTGACGATTTGCAGCGTTACATCAACATTTCGCCGTGTCGTATCGCCGGGTTCGAGCCGGTCGAAAGCCCGACGGTCGTTGCCCCGGCGTACGGTGTCGACATCCGTTGCGCGGATGTACTGGCGTGAAAACGCATAATACCCCTGGTCGCGGAGCAGGCTTTCGATACGCACCCGCTCGCCCGACATGTTGTCGAAATCGAAACGGTCGCCGGTTTTAAGCCGCGATTTATCGAACGACTGCCGAACAATGGAATCAATGCGGGCGTCGGCAATTTCGTAAACGATGTTCCGCAGATAAAAGCCCGCATTCTCGTTGATCAGGTAGTTTACACGAATCTGACTTCGGCGCAGCGTGTCGAGATTATACGCCGTTTTTGCGTTGAAAAATCCTTTGTCAGACAGGTACTTCTGCATTTTTACGGCGTTCGCCTGCGCATCTTTCTCCGAAAAATAGGAGGGTGGCTCGCCGAGGTTACGCATGATCCAGTTTCCTTCTTCGGCTTTCTGACGAAGGCGTTTTAGTTGACGGCCATAGCGTCGGTTCAGTCGCTTCAGTTCCTGGGGCTGATTGGCCGATAGCTGGCTTTGCTGATCAAATTCGTTAGTTTTGGCCTGTAAGTCGCTTAATGCTTTCTCGCGGTCGTATCGACGCTGACCCAGTCGGTACAGCCACAACTGGGGCGTAATGGGCAGGGCGAGCAGTCGGCGGTTTGGCTTTTGCGGAATCAGGCTCAACAGATTTTCGCTGGGAATTGCCTCGTTGCCCCGTACGACCTGCGATGTCAATATGTACTCGTTGGAGCGTAACTGTTTGGAAGTCAGGCATCCCGACAAAGAAATCATTAACAGTAGCACGCTTGTTCGCGATGTATGATGTAGGGTGCATGATGTAACGCCGGCAATCCAATCATACATCCTGCATCCTATATCACCCGTTATTTTCATGCTTTCTAAAAATCAACTTAAATATATTCAATCGCTGCACCAGAAAAAATACCGGCAGCAGCACGGCGCGTTTTTGGTCGAAGGGGCCAAGAGCGTTCAGGAAGTGCTTCAGTCCGACTTTCAAATTGAACTGGTTGTGGCAACGGATGTATTCTACAAAGAAAACGCTCACCTGACAGACCACCAAAACGCACTTGTCGAAATCGCGTCAGTGGCCGACCTCGAACGGGCCGGAACCCTCGACAGCAACAACGCGGCTCTGGCTGTAGTGAAAACGAAGGAGAACCGCCCTCTATTGGCCGAACCCGGTGAGATTGCCTTAATTTTAGACGACATCCGCGACCCCGGTAATCTTGGCACCATTCTGCGTATTGCGGACTGGTACGGTGTTCGGAAAATTCTGTGCTCCGAAACCACCGCCGATGTGTATAATCCGAAAGTTATTTCGGCCAGCAAAGGCTCCTTCACGCGGGTAAACTGGTGGTATGGCGATGTAGTGCAGGTTCTACGTGAGCATAGTGCACTAGCCGGGGCGATATACGGGGCGTTTCTGAACGGCGACGATGTGCATACGTTGCCATTTAGCCGGTCGGGTTATTTGGTAATGGGCAACGAGTCGAACGGTATCCGGCCCGAAACAGCGGAGTACATTACGCAGCGGGTTACCATTCCACGCTACGGCGATGCGGAGTCGTTGAATGTGGGCATTGCCACGGCGGTGCTGCTGGATAACTGGCGGAGGACCAACTTACATAAATGAACTCATAGCCGACTCATTGGCCAGGTCTTCGGCGTGTTCTTTGCCCAGGTAGCGGTCGATGAAATAGTGGGCTACGTAGAGCAGCGGAGTTAGCAAAACGGCGGTCGTTGCTTTGTAGAGGTAGTTAATAATGCCCACGGCCATCACCTGCGCCAGCGACCAGTTGCCAAACACGTAAAACGCGATTCCCAACACGACAAACGAATCGACCAACTGCGAAATAAGCGTCGAGCCGGTAGCGCGAAGCCATATTTTGCGGTTCCCCGTGATGTTGCGCAGGTATTGAAACACGTACGCGTCTAAGATTTGCCCAATCAGGAAGGCCGTCAATGAACCGATGATAATGCCCAGACCCTGCCGAAAAATCATCTGGAACGCATTGTTAATGTTGATGGCGTTACCGGCTGCATCTTTGGCGTTGACATCGAGCCAGAACTGCGCGGGCGGCAGGGTCGTAACGGCGTAAATAATCAGGAAACTATAGGCTACAAATCCGGCCGTCAGGAACGAGATGCGCCGAACGCCCGCCTTGCCAAAATATTCGTTGATGATATCCGACGTGATAAATACGAACGGCCAGATGACTGCCCCTGCCGTGAGGTTAAAATCCAGCACAAAATCACTAAACAGGTGAATCTGTGCGGGTTTTGCGCCAATTAGCGTTTCGCCCGAAAAGATTTTGACACCGATAATTTCGGCGATGAGCGCGTTGGTTAGAAAAACGGCACTCAAAAAAATGTACAGGTTTGTGCGCTTGTTTGTGAATGAGGAGGGCATAATATGTTTGTGGTTTGTGGTTTGTCGTTGGCTGACGCTTGTGTTGCTGACGCCGGTCGGAATGCCGCATCACCGCCGGTGCGGTCAGTCCCGGCGGGGAACCGTAACTACAAACTACAAACTATTTTTTCGTTTATACACCCCCGCCGTAGCCGTTTTTTCGTACTGAATAGCCAGAGCGGGGGCGCGTTGAAACAATTTCTCTACGACATTCTCCCGGTCAATGATGTAATCGGGCGGGTCTTGCCGGAAATGGTCGAATACGTTGATGACCGATTCGTAACTGTCTAAATTCTTGAGGTCATACTTTGCTAAATCCCAGTTGAGGTAAGGCGTTGCCAATTGATTTCTGCGGTAGGCACTCAGGTCTTCGCCGATGATGAGCACGCGCCGGTTGGTGATGTTGTCGGGCAGGGGCGAGGGTTGCACCTGCAAACTGCTCAGTCGCCCCAACTCAGCCCCCGGAATCAGCCCCAGCGCACCCTGATAAAACAAAAGCAGCATCAGGGCAAAAGCAAACAGAAAAGCCAGTTCGGCCGTCCAGGCTTTGCGAATATTCTCAAAATAATACTGACCGAAATACGCCATCGGTGGCACAAAACTCAGAAACATCATGGGGGCCAGAAACGGCATTAACGCAATAGTCAGGACTGCAACAACAAACCACAGGGCCATAATCTGCTGTACCCGCTGCTGAAAATTGACGTACCGGCCCGCCCGGTTGAACAAACTCAAAAAGCCCAGCACACCCAGTCCCAGCGGAATAATGAGCGCGGCAATCAGCGACTGGAAATCGGACAGCGAATACTGCCGAACCCGGAACACCGACGCCAGCAAATTCCGGTTAAAATCGTCCAGACTGTCGCTGAGGTAGTAAAAGAGCACCATCGCGGCAAACGGAAACAGGAAACCGAACAGCGATAACGAATACTGCCGAAATGTAGCCCCCGTATAAAACAGCAGCGACAGAACCGCCCACAGAATAAACAAAGCCGAAGGCAGGTAAAACAGGGCGGCAAGGCCAATGTAAAACCCGACCTCAAACACTTCGTCGGTGGCACCCCGGCGATCCATTTGTTTGATGAGTGTACCGAAGGCCAGCAGTAGAAAACTCGTTGACATCAGCACCGGCGAGAGCGTCAGGCAGTCGAACGAGAGGTGCATAAATAACATATAAATCAGGCCCGGCCAGAATGTCCGGTCGGGATAAACATCGCGGTTGTTAGTGAGGTAGTTGAAATAAACGATCTGAAAGATGGATACCAGTGTTGCGGCTCCGTGCAGCACCAGCGATGACCGGCCAAACACCGTATCGAGACCCCAGTAAACCAACGCCGACAGCGGACTGACGCTATCCCAGATGTCGCGGTAAAGCAAATTGCCCTGACTCATCTGCTCACCCACCAGCATCCAGTTCAGTTCTGGAATCAGCAGGGGCAGCGGGTGCAGCAGCAACGGTAGTCGGATGAGCAGCAATAACCCCAGCAGACTGACGTATTGATAAGGATAGTACGATTTAAAGAAGCGCAGCAAAGTCGTATTCAGTAAAGCAACCGGACAAACGAACGGCCCGATTGTCCGGTAAAATTACGGTCAATTTCGGCAGAACGGAAAAATGGGCGGATATTTGCAGAATAGAGGTTCGGACGCGTGTAAACCATTCGCCCGCCCGGACCGTTCAGGTTAGTACCAAGTACCGATAGTATGGAATCGAAACGACAGCAGAAAGTATCCCGGCAGCTACAGAAAGATTTAAGCGAAATTTTTCAGCGCGACGTGCCGCATTTGTTCAATGGTGCCTTTATCACCGTAACGAGCGTACGCATATCGCCCGATTTGAGCGTAGCGCGGGTGTACCTGAGTTTTCTGGCGACCAAAAATAAGCAGATGCTGCTGGAAACTATTCAGGAAAAAGGTAAGGTGCTCCGGCAAAATCTCGGCGACCGCGTCCGCCACCAGCTACGTATCGTTCCTGAACTGCACTTCTTTCTGGACGACACCGCCGACTACGCTGACAAAATGGACAAACTCTTCTCCGGCCTCGACATTCCACCCGCCCCGGCGGAGGACGAGGAATAGTTGACTGGTTAATTAGTTGATTGGTTGAATAGTTGACTGATTCATTCAACCAATCAACTAATTAACCAGTCAACTATTCAACCAATCAACCCTATTGCATGAACCTCCCCGCCTGGATTGCCCGCCGGTATTTTTTCTCCCGCAAAAAACGTAGTTTCATCAGTTGGCTGTCTATTTTGTCGATGCTGGGTGTGGGCGTTGGCACAATGGCACTGGTGGTGGTGCTGTCCGTTTTTAACGGCATGGAGGAGCTTAACCGGCAGATTTTCAAGACATTCGAGGCCGATATGACCGTTGCCCCGAACGAGGGAAAGCGGTTTTTTGCTCCACCCGACTTGCTCACGCGCCTGCGCCGGATTCCGGGCGTGAACTTGCTGACACCCATCGCGCAGGATAATGCCCTCGCCCGATACGGCTCTGCCCAGACCGTTGTGCGGCTGAAAGGTGTGGACGATAACTACCTGCAACGGCAGCAACTCGACTCGGCCATGCTCGAAGGTAAGTTACTGCTTCGTCGGGATGGAGTCAATTATGCGATTGTGGCCGATGGCGTTCGCAACGATCTGACTATTTCGCCGGTCGATATTCTTACGCCTTTAGAAATTTTGTATCCCCAAAGTGGCTTGTCGTTCAGTGTCCTTAACCCGGACGCGTTTAACCGCGAAGCCCTAACAGTTTCGGGTATTTTTTTCATTGAATCGAAGTACGACAACTACGTATTAGCCCCGATTACGGCCGCACGGACGCTATTCGGCTATCAGCCCAACGAAGTCACGAGTCTCGAAATCCAGCTTCGGCCCGGCACCGACGAAGATAAAGCGCAGCAGGCTTTGCAAGACGCTGTCGGCACTAAATTAACCGTACAAAGCCGGGATGATTTGAACGTTGACCTTTACCGGGCCATCCGCGTCGAGAAATTGTTTGTGGCGTTGACCCTGTCGTTCATCATTCTGATTGCGTCAATCAATATTTTCTTTTCCCTGTCGATGCTGGTGATCGAGAAGAAAGAAGACATTCGGATTCTGTATGCATTGGGGGCGACGAAGCCAATGGTGCGCCGGATTTTCCTGACCGAAGGCGCCATCATTGCGCTCACCGGAGCCATTGCCGGTCTGGTTTTGGGCGTTGGCCTTTGCCTGGCGCAGGAAAGCTACGGGTTTGTCCGAATGGGCATGGTAAGTTCCATCGTCGATGCCTATCCTGTCCGGCTCGACGCCAGCGATATTCTACTAACGGGCGTTTTAACGATTGTATTGACGATTGCAACGTCCTGGTTTCCAGCCCAGCGGGCGGCTAATGTTCGGTAGTTGGTTTACGGTTTGTAGTGTGTTGTTTGTAGTTGGCTGACGCACAAATCTTGCTTTCGCGTCAGCCAACTACAAACGACAAACTATAAACTAACTATAGTCCCCTCAGCAACGGTCACGGTATAGGCTTTTCCGCCTTCCCGCTCAATGGCTTCGGCAACGGCTTCCGGCTTTTCGGGTGCATAAGCAAACATACAACCGCCCCCGCCCGAACCGTTGATTTTGCCGCCCAATGCCCCGGCAGACAGGGCCGCGTCGAGCATCCGGTCAATTTTGGGGGTCGAAATGCGCTGGGCATCGCGGAGGTTGGCCTGATGAGCGGTCAGGAGTTGACCGAAGCGAACGTGATCGAATGGTTCGCCGGGGCTAACGGGCGTTCTGAGCAGAACCAGCGCGTCGCGCAGGATATCGCGGTTGGCGAGGTTGCCTTTGAGGAGAATGTACTCGTCTTTCGACAGAAAATCCTTAAATTCCGTTGCTTCCGGGATGGCTGATTTTTCCAGTGAGAAAGCCGGATTTATCGTTTTTAGATTCTTGATAATGTCCAGCATCCCGACTTTTACCCGCTTCAAAATACCGATGGTGTCTTTGGGTTCCTGCGAATCGCCGAGTACGAACGTGCCCAACGGTGGCGTGAGTTTTTCCAGCCGGATGCGTGGCTGCGATTCTAAATAAATGACATTGCCAACGGCAGTCGAATAATGGTCCATCATGCCACCGGGTTCGCCAAATTCCAGCACTTCAGCCATGTAGGCGAGTTCGGCAATCTGTTCGGCAGAGAGCCGACGCGGATTATCGGCCAGTTGAGTAAGCACGGTAAGCCACGTAACGAGCAAGGCCGACGAACTCGATGTGCCGGAATTGATGGGAATATTACCCCGTACTTCCCCCTCGATGCCTTTGCTAAATGTAAATCCTTCGCGCAGCAGCACATTCACCGCCGACCGGAAATAATCCCGAATTTGCGGATAGGGCAGCGGATTACCGTCAAACGGAATGTTTATTATGGACTGAATATCAGGCAGATTCAGCCGAAATCCGCTTTGTTCGGATTGGTGAGCGGCTACCTGAATCCGGCGCGAAATGGCAGCCGCAATGACCGGCAACCCTAAATAATCCTGATGTTCGCCGAAGAGACAAATACGGCCGGGCGTCGATGCGGTAATAACCATTAGGCTAATGACAATACTTCAAATTGGCGATGTTCCCGTTTGGCATTCTCAACAATCCGTTCAATCTGCTGGAATACGTCGTCAGCAATCCATTCTTCGCCACACTGATCACAAATCTTAGCTGGAACGTTTCGAATAACTACTAAATTCTCGCCTAAGTCAGCCGTAAATGTCGTTCTGCCTGGTTGTTTTTGGCCTTCACACAGGGGGCAAGGGTCATTTTTCATAGCTTCCTTTTGGTTTTAAAATCATCCCTGAAAAACTCCAGCGTCGGTTCGTAGGCGGTAATAATATGGGTCATATCGTTGGTCTCATTATAAGCCGCTACTACATGAACAGGCCGGTTATTCGCAAAACCCAGAAATAGTGCACTGGGACATGGACTATCATCGGGATAATCACGAATAATTTCACCATCCTGAAGTACTCCTAACACGTCAGTTCTCGTAAGTCCGCGCTCTATGAGCCTCTGTGTAACGTGTTTTTTCCAATCCAGGTTGCCTTTCTCAATGGATTTTCTAAGAAGGTCTAAATCCATGATGAATTACCAGCGCGTTTTCTTATGGCCCGATATGGCGTAGTAAAGGATGTAGCCGAACAGGGGTAAAAGCAACGCATAGGCCGTTTTTGGGCTAAATGTATCGGTCAGATAGCCATGCAGCAGGGGCAGTAACGCACCGCCCGAAATACCCATAATGAGCAGGGCCGAACCAAGTTTGGTGAATGTGCCGAGCCGGTTTAGAGCCAGCGGCCAAACGGCGGGCCACACGGGCGAGATGGCAAATCCCATCAGCGCAATGCACAAAACAGACGCAAAGCCATCCGTCACCAACGCGCCCACCGTGAGCACCAGCGCGAGAATCATACCGTAGCGCAGGGCGTTTTGCTGGGAGATAAACTTCGGAATGGCGATGATGCCCAGCAGGTAACCGCCCAATAAACCAATCAGGGTGTAGGTCGTGAAATGTTTGGCTTCGTCGTTGCTGAAACCGATGGCCCGACCGTAACTGATAATCAGATCGCCGGTGATGACCTCAGCACCAACGTAACAGAACAGAGCCAATACGCCCAGTACTAAGTTCGGAAATTGCCAGACGCTGCTATGAATGGCAGTCGTATCGGCAGGGACATCGTCCTGTTCTTCCGATACTTCGGGCAAATTCGAGAAGCGGATAAGCCCGGCCAAAACCACGAGTATACCCGTTAAAACCAGATAAGGCGTAACGACTTTTTCGAGCGAAGCGGCTCCCGTAATGGCGTTAGCTCCCGACAAAAACAGCCCACCAAAGATCACCTGACTCAGAATACCCGCCAGTTTGTTGGCAATTCCCAGAAAGCTAATTCGCTGGGCGGCACTCTCGCGGGGACCCAGAATGGTAGCATACGGATTCGAGGCCGTTTGCAACACGGTCAGGCCAATACCGATGATAAACAGACCCACCAGAAATAGCGGATACGAAACGGACTTTGCTGCCGGAATGAAAATAATTGTACCAACGGCCATTGTCAGCAACCCCATCGACATGCCATTTTTAAAACCCGTTCGTCTCAGCAGTGCCGACGACGGAATCGCCATGAGGGTATACGAGATAAAAAAGGCGAATGCAACCAGCGTCGATTGAAAGGAAGTCAGACTAAACGCTTGCTTAAAAAATGCAATCAGCACGCTATTGACCCACGTAACGAAGCCAAATACGAAGAAAAGGGCACCAATAATGAGCAAAGGACCCGTGTAATTCTGGGTTTTAGCGGGAGCGGTAGGCGTCATGGGGTTGGTTTATACGTTTAGGGTAGGTAAAGACACCGGAGATTTTAAATATTTTTACAAAGTAAGGATAGAACCTGATTAATCAGTAATTGAAGCTGGTTTTAAGTAGCGTGGGTGGAAACCCACGCTACTTAAAACCAGTTGGATAAATCCTGCCAATCGTTTTAATCTTGATAAAATCCCGGTTCAGAAAGCGTCCCCCAGCCCGAAAATCGGCTTGTTGGTTTTCCATTTGCCCCGCGTGAAATCGGGAATTTCGACGGGCTTGCTGCCCCCGGCAATGCTCTGCTCAGACAATGGGCTGATGGCACTCCAAACGGCGGCATCGTACACGTCGATGGGAACGGGACCTTTGGCTTTTATGGATTCGATGAACGCGCGGATCACGAAAAAATCAATGCCGCCATGTCCCGCGCTTTCGGCGGTTTGGGCGTGGCGTTTCCAGAGCGGGTGGTCGTATTTCTCCTGATAGGCAGCAAATGGCTCCCAACTGTGGGGCTTAGGCGAAACGCCCTCTAAATAAATCATGTCATTGTCGTCCATCCAGATGCCGTTGGTGCCCTGTGCCCGGAACCCAAGCGAGTAGGGGCGGGGGGAGTTTGTGTCATGGATGATGACAATGTTCTCGCCGTTGGCGCACTGAATGACGGTCGTGACAACGTCGCCAAGTTTAAAATTTACTTTCGCGTTCGGATGGTCGGGACCACCTTTGTCCACGACGTATTTGTGCAGTCCCCGGCTTTTGGTGGCGGTGCTGGTCAGGTGCGTAAAGCGATTGCCCCGGTTAATATCGAGCCAGTGAGCGACCGGGCCGAGGCCGTGCGTTGGGTACAAATCGCCGTTGCGGTCTACCGAGTGCTGGGTGCGCCAATGCGCTTCCGAGTAGCCTTTCGCGCCAAATTCGGCTCCGATGCCCCCAATGGATTTGCCGTCGTTGAATTTAATGTTTCGCAAATCGTGCTGGTAACCGCAGTGTGCATACGTCATCTCGCCGAACATGCCCTTGCGAATCATGTTCAGCACGGCCAGCACGTCGCGCCGGTAACAAACGTTCTCCAGAATCATACACGGCACTCCGGTTTTCTCGGATGCGTTGACCAGATCCCAGGATTCTTTGAGCGTCACCGTTGCCGATACTTCGATGCCTGCATATTTTCCCGCCTGCATGGTCGCCACAGCCATCGGTACGTGCCATTCCCAGGGCGTGGCAATCACAACCCCGTCGATATCATCGCGTTTGAGCATGTCCTTAAACGCTTCATCGCCTTTGCCATACGCTACCGGAGCCTTCCGACCGGCTTTTTCAATCATGGCCATGGTGCGGCTGATGGCTTCGGGCGCAGGGTCGCAGATGGCCGTTATCTCAACATCATCGCGGTAAAGTGCCTGCTCAACATGGCTGCGTCCCCGTGAACCAACGCCAATAAACGCCAGCCTTACTTTGGGATCAGCGGGTTTGGCGCCTGTCAGGATGGCGGGGAAAATGGACGTGGCCGCACCCGTAAGGGCGGCAGTGCGAATGAATTGGCGTCGGGAAGGCGTTTGCATAGTGATACGTTGCATCGGAAAAGTTCACTTGCCAAAGAACGATGTTTCACAGCAAAAAACATACGGCTATAAAATTTTACGGGTGCGTTTCAGCATATCGCACAGATGTCATCTTTTTTATGTACTGAAATGTAAAGATGACATCTGTGCGATATGCTGAAACGCACCCAATTTTACCCCGCGACGATGCTTTGTTCAATAATTCCACCAAAGCGAACGCGGATACGTAACTCCTACTACCAGAGGCTCACCAATCATAGGCGTTGTCACATCGAGTTTCTGTTCGGCAGCGCGTTTCGTGAACCGCTCGATAGGGTCTTTCCAGCCGTGATAGGCCAGTGCGAACTTGGCCCAGTGAACCGGCAAAACCGTTTTGGCCTTTAACTCCAGCGCGGCTGTGGCAACCTCTTCGGGCAGCATGTGAATGTTCGGCCAGTCTTTGCCGTATTGCCCGCATTCGAGAATAGCCAAGTCAAACGGGCCAAATTTATCGCCGATTTCCCGGAAGTGTTTGCCGTAGCCCGAATCGCCACCCAGATACAAATTGTAGCCGTGTAGATTGAGCACGAAGCCCGTCCAGAGGGTCTTTCCGCGTGTGAAACTGCGCCCCGAAAAGTGCCGCGCCGGAACCGCCGTCAGATTGATGTCTGCCGAAACAACGTGGTTCTCCCACCAGTCGAATTCGACAATCCGGTCGGCGGGAACGCCCCAGCGTTCGAGGTGGGCACCCACGCCCAGAGCCGTGTAGAATTTTTTGACGCGCGGAATGAGTTTAGTAATCGTCTGGTAATCAAGGTGATCGTAATGATCGTGGGAGAGAATCAGCAAATCAATATCGGGCATATCGTCAGCCCCGTATACATTCGCGCCCGGAAACGCCTTCCCGAAAAACGACACCGGCGATGCATTTCCGCTAAACACCGGATCGACCAGAATATTTATTCCCTTCGATTTAATGAGGTACGACGAGTGCCCGAACCACACAATCGTGGGCGTTGAATCGGGTAATGTTCTGAGGTCGGTGCGTACGGAAGGAAGTGGCTTGAGGGGCGTATTGTCTTTCGCTTTATTGACAAAATCGGACATTAGGTCAATGTATGACGCGCCTTCCCGCATGACCTCCGTTGGTTCGGGGTTTTGAAAAGTCCCGTCTCGGTAGTTTGGTGATTTTCTGATACGGTCCAGCCGAGATTCAGCAGGGTTACTCCCGAAGGTGCTTTGCTGCATGAATACAAAGACACTGGCAAAGAGTCCGGCAAGTATGAGTATGGTCAGTAGCATAGGTTTTCGTAAACGTTTCATGGGGGCACAACGGCCACTGACCGCGTCGGGTTCCGCTGACACGGTCACAATAGGCGGGTGGGAACATTACCGGATAAGCGGATGTTATTACTGTGAATCAATCCGTTTTTATTGTTTAACTTTTTATTTCAAACGTTGAACAAAAAGGCTTTTGAGTCGGTTTATTAATTATCAATCGCATACGAAAGAGCGTCCTGGCTACTCGCTCTGCTGTCTGCCTGTGTTGTGCACAAACTTTGTAACGACAGGTTGATCGAAACCTTTTTCGATTCGTTTTTATGGACAATATACGGGCCAGTGCCCCACGGGTTGCGGTGTTTCGAAAGGAACATTTCAACGCGGCTCATCGACTGAACAATCCAAACTGGTCAGACGAGAAGAATACGCGGGTGTATGGCAAATGCAACAATCCCAATTATCATGGGCACAATTATGAACTGATTGTTCAGGTGACCGGCCCCATTGACCCCGAAACGGGTTATGTCATGGACATGAAGTACCTCGGCGACTTAATTAAAGAGCACGTTACGGACCGCTTCGACCACAAAAACCTAAACCTCGACACCGACGAATTTGCTGATCTGAATCCGTCTGCCGAAAACATTGCCATCATTATTTACAACATTCTACGCAACGAACTAAACGAGGCCTTAGACCTTAAAATCAGACTGTATGAAACTGAACGGAACTTCGTCGAATACCCCGTCTAACGGTCAGGCCGTCAATGGCCGGGCTTCGAATGGTCGGGCCACGAACGGCACTGCTACAAACGGACATGCCCTGAATGGACACTCGACGGAACACAATGAATTAGTCGATGAAATTGGTGATGCCCACGGCGCGGCCTCCATTGATACGCCCATGCGTCCCGATGCGTTCGACATGGACGACGACCTTAAAATTGACCTAATTGAAGAACATTTTCGTGAGATTATGGGCATTCTTGGCCTCGACCTGACCGACGACAGCCTGAAAGGGTCGCCCCGGCGCGTGGCTAAGATGTACGTGAAAGAAATTTTTCGGGGATTGAACCCGGCCAACAAACCCGAGCCAACGCTGTTCGACAACAAGTTTCGGTACAACGAAATGCTGGTCGAGAAAGACATCATCGTGCAGACCTATTGCGAACACCACTTTGTGCCGATTATTGGTAAAGCGCACGTTGCTTACATTTCCAGTGGTAAAGTGATTGGCCTGTCGAAATTGAACCGTATTGTCGATTATTTCAGCAAACGGCCACAGGTGCAGGAACGCCTGACGGTGCAGATTGCCGACGAACTCAAAAAAGTGCTTGAAACAGAGGATGTGGCCGTTATCATTGACGCCAAACACCTGTGCGTATCGACGCGGGGTGTTCACGACATCAACAGTTCGACCATTACGGCTTCGTATAGCGGCAAATTCTCCGACGACGCCACGAAGCAGGAACTTCTGCGCTACGTTGCTCAGCCGAGCATAACAATTTAGTTGAGTTATAAAGTTATAGGGTTATACAGTTGTAAAGTGGCTGGTCATCGGTACTACTTCACAACTCTGTAACTCTATAACTTTTTTATTTATGCAGGGTAAAAACATTCTTATCATTGGCGCGAGTTCGGGCATTGGCCATGCACTCGCCCAGCAACTTCAGGCGCAGGGCGCAACGCTTTTCACCGCCGGACGCACTCAACCCGAAGGCATCCAGTCTACACACATGACGTGGGACGTAACGCAGACCCCCGCTGTTGACGCCTTCACGCAACTGCCCGACACCCTGCACGGACTGGTTTATTGCCCAGGCACCATCAATCTGAAACCTTTCCAGCGGCTCACATTGGACGATTATCGGCACGATTTCGAGATAAACGTATTGGGTGCGGTCAGTGCCATTCATGCCAGTTATGCCGCCATCAAGAAATCAAAATCGGCCAGTATTGTGCTGTTCAGTACGGTAGCGGCCAAATTGGGGATGGGTATGCACTCCTCGGTGTCGGTGGCGAAATCGGCAGTTGAGGGATTGACCAAGTCGCTCGCGGCTGAACTGACTCCGTTCAATGTTCGGGTAAACGCCATTGCGCCATCACTGACGGATACGCCACTCGCGCAGTTTCTGCTCGCCGACGACACCAAACGGGAGGCTGGCAATAAACGTCATCCGCTGAATCGCTATGGTACGCCGGAAGATATTGCCGGAATGGCGGCTTATCTCCTTACCGATCAGGCGAGTTGGATTACCGGCCAGATTATCGGCGTCGACGGGGGAATGGGAAGTTTGAAATAAAGGAATAAACAAAGCAGACCCCGGACTCAAGTCCGGGGTCTGCTTTGTTTATTCCTTTTTCATCACCCCATCCACATTCCGCCAGATGCCGAGCGGGTTAGCGTTTTGTAGAGCGGGAGGGAGCAACTCATCCGGGAAACTCTGGTACGTAACGGGCCGCACGAACCGTAAAATAGCTCCTGTGCCAACGGATGTCGAGCGGCTGTCGCTGGTGGCCGGAAAAGGTCCGCCATGCGTCATGGCTTCGCTAACTTCTACGCCCGTCGGGAATCCCCCGAACAATACGCGTCCGGCTTTGGCCTGTAATAACGAAACCCAGTCAATAGTAGACTCGGTCAGTTCGGCAGCAGTGGCGTAAACGGTTGCCGTAAGTTGCCCTTCCAGAAGGGTCAGGCAGTCAACCAGTTCGGCTTCCGTTTCACAAACGACGATAAGCGATGACGGTCCAAACACTTCATCCGTGAGCATTGGACTACTCAGAAAAATAGGCGCTGTCGTTGTCAGAACCGTAGGCCGTCCTTCAGTTCGGGTGTTATCCGTTTCGGTATCGGCTTCGGCCAGTACATGCACACCGGGAATGATGCGATTTTGCTGAACGCCTTTCTGATAGGCATGGCAGATGCCCGCGTTCAGCATCGTGGCCGGGACCGACGCCCGTATTTTCTCGGCAACTGTTTCTAAAAAAATGGCCGTTTTCGGCGAATCCATAAGAAAAACCAGTCCCGGATTGGTGCAGAACTGACCGACACCGAGCGTTACGGAAGCCGCCAGACCAGCCGCCACCGTAACCGCTGAATGCGGTCCTGCCTCCTGCTGAATGGCTCCCGGCAACACGACAACCGGATTAACGGCACTCATTTCGGCATATACCGGAATCGGTTCAGTACGTTCCTGCGCCACGCGCAACAACGCCAATCCGCCTGCCCGCGACCCCGTAAACCCGACGGCTTTTACGGCTGGGTGAGCCACTAATTGCTGGGCCACCTCATTATCGGCGTGGAGAAGCGAAAAAACGCCATCGGGCATTCCGGTTTTCACCGCAGCCGATACGATGGCCTGCCCCACCAGCGTCGATGTGCCCGGATGCGACGGGTGCGCTTTCACAATAACGGGGCAACCAGCCGCCAGTGCCGACGCCGTATCGCCACCCGCCACCGAAAAAGCCAGCGGAAAATTACTTGCCCCAAACACCACCACCGGACCGAGCGGCACCAGCATCCGGCGCAAGTCGACGCGGGGCAGGGGCTGTCGGTCGGGGAGGGCCGGATTGATGCGAGCATCGACCCACGAACCTTCGCGCAGTACGTTCGCAAACAGCCGAAGCTGCCCCGTTGTCCGGCCCCGCTCGCCCGACATCCGTCCGGTTGGCAAGCCACTTTCCAGCACCGCCCGTTCGATTAATTCGTCGCTGAGTGCCTCGATTTCAGCAGCAATGGCCTCTAAAAAATCAGCCCGTTGTATAGGGGTGAGTTTGGCATAAACCGGAAAAGCAGCGGCTGCTTTCTCAACGGCCAGATCAGCCTGTTTGTGCGATACGTTGGCAAAGTCATCGTCGAGGTTTTCATGGCGGGCCGGAGCAAACGCCCTGAATAAATCGCCATCACCCGCAACGGCTTCGTTACCTATAAAATTTGTACTGATCTGAGGTTCAGTAGTTGTCATGGTTTTACTAAGCCAGAAGATGGCCTGTGAGGAGTTGGAGAGTTTATACACAAGGCTTTGTAATCACCGGGTTAAAACCCGGTGCAAGTTATTGCTTACTGCGCCAATGACTTGCGCCGGGTTTTAACCCGGTGATTATGAATAATTTACACCATTGGTCCGACGCGTTCCAGAACGGCTTTGGATTTGCGGATGCCTTCGTATTCTTCCATGTGGTCGCCTTCGTATTCGATCCCGATGGTGCCTTTAAATCCACTGTCTTTCACGATTTTCATGATTCGGTTGTAGTCGGTTTCAACGCAGTTTCCGTTGGCGTCGAAGTCGTAAAATTTGGCCGATGCGCCTTTGGCGAAGGGTATTAGTTCTTTCGTGCCCTGATACCGGTCGTATTCTTCGGCGCAGGTGTGTCCTTCGCCCCGTTTGATGCAGAAATTACCGAAGTCGGGGAGCGTTCCCACGTTTTTCATATTCACCTGCTTCATTACGCCCGACAGCCATTGCCCGTTGGATGAATACCCACCGTGATTTTCGACGATAACATTGATATTCATGGTTTTAGCGAACTCGCCCAGCTTGCTCAAGCCCTCAATGGCGGCTTTCTGCATCTCTTCGGCTGTACCCTGACCAGCCGCGTTGACCCGGATGGTTTTGCAGCCTAAATATTTCGCACACTCAACCCATTTATGATGGTCGTCAACGGCTTTCATACGTTTAGCTGCGTCGGTCGATGCTAAATCACCCTCGCCGTCAATCATGATGAGGTGGTTGGTGATGCCATTGTCTTTGCAGCGCGTGAGCAGGTCGTTGAGGTACGTTTTGTCCTGCGCTTTGTCTTTGAAAAACTGGTTGACGTACTCGACAATGCTGATATCGAAGTCTTTACGAGCAATGCCGGGGAAATCTAAATTGGTGATTTTTTTGGCGAACAGGGCCTTATGCAATGACCACTCGGCCAGCGAAATATCGAAAAACATCTTTTTCATAGGGGCTTCGGCAAAAGCAGTTGGCAGCAGGGCCATGCCAGCAAGTGAGCCAGCGGCTTGTTTCAAAAACGAACGACGGTCGGTGTTCATAACGGAACGGGTTTAGTGTTTAGCGGTTGACATTGTAGGTTGTAATATAACCTTTAACTTGTGAAGTTTGTGCGCTAAAGGACAACGTATAAACGTCAAATTGCGCACAATATACCCATCCATGATCACACTCGATACCATTCAGGAAGCCCACGACCGCATCCGGCCCTATATACACCGCACGGCCGTGCTGACCAATCAAACCATCAATGACCGAGTCGGGGCAACAGTGTTTTTTAAGTGCGAGAATTTTCAGAAAATTGGCGCATTCAAAGCGCGGGGTGGGCTGAATGCTGTGTTGCAGGTGACTCATAATCAAGAAGGTAACGCCATCACCACCCATTCGTCAGGTAATCATGCGCAGGCAATCGCGTTTGCGGCCCGGCAGGTGGGCATGCCCGCCTACATTGTGATGCCCCGCACGGCCCCGCAGGTTAAAAAAGATGCTGTTCGGGATTACGGCGCCGAGGTAATCGAATGCGAACCAACGCTTGAAGCCCGTGAAAACGGCGTGCGCGAGGTGATGGCCCGTACGGGAGCCGTGTTGGTTCACCCGTTTGACGACGACCGCGTTATTGCCGGACAGGCCACAGCCGCCAAAGAATTGATTGAAGATTGCGGGTTAAATTCAGACCAGTCTGACCGTCTGTTCGATGTGATTCTGGCTCCCGTTGGCGGGGGCGGATTGCTGAGCGGAACGGCTTTAGCAACGCATTATCTATCGCCCAAAACCCGCGTCATTGCCGGAGAACCGGAAGGAGCGGCCGATGCCATTCTGTCGTTTCGCAGCGGTCAGGTTGAAAAAGCACCGTATATCAACACCATTGCCGACGGCTTATTAACGAACCTCAGCGAACGAACCTTAGCCATTATTCGGGCACATGTTTCGGATATTCTGACCGTTTCCGATGCCGAAATCATTGCGGCCATGCGGTTAATCTGGGAGCGCATGAAAATTATTATCGAACCTTCGTGTGCCGTGCCGCTGGCCGTCGTGCTGAAGCATAAAGACCAGTTTGCCGGACAGAAAATAGGCATTATCCTAACCGGAGGCAACGTCGATTTGGGGAAATTACCATTTTGACATCTCAACCAAAGACCGAATGCCAGGCTCATCTCCGTTTTCATCCGAAATCATTTCGATCCGTTCCATCACGCCCGAACAAACGTACCCGTTACGTCACTCGGTGCTTTGGCCCGACAAGCCGTTCGACTACGTAAAGGTCGAAAATGATGAAGAGGGCCACCATTTCGGGGCGTTTCGGGATGAGGAGTTGGTGGCGGTAATTTCTTTATTCGTCAATAAAAACGAATCCCGTTTTCGCAAATTTGCGGCTCGTCCCGATTGCCAGCGTCAGGGAATCGGGACGTTGTTGCTGAATCATGTTATGGACGAAGCCAAACGCCAGGGCGCAACTACGCTCTGGTGCGATGCGCGGCTTGATGCGGCTGATTTTTACCGACGCTTCGGGATGGAAGCCGTTAGCGAAGTTTTTCACAAAGGCCCGATTCCATACGCCAAATTTTCATGTACCTTGTGAGTGACTGGTTTTTTGGACAGGATTAAACAGGATTTTATGGGAGAGTATGTTTTAAACTTTCTAAGAATATTCTGATGTATTTGTCATTCTGACGACAGGAGGAATCTCAAGCTTGACTACTACGCAACTTGAGATTCCTCCTGTCGTCGGGATGACAAATCAGCCCTTTAATTTTACATTGTAAAAGAAGAATTAATCAGCTCTATAAATTAGATCCTGTTAAATCCGCCCGGCGGCCCGGCTGTAATCCTGTCCAACACTTTTTCTTAAATCAAATCTCCTCAAATTCCTATGAAACAGTTCCTGAATTTATTGCTGATAATCAGTCTGGTAGCGGTTGCTTCTACTACGAATGCGCAAACTGCATCAACCGACTCAACAGCCCTGAAAGCGTATGCGGGATCATACACCTTTGCCAGTGGCAGTCCACTTCAGAAATATAGTATTACGGCTGAGAAAGGTGACCTGTTCGGCGAGGCCGATAGCTACGGCAAGAACAAGCTGCTCAAACAAACGAAGGACGATACCTACCAGTCTACCAGTTCGTATGGGTCGATCATTACGTTTGTTCGGGATGCCGCTACCAAAGCCGTAACCGGCCTGACCATTGCGATTCAGGGGACAGAATTAAGTGCGAAAAAAGACAATCCGTAACCAAACCATTGCTCATCGAGTTGAGTGATTACCCGAATAATCAACTCAACGATGAATACACAAACACGTCTTTTCACAGCCGCTGTGCTGACGGTAACTGTGGTGGCCTGTAGTCAGAAAAAAGAGGCTAATCAGGCCGGAGCAACAGTTGTTACCACCAGTTCAACGCTAAATCTGCCAGCTCCGTACGTTACAAAGTCGGCCAAAAATTTCAGTAATGTCATTGGCTGGCCGGATGGCACAATGCCCAAAGCACCGGCGGGTTTTGTTGTTACAGAATATGCCCGCGATTTGCAAAGCCCGCGCTGGCTCTATGTTGCACCCAACGGCGATCTATTTGTTGCTGAGTCCAATACAGAACGAAAAGGGGCCAAAAATGCGGTTATCAATGCCGTTACGGGTCGCGACAAATCGGAACAGTCCGGCACCAGTGCTAACCGAATTACTCTTTTTCGTGATACCAACAACGATGGAAAACCCGACCTGCGTGAGTCGTTTCTGACTGGCTTGAACCGGCCTTTCGGGATGCTGGTGCTGGGCAACAGTTTCTACGCGGCCAACACCGACGGGCTGATGCGGTACGATTACAAACCCGGTCAGACGAAGATAACCGCTCCGGGAAAGAAGATTTTAGACCTGCCCGCTGGTGGCTATAACAACCACTGGACCCGTAATCTGTTGGCTGGTCCTGACGGGAAAACGATTTTCATTTCCGTTGGGTCAGGCAGCAACGTAGGCGAGAACGGCCCCGAGAACGAACGTCGGCGGGCTAATATCTTAGAAATAAACCCGGACGGAACCGGCGAACGCATTTATGCCAGTGGGTTGCGGAATCCCGTTGGTATGGGCTGGCAACCCACCACGAAAATGCTCTACACGGCTGTTAATGAACGGGATGAATTGGGCGATGACCTTGTGCCCGATTACCTGACGAGCGTGAAAGAAGGTGCGTTTTATGGCTGGCCGTATTCGTATTATGGACAGAACGAAGACCCGCGCCGGAAGGGTGAGCGGCCCGATTTAGTGAAAAAAGCGGTGATGCCCGATGTGCCACTGGGCGCACACACGGCCTCGCTCGGTCTGGCTTTTTACGATAAGAAGAACTTCCCCGAAAAATACCGGAATGGTGCATTCATCGGGCAGCATGGTTCATGGAATCGTTCGGAATTTTCGGGCTATAAAGTTGTCTTTGTTCCTTTCCAGAATGGCAAACCCGGTAAGCCGGAAGACTTTCTGACCGGATTTGTGACAGGACACGATAAAGACGTTCATGGCCGACCCGTTGGCGTGGCTGTATTGCCCGATGGCTCTCTACTCGTTGCCGACGATGCTGCCGGACGAATCTGGCGGGTTTCTGTGGGAAATAGTCAGAAGGTTGTCATGAAATAGCCAGGGATTGTCAAGTAATGGTCAGGTAATGGTCAAGTTTTGACTACTTCTGACCATTACCTGACCACTCCTGCCATACCTTTTAAAACTGATACAGGAGCCGCGCCCGCAAACTGACCGCTGTATTTTTCTGCCAGTTTAGGTCGGGTTGCATGGGTGTAGGGTCAGCCTGTAGGGGGATGGTTAGTACCGGACTGCCTTGTAGTACCCAGTGACCGCGCTGCCATTCGAGGCCAGCACCCAGCGTAAACGTATTAATGAGCGCAACAGATCGGGTAGCACTGTATTTTATTTCATCGAATCCCCGCTGTGGGAGGAAAATGGGGCAATAAAATGTTACGTCTTCGTTGCTGTTTAAATCTAAGTAAGTACCCACCGTTGGCAGTAGGCTCAATGTTTTAGTCAGCGGAATCCGGTAGCCAAGCGAAAGGGGAATCTGAAGGCGGGTCGTGCTGGCATCAATATTCAGAATGTCGCGTTTGGGGTCGATTCCGCGTGCAAATTCCTTCCGAAAATCCCGCCGTGTACGTGCATCGAAATCAAAATCGTTGATAAACCGACCATTGTACGTTGCCTGATTAAGCCCAACGCCTACTGCCCAGTGTTTTCCGACAAGCACTTCCGTAAACACGCCCACGCGCCACAACGTTGAAGCGACTTCACCCCCAATGCCCATCCGAAAACGGGTTGCCATCCGGTTAATAGGTTGGCTGTCAGGGGCCTTTTCAACCGCTTTTTCAACAGGCTGCTCTGTAGGCGGTGCCGGGAGGGTGGGTCGCATACGTTTTGCCTGTTGAGCCAGTTTAGCGGTCCAGTTTATCGTTAGCGTCGTGAGTGGCAGACTTTTAGCCAATGCATACGTTGCCGATGGTTCGCTTACCTGAGCGGGTTGTTCAGCCTTGACAGGGATTATTCGAGTAACCGCCTTGGTAGCATCATTCGCTGAATTTGCCGACGATTTACGACCGTTCTTCTGCCGTTTTTCGGCATACGAATTAAGTAATTTTCGCTCTTTAGCCGGGAGTGTATTCGCTGATTCAGTGTTTGTTATTGACGAATTCGGATTGTTGTTGTCAACTGTAGGCAGAGTAGAGGATGCACCATACGTGTCTGTTTGCTGGTTATGGGTTAGGTTATCTGATTTGTTGGGTTGGTTTGCCGAAGCGGGGGCGCGGGTGGTTCCGGCATACACTTTTTCTGCTGGATTATCCGACCGTTGGGCCGGGCGTTCTGCTTCTGGCGGCACAGTTCGAACGGGCGAAGGCACAGCAACATATCGGTCAATGTAAACCGTATCGGGCCGGGGCTGACTGAACGTTTTGTTATCAGAGACAGCCGGTAATTCCCCAACTGGCTGAGGTTGTTCGGTGTGGGCATGGGTTAGGGACGGGCTGTCAACTTCAGGTCCAGGTGCGGGCATATTTGTTTTTCCGGGCATAGCAGACCGCGTCGACTGCGGATTCTGCTGACCGAGCGTTTGTCGAAGCTGGGTGATCTCACGACGCTGCCAAACGCTGAAGGCAATCAACACAACGGTGCTGACAGAAGCAGCCGCCAGGAGCCATGACTTTGCCGTCCACAGACCACCACTAAATGGATTGCCTGCCGGGGGCGAGCCGGGCTGCGACAGGTTAGCCTGATGCAGTGATTTCTGCATATTGGCCCAGTCTTTTTCGGTAAACTCCGGTCGAATACTTTCCAGTTTTCGCCGAATACTGTCGGTAAATCGGTCAGTTTTCATGATAGGGGATGGAGGCTGTAGAGCCTGTTCTGGTGTGATATGCCTGCTTGACAAGTACTTGTAATTTTTGTCGGGCGCGGGCGTAATTCGAGCGGACCGTGGCTTCGTTATGATCCAGAATACCGGCAATTTCGTGAAGGGTATACCCATCCACGACATGCATCATAAATACGGTTCGGTAGGTTGGACTTAGCTGCTGTACCAAAGCCAGAATTTCTTCCGCAGCAATTTGATCGACTATGTCCTCATCAAACGCCACCTGTTCGCCCGATTCTAAGGAAGCGTGCTGGTCGAACCGGTTATTTTTTCGGTAATGGCTGATGGCCGTGTTCACTAAAATCGTGCGAAGCCAGGCCTTAAACGGCAGTGCGTCATTATAGCCGTCTAAGTGCTGAAAGGCTTTTAAAAAACCCTCGTTCAACACATCTTCTGCTTCTTCAACGCTCGACGTATACCGAAGACAGATGCTTTTGGCATACCCAAAAAACTGCCTGAACAGCGTTCGCTGCGCGCGCGGGTCATTAACACGGCAGGCCTGAATGACGCTTAGCAGGTCATGGTCGGCGAACGAAGATGATTTTCGAAAAAACAAAGTCCGGGCAGATTTACGTTGAAATTCCTGGCTATAAACAGACTACGCACTCCCAACGTATAACGTTGCAGATAGTATGCAGGTTATCAATTATTTTTTTGTTTGTTGCCACATTCGCCCAAACCCGTACGTATAGGCGGGAAATGGGTTTACTCATCTCATTTGTTATTGACTGATGAATGTGTTAGTGATTGGCGATGAACATACCTACGGCTACGGACTGCCGGGTGGAAAGCTGAGTTATATAGGGCAGTTTATCCGGCAAATCAGCCGCGTCGGACGGGCGGTATCTGTCGAAGCCTATGCCCACCTGACCATGGCGCAGACCATAGCGATGCTGGCTAAATTGCCGCTGAACCGCTATGACCTTATCATACTCCAACTCGATCATACGCTGCTTCTGGAACCTGCTTCGCAAGCAGGTTGCTTCCCGTTGGAACCGTTGGCTGTTCCGCCCATGACTGGATTATCTACTCGGTCTGACAAGCCGGGGTTGCGTAGTCGCGTGCATGTTGTTGGCGCGGCTCTATGGTCGCTTGTCCGGCCTAATCGCCCGGTTACGTTACTATCCGTGTTGCTCGACGAACTGCGTCCCTATCGCCATAACGTGTTGTTAATGACGCCGTTCCCGCACCAGAATTCTCTGACCAGGTGGCTTCGCCGGTGTGCCCGTCTTGTGCTGCTGCGCGAAGCCGAAAGACGGTTAGTGAGTGTTTTTGATACCGATTCGGTTATTCGCCCCCGCGAAGAATATTTTTTGCCGAACGATGCTGGTCATCTCAATGCCGTTAGCCATGAGTTGCTGGGCCGGTCGTTATTCGATTTTTACCAGTCCGCACCGACCATCATCACAGTACAGAATACAAGACGCGGGTAATAAACGGTCAGGAATAATCAGCAACCAAAAAGTGCGGCCACGTTCTGAACGTGGCCGCACTTTTTGGTTGGAAGGGCTGACGCTTAAACGGTCATCTCCAGCTCTTCCGGTTTTGGTTTGTCGTCCGCCGGCAGTTCTTCCGGTTTTACATCTTTCCGGCGGCTCATGTAGGTGTAAATAACCGGCACAACGTACAGCGTCAGAATCAGCGAGAACATCAACCCGCCCACAATTACGATACCCAGCGGAACCCGGCTTTTCGAGGCCGACCCCAGCGCGAGGGCCAGCGGCAATGCACCAAAAGCCGCCACCAGCGTCGTCATCAGAATGGGGCGCAGACGCATGGCCGCAGACTCGGCAGCAGCCTCAAATTTATTTCGACCCAGCAGACGCTGTTCATTGGCGAACTCAACAATCAGAATACCGTTTTTGGTTACTAATCCCACCAGCATAATGATACCAATCTGGCTGAAAATATTCAGCGTCTGGTTGAACATCCAGAGGGAAAACACGGCTCCGGCAAGAGCCAGCGGCACGGTAATCATGATAATCAGCGGGTCGATAAACGAGTCGAACTGGGCAGCGAGTACTAAATAAACCAGAATCAGAGCCAGTCCGAAGGCAAACAGCGTGTTGGACGAACTCTCGGCATAGTCGCGCGAGGGGCCGGACAGAGCGGTTTGAAATGTCTGGTCGAGGGTTCGGGCAGCAATGGCCCGCATCGCTTCAACGCCATCACCAACGGTTTTGCCAGGAGCCAGACCCGCCGATACCGTCGCTGATTTGAACCGGTTAAAGTGATACACTTGTGGCGGACTGCTGACTTCCTGAAATTTCACTAAGTTGTCTAACTGAATGAGTTGACCCTGATTGGAGCGGACATAAAACGATGCCAGATCAACGGGTGTATCGCGGTCGGCGCGGTCCACCTGCCCAATCACCTGATACTGTTTGCCATTCATCAGGAAGTAAGCCAGCCGTCGGTTACTCAGGGCTAATTGCAGCGTCTGGGCTACGTCCTGTACGGAGATGCCGAGGTTCGTTGCCTTCTCCCGGTCGATGCTGATATTCAGTTCGGGCTTATTGAACTTCAGGTCAACATCGGAGTTCTGGAACGTTGGGTCTTTCTGGACTTCATCTAAAAAGGTCGGCAATTTTTCGCGCAGTTTCTCGAAGTTAAGATTCTGGATCACGAACTGAACCGGCAAACCACCGCCCCGACCAACCTGAATCGTTTGGTCCTGCGTGGCAAACATCCGGGCCTCGTTAAACTTTTTAACGTTTTGATTTATGTAATCGACAATAACCTGCTGGGAGCGTTTACGGTCGGCAGGGTCAACCATATTTATCATCACAAAAGAGGAATTAACCGCGCCTGCGCCCGAAAAGCCCGGTGCAACAACGCTGAAGGCTAATTTTGTTTCTGGAATCGAATCGAGAACGAACTGCATCACCCGGTCGGTAGTGGTAGCCTGCGACTCGTAGCTGGTGCCTTCGGGCGAGGTGATTGCCACACGGGTGCGGCTTCGGTCTTCGAGCGGTGCCAGCTCAGATTTAAGCAGCGATCCTAATCCGAAAATCAACGCTACACAGGCACCAATCATCACAAAAGCCCAGCCGCGTTTACGCATAAAGCCGCCCAGCGATTCGCGGTAGGAGGTATCTAACCACGCGAAAAACGGTTCTGTTTTCCGGTAAAACCAGGACCGTCCGTGATTTTTGCTGGTCAACTTTACGCTTAATACGGGGGTCAGCGTGAGCGACACGAAGGCCGAAATTAAGACCGCTCCGGCTACCACAATGCCAAATTCCCGGAATAACCGGCCTACGAATCCTTCGAGGAAAATAATGGGCAGAAACACAATGGCCAGCGTGATGGAGGTGGCTAAAACGGCAAAGAATATTTCGTTCGAGCCTTCTTTAGCCGCTTTATGGGTGTCCATGCCCTGCTCAATCTTTTTGAAAATATTCTCCGTCACCACAATGCCGTCATCCACCACAAGCCCGGTTGCCAGAACGATACCCAGCAGCGTTAACACGTTGATACTGAAGTCGGCCACGTACATAATAAAAAACGCACCGATAAGCGAAACCGGGATGTCAATCAGTGGCCGGAAGGCAATCAGCCAGTCGCGGAAGAAGAAATAAATGACCAGCACCACCAGCACAAATGAGATAAGCAGGGTTTCGCCCACTTCCTCAATGGCCCGCCGAATGAATATACTGCGGTCAATGCCGATGCTGACAATGATATCGTCGGGCAGGTCTTTCTTGAGTTGATCGAACCGTGTGTAAAACTCATCGGCAATGCTGACGTAGTTGGCACCGGGTTGCGGAATCAGCACCAGAATTACGCCCACTGCGCCATTTTGCTTCGAGATGGTTTCTTCGTTTTCTGCGCCCAGCGTAGCATAGCCTACATCTTTGAAACGCACGATCTGATTGCTGGTCTGGCGCAGAATCAGGTTGTTGAAATCTTCTTCGGTTGTGAGCCGACCCACTGCTTTTACGGTCAGTTCGGTCGTATTGCCGTACACTTTTCCGCTGGGTAACTCGACGTTCTGGGCGTTCAGTGCCGCCTGAATATCCTGCGAGGTTAACCGGTAGGCCGACAGTTTAATGGGATCAATCCAGAGCCGCATGGCCTGACGTTTCAGCCCGTAGATATTGGCCTGACTGACACCCGGAATCGTTTGTACCCGTTCCTGAAGCACGTTTTCGGCGTAGTCCGACAACTGCGTCGGGTTGCGCGTGGTGCTTTGAACCGTCATGAAAATAATCGGTTCGGAGTTCGCATCGGCCTTCGTTACCACCGGGGGCGCGTCAATGTCCTGGGGGAGTTGCCGCTGGGCCTGCGCTACTTTGTCGCGCACATCATTGGCTGCCTGTTCCAAATTCGCATCCAGGTTAAACTCGATGGTTATGGTGCTGGCTCCCAGCGCACTGGTAGACGAAATGGTCCGTATGCCTTCAATACTGTTCAGCGATTTTTCGATGGGTTCGGTAATCTGCGATTCGATAATATCGGGGTTTGCGCCCGTATAATTGGTACGCACCGAGATGACCGGCGGGTCGATGGCCGGGTATTCGCGAACACCGAGGAAGGTGAAGCCAATTACACCGAAAAGGACAATAACGATGGACATCACCATCGCAAAGACCGGTCGGTTGAGGCTAAGTTCGGGGAGGCTCATATTGGTTGAGTTATTGGGTTATACAGTTGTGTAGTTACAGAGTTGTATAGTTATCGAGTTGTATAGTTTATGCGTCAGTCCCGGCGGGGAACCGCAACTATATAACTCAATAACTATACAACTTTACAACTCAGTTTACGGCAACTTTCGGTCCGGCGGCCGGTATTGTTATGACTTTACTAACTTTAACCGGCGAGTCGGGTTTCAAAAACAGCAGCCCGGTTGTGGCAACGGTATCGCCTTTTTGCAGGCCCGACAGAATCTGAATCGTACCCGCCGTGCGAAGGCCCGTCTTCACATCTTTAAAAACCGCTTTGCCATTTTTTACCACAATGACCTGATTGGTACGGGTTTGTGGAATGACAGCCTGCGTAGGCACCACGAGACTTTGCTCGTTTTGAATCGTCAGTGTAACTCGGGCGAAGGTGCCGGGCCGAAACAGCGGCTGACCGGTTTTGGATAAGATGTTGTTCACCCGTGCCCGAATGCGGAGGTTACGCGTCTGCTCTTCCACACCCGGCTCAATGGCATACACCACGCCCTGACTGGGCTGCGCGGCTCCATCGACAACAAACGAAATTTGGCTTCCAGTATGAACCGACTGCCCGTATTTTTCGGGAATCGAGAAGTCGAGTTTAAGCGACGAAATCTGCTGGAGCCGGGCAATGAGCGTGTTCGGCGATACAACAGCACCCGAACTAACGTTGCGCAGGCCAATGACCCCCGAAAACGGTGCCCTGATTTCAGTCCGTTGCAGATTCGCCTGCACCAGCTCAATATCGGCCAGTGACGACCGCAGGTTGGTTGTTACAATGTCATATTCCTGTTGACTGATACCACCCCGCGCCAGCAGTTGCTTATTCCGTTCTTCGGTACGCCGGGCGTTATCGGCCTGCGCCTGAAGTTTTTGGAGTTGCGCCCTCAGATCCGTATCGAACAGTTTCACTAACAGTGCCCCTTTCGCGACGGGCTGTCCCTCGCGAATGTTAAGCTGAATAATGCGGGCCGAAATTTCGGGGTAGATATCGACCTGTTCAGCCGCCAGCAGGGAACCGCTGGAGACGATGTCTTCCTGAAGTCGTTTCGAGATTACTATAAAGCCGTTGACGCTTTGCGACTGACCACCACCCGGCCCACCTTTGCCACCGGGTCCGCCCTTACTGTCGGCCCCGCCTTTACTTCCGCCCCCCGGCCCACCCGACGATGCGCCGGGAGCGGGGTGCAATACTTTATTGTACACAATTATCCCGCCGAGTACCAGAACGACGAGACCGATAGCAATCCATCTTTTCACAGGAGCGTTTTTTGCAGAAAGGAACTTAGTTTTAACGACCAAAGAGCCGCATTTGTTCTTATACTGCAAAGCTATCAACCTTAGTGACTATATCAACGGGAAAGCTGGGGTGAACTGAAGGTAATTTATGGGAATCTGAAGCCTAAAGGCATTGAATCACCGACTGCGGTATCCGTAAAAATCCTCAAAAAAAGGAACGCCCATTGTATCGGTAAATGGCGCAGTTAACCGGTAAAGAAACTGTTTGAGTTAGCCCCAGCGGGGCGTTAAGTCAATAAAGCAGCGTTATAGATCGGTTTGCAAAAGCTCCAGCGGAGCTTTTTTTGCTAAGTCAAACAGTTTCTAAGTAGTCTCAAACGACGATAGTATAAAATCGGTCAGCATTCCTATCGGCCACTTAGTTACCAAAGGGTACTCTTAATTACCTGCAGTAAGTACTTAGTGGCAGATGACTGATATTGATCTGAAATAGTGTAAAAAATTTACTTTTCGTTAAGTGACGAAAAAAGCAAATGACGCATAAACTCCAGCAATTTGCCGGAGTCTTCCGGTTGTCCATCGGCTATTGAACCAAAGTCGGTGAGAGAGGGCAGATGTTGCATGAAAAATGTCTGGTAATGAGCCGTCTCGATGAGCGAACTGGCCCTCGACCGGGCGAAGCGATAATCGGGTCGATACTCAAGAATAATGCCTGCAATACGACCACACAAATCTTTATAGGGCTTGAATAACTGCTGCCGATTATCTTCGGTTACATGCCGGGTCAGGTAGGCTTTGCTCGACTCCCGGATAACGATGCGGTGGAGTGCCCGGATGTCAATCGTGGCCGAAGCAGCGGTGTCAAGGTCTTTTAATAAAATTAGCTGGAGCAGCCGTTCCAGCTTTTCGCGCGGGTCGGTCAGGTTGTTGGTTTGGAAAATAAGCTGATATTCAAGCCATTGCCAATACCACGCCACTAAATAGACCAGTAACCGGTGCTTGTTCTCGAAGTAACGATAGATGCTGGCTTCTTTGGTGCCCATGCGCTCCGCCATTTTTTTGAACGTAGCTTCTTCGACCCCAATCTCATCGAACAGCAAAATTCCCTGCTGAACAATTCGTTGCCCTAACTCCGACCCTTCGGGGTCGCGCAAAAACAGGTGCTCGTTCATGCGCATTGTAACCGAATATTCCATTAGTCCTGCCTGAAAACCGTTTAACCAATTAGATTTAGCAAAGTAAACCATCCTCCAGCAATGGAAGTTATGTTTGCAGGAAAGATAGTAATGCTATCGGGAATAAAACTCAATTTATTATGGCTGTTGTATCTGTAACCGAGCCGCCCCCGTCGCCATTTCAGCGGCTGATGCGACTTCTGGCAAGCGAAAAAAAAGATATTGGTTACGTCTATTTATATGCGCTTATAACCGGCGTAATAAGCCTGTCGTTACCGCTGGGCATTCAGGCCGTTTTTAATTTAGTTTCGGGCGGGCTGGTTTTTAGTTCGGTCTATTTGCTCATCGGACTGGTCATTCTGGGCGTTTTTGTCACGGGTATGTTACTAGTTGGTCAAATCAGATTAGTGGAAATTTTGCAGCAGCGAATTTTTGCCAAAGCCGCTTTTGAGTTCACCTATCGTCTGCCACGTATCCAGCCCGATGCGTTTTTGGGAAATTACCCACCCGAACTGATGAATCGGTTCTTCGATGTATTGACCATACAGAAAGGACTACCTAAACTCCTGATCGACCTGACGGCAGCCAGCGTACAAATCGTTTTTGGCATTATTCTGCTCTCCGCTTACCATCCTGTTTTCATCGGTTTTGGCTTATTTACCCTGCTTGCCGTTGTGCTGATTTGCTGGATATACGGCCCACCCGGACTGAAAACCAGCCTCAACGAGTCGAAGTACAAATACAAAGTGGTGGCCTGGCTCGAAGAGATCGCCCGTGATTTATCGGCGTACCGGCACAGTACCGCCAATGAATCGACGGATTTATTGGAGCCAATTGATAAAATGGATGACCTGGTTACGAACTATATCACGTATCGAAATGCTCATTTTCGAATTTTGAAGGGTTTTTTTTACAGTGGCGTCGCCTTCAAAACGCTCGTTACAGGCGGACTGCTGATTCTGGGAACCGTACTGGTTGTTGGCCGCGAAATGTCGCTGGGGCAGTTTGTGGCAGCAGAGTTGATTATTGTGCTCATTACCAGTTCCGTCGATAAGCTTATTTCGGGCATCGACACGGTCTTCGACATGCTCACCGCCGTCGAGAAAATTGGTTACGTAACAGATATGCCATTGACTGACATGAATAATGTAGAATGAATGATGTAAAATGTAAAATGATGCCGGGAGTCCATTATTCATCATCAATTATTCATTACAATGCTTAACTTATCGAATCAGCGGCTAAACGAGGAGTTGTTTACGCACTATCCCCTTAAAACGCTTCGTGCGCTTCCGCAGTCGGACGGGGGGCGACGGCTGGGCCGATGGATGCTGTTTCTGCTGGTGGTAATCCTTGTCGTGATGTTTCTGCCCTGGCAGCAGAACATCAACGGTGAAGGAACTATATCGGCTCTAACGCCGAAAGACCGCCCTCAAACGATTCAGAATGCCATTGCCGGCCGGATAGAACGGTGGGTGGCTAAAGATGGCGATTACGTAAAACGGGGCGATACGCTGCTGGTTATTTCCGACATTAAAGACGAGTATTTTGACCCCAGACTTGGGCAGCGACTGAGCGAACAACTCAACGCCAAGCAAGGCAGTTTAAGCGCGACGAACACGAAAATCAGGGCACTAAACGACCAACTTACCGCACTCGAAACGGGCGTTGGCGTGAAACTGGCGTCGGCCCGCAACAAGATCCGGCAGAGCGAATTTAAGGTGAAAGCCGACGAAGCGGATTTGGTGGCGGTTCGGAAAAACTACCAGATTGCCCTCGACCGGCTCAATCGGTCAGAGCAGATGCATAAAAACGGACTTATCTCCCTGACTGACCTCGAAAGCCGTCGCCTGAAAATTCAGGAAGACCAGGCAAAGGTTATTTCGCAGGAGAACAAGTTAAACGTATCGCAGCAGGAGTTGATAAACGCACGGCTGGACCTCGGAAGTATTCAGGCTGATTTTCAGGAGAAAACGGCCAAAACGCGCTCTGATCGCAGTTCGGCAGAATCGTATCGCGCCGATGCGGACGGTGAAATTGCCAAACTTCGGAATAAAATCAGCAGTGTCGATGTGCGTCGGGGCATGTATGTTGTACGGGCACCACAGGAGGGCTACATCGTGCGGCCTCTCAAAGCAGGCATCGGCGAAACCATCAAGGAGGGCGAATCCATTGCGACGCTGCAACCCGGCAATCCGCAGTTAGCTGTTGAACTCTTTGTGAGGGCCATGGACGTGCCGCTTATTGAACCGGGCCGTACGGTACGGATTCAGTTCGACGGCTGGCCTGCCATTCAGTTTGCGGGCTGGCCTACCGTATCGGTTGGTACGTTCGGAGGTAAGGTTGCCGTGATTGACGCGGTGAGCAGCGAAGGCGGCAAATACCGGATGCTGGTACGGCCCGTTCAGCAAAAGGGCGACCAGCCCTGGCCTAAACAGTTGCGCGTTGGGTCGGGCGTATATGGATGGGTTATGCTGGACGATGTTCCGGTCTGGTACGAAATCTGGCGGCAGTTAAATGGCTTCCCGCCCAGTTTGAAAGAGGAGCCGAAAGCCGAAAAAGAAGCGAAAAAATGAGACGACGGGTTTGTGGTTTATGGTTTATAGTTTACAGTTGGGCATGTTTAGTGTTCGCACAGACGCTTTACGCGCTGCCGTGGTCAGTGTCCGCACACACGGCTCACGCGTCGGCCGTTCCCCAACCCGACACCTCGATATTTCCGGCCCCGGTATTTTACGAACTAATCCGGCAGCATCACCCGCTTGTCAAACAAGCTAATCTGTTTGGCGAAGAAGCCCGTCAGGTGCTCGTTCAGGCGCGGGGTGCCTTTGATCCGAAACTCGTTTCGACCTACGACCGCAAAGAGTTTGGTCCCGATTTATACTACGACCACTGGCAGAACAAACTTGCCGTGCCGCTCTGGCTGGGTGGCGTCGACCTCATGGTATCGTATGACCGGAACAATGGCCGCTATATCAACCCCGAAGAACGAACGCCATCGTCGGGGCTGACGGGGGTAGGTATCAGTGTGCCAATTGGACAGGGGCTGTTGATCGACGCCCGCCGTAATGCCGTTCGGCAGGCTCGGCTGGCACAAAATCTGGCCGAAGCGGATCGGGCTAAATTAGTGAACAAAACCCTGTTCGATGCTGCCAAAACGTATTGGGAATGGTTTCTGGCCCATCGGCAGCGGCAGTTACTTACCGAAGGCTATGATCTGGCAAACCGACGTTTTCGCGCCCTTCGCGAACGCGCTCTGCTTGGCGATGCCGCTACCATCGACACCACCGAAGCCCTGATTACGGTGCAGGATCGCCTGGTTCAGCGACAGCAGGCCGATGTTGACGAACTGAACGCCCGCCTGCAGGTCAATACGTTTTTGTGGAATGCGAACGGCCAACCCGTCGAACTGCCCGCACTGGCTATCCCGCAGGAGCCAACGCAAACCGTGTTTGAGGAAGCGACCCTCCAAACATTGCTCGATCAGGCTACCCAGCGGCACCCCGAACTGATAAAACTGGACGCGAAAATGCAGCAGTTAACGGTCGAAGAACGCTTTCGACGGGCCATGATTCAGCCGCAGATTATGCTGAATGCCAGTTTACTAAGTCAGACGCCAACCGTCGATGCGGGTTATGACTGGAGCAGTTACTACAGCTTTCGGCCACAAAACCATAAAATTGGCGTAGACTTTCTGTTTCCGCTGTTTCTGCGTAAGGAACGGGGAAAGTTGCGGGAAGTACAGGTTAAAAATCAGCAGGTTACGCTGGAACGCCGACAAACGGGGCGCGACATCAGCAACGTTGTGCAGTCGGCCTATAATCAGCTTCAGGCATTGGCCCGGCAGGTAAACGTACAGCAACAGGTTATTCAGAATCAGCAGCTTTTGTTAAGAGCCGAGCAGCAAAAATTTGACCTCGGCGAGAGTTCGCTGTTCCTGGTCAACGCCCGCGAAACGAAATTAATCGACCTGCGGGTGAAGGGTGAGGAGTTGAAAACGAAGTACCAGAAAGCCATTGCCGAGTTGTATTTCGTGGCCGGAACGACGTTGTAGTCGGTTTGGTGTTTATCCGTATATTGCAATCAAACAAGTAATGCTATGATGGTACCGGTTGAGGAGAAAAGTAAGCGCAGAAAAACAGCCCTGACACCCGAACAGCGCAAGCAACGACAGCTTTTGCTGAACCAACTCGTCTATGAGATGGACGAGAAACCTATCTATTACGCTGGCTATCGGGACGTATTGAATGGTCTAAAAGAACCGGAAGCAATTATGGGGGCAAGCTACCTACAGAGTTATTTAATTGAAATTATCCAGGAGTTTCTATTTGCGCATCCATTGCGAAAACGTTTTCGAATATTGGCAAGTGAAGTAGGTGTTCAGATTGGGAAGAAAAGATGGCGTTCGTGTGATATTGCGCTGTATGATAAGGCACGTCTGAAGAATGTTCCATTATTGAATAAATACATGCCCATTGCGCCTGATTACGTCATTGAAATCGACACCAAAGCCGATCTGACAACGTACCAGTATCAGCACGAGTACTTTATCAAAAAGACCCGCGAACTCCACGAATTCGGCGTCAAAAAAGTAATCTGGATTTTTACGGAAAATATCCCGGTTATCTGGGAGTCCGAATCGGCTGACACCATCATTATTCGGGATGGCTGGGATCATGACGTGACCATAACCGAAGGCATGACTTTCAATCTGGCAACGCTTTTCGCCAATGCACAAACGGATTAACTATGAGTCCAGCACCATCAGCAACTCGCTGATCATCATGGCCGTAGCCCCCCAAACACGGTAGCCCTGAATCTGGTAAAACGGCGCATCGACCAGTAGTCCCCGTACCTCAATCTGGCTGTCGCCAACGATAGTTTCATCCAGGAGTATGTTCAAATCCACTTCAACAACCGCTTCGACTTCGCGCGGATCGGGGTAAAAATCGGGGCGGTAGGGCAGCACACCCACTACCGGCTGCACATAAAAATTACTTGGCGGAATGTATAATTCGGTCAACAGTCCCAGCACTTTCACATCCGAAATCCGAATGCCCACTTCTTCCTGTGCTTCGCGCAGAGCCGTGCGGGTCAGGTTTTCGTCGATACGCTCCATGCGCCCACCCGGAAATGCCATCTGCCCGGCATGAACGCCATCGTATTGCGGACGAAGAATCAACGGCAGATAAATTGAATTCTGGTAGGGATAAAAACAGATCAATATCGCGCTCCGGCGTGTCCGCTCATTGGGCTTGATACCCAGCCGGTACCGGGCCGTTGATGCCATTTTTTGATGAGCCAGTTCGCCCGGCAACGGCTTTTGCAGGCGTCGGCGCAGATCTTCAGTAAAGCTATGAAACGTGGTGTCGATCATATTGGGTTCCGGCTTGTGGTTTGTGGTTCGTGGTTAATTTCCCGCAGGAACGACAAATCCCGGCGGGGAACCGCACAAACCACAAAACACAAACCTTATTTATACAACTTAACTAATTGCTCGGCGCATCGTTCACCGTCCATGGCTGCCGATACGATACCGCCCGCAAAACCGGCCCCTTCGCCACACGGAAACAGCCGCCTGACGTCCACGTGTTCGCAGGTTTCGCGGTCACGCGGGATGCGAACGGGCGACGATGTGCGGCTTTCTACGCCAATAATTTGTCCGTCATTACTTAAGTACCCCCGCATTTTCCGTCCAAAATCGACCAGCCCCTGCCGCAGCGGTTGGGCAATGTGGTCGGGTAAAACGTCGCACATATCGACCGAAGCCAGCCCCGGCTGATACGATGTGGGCAGCAACTCACCCGATACGTGCCCATCCACAAAGTCGGCAACGCGCTGAGCCGGAGCCGTTTGGGAGGTATCAGGCTTGCCATTGCTTCCCATGCGGCAGGCCCAGCGTTCGAGGTCCTGTTGCAGAGCTAATCCGGCCAGTGGTCCCTCGTCGGCATAGGGCCGCAGGTCTTCGTCGGCAATGGCTACAACAAGGCCCGAATTGGCGTACTGCGAATCGCGACGCGATGGCGACATACCATTCACGACCAGCTCGCCCGGTGCCGTTGCTGCCGGAACGATAAACCCACCCGGACACATACAAAACGAAAAAACGCCCCGTTCTACCCCTTTAAAACGCGTTTGTGTAACCAAACTATACGACGCAGCCGGCAAGTATTCGCCCCTGTTGGACCGATGATACTGAAACTGGTCGATCAACGACTGCTGGTGCTCAACGCGAACGCCCATAGCAAAGGGCTTGGCTTCGATCCGAACATTACGCTTGTGAAGCAGGTGAAAAATATCGCGGGCCGAATGGCCCGTTGCCAGAATAACGCCAATGCCCGTCAGTTCTTCACCGTTGGCCAGAACGACCCCTTTCAGTTCGTTGCCGGACAAAATCAGGTCAGTTACTTTGGTGTTGAACCGAACTTCGCCACCCGCACTGAGGATGCTTTCGCGGAGGTCGGCCACTACATTCGGGAGTTTGTTGGTGCCGATATGCGGGTGAGCATCGACCAGAATCTGCTCCGTGGCTCCGTGAGCAACGAAAATCTCTAAAATGCGCCGGACATCGCCCCGCTTGGTCGAGCGGGTGTACAGTTTGCCATCCGAGTACGTACCGGCTCCGCCTTCGCCAAAGCAATAGTTCGATTCGGGGTTGACAATGTGGTCTTTATTGATAGCCGCCAAATCGCGTCGGCGGGCGCGAACGTCGCTGCCCCGTTCCAGCACGATAGGCTTGATGCCCAACTCAATCAGCCGAAGAGCGGCAAACAGCCCTGCCGGTCCAGCCCCAACCACAATGGCTTGCGCGACATGACCGCTAACATCAATAGACGGCTTTTGGTACTGAATCAGCGCGGGCGGAGTTTCGTTGGCAAACACGTCGGCTTCGACCAGCACCTTAATCTGCCGACTACGCGCATCAATTGACTGTCGGCGTTTTCGGACGGTAATGTCACTGGTGTCGGGTAACGAAAGATGGCTCAATGCCTGTTCCCGAAAAGCGGTTTCGTCGAAAGCCAGTTCGGGTGGGAGAGTAAGCGAAAGTTGGTGGATCATACTGGATTATGACCGGTTTCTATCCGGCATTTATTGTAACAGGCCGACGCTGTTTTGGGTTCTATTTATGGAACGCAGATTGTTATGATTGCTATGATTCGTGATGATTTTATCACTTTTAATCATAGCAATCTGCGTTCCATTTTTTTTATCAGAAAAGTAGAATTCCGGCCAAATCGGCTATTCAGTTTATCAAGACAGAAAAACGAAAATGAAGGGAATTCTTTTAAGCACTTTCTTAGTCATCAGTCACGTCATTCTGGCTCAGTCAACCGCCAGCCAGCCCGAACGCGGAACGCCCTGGTCGCAGCGCATGGTGGCGACTATTATGACTAACAATGCCGACTCGATTGCGTACGTAAAAGAAGGCAAAGATGCGCATTGGGAGTATGAAATGGGTGTCATTTTGCAGGCCATCGAACAGGTCTGGTATCGCACCGCCGACGACCGCTATTTTCAGTACATCCAGAAAAATATGGACCGCTACGTAACGGCTGACGGCGATATCCGAACCTATAAAATGGATGAGTACAACATCGACTACGTAACGCCCGGCCGGTCGTTGCTGATGCTTTCGCAGCAGTCCCTGCCCGGAAACGGAAAGTACCGCAAAGCCGCCGATCTGCTTCGTCAGCAACTGACCCAGCAGCCCCGCACTAACGAGGGCGGTTTCTGGCACAAAAAAAGATATCCGTATCAGATGTGGCTCGATGGTCTGTACATGGCCGAGCCGTTCTATGCCGAGTATGCCCGTTTGTATGGAAGTAGCAAAGATTTCGATGATATCGTCAATCAGTTTGTATGGATGGAAAACCACGCCCGCGATGCCAAAACGGGCCTTTTGTATCATGGCTGGGACGAAAGCCGGGAGCAGAAATGGGCCAACAAACAAACGGGCAAATCGCCTAATTTCTGGAGCCGGGCAATGGGCTGGTACGTTATGGCCTTAGTCGATGCGCTGGATTATATTCCGCAGTCTTATCCGCGTCGGGGCGAGTTACTCACGATTCTGCAACGAACGGTGCCCGCCATTGTAAAGTATCAGGACCCAAAATCAGGCTGCTGGTATCAGGTAACCGACCGGCTCGGCGACAAGGGAAATTACCTGGAAGCGTCGGGAACCGGCATGTTCGTGTATGCCATTGCTAAAGGGGTTAGGATGGGTTATTTGCCCGCTACGTTGTTGGCATCGGCCCGAAAAGGCTATGACGGCATGTTAAAAAACTTCATCTCGACGGATGAAAAAGGGCTGATTCACCTGGAGAAAACAGTGCTGGTTGGTGGTTTGGGCGGCACTCCATACCGCGATGGCAGCTACGAATACTACCTGAGCGAACCGTTGCGGCAAGACGATTTAAAGGGCGTTGGTCCGTTCATTATGGCAAGCGTCGAAATGGAAATTGCCGCAGAGAACGCGCTTGGAAAAGGGAAAACGGTGGCTGTCGATAACTATTTCAACCACGAATTCCGCAAGGGAGCGACGGGCGAACAGGAACCGTTTCATTACACCTGGGAGGACCGGATGCACTCGGGTTTTTTCTGGTGGGGAACTATTTTTCGTAACCTGGGAGCCAAAACCGTTCTGGTGCCGGGTGCGCCAACAGCGGCTTCGCTAAAAGGCGTGGACGTCTATATCATCGTTGACCCCGACACGCCTAAAGAGACAGCCAAACCCAACTATATAAATGAAACGGACATCAACGCCATTGCCAATTGGGTACAGGCGGGTGGTACGCTGGTGCTGATGGCAAACGATACGTCCAACTGCGAGCATAAGCAATTTAATAAATTAGCCGCCCGGTTCGGGATGCAGTTTCTGCCAAAAAACCGCAACATGGTGCAGGGAACACAGTGGGAGCAGGGTAAAATCAGCATCCCGGCCGATACCCGTGCCACGGACCGTTCTATCTTTCCGAAAACCCGAACGGTTTACATCAAAGAACTGGCTCCCATTGATGTGAAGGCCCCGGCCAAAGCTGCCGTAACCGATGCAGGTGACGTGATTATGGCGGTAGCGAACGTAGGCAAGGGAACGGTCTTTGCCGTGGGCGATCCGTGGCTTTATAATGAATACGTCGATGGTCGCCGGATTCCGGGGCAGTACGAAAATTTCGGCGCGGCTAAAGAGTTAGCCTTTTGGCTGTTACGTCAGGGAAAAGCGTCGGCAGCAGACCCGGCTACCAGTAAACGGTAGGAGTGGTTAATTGCCTGTTACACCGGGTTTATTGAGTTCTATTAAATAACCGCCGGTATCTTTTTTCATTCTCACCGGGTTAAAACCCGGCGCAGTTCATTCATTCTGTGCTTTGCGCCGGGTTTTAACCCGGTGAGAATGAAAAAAAGCGAGGTGTTTCATCGATTAATTAGTTTAACTCAATAAACCCGGTGTAACAGGATCATAATCTCAACGCTTTCAGTTCCTTCACCGCGTAGTTGGCGGCTCTGGCGGTGAGGGCCATGTAGGTCAGTGACGGATTTTGGGTGCTGGTTGAGGTCATGCAGGCACCGTCTGTCACGAATACATTTTTGCAGTGGTGGAGTTGATTCCAGCGGTTAAGCAACGATGTTTTGGGATCATGACCCATGCGCACGCCCCCCATTTCGTGGTTCTCACTGCCCGGTAATCGGCCTGTGTCCTGTGTACGAATGTTTTTGAAACCGGCTTTTGTGTACATCTCCGTAAACTGCTCGAAAAAATCCTTTAAAATTTTCTCGTCATTCTCATCATAACCGACCGATACCCGCAACTGCGGAATACCCCATTGATCGGTCAGCACGGGGTCGAGCCGTACGGTACTGCTGATTTTCGGGATGGTTTCGCCCATCATGGCCGAGCCAACCTGCCAGTTGCCCAGCGCGGGATTTAACAGATTTTCTTTTAGCGATGCGCCAACGCCTTGCTGATTCTGAACGTCGGCCCTCGATGCATAGAGCGTAGCGGCATACCCACGCAAAAAATCAGTTTCCTGCTTATACACATTCCGAAACCGGGGAATATAGCTGCTGTTTGGTCGGCGACCATCGGTGGTAACGGCGGCAAAACCGTCGTAGGATGCCGAAATGCGGCCCCGGTAGCTATGGAACGCCATGTATTTGCCAAGCAGTTCATTGTCATTGCCCAGCCCGTTTGGAAATCGGTTTGATCTGGAATTCAGCAGAATCAGGTTGGTATGAAGCGCGGAAGCATTCACGAAAATGATTCGGGCAAAATACTCGGTCATCTGCTGCGTGTGGGTGTCAATAACCCGAACCCCCGTTGCCCTGTTTCGGGTATCGTCGTAGATGATGGAATGCACCACCGAATTGGGTTGGAGCGTGAGTTTGCCCGTGCGCATAGCCCACGGAATTGTGGATGCATTGCTGCTGAAATACCCACCATACGGACAACCCCGCTCGCACAAAGTCCGATGCTGGCACTGTGCCCGACCCTGTTGAAAATGAATGGCTTTGGGCTGCGTCAGGTGAGCGGCCCGCCCGATAATGACGTGCCGGTCTTTATAATGGGCAGCCATCTGTTTCTTAAAGTGCGTTTCGATGCACGACATCTCATGCGGAGGCAAAAACTCGCCATCGGGCAGGGTTGCCAGTCCGTCGCGGTTGCCCGTAATGCCGGCAAATTTCTCGACATGACTGTACCAGGGAGCCAGATCGGCGTAGCGAATCGGCCAGTCGACGGCAAATCCGTCGCGGGCGGGACCGGCAAAATCGAAGTCGCTCCACCGCTGCGTTTGTCGTCCCCAGGTTAGTGACCGACCGCCCACTTGATAGCCGTGTATCCAGTCAAATGGTTTTTCCTGCACGTAGGGCTGGTCGCTGTCTTTGGCGAAAAAGTGCTTTGTGTCCTCATGAAAGGCATAATTCCGGCTGGCAATCGAATACTCCTGGCGTATATCGAGCGGAACTTGTCCCCGATGTTCGAGTTCCCAGGGGTTCAGGTTGGCGGTGGGGTAATCGGTAACGTGGCTCACCTGTCGGCCCCGTTCGAGCAACAACGTACGCAGCCCATGTCCGGTAAGTTCTTTGGCAGCCCAGCCGCCACTTATCCCTGAGCCGATCACGATCGCATCGTAGCGGTGGCTATCGGTAGTTAAATTGACCATGCGTAATAAAGGCTAAGCGCGTTTATTCTTACCATGCGCTGCGACCGATACAGTTTCCTGAAGGAAGACGTTGCTGACCGAAATTTTTTGTCGCGTAAGTAATTTGTTAACGCCGGATAGTACGTTTGATTCTCAGCAAACTGACAAAAAATCAGTACTTTGCAACAAGCCCTAACCTTTTGAGTTTACCCCCTATGCAAGCCCCCTCTCTAACTCCGCCCCGAAATAAGGTGGACTCCTATGAGTCGCCGGATTTCTATTGTCTCGATGATTTATTAACGGCTGAACACAAACTGGTTCGGTCGGCTGTGCGCGATTTTGTCAAACGTGAGATTACGCCCATTGCCGAGGACTACGCCCAACGGGGTGAGTTTCCCCGGCAGCTTGTGAAGAAATTTGGGAAAATTGGCGTCTTCGGAGCCACGCTTCCTACCGAATATGGCGGGGGTGGACTGGACCAGATTTCCTACGGACTGATGACCCAGGAAATCGAACGGGGCGATTCAGGAATGCGCTCGTGCGTGTCGGTGCAGAACTCATTGGTGATGTACCCGATTCTGATGTTTGGCTCTGAAATGCAAAAGCAGAAATACCTGCCCCGGCTGGCAAAAGGCGAGCTACTCGGCTGCTTCGGTCTCACCGAACCCAACCACGGCTCCGACCCCGGCGGCATGGAAACCAACTTTATCGAACGCAGCGATTATTACCTGCTCAACGGCTCGAAACTCTGGATTACTAACGCCGATATTGCCGATATTGCCATCGTTTGGGCCAGAAATGACCAGGGTAAAGTTCGGGCAGTCATTCTCGAACGCGGCATGGAAGGCTTTACCACCGCCGAAATTAAAAACAAATGGTCGCTCCGGGCCAGCAGTACGGGCGAACTGATCTTTCAGGATGTGCAGGTTCCCAAAGAGAATATTCTGCCGGGTGCGTATGGCCTGAAAAGTGCGCTAAAGTGCTTAGAGCAAGCGCGTTACGGCATTAGCTGGGGCGCGTTGGGTGCGGCTATGGAATGCTACGAAGTGGCCCGCCGGTACGCGCTCGAACGGATTCAGTTCAATAAGCCAATCGCCAGTTTTCAGTTAGTGCAGAAAAAATTAGCCGAAATGCTGACCGATATTACGCAGGCGCAACTGTTGTGCTGGCGGCTGGGGACGCTCAAAAACGAAGACCGGGCCACTACCGCGCAGATTTCGCTGGCGAAACGGAACAACGTCGAGGTGGCTTTGCGTATCGCGCGGGAAGCCCGCCAGATTCTGGGCGCGATGGGAATTTCGGGCGAGTATCCCATCATGCGCCACCTCATGAACCTCGAGTCGGTAAGCACCTATGAAGGAACCCACGATATTCAATTGCTGATTCTGGGCGCGGAAATCACGGGTATTCCGGCGTTTAAATAAGGAGTCAGGCGTTGTCAGCAAATAATCAGGGGTTGTCAGGGATGGTACTCACCGCCTGACAACCCCTGACTATTTGCTGACTATACTATGGATAACTTTATGTCAGCAGGAAGTAATGACTTCCCGATTTTCCAAATAGTGAACACGTAATTCTTTAGCCAAATTCTGCATAAGTTGTTGTAGTGAATCGGGTTGTTCAACCGTGACTGCCTTGCCATACATGAGCAGCCAGCGGGCCAATCCTTCGAGATAAGGCGTTTGAAAATGCATACGAACGTGTTCGCCGAGTTCTTCTTCCGCCTGAAAACCATAGGCGTGTTTTTGCTCCTGCATATACCGGGTTGCTGATTTTTGAAAAATAAGTACGACATCGACAACGGGCATATCCTTTTTGCCTACGCGGTCGAGGTATTCCTGCAATGACAGCCGCTCCCGGCGTGGGAACCGCTCGTCCGTATCGGTAACGTGGCGAATGCGGTCAATGCGGAAATCGCGGTAATCCTGCCGGGTTCGGCAAAACGCAATCAGGTGCCAGCTCATACGGTAATGATACAGCCCAACCGGCTCTACTTCACGCTCCGTTTCGGCATCATTATACTGCGAATGGTACTGAATAGCAAGCACATGGTGTTGGGCAATGGCGTGCTGAACCGTATTTAGCAAACTCTCGGAATAAGGGATACGAAACGTAGGTTTAGCGACGGTTATCTGCGCGTCCAGGTCGTCTAAGTGTTCCTGATCCGCACGTTTGAGAACGGATTTTATCTTGAAAAGGGCCGACTCAAACTCGGTCTGCACAGATTGATCGGTCCATTTTTCGATCAGTTTGCCGCCCAGCAGCAACGCACTGGCTTCGGCATTGGTGAACATAACGGGCGGCAGGTGATAGTCCGTCAGGAAGTAGCCAACACCGGCTTCGGCTCCGATAGGAACGCCCGCTTCTTCCAGCGACCGGACATCGCGATAAACGGTTCGCAGGCTAATACCAAAACGGTTAGCCAGTTCCTGCGCCCGAACAACCCGTTTCGTTTGCAGATGAATCAGGATGGCAGTCAGGCGGTTGAGTCGGTTCATGGCAGAAATAGGGGAGAAGTCAGCCGCAAATTAAACTGATTGCCTGAACAAGCAGCCGCTTTTTTATGTAGAAGGAATAACAAACGCCTGAACGACATGAGTCTTAAAAATAATACCCACCGCCACCGGTTTGAATCAGAAACCGATGGTAAACTGTCCATCGTTGAGTATCAGTCTGTGGATGACGAAACGCTGGCCCTCACGCATACCGAAGTTGACCCCAGTCTGGAAGGGCAGGGTGTAGGCTCGAAATTGGTGGAAAGTGTATTGCAGTATATTGAGCAGAATAACCTTAAAATTGTTCCGCTTTGCCCATTCATTACCGTGTATCTGAAACGCCATCCCGACTGGAATCGGGTTGTGTCAACAGCTTATGCCGCCAGTGATTTCTGAGCGGGGCAGGTGTCAAAACATACGATAAACCGGTAATGCGTAAAGTATGTGCCTTGTAGGAGCCATTCGTAAAACGACTCATACGTGTTCCAAAGGCGTATTTTGCTTTTCTCGCAGTTGCTTCGTCGTTTTTCGAGACCCGTCGTGGCTCCAGCCCGGCGGGCCAAAAATATAGCCTAACGCAGTCCGTAGCGAACCCGCTTTCCGAACATCCTGTCCAATGGCAATCCATTCGTGGAAGGCAATTCGGACAGGGTTATGCGTGTTGAGATTAGTCGTCAGGCCATAAGTCGGGCGGTCGTTTTCCAGCGCGAACGTGCCGAACAGCCGATCCCAGATGATGAGTACGCCCGCGTGGTTTTTGTCTAAATAATCAAGATCGGAGCCGTGGTGTACGCGGTGATGCGAGGGTGTATTGAAAATAAACTCAATGGGGGCGGGAAACTTGTTGATGTGTTCGGTATGAATCCAAAACTGATACAACAGGCTGATTGCCTGCATGGTCATAACGGCGACCGGCGAAAAACCGACCAGCGGAAGCCACAGCCAGAAAACGAACGCGCCCGTAATATTGCCCGTCCAGGTCTGGCGCAAAGCGGTGCCGAGGTTGTACTTCATGGACGAGTGATGCACCACGTGCGACGCCCAGAAATATCGACTGCTGTGGCTGATCCGGTGAAACCAGTAGTAGCTGAAATCATCGGCGAAAAATAGGATTACCCACGCCCACCACTGCGTCATATCGACCGTAAACAGCCGGAATTGATAGACGAGCGAAAGGGTGCCAAACACAAGTGCTTTCCCGACAAAGCCAACGATTACGTTACCGATGCCCATCGACAGGCTGCTGGCTGTATCCTTCGTTTCGTAGTAATCTTTGTGCTGAATCGCCGTTACAACAACCTCGGCAACCAGCAGGATGATGAAACCGGGAATGGCATATTGAATCAGGTCTTTCATACTTAATCTTACTTTTGTGCAAGTTAATGCCTTTTAAACACAGAGAGCACAAAGAAGTACACGGAGAACACAGATTTTATTTCTCTGTGAAAACTTCGTAATTCTTTATGCTCTCTGTGTTTTATCCGCTTGCCCTTACCGGTTCATCGAGGTCAAAAACTCCTCGTTGTTGCGGGTGCCTTTCATGTGGCCCAGCAGGAAGTCCATACCTTCCATTGGGTTCATGTCGGCCATGTGCTTACGCAGAATCCAGACACGTTGCAGCGTTTCTTTGTCCAATAACAAATCCTCCCGGCGCGTACCCGATGCCATAACGTCGATGGCCGGATACACCCGTTTGTTGGCTAATTTGCGATCAAGCTGGAGTTCCATGTTGCCCGTACCTTTGAATTCTTCAAAGATAACCTCGTCCATTTTCGAGCCGGTATCAATCAGGGCCGTAGCGATAATGGTTAGCGAGCCGCCGTTTTCCACGTTCCGGGCTGCCCCGAAGAAACGCTTGGGACGATGCAGCGCGTTGGCATCGACACCCCCCGACAGAATCTTACCCGACGAAGGCACAACTGTATTGTAGGCCCGCGCCAAACGCGTAATGGAGTCTAACAGAATAACCACGTCATGACCGCACTCGACCATGCGTTTCGCTTTTTCGAGTACCATGCTCGACACTTTTACGTGCCGGTCGGCCTGCTCATCAAACGTCGACGAAATGACTTCGGCGTTCACGCTGCGGGCCATGTCGGTTACTTCTTCCGGGCGTTCGTCAATCAGCAGCACAATCAGATACACCTCCGGGTGGTTCCGGGTGATGGCGTTGGCAATTTCTTTCAGCAGCACCGTTTTACCCGTTTTGGGCTGGGCCACAATCATACCGCGCTGGCCTTTACCAATGGGGGCAAATAAATCCAGCACCCGCGACGAATAGTTTTCGGGCCGGTTGCTGAGGTGTAATTGCTCTTCGGGGAAAAGCGGTGTCAGGTATTCAAATGGAATCCGGTCGCGGATTTCCTCGGTCGTCTTGCCATTTACGGTCGAAACGCGCAGCAGAGCAAAGTATTTTTCGCCCTCTTTTGGCGGACGAATGGCTCCGCGAACGGTGTCGCCGGTTTTCAGGCCAAACAGTTTAATCTGCGAAGGCGATACGTAAATATCGTCTGGACTGGCTAAATAATTGTAATCGGCAGAGCGAAGGAAACCGTAGCCGCCATCCTGCATAATTTCAAGAACGCCCTCATTATCAATGATTCCGTCGAATTCACGGATGTGCTGGTTGTATTGTTTCCGAATGCGGTTCTGGTATTCCTGTGCCTCACGCGATGGAGTCTGCGTTTGGGGCTGAGTTGTTTGTCCCGCTTCCGGCTGATCTTGCTGCTCAGGCTGGCCTATTTGTTGCTCCGTAGGCGTTTCCGATGGCGCAACGGCCGAATCTGTTACTTCGGTTGCTGATTCGCCCGCCGACTGCATGTTGGCAGCGTTGTCTTCCGTTACAACCGTTGGGGTCAAAAACTCTTCGTCGGGCTGACCACCATAGTTCAATCCGGCTTCGTCCGTTACGATACGTGGCGTACGCGGGCGTTGGTCGCGTCGCTGGGTGTTGTCACGCTGGTTACCTTCACCCCGGTTGGCATCGAAACGGGGGCGGGCATCGCGCGGGCCGGGTTGAGTGCCTTCCGGGCGTGGCGTCCGCTGCTGGTTCAAATCGGGCCGACCATTGCGGTCATTGCGGGGGTTATTTGTCCGAAAGTTAGTACGGTCTGCCGGCGTACCGTTGCCGTTGCCGTCGCCATCTGTCCGATTACGGGCGGGTTGGTTGAACGAGCCATTACGCTGACCGGCGTCCGGTGTGCGCTCGCGATTCTCGCGGGGCTGACGCACGGGTTGAGCGTCCGTCGATGTCGTAGCTGGCTGTACGTCAACGGGAGCAATGTTGGGTGATTCGGATGGGGTGCTTGCTGTGGCTTCAATCGGTTGCGGAGTCTCCGCTGGCGTTGCGGGTGCTGCTTCGAAGGGTTCCACACTTTCAGCAACTACCACGTCCCGACGACCACGGATGGGCCGGGGACGGGCATTTTCGGCGGGTGCTGCTACCGTTTCTGCCATCTCAACGGGCTGACTTACCGGCTGCACATCTGTTTTTATGCGCCGACCTTTGCGGGGCGATTCTTCCGTCACGGCAGCTTCCTCGGCTCCTTCAGCAACGGGCCGTTCGGATTGCTGTTTTATGATTTCGTAAACGAGTTTTTCTTTAGTGAATTTACTGATGTTACGAATGCCGAATTGCTCGGCAATGGGGTGAAGCTCTGAGACAAGCTTCATATCTAATTCTTCTTTTTTAAACATAAAGGTAAGGTTAGCAATAAACCTCGAAAGGACCGCTCAAGCGGTAAAGATGAAAATTGGAGGTTGTTTGAACTTGGAAATGGCCGTTTTGACAAGCGGATCGACAGGCTGTTAGCAGCCAAAGCGTGGGGTTACTGATTGATAAATCAATTTAACCTCGATGCATTCAAGTAGTTACGTAATGAAATAAATCAAAAATATAAACTGGAGTGATTTGCCTGATCCAAACACAACCATCTGGTGGGGCCAGACGCGGTAGTTATCAAAACGTTTGGGAAACGGAGGTCTGCCGTAGCGATGAGTTGCTGCCTTGGTAGAAGCACTACCTGCCGACCCGATTGATGCTGACAAAGGTAATAAATTGCTCCGGTTTTGTCAACATAACGTTATTCACTACTAAATGTTTCCGGTTTTTAAATAAAAATGATTTTTTAAGGGTCTGAACAGAGTACAACCGGCAATTGCGTTCGGCTCAATCAATAATTAATTTGCCGGTTATTATCTGCTGCCCATTGCTGACCCGGTAAAAATAAACGGCCTTTGGCAGTTTATCGGTCAGTAACTCAGTGGTTTGACGAAACGATTTTTTCACGATTTCATTACCTGCTTCATTGTACAGCGTGACCTCCAGTTCGCCCGGCAGCGTTGCCTGTATTTGGACACGATCTTTAGCCGGGTTGGGAAATACCCAAACGGCATCGGCTAATGGCTGGGCGGTTGCCAGTAGCGGACTGATGGCAACGACGGTTTGCGCTTTGCTGGCGCAACCGCTGGTCGAGGTTACAACGACGGTATAGGTCCCGGCGCGGCTAATTTTTGCCAATGGTATCACTGGGTTTTGTTCTGAGGAGGTAAAGCCGAAAGGCCCTGTCCATGCATAAACCGAACCACCCTGTGCCGAGAGTTTAATGGATTGACTTTCAACGTAAGGGCCTGTATTGGAAGCTTCGGCTACAGGTAGCGGAGAAACTGATAAACTCAGCAGGGCCGTTTGAGAAGTTGACCCCGTTACAGCACAAATGGCCGAATAGGTCATGGACTCTACTGGCGAAACAGTGATTGACGTACTTGTCGCCCCGGTTGACCAGGTAACTGATCCGGTGCAGTTCGAGGCTGTCAGCGTGGCTGATTCGCCGGTGCAGAGCGAACGTTTTGAGGATGTTATGGCCAACGTTGGCGCAATAACTGCTTTTTCGAGCGTCCAGCGGTAGGTATAAGTGTGTTGCTGACGATGGCTTTCTGAGCGGATATACGCCGTTGTGTCGAATACCGAAACGCTTAGCGTATTCTCCGGGCTGGTTAGCTGATCGTTAGAAACGGTCACCTGCCCGGAGTCCCGCCCAAACGGCTGATCGTTTAATCGCCAGTCAACTTTAAGGGTGTTCGGGCTGGGTTTTATGAGATTTAGCCGGAATAGTTCGGGTTGCGCCTTCACAATAATTCGCGAATCAGGCAGGGGCTGAATGGTCTCGACGGGTTTGATTAGTTGGAGTATTCTGTTGGTTGTCGCTTCCCGGCAAACTGCGCATAAGGCCTTATCCAACTGCTCCATCAGGCAGTTATGCGTGGTTGGTTTATACCAGTTGCTGGCGGCTGCTTCGCCCGTGTGCGGAAAAATGCCGATGTTGACTTGATTGAGCCAGTTTTTCCAGGTTACAGAAGATACCGCATTGATACGGGTCATGTTGGCGGCCTCGCGGGCGTAACTGCTGCCAGCCCAGTACTCATCGGCTAAAAACGAAAAATTATGACCGATTTCGTGGATACCGATCTGATTGGCCTGCTCGTTGAGGGTGAACGTGGCCGGGTTGCCGCCGGACCCGCCATACCAGGTGGAGTTAACGATCATGACCGCCAAATCATAACCAGGAAAGTTGGTCGCCATTACGTTGGTAAACACCTGATAGTTTTTGATAGCAACCAGCCGATGGATATTAGCGGTGCCGAAAGATGCGCCAAAATAGGTGTCTTTCGTTTCAATGGGCTGGTTTAAATATCGGTCTGGTGCTGTTCCGGGGTTGGTGGCTCCACTTTCTTTGGATGGCGTGCGAATGGAGAAAAAATTGAAATAGTTGCTGTAACCATTGTAAGGCGTGTAACTCAGGAAAAAGGCCATGAATTTTCGGGCTTCCTGATCGAACTTGCCCAGTTCAGCCTGCGTAAAACCATCGCCCAGAATAACAACGTTGATGCGCTTGTTCAGTGGGCCGGTTTTCTGGAGCGTATCGACCTGAAATTGCTGCGCCGAACAGACGAAGTAACCCGTTAAGAACCAGAGGAAAAATGCGGTAAAGAGTAGCTTCATGGTTTCAGCCGTAAAGTATAGAGTTCCTGCCTACCGCTGTCGGGCGTGGTACTATAAACGCGAATCATTTTCAGGGCTTGTACGTACGGAAACCGAACCGAAAAATGCCCGCTCTGATCAGTAATCAAGGTACGACTTAGCGAACCATCGGCCCCTGAACTTTCTATTGATCGGAAAAGCGGATGGTCGAGGCTGTCTTTTTCGGGTGGCCGATTGTCTGTATAATACCGGACAGTATGAATCTGAATAGGCGAATGGGCGGGCGTTCCCAACGATTTCATCTCACCGTTGCCAACAATCGAATTGGTCAGACTAAGTTGTTCGGACTTTCCGGGTTCAGGTCGGCTAATGGCAAAATCCAGGAACAGCACATGGTGAACGGACTTCGCATCATAATTTGGCAGGGAATGGACGGCCAGTGTCTGACGCGAAGAACCACAGCCTGTTAATGAAAGAAGAAGCAACGCGAATGAAAACCGAACGGGTGGCTGCATGTCAATGAATGAACGGAAACGAATGGATAGACGGTTATGCTGATTAAGCCGTTAAAAATCCTTAAAACACGGGAGAACGACAAATTTTGTCGATAGAATGAACGTTGATTTTTCCAGACGAGAATGCAAACCGAAACCCGGAATCAACTCCTTTTGCCTGCGCTAAACTTAGTGATCGACTGGGGAAATTCAAGCCTTAAGACAGGATGGTTCGATAGCTCAACACTGATCGAAATGAATCGGTATGACTCACCCGACGCCCTGCTGGCCGATGTTGGGAAGCGACCGGCGGGGCACGTGATGGTCTCGTCAACGAGTCGGCCCGGCAGCGAAATTCGTAGTCAGCTAACTGATTTAGGCAGTAATTTTCGGGTGTTGGACAGCCAGACGCCGGTGCCCATTCGCAAGGCCTACGACACGCCAAATACGCTCGGAGCCGACCGGGTAGCGGCTTCGGTGGGTGCGCTGGCCCTCTTTCCGGGTCAGGATTGCCTGGTGCTTGACCTCGGCACTTGCCTCACCGCCGACCTGCTTGACCGGGAGGCTGTGTTTCAGGGCGGGCTTATTTCGCCGGGGTTGCACATGCGCTTTCGGGCGATGCATGAGCAAACGGCCCGCCTGCCGCTGGTAACTGTTCCGGCTGATTCAGATGCGGCATGGCCTGCCCTGACGGGTAAGAATACGCAACAGGCCATGCAGAGTGGCGTGATGAATGGATATCTGTTTGAACTGAACGGGATCATCGAAAACTACCGGCGCGAACGGCCGGGCGTGGTGGTGCTGGTGTGTGGGGGCGACGCATCTTCCTTTGAAAGTCGTCTTAAACCCCCGATATTTGTAGTGCCGGAATTGGTACTGATTGGATTGAATCGAATTTTACGCTATAATGTTGAGAATTTACAAGCGAATACGCCAGACGTTACTATATAGTTTGCTGGCCGTTGCCGCGACATCGCCGATGGTATTGGCGCAGGGATTGGGTAACTCGCCCTATTCGGCTCTGGGCATTGGTGAGCTATATAGTCAGGGTAATGTGACGAACATGGGTATGGGCGACGTGGGTATCAGCAACGCCAGTCCTTTTTATCTGAATCTGCAAAACCCTGCGCTGCTGGCCCGTCGAACCCGTTTTACCGTCTTTGAGGTAGGCCTGATGGGTCAATCGAAATCCATTAGCCAGAACGTTAGTAACGACCTGAAAAGTCAGAATAATTTTGCGGCTAATCTAAGTTACCTGGCTCTGTCGTTTCCGGCCAATTCGCGTTGGAACATATCAATAAGCCTGAAGCCTTATACATACGTAAATTATAATATCAAGAAGTTTCTGCCGGTGCCGGGTACGCCCTACACGGCTGAATATAATTATACAGGCAAAGGCGGGCTAAATAAGGCGACGCTTGCCAACGGCTTCCGGGTTGCAAAAAATATCTATCTGGGTGCCGAAGCCTCCTTTTTGTTCGGCAACATCACCAATTCGTCCGATTCGCGGGCCATTACCAGCCAGTCGGATATACGGGTAACGCACCTGAACCGAACCAATTACAGCGATATTGTCTGGAAACTGGGGGGTGCATGGCGGCCTAAACTATCGGGAACCTGGACACTTAATCTTGGGGCTACCTACGAACCTCAAACAAAAGTGGGTGCTACACAGACTGATATTTATCAGCAGACATCTTTGGCAGGATCAGCTATTGCGGCTCCCGATACACTCCGACTGAACTCGAATGGCAAGGCTACCCTGCCCAATCAGGCGCATTTCGGTCTGAGCGTCGAAAAAAGCAATCTGTTGGTTGGGGTCGATGTTGGTTTTCAGAAATGGAGCGAATACCGCACAGCCGATAATCGTTCGGGCGGTCTGGCCGATGGAATGAGTTTTGGCTCAGGCATTGAATACACGCCCAAGCCTACCTCCAACCGCTACCGCGACCTGATTACGTATCGGGTTGGTTTTCAATACAATAAGCTGCCTTACCAGACAAACGGAACACAGCTTACGGATGTGAATGGGAGCTTAGGGGTGTCAATTCCGCTGGGTGCGTACTATGTTAATCACGTAACGTTGTCGCTGGTAGGCGGTCAGCGGGGTGTTTTGAGCGGCACCCAAATCAAAGAGCAATACGTACGCATTGGGCTTGGTTTCTCGCTCAACGACTTATGGTTCCGCAAACCGGTCATTGATTAACGCTTAGTGAAGAGGTACAAATGAAAAATGAAGAACAGAAGAGAAATTATAGAGATACGGGACAACTACGAACGTTTGTGTATTCTTCACTTTTCATTCTTCACTTTTCATTCTTCTTAGTAGGTTGCGAAGAACCGAAACAAGCCAAAAAGGTAACCCCCTACGACGGCCCCATCGAGGAAATCAACGACGTTAAACTACTGTATAGCGAAGCGGCTAAAATAAAGGTTCGGCTAACAACAGCCAAGCAATTTCGGTATGCCAACGACAACCGTCGCTACCCCAAACCTGTTAACATCGTCTTTTATAGCCCGACGGGGCAGGAAATAACCACCATCCGGTCCGATTCGGGTAAGTACGACAAGGCCAAAGACATGTATGTGGTGATGGGCAACGTGGTCATCATCAACAAGCAGAAACAGGAGAAACTCCTGACGCCTGAGTTGAACTGGGTGCCGCAGACCAAAAAGGTATTTACCGACAAACGGGTTACTGTCCTGAACCAGCTAACGGGCGAAAAACTGCACGGAACGGGTTTAGACGCCAACCAGGATTTTACCAAATCGACGATTCGGAACCCAAGCGGCATTTTCAATATGTAGGGTGGAATCTAAGGATTGATTAATAGACTGTTCGGCGCCTTATTTCCGGCATTCGTTCAAAATTGGCGTTACTTCTTTCACGCCGGTAAGCTTCGTTTCGTTGCCCCATTCATTGTAGACATACGTCACTAACTCAGCGATTTCGAGGTCGCTCAGTTGTGGTTGTGCAGGCATCGGGCGATTATACAGTTTGCCGTTTACGACAATTTTCCCCTGCTGACCGTAGCGAATCAGGCAAATTACGCTTTTCTTGTCTGTCAAATAATCCGACCCGGCAATGGGCGGATAAAGCGCGGCAAGGCCCTGCCCCTTGGTCTGGTGACAGTTGGAACAATTGGTTTTATACACCAGAATGCCCTCGGTAATGTATTTCTGCCGCTTAATCTCCTCGGCACTCTGGCAACTGCTCAGGGTTATCGTTAAACACAGAGCAAACAGAGCTATTGCACAGAGCAAACGGAGTTTTTGTGGTCTCTGTGTAAAAACTCTGTTGACTCTGTGTTTAAAGACTCTATTTTTCATCGAGCAGCCGGTCCATATCGTTCATTAATTTATCAACACCGGCTTCGGTCGTTCCGTCATAAATACCCCGAATGTGTTTGGCTTTGTCGACCAGAATAAAGGCACCGCTATGCACAACGCCCCCCGGTGCCGACGAATCGGCCTGAGCCGTAACCATGTAGCTGCTTTGGCCGATGTCATAAATTTTCTCACGGTCGCCGGTAACGAACAGCCATTGGCGACCCGTTATGCCGAGGTTCTGCGCGAATTCTTTCAGCACGGGTACGGAATCATGAGCCGGGTCGATGGTGTGCGAGAGCAGCATTACATTTGGGTTGCCTTTGAATTTCTCGTACACCCGCTTCAACTGCACCTTCATTTTAGGGCAGATAGTTGGGCAACTCGTAAAGAAAAAATCGGCAACATAGATTTTGTTATCGAGCGTTTTTGCCGTAACCGTGTCGCCATACTGACTCACAAAGCTGAAATCGGGAATTGTCTGATAGACCGAATCCGTCACCGACTTCCCATCGACAATGTTCGTAACGGCCTCCCGTTGTCCCAGAATCGGGAGTTTTTCGTCCCCTGAACCACACCCCGATAGCAGTGCCAGAAAACTGATTAGTAGAAGAAAGGAGCTATTTTTTGCCCAGATATTGGCGGGCCTGTTCAATGCTGGTATTGACTTTTGTTTTAACATCGGTGATTTGTTCCTTTTGGGCGGTTAAATACCGCATGGCCTCTTCGGCAGATAATTTGGTAAGTGTGTCACCATTGTAGCCTTCCATCCAGTTCATCATCAGGCTATCGGCAACGGTCAAATCGCGGCTCAGGCGGCTGGCCTGTTCCCGTTCTTCATCCATCCGAAGCCCCATTGTCGCCGAACTTCCGGCCTTCAAGCTGTCGAGTATACCAATGCGCAACTTTAATTGTTTCCTGAGTTTCAGAATGTCGCCCGTTTTGGGCATCACTTCGTCATGAATGGCAAAGACTTCGTTCTCCGTTTCTTTAACGGCGTCCTTATCGGAATTACATCCCGAAAACGTACTTCCGACGGCTACTGACAGGGCAATTATGAATAGACTTTTGTTCATGGTTGGAAATCTACAGTGAAGTGGGTTTAAGCATATGTAAACAGTGTCTCATTTTACCGTTGCACGTTGTTTCAGAATTTCGCGAGCATTCTTAACCGCACTTGGCGTCGGATTTTTACCGCCAATCATTTGGGCGATTTCATTGACTCGCTCTTCCAGCGTTAGTTTTTTAATCCGGCTAACGGTTTTGTCTGCCGAATGGTCTTTGTAAACAAAATAATGCGCCGTGCCCTGACCCGCTATCTGATGGAGGTGCGTGATGGCAATAATCTGATGGCTGTGGGCCATATCGCGCATCATGTTGCCCATTTTTATGGCGATTTCGCCCGAAACGCCCGTGTCAATTTCGTCAAAGATAATCGTAGGCAATGACCGTTTACTGGCCAAAATATACTTGATCGCCATCATCAAACGCGAAAACTCACCGCCGGAGGCCACGTTTTTCAACTGCTGTGGCTTCACGCCCTTGTTCGCACTGAACAGGAACGAAATCGTGTCTACGCCGGTAGGAATAGGTTTACCGACTTCAGCCTGAATTTTCAGGGATGCATTTGGCATACCGAGGTCGTTGAGTAACCCGCCAATTTCAGTTTCGATGGCAGACAGAACCGCCCGTCGGGAAACCGACAGGGCGTCGGCACTGATTTGGAGTTGCGCACGGGCCGCATCGGTTTGCGCTTTGGCTTCGGCGAGGGCATCGTCCAGATTCAATACTTTGCTCACTTTCTGGCCCAGCTCGTTGCGCAGGGCAATCAGACCCGTTACATCGGTAATCTGGTGTTTGGTTAGCAATTGGTACATCAGGTTAAGCCGCTCCCGGATGGCATCGGCGCGGGTATCGTCAATCTCTACGCGGTCCTGTTCCGTGCTGATTTCGTCGGCCAGGTCACGCAGTTCAATCAGACTGCTTTGTGCCCGCTGCTGCAACTGCTCATACTGACTCGACAACTTGCTGATGTACGCCAGATTACTGACCGTACCTTTTAAAAAGTCAATTACAGACTGCTCCGTATTGTCTAAATATTCATACGCTACCTGAAGCCGTTCCTTAATATCTTCGGCGTTTTCAAGAATCGTCAACTCCTGTTCCAGACTCTCCTGCTCATCGGGAACTAACTGCGCTTTGACTAATTCTTCATACAGAAAGTTGTTGTAATCAAACTCCTTCCGCATGGCCGACGCTTCGGTCTTCAACTGGTCGTAATGTGCTTTTCGAGAACGATATGATTGGTAATCAGCACGATAAATGCGAAGCAGATTGTCATTCTGCGCGTACGTGTCCACAATTTCCAACTGGTATTCGTTGGAGCCGAGCAACACCGAATCATGCTGCGAGTGGATGTCCATCAACTGACTCGTCACGCGCCGGAGTATTTCCAAATTAACGGGGGTATCATTCACGAACGCACGTGACTTGCCGCTACTGCTAATTTCCCGACGAACGATACACGTATCGGAATAATCTAATTCTTCTTCATCGAAAATGCGCTCAATTTGGTAGCCCGATACCCCGAAAGTACCTTCAATGATACACTTTTGTCCGGGATTGTAGAGTACACGCGTATCGGCCCGATTGCCGAGCAGCAACCCAATGGCACCTAATATAATTGACTTACCCGCACCCGTTTCGCCCGTAACAATGTTAAGTTCACGGTCGGGCGATAGTTCCAGTTCGTCAATCAGGGCGTAATTTTTTATGAGTAAATGCGAAAGCAAAATCAGGAAGCAGTTAGCAGTGAATCGTAATCAGTAAACGGCACACAACGCAGACAAAGGTACTCACTGTGGGCTGCTCACTGGATTAATTTTCGGTAATTTTCGGTCTTAGCCGGGTCTAAGTAGGACAGTAATTCGAAGGCCTGTTTCCGCTCGGCGGGGGTTCCTTCAAACAAAATATTGTACAATTCCTGCGATTTAGCGTCGAAAAACGAGTTGATTAACACCGAGTTCGGCAACTGCTGGCCAATCGTACGAATGGTTGTCAGTAACGTGAGCATCTGTTTTCGTACCTGCACCGGATTGGCCGCAAACACATCCAACCCCAGCCGGTGATAGGCGTAAACACCATCGCGAAAGGGAATCAACTGCTGGTTTTGCAGGTTCTCGACAAGCCAGTACCGGTTACGCCGGTCGCCCCCGTTTTGCCAGGCTCCATTCGGCGATCCCTGCTGCGCGAGGTTAGTGATGGCGTAGGCTCGTTGTACAAACGGATTGCCGCCCTGCTTGCTGAATGTATCATAATCGACAGCCAAAATCACGTTGGCATAAAAGGCCAGTAAGGAGGTAAGATCGTCCGAAAACTGGTTCTCCCGGTAATAGACGGGCGTTGTCGGCAGATACACAAAGTTGAACGCCCGGTCCACGTAACTAAACGTGGTTGTTTCGTAGTTGGTGCCGTAAACGGGTCGCGTCACAATAATTTGCGCCGTAGCTTCAAAAGCACCCTGCGTCAGCGATTTCAGCAGGTTTATATTGATCGAACAATTAATGCGCTCGCCAACCGCAAACTGGTCATTGCTCCACCGCCGATTGTTCATAAACTCGGTAATGACGCCTTTCAACTGGCTGACGTACGAGAAATCAGTTTTCTGCTGGGCAAATAACTGATCAGAATTGATGGTTACCTGGCAGTTCAGTTCCTGCGCCCGCACCGACCCAACCAAACAACTAAATACCAGTAAAATTCGTATTGCTTTCATTAGGGCTGATTCCGTGAATGTCTGTGCAGGGCCGGATGTCCGCGCTATATGCGTCGGAGCATAACCCATTCACAGAGAAGTTAATGCGTTACCAATAAGACCGACCAAATCCTGTGCCACGTCGTCCTTCGACTTGAGTGCAAATTCCTGGGTCTGTTCGTTTCTATCAATAACGGTAATTTTATTGGTGTCGTGCCCAAAACCCGCCCCCGAATCACGAAGTGAATTTAACACAATCCAGTCTAAATTCTTAGCGTAAAGTTTTTTTAGCGCGTTCTCCCGCTCGTTGTCCGTTTCCAAAGCAAAGCCCATGATGAGCTGTCCGGGTTGTTTTTGGGCACCCAGCGTAGCGGCAATGTCGGTTGTTTTCGTCAACTCAAGCGAGAAAACAGTTTCCTTCTTCTTAATCTTCCGGTCGGCGGGGTGCGCGGGTGTGTAGTCGGCAACGGCAGCACTCAGCACAACAATATCGGCCTCTGCAAACGCGGCCTGTGTGGCTACGAACATTTCCTGCGCCGACCGAACATCAACACGTCGTACGCTGGGGTCGGGGAGGGGCAGGGCAGTAGGGCCACTCACCAGCGTAACATCGGCACCGGCCTGCGCAAACGCTTTGGCAATGGCATACCCCATTTTTCCGGTCGAGTGATTGCTGATGTAGCGCACCGGGTCAATGGCTTCCTGCGTTGGCCCGGCTGTTATCAGTACGCGCTTTCCGGATAATCTGTTCTGGGCATGTTTTTCTATCCAGAAATCTTCGAGAACCTGCACAATCGTTTCGGGTTCGGCTAATCGTCCCTCGCCCACCAAACCGCTGGCTAATTCGCCGTGCTCTGCCCGAATAATGTGATTGCCAACCGATTCGAGCCGACGAAGATTGTCAAGCGTGGTTGGGTGCTGGTACATATCGACGTCCATGGCAGGGGCAAAAAATACCGGACAACGGGCCGACAAATACACGGCGGCAAGCAAATCATCGCAGAGTCCGGCAGCGCACCGGGCGAGCGTATGAGCCGACGCGGGTGCAATCACGAATGCATCGGCCCACAAGCCCAGGTCAACGTGATTGTTCCAGCTACCATCGCCGGGCCGGTCGCTGGCGGCATTGACGAACGTCGATAGAACGGGCCGTTTCGATAAGGTGGCTAACGTTAGGGGTGTGATAAACGACTGCGCCGATTCGGTCATAACCACTTGCACCTCCGCCCCGGCTTTTACCAGAAGCCGTATCAGCAGAGCCGATTTATAGGCCGAAATACTGCCCGTTACACCGATAAGAATCCGTTTACCCGCTACTGACATGGACGACTGGTTTGCGAAATGACTAATCTAATGAGCATATAAAACACCAAAAACCGCACGGCGATACCATGCGGTCATTGGAAAGCCACTAAGAATTTGCCTTAGGGTTGTACGTCGTCGTCGCTGTAACGCCAGTAAACCTTTCCTTCCAGAAACTCGTCGGTTGCAATGGACGTTGGTTTCGGCATCCGCTCGTAAAACTTCGAAATTTCGATTTGCTCGCGGTTTTCAAAAACTTCTTCGAGGTTGTCAACAGCCGAAACGAATTCCGATAATTTGTTACTTAATTCCTCTTTATTTTTTGTCGCAATCTGCCGGGCGCGTTTCGAAATAATCGATACGGATTCATACAGATTCCCCGTTTGAATTGCGATTTTGTCGCTGTTGCGGGTAATAAGCGATGGATTTGTTGCCATAATGGTTGCTTCTCGGGATTTACTTATAATCTGCGGTCTGTGGTAGTTCTCTTGCGGAAATGGATCAGCCGACAATCACAAACCGTACTGAATGCTAATTTGCTGCGGTCACTTTCGACGGACGGTTGGCGTCTTTCAGCCGTTCTTTCTCTTTCTCGCGTTCCTGTTCGAGCTTATCTAATCGCTCAATTTCTTTTTGGCTGGTTTCAAACATTTTCTCTGATTGCTTCAAAAACCGGCTGGTGGGATACTTGTCAACAAACGCCTGATGATAACTCATCGCTTCCTGATAACGTTCCTTCTGCTTGGTCTCTAAGCTGTTCTGTGCCAGACTGTATTCGGCATCAACTTTCAGGAAAGCCAACTCCTCGTTGTATTCAGAATCGGGGAATTCTTTCTGAAAGTTATTGATCGCAATAACCGACGATTTATAAGAAGCGATATTGAAGCCACTGGTTTTATAATATAGCTTGGCTTTTTCGTATGCTTTTCGTTCCAGTTTACCGCGCAAATCCAGAATCAGCTTGGTCGATTCTTCTTTGTACTTGCTGTCGGGGTAGGCGTTGATAAAGTCCTGAAGGGCTGAGGTCGCCGTGAGCGTATTCGACTGATCGAGGTTGAATGAGGGCGTGTCTTTATACAGCGAATAGGCGTACATGTACATAGCCTCCTGCGCGTAGTCGGAGCGGGCAAATGTCTCGTAGAACTTCTTAAACAGGGTCGCACTCAGCAGATACTGCTGCTGCTGATACTGGGTATAGGCGTAGTAAAATTGGGCCATTTCGGACTCATTACTGCCTTTAAGTACCGGAATCAGTTCCTCAAATAGTAGCCCCGCCCGATACCAGTCGCCTTTTTTATAATATTGAAGAGCACCTTTGTACTTTTCGTCATCGCCCCCACTTTTCTGCAATTTTGAGAACGGACTGCAGGAACCAAGCAGAAACGCTACCCAAATCCCCAACAGAATCTTACCAATATGACGGTTTTGCATATGCCCGCAAAGATACAAAAAAAATAAAGGCTACACCGTTTTAACGACAGTGCAGCCCGATATAGTGCCGAAAATGACCAGTAAATCCTGTTTTTAGTAAAATTTAACAACTACTCGTCAATCCTACTGATGGCGAACCAGGAGCCGTTTGGTAGCCACTTTCTTGCCATCCACAGAAAGCTGGTACAGATAGTAGCCCGTATCGAGCAGGCGGGTTCCAATCCGAACCTTTCGCTCATTCCGTTCGAGTTCATACTCGGCAACAGGTGCGCCTAATACGTTCAGTAAAACCAGTTTAGCTTCACCCGCGCCGGTAAATTGATAATCCACTTCGGCAACGTCGTCGGCAGGATTCGGATAGGCGTTCGATACCCACAGTTTTTCGTTGTTATACAGTCGGCTTTCTCCTCTTCCTTCCTGAGTCGGAGCCGTTGGGCGCGATGCCGTTTCAATGGCGGGTACGTTATCGGCTGATGTTGTGTGCGCTACTGATTTAGCACCCGGACGCGCCATCAATAAGGCCCGATAATGCTCGTTTATGGCTGTATTTTTAGAGCGGTCAAGCCCGGAAAGAGACGGATTGGGTGCTATAGAAAACCGTTGCCCTGGCAGTCCGGTAGCCGTTGTTTTGCGCACTGACGAGGTACGTCCCAGTTCGAGTCGGCTTCCTTTCCGGGCATCAGAATCCCGCTGGGCGACCTGCGCCTGAAGCGGAATCGCTGCCGTTAGCAGGCCCGTCAATACACCAATAAGTAAAATTTGTTTCATGAAAATCCACTATAAGTACACATATTCTCTACAAACCTATTCATCTTAAAAGACAAAGTCAACGGGCTATTGTCTAAAAAATTGTTAAAAGGCTTAATTAATGTCTTTTTGAACCAGTTTCTGGGCCAATGGTTTAATTTTGGTCTTATTTTTAATCTGTTTTTTATTCATCGGCTGTTCCGCAGGGGGCGTTTCCAGCCACAAAACCTGACCCTTTGTTGGTTTTTCCACTTCGCGCCAGCGAAACCCGTCTAATTGTTGCGCATCAGGCGTTAGTTCTTTAGGCGGAACAAGTTGCGAATCCGGGTGCCCGTAGAACCGAATCCGACCAACTTTGTTATCCGTAAATTCAATATTCATCCGGCTTGATTCAACGTGGTTCAATCCAATTAATTTATTCTTTTCATCGACGGCGTAATAAATGCTTTGGCCGTTGCCCTCAACAAGCACCCGGTCAAGCACGGTTTGCTCCTGAACCGGCACCGTCCCCGACGGTAATGAGTCAATTTTTTTCGTCAATACGCGTTTGGGAATGCTCTTCGTTGCAGCCGCCGAAACAGATTGCAGCGTTGGTGCTAAAATGGCTGTTTTTGAACCGGGACGGGCTTCTTCTGGGGCTGTTGCGGTTACCTTTTTTGTGACAAAATAAGCCGTAACCGTGCGCCCTTTTATCTGGTTAAAATTCTTAAGTGTATCTACGGAGATAACAAACGATTTGGATTTGAGGAACAGCGTATTAATCTTATTATTCTTGAAAACGGCCCGCATTGAATCCGCTTCCATCTGGTATTTATTCTGACTCCAGACAATCGGTTTCTTGAAAAAATAAATCGTTGAATCAGCCGTATCGTAAATCAGAGAATCACACTTGCTCTGCAAATCTGATTTGTAAACAAATACGTTTTTCTGTCCCAGCATTCGGCGTGTATTTGTCAGTTTATTATCAAAGGAAAATAGCGTATCGGCGCGTAAATAAAGCGTGTCATTTGTGGTTTCATTGGCAAGACTTTTGGCAACGGCATGGCCCGTAACGCGTGAGATTCCCGCTTTGCCGTTGTAGCGCACATGGTCGCCGGTAATGACGGCTTTGCGATCTTTGGCAACCATAATCACGTTCCCTTTGGCAACGCCCAGTTCCGAAATATTATCGTAATAAAGGGAATCGCCGGTGAGCCGGTATTTGGGTGTTTCGACCGTTGCCCGACGCTGAAAATTGGAGACGCCTGTTGTGGTATTGTATTCACCGGCAACGGCCGTCAGAACGCCATCTTTGTTGGTTATGCGCGTTGGCCCCTGAAATGTAGCGAGCCGGGTCAGCGAATTATAAAGCAGCGCATCGGCAACGAGCGTACCTTTGGTATTCACTAAGCGAACATTCTGCTGGAATGTAAAGAGTTTACTGCGGGTGTCGTAATAGCCTTCGCGGCTGGTCAGCACGTTTTCTTTATCGACAATGCGGCCCGGAACAGGGTAATGCGCAATGCCCGACAGCATATCGTAATCCAACTGGGCGGTGGTCAGGGTCATCTTACGGTCGCGCATACTCACGTGGCCGCGTAGGTTTGCCTGCCGCGTGTTGCCGTAATAAAACATGGTATCACCCTGAACGGTAATGGTGTCGCCCTGAATAATTTTGACATTGCCATAGGCTTCAATGACATTGGCCGTTACGTTCTGAACGGCAAGGTCGCAGAACATTAAGACCCCTTTTTGCCGAAACCGAACATTATTGTATATTTTTCGGACGATCTGGCCGGGAATGTTCATGTTCACCAGGCTGTCGGAGCCGGGCAATAATTCGACTTTGTCCGTGGCACCACCGCCTGCCGACGGGCGACCGGGCGACGGATAGCCCACCTGTGCCAGCGTATCGACCGACACGAGCAGGGAACCAAGCAAAATGAAAGCGGCCAGAAAGTGGGTACGCAAAGCAATCATGGTGACAAAACTACGGCTTCGGGCCGACTCCAAATGGTTGAACGGGATTTTTTAGCATTTATTAACGATAATCAGCTATTCGAGCCAGCCGACCGGGTGCTTCTTGCCGTGAGTGGCGGGTTGGATTCGATGGTAATGGCGGAGTTATTTCATCGAATCCATCAGCCGTTTGCTATTGCCCATGTCAACTTTAGTTTGCGGGGAGACGAATCCGACGCCGATGCTGATTTCGTTAAAAACAAAGTAGAATCGTATGGCGTTCCGTTTCACCTGATTCGGGTCGATACGGCTGCTGTTGCTCAGGAACGCGGTATTTCTATTCAGATGGCCGCCCGTGAACTTCGTTATAACTGGTTTGCCCAACTTCTTCGGGAGAATGCCTATGCCTGTGTAGCGACAGCACACCACCAGAACGACGTAGTTGAAACGCTGTTGCTCAACCTCACGCGCGGCACGGGCCTGGCTGGTTTGCATGGCATTTCGGTTCGGCAAAACGGCCTCATCCGACCGCTGTTATTTGCTACCCGCGACCAACTGGCCGGGTACGCAGACGAACAGAAGCTAACGTATCGGGAAGACAGTTCCAACGCCGACGATAAGTACGCCCGCAACCGCATCCGCCATCACGTTGTGCCGGTGTTGACCGACCTGAATCCGGGATTCTGGCAAACGCTGCTCCGCACGGTTGAGCGACTGCGGGCGGCTGAAACGCTGATGCGGGCCGAACTCGACCGCTCCTGGCAGGCTGTAGCCAAACCATTCGGAATGGGAACGACGCTGCCAACGGATAAGCTTCTGGCTTTGCCGGAACCCGCCTTTCGGCTTGCGGAGTGGCTCAAACCGTTTGGCTTTACCACCGATCAGGCTACGCAAATCCTGCAAACCCTGACGCAACCCGTTGGGCAGGTGTTTCTGTCAACTACCCACCGGATTACCCATGAACGACCCGGCCTGTTGCTTGAACCATTACCGATAGAGACTAATCATGAGATTGTATTGGCCGACTGGCCCAACGCACCCATCGACGTTGCCGGACGGTTCACACTAACCGTTGACGTATTCGACAAACCCACCGATTTTCGTCCATCGACCGATCCGAACATGGCCTGTTTCGATGCCGACCGGCTCGTGTTTCCCCTCACCATCCGCCCGTGGCAATCCGGCGACCGTTTCCGGCCATTGGGCCTGAACGGGCATAAATTAGTGAGCGATTTACTAAACGATCTGAAACTAACCCGAACCGAGCGCGAACAAACGGCGGTACTGCTCTCCGGCGATGAAATTGCGTGGGTCATTGGCCGTCGAATCGACCACCGCTTCCGCGTAACGGGCGAAACGAAGCGAATTGGACGAGTTCGTTGGCAAATAAGCTGAATCATATAAGTTATGTAAGGTATGTAAATTGTATTTTTAAAGGGACAAACGGTAAATACGAAGGTACTACAGCTTAGCCCATCAGGCGGTTTGGAAAGTTGGCATTCTATTTGATAGGTTTTGGTCAAGCCCAAAAAGTATTTAACCAATTGATATCCATGAACCGAATTGTACGCGTCTTGCTGCTGGCAGGACTGGCCTTCTGGAGTCTGACTGCACAGGCACAAAGCGCACGGTTACGAGCCGCCAATAAGCAATTTGATAACCTTAGCTACGTGAGTGCGGTGCGGGCGTATGAGGAGTTTTTGCGGACCGACAAAAAGAAGGAACCCGCCGAAACCCGCGATGCCCTGATTAAACTGGGGTATAGCTACCGAAAATTGCAGGACACCCGCAATGCCGAGCGCGTTTATGGCGAACTGATAAAGTCGTATACGGACTTAGACAGTGAGGTGTATCTGTACTACGCGCAGTCGCTGGCGCAGAACGGCAAGTACCGCGAGTCGCAGAAAATGTATAGCCAATATGGCGAGAAACAGGCGCAGGACCTCCGGGGACGCCGGTATACGGTGTCGTATATGGACATGAGCCGGTTTTATCAGGACTCCTCATCGTATCGGTTGCATACCCTGCCCATCAATTCGCGTCAGGCCGATTTTAGCCCAATGTACTACAAAGGTGGACTCGTGTTCGTGTCGGCCCGCGACGAGTCGGGTGCGATTAAACGGGTTTTCAACTGGAATCAGACGCCTTTTTTAGATCTCTATTTTCATCCCGACACCAATCAGTTGCGGGTTCCCGGTGGCTTAGTTACCTCGGCGATTGTAGGCGGTGGGAGCGAAGGTGCAATGGGGTCGGCAGAAACGGGTATGGAAGGGAAGACACTCACCAAAGCCGAAATTTTCAGCCGGACGCTCAATACCAAATACCACGAAGGGCCGATGACCTTCACCAGAGATCAGAACTACATCGTGTTCACCCGAAACAATTCGAGCAAGGGAAAAGCCGGTAAAAGTTCGGATGGGGTAAAAAAACTGAAATTGTATTCTTCCGTGAACAAGAACGGTAAGTGGGTTGATATTCAGGAACTGCCATTCAACAGCAACGAATACTCCGTAGGGCACCCGGCTTTCTCACCCGATAACACGAAAATGTATTTCGTGTCGGATATGCCGGGTGGTTTTGGCGGCACCGACATTTATGTGGTTGAGTTTACAAACGGCCAGTGGGGAACGCCCGTCAATATGGGTAAAGAAATTAATACGGAAGGCAATGAAATGTTTCCGTATGCGGCTGAGGGCGATAATCTGTACTTCTCGTCGGATGGACACGAGGGCTTAGGCGGCTTAGATGTGTTCGTAGCGGAATTAAAAGAAGGAATTGCTTATAAAGGTGTGCAGAACGTGGGAGCACCCATCAACTCCGAAAAAGATGACTTCGGGTTCATCACTGATAAGAACAGGACCAGTGGTTATTTCAGCAGCAACCGCAAAAAAGGCATTAGCGATGACGATATTTATGCATTCCGGCGGACGTGTAAGCAACTGAATATTCTGGTGTATGACGCCAAAACGGGCACTCCGCTCGAAAATGCCGATGTGCGTATCTTGCGTAACGGTGTTAACCAGGACCTGCGCCTGACGAACGTTGCTGGACGCGCCGACCTGTGCGTAGACTCAAACACCGAATATGAATTCAGAGCAATCAAAGAAGGGTTTGCCATGAACAGCGTTCGGTTTTCTACTCTGACGCAGTCGCCGAAGCCGGTATTGAACGTGTCGATTTACCTCGAACGGTCGGAGAATACGCTCGTGAAAGGGATGATAAAGACCGAGGTGAACCAGAAACCCGCAACGGGTGTACGGGTAACCCTGCGGAATGAAAAAGACAAATCGGTGCAGACCGTCATGACCGGCCCCGATGGTGGCTATGAGTTCGATGTGAAGCCCAATGCGCCTTATACCATTACGGCCCAGAAAGACCAGTACGCCACTAAAAAAGCACAATACAGCAAAACAAAACGCAAAGCGCAGGTCGTTACCGATTCACTCGGACTGTATGGCGTTGGCGATGTGTTTCAACTGAAAAATATTTATTACGACCTGAATAAGTTCTTTATCCGGGCCGATGCCGCCCGCGAACTCGATCACGTACTGGCTATTCTGAAAGAGTATCCGCAGATGCAAATCGAACTTCGCTCGCATACCGACGCCCGCGCAACGGATACCTACAACATCCGACTGTCGGAAAACCGGGCGCGTGCTGCCATGGATTATCTGGTATCGCGGGGTGTTATGGCAAATCGTTTGGTAGCCCGTGGCTATGGCGAATCGGAAATTGTTAATGGGTGCGTTGATGGGGTAAATTGTTCAGAGAACGAACACCAGCAAAATCGCCGAACGGAATTTAAGATTATAGCAGTGCAATAAGCAGGTTGTCAAAAGATTGTCGGAGACAGCTAAGAGTTGACATTAACCCTGATAAATAAAAACGGCTCGCAGTAACGCGAGCCGTTTTTATTTATCAGGGTTAATGTAATGCGAACGGTCGGCCGTTGCCGTGGGAACCCGCCGGTTCCTGATTACTAATTGCGGGTTCCCACCCGCGTTACGTTCATCTACGAGTGTTTTACGTGCTTTTTGTGCACTGATTTGGTCGTCATCGTTGTTTTAGACGGGGTCGCTTTCTTTACCGTTGTTGTGGTTTTTACAACTGGTTTATCCTGCGCAGGTACACTTGCCGATACACTGTTTCCACAAAGGGCGGCTACGACAAAGGCGGCTGCCAATACGAACTTTTTCATGGGATTGAGAATGGTTTTAAGTACGAAACCCACCACACTGGCGGGCTTTTCGGCTGAAAGGTCGGTTGCCTTTATTAAACGCCGATGAAGGTTAACTTAAAAAACACTTAAAGTGTTAATACGCGTGCCGTAACCGATAGCTGTCCTACATGCCGCATCGTATGCTCTGCCGCGTGGGTTAGCAGGCCAATTACTGTTGAAGGCAGTTGCGACCGCCCGACTCCGCGTACCTCAGTTAGTGTGTTCTCATTCGTGGCACGCAGTTGAGTCAATGCCAGCTCAACCTGTTCATCGAACCGGCGTACCAACTCCTGAACGGTACCTAAGTCTGGTTTGCCTTCTGAGGATAAAGCCGCCAATTGTTCAGGCGAGAGCGTCTCTTTTCGCGCATAGGTGAATAGTCGGTCAAGCACACCCGTTAAGTGCTGCAAATGAAACCCAACCGACGCTATACCAGCCGGACGCTCCCACAACAATGTTTCCGGGAAAGCCTGCATGAGCGTATGTACTTCCTCACGAGCCTGCATCAGCGCGTGGGCAACCGGTTGCAAAAGGGGAGGCATATCGGGGAGCGGTCCCCGCAACCAGATTTCGCGGGTTTCGGGAGGGCTTCGCATCATAAAATCAAAAATTTCATGTATTGCCACTTACCTTTTTAAGACTACTCCTATATAGGTATACTAATCTCAATAAGTTCACCAATTTAACACACTTGTCTTATGAAACTCGAAAGCATTATCTGGTTTAGCGTTTTCGCTTTGCTTCTCACACTTTCTTCATGCCAGGACCATCGAATTCCATCCCCATCCGGGCAGCAATTTCGATTAAAAAAAGTCACGAATGTGAATAATTCTATAGCCAATGGATATGCTGTTTATAATTATGACAGCGATAACAGATTAATAAATATATTGAATTACTCTATTGTGCCTACTATGGCTCCTTACGTATTTGGTAGAACCACCATAGTCTACGACGCTCAAGGAAGATTATTAAAGGTTGAAAATCAGATAGATAATTCTCCCTTCAATCCAGTCTTGACTTTTTATTATATGACAACTTATGCGTATGATAAAGACGATAATATCACCGCCATAAAAAAATATAAAGTTCTTAAGAACGATATTACTCACCCATTCCTACAGGAAGATCGTCAATTGGTTTATGGGAATACTAAGTTTCCTATCATGATGACGACAAAAATTAATGATGGCTCTCAGTTTGACCCCGAACTTAACTTTAGTGAAGAATATACGTACACCGGGGGTAATATAGTTGAAATAAAGCGCACGGATTGGCCAACTCATTATAATGGCAATAACACCTATACGTCAACCCGGGTGTTTCAATATGATGATAAACCCAACCCTTTTTATGGGCTGCTTTTTGGCATTCCTGATGAAAGAACCTTCAGTAAAAATAATGTCATTGAAGGCAATAGGTCATATACGTATGATACAAATGGTTTATTAACAAACATTGCTCAGCGTGACGGTAGTTCTGAAACCTTGTATGAATACGAAACCTATTAAGCTATTTAGTCAAATCACCGTTCCGCCATCGGCATAAAACAAACTGCCGGTACTGTAAGACGACGCGTTTGACGCCAGAAATAAGGCCAGCGGACTGATTTCGTCGGTGGTGCCCATGCGGGCAATGGGAATTCGGTTTGTAAAGTGATCCAGAATTTTTTCGTCCTGCCAGAGTGCCTGACTGAATTTGGTTTTGATCAGACCGGGACAAATGGCGTTGACGCGAATACCGTCCGATCCCCACTCTTTCGCCAGCACTTTCGTAAGCATATTCAGCGAGGCTTTGCTTACGCTGTACATGCCCAAACCGGGGTCGGGTGTGTGTCCGGCAATGCTGCTAATCATGATGATGCTGCCACCGCCCCGCGCTTTCATGCTGGGGTAACACAGCTTGCTCAACTCAAACGGAGCTTTTACATTGGCCTGCATAATCTTGTCAAAAGCCGCACCGTCGCAATCGAGGGAGGGGCCAAAAACGGGATTCGAGGCCGCGTTGTTGACCAAAATATCAATGCCGCCGTAGGTTTCGATGCTCTTATCGACCAACTGCTGAAGCTGCACCATGTCGCCCACATGAGCGGCAATGCCCGTAGCGTCGCCACCCTGTGCACGAATGTCGTTGGCAAGGGCATCGCAGGCATCCTGTTTGCGGCTGCTCACCACGACTTTCGCGCCAAAACGGGCAAATAACCGGGCCATGTCTTCGCCAATACCTTTGCTGGCTCCGGTGATAACCGCTACTTTGCCGGTGAGGTCGAACAGGGCTTTTTCGGTAGTCAGAATAGATGAAGGGTTCATGTAGAAAGGGTATTTAAACACAGAGACACAGAGGTTTCACAAAGAAAACAGAGAATACGTTCTTTCTTCTCCGTTCTCTCTGTGAAACCTCTGTGTCTCTGTGTTTAAACTTTAAAAATTACTTCTCGAAAAAGCAGACCGTTCCGCCCACCCAATCTTTGTTTTTATTGAAGTTGACGCCAATCATTTCGCCCCGGCTTAACCGGCCCAAGTTAGTAAGCAGCGTAGGCCGGGCGTCGTTTTTGGGCCAGATGAACAGCATCCGAATTTCGCACTTCACCAACCCATCCGGCGACTGAATAACCGGCTCGTATTTTACCTTGCGCTGGAGCAAATAGCCGTCACGCTGGTCGGGGGGGATAGCGTCGAGGTCGGCGGAAGAAATGTTGAGTTTAACGCCACTTCCGGCAAACGAAAACAGCGGTTTCAGTACATAATTTTCCAGATCGGTGGGGTACGTCTCCAGATCGGACAAGTAATAACTGGCTGGTATGTAAGCGCTTTTCAGTAGTGGCAACGTGTATTTGCTGATGCGGAAAAACCAGTTTGGATGCCCAACCCATTCCACATCGACATCGTCGGTCAGTTGAAAATCCGTTTTCAGATCGGGGATATTCTGTAACTCGTCGAAAATCAGGCGGTTATAAATTCGTTTGATACGCACTTGCCGACCGTCTTTCTCGTAAAATAACGCCCGGCCTTCTTTTCTGATTTTGGTCAGGCATACGGGTGCTACGCCGAGAGCTTTTTCCGTCAGTACGAAGTCAATCCGCGTTTTCTGCTTCTCAGGATATATTTCCAGTAAGATAACTTCTTCCGGCTCACAATCCCCCACAATCATCTGACGTAACTGCTCCAAATAGGCGACATTGTCGGAAACGTTGAACAGGTGTGAAAGCGTGTCAGGAATTGGGTATGTAGCGCGGAACGAGTCAGCTAAGTAGGGCTGAAAGCTATAAAGTGACGGAAAGCCTTGTAACTCAATTAATTGCGGGGTTAACTCCCCGTTTGTCGGACCGCCGGTTGAATCCAGGCAAACGGCGAAATCGACTGCCATAAACTGCGTGTGCCTGTCCTGATTCGGAACGCGCTGCCCGGCGGGAATCGCCTTGTCGGTCAACGCTTCAAAATCATCGCGAGTAATCACGTTGATGATGTCATCGCAGGCTTGTAACAATTTATCCGTCAGGACTTTCGGAACAAAAATGGGCGTTTCGGCCACGCGAAAATCTAACTGGCCAGGTAGGTCAGAATCAATTTTATCTAAAAAAGCCCGGTAGTGTTCCGGGCTAAAAGCCTGATTGTAGGTCTGACGAACAGATTGGATCATAGGTTTTTTATAGACAGGATTAACAGGATGGACAGGATTGACTTCTTCTTAAAAAACCTGTCCATCCTGTTAATCCTGTCGAAAAAAGTTTTAGGCAACTTGTGGTTCTTCAACAGAAGACGTCAGAGACTGGATCGCGTGGTGCAAAAAGCCCGGCAGAATGACCGACTCGGTCAGGGCAATTTTGTCGGGGTCTTGCAAATAGGCTACCATGTCATCATATTTTTCCTGTCCGAAATTCAGAACGATGTGATTGCGTTTTTCATCTTTCAGGAAGTAGCGCAACATGCCTTCATTGTCGGCTTCGGGGTGAAACTGCGTACCCACAATTTCGGGCGAAAACCGAATCGCCATGATGGCCCGGTCGAGCAGAACATGGGGACGGATTTTCTCCAGACACAAAATACTCGCGCCCATTTCGTCCATGCGTTCGTCATTCGCATCCGTTATCTGGTAATCGCGGGAATCGACTGCGTAAAACGGCTCTGGCAACCTGCTCAGCAACGGTTCCGATAAACCTTCATCGGTTTTATGCACCGGAAAAATACCAAACGAAGTCGATTTGCGTCGGCTCAGCAAGCCTAAGTTAAGGTGCCGCACAACCAACTGAAACGAGTGGCAAATCAGGAACACAAATTTTTTGCGTTCGTTGGTCTGATTCCATTCGAAAATCTGGTCGATGAGGGCAAAATACCGCTTTTCCCATTCGTCCGATGACGCCATCGGGCTTCCCGGTCCGCCCGATGAAATGTATATATCGTACGCCAAATCAGGCAGTTCATTGTTGGCCCGAACATCAAATACGTCAAATGCCAATTCGGCGGTGTCATTTCCCTGTGCGTTCCGAATCGCGTGTAAAATACAACGCATGCCTTCGTTGGCGTGGTTGTTGTTCATATCCAGAACGGCAATTTTTACTATGTTCATAAAGTTTCTGTTACGGTCAATCCGTTGATGATAGTGGTTCTGGAAATAACTATACGACTCCGAAAGAAGTTTCCTCGACAATATAATCCACCACCTTCCTGAGATCGTTGGTTTCCTGAAAAACAGCCAGTTGGCGGTCGGCTCCCGTGCCCATTTCTATGATTTTAAGCAGGTATTCACATTCCGAGCGGCTGCCGAGTTCATCCACTACGTCGTCGATAAAATCAAGTAACTCATGAAGCAGGTCATGCGTAGGTACTTCTTCCTGTTTACCAAAGTCAATCAGTTTACCCTCAATCCCGTAACGGGCGGCCCGCCACTTATTTTCGTTAATCAGGATGCGCCGGTATGGGCGGTAATTCAGATTCTTCTTATGCAATTTGTAAATCTTGGCAACCAATGCCTGCATAATAGCCGCTAAACAAATGGTTTCGTCCACGCGCATCGGTACGTCGCAAATGCGAAACTCGATGGTGTCGAAAAAGGGATGCAGCCGGATGTCCCACCAGATTTTTTTGCCATTGTCAATACAGCCTGTTTTCACCAATAAAGCGATGTACTCGTCGTACTCGGCGGCTGATGAGAAGTAATCGGGAATGCCCGTGCGTGGAAATTTGTCGAACACTTTCGAGCGGTACGATTTGAACCCCGTATTGCGGCCCCGCCAGAATGGGGAGTTGGTTGAGATGGCGTAAATATGAGGCAGAAAATACCGGACGGCGTTCATAATCTGAATGCCTTCATTTCGATTTTCGATGCCTACGTGAACGTGAAGGCCAAAAATCAGGTTCGAGCGAGCCACATCGCGCAGTTCGTCGATGAGCCGGTCGTAACGTTCGTTGGGCGTAATAAGTTGGCTTTGCCAATCCGAAAACGGGTGCGTACCGGCGGCTGCAATTTTTAGGTTTTGCTTGTCGGCCAGTTCGATAATCATTTTGCGGAGGTACGTTACCTCATTGCGGGCATCCTGAATGTTCTGGCAGATGTCCGTTCCAACTTCCACCACCGCCTGGTGCATTTCGGCTTTTACGCGCTCCTGAAGGATAATCTGACCACCGTCAACAATTTTGGACATGTGCGAGCGTAACTCGCCTGTAGTAGGGTCAATCGTTTGGAATTCTTCTTCGATACCGAGGGTGAAAACGGGCATAGGCTTTATGAGTTAGAGTCTGATCGGCCAACAAAATTGACCGAAACTGCGGGGTAAGATACATTTTTTTTGTAAACCTGATGCGGCACAAATGGTTTTGCTATAGAATTCAAACACAAATCGCACACATTATGAGAACGCAGCGCGAGAGAAAACTGATTACAAAATACTGGCTATTCGGTGGGGGCGGGGCTATGTTGCTGGGCAGCGGCCTGGCCGTTTTGTTACACGGCTCCAAGCTCCGGGAAATCAACGCCGACCCCTGGTTCTGGGTCAGCACAGGAGGGTTTGCCCTGATTATGTCGGGCTTAGGTTTTATTGGCGATGCCAACCGATTTCGTACATTGGCCGACGTATTGCAGGAATTAGACAGACGTGACCGGACGTAACGAACAGGCAAGTTAGTATTCACATGGCCGAACCGCCACAACGATCTATAGTCGAGACAGTTAAGCAGTACGGCAACCGACTGTCGCGGTTTATTCGCGGGCAGGTGAAAACCGACGAAGACGCCGAGGATATTTTGCAGGATGTCTGGTATCAGCTTAGCAAAGTGGTCGATCTGGATGGCATCGAGAGCATCAGCGGGTGGCTGTTTCAGGTCGCCCGCAACAAAATAACCGACACCTACCGCCGGAAAAAAGAAGACGTATTGTCGGACTTCATGAGCGACGATGAAGACGGCGAACTGAATTTTCGGGAAATTCTGCTGGCCGATTCCAAAACCCCCGAAGATGAATTTTTTAAAGACGTTTTTTGGGAAGAACTCATGAACGCACTGGAGGAACTGCCCGAAAATCAGCGCATGGTATTTGTTCAGAATGAATTGGAAGACAAGACGTTACAGGAAATTGCAGACCAAACGGGCGAGAACCTGAAAACGATAATTTCCCGAAAACGTTACGCCGTTCAGCACCTGCGCAGGCGGCTTCAAACCCTCTACGACGAACTCGATAACCTTTGAGCTTATGAAATCTCCCTACGGACGAAGACGTTTTTTCTTTCCGCTGTTCATCCTGCTGGCGGTAGCGGTTTTTTCATTTGCCGTTTTCTGGTTGTGGAATACCGTTCTGGTTGCGGTTGTGGCCGTAAAACCGGTTACCTATTGGCAGGCGATGGGCTTGCTGATTTTGTCCCGAATTCTGCTTGGCGGCTTTAAATTCGGCCCGCCCGGTGGTCGCCCGCCCCATAATGGTGGCGGCCCGCCCTGGCGCGAAAAATGGCAGCAAATGAGCGACGAAGAACGCGCTAAAGTCAAAGATAAATGGCGAAACCGGGGCGAAGGCAGATCATAAAGTATCAGTAAAATTTTCATGAGAATCCTCGTCGGGGCAACCTGACGAGGATTTTTTGTGCTCCAAAAAATAGTTTCAACATCGTTAAAGTAATTCCCTCGCTGGCGCGTCATCCTGTCTGTAACAACAGGTTTAATCAACAAAAGCAATGAACAATACCCTTTTAAAATCAATTTTAGCCGGTCTGCTGCTTGGCGCGGCCTTATTTATTTTGCCCTTCTTTCTGTTGCGGGTGGCTCTGTTTTTCCTGCTCATCGGCGCTATCTTCCGGCTGTTCAGGGGCCGTGGAGGCCGTCGGGGACGGGGGGCGGGCCGTGGGTATATGCCCGCCTTTACCGACCGGATTCGGCAGATGAACGACGACGAATACAACGAATTCAAGCAACGGTTTGGCCGGGGCCGTTGTAACAACGGTGATTTTTCCAAACCGGCAGAACAGACAACAACGAACGTATAAACGACTGCGTTGGCAGTCCAAACAACTAATGAATAGACGCTTAAACCCCTGGGCTGTGGTCATCACAGCCGCCCTCACCTTCGGCAGCCTGATGGCTTTCGTCGGTCCCCGCTCATTCGGCAACTACCGTGGCGACTGGTCACGCGGACCCGGCAATCACCGTTACTACGGGTATGATCGGGATGGGGCCTGCCACGGACCGAACACCCGGAATCAAACGCCAATGTCTGATTCGGTTAAACTTCAGTAATCAACTCATAAACAGCTTAATACACATGAACAAGCAATGCAACACAGGCTATAGGTCTGGCCGTCACCATCACCAACACGGAGCACCATTTTACGGTAAATTTGGCCGGGGAGCCGGGCCGTTCCGTCGTCCGAAAAACAACGTACCAATCAATATTATCGAGCAAGACGATGCCTTTGTCGTTCACGTATACGCGCTGGGTTTCGATAAGGAGAACATCAGCGTTTCGGTTTCAAACGACCTGCTGTACATAACTGGCACCCGCACCCTCGAAGAAGGGCAGGAACCAAATTTTGTGCGGCAGGAGTATCCGATAAAGTCATTCGAGCGGGTTGTTCAACTCAACGACAAAGTGAATGTGGAAGCTATTTCGGCCCGGCAGGAAAACGGTGTTCTTATCGTTACGTTACCCAAAAAGCCCGAAACGCCCCAGCAAACAGTTGCCATCGCGTAACAAGGCTCAAATAGCCTCCGGCTGTTTGACACGTGCGAAAAGTAAACTGAATGGCAATCCAGGAATGGGTTGCCATTCAGCATTTATATAATTTTGGGTTCTATCCAAAGTGCTGTAAAACAGGCAATAATCAACAGGAGCCACATCCAGTTGGGCAGTTGAGCCGTACTCGTTTGGGCGGCCAACTTACCCATTGACTGATACCGCGAATGGGCGAGCATAAATTGGCTCATCACGGCCCGATTGGCAACCGGGTCGTTTGGCTTTAATTCATTGATATATAGGGATATTGAGTCCTGAATAGTTTGCCAGCCGGGTTTTCTAAATGATGAATAGCCCGTAGCCGACCGTTCGTTAATGGGCGAGTAGTTTACCCGAATCGTGTCTGGCCCAATGCGTAAAGTGGATGGTTTACCCAATGGATTATTTAGTAAAACAGCCTGACGAAGACCACCATACACCGGCGCATCGACCTGAACCGTGTTTTTGTTTGATTTGGATAAACGAGCCAGAACAGCGGTCCAGATGCGATTGTACGTTACGCTGTCGCCACTGAGTGCCAGCGGAAATGTTTCGCTTAACAGGCTGATGCCCACGCGCCCCGCGCCCTGCTGAACGGCCACCGGATAACCCGAAACGGCAAACTGATTCAGATTATCGGCAAACCTATAGGGGAGCGCGTTCAGTCCGTTTTTTAATGGAATAAGCGGCTCATTCGATGTTTTACGCACTTGCCACCGGCTTCCCAATGCCTGATTGATGACCCGGCAGTCGGTTTCCGGATTTGTTAAGTTGATAAATAACACAGCCCGGTTATCAGCAATCGTTTTCCGAACGGTTGCGCTGGCGGCATTGACCGGTTCGGTAATGATGAGGTCAGGAATCGGTTTGCCCGTCGATTTGCCCGGTTTATTGATCGTGATGCTGCTACTGATATTTTTAGAAAGCGTTGCTGAAACGTTAATCGTATGACCCTGTTTGCCCAACCACTCAGCCAGCGTTTTGCTCTCAAAATCCGGGCTATTGAGCAGAAATTGTACGGTCAGCGACTCAGTTGGCCGGGTAAAAAAATGGATGGTATCGAGTGTTGTGCCGCCCAAAACCAGTTCTGTTTGAGTACGTCCCCGCGCAAAAGCAGGAAACTGAAGCGAAAAAGCATTATTGCCTTGCTGAACAACCGTGCTATCCAACATCTGGCTCCCGTACCGAAGGCGAAGCAACTGCTTTCGCGACGATTGAATTTGGCCCGTTACGTACTGCATCTCACCCTGCCGTACAATGCCCTTCCAGCGAATAGTCTGTAACTGATCGGGCTGGTCGTATGGCACCCATCGCACGGTCGTGCTGCTGAGTTGGGTCAGCGTTTCGGTTGAAAAACGCTGACCCACAAGCGTCACCGAATCGTAATCTGCTTTAAAATTTCGGCTGGTGAAACTCGCCTGAACATGCAGACTGTCGCCGATCTGCCGGGCAAACGAAGATGGAACGTCATCACCAATCAACAGGGCATGCGTGGCCGGTTGGGTTACGGGCCAGCGAATTTGCAGGAAATAGCCCGTCAGCAATAGCCAGAGTAGAAAATTCAGCCCCGCCCGAAACCATTTTCGACCCGTTGACAGCGACTGATTACGGACAATAAACCATACCTGAACCAACAATAGCATCAGTAATGCCAGTGCAACAAGCCAGGTAATCAAGTTCGTCCAGTTGAGCGTTATTTGCATTATGTTTTACGTACCACCGGGATTTAGCCCGGTGCATCTCGGTAATCACTTTACATGTCGCCAGAAGGCTTTTTCCAGCGTTCGGTCGCTGCTATACGACGGTCCGGTTTTTTCCGACGCGCCCGTCAGTGCATACAGCTTTGACTTTAATCCAGTTTCTTCGCCAACAGAAAGCGACTTTCCGCCTGCTAATTTTTGCAGCGACGCCAGCACCGACCAGTTTTGCAATCCGCTGTTTACCACCTTGTCAGCCAGCGCGTTACCGAGTTGTTGTACCGTTTGTCGTTGTTGGGCGTTGAGTTTAGCCAAGTCTAAATATCCCAGCACCTCGGCCACCAATACGTCAATACGTTCCTGGCTGTAGGTACGTTCCTGATTGAAAGCTGTTGTTACGTTCTTAAACTCGCCCGTTAGCCGGGTTTCTTTTTCTTTGGTTTGGGGCGGATCGAAACCGGTTTTCTTGACATACGACCGGGCTTTTTGCTGCGATAGTTTCAGGTATTTTAGGGCTTCCTGCTCAAATGGCAGGGCCTTTTCGGGTTCGTACAGGCGAAGATGCAACTCCGACTGCCACATATTTTCCAACGCCATTTTTAGTAGTGACCGCGTCGATTGCTCGTGAAATGTATTCGTTTCGGCGTCGTCGTGCGAGTGAATATACTGCTCCATCAGAGCCGCCACCGCGTCTTTTCCTTCATCGGGGCCACTGCCACCGCCATGATTATGCCCGTGATCGTGTCCATCATCGTCGGTATGGGCGGGCGATGGTGCTGCACCGTGATCGCCTTCGCCCTCGTCGTGCTTGTGCATGTACGCATCTATAGACGCCATGCCCGCCACAACAACGCCGTCGCTGTTGGTCGGCATGGCATTGCCGCCCCCAATGGATTTCTCGAACTCTTCGCCCAGAAACTGGCCGTAGCGCAACCGAAGGGCTTTTTGATCGAAACCGATTTCGTTCGACTGGCTTTTGAATGCATGGGTGGGCGTCCACTTGATTCCCATCTTTTTGCGACCCGCAATCAGTTTTTCGGTGTCGATAATGATCTGCCGCTGACTCCGAAAATACTCCGGCATGATGTTGACGGCCATCGTTGCCAACTCACTTTCTTCGGTCTGGGTCGTGTCTTTGTAAACGACAAAATACGTGTCTGACTTGGTGAAATTCGGCTCCGGCTGTCGGTTGTCGAATGCGGCCCAGTAATAGTACAGTTCATCGCCGGGGGCGAAGTTTAATGCAGCCAGATCAAGCGTTTTGGTTAGCTGAGCCTCATGGAAATTTGCCTGTCCCAGCGGTAATTTTACCTCCCGAAACTTCACGTTCTCACCCGAACCGCGTGCTACGGTGGCTACTATAAACGCCTGTGATACACTGAAATCGTCGGAGATTTTAGCCGCTACGTTCAGCGTTTTCGGGTCTTTGACAAAATGAAACCGATACAATTCTTTCGACGCCGGTTCAATTTTGGGAGCCAGATCGGGGCGGGCCTCAAGCCGGTAGAAATCAGACTGATAGATGAGCGAATCGCGGTTGTTGTCCATGCGCCAGTACGCTTTGATGGCATACAGGCCGGAGTTTATAAGCCGATCCTGATACGTAAATCCATCGCCTGACCGCCGGAACGCCAACGCCTGTCCCCGGCTACCCACCAACCGCACTGACACGTACTGATTGTCGCTGAACTGGACCCGCCACGTAAGATTTGCACCGACAATCGACGACGCATTTAAGTTGGTGGAGTTCGTTACGGGCAAGCGCGTGTAAGCGGGCGGCTGAATCTGTAACGTAGCGGATGTAAACACAGGTGCAGCGGGTTTTGGCGCGGGCAAAACTGCGGTCAGAAACCCTTTCTTTTTAGAGCCGGTTTGCGGCTCTTTTTGCAGTAATGGATACCCGAAATAAACCGCCAATGCTGCCAGTAGAAACAGGCTATACTGACCCGCTTTTGATAAAAATACGACCGGCGTTTGAACGTGCTGAATCTGTTGGCTCAGCCGCTCAAGCTGAAGTTGTTCGGCCAGATTGAGTTGAGATTTTGTTAATAAGGGCAAGCTATATTCGGTATCGCCAACGGTCTGGTGGATGAGCCGGATAGCCTGTGGCTTTTTATTCTGATAGAGTTTGTTGACAACCGCCCCCGCGCCAAATCCGACCATGCCAAACAGAAGCGGCCAGGCCATCGAATCGGTAAATGTAGCCGTTAGGAAATACGCCGATACGGCCAGTAATACACAGCGTAACAGAGTGTTGGCGTAGAGTTGGTACGTAACCGACGAGATCAGGCGTTTCAGTTCGTTCATGCGTTTTTGGTCAAAGCAAGCCAGCGTTCAAGTAGTAATAGAACGATAAATAGGAGCAACAGCGCATTCTGGATACCCGCCTGTTGCGCGGTTGTCGGTTTAGTTGACGGAACAAATAAGGCTCGCAAATCGCGCTGGCTCAACGGCAGACGATTACTGTCAAGACCATAAAAATTCACTAATTGTTCGCCTAACCACTCCGGCAATTGCCCGGTCGAAACCCGTTCCGATGTTTGAGGTGTTAAGACTTCATCCGTGAAAATGACGTTGGGCAGCGTTGACTGTTGCACGCTTCCCGAAATAATATAAAGCGTTTGCGGGGAGAACCTTACAGGCGATTTGTCCGTGAGTAATACGTTATAGAACTGGTTTGGCGTAGGCTTCTCGTCAATCATTAAATCAAATCCATATACATCCGTCAGAGCAGCCAGAGCGGCTTTCACCGTTTCGTTTTCCTTGCCGTTTCGATAACTGAGCAGAACCCGGATCGGACCCGAATGCACGGGTGCCGACGCAAACTTTAGCGTTGGGTCCAGTACTGGATTGCTTATTAATTTGCCCGCTCGGTTTATGAATAGTTTTCTGTTATTCTTTACGGATAAATACGCCCGTGGCTGACTTACTGAATCAACGACGGTATGCAACTGAAATCGGGGTGGAACCGTGATGACGGGCACTTCGGCCAAAGCCGGGTTTGTGCTGACGTACAGATGCAATTCGGTGTTTTTTTTGTCAATCTGATTAATGGCTGTCTGGAGACGTAACGGATTAAAAAAGAATGTTTTTTCAGGAAGAGATAGCTTATCTGTTACGGGTTCTACGGTTTCATTTGCCCAAATAACCCGTTCGTCTTTTTTGAGGGCTTCGGATAATTCAAATCGGAAATTGGCAGAAACCGCTGGGTTTGGTTCTACCAGATGAACTTTCTGAATGGCGGGAGGCTGATTGAACCAGTTCAGAATAGGTTGCGCGAGTAAAAGAGCCAGTAAAATGAGGAGCAGGCACCGAAGAATCAGCAACAGAATATTATCGAGCCGCAAGCCACGACTTTGTTGCTGTTGCTTTTCGGTGAGCCATTGCGTAGCGGCCCAGGGCAGGGGTTTCCCCTGTTTCTGATGCCAGAAATGGATCGCAATCGGAATGATTACGGCCAGCGCACCCCATAATAAAATTGGCTCGATGAAGTTCATATATTTTTTGTAGAGACGCGATACTTCGCGTCTCCTCTGACCGGATGGTTTTTGCCGATGCTAAATCATCCGGGGTATGAGACGCGATACTTCGCGTCTCTACGTTAAAAATTGCCGCAGCACTAACGCTATCGGGTCGCTCAGGCGGGCGCGAATCAGCCGAACGTGCGGGATTCGCAAGTGTTCATCCAAATCAGCTAAATAATCCGATGCCCGTTGCCGAACGGTTTCCCGAATCGCTTCGGCCTGTAATTCAATCTCTTTTCCCGTTTCCAAATCCTGAAACCGGTAAAAACCACGCATCGAGAAATCCATTTCCTGATCGCCCAGTATCTGAAAAATAACAATTTCGCGACGCGGTCCGGCCACGCTCTGAATCAGCTTTACCCACTCCTCGTCCACCTGCAAAAAGTCCGACGCAATGATAAGCATCTCGCTTTGCTTCCGGCTGAATTCGGGCACGGACGCATTCTGATTAGCCCACGCGCCTGATGCCCGTACGGTTTCGAGCGTCGCCACAATTTTCTGAAATCCCTGCCGCCCTGCTGGAACCAATGGTTGCACCCTGCCATTTTGCAACGCGTACAAACTCAACTGGTCGCTTTGCCGATTGCTCAGATACGCCAGCGACGCCAGCAGAATCCGGGCGTACTGCAACCGGCTAACGCCTGCTTCAGTATAGTTCATCGACCCCGACAAATCGAGCAAAAGACGTATTTGCTGATTGCTTTCCGTGGCCGATTCCCGAACTAAATAATGATTCGTTTTGGCGAACAGTTTCCAGTCGATTCGCTTGGGGTCGTCGCCCGGTGTGTAATGCCGGAACTGCTCGAACTCCGTTCCAATCCCCGACCGACGACTGGTTTGAATACCCAGCAATAACTCATCGCTGACCAATTTGCCGGCCAGTTGAAGGTTGTTGAGCTTGATGAGGTCGTTGATGAGCATACGTTTTTAAGGTGTTACACAGATCGGACCGCCGAAGCGGATTCACGGAGCAAAAAAGAGATTCACAGAGTTTTTTTGTATTTCCTCTGTGAATCTCCGTGTCGCTCCGTGCCTCTTTGTGTCCCAGCTTTTCATTTCACAGTAGCAAGCAATTCCTGAATCACCCGGTCGGTGGTAATGCCTTCGGCTTCGGCCCTGAAATTCAGTGCAATGCGATGGCGAAGCACGGGGTAGGCCAGCGTCTGAATATCGTCGGGAATGACGGAGAATCGTTCGCTCAACACGGCGCGGGCTTTGGCGCACAGGACCAGTGCCTGCCCGGCGCGTGGCCCGGCTCCCCACTCGCCCCACTGCTTCACAAACGCCGACGGCGACCCATCCGGTCGCGACGCCCGAACCAATCGGTTGATGTACTCGATGAGTTCGTCGCTAATGTGAACTTGCCGGGTAAGCGTTTGAAGATCAAGAATATCCTGATCGGAAAGGATGGTTTTCAGGTCGGGCCGTGCCGTGCCGGTCGTGCTTTTCAGTACGTCAAGCTCCTCCTGTTCTGATGGATAGCTGAGTTTTATGTACAGCAGAAAACGGTCTAACTGCGCTTCGGGTAAAGGATACGTACCGGCCTGTTCAATCGGGTTTTGGGTCGCAATGATCAGGAAAGGCCGGGGCAGTTCGTAGTCGTTGCCGCCATACGTAACTTTATACTCCTGCATGGCTTCGAGCATGGCTGCCTGCGTTTTGGGCGGAGTCCGGTTGATTTCGTCGGCCAGCACGACATTGGCGAAGATTGGCCCCCGGCTAAAAACGAACACTTTATGGCCCGTTTCGTGGTCATCTTCCAGAATCTCCGTCCCCACAATGTCGCCGGGCATCAGGTCGGGCGTAAACTGAATGCGTTTGAAACGCATCGCCAGTGCATCGGCCATTGTCTTGACCATCAGCGTTTTAGCAAGTCCGGGAACGCCTTCGAGCAAACAGTGTCCTCCCGCCAGGAGCGAAATGAGTACCTCGCTAATGGCTTCCTGCTGTCCGATAATGACTTTCCCGATTTCGTTTCGTAGCTGCGGCAGCCTGGCCACCAGCGTTTTGTAGTGTGTTAAGTCTGTTGATTCCAACGGTTTATTCTTTCAGGTTGTATGTATTTTTTTAAACACAGAGAAACGGAGGATAGCACAGAGGTAACAGAGGATATAAAAACTTTGTGATCTCTGTGAAATACTCCGTTTCCTCTGTGTTTAAACTGTTAATGCGTATGTAATAATGTTCACGCCAAATTTCGTGTTGTCTTCGGCCAGAAAGCGTTTGTTCCGAAAGTCATAATCCCACTCACAGCCGTAATCTTTGTTGCTGTACAAAACGCCGATTCGCCCGTTGATGGTGATGGCTTTGAGGTAGTCATGCACGAGGTCATCGCCCCAGCCGTTCAACTCGAACGACGTAGTGGGCGGGCCATCGTCAAATTTGAAAAAGCACGTATAAATCGGGTGATTATTCGGAATTTTCTGCAACGCTTTTTGGCCAAACGTGCGGGCCATTTCCTGCTCGAACGACTTGGCGAATAAACCATCGAGGTCGTGGTTGCAATCGTCAACAAACACAAAGCCGCCGTTTTGCACGTAGCGTTTGAAGTGGTCCCGCTCCTGCGCCGAAAACTCGACCAATTTATGACCGCTCAGGTAGCAGAACGGGCTTTTAAACAAATCAGGACTGCTCAATTGCACCACCTTTTCCTTCTGATCGACTGGCAGGGTTGTGTATTCCACCAGCGAATGCATCAGGTTCGATGGCATTCGCTGATCGGTGTCCCAGTCGCCGGACGTGTATTGAATACGGGTGAAAAAGAAAGGTTTCAAGCGCGTTTGTTGAGTTGATAAACGGATTCGTAATCAGACAGAATGACTACGAATTCACAGGTTTCTCCATCACTAAATCGTCCATAATAAAGCCGTTGCCAATGTCGATTGTTTCAGTATCGACAATGGTAAAACCCATTCGTTCATAAAACTGAATCGCTTTGTTATGCTTGTTTACATTCAATGACAGCCGGTTATTATTCTGCTGCCGTGCCAATTCCGCTACGTTGTCGATTAGCAATCGACCAACGCCTTTTCCCTGACTTTCAGGCAACAGATAAATCTTATGAATCTTGGTTTTTGACTGACCTTTGTAATCAAATTCATACGAGACAAACCCCAGATATTCCTTGCTTTCATCGTCTTGGGCCAACAGAAAAACGTGCTTTTTCTCGTTAATCTGTGTTTTCAGCACGTCAAGACCGTACATCATGTCCAGCATGTACCTAATCTGAGTGGGCGACAAAATTTCCGCAAACGTATCGGGCCATGTTTTATGGGCAATGTCCCGAATAATAGGTAAATCGTGTTCGGTGGCTTTGGTAAGGGTAATCATTGGGTACGGTAGCGCGAATAATTAATCTGGCTTTTCCATTAACAGTTTCAAGGTTTCCAGATTTGCTTGTTTATCGAAAATGGCACGTATTGGAATTTGAAAGCCCGGTACGGTGAGCGCGGTGATTGTGTCGTCCATATAAGTGACTGCGACAGAGGCAAATGCCATAGTCGATTCATCTAACTGGTACTGCTCGATTGACTTCCGAACTGGGTCGATAATCCAGTATTCAAGAACACCGTGGGCAGCGTAGTCTTCAAATTTGACGCCACGATCACGGCCGGTTGTACTCCTCGACAGGATTTCAACGATCAAATCCGGGGCCGGATGTTCCATCTGGTCATCCTCAAATGTACTGGCGGTTTCAGTATTCCAGAAACAAATATCCGGTTCATAATCATTACGGGTCAGACCGACAAGGGCTTTTTCAGAATCTACAGCACCTAAGTCGTTTACATGAACATAAACACGCAGCAACGTTGTCAGATTCTGGGTTGCATCCAGATGCCGACGCTTTACGGGCGAATGCATAACGACCTCGCCATTAATAAATTCGGCTTTGATATCGTCGCAAAGCCATTCCCGGAATGATCGACGGCGTTGAGCTTCATCAGCCAGAATAGCCTGCACCCGTTCGATAACTAACTTAGCATCAGGGGCTTCCAAGAGGTCAGTAACGCGGGTTTCGAGCACAGTGGAATTAGTTTAGTTAGTGGGTAAAGTACAATAAGTCAGTTAATAACCTTTATCTGGTGCAAAATGTCTTTTGTGATTTTCTTGCGACAATCGGCAAAATTTGGGTTTTGGGTGGCTCGACTTTTAATAAGCCGGGTAGCAAAAAAGTACGGTTTGGCATCTCGTTCAACATACCCAACCCACCAGCCTGTGTCCTTTCCTCCGTCGCGTGTCCAACCTGTTTTTGCCCGAATAATATACGTGCTTGTCGTTTCAGCAATCATCAACTGTTTTACTATAGCCATGTTACGTTTAGAAAACGGCAGTTTTTCTTCGTAAAATGCTTTAAGAAATTCAACCTGATTGACTGGTGAAATAGCAAATGAGCCAAAATTCCAAAAATCAACGCCCGATTCGGAGAGGTTCTCATTTCCGTAGTGGCATTTGTTCAAGTAAAAGCGATAGCGGCTCCGGCCTATTTTTTTTGCCAATTCAATATAGACCCAACCGGCTGATTCGTTGAACGCTTCCTGAACAGTCATATCCCGATAAATTTCAGGACGATAGCCATATAATACAGTATCCACCTTTCCAACCCATTTCACCACATCGTTTTCATTACGAATAACTCCTGTTTCCAGCGCAATCAACGAGTTTATTATTTTAAACGTCGAAGCGGGTAAAGTGGGTCGACTGCCGTCCGCTTCATCGGTGAAAATCCACTTTTGTCGACTGTAATCATAAATAGTCGTGCTGCCTTCCAGATTGCAGTCTGTAAACGGCTTTTTAAAGTCAATCTGCGCTACGCTGATAGTCGGCAAAAAATAGCCTAATAATAAAAATCGTATCATCCCTGCCACATGCATAAGGTAATTCAGACCGCATCAGACAAACTGGTGAAGGTGAATTCCCGAATCTTCATCGGCGGAATCAGGTAATTCTGGTCGGATTCCGTGCTGACGACGCGCTCCGGCTTGCCCAGCGATTCGAGGTTGTTGAGCATGATAATCGGGCTTTCGTTGAAGCGGAAATTCTTGACCGGATGCTTTATTTTGCCGTTTTCAATGTAGAACGTACCATCGCGGGTGAGGCCGGTGAGTAGTATCGTTTGCGGGTCGACTTCGCGGATGTACCAGAGTTTCGTGACCAGAATACCACGCTGAGTACTTTTAATCATCTCTTCCAATGACGCACTGCCGCCCAGCATAATCACGTTATTTGGCCCCGGAATGGCTTTCTTCGCTTTTTTTTGTGCCCAGAAGCGCGAATATGACAGGTTTTTGACCACGCCTTTCTCAATCCACATCGTTTTCTCCTGCGGTCGGCCATCGCCAGACCAGGGCGAAGCGGGCAGGTCTGCGTTGGTCGGGTCGGAGTAGATTGTCACGCGCTCGTCAACGATTTTGTCGCCCAGCCGCGACTTGCCACCCGTTTTGCTGAAGTACGAGCGGCCTTCATCGGCGGAGCGGGCGTCCATATTGAAGAAGATGTTTTCGAGCAGAACAACAGCCGCTGTCGGTTCCAGAATGACCGTGTATTTTCCCGGCTCGATGGCCCGCGCTTCGGCTGATCCCTGCGCCTTCTGGATGGCAATGCGCGTGGCCGCTTCGGTATCTAATTTGCTGAAATCGCTATAGCCCCGCGCTACGTAGCCAGAACCCTTTCCGTCGTTGGTGCGGACGGTTAGGGAGAAATTGACGCCCGTGCTGGGGTAATAGGCAAACAAGCCTTTGGAGTTCATCATGGCCGTATAGCCATAATTATCCTGCAAAAAACCGGCGGCAACTAAGTTCTTCTCCCGCGAGAGTTGCAGACTTTTCGCGACGGCATCGGCCCGTGCGTCGGACGTAATTTTGGCGGTCGAATCGAAAAAGCCATTTGATTTTAAATATTGCTGTGGTCCCAGAACGCCCACATATTCAGGGTTTTCGGGAGCCAGCCGGGCCAGTTCTTCAGACCGTCGTATTACTTTTTCGAGCGATGCATCATCGAACTCGTCGATGGTTGCCACGCCCACTTTTTTGCCAAATGCCGATTGAACCTGTAAGTTCTGGTTGATAAGCGAACCGCTGGTCGACACTTCATTACGGGCGTAACGCAGGTTGCCGCGCTCTTCGCCAAGCAGGTTGACTTCGCACTCGTCGGCTTTCGAGTAGCTGAGGACTTTGGTCAGCAGGGCTTTCGCTTCTGCTTCGGTGAGTATGATTGCCATTGTTTTAGTGTAGTGGGTGTAGTGGGTAAAATTGGTGAAGTGAGTGCAGTTAGTCATTTCACTTACTGGACTTACTTCACCAATTTTACCCACTACACTAATTCCTATATTTTCCGTGCTGTATTGATCACATTAACGCCATTGAACCGGGTCGTGCTGCTCCCGTGCGACACCGCGCTCGACTGCGGGGGCTGGCCCTTTCCGTCGAAAAACGAGCCGCCAAGCCGGTAGTCGCGGTCGTCGCAGACCTGCACGCACGAATTCCAGAACTCCTGGGTGTTCGACTGATACGCTACGTCTTTGAGCATGCCGGCAATCTGACCATTCTTGATTTCGTAGAACAACTGCCCGCCAAACTGGAAGTTATACCGCTGCTGGTCAATGGAAAAGGAGCCATCGCCGATGATATAAATGCCTTTTTTGACGTCTTTTATCATTTCCTGAACCGACAAAGGCGTTTTGCCAGCCGCCAGCGATACGTTCGCCATGCGCTGAAACTGCACCGAACTCCAGCTATCGGCATAGCAGCAGCCCTGCGATTCTTTCTCGCCAATGATGTGTACCTGATCGCGAATGGCCTGGTAATTCACCAGCGTTCCGTCTTTCACCAGATCCCACTTTTTGGTCTGCACGCCCTCGTCATCGTACCCAACGGACCCGAGCGAACCTACCTGCGTTTTGTCGGCGAAGAGATTGACCTGTTTGCTGCCGTAGTTGAAATTCTTCGACTGCCATTTGTCGAGGGTCGCGAAACTGGTCCCGGCGAAATTGGCCTCATAGCCCAGCACGCGGTCGAGTTCGAGCGGGTGCCCAACGGATTCGTGGATGGTTAGCCAGAGGTGCGACGGGTCAAGAACAAGATCATACTTGCCCGCTTCGACCGACTTGGCCGAGTGCTTGGCGCGGGCCTGTTTGGCAGCCGCCGTTACGTCTTCGAGCATGTCGTAGCCTTTGTTGTAGCGGGTGGTAATGCCCGTCACTTTGTCGGCAGGATTAGCCTGTAAGTATTCGTAACCCATGCCCATTGGCGCACTCAGGGCATTTCGGGTTTCAAACTTACCCGTTTTTGGGTCGATGGCTGTTACGTTGAAAATAGGCCAGATGCGGTGAATATCCTGATCGGCATAGGTGCCATCGGTCGAGGCAAAGTACTTTTGCTCATTCACCATAAACAGCACAGAGTTCACATAGTTGGCTCCATTTTTTAGGGCCGCGCCATTGACCGACAGCAGCAAATCGACTTTTTCCTTAATCGGCACTTCAAACGCATTGCGCTGAATCGGAGCTTTCCAGGTCACCTCGCCATAGCCTTTCTGAGCTGCCAGTTGAACCGGCTCTTTCATCAGTTTGGCGTTGGCTTTGGCGATGGATACCGCTTTCTCGGCGGCTTTGGCGGTGTCGGCTTCGCTTTTGGCATCAACTACGGCGGCAAAACCCCAGCAACCATCAGCAATGACGCGAACGCCCACACCATAGGATTCGGTATTAACGATGTTCTGGACTTTGTCTTCGCGCGTAACCACGAACTGGTTCAGATAGCGGCCAATGCGGACATCGCTGTAGGTGGCCCCTTTGCTTTTAGCCGCGTTCATGGCTGCATCGGCCAAGCGTTTTTTTACGGCGACGTCCACGCCCGGTTCGAGCAGGATTTCGGGGCTGACATTTCGGGAGAAGGCGGGTAAATTGGGCAGTAAGATACCTGCCGTTCCCATGCCTATAAGTTGGTTAAAATCTCGACGATTCATTGAAAAGGTAATTAAACACAGAGGTAATAGAGACGGTCCGCCGTAGCGGTTGGCACGGAGAGCACAGAGGTTGTTCCCAGGGTTTCTCCGTTTGCTCTGTGAAGAAACTCTGTGTCTCTGTGTTTAAGAAATTTATACCGCATCCGACAAACTCGTGAACGTGAAGTCCCGAATTTTCATTGGCGGAATCAGGTGCCCACCGGCGCGGACGGGCTTGCCCATTGCTTCGAGGTTGTTGAGCATGATGACCGGACTCTCGTTGAACCGGAAATTCTTGACCGGAAACTTAATCTGTCCGTTCTCGATGTAAAACGTACCATCGCGGGTGAGGCCGGTGTACAACAGCGTTTGCGGGTCCACAGCGCGGATGTACCACAGGCGCGTAACGAGAATACCTTTGTCGGTGCTTTTGATGAGGTCGGCCAGCGATTGGGTGCCGCCCATCATGATGATGCCGCCCGGTGGGGGAGTCCCTTTTACGCCCTTCTTTTCTGCCCAGTAACGCGAGTAGGACATGTTTTTCACGACGCCCTTCTCAATCCACGTCACTTTTTCCTGCGGACGACCGTCGCCACCACCACCACCGAATCGGCCACCGCCCCCGCCAAACGGAGCCAGCGGCAATTCGGCGTTCATGGGGTCGGTATAGATCGTCACGCGTTCATCGAACAGTTTTTCGCCGAGCCGTGTGCCCCCGCCTTTCTTGCTCAAAAACGAGCGGCCTTCGTCGGCAGAGCGGGCGTCCATGCTACCCATCATGTTTTCGAGCAACTCGACAGCCGCCGTTGGCTCCAGAATGACGGTGTATTTGCCCGGCTCTATGGCCCGCGCTGTCGATGACGCCAGGGCTTTCTGCATGGCTACTTCGGTCGCGGCTTTGGTGCTCAGCTTACTGACATCGTTCACGTCGCGGGCTGCGTAACCAGAGCCGGTCCCGTCGGCGGTACGGACGGTTATGGAAAAATCGACGCCCGTTGCCCGGTTATAGCCGAACAATCCTTTGCTGTTGGCAATGGCCGTGAACCCCGTTGTGTCTTCCATGTAGCCAGCCGCTGTCAGGTTTTTCTGGCGGCAGGGGTCGAGACTGTCGAAGGTAGCCTGCGCCCGGAAATCTGGCGTTATTCTGTCGGTACTTTCCGCAAACGTACTGGTTTGCAAGTACGTCTGTGGCCCCAGAACAGGCATGTATTCGGGATTTTCGGGAGCGAGCCGCGCTATTTCTTCCGCCCGCCGAACGGTTTTTTCGAGCGACACATCGTCAAACTCGTTGATGGTTGCCGTGCCCGACCGTTTGCCAAATACGGCCGTTACGCCCAACGACAGGTTTGTCGATTCGCCACTGGTCGATACCGAGTTGCGGGCGTATCGGATATTCCCCGTTCGGTCGCCGGAGAGACTTACGCTCGTCTCATCGGCTTTCGAGTAAGCCAGCACCTTATCAAGTATCTTTTTTGCTTCTTCTTTGGTTAGGATTGCCATTTTGTCGTTTGTGAAGTGGGTGGAGTAGGTCAATGAGTGAAGTGAGTGGAGTAGTAACTATTGTGCTCACTTCACTAATTGACCTACTCCACCAATTAACTAAATCTTCCGTCCGGTATTGATTACATTGACGCCATTGAAGCGCGTGGTGGCACTGCCGTGCGACACCGCGCTGACTTGCGAGGGTTGCCCTTTGCCGTCGAAGAACGAACCGAACGTGCGGTAATCGTCCTGGTCGCAAAGCTGGGCGCATGAGTTCCAGAACTCCTGCGTGTTCGACTGGTACGCTACGTCGTCGAGCATCCCGGTGATTTCGCCATTCTTGATTTCGTAGAACAATTGTCCGCCAAACTGGAAATTATACCGCTGCTGGTCAATGGAATACGAACCGCGACCGATGATGTAAATGCCCTTCTCAACGCCTTTTATCATATCGAAAACGGAGCGTTTTTCGGTGCTGGGTTTTAGCGATACGTTCGGCATCCGCTGAAACTGCACCGAGTTCCAGTTGTCGGCGTAGCAGCAGCCGTTCGATTCGTTGGAACCCAGAATAGCTGCCTGATCGCGGATAGCCTGGTAATTTACCAGAATACCGTTTTTAATCAAATCCCACTCTTTGCAGGGAACACCTTCATCGTCATAGCCGACCGTACCGAGGGTGTAAGGCTGGGTTTTGTCGGCCACAATGTTGACCAACTTACTGCCGTAATTGAAATTCTTTGCTTTCCACTTGTCGAGCGTAGCGAAGCTTGTGCCGGCATAATTGGCTTCGTAGCCCAGCACCCGGTCGAGTTCGGTGGGGTGCCCAACGGATTCATGGATGGTCAGGCCGAGGTGATTCGGGTCGAGAACAAGATCGTATTTGCCCGCCTGAACAGTTTTGGCCGTTAGCTTTTCTTTCGCCTGTTTGGCACCCAGAATGGCATCTTCAACCATGTCGTAGGAGTTCCGATAGCCGACCAGCCCGTTTGGTGCTTTGATTTTTTCGGATGCCAGCCCATCTAAATATTCGTAGCCCATGCCCATTGGTGAGGAGAGCGCGTCGCGGGTTTTGAACTTGCCAACGGCCCGGTCAACCGCCGAAATGCTGAACGTTGGCCAGATTCGGTGAACATCCTGGTCAATATACGAGCCGTCGGTAGAGGCAAAGTATTTCTGTTCGTTCACAAAAAACAGGTTCGAGGTTACGAAGGCCGCGCCGTTTTTCATGGCTTCGGCGTTCACGTTCATCAGCAAATCAATTTTCTGCTGAACCGGAATCTCGAAGGCATTTTTTTTGATGGGCGTTTTCCAGGTCACCTCGCCCACACCTTTTTGCGGAGCCAGTTTCACGGGTTCGGTCTGGAGTTTGGCGTTGGCTTTGGCAATGGCTACGGCGGTTTCAGCACATTTGGCAATGGCTTCGGGCGTTACGTCGCTGGTGGCGGCAAATCCCCACGTTCCGTTCGCAATAACCCGGATGCCCACGCCAAACGACTCGGCGTTGACAATGTTCTGTACCTGCTTCTCCCGAGTAAAAACGTACTGCTGCAGGTATCGTCCGATACGTACGTCGGTGTAGGTGGCCCCTTTGCTTTTAGCCGCGTTAAGGGCAATGTCGGCTAAGCGTTTTTTAGCGGCTGTATCAATGCCAACACCCCTGCCGCTTGCTTCGAGCAGGTATTCGGAGGACACCGAATTGCCCAGTACGGGAATTGAAGCCGTTAGAAGGCCGCCAATGCCGACACCCGACAACTGGATAAAATTTCGTCTTTGCATGTAGCAGAAGAATATAATCGTTGATGACTGACTTTATATAGTATCAGGAAAACACGAATATGGCTGAAAAAGCCGAACGGATTAATATGTAACTGTTATTTTATGACGAACGGTAAAGGAGAATTGACACACTATTCCCAATATAATTTGGATAGTGGGCTTATGGACAGGAGATTCATCAGGATTTAACCAAATCAGCTTTATCTGATTATCAACCCTGAAAGGGTTTACTATAGATAACCCCGGATGCAATCCGGGGATTTAAATAAATCGTGCCGTGGTCGGTTTTGAACCCGCCACGGCACGATTGTCAGATCAGAAAGTACGTGTACTTACTTCTTGGCTTTTTTTGGTTTGTCTTCTTTAGCAGATTTTTCTGCTTTGGAATCCTTGCTTTCTTTTGTTGCCTCAACGGGCGTTGCACTCCTAGCAGAGCCGCGCACAAAGGTACCCCAGGTTAAGTTATCTTTTCCCTTTTGCGCTTTATTCGCCCGGTCGATGGCCATGTTTGCCGCAGCCTCAACAACCCACTCGAAGTTTTCCTGCCCAACCGAGTTAATATCAGCATCGGGGGCGGGGTTGCAAAAATCAATGGCAATGGGGATACCGTCGCGCACGGCAAATTCGACTGTGTTGAAGTCGTAGCCCAAGCCGTGATTCAATTTTAGTACGTAATCGGTCATGGTCGCCAGCAGTTTTTTGCCCGCATCGCCGGTGGTTTGCATTTGGGCCGCATAGCGCAGGTGGTGCGGGTTACGTGGCTCGTAAGGCATAATCCGAACATCTTTACCGCCAATGCAATAGCACCGGAAATAATCCGTAAAGTCGATGGCTTCCTGATACAGCATGACCAACTGAGCCGTTTCGTCGTAGGCTTTGAACATCTGGTCGGGATTGTCCACTTTATACACACTCTTCCAGCCGCCCCCGGCATGGGGCTTCATAAAGGCCGGAAAGCCAATGTGTTTGAAAATGCCTTCCCAATCCATGTGCTTCAGATTGCGAAACGAATTATGGGTTGTATCGTCGGGCCGGTCTTTCGACGGCAGCAGGATGGTTTTCGGGACCGGAACGCCAAGCTGAACAGCCAGCGCGTTGTTGAAAAATTTCTCGTCGGCACTCCACCAGAACGGGTTGTTTACAACGGCAGTCCCGGTCAGGGCGGCATTTTTCAGGTACGCCTTGTAAAACGGAACATCCTGCGAAATTCGGTCGATGATGACGGCGTAATCGGTCGGTACGCTCTGCTCGACCTGCTCGATGCTGACAAATTCGGCCGGAAACTGACTTTGCTTTTCGTTGACGCGATCAACAAATGCCTGGGGAAATGTATTCTCTTGGCCGAACAGAATACCAATTTTTGATTTTGTGCTCATAATGAGATAGTTAATTGCTGAGTAAGCGCGTGATACTAAACAATCGGACAGTGAAGTATAGGCCCTCGTTAGGTTTTGGGGGCAAATTGCGGTTGTTTTTGGTTAAAAACAAAAAAGCCCGCTGCGAACAGCCGGGCTTTGGGAAGATGTGAAAAATTTAATTGTATGAAGCTGAGCAAACATACTGGCTCAGGACCATTCCCTGACGATCAACTCGTTGCATGTACAGGTGTAGTCCAAAGGCCGTAATCCGAAAGTTGGGCTGGACAAGTAGAAATTTGACCATAAGCGATGATTGAATAGAGGTGATTAGGTTGACGAAAGACAAAGTTCAGGCGGAATTAACTATCACTACGTTATTTTTTTGTAAAAAAAGTAGTGTAGCCGTAACAGTAGTCAGCATAGGGTTTGCAGATGGTGTTCCAAATGGGCCACGTAGTCCTCAATAAGCCAGCCAAGCGTTTGCTGTTCCGCTGGTTCGGCAGTCCCAAACTGAACGGGTCGAGCCAGCGTCTCAGCCGGAATAGTTTCGGTTACGTACAAAATTTGTGTGTTCAGCACGCTCCAAAGGGTAAGCAAATAGCTGAGTGGCAATTCCTGATAGCGGTTTGCAACGACTAAATTAATCTGATTATATCCCTGAATTTGATAGACCCCATCGACAAATTGCGCATCGGTGAATCGTTTTAGATTATTCAGCGCAGAGTCGATCAAATGGCCCAGAATTTCCTTGCGCGACCATTTGCCCGGCACCTGCTGGGTCAACTCCGTTTCAGACAGGGCACTCAGGCGACCGGGAACCTGCTCAATATGCTGCTGAAGTCGGTGGCGGGCATCCGTTATAGACCCGGTCGGTTGGGCGTAGGCCATATGTAACGCGGCTGGGAAGCCGCCTATTATATCTTCACCGGCGACTTCCCAGCCGCGTTACCTTAAATCATGCCCAGATACCTTGGAAACTGATCTTTCCAAACCGGCCAGTCGTGGTTGCCCCAGGGCACTACATCGAGTTGGTGCCGGATGCCTTTGCGGCTCAAAATACCCGACATCTGGTAATTGTCGTCTTTGCAGAAGTCGTATTCCGACGTGCCCAGCACAATATTCATGTTGTGAAACTCGCTGTTTTGCGCATTCGGCATGAAGTCGGGCGGGTTGTTGAAATAGACGTTTTCGTCGTAGTAACCGCCCAGAAACGACCGGATATTAAAAGCCGCGCCCATCGTGAGCAAATGCCCGACCTGCTCGGGGTGCCGGAAGGCGAAATTCAGGGCGTGGTAGCCGCCAAATGAAGCCCCCGATACGCCGATTTTCTGAACATTACACTCCCGCTGTATGCCCGGAACCAGCTCTTCATGCAGAAAACGGTCGTATAACAGGTGATTCCAGATACGCGTGCCGGGATGCAGGTGTTTGGCATACCAGCTATCGCGGTCGATACTGTCGATGCAGTATAATTTGACTTTACCCGACTCAACAAACCAGCGGGCGGTGTCGGTCAGGCCGAAATCTTTGTATTCGTAATAATGACCCATTGATGTCGGGAACAGCAGCACCGGATAGCCCCAGTTGCCGTAAACCAGCATCTCCATGTCGCGGCCAAGGTGGTGCGAATACCATTTGCGATAATCTTCCTGCACGATTGTAATGAGTTGATGAGAATGAATATAATTTCGGATGAAAATAGACGAAATAGCTGGAACCGACAAAAAACAAACGAACATCCGCCGAAAAAATCCCTATTTTGCATCTCGTGATTGTACTACTTCTGACATTTTTTGTGCTTATGGCTGACGATTTACCGGCCCTGATCCGTACCGAGCCACCTATCGTAACGGTTCGGCGCGATGACTCATTGCGCTCTGTTCCGCTCCGGCGAACGGTTCATCTGACTATTATATTACCCCCTGATTATCAGTCATCAAACGAAACTTATCCGGTCCTTTATCTGAACGACGGCCAGGATTTGACCCGGCTGCACATGACCGCCGTGCTTGATTCGCTGTATCAGAAACGGGCCATTCGTCCGTTCGTGCTCGTGGCAATCCACGCGGGCGACCGGATTCAGGAATATGGAACAGCCGCTCAGGCCGATTATATGAACCGGGGAAGCAAAGCGGGTTTTTATACCGACTTTGTGCTGACGGAATTACTGCCGTACATCAAAAAAAAATACCGCGTTCGTACCGATCCGGCCCAGTCGATTTTTGCCGGGTTCTCGCTCGGTGGCCTGTCGGCTTTTGATATTGTCTTTCATCATCCCGAACGGTTTTCCAAAGCGGGTGTCTTTTCGGGTTCGTTCTGGTGGCGCAGTAAAAGCACTGCCGACGGCTACTGCGACGAAACCGACCGGATTATGCACGATCTGGTTCGCAAAGGGACGTATTGTAAAAACCTGAAATTCTGGTTTGAAACCGGCACCGACGACGAAACCAGCGACCGCAACAACAACGGCATTATCGACTCCATCGACGATACGACCGATTTGATTGACGAATTGGTGAAAAAAGGCTACCACCGCGATACGGACGGTCATCGGCGCGATATACGATACGTTGAAATAAAGGGCGGTAAGCACAATCAGGACACCTGGAGTGCCATCATGCCGGATTTTCTGACGTGGGCTTTCCCGAAGAGTGAAAAAGAGTGAAATTCATTTGCGCCGGATTTGGGCCTGATAATTCCTACTTAAGATGAATACACTGTTGATTCTGAAAATTAGCGGATTCGCTGCTTTGCTGGCCTGTAAAGGCTCTGACGTACCGCTCCCAACGAGTACGACCACAACACCCGCCGTCCGTAAACTCGTTTGGGCCGATGAGTTTGATCGGCCCGGTCTGCCCGATTCAACCAAATGGGCGTATGAAGTGGGCGGCAACGGCTGGGGCAATAATGAACTGCAATACTACACATCCCGACGCGCCGAAAATGCTCGCGTTGAAAAGGGTAATCTCATTATCGAAGCTCGAAAAGAAGCGTATCAGGGCAAAAACTATACCTCGGCCCGCTTGCTGACGCAGGGTAAAACGACCTGGATGTATGGCCGCATCGAAGCGAGAGCCAAACTGCCAAAAGGCGTAGGAACGTGGCCCGCCGTCTGGATGCTGGGCAAGAACATTTCAACCGCAGGCTGGCCCAGAAGTGGCGAAATCGACATCATGGAACATGTCGGTTTCGATGAGGGCGTTGTTCATGGCACAGTGCATACCGAAGCCTACAATCATGGCAAAAACACACAAAAAGGAAATGCGGTCACAATCAGCGATGTAACGGCAGCTTTTCATCTGTACGCCATTGAGTGGACCGCTGATAAGATTGATTTCTTCGTGGATGACCAAAAATATTATACCGTTCAGAAATCCGAACTGGGCAACACAGAAGCACAGTGGCCGTTTGACCAGCCGTTTTTTCTACTCTTGAATGTGGCTGTTGGTGGCAATTGGGGTGGACAAAAAGGCGTTGACGAAACCATCTGGCCGCAGCGTATGGAGGTCGATTATGTGCGGGTGTATCAGTAGGAGAGGAGAAAAGGGAAGAAGACGTGGGTAGCTGTTAAAGCTGAATTAGAAAAACAGGCACTTCTGACCCTGAGCGACTGTTTTTGTTTGCGTCAGCCGCACTATAACGCAGGAGATTACAGCCAAATCCGTATCTTACTGGCTGTCAATCAACCTGATCCTCCTGATGAAATACCCGCTACTCCTTTTACTGGGTCTGTTTGCAACCGTAACGCATGCCCAACTAAACGTTTCTGTCTCGTTCCCGGCCTCGCTCACTCAAACGGCTCTCGATGGACGTGTACTGCTCATTCTGGCGAAGACGAATAAACCGGAACCCCGTCAGCAGGTGAGCGATGCGGTCGAAACGGCCCAACTATTCGGCGTAGACGTAAATGGACTCAAACCCGGTCAGGCAGCAACGGTCGATGCCAGCGTGTTCGGCTATCCAAAACACAGCCTGAAAGAACTTCCGTCCGGCGATTATTACGTACAGGCCGTTCTGCATAAATACGAGACGTTTCAAATAAAAAATGGCCCGAACGGAACCCGCCGTACCGTAAAACTGCCGATGGATAGGGGCGAAGGGCAAAACTGGCGCACGGCTCCGGGTAATCTGTTCAGCAAACCGCAGAAAATCAGCATTAAAGCGGGCGTAAAACAGTCATTTGCCGTGCTGATGGACCAGGTAAATCCACCCATCGAAGAGCCGAAGGACACCAGATTTATCAAGCATATTAAAATTCAAAGCAAACGGCTGACCGAGTTCTGGGGACGGCCCATGTACCTCGGTGCGCACGTATTGATTCCGGCGGGTTTCAACGAACACCCCGACGCCCGCTACCCGATTTGCATCAATCACGGCCATTTTCCAGCCGATTTCGACGGGTTCAGCGAAACGCCCCCGCCCGCCAATATGGATACGACCGACTATATCGAGCGGTTTCATATCTACGGTTATAAGAAAATAGTGGCGCAGGAAGCGTATGATTTTTATAAGAAATGGACGAGTAAAGAGTTTCCCCGTATGCTCGTTGTGGAGATTCAACACGCCAATCCGTACTACGACGATTCGTATGCCGTAAATTCTGAAAATCTCGGTCCTTACGGCGACGCGATCACGTACGAACTACTACCCGAAATCGAAAAGCAGTTTCGGGGTATTGGGCAGGGCTGGGCGCGGTTCACCTACGGCGGGTCAACAGGCGGTTGGGAAGCCCTGGCCGCGCAAGTGTTTTATCCCGATGAATTCAACGGCTGCTTTGCTGCCTGCCCTGACCCGATTGCGTTCGATGCCTATACGGTTTTCAATCTGTATAAAGACAAAAATGCCTACTATTCGGAAGGCCCGTTTCGGCGGACGCCCCGACCCAGTCAGCGCAATTATCTCGGTCAGGTGAAAGTGACGCTGGAAGAAACCAATCACCGTGAACTGGCGCTCGGTACGCACTCCCGCTCCGGCGATCAGTTCGATATTTGGGAAGCCGTTTACTCGCCCGCCGGGTCAGACGGGTATCCCAAACGCATCTGGAATAAACTTACCGGACAAATTGACTCAACGGTTGCTACATACTGGCGCGACCATTATGATTTGCTCCATATTTTGCGTCGCGACTGGAAAACGCTCGGTCCGAAAGTGACCGGCAAAATTCATATTTACTGTGGCGACATGGATAATTATTACCTAAACAATGCCGTGTATTTGATGGAGGACTTTCTGAAAACCGTCAAAAATCCATCGGCAAGCAGCGAAGTTGCCTATGGTGACCGCGCCGAGCATTGCTGGAACGGCGACCCGACACAACCCAATTACATCAGTCGGCTGCGTTATAACACCCTGTATATCGACAAAATCATGAAGCGCATTGAAGCAAGTCATCCGGCCGGGGCCGACCTGAAAAGCTGGCGGTATTGATTTTGCGGTTGTGTTGACGTAACGATGTGTCTGTTGAACGGAGCGTTCCAAAACCTTGTTTTTACCTAAACGGGATTTCGCTTAGAACCGTGCTACAGTTGCAACCGTGGCACGGCTTTAAGCGAAACGCCTGCTAGATATCAATGATAAAGGCCCGAAAATTTTCAGGGAGGAGGGCGGGCAATTGATTATCCTGTTCCCTGATTTAGTCGTATTCTCATGAATTTACCACACACATTAAACGGCAACCGGGTTCTCGGAAAGCTGGATTTTACACTTTTGCACACGAAATATGGCAATCATCGGCGCTTACAGGTATTTGCCAAAAAAGGAACGGCTTGTGTACGCTGCGGTGTTGAGGGCATTTATTTGGTAGCCTCCGTCGATCCGGGGAACGGCTATCATGTCGATCTTTTCACGGCCAATTTCACGCTTATGACCATCGACCATATTCTGCCCCGCTCCAAAGGGGGCGCGAGTTCGTTGGCGAATTACCAGCCTATGTGCCAGCACTGTAACGGGCAAAAAGGCAATAATCTGGAAAGTGTCAGCCAGTAAGCAACCTCAAAGCTGGGTTAAAAACGCCATTGTATCTACGCCGTCGGCATAATCGTTCAGGCCGGGACGTTGCGTCTGCCCAAACGGGACGCCACCGGTGGACTCGCTATTGGGATACCAGCCCTGCGCCGAGGCTACAACCTGAATCTGGTCGGCGCGGGCACTGAGCCAGGCAGCCGCATCGGCCTGGGTTTGGTACGTTTGGTAATACAAAACGGAAATGGGAGAGACCAATTTGTCGCTCTCCGTTACCAGCAAATAGCCATTGTCGAGATGGGGAACAGCATTGATGAGGTATATCGACTTATTGTAGTCGTAATTATTCTGGTATTTGTGGTTGTTGAGGTAAATAGATGCCTGCGGCTCCAGAGTCTGTAACAATGGAACGAAATCGTACCCCTCCGGTACCAGAATTGTTGACACATTCCGACAGCCCAGCCCATAGTAATCAGAAAGGTCATGGCCGAGTTTCAGAAATTCATCTTCGCCCTCCTCGCCCATGAGCAACCCCACCGATGTGCGATTCTTCCGAATAATGTGCGGCTTCTTCGCAAAGTAGTACTCGAAATACCGGGCTGTATTGTTGCTTCCTGTGGCAATGTAAGCTTCCGCTGCGTTCAGCCGGTCGGCCTCCTCAACCCACTCGTCAAAGGCAGGATTTATCTCTTTTAATTTTTGTATTAAATAGTGGATTAATGCAAAATCCTGACTACTTAGTTTAGCCATCAGTTTATGCCCTCTCATCAGCACACAGAGCATATCGTGAAAGCCAACCGCCGGAATGTTACCGGCCATAACGACGCCAACTGATTTTGGAGTGGCAGGGTCAGCCGGGTACTGGTTAATCCAGGCAGTGAGTTTATTGGCTGTCAGAAACTCGTCGGCAATTGCCCGCAGGGCATTCAGGGAGTTATCGGGAGTGAACCAGTTATTTTTATAATTAGCCTGTTGGGCAATATCGTTAAGTTCGGGCTGGGCGCTGGCCGAGCGAAGAAAGTCGCCTAAGGCTACGAACGTTTGCAGTCGTTCTGATAGAAGCATGAATTGGATAAACAAATAGAATACACCATCAACTAATGTAATGAAATATTAGTTTGGCGCAAACTTTAAATAGTTATATTTGTTGTTCAATTCAGGAATACAGTAATTTACCGTATATAAATCAATACTGCTCATGGCAATCATGATCACCGATGAGTGCATCAACTGTGGTGCCTGCGAACCCGAATGCCCCAATACAGCCATCTACGAAGGTGGTGTTGAATGGACCTGGGGAGGTGGAACTGAACTAACCGAAGTTGATTTCGGCGATGGCACGGTTGTGAGCGGTAAAGCGCCACAGGCCCCTGTTTCAAACGAATTTTATTACATTGTATCGGATAAATGCACCGAGTGCATGGGCTTCCACGAAGAGCCACAGTGTGCCGCTGTTTGTCCGGTTGATTGCTGTGTTCCCGATCCTGAACACGTAGAAGAAGAAGAAACACTGCTGGCCAAGAAAGCCTGGCTCCACGCCGAAGCGTAAAGCTGACAGTACCCATAGTTTTGGCAAGGCCCAATCAGTTCGCTGGTTGGGCCTTTTTGCATTTTAGCTATATATCGTTAACCAAACCAGTCTTTTAAGGTGACTTAATTCGTTTTGTAATAAGAATAATATTTGGCTTTATTAATAATAAACCAAATATATTAAAAGAAGCTTTTTTAACCTATTTCGGGGATTTATAACGGATATTATAGTAAAATTCTAATGAATTGGACTATATATTGAAAAATTGCATAATTATTTTGGGTTGTCTATTGCGTACAATAATTTTTTAAACAAAATTTGCTACGAAATAAGACCACAGAGAATAGTCACTACAACCAAATAAAGAGTATGAAAAAAGTAATTTTACTTATTAGTTCTTTGTTTTTGGGTTTTACCGCTCAAGCGCAGGACTCAACCACCGTAGCACCCGGAAAATTTACCTTCTCCGGTTACATGGACACCTACTATTTCGGCAACTTCAATAACCCCAAAAGCCAGTCGAACTTAGGGTTGGGGCCAGGGGGAGGAGTTGGCAATGCGCGTGCGTTTGACCAGCGGGCCGGGCAGTTCGGTATTGGGCTGATTCAAGCTAAAGCTGTTTACTCCGCCAGTAAGGTAGACGCGGTGATGGATTTGACATTCGGCCCATTCTCTGATTTAGGAAACTACGGTAACTACATTGGGCCACTCGGTCCCGGCTCTACGTCGCTTGCCATTAAACAGGCTTACATTACGTATAAAGCAACCAGCAAACTATCGTTCACGGCGGGGCAGTTTGGTACGCACATTGGCTATGAAGTCATCGACGCGCCGGTTAACTACAACTACTCGCTTTCTAATTTATTTAACAACGGACCTTTCTATCACATCGGACTGAAAGCGCAGTACGCCTTCAGCGACCGGGCTTCGCTGATGGTTGGTCTGGTAAACAACGTCGATAATCTGTTCGATAACAATAAGAAGAAAGGCCTGATTGGGCAACTCTTTTTCGTACCCGTCTCGGGCTGGAATGTTTACCTGAACGCCATTGTATCCAACGAAGCCTCTCAGGATGTTGACGCTGTAAAAGCGGGGGATGCAAATTACCAACTCTTCGATCTGACGACTACCTATCAGATCACATCAAAATTCTTTCTGGGCCTGAATGCCGCTACGGGTTCGCAAAAGGGTGACTACCAGAAAGTCGGTGGTCCGGCTACGGCTAAAACCTGGGGTGGTGTTGCGGTTTATTCCAACTACGCGTTCACTGACAAATTCGGACTGGGCGTTCGCTACGAAACGTTCGACAATAAAAATGGTGCCCGTGCTTTAACGGATGCGGCTGGTCTGGGTGCCAGTGTTAACTCCATCACGATTACGGGTAATATCACAGCCGCCGACGGGCACCTGCTGCTTAAGCCCGAACTGCGGATTGATAGCTACTCAGCCGATAAGTTTGAGAAAAATGATGGCAAACTGACGCCTTCGCAAACGACGCTTGGCATGGCGGCCATCTTCAAATTCTAATTCACGCATTTCCGTTTTCTTAACCCTACGTCTAATCAGTACAACAAAAAACCCCGCAATTATTATGCAAAAGCCCAATTACATTCCTCTTGCCATTTTGCTGGTTATCAGTTTGGTGGCTGTTTTTGTACCTTCCGTTCCAACGCAAATCGTAACGGAAGGGATTAATACCGGCGATACCGCCTGGATGCTCGTTGCCACGGCCCTTGTCCTGTTGATGACGCCCGGTCTGGCGTACTTCTACGGCGGCATGGTGAATAACAAAAACGTAATTTCAACCATGCTGCAAAGCTTTGTCGCGATGGGTGTTATCAGTATTTTGTGGGTAGTTGTCGGTTTCAGCCTGGCGTTTGGCAGCACAATTGGTGGTTTCATCGGCAACCCAATGGATCACTTCATGTTCAAGGGTGTGCTGGATGGCAAGCCGTGGTCATTGGCCGCTTCCATTCCGCTGGTCGTGTTCGCTTTCTTCCAGTTGAAGTTTGCCGTTATTACGCCCGCGCTTGTTACGGGTTCGATGGCCGAGCGCATCAACTTCCGGTCGTATGTACTGTTCATGATTCTGTTCAGCCTGTTCGTTTATGCACCGCTGGCGCACATGACCTGGCACCCCGAAGGGATTCTGTTCAAATTAGGTGTACTTGACTTTGCCGGTGGCACAGTCGTACATATGTCGGCAGGCTGGGCGGCTCTGGCCGGTGCGTTGTATCTGAAACGCCGGAAGTCGCACCTCGAAGCCAGTTATTTTCCACCCGCAAACATTCCGTTTGTGCTGTTAGGTACGGGTCTTCTGTGGTTCGGCTGGTTTGGTTTCAACGCGGGTTCGGCGGTAGCGGCTTCGCCACTGGCGGCTTCGGCCTTTGCCACAACCAACACAGCGGCTGCGTCGGCGGGTCTGGCTTGGGTTTTGTTTGATTCGGCCAAAGGAAAAAAAGTATCGGCATTAGGTTTCTGTATCGGTGCGGTAGTGGGTCTGGTAGCCATTACACCAGCCGCTGGTTTTGTAACCATTCCGACAGCTATTTTCATCGGTACGGTGGGCGCAATGGTATCGAATTATGTCGCTCATCTGCGCTCGAAATCAACCTTAGACGATACGCTTGACGTGTTCCCCTGCCACGGTGTGGGTGGTATGGTCGGTATGGTCATGACGGGTATTTTCGCCAGCAAAGGCATCAACTCGGCTGTTGTTGACGAAGGTCTGGCATTTGGCCAAACGAAATTATTCATTACCCACCTGATTGCTCTGGTAGCGGTGTCGGTATTTGCTTTCGTTATGTCGTATGCACTGCTGAAAATAACGGATCTGATTCTGCCGCTGCGTGTGACGGAAGAAGACGAGAAAACCGGTCTGGATGTAAGCCAGCACGATGAATTCCTGATCGAAGCATAAAAAATAGTTTGACGTTTGTAGTTTGTCGTTGTGGATAAATACCTCTGTTCCCACATCAACTATGAACGTCAAACCACAAACGAATAACAGCAGAGCCACAGGCACCCTGTCTGGCCTATACGTCTGACAGCTTTATCTGTGGTTTTGTTGTACTCATGGAGCCGTTCCCGTTTGGGAGCGGTTTCCTATTTTTTAGGGGGATCAGATAGCCCTCATCCGGTTGTTTTTAGGATTGTGCTCTACCTCTGCCAAACCTAACGCTTCCAGTAGGGGAGGGAGGTACAGGCCGAAGCGACCGCGAAAGCCTTTTTTCAGGCCATACCACCCCTGCGCCGGATTCTCGGCAGAGCGGCCCCAAGCCTCAACGGTTCCTTCTTTTGCGGATTTCTGTTCGTCGGCGGCACCCAGTTCCATCCAGTCGCCGTGTTCTTTGAGCATTGCGTGCAAATCGTTGATGCAACGGTAATCGTAATGCAAAATGGTTTTTCCGACCACGCAAACCAGAATATCGTTACCCTCTTTCTGCTCTTTATACATGACGTACTCCGACGTTCCGGGTGGCGTTTTCAGTTGCCACGGGTTTTCCTTTGTTCCTGATTCCTGCGACATAGTAGCGGATAGGTTAAGAAAGTAAGACAAATAATAGAGCTATAATTGCCGGAAGGGCCTGCACAAAAAAGATGGATCGCTGGGCAGTAAGCGCACCGTATATACCCGCAACGATTACACATCCGAGGAAGAAACAGGCAATATTTACGCGCCAGGCTGCGTCGTCAATCAGCAGCGACCAGATCAATCCGGCAGCCAGAAAGCCATTGTACAGCCCCTGATTAGCCGCCATTGACTTGGTTGGCTCAAACAGTTCGGGCGGGAAGGACCGGAAGGTTTTGCGGCCCTGCGTTGTCCAGGCAAACATTTCCAGCCACAGGATGTAAATGTGTTCGACGGCAACCAGGCCAATTAGAATTTGAGCGATTAATTTCATAAGATACGGACAGGGGTTTAGAACAAAAAAGCCGGTAACGATTACCGGCCCAAGTTGATTAAAATTTAGGGTCTTTCAAAAATGGCTTCCGGTTCGGGCATATTTCAGTTTGTCTAAACAGAACAGATGTCATCTTTTTAGTTTATTGAAAAGCAAAGATGACATCTGTTCTGTTTAGACAAACTGAAACGAACCTTCTGGTTCGGTTACTTCCATTAGTCCTTCGGCATTAATAGTCGTTAACCGCACGAGCAGGGTTTCGTTGATGAGCAACGGGTCATATTGCGCCACCACCCGGACGTAATTTTCGGTAAATCCCTGCATTTTTCCTTCAGCGATGTCTTCCTCAAAGAGAACCGTTGCGTCTCGGCCAACCTGCGATTCATAAAACGCCCGGCGTTTTTTGTCCGATAAAATGTGCAGCATCTTCGACCGCTCGGCCCGGATATGGCCCGGCACTACGGGCTTGATCGTCAAGGCTGTTGTGTTGGGTCGTTCGGAGTAGGTGAATACGTGCAGGTAGGACACCGGCAGTTCGTTCAGGAACTGATACGTTTCCTTAAACTCCGCATCCGTTTCGCCGGGATGGCCCACAATTACGTCCACCCCGATACAGGCATGAGGCATCAGTTCCTTGATTTTCTGCACCCGGTCGGTATAGAGTTCGCGCTTGTACCGACGACGCATCAGACCCAGCACCCGGTTACTTCCCGATTGCAGGGGCACGTGGAAATGCGGCACAAACCGCTTCGATTGAGCCACAAACCGGATAATTTCATCCGTGAGTAAGTTCGGTTCGATACTCGAAATACGGAATCGCTCGATGCCCTGAACGTCGTCAAGAGCGTGTACCAGATCGAAAAATGTTTCCGGTTTCTGAGTCGCCGGAGTTCCACTTACAATACCGAAATCGCCGATATTGACGCCTGTGAGTACGATTTCTTTCACACCGCGCTCAGCAATTTCATGGGCAGCCCGCACTACGTTGACAACCGTATCGGAGCGACTTTTGCCCCGAGCCAGCGGAATGGTGCAGTAGGCGCAGGGGTAATCGCAGCCGTCCTGTACTTTCAGAAAGGTGCGTGTCCGGTCGTTGAGCGAATAGGCCGCGTGGTAGTCAATTGCCTCTTCGATGGGTGAGTTGAACACCTGCGCCGGTTGGCCGGTTGGCACTTTCACGAAAGTAGGCATGAGTTCGTGCAGCCGAAATTTCTCGGCGGCACCCAGCACAACATCCACGCCCGGAATCTCCGAAATTTCTTTAGGCTTTAACTGCGCGTAACAACCCAGAATCGCTACGTAGCCATCGGGATTGATTTTCTGTGCTTCACGAACAATTTTCCGGCATTTCTTGTCGGCATTGTCCGTCACAGAGCAGGTATTAATGATAAAAATGTCGGGTTGTTGATTGAACTCCACGCGCTCGTAGCCGTTCTGTTCCATCAGGCGGGCAAGGGTCGAGGTTTCGGAGAAATTTAGTTTACAACCGAGTGTATAAAAAGCTACTTTTTTCACAGCAAAGAATCTATCCTGCAAAAGTACAAATAAATGATGGTCCGGCATTCCGGCGGTCCGGGTTCCGATGAGCCGTCTCTGTAGTTGAGGTAGAGGACAAGTTTATCATTACTGGACAGGATTACAGGGTTAACTGTATTTTTTTAATTCAATACGGTTAATCCTGTAATCCTGTCCAGTAAAACGGACGGGTAAAACAGGTTTTTTCTTTCCTTTACCTGTAAATCAACCTCATATGGCCCGTACGTTACTGCTCGTTGTGCTCAGTCTTGCGCTTTTGATTGAACTTGGTCTGACGGGCGGTGCCTTCTTTGCCCGAGAATTAACATTACACCAGTTTGGAGTGAACCTCACCGCTGATACGGGCTTTCTGGGTTATGTTGTTGCTTGGTTATTGCTGTTTGTGTCACTCGTCTGCGGGCTGGCGTTGTGGCAGGTTTGGCAGCGAACTCCAGGTTATGCAACCTTGTGCTATCTGCTCGGTTTCTGGTGGATTGGCATCGGTATTGGCATTTATATCGCTTTCGGAAAGCCCGATAATTTACTGCTCGACTCGCTCAAAGGACTCTTTATCATTATACTGACAAACCGTTCCCTTACGAGCAGTCGATAAATCTAATCTTTCTTTTTGGGCTAATTATGAAACAATGGATATGCATTGCGCTGATTATCAGCCAATTTTTGGTAGTTCGGTTTGCTGTAGCGCAACAGAAACCTGTCAGCGAAACCGTTGCGTATGGCCCCGATTCGCAGCGGCAGCCGGGCGTTCCCAAAGGCACCGTAACAAAGCACGTCTGGAAAAGCAGCGTCTTTCCGAACACCATTCGGGAGTATTACATCTACGTGCCCGCTCAGTATGACGGCAAAGGTTCGGCGGCTGCGCTGATGGTGTTTCAGGATGGGCACACGTATGTAAAAGAAGATGGTGACTTTCGGGTGCCAATCGTATTCGATAACCTGATTCATCAGAAAGCTATACCCGTCACCATCGGGTTGTTTATCAATCCCGGTCAGCACGGCGACGAATTGCCGAAAGACCCCTGGCGAGCCGATAACCGCAGTTTTGAGTACGATACGCTCACCAATCAGTACGTTCGGATGCTTATGGAGGAGCTGATTCCAGAACTTAGCAAGACCTATAAACTGGCCGATTCGCCCACGATGCGGGCAATTAGCGGTATTTCATCGGGTGGTATTTGTGCCTTCACGGCAGCGTGGCAACGGCCCGACTATTTTCAGAAAGTGCTGAGCCATGTGGGCAGTTTCACGAATATTAAAGGCGGTCATGTGTACCCATCCCTGATTCGGAAAGCCCCAAAGCGAAACATCAAAGTGTTTTTACAGGATGGCAGCAACGACCTCGACAATGCACATGGCAATTGGTGGCTTGGTAATTTGCAGATGGATGCAGCCCTGAAATTTAGCCAATACGATTACAAATTCGTTGGCGGCACGGGCGGACACAACGGTAAACACGGCGGTTCCATTTTGCCCGAATCGCTGCGGTGGTTGTGGAGTGATGTGATACTGAAATAACGGTCGAAATTAGCTACGTTTTTCCATTTTTACCAAATCATATTTCACGAGCGGCTCGGATAAGTTATCAGAACAGTTATGATAATCTGTTTGCCAAATAAGGGATAATAGGTTGTCTCACGAACTCAGGCGATATAATGAAAATGAGACATAGATTCGTAAGATGACGATTTGATCGGACCGCCGAAGCGGACAAATTTAACGTATATTAAAAGTGGTTGTGAAGGCATAGTTACCATCTCGTAAAACGGGCGTTTGATTGGACGGATTGTTGTAATAACTGTGAACTACTATTCGTAGATACGTTCGCTACCCTTCTGTCCTTTGGGTTTAGTTACCTGTCTATTTCTCGATGTCTTGGTGGCACTTTTGCAGAAATTGGCTTGGGCTTGTCGGATCTGAAAATGCTTCATCAAAAATAAGGGCTGTCTATCTGTTAATTTTGTGTAGACAGTTCATCCATGGCCAGTTGGTTACATCTCAAGAGAATCGCTTGTAAGTCGACACCTTTAGACCGTAAGGGGTCAATGGCTTTTATCAGGGTTGCTCTTAGATGATAGAGTTCGTCGCGGTCGTATTTTTTTGAGCCTTTCACTAAATCTAACCTCATAAGGGCCTGTTGCTGATTTTCTTTTGGATTGAACCAGCCATTCAATTCACTGCATTGATGACAAACTCCTCGTTTATTAACTAAGGCACACCGATGATCAAAAATTTCGGTCATAGTTTTTCTGCCGTCTTGGAGCAGATATTTGACAATCCCTTCGGTCTTGTCAAGTATTAAGCAGATCTCAGCAACCGAAAAATCATAGACGTCCTTCAACAGCAAAGCAATCTGATTCTCAATGGGCAAGTTTTTTGAAATGCACGTAAAGCAGGTGTCAATATGTTCGTTCATGTCATACCTTGCATCCGTCGAAGTTTCGTGAATCCAAAGAATTTCATTTCTTAACGAAGTATTGTCAAGCACTAACTTTTTAGCTTGCTCGCCAACATCAGGTGTCCACCTTTTCTGTTTATATAAATAATTGTACGCTAAATTGGTAGCAATTTGAAACACCCAGGTTTTTAAGGATGCTTCCCCCCTAAACGTTGACAGTTTATCAAACGCTTTTATAAACGTGTCATGCGTTAAATCTTCTGCATCGTTTCTGTTTGCTAAAAGTCGATATAAATATGACTTTAGTTCATGTTGAAATGCGTTAAACAATGCCTGAAATGCGTTGATATCTCCGCTTAACGCATCCTTCAATGGTCCTTGTTCGTTCGTAATCATTGACTTAATCAGTCTAGCACTTCTTGTTGGGTAACAAAGTTCCTTGTCTCAAATTTACCCTTTTCAGTTGGTATGTCTTTCATATACTGAATCAATTCCGGCGTTGTGATGTAAGCAAACTTTTGAACACCCAAACCGTAATACCTTGAATTCAATTGCTCTTCACGCCAAACGCCGAACGTTTCCGGTAACTGAAAATAAAAATGACAAGTATCGACAAGCAAGCGCTTTGATTGATATTGCCAGGCGAAACCTGCATAATTATTGCAGGCTGCCTGAAAATCTTCATAACTCATCTCTTTGGTTTTTTCTGTCCAGTTAAAAAATTCAACTGTAAGCAGTTCATCCAGTAAATGAAAACTATAAAGTGAGTTTTTAAATAAATTTTTCATCGTTTTCTTATTAAAATTTTCCGTTATTATTTTTCCAATTTTCTTTGGTAGGAATGGGTTCAATTACATCCCAGTGTTCTGTAATTTTTCCATCTGCAAGGCGAAACAAATCATAGAAGGCGGCATTGTCACCTTTCCCGAATTTACCTTCGCTTACAACTAAAACAAAATTGCCTTCTCCCAGTATTTTATGGATTTTAGTAATTTGAAGCAGTAAGCCCTGTTGCTGAAAATAGGCAAACGCATCGCCCAGTCCTTTTATGCCGTCTGCCATATTGGGATTGTGTTGATGAAAATCCGGGATTTGATAGTTGCCGATTTTCTCCATTTTGCCACCAATTAAAATATCATCGGCAAAGTTTTTGATGATGGTTTTGTTTAATGCGGTTTTGTCTTTATCAACAACGTTTATCTCACCATCTAACTGGGTTCTTCCACTTTGGTTTTTAGGTTGAATAGGCACTAAATTATCCCAATGTTCTGCTACTTGTCCCTTCTCAAACCGGAATATGCCAAAGCCTATTTTTTTGCCAAAAAAATCATAATCCGAATGGGTGATAACATAATCGCCATCTTCAAAAATGCGAATTATATTGGCTTTAAATCCTTGAGGGGGTTTGTTCTTCATTACCGCTGAAAAACCGTCAATCCCATTGCCAATATTCGGGTTATGTTGAATATAGTCTGACATTAAATAAAGTTGGGCCGCCGACGGATCGCCCGTTTCAAAACTCTTATAGAGTTCCTGTACTTTTTGTTTGTTTGACATTGGCATTTTGTTTGATTTTCTTGGTAGATTACTTTTTATAACCGGCGGTGTTAATGATGTTGGCCGCTTATCGGGGCTGCACATATTATTGTCTTGTGGTCGGCTTCCAAAATACAACTTACCTTCTTTATCTAAGGAAAGTAAATCATGGTCTCCCGGACATTCAGCAACTGATTTCCAACCACTGCATCCTGTTTCAGAAACATCCTGCTCAACATCTTTCATCATATTACAAGGGGTAAAACCAAAGGCTTTGACTAAATTTTCATCACTTGTTTTGAGCGTTAGTAACTTCTTCTCTTCGTTGAAAATTGCGTTGTAACTATTGGCTACTTTACTTGATTTGCCCTGCACTTTGTATGTTCCGAAAGTTCTGAATTGAAAAACTTGCCTCTTCATCTCGGGGTCAAGCGAAAACGTAAAATTGAGTGTCCAGTTACCTTTCTCAAAAGTAAAAACCCGTTTGCCAAATCCTTTGCCATAAGCGTAAGGTTTTGCATCGGTATAGGTGCCTGAAAGATTTTCTAACTGACTTTTTAAGTCTTTACCGGCACTCGATGTAAACGCAAAGATTATAACCAAAAATAGTAGGTTGACGATATATAAAATTGATTTTTTCATTTCTTTAATTGTTTGTGATTAAAACTACTTTACCGGTGGTTTGTCTTGCTTCAATTTGGCGGTGTGCTTCAGCCGCTTCATGTAAAGCAAACGTTTTGGGCGATTCAACTTTCAGTTTTCCCTGTGCAATAAGTCCAATTACTGTTTCTAATGCTGCTTGCCAAATTTGAGGTTTGGTGGTGATATAGAAGGCTAAATTGAAACCTGATTGACTGATGTTTTCATCCACAAAATATTCGGGATGTATTTGTCCTTGTACGCCACTGGCACAACCATACACGATAAGATGTCCGCCTGGTGCTAATGATTTGACCGTTTCATTATAAACGTCTCCCCCAACCATCTCAAAGGCAATGTCAACGCCTTTACCATTAGTGGCCGCTTTTACTTTTTCACCCCAATTATCTTTTGAATAGTTCACAATTTCATCCGCCCCGTTTGCTTTGGCGACGTTGAGTTTTTCGTCGGAGCTGCTGGCTGCAATGACGGTTGCACCATGAAGTTTTGCCAACTGAACCAATAAAGAACCAATACCACCAGCGGCTGCATTGACCAACACGGTTTTATTGGCGAGGTCTTTGGCCAATTGCGAAATCATTAACTGCGCCGTTGACCCCTGCACAAAAATGGCAGTGGCCGTTTTGGCATCAATGGTTGTGGGCAGCAGCACGCAATACTGTGCCGTGGCAGTTACATATTGTGAATAGCCACCACCAAACGGCAGAATAGCCAAAACCGTCACCCCAACTGCATACGGCTCAGTTACTCCATCGCCAACCGAGCTGATTTGCCCAACGGCTTCAGAGCCTAAGACATAAGGCAAAGGGGTAGCCTGAAAGTATTGATTTCGTCTGCGTAACGTGTCGGAATAATTAACCCCGATTGCCTCTACTTTGATAAGTACCTCGCCAGCTTTGGGCTGAGGCATCTCCGTCTCAACGAGTTTTAACTCGTCAGGTGAGCCATATTGGTTGAGTTGCACCTGCTTCATTATTTTTGTCATTTTACATTACTGTTTGTGCGTAATGACGTTCTGACAATTGAGCCGATGAATACGGATGAAAATTTTGAAAGTTTTTTTTGTCGCCCCGGAATTGTAGTGTAAAGTGTGCTGTCCCGCTGTTTGCAGGGTTGGGCTTAGCCGTTGATCGGCGGGCTGGCAGGACGAGCACCCTGGGAGGTAAAGAATTCCAGTACGGCGACCAATGGGTAAGGCTGGGGGTGGGGGACTGGTATGTGCAGGGCTAGAGGCCGTAGCACCGTCGCCCACCGAGTGATGCGCAGCCCGTTCATAGTTATTTGACAAATACAAGAACTAAGCCATTGGGACAGTAGCACAAGTCAGTGAGCTGGGGGGCGTCATTGACGATGGTTCTGTCATATACTTCTGGAAAATCCACTATAAAGATGGTACGAATGTGACTGTATGAGTTTGTTAGATAGTTAAATAATCGGTGTCTTATAAAAAGGCTCCTTTTGTGAGACTACTGCTCATAGGTTGTAGTCAGTTTGAGGTAACGAAATATCTCGGTTGCTGATGCGAAATGATTCGGTAGAAATTCCCACTTTTGCTTAACCTATGCACTTATTTTACCAGCCCGATTCTGTTAACTTCTTAGCCGAAGACGATTCACGCCACGCTGTCAAAACCTTGCGTCTGAGCGTTGGTGAGGCCATTTTCGTCACCGACGGACACGGAAACCGCCATTCTGCCGTTATTACACAGGCCGATGCCCGACGTTGCGCGTTTCGGATTGTGGATACACAGACAACGCTTCCACGTCCGTTCTCCACCCGAATTTGTGTGGCCCCGACTAAAAATCTGGACCGTATTGAGTGGTTTATTGAGAAAGCAGTTGAGGTTGGTATCGAGCGGATCAGTTTCTTTTTCGGGCAGCATTCCGAACGACGGGTGTTGAAGCCTGAACGCCTGGAAAAAATCGCTGTAGCCGCCATGAAGCAGTCCTTACAATCGTATTTGCCGATTGTAGACGATGCTCTACCATTTGATGAACTTCTGAAAACAGTAACTGAGCAACAACGGTTTATAGCGCATCTGCCCAGTAATAACCCACCTGTAAATCTAATAAAACGCGCTACTCCAAACGGTCAATACGCCGTATTGATTGGTCCGGAAGGTGATTTTTCGGAGAAAGAAATTCAACAGGCTATTGCGGCTGGTTTTCAGGTGGTGACGCTTGGCCCCAACCGATTACGGACCGAAACAGCCGCGTTGACAGCCTGCCAGTTTCTGAATTTTATAAACGCATGATTTTATCCGGGTCAAGCTCCAGCCTGACTCGTAGGGAATATTTAATACGGCCAATCTGGAGGTTGGCCCAGACAACCGATGAGAAAGCTGCTTATTTTACTCTTCATTCTTCATTCTTCATTCTTTATTGCCAAAGGCCAGTATGCCTACAAAATTGCCAAGCTGAAATACAACGGCGGGGGCGACTGGTATGCCAACAAAACGGCAATGCCAAACCTCATTAAGTTTGCCAATGCCAATTTACGGATGAATATTTTTCCGGAAGAGGACATTGTTGAGCCGGGAAGTCCCGATATTTTCGGGTATCCGTTCGTTCACATGACGGGCCATGGCAACGTAACATTTAGTGATGCCGACGTGCAGAACATGCGCCGGTATCTGATGTCAGGTGGATTTTTACACATCGACGATAATTACGGCTTAGATAAGTTTATCCGGCGGGAGATGAAAAAAGTGTTTCCTGAACTGAATTTCATTGAGTTGCCGTTCAATCATCCGGTATATCAGCAGAAGTTTAAGTTCGCGAGTGGTTTACCTAAAGTACATGAACACGACGGTAAGGCACCACAAGGTTTTGGCTTGATTTATCAGGGCCGATTGGTATGTTTTTATAGTTACGAATGTGACCTGGGCAACGGCTGGGAAGATCAGACCGTCTATAACGATCCCGAACCCGTGCGTCAGCAGGCTTTACGCATGGGTGCCAACCTGTTACAATACGCCACAACGACAAATTAATTCAAGTATTATTTGAAGAAGGAAAGCCAAAAAGCCCTAAATTTCGTTAGTTTTGTAGGAGTATTCTTAGTAATCAGTTTTGTCATCCTTTAATTAATAATCATTGTGATTGTACTGGCCGCGTTCATTGCGCATTGGTATCTGTCTCTGTTTTGCCAAACGTTCTTTCTGCACCGCTATTCGGCCCACAAGATGTTCTCGATGAGCAAATTCTGGGAGCGTTTTTTTTACGCACTGACGTATTTGTCGCAAGGTTCGTCGTACTTGAGTCCGCGTGCTTATGCGGTGCTTCACCGAATGCACCACGCCTTCAGCGACACGGAAAGAGACCCGCACTCGCCCCATCATACAAAGAATATTTTCACGATGATGTGGAAAACCAAAGATATTTACAACGCTGTTTTGCACCGTAAACAGGCTGTTGAGCGGCAGTTTGATCGGAATTACCCGGAATGGAGTTTCATCGAAAAAGTAGGCGATTCGTGGATTTCACGGGCTGGCTGGGGTGTGCTGTATAGTCTGTTTTACATCTTTGCCTTTGTCTATTTAGACATGCATTGGGCGTTTTTCTTTCTGCTGCCTGTGCATTTTGTGATGGGACCCGTACACGGGGCTATCATCAACTGGAGCGGTCACAAATATGGTTACGCCAATTTTGACAACCAGGATAAATCGAAAAATTCGCTGATTCTGGATGTTGTTATGATGGGCGAATTATTTCAGAATAACCACCACAAACGCCCTAATTCCGCTAACTTCGGCGCCAAATGGTTTGAGTTCGACCCCACGTTTCCGCTCATCGGCATTTTGCACAAACTGCACGTTGTTCGATTAAGACCGTCGGCCGAATCGAAAAAAGCGCAGTATGAAGTCGGCCACGAACGCCGGATTGAAGTCGAAGATGAAATTGAAGCGTAGTCGCAATTGTCATACCCAACAAAAAAGCTCCGAATTGCTTCGGAGCTTTTTTGTTGTGGCGTACGTGGTGTCGGCGGGGCCGCCCGTGCGGTTCTCAAACCCGAAATGGCTATGTCGGTTATTGTGATGTCAGGTTTGAGAACCGCACGGGCAGCCCCGCCGACATCATAACAAAATCTTCGCTATATCCTGCCACGATTTTACCCGGCGAAATTCTTTATCGTCCCGGTTGTGCAAGGCATCGAAAAGTAAGCCTTCGCCCTGAAAGGTGCGTAGGTTTCGGGGCAGGTCGTCAATCAGGTAGGCGGTATTTAATACACTTTTGTCGCCCAGAAAAATGTAATTACGCCACGAAATCGCCGGAAAATATTCCTGTAGCCAGTCCCATTTTTCACGCAGCGAGTTCGGAAACTCCTGTGCCGCCGATGCAATGAACACGTCATACTTTTGCATTAAATCGGCAATGACGTCTTGTGCGCCTTCCATCACCGAAATGTCCCGAAAGAATCCCGGCTCATAAACCTGCTTCGAGATTGCCCTGTATTCGTTTTCATCGAACAATTCGTGAAATGATTTATCTTTTAATTCCTCAAGCGTGTAGCGGGGCATCTCCCCTTCCAGATACAGTTTGATAAATTTGCCATGGGTGTCGGCCATGACATCGTCCATGTCAATTGCAATACGTTGTTTCATTGTATCTGAACCAGAATTTTAACAGGATTTAAAAGATTAACCAAGATTATATCGGTATTGGTAGAGTAGAAAATCATGTGAATCTTTCAAATCCTGTTAAAATCCTGGTTCTGAAAATTTCTCTAAATAATCAGCGACGCGCCGGACGAATTGACCGCCCAATGAGCCATCGACAACGCGGTGGTCGTAGGAGTGGGAGAGGAACATCAACTGCCGAATGCCGATAAAGTCGCCCTGTGGTGTTTCAATAACCGCCGGTTTTTTCACAATTGCGCCGAATGCCATAATGGCAACTTGGGGTTGCAAAATAATAGGCGTTCCCATCAAATTGCCGAAGGTGCCGATGTTGGAGATTGTGTACGTGCCACCCGCCAGATCATCAGCGGTGAGTTTGTTCTCACGGGCGCGTTTGGTGAGGTCATTCACTTTTTTGGTCAGGCCCGTCAGGCTATACTGGTCGGCGTTGTGAATGACGGGCACAATCAGGTTGCCACTCGGCAGCGCAACCGCCATACCGATGTTGATAGACTTTTTGACCAGAATCGTATCCCCCGACACTGAGACATTGATCATCGGAAAGTCTTTGATGGCTTTCACAATGGCTTCTATCAGAATAGGCGTGTAGGTCAGGTTTTCGCCGGTTTGCTGCTTAAACCGGTCTTTCATCTGTGTACGCCACTGCACAACGGCTGTCATGTCGGCTTCCACAAACGAGCTTACGTGGGGCGAAATCTGTTTCGATTCGACCATCCGCTGGGCAATCATTTTTCGCATCCGGTCCATCTGAATAATGTCGGCCTGACCGTTTACTGAACCGTTGACTTTGCTATCGCCAGTTTGTGCGGAGACGGGCTGAGGAACTGATGGTGGTATGGCCTCGGTTGGTGAGGATGATGTAAACTGAGGAAGTAATTCCGTTTCCTCTGAGCCTTTCACGCCCAATCCCCGGCCTTGAGCGCGGTCGATTACATACGCCAGAATATCTTTTTTTGTGATGCGGTTATCGGCACCGGAACCAGGAATACGGTCGAGTTCATCACGCGAAACGCCCTCCTCTCTGGCAATTGTCAGAACTAATGGTGAGTAGAACCGGGCAGTGACAATGGATGCCTCACCCGCCAGCGTTGTTGCCGACGTAGCCACCGCTTTTACAGGAACCCGGCTGCTCATGGCTGAAATGCTGGCTTCAAGCTCCCGTGCTACTGTGGAGTCGGACGCCGTGGAGTCGGCCGACTCAGTAACCTCAACGATTTCTGGTTCTACTGAACCATTTGTAGCCAATCCAGGCTGGGCCACATCGCCGATACCAACTGGCATCTGATCGGCATTACTCTGTGCCGGTTCGGTTGGCACAGTCGATGCCGGCTTGGTTTCAGAGCCAACGGTTTCGTCAATTTCAATGCGGGCGATGGGCGCACCAACCAATACCACATCGCCATCGTTGACCAGGAGTTCTTTCAAAATGCCCGTGTGCGATGCAGGCACTTCGGTATCTACTTTGTCGGTAGCTACTTCCAGCACCGATTCGTCGGCTTCAATCCGGTCGCCGGGCTGTTTGAGCCAAACAATAACCGTGCATTCCATTATACTTTCGCCCATTTTGGGCATAACCAGGTCGATGAGTGCCATGTTTTTTAATGAATAATAAATAATGGATAATGTAGAATAGCAACGAGCATTATTCATTCTACATTATCCATTATTCATTCGTTAAGTAGTTCTTCCCGCAGCATATTGAGTAAATACGTTGTGGTTAGCTGAATGTTCTGGTCGCGGTACTGACCGAGTTTGAGCAGCCGCGCAACCGTCCGCTGGTCGGTGGCGCAGGCGATCCAGATCGTGCCAACGGGCTTGTCGGGTGTGCCACCGTCCGGCCCGGCAATGCCGCTGGTGGCAATGCCGATGTTGGTGCCTAAGGCGGTACGTACTCCTTCGGCCATTTGCCGGATGGTTTCCTCACTGACTGCCCCAAACTGCTCCAGTGTTACTGGCTCAACGCCCAACTGCCTCACTTTAACGCTGTTGCTGTAGCTGACAATGCTTCCCCAGAAATAAGCCGACGAACCGGGAACTTTCGTAATCTGTGCCGATACATAACCACCGGTGCAACTTTCGGCCACGCCGAGCGTTAGGTTTTTCTCTTTTAGTAACTTGCCAACAACGGTTTCGAGTTCGTCGCTATCGAAGCCGTATACGCTTTTTTCGATAAGCGGCATCACCTTCGTTACCTGTTCAGCCAACTCACGGTCGAGCAGGGCGTTATCGTCGCCGGTGGCGGTTAGTCGTAATTTTACACCGCCAAAACTCGGCAAATAGGCCAGTTTAATGTGGTCGGGGAGGGCGTCTTCCCAGGCTTCGATGCGTTCCGCCAGAAACGATTCGCCGATACCCACCGTCCGAATCATCTTGTGCTTAATAATCGGCGTTTTAAAATGTTGCCCCAGTTTCGGCAAAATCCGGTTCGTCATGAGGTGTTTCATCTCGAAGGGAACGCCTGGCAATGATACATAAACCCGCTCTTCATGCTCAAACCACATGCCCGGAGCTGTGCCCCAATCGTTTTGCATGTACACCGCGTTGGCGGGAAGGTCGGCCTGAGCGCGGTTAAGATCGGTCATGGCGCGGCCCCGTTTCTCGAAAAAGCCGGTCACTAAGTTCAAGGCGGTTTCGTTGCGAACCATGCCCACACCGAAATACGTGCAGAGCGTTTTCTTGGTGATATCGTCTTTGGTTGGCCCCAAACCGCCTGTAATAATAATAATGTCGGCCCGTTGATGCGCTTCGTGCAACACCGCCAGAATAGCATCGGCCTGATCGCCTACGGATGTTTTACGGACAACACGAATGCCGATGTTGGTGAGTTCGGTGCCGATCCAGGCTGTGTTTGTATCGGTGATCTGCCCGAACAGAATTTCGTCACCGATTGTAATAACTTCGGCACGGATTGTATTGGTCATTTTAATGCGTAAAGGCTGGTGAAAAAGGGAAATCTTTATGGTAAGAATTTGATAGTGAGTCTACTAAGAATAAATCTTTATCCTGCATTTGACATTGTTCATTCTTTTCTGTCAAAAGTACGAAAAAACGATTCAGGGCCGTTGGCCGTTATCAATCGTCACCTTATTTATTCCAATGAAAAAATACACCTTACTGGCCGCCCTGTTGGCCTTCGCCATTAGCCAGACCAGTTTCGCCCAGGACTCGACCACAACAACGACTCCTCCTCCACAGCAACAGTCGGACGGTGGCATTTTTGGCAAAATTCTGAAAGCCGTTACGAATTCGTCAGCCGGAACAGCCGGTAGCCTGACCAGCAGTGATATTGCATCGGGTTTGCGTGAAGCGTTGACCGTTGGTATTAGCAAAGGGTCTAATCAGGCATCGGCCTTAGATGGCTACTTTAAAAACCCACTCCTGAAAATTGTATTTCCGCCCGAAGCTCAGAAAGTAGCGTCAACGCTACGGCAGTTGGGGTTGAATAAGCAGGTCGATCAGTTTGAATTATCCCTCAACCGGGCCGCCGAAGATGCGGCTAAAAAAGCAAAACCGGTCTTTATCAAAGCCATTACGTCGATGAGCATTCAGGATGCGGTTGGTATTTTGCGGGGTCAGAAGGATGCCGCTACGCAATATCTTCGCCGGACATCTGGGCAGCAGTTGATCTCGGAATTTACACCCATCATCGACAGTACGCTGAAGAAAAACAACGCGACCAGGTATTACGCTGATCTGGTAAATACGTACAATAAAGTGCCGTTTGTGCAGAAGAAAGTAAACCCGAACCTGACCGAATATGCAACGGGCAAAGCCGTTGACGGCCTATTCATTCTGGTCGCGCAAGAGGAGCAGAAAATCCGCGAAAACCCGGCCGCACGGGTCACGGATATTTTGAAGCGGGTGTTTGGAAGTAAGTAGTTGTTTATTAGGTAGTTACTTCCGGCATTTTCTGCTCAAGCACTCGAATGTATTGCAATAAACTTTGTTCGCGGTCGATGTGCTGGATTCTTTCCTGAAGAAGTATCTCTACTTGTTGCTTTAAACTATCTATATCATTTTGCTGCGTTTCTATTAAACGCTGATCATCTTCGTGATTATCATTTTTTGCGATGAGCTATGCTACAGATATATTTAGAATGAGGGCAATTTGCTGAAGACGGTAGGCTGATAGTTTAACCGCGCCACTCTCAATCTTAGAATACGTTGACGAACTAATCTCAAGCTGTTCGGCAACGTATTCTTGTTTTAGATCCTGGGCTACACGAGCTTTGCGAATGTTGGTTAATAGTTGTTTGTTATTCATACATAAGGATAAATGATGCACAGAAATCAGAAATTTGCTGGTAAATTACGATTACATTTTTTTTTCTTCACTAAAAAATTCTTAAAAATATATAAAATTATCACATTCATATATAGCTACATGAGGACTGAAAGTTATTTTCTTGATAATTTCGTATAATGAAAGTTAATTGCATACTATGAACGTGCAGTTGACCAGGTTACTCTAACCTTTGTTGCGCCGAAGCGAAGTAACCCGCTGGTGTGGTTGCGGAATGCAGAGGTACAAAATCTAAATGAACCGTTTATCACTGGCCGACCTGAAAGCAAAGGCAAATGTTATTGCAAATGTTGAAGCAATTAAAGGTGGTAATGCTGCTGGTTGTCACGTAGAAGCTCCTCCAGTTAATAGTACATGTCCTGCTGATGCTACCCGTGTCGTAAAACAATAGAAAAAGCTAAGCCGGATGATACTGTGATTTAGTATCATCCGGCTGTTTAATCTTATGACAACTACAATTCGATTATGTATTGGATGTGCCTGTATTTTCTTCTCTAAGACTGCATCTTCCCAAGCAATAAAGTTAAATACCTTATTTGTCAATCCATCAGTATATGATACGAAGTCCTCGACGGTAACTCAGATACTTAATGTATTTGGAAATTACGTTAATACTAAAGATTCATTATACTTTAAAAACCCTTATTGGTCGGATGAAGAATATAAAAAAAGAAATGTACCCGACATTTTCATGAAAAATATTGATTATTCTTTTATGTTTAAGCAAAGTAAATTTTACAAGCCTACAGTTTTATCTATCAATAAATTAGATAGTGGATATGTAATGAAAGTACTATTTGCAAATGCTGAAAAAGATAATGGTTTTAGTAGAATTTCAGCGATCTTCAATATTGGAGCAGTTCAAGAGAATGGTATTTGGAAACTTCATTCTATGCTTGACTATAATCTAAGATCAGACTATAAAGAACAAAAAATTGGAGCTATACATTATTATTACCACAAGAGCAGAATACTAAATATAGAACTGTGTAATAAGTTTGATACGATCAATAGTGAATTGGCAAAAAAATTTAATATACATCCTCTGAACGTTACATACTACTTATGTAAGGACAATCTCGAAATGCAGCGTCTAAAAGGGTATGACTTTGAGTTTACTATGGCAGCTCCACAGCAAACAGGTGGTATGGCTGATAATTTTAATGAGGTTATTTATGCTGGTAACAATAGTGAAATCTATACGCATGAACTGACACACCTTTACATACATAAAATTTACGGGCTTAATGTTCATGAATATTTTGATGAAGGGTTAGCTACTTTATTCGGAGGAAGCCTCGGTCAAACTATGGAATATCATTTACATAAAGTAGCAATTTATGTTCAAAAATATAAGGTGGATTTTACTAAATTAGATCAATTAGAAAATCCCGATGAATATACTAATTTTCCTTACACAATTGGAGGCTTACTTTGTAAAATTACTCTTGATAAGAAAGGAATGCATGGCGTTCGGGAGCTACTTATTTGCCCAAAGGATAATAACGCTTTTTTTGATAAAATTTATAAAGTTTTGGGTGTAAAACGGGAAAACTTTAACTCATTTATATATAATCAGCTACAGCCTTATGTGCATTGAATTACTTTCTTTGCCAGTAGATAATGAATTGATTCAGTCCAATCAAGCCGAATTGTCTGACATAATTCGGCTGGCCTTGTATCAACAACACCCTAATTTGTTTGAACGCTTAAATTTCAATGATGATCGGACCTTTTTAGAGCCTTCATTATTCTATTATGTTTCAGGAAAATCGACCATTAACTTACCCATTGAGCAATTGTTATTTGGTTATATGCGCTCAAGTGATCAACCAGAGCAGTTTAAGGCATTGACAGATCCATTTGGCTGGATTAATTTACCTAATTACGGTTACCTAAAAACAAATGTTTTGTGCGGTCTGGTTAACCTTGAATTAAACGACGGGCAGTTCGTAGAAAACAAAATTATTCAAAATAATACTGTATATCCCTTAGCTTATTCTGTTTCGGCATCCTTTCTGATTACTCAGAGTCTGCCATTTATTTTATATACATCAACGGGTACACCGGATGATTGCCAAAAGTCAACCGCAGAAACGAATGAAAAATATACATCTTCTCTGCAACGCGCTTTATTCATATTGAAGAACCACGTTACTGATTTTTGGACATTAATGGTTAATTCGGTTCGTGAAATTAGTCTGTTTCAGAGTAGGCAAATGCGGTCTATGGCTTCTATATCTTATTTCGGAACGGCGTTTATTAATACCGAAGGTCAACCGCACAATGAAGTTTTTTTTATCGAAGATTTGGCGCACCAATGCGGTCATATTCTGTTCTACGCACTTACAGTACGCACTACCCAATTTTTGAAGATCTTGCCCCAGACACGTTTGTCTATTTATAGTGCAAACAAGCATGACACACGGGATGTATACGGGGCATTTCACGGTTTGTTTACGTATACAACTATTCTGCACTGTTTAGCCAGTTGTCTTAGATCTGGTGTGTTTGGCACTCATCAGCGGCAGGAAGCCCTTGCCCGCATTGGTTTTTACATGCACAAGTTTGCACTGGATTTGACCACCATGAACCAGACTGACTTCTTTACCAGCGAGGGTTCATGCTTATACGATGCTATGCAGGCAAGCTTCAGGCAGGTTCAGACGGAGTTTGGGGATCACTATACAAATTATCGCTATAACAACCAGCCTTATATTTTTAACTATTCTTCATTCCAGGAAATAAATCCAACGTTCAGTTTTGTATGAAAAAGTACCTATACGCACTGATTGCCATTTTATTGACCACATTGACATATGGCCAAATCACTCGCCAGCCTGAGTACATAAACTACGTAAAAGCAAAAGCAATTCTTGATCGTGCCTTTCAGTATAGTGGTTTAGGGTCGGACAGCCTGAACATAGGTATTGCCGCATCTGGTATAATTCATGAATCAGGTCACTACGCCACTCCGGAAGAACGTACTGATATGGCTGAGACTTATACGCTACGCATGTTCAATGGAATTGCCAATTTTTTTATCAATGGGGAAATTACACATCGCAGCCGAAAACTCAACCGTCAGGTGTACATAAAACGGGACAGTATTTTTCACAAAGACCATTGGGGTCGAAGTGTAGATAGTGCTTCGCTGACGAGGCATCTACCTATAGTCGATGAGTTACTCACGCTACACCCGGCTCTTATTTTGGGTATCGTCCATCAATCATTGACTACACTGCGGTATTTAGGGAAAGATGGTTCAGCAGACCTGCTTTCGTTCTCTGCCAACCACACTACGTTTACTCTTCGGGTGCTGTCCAATGGACAAATTAGTCAGGCCACTTATTTAGCGACTGACGACTATTATGGCGACAATATTCATCGGTATGAATATCTTGATTATAAACAAGTTGCTGGCTACAAGTTGCCATTTCGATTCAAGGAATATGAATTTGGCGCACTACGCAAGGAGGAAACGTTTACCTATGATCTTAATCCTATAACCACACTGCCAGCAAATCAGGTATGCTCCGGTTGTGCATTACTGCCAAAGAAGACTGCCAATGAGGATGTTACCGTAAAAAATATAGGGGGTGGTTTATACGCCGTCGAATTGAATGCTTACAATAATCGCTCACTATTTTTGGTGGGTGCCAAAGGCGTTACTGTTTTTGAGGCTCCCATCAGTTATAAAGCCGGACAACTTATTCTTGAGGCCATAAAGCAGAAAGCCGGAGGGAAGCCAGTTACCCAATTAGTTGTTACACACCATCATCCCGATCATGCAGGCGGATTACGGGCTTTTGTTGAACAGGGGGCTACAATAATTACGACAAAAGGAAATGCTGCTTTTTTTAGCAACTTCGTCAACTATCCGCACCAACTGGAGGACAGAACCGCGCAAAAGATCATAAAGCCCTCCTTTATCATTGTTGACTCATTGCAAACCTTTAATGCAGGTAACGGCGAGCTTTTCGCTGTCTATTTTATAGGCGATACACAGCATACGAAAGAACATTTGTTGACTTATTTCCCGCAGCAGAAAGTTTTATTCCATGGCGATTTGTGTTTTTTTAAAGCTAATGGTGAGTCTGCGGCTTCTGTTCGTGAACAGGCCGTTGGCAAACTTATTAACCGCTACAAATTAGACGTGGAGAAGATATATGGTTCCTGGCCGTTGAGAGGGTATAAGGAGTTTGGTACAAAAGCAGATATGGACCGTAAACTTGAATTGGCTACGAAGTAAGGTCTATCCGGTAAAATGGCCAAAAAGTTTCCCTTTTATAACCAGTTAGACCAGCGTGACTGTGGACCTACCTGTTTGCGAATGGTAGCGCAGTATCACGGGCGTAGGCTGTCGCAGGAGTACTTGCGTGGAAAAACCTCGCTTAACCGCGAGGGCGTATCGCTGGGTGGCTTGGCCGAAGCTGCCGAAACCATCGGTCTTCAATCACTGGCGGTAAGCATTCCTTTAGAAACCTTACAGCAGGATGTTCCTCTGCCGTGCATTGCCTACTGGCGGCAGCGGCATTTCGTCGTGGTTTATGCCATCAAAAAAGGCCGCGTCTACGTGGCCGATCCAGGCTACGGATTGCTCGACTACTCGCCTGATGAATTTTGCCGGGGCTGGCTCAACAGTAAGCACCCTAAGCCTGATGAAGAGGGCATTGTGCTGGTGCTGGAACCGTCGCCCGCTTTTTATGAAGAAACCGATGATAGTAGCATCGCCAAACAACTTAGTCCGTCATTCTGGCTGCGCTATTTAAAGCCATATCAAGCATTGATGGGACAATTAATGCTGGGCCTGGGCTTAGGCAGTTTGTTTCAGGTGGTATTTCCGTTCCTGACCCAGTCGCTAATCGACTACGGCATTAATTTTAACAACCGACGTTTTATCTACGTCATTCTGCTGGCACAGTTGGTTTTGTTTGCTGCCCAAACCCTGGTGCAGGTATTTCGGGATTGGCTCCTGATTCACATGACCAGCCGAATCAACATCCGAATGCAGTCTGATTACCTCATCAAGCTAATGCGTTTGTCGGTGGGTTTTTTCGATTCTAAAAACATTGGCGACCTTCTCCAGCGTATTCAGCGCGACCACGCCCGTATTCAGAATTTTATGTCGGCTGTTACGCTGCGGGCTATCTTTTCAATGCTCGAAATTCTGGTTTTTGGTTGCATACTGGCCCTGTATAACCTCACTATTTTTGGGATATTCCTGGCAGGAGCTGCTTTCTATATTGGCTGGACATTTTTGTTTTTGAAGCGTCGGCGGTTGATTGACTACCGTTATTTTGATGAAGGGTCGGGTCAGCAAAGCAGCCTCGTCCAACTGATTAACGGGATGCAGGAAATTAAACTAAACGGTTCCGAACGTCGCCGACGCTGGGAATGGGAGGCCATTCAGATTCGATTGTTTCGCATAAACATAAAGGCCCTGGCCCTGAATCAGACGCAAACGCTGGGCGGTTCGACCGTAAATCAGTTGACGAATATCCTGATCACCTTTATTGCCGCCCAATCTGTACTCGACGGACAAATTACGCTCGGTATGATGCTGTCGATTCAGTTCATGCTGGGCCAGTTGAACGTACCGCTCAATGACCTGATTTTGTTCATTCAGGCCGGGCAGGATGCCTTACTGAGTCTGGAACGTATTTCGGAGGTACACAACAAACCCGACGAAGATGTACCTGAGCAATTGCGTGAACTGGCTGCTGATAAGTCGATTCGAATTGACAATCTATCGTTTCGTTACGGTAGTAACACATCACCATTAGTGCTTGATAATGTTTCAGTGAGTATTCCCACCGGAAAAGTCACGGCAATTGTCGGCACGAGTGGCAGCGGCAAAACAACCTTGCTCAAACTATTGCTCAAATTCTACGAACCCACAGCGGGCGATGTTCGCATTGGGAACCGGAACCTGAAAGATATCAATAGTGCCTACTGGCGGTCTTGTTGCGGGTGCGTGATGCAGGATGGCTATCTGTTTGCTGACAGTATTGCTCGTAACGTAACTGAGTCAGCTTCCGATGGACTTATCGACAAAGGCCGGTTGGTGGATGCGGTGCGAATGGCTAATCTGGAAACATTTATCGATGAATTGCCTACCGGTTTCAATACACGAGTCGGTAGCAGTGGCATGAACGTAAGTGGTGGGCAAAAGCAACGGTTGCTGATCGCCCGCGCTATTTATAAAGACCCGGATTATCTGTTTTTCGATGAAGCAACCAGCGCGCTTGATGCCAACAATGAGCGTACTATTCAGGATAATCTATATCAGTTTTTCGAGGGAAGAACTGTACTGATCGTGGCTCACCGACTTAGCACGGTTCGCAATGCCGATAATATCATTGTGCTGGAAAAGGGCCGAGTTATTGAGCAAGGCACGCATGAACACCTTGTAAACCAACAGGGGGCGTATTTTACGCTGGTTAAAAACCAGTTAGAATTGAGTGAATAATGGCAATAGTGGATCGTATTAACGAATTGGCCGACTATAGCGAGCAAGTACGCGATGTTCTGATGAAGCCGCCTTCAGGATTGGTTCGGCGAGGTACGGCACTGGTGGTGCTGGGCGTTGGGCTGGTGATTGGAATGGCTGCCTTGGTTAGCTATCCCGATACGCTTATTGGCCCGGTTGTGCTCACCACCGACCCCGAGCCGCAACAAGTCGTTATCAGGACCAATGGACGATTAGGCCGTCTATTGGCAAAGAATGAACAACTGGTTCGTAAGGGGCAACCTTTAGCAGAGATTGAGAATACGACTCGCCTGGCGAACCTGCCCCGACTTCAGCAACTGACGGATGAGGTACGCCGATTTCTTAATAATACGGCTGCACCGCCCTCGCCCATTGCTGATGGTGTTACGTTTGGTGACATACAGACCGAAGTGAACGCGCTTACCATTGCCTGTGCAAATTACTACCAGTTAGTATCGGATGGATTTCTACCAGAGCGTTTAACTTTATTGAGTCGGGAGGTTAGTCAATATCGTCGATTAGTGGCCGTCAATGAACGGCAATCAGCCATAAATCTATCCGAGTTGGGTAACGCGGAGAAAAAATACCGAATTGAACGGCGATTATTTACGGAAAAAGTTTATTCCCAAGCCGAATTCCTGGGTATGGAAAACGAATACCTGCGGAGAAAACGGGAGAATGAAGAGTATCAGAAAACCCTGATACAGAATACGCTACAGGTAGCAGTCAAAGAGAAAGAACGACTTGATTTGCAACAGCAGCAAACGCAACAACTACGAACGACGTCGAATAATATTCGTCAGGCTCTGCGTAACATTGAAAACTTAGTACAAGTCTGGCAGCAAGGTTACCTACTAACGGCTCCTTTTTCAGGACGACTATATTACCTCCGCCCAATGGAAGAATTGCAGTCGTTACGGTCGGGGGACACTTTATTTGCTATTGCTCCCCAAAACAAGCCCATTATTGCTTCGGCCTGGCTGTCGGCACAAAATCGGGGTAACTGCGGGTTGGGCAGACTGTAATTATTCGCTTATCCGACTATCCATTTGCTGAATATGGAATAGTACGAGGTCAGGTAAATGCGATTTTCCAGTCTTCCAGCAATGCCCGATGCCGTATAGAGATTAAATTGCCCAACCAATTGGTATCTTCTTACAAAAAAAAATTACTCTATCGATATGAAATGCCCGGTACTGTTGAAGTTATAACCGACGACCTCTCCTTATTAGAGCGGGCCTTGTTTGGTTTACGAAAACTTTTGGTGCCAACTGGGTAATTAAGCCAATTAAAACTTTTTGGGAGCTTTACTCAGGAATGTTTGAGAGTTGACTGGTTACCTTTCCATATACGAATCGTTGTTTATGTACTCCAGTTTGTGGTTCCAGACCATCGCAATCTGGGTAGCCCGCTGCCGTACCTGTTCGGCGGTTTCGCCGGTAAAATTCTCGGCAAGCGTTTCAGTAAACAACTGAAGCCACCGCTCAAAATGGTCGATGGTGAGCGTATGTTTTTGATTGACAGCCAGATGCGGCTGAAACGGATTGCCCGTATAGGCGTTGTTTCCCAGAATAATACTCTCCCAGAAGGCGTACATTTTGGGTAAATGTTTCGACCAGTCCACCTGTGCTACGTCCGTAAAAACGGGGCCGATAAACGAATCCGTCTGCACTTTCTCATAAAATGAATCGACCAGAAATTTGACGGTATCCGGCGAATCCAGTGTTCTCTTCGACATGGCGATTTATCTACAGAAATAACTTTCGCCAGGAGCCGTGCCACGGTTTAGAACCGTGGCACGGCTCCTGGCGAAAGTTATATACGGGAAGAACCCCGGATTAGGTAGAAAATGTTTCCTCGTACTGGTCAGCCTTAAACCCAAGTGCTACAATTTGTCCGGCTATTTCGATTAGCGGGCGACGAATGACGGACGGTTTTTCGAGCATGAGCGCAATGGCTCCGGTAGCATCGGTCGGTTTTTGGGCGTCGGGGAGTTGTCTCCACGTCATGCCAGACCGGTTAACCAATTCTTCCCACGGTTTCTGCGTGAGCCAGTGTTCAATCGTTTTTCGATCAATACCCTGTTTTTTGTAATCGTAGAACTGGTAGTCAACCTTGTGTTCGGCCAGCCACATTCGGGCTTTTTTTACGGTGTCGCAGTTCGGAATCGCGTATAAGGTGTACATAGAAATCAGTTACGTTAGGGCGAATTTACTCGGTCAGGTAGAAACCCACAGCACATCCGCTGATGTTTGTTAACAGGTAAGTCGCGGGTTTACGCCCACACTACGTATTTTTGTGCTTATGAAAAAATCAGACATTCATTTCTCGGTTGAGTTAGACAATCAGAATGTTCCCGAAAAAATATACTGGGAAGCCACCGACAATCCCAACGAGGGCCTAAGCGATACGCGGGGCATTGCCATTGCCATCTGGGATCACTACCACAACAGTACGCTTAAAATTGACCTTTGGACGAAGGAAATGGAAGTGGTGGATATGAAACGCTTTATGATTGAAATTATGAGCGGTATTGCCGATACAGCCCTGAACGCAACCGGCGACAAGCGCATGGCCGACGATATTGAGAATACGTGCCAGGTGTTGAGCAAACGGCTCGAAGAAGAAATTAAACAGCAAAAACAGCAACAGCAATAATTGATACGGCAAAATCAGATTGGTCGTTTAGTTGCTGAGGCATACCTCGCTCACGAGTGTTATTTTTTATGAAAAAGATTCTTCTGCTGCTTCTGGTAGCCCATAGTGTTTTCGCACAAAAGACTGGTATTCAGTTTAAAACACCATCCGTTGAAAGCGTATTTCAGGAAGCCCGGCGAGCCGGAAAACCGGTGTTTGTCGAGATTTACTCGCCTACCTGCCATACCTGCCAGAGCTTTATGCCCACACTGGCCGACAGTCGGGTTGGTAAGTTTTATAATGCCAAATTCGTCAGCACGAAGTTGGACATTGCCCTACCCGCCACGAAAGCGTTTTTGGATAGCCGCCATTTGTTTGTGCCGTCGTTGCCGCTTTTCCTGTACTTCGACCCACAGCAGAACTTGATTCACTTCGCCATGAGCAACAACTCAACCGACGAAGTAATCCGGCACGGCACCAATGCGCTGAATCCGCAGACACGCAGCCAGACCATGAAAGCCCGCTATCAGCAGGGCGAACGCTCGGCCAATTTCCTGATTGATTACGCGATGCTTAGCCGCATTACGCGCGATACGGTGGCAAACATAGCGGCCATGAATGAGTACGCCCGGCAACAATCGCCTGCTACATTTGCCAATCAGACAAACTGGCTGGCTCTGCAAAAATTAGTGCTCGATTCCGAGAATCCCATGTTTCAATATATGCTCGGGCACATGGACACGTTCCGCAAAGCCTACACGACGGAAGCAACGGAGCAGGTGGCCGAAAATATCCTGATGTCGTCGCTGTTTAGCGGACGCGGTGCACAGTTTCCGGTAGCCAAAATTTTGCAGATTCGGCAGGATTTGGTTAAGGCTGGAATTGAACCAAAAGTAGCCGCCAATCGGACGCTGCTGCCCGAAGTGAACGCCTATTTTCGGGCACATCAAACAGCTAAAGCGGTCGAGCGCATGGATAATCAGGTTAGTTCCAATCAGTTAGTTGTACCTGAGTACCTGTACATCTCCCGGCTTTTTAACCGCACCAGCCCCGATGCGGTCGATGCGCCAACGGTTGTCAAATGGGTAAACAAAGGGCTTGCGCTAAAACCAAGCCCTAAAGAGCAGGCCGATTTATACTACGAATTAGCGGAAGCTTATCGGCGGGGCGGTAAAAATGCGGATGCGCAAAAAGCCGCTCAGAAGTCGATGGAGTTAGCGCAGTCAAGCCGGTTAGACACGCGCCGGAACGTAGAACAGATGGGAAAACTCAAGTAGAGAGTTATAAAGTTGTAAAGTTATTGAGGAAGCTGTTTAAACTTTTTGAATTTACTCGAAATTGGGATTGTGTTTCTGTCATTCCGAGGAACGAGGAATCTCAAAGTCGCTCATGAGGAAGGCTTGAGATTCCTCGTTCCTCGGAATGACAAAAAATACGCGTATTTAGGGCCAAAAACAGAAAGTTTAAACAACTTAGAGTTATGAAGACGCGCCGACAACTTTACAACTCAATAACCGCATCGGCGGCCCGGCCTACAACTTTATAACTGTACTTGGCCGGGTAAACGGCGGTTGGAGCAGCAGATGGAACGAGTTTTCGTCGCCGAGGGAAATGGCCCGGCGGAGGTCGTTTTCGGCCTGGGGTAATTGCCGAACCTGAATCCGTGCCAACGCCCGCCAGCGGTAAGCATCGGGTTTTTCGTCGCGGAAATGCCAGACAGCTTTGTCAAACTCCCGAAACGCCTGCTGAAACTCGTTTGTTTTGTAGTACGCGATACCGCGATCTAAGTAACAGTCAGCCAGCGTGTTGTCTCGGTTTATGGCCTGGGTTAGATCATAAATGGCAGAAAAATAGTTTTCCTGTACCAACTGACATTTTCCACGATAGGCATAAGCAATAGCCGATTTTGGGTGCTGCCGCACGGCATCATCGAAGTACATGAAGGCTTCGGTAAAGTTTCGGCTCTCGGCCAGTTCGATGCCTTTCCCAAAGCGTTTCCGGTCTTTATCAGACGGTGTATCATGGTCCATCAGGTAGAACCGGATGGTTAGGTAAATGCCAAAAAAGAGACAAAGGAGCGTAACTTCCATAACCAGGACCAGTTTATCCTAACCTTGCGAATTTAAACGTTTTGGGCGATCAGGGCAAGTAATCCACTCAGATTAGTTCGGCCTGAATCGTCTTTGGTAATCTCCTTTTAACGAGTTCATACGAATGGTCGATCCATTCCTGAACGTCGGTAGCGCGAACACGTCCGTCAATCGTTATCGTGTTCCAGTGTTGCTTATTCATATGGTATCCCGGCGTCACCGCGTCGTGTTCTTCACGCAATTGCACAGCCCGCTCCGGATCACACTTCAAATTAATGGTCACCGGCTGACTCTCCGTTGCCAGTAGCGCGAACATTTTGCCGCCAATTTTAAACACCAGCGCGTCGCCCCCAAACGGGAAAGACTCCGTAACACCGGGTTTGGCAAGGCAGTAATCGCGCAGGGTTTCCGTATTCATCGGGTGCAGTGCCGAACGGTATAAACAAGGATGGCAAACAAAAACATGACAATCGAAATCCGGTTAATGCCATGCATCATCCGCAGGTTTACGCTTGTCGGGTGGTTTGGGTCAGGTTTACGAAATACCCGCAGGAAGTAAGCGAAAACAGGTCCTATTTTGAGGTAATCGACGAATTTATTCACAGGTTGTTACTGAATAATGTGCCACCTAAGCGGCCCCGAGTGAAAAATAGGTAAGAGTGTGTCGAACAGAATTGTTCAATAGTATAACAGATAAACTACCTAAAATGGTCCAGAGAGGTATCTGTTTTCGCCGATTAAAATGTATTCTCCAGCGTCGGTTCGATCCACCGATTGTCTTCCCGGATAAGCTCGATCAACTCATCGACGGCGCGGTCGGCGGGAACCGATTTTTTGATAACCTGCTGTCCCCGATACAGCGCAATTTTATCGCGGCCAATACCGACATACCCATAATCGGCATCGGCCATCTCGCCCGGCCCATTAACAATGCAACCCATAATGCCAATTTTCACGCCTTTGAGGTGATCGGTGCGCTGGCGAATGTGCGCTGTTGTTTCCTGCAAATCGAACAGCGTCCGGCCACACGACGGACACGAGATATACTCCGTTTTCGTGATGCGGGTCCGGGCCGCCTGTAAAATGCCGAAAGCCAGCCCGTTCAGCCGTTTCAGCTCGTCCGTTGCGTTTGTGTGTGGTGTCGGCACTGACAATAAGATGCCATCGCCCAGGCCGTCGATCAGCAAACCGCCCACATCGGTAGCGGCATAGAGCGGTACGTCTTCGGGGGCTACACCAGCGTATCCGCGCTGAATAACCACCGGCACTGTAACCCCTTTATTGATAAGCTCAACAAACAACCGGCGCAATTCGGGCATGGCGTGGGCGTTATCGGTCGATATGAGCAGGACAACAGTTTTGTCGGTTTGCAGCGCATTCAGCAAATCAACAGATAACTCGGGCAGGGACGACTGAACGAAATTCAGCCGGGGATGCAGCGAAACCGGGTTTGCGCGGGCCAGCAAATACCCGGCGGTCGTGAGCAACGGAAACGCATTGGCTTGGTCCGAAACAGTTTGCCAGACCGTATAATCCAGAATCTGTTTCAACCCGTTTGGCAACATAAATTCTGCCGGATGCGAACCTGTATAGAGGTAGTCGGCACCGAGGTCGTTCATGCGCCACTTGTCGGGGACGGGCAGGTAGAAATGACCAATTGGGTGCAAATCAGCATGTTCGTTGACCGGCGTCTGACTAAAATCGGCAATGACGCGCGGCACGTTCTGACCGCCGAAATTAGCTACTTCGTGCGTCACCCGCCGACTGTATTGAAATGGATTGATGGGATAATTTGCAATAGACGGAATGGGTTTGCTGTCCGCTGCCCGATTCGTGTAGCGATCAATCAGAGCCTTTGCAACGGGGGCTTCGCGTTCGGGTTCCTCGGTGAGCGACACCCGAACGGTATCCCCAATGCCATCTTCGAGCAGCGTGCCGATGCCCAACGCCGACTTAATGCGCCCGTCTTCGGCCTCGCCCGCTTCGGTTACGCCGAGGTGGAGCGGATACGGTTTCAACCCTTCCTGATCCAAACGCTGCACCAGCAGTCGATAAGCCTGCACCATCACCTGCGGGTTGCTCGACTTCATCGACAGCGTCAGGTTATAATACTTTTCGTCTTCGCAGATGCGCAGAAACTCCAGTGCCGACTCAACCATGCCAGCGGGTGTGTCGCCATAGCGGCTCAAAATCCGGTCGGAAAGCGACCCGTGATTAGTGCCGATACGCATGGCCGTACCGTATTCTTTACAGATGCGAACCAGCGGTAGGAACTTCGCCCGAATCCGGTCCAGTTCAGCGGCATAGGCAGCATCGGTATAGTCGATGAACTCAAAGCGTTTGCGGTCGGCGTAATTACCGGGATTGATACGGACCTTCTCCACAATCCGGGCTGCCAGTTCTGCCGCGTTTGGCGTAAAATGGATATCAGCCACGAGGGGCGTCGTATAACCCCGCGCCCGAAGTCCATTGCGAATGTTCTCCAGATTCTGCGCTTCTTTCACGCTCGGTGCCGTAATACGAACGTACTCGCAACCGGCCTCAATCATCCGAATCGTCTGCTCGATAGACCCGTTGGTATCCATTGTGTCGATGGTTGTCATCGACTGAACACGAATCGGGTAGTCAGAACCCATCGGCACATCACCAATCATTACCGTACTGGTTTTTCGGCGAATGTACTGGGTTAGGGACGGTGTATACAGGCCGGGAGACTGAGGATTCGCCGGAGCGATACCGGGTATGGCGGATAAAGAAGGAGTAAGCAACGAGTCGGGCATACAGAGAGCGGCAGAGCCGTTTTACACAGCAAAGGTACGGAAAAAGGAGCTTTTCGGTTTTTGTCGCTTACTGAGAAAACGCCGGGGCTTGCGTAAATGTTCGTTTTGAATAAAGGTATCAGCCGGGCGTTTTTTGATGGGTTTTCCGTCAACTATTTATGGCGTCTGTTTAAACATTTTTTGTCCCATAAAACGCGTGGGTTTGTTTGTCATTCCGACTGTAGGGAGGAATCTCAAGCTTGACTACTACGGAGTTTGAGATTCCTCCCTACAGTCGGAATGACAAACACATCAGTATCTTGCCACATTTTTAGAAAGTTTGAACAGACTTATGCAAAAACCGACTTCATTGAGTCACGTTCAGCAACAAAAATATCTCTAAACCGTTGAATCGGTAGCAGATACATTGCCTAATTGATGGGCATCTGCTAAGGTAACTTACTCACAGTCAGCTTATTTGTTGACTATAAAAGCGATATGAAAACAAAATTGATGCCTGTTTGCGCCATTACGCTGTTGCTTACAGCCAGCGCCTATGCTCAGGATACCACAAGTCAGAGTGAAAAAGACTTACGCCAGCAGGAACGCACCGAGCGAAAAGAACGGGTGAAAGAAGAGTTGCAAACTGCAGGTCAGCAGATTAGCGAAACCGCTTCCGACGTCGGTCAGGGTGCGAAGCAGAAAGCGAAAATTGCCGGGGAAGCATTAAAAGAAGGAGCCGGTAAAGTAGGGGAGGCTGTAAAGACTGGATGGGAGAAAGCCGAAGACGCTATTGAACGGGAAGGCGACAAACTGAAAGCCCGACGTGATTCCGTCCGCGCCCGCAAAGCCCAACGGGATACGTTGTAGGATGAAAAGCCGAGCAATAGCATCGGCATCGGCGAATCAGATAAATTTCGCGCCCACTTTCGCGTACTTACCCCGCCAGTGTTTCCACCGTTTGTGCGACCAGAGCCAGTCGGACGGGTTATTACGAATTGTTGTCTCGATCAAATCCCGGTAGCTTTCCATTATAGCACCCAGCGGCAAATCATTGTAAGGCGGCAGCGCAACCGTCCAGAACGTCAGTTCATAGTAACCCCGGCGCACCCGAATCATCTCCAGATAATAAACGGGCAGGTTCAGTCGGCGGGCCAGTTTCTCGGTTCCCGGATAAAAGGGTGTATCGCGGTGCAGGAAATCAGTCCAGTACGCCTGTTCGGGTACGTCAGGAACCTGATCGGACCCCAGCGCAATAATACGTGCTTTGCCTTTACTGGCGACCATCTGCCGGGGAAGCAGGTTCATGGGCACCAGAACCGGACCCAGACGCGCCCGAATCCGACGCATCAATTCCTCGAAAAACGGATTCGTCAGCGGTTTATAAATTGTATCGACCGGCATACCGTTCAGTACGGCTGCCGGAGACAGCCATTCCCAGTTTGCCTGGTGAGAGGCCATGCCAATAACGGCCTGTCCAGCCTCGATTTGAGAGCGAACCAACTCGGCATTGGTAAACTGTACACGCTTTAATAAATCATCGGGAGACACATCAAGCAACTTGAGGGTTTCAACGATCAGATCGGTAAAATTTCGGTAAAAATTTCCGGCAATGCGCTGAATATCAGCCGGTGACTTCTCCGGGAAGGACAGCCGCAGGTTTTCCAGCACAACCTCCCGCCGGTATCGAACTACATGCAGCAAAAGAAAAGACAACACATTGGAAATGCCATATAAGACACCGAACGGCAAACGCGATAGCAATCGGAAAAATATCATTTGATGCATATAGGGCAATGGAAGCCGAAACGACCCTTTTGCCGGGAAATTAAAAAAATACTAAATCAGTTGATAGTATCACTTTTTTGCGTTACTTGTCAACGGATACAAAATTGCGTTATTGAAAACATATCAACCCGGGTTTCAGGCAACGGATTTACTCATCGAACTGCATTATTTACCCTGCATTGATTACGTATCAGGACTACTACAGTTTGACCGGGTGCAGCTTGAGGCCCAGGAGCATTACCAGAAGCAAAGTTACAGAAATCGCTGCTACGTTCGGACTGCTAACAAAATAGAGTGCCTGACGGTGCCTGTGCAGCAGGGAACGCATCACCAGCCCATCCGTGACCTTCGGGTAGCGATGGATCAGCCCTGGCAGGCGCACCACTGGCGATGTTTGCAGGCTGCCTATGGGAAAGCCCCTTTTTTTGAATATTACGCACCCGAGCTTGAACCCGTATATCAAAAAAACTGGCTATTTTTATTTGATTTAAATTATGAATTGCTGACAATTTGTCTGAAATTGATGCGTAAACGGCTTGTACTTAACCTGACAGAATGGTACGACAAAAAACCGCCAGTCGGCGTATTTGACGCCCGCTCGGCGGTAAATCCGCGAAATGAGGTAGAAACGTATGTATTCCATAAGCCAGTAGCCTATCCACAGAATTTTGGTCAGGAATTTGTACCAAACCTTAGTCTAATAGACCTGTTGTTCTGCCAGGGACCGGCCGCTTCGGACGTGTTAATGGCTGGTCTTCGGGAGTGAACAAATCCTTAAAACTCTTCGTTAGGCCAGTATAGTACGCTTACCTAAGGAGACCCTAAAACGAATGGAAGCAAAATTCTCAAACCGCGTAAAGGAAGTCATCACGCTGAGCCGGGAAGAAGCCTTACGCTTAGGCCACGATTATATTGGTACAGAGCACCTGTTGCTGGGTATGATTCGTGAGGGAGAGGGTGTGGCGGTCGGGCTGCTGAAAAAACTCGGCATCTCGCTCGATGAACTCCGGGTTACCATTGAGCAGGCAACGAAAGGAACGGCAACCAACAATGTGAAAAATCTGGCGAACATTCCACTGACCCGTCAGTCGGAGAAGACGCTGAAAATCACGTATCTGGAAGCCAAGATTTTCAAAAGCCCGCTCATCGGCACGGAACACCTGTTACTGTCGATTCTGCGCGATGAAGACAATGTCGCCACGCAGATTCTTAACAAATTTAATGTCAACTACGAAGTCATTAAGGAGATGCTGGAATATCAATCAACGGGAACCCGCCCCACTATGGCGAGCGACACTGACGATGACGATAACGACCGGGGCATGTTCGGTGGCAGCAGTTCCAGTTCAGGCAAAGACCCAAAAGGTGCCGAAAAATCACGGACACCCGTGCTGGATAACTTTGGCCGCGACCTGACCAAACTCGCCGAAGTCGGCAAACTCGATCCAATCGTTGGTCGTGAAAAAGAAATTGAACGGGTAGCCCAGATTCTGAGCCGCCGGAAGAAAAACAACCCCATTCTGATTGGTGAGCCGGGTGTTGGTAAAACCGCCATCGCCGAAGGTCTTGCCCTGCGCATCGTGCAGAAGAAAGTATCGCGGGTGTTGTTCGGCAAACGTGTTGTTACACTCGACCTCGCATCACTTGTTGCGGGTACCAAATACCGGGGTCAGTTTGAAGAGCGCATGAAGGCCGTGATGAACGAGCTGGAAAAATCGCCGGAGGTCATTCTCTTCATCGACGAGTTGCATACCATCGTTGGTGCGGGTGGTGCATCGGGTTCGCTCGACGCATCGAATATGTTCAAGCCGGCATTGGCGCGGGGCGACATTCAATGCATCGGGGCCACAACGCTGGACGAATACCGCCAGTATATCGAGAAAGATGGTGCGTTAGCCCGTCGTTTCCAGATGGTTATGGTCGATGCTACGTCGATTGACGAAACCATCGAAATCCTGAATAACATCAAGGATAAGTACGAAGATCACCACCACGTGAACTACACACCCGAAGCGATTCAGGCTGCGGTGCGGTTGTCGGAACGGTATATCTCGGATCGGTTCCTGCCCGATAAAGCTATCGACGTGATGGACGAAGTGGGTGCCCGCGTACACATCTCGAACATCACGGTTCCCGAAGATATTCTGCGGCTCGAAGAGCAGATCGAGAACATCAAGAAGGAGAAAAATCAGGTTGTCAAGAGCCAGAAGTACGAAGAGGCCGCTCAGCTTCGCGACAAGGAAAAACGCCTGATCGACCAGCTCGACCGTGCGAAACAGTTGTGGGAAGAAGATACCAAGAAGCGTCGGTACACGGTCAACGAAGAAAACGTTGCCGAAGTCGTAGCGATGATGACAGGTATCCCGGTTACCAGCGTATCGAACGACGAAGGCAAGAAACTCATCAACATGGGCGACGAACTGAAAGGCCGGGTTATCGGTCAGCAGTCGGCCATCGACAAATTGGTGAAAGCCATTCAACGGACGCGTGTCGGCTTGAAAGATCCCAAAAAACCAATTGGTTCGTTTATTTTCCTCGGCCCAACAGGTGTTGGTAAAACCGAACTTGCCAAAGTACTCGCTACGTATCTCTTCGACAAAGACGACGCCCTCGTGCGTATCGACATGTCGGAATACATGGAGAAGTTCAGTGTCAGCCGGTTGGTTGGTGCCCCTCCGGGCTACGTGGGTTACGAAGAAGGCGGTCAACTGACCGAAAAAATTCGTCGGAAGCCATACAGTGTTGTTCTGCTTGACGAAATCGAAAAAGCGCACCCGGATGTGTTCAATATCCTGTTGCAAGTGCTTGACGACGGCATTCTAACCGACGGTTTAGGTCGCCGGGTCGATTTCCGGAATACAATCATTATCATGACCTCGAATATTGGGGTGCGTGATTTGAAAGATTTCGGTGCCGGTATCGGTTTCTCGATGCGGAAGTCAACCGACAACCAGGATGATCTGATGAAGAGCACGATCCAAAGTGCGCTTCGCAAAGCGTTCTCGCCGGAGTTTCTGAACCGTCTGGACGATGTGATTGTGTTCAACTCGCTGCTGCGCGAAGATATTCACAAGATTATCGACCTGATGTTGGGCAAACTGCTGGGTCGTGTAACGAACCTCGGCTACCACGTCGAACTGACCGAGAAGGCGAAAGACTTCCTCGCCGAAAAAGGATACGATCCGCAGTATGGTGCCCGTCCGTTGAGCCGCGCTATTCAGCGTTATCTCGAAGACCCCGTTGCTGAAGAAATCCTGAAAGGCGAACTGAAAGACGGCGACGTCATCATGGCCGACTACAGTGGCGAAGGCGATACGCTGACGATCATTGTGAAGAAGCCCGAAGCGGTTGTTGAGTAGGTTTAGGCTATAATTGATTTGTAAAAAAGCCGTCTGACTTTAGAAGTCAGACGGCTTTTTTATTTGTAGCGCGGGCTTCCGCCCGCATAGCCGAAGGCTAAGTTGTAAATAAAATTAGTAGGTGCAACTTAGCCTTCGGCTACGCGGGCTAAAGCACCACGCTACGTTTATATACTCTTTTGCTTCACTTGATCGATTAGATACTCCGATGTTCGCATAGATGCGGCCAGGATAGTCCAGGTAACGTTTTTGTCTCCCTGTGAAACGAACGGAGCCGCATCGACAACAAACAGATTTTTTACATCGTGGGCCTGCTGGAACTTGTTCAGGGCTGATTTCTGCGGATCGTTCCCCATGCGAACCGTACCCACTTCATGAATAATCCGTCCGGGAGCAGCCAGCCCGTAACCATGTGCATCGTCGGGACCGGGTTTTGGACCGAGTGCAATGCCGCCCATCGAATGAATAATTTCCTCGAAGGTATCCTGCATGTGCTTGGCCTGTTTCACCTCATAATCAGACCATTTGTAATGGAAACGTAAGGTCGGAATCCCGTATTTGTCTACTGCATTCGGGTCGATTTCGCAATAGTTGGTTTCGAGGGGTACTGGCTCGCCCCGCCCCGACATACCGATGTACGCACCATAAAACCGCCGGTAGTCATCTTTCAGGCCTGCGCCGTAGCCTCCGCCCGGTTTCATTTTACCGTCGCGGCCCGGTATGACTTTATGCATGGCTTCAATGCCCCCGCCAAATCCGTAGCCGGGCATACCCATCCCGCCCCCGTATTCGATGTGGTAACCGCGCGGAAAATCTAATTTTTTGTTATCTAACCACCAGGGCGTGAACACGTGCATACCGCCCACACCATCTTCGTTATAACGTTTGCGGTCCATCAGAGCCGGTATAAATCCCGACCGACTGGCCCCTGTGGAGTCGTTCAGGTATTTACCAACTACGCCACTGCTGTTGGCCAATCCGTTGGGAAAACGGGACGATTTGGAGTTGAGCAGAATCCGGGCCGATTCGCAGGTGCTCGCGCCTAACATGACCGCTTTGGCTCGTATTGTCACTTCCTCCATCGTGCGGGTATCTACATAACTCACGCCCGTTGCCAGCCCCGTTTGCGGGTCGGTCATTACCTCCCGTGCCATTGCTCCGTTAATAAGCGTTACGTTACCCGTTTTAACTGCCGGAATGCACAGTACCGACGACGACGAAAAATCGGCGTACGCCTGGCAACCCCGACCGCACTGATGGCAGTAGAAACAAGAACCCCGATCTTTATTGATGGGTTTTGTCAGGATACTCAACCGCGACGGAAGGACCGGAATGCCGATGCTCTGGGCACCTTTCCGAATCATCAGTTCGTGCAAACGCGGCTTGGGGGGCGGCAGGAAAATTCCGTCGGGTTCGTTCGGGTAGTTATCCGCCGAACCGAAAACGCCAATTAGCCGATCCACTTTATCATAAAATGGCTTCATGTCGTCGTAGCCGATGGGCCAGTCATCGCCAACGCCCGTGAGCGACCGACGCCGGAAATCGTCGGGGCCGAAGCGGAGCGAAATACGTCCCCAGTGGTTGGTTCGCCCGCCGAGCATCCTCGAGCGGAACCAGTGAAACTCGGTACCCTCCTTGGATGAGTATGGCTCACCGTCTATATCCCAGCCACCCCAGGCCGCGTCGAAATCACCCCCCGAGCGTGCGGCTGTGGCGGCTCCGCGTCGGGGCGATTCATAGGGCCATTTCAGTTGCGTAATGTATTTGGGATCAGCGGGGTCATAATAGCCACCGGCTTCGAGCAGGGCGACTTTAGCACCTGCTTTCGCGAGTGTATACGCGGCCATGCCGCCCCCCGCACCAGAGCCAACGATTACCACATCGTAGATGAGCGGGGCCTTTTTGAGTTGTGGGATATCCATTCGATAGCAAACAGAGTAGGTAAAATCAGTGATATGTCGGTTAGTCTAATAAGCGGAATGGCAGGTGGATTTACTGATGGCAGGTCAGGAATGGCGATGGATAGCCTGTATTGTCAAGCGTTTATGAAGGTAATGCGTCTATGTTTTTAAATAATTGTTCATGTTGTTTTTTGAAAATAGACTGCATGATTGATTTTACCGGTAAGATAGTTTCAAAATGTATTAGCTCATCAACGACTGTATAGTTATCTTCTGAGCGAAGTGTAAAGGTCATTGTAATCTGAGTAATTTTCATGATCGTCACTTCTATGGTAATTGTTTTGTGGTCATCACTTTTATTAATAATAACAGGATAGGTAAAGGAGAAGGGAATTGCTGCAAATTTCAACGTTTCGTGTACCAAATATTTATTGGTTTCTATGGTATCAATTTTAGAAATAACGGGGTGGACAGAAGCGAATTTTTGCATATCTGTCAGATAGTAAAACACAAAATCAACTGGTTTACTAATTCTAAAGAATAAGTTCATTTTGCTATAGATTGAACCATTTCTCCTATTTCTTTTTAAGAAGTTTAGTTGAATTTTGCTCCACTCTAAATTTCACAATTCGGGTTATCAACTACAGAGGTAATGGCTGATCGATTGGAAATTGAATCGACCCTTTACCTGTTTTATATACGGAAAGTTCTTTTTCAAATTCTGCATTTCCCGCCGGTGTAGCATAAAACCCTATATGATTTTTGAAAGCCGCGAAATAAACCAGATTACCGTTCATCGTGAACGTTGGCATAGCATATTTGATAGTTTCCTTTGCGTCCGATGCTGCTTTTTCAATTGTTGCCCGCATTTGTTCCAGAATTAATTGAACATCATCTGGAAATCCAGCGATATACTCGTCAATTGCAGTAGGTTTAGCGGTTGCCATACGATTTTGTGGTGATGGCTTAATAATGTTGAACCCCAAAGAAAAACTGATTGATGAATAGC
>CAXTKE010000010.1:0-242613 GCA_964244845.1 uncultured Spirosoma sp.
GCTTTATGGTACCAAAGACTAAAAAGCCGACATACTACCCTTTAAGAAGCACTAGCATACCATCGTGTGCCACGTAACATCTTTATGATCTGGGAGGGTTAGCTGATGAACAAAACCTATGAACCTCTGCTTGACCGAAAAACAGCCGCTAAATACCTCAGTGTTTCACCTGGCACATTAGCCGTTTGGGATTGCACCAAGCGTTACGATTTGAAGCCGATTAAAATCGGTCGCGCTGTGCGCTATCGCCGTTCCGATCTGGACAAATTCATCGAGCAGCGTCTCTGGCGATAGCTACCGGCTCATCTCAAAACGCACCAACTGTTACCGTTTCCTATCCACTTCATTTCTGATGGAGATCGTCATGAACATTGATCATGCGAAAGCGATACCTATTGTCGACATTCTAACTCGCCTGCACATTCAGCCCGTAAAGACCAGGCCCGATAAACAACTTTACCTGTCACCCATTCGGGATGAAAAAACGCCGAGTTTCTATGTCTATCTGAAAACCAATCGCTGGCACGACTTCGGCGATGGCCGAGGGGGTGATCCGGTCGATTTTGCCAGTGCCTACCTCAAATACACCCGTGAGAGTGACACAGTCTCCGACGCGCTACGCTGGCTTAAAAATATGGGGGCTCAACTTACCAGTTCAGGCCCATCCATGACGTACCCACGAAATCGGAAGAAGCCAGTCTAGTTCTGAGAACCAGCAAACCTATTCAGCATATCGGGCTGATCCATTATCTTGAGAAACGCGGCATTCAGTTGGAGATTGCTTGCCAACACCTCAAGGAAATCCACGTTTGCAATCAGCGCACAAAGAAAAGCTTTTTTGCGCTCGGTTTTCCCAACGAAGACGGCGGCTTTGAACTGCGAAACCCGTTTTTCAAAGGGTGCCTTGGCTCCAAAGCGATCAGCTTTATTCGGGGTCGTGAACCCACGCCGGACAGCATCCACCTGTTTGAAGGCTTCATGGATTATCTCTCAGCCATCAGCCAGCTCAACGGCGAGGGCTTAACCGGTGATGCAATCATTCTCAATTCCCTATCCTATCTAAAGCAGATCACCCCATACATTCAGCATTACGGCTATCGCATCGCCTATACTTGGTTCGATAACGACACAGCCGGTGAGAAAGCCACGGCTGCGTTAGCTGAGTTTTTCAGGACGCAGGACGATCTTGTTCATAAGCGCATGAACGGCATTTACGCCCCGCACAAAGATGTGAATGCGTGGCACATGCACCAGCGCAATCTGACTTTGTAAAGGAGGAACCGCATGGAACAGCTTTCGCTGCAACACCTTTTCAAAGTCAACGAGGTCGAAATCATCTACCGCAACACGATCCCCTATCAGGACAGGTTACAGATCACTTCGTCGGCAACCGCCTATGAAATTCTGCTGGCAACGTGGGATGCCAATCGGCTGGAACTGGTCGAACAGTTTAAAATCCTGCTGCTTGACCAGAAGAATAATTGCCTGGCTGTGTCCGGTATTGCCACTGGCGGTTTATCCGCTTGCATCGCTGACCCGAAGATCATTTTTGCCACCGCTTTGAAAGCTGGGGCTTCGGCCCTCATTCTGGCGCACAACCACCCCAGCGGCAATTTGCAACCCTCTGAAGCCGACAAAGCCCTCACGCGCAAGCTGAAGGAGGGCGGCAGGCTGCTGGATATTGCCGTTCTCGATCACCTGATTATCACCCCGCGTAATTACCGGTCGTTTGCTGACGAAGGGCTGATGCCAAGTTGAAACTGTTTGAATTGCGGCTTCCACGCAACGCAGGTAGTCAAGCGTGGCTGTTGTGCCACGGAGCAGGCTTGGGAACGGACTGTACCCGGCCCGCTCATGCCACCAACCGGAATTTTCGCCAGCGTTTCACGCTTCCCCGCCCAACCAAAATTCAGGCCGGTTTACTCGCTTAAAGCCAGGTTTTGCCATCCCCGTAACCCTGATCCTATGGAGAACAGACCATGACGACCACCCGTAAACGCACCGCCAATCACAACCTTACTAAATCAACCGCACCGTCTGATACATCCACGCAAACCGATATTTACGCCCGTATCACGGGCAAGATCATCGCCGACCTCGAAAACGGCAATCTGACGTGGCGAAAGCCGTGGCATTCCGACCACCTGGCCGGTCAGGTGATGAGACCGCTTCGCTGGAACGATATTCCCTATTCGGGTATCAATACGCTCATGTTATGGGGGACAGCAGCCGAGCAGGGCTATACCTCGCCCTATTGGATGACCTTCAAACAGGCCAGTGAACTCAAGGCCAATGTCCGCAAAGGCGAGAAGGGAACGCAGGTTGTTTACGCCGACAAATTCATCAAGGAAGAACAAAACACAAAGGGCGAAACGGTTGCCAGTCAGATCCCATTCCTGAAATGCTATACCGTGTTCAATGCGTCGCAGATTGACGGTCTGTCTGACGCTTTTCATCCAAAACCGGAACCCGTGACGACCACCGTTCAGTCCCGCAACGCCGAATTAGAATTATTCTTTGCCCAGACCAAAGCCGACGTTTATACCGGGCGCGAAGCTTCCTATTCGATCACGACCGACCGGGTCCAGATGCCCCCCTTTGAGAGTTTTGCCAGCCCAATCGACTATTACGCGATACTGGCCCATGAGATCACGCACTGGACCCGTCATCCAAGACGGCTGGATCGTGATTTAGGCCGCAAACAATACGGCGATGAAGGTTACGCTAAGGAAGAACTGGTGGCCGAACTTGGTGCCTGTTTCTTAGCTGCTGATCTCGGTTTTGAGCCGATGCCGGAGGTTCAACATGCGGCCTACATCCAGTCGTGGCTGAAAGCCCTGAACGATGACAAACGCCTGATCTTCTCAGCCGCATCTCACGCACAGAAGGCCGTCGAATACATCCATACGCTGCAATTGGCCTGAGAAGTCTTCAACCTCTGACCCGATACGTTGGTTGAATCATGGACGTTTTAGCGATGTCTTCAAGCACCCCTTTCGTTTGGCCGTTGAGTGATGCTGTCAGCTTAGCCCAACCGTCCGTGATGACGCTTATCCCTCGTTTTTACATCTGTAAAAACGATCTCCGACTTCGACAAAAAATAGACACTCCGCATCGATTTTTTGTCTTTGGGGAGCGATCCCGGCCCGTCAGGCTTTGTTCGCTTCCATCATCAACAGCAAACAAAGGAGACTCGATGATGACCACACAAACCAACCCGAAGACACCAACTCACACGGTGTATTTTCTGAAACCCAAAGCTGACTCTGAGCAGTCAGATTGGACCAGAGTCGGTGCCGCATGGGAACACGGCGATAAAGACGGACTGAATCTGTCACTGAATATTCTGGGGCAGGACGTTCCATTCACGATCCGCAAGAACAAGCCTAAGTCTGACTAAACAAGAAAGCCGGATGGTTTCTCCATCCGGCTTTTTATTGACTTTTGATGCATCAGTCTAATCCTGATTGTTCTGCATAGTGATTTCCACGACAACTTCTTTTGTTTTATCTTCTTTCAGCACATAGCGCGGGTCGGTCGCCATGATGATACGGGGCAGGTGATCCAGCAAAGCCATAAAAAGGGTTTCAAGACTGTACCCATGCAAAGAAACGATGTGTGACGAGAAACTGAGTTTGATCAAATTTTTCTCGGTGTTTGGCTCGTACTCCCCGGCCACCAGATAAGCGTAATTGAGAAAGGCCCGCCTGCCATCCGGCCAGATCAGACAGAGATTCCGCACATGACCGGGATGCGGGTAAAGTTCGTTTACCCCTGCGCCGTTCTCCTGTTTGGGACCGGTTGGGTCGTTTTCACGGAGCTGGTCGTAGCGCAGTTTAAAGCCCTGGTTCATAGTCACGGTCTTTTTTGCGTGGTGTTTTTGGTAGGTCTTTTGGTTTCTCTTTTGTAACCGGCGACCGGTTTAGATCAGTACGGATGCGTTGCTGAACCAGATCAATGCTTTTGTTTTTCCGGCTTACCAGTTCTAACGCAGATTGCCGGTCTCCCATCTCCGATGCATTGACCAATAGCTGTTCCTTATCGTCGGTGTAAATACGGACCCGATCACGCCCCCGTGAAACTGAGACGTAGAACTGTTTGGCGTTCGTTGCTGCGAAGGTTGCCGCCGGTTGCGCGATGAAGACCTCATCCACAGTCTTACCCTGCGATGCATGGGAGGTCACGCAATAGGCATGAGCGATATGCCCAAATCCTTTATCCAGCCGGTATTCCACTTTGCTCATAGCGTTTCGTAAAAAAATATCGCCCTGTTTGCTGACTTTCACGACGTCCATAGTCTGGCCGTTATTGAGCCGGGTTTTGTCCTGATCGAAGCCGTTGCGCGTGATCCTGATACTATCGCCTTTCGCCAGTTGGATTTCGCTTTTATGATACACATCATATTGGCCGCCCTTCACGGTTGGCAAAGGAGCCGTTTGACCCTGATCGTTTTGAATAGTGACGCCCTGTTCCGTGGCACGTTCAACCGTCCACACGCTCCCGCGTTTGATGCCGGGCAAATTCTGGTTGAACTGAATCACTTGCCCGATCTGAAAATTGCGCCAGTCGCCACGTTCGGCTTCAGTCAAATTGAGGTTGGTCAGCCGCGTAGCTGTCACCTCTTTTGAGGAGAGAAGACCGCGTTCCTGCATTTTCTGGCGCAAGGTGTCCGTCACGCTAACGGCCTGTTTGTGGGTTGGTGACACGATCAGCGCGGATTTACCTTTGCGGATCGTGTCCACATAATCTCTCACCAACTTTTCGTTTGGCTGTAACGGGTCGATGGTCTCAATCGCCCCCATCCTGTCCAGTTTCTCAAAGCCTTGTGCCACATCGCCTGTTGACAGATCCTCGACCGCCGAGCGGTAATCTGCCCCGCGTTGCCGGTAAATCCGGCTGACCTCTGCCGTTTTGATGCCGCCAACGGTATTCAATATACGCAGGGCATCACCCCTGACGACCGAGCCATGTTGCCGCGTGTCGCCACCCAGAATCAGTCGGGCGTTCTGTTTCGTTGCAATCTCCAACAGAGCGGTCATATCCTTTGTCCCCAGTAATCCGGCTTCATCGCACCACAACACCTGATCCTGTAAAGCCTGCTGCATCCTGGGATCGGCCAGCAACTGGGCGACGGTCTGTGCATTGGCAAATCCCTCTTCACGCAGAACACCCCGTGATGCCTGGGCCGTCGGTGCTACGACCGTCACCGTCTTGCCGGATTTCTCAATCTGGCTGACCGCTTCCTTCATCAGCGTTGTTTTACCACTCCCAGCCGCCCCCCGGATGATCGACACACGGTGCGGAGTGGTGAGGACGTGGCGGACGGCGTCTGCCTGTTGGCCGTCCAGTCCTACATCTGGCATTTTATTATATAGGGGTGTGAGTTTGCCTTGCCCCTGTCGGGCGAGACTGATCATCTTTTGTTCTTCGGATAGAACCTGTCGGGTCGTGCAGAACACTCGCCCCTTCTCCTCGACCTGGACAAGGCGTTTGTCCGCCTGAAACTCCGCTGTGACCTGACCCAGCGATACAGATTTATGCCCGATGCTGTGCCGGTAGGCCGAAGCCAGCAACCGACGCGCTCCCAATACGGAAGACCGTTCAAAGCCATGTTGCAGGGCATGATCAACGCATTGTTGTGGAGTGAGGTCACTCTTTTGCAGACCGGGGGCATGACGGACGATGCGTCTGCCTTCACCGTCCGTCTGCGGTCCCAACTCTAAAATTTGCTGCCGCCAGTTTTCCTTCAGTTCAGCCATTGACTGGCCTTTCTGCTTTCGGGCACGGGTACCGAGTTCGCTCACCTCCTTCGGGTCAATGATTCCCTTTTCCCTGGCAATTCGGTTAATCTCGTCCGTGCGCTTGGAAAACAGGTCAATCACTCGTTGCGGCACGCCCTCAACCTCAAAGCTCTTTTCGGTCCGCCGTACCTGATAGCCGCCATCCATCAGTCTGTCTGACAGCCGCTTGAAGAACATTTCCTGATAGAAAGGCATGTCCCGTTTGATGTCCGTGAACCGCGCGGCCTTGATACGCTGTTCGGTATCGTCCCATGTCGCGTTCTGGACAAAGCAATGGGCGTGTAATTGCGGATCGGGCAACGACCCATCAAGGGGCCGGGCGGTCTGGTGAACGAATTCACTCCAAATCAGTTCGCCCGTGTCACGGTCGTCATAGACGCCATTTTGTCGCACCCGCGTTTTGCTGTCCCGTTCGATATCCTGCATGGTCTGCCGGACACTCTCCTGAAAGGCTGTCAGGATGTGATCGTCGTTCGACAAGCCATGCAGGATCGAAACCGACTTGGGACAGCTAAACGATAGATCATAACCCGTTATCCGGTTCTCTTTCGTATGAGGGGTCAGGGACTGGCCCGTGTTCGGATTGATGTTGTCGCATAGATGATGGAACACGTCTTTATGAACCGGCCCCTCAATCCCCAACCGTTCGGCCAGCTTGCCCTGCATCCGCCCTCGCAACTCCTGATCGTCCAGATAGTAATCATCCTTCGACAACGCTTCGGCGAAATACGCTTTGGCGTGACCGGCACTGTTTGATTGGATCATCCGTATCATGGCTTTGGAGTTTACACCTGACTGGCCAGACTCAGCGCCAGTTTCCGGCTTTGTTAGCCGCCATACGCGATGGATAAAGTGAGCCGAAAGCTGTGCAGGGGCAGATCACATGAACGGTCAAACATTTACCATCAGGCATCTGCCCTTTGCACAGCTAAGGGGTCAAAAAGCTTCGACAGTTTCCGCGTTATCCATGAACATTGCAGCAATATGACGTCGGGCATCCGGGTTTGCTGGTCTGCGGCCATAGAAGCTGAAACCCCTTGAATGGGCGGAATCTGTACCCTCAACGAATGTCCTGACCAATTCCTCATTGCAAATATGTTCGTCGATTTTGTCCATTAAAAAATTGTCTCCGTCGTGATAGGCCGCAGCATAGCTGAACGAATAAAAGATGCTGCTGATGAGAAGAACGTAACCGACAGGCTGGCCTGAAAACATCAAAATAAGGCCTATAAAGAAGAATACACCCGGCTCCAGTACGGTTTCAATTGTGCGAATATCGAACCGTCGGCCATTAAATTCAAACTCTCTGAACCAGCGATGGATGACCCCGGTCGACAGGCTAAAATGGGCAAAATCAAAAACACTGGGTAGCCGTTTAATTTCCTCTTGACGTTGAGAAGCGGAGTGCATAAAGACGACTATATAAATATACCAGGTTAGGAATTTTCTTACGAACAGCGGAAAGCCTGCTTCGCCGTATAAGCCGTCAAGTACTCCACTTATGAACAGGGGTATTACTGACAGGACGACGACAATGCTGATCGCCGTTGAAGGCTTAAAGTACCGCTCTCCAAAATTATGGCGTATGGGTACTTCCAGCAGCATCCGGGGCCAAGAACACAGGCTTAGAAAAAAGGCAAATAGAGCTTCTTTAATGACGTTGCGACGCCGGAACAAGGTTATGTAATAAGCTGACTTTTTCATTGTCGTAAGTGTTTAAATTGGAAATTAAGTTATGACCGAGAAAAATAATTTTGGTCGAATCTCATCTTGATATGGTTTCGACCATCCAGGATGCTATCCCCCTGCCGGTACAGATAGCCCTCGACCCGGCAGTTGTTCAACGGCCCGCCGGTGCGCAGCCGTTGAAATTCTTCAGGCCGGACCACCCGTTCAAGCTTGAGTGAACGCCCCCGTGTCTGCGCAAAATTCTGTGCAATTGTCGTGCTCTCCTGTTCATCCACATAGTAGGCATCGCCAATCAATTTTGAAGCGTAGTCATTGGTGCTTTCATCACTTTGGGCATGAAAAATCTTACAGGCGAGGGTGCCCAGAAAGGACTTCACCTTATATTCGGAATTCTGACCGCCCATTGCCGCATAGAGATTCGGCAAGTTCTGGGTCAGATAAACCGTGCAAATCCGACTGCTACGCGCCGTTGTCTGTGTCGCTTGATCATGCTCATGTATGAAGAACTGGCACTCATCGGCGAAGAGGAAGACCGGGCGATCATTCTGGGTAATATCACGTTTCTCTATTGCCCGTTGCCAGCAATATTTGAACAAGATTTGCGCATCCCGTCCTGATTTCTCATAGAGCTTGACCGGCAGATTGAGTAAAATGATCTTACCGCGCAAACTGTCTTCAGGGGTCACAGTTGAGACATACCGGCAGAAAAGAGAGTAGATAGGTTCACGCAACAGACGGAACAAAAATCCCGCGAAGGAAAAGTCAATCGTTGACCTCGTCTTGTCACCCAAATTGATCAGGTTGTCGATAAAAAAACTATCCACCATCCTGAACAGACGGGCAACGGGCACCGCTTCCAGCAGTTCGGCTTCGTAGACGGCGTCATCCTGAAAACGCTGACGTTGTTCGTCCGTGAGTTGTTTGATCCAGAGATCGATTTGTGCGTTCACAAATTTGCGGGCTGCCTGAAACGCCTTGTCAAATGCTTTGGGGTTATCATCTGCCGTCGCACTGTGCAAATCATCCCGGCTTTTTGGAATATTTTGCACAATGTCATACATCGCCTGTACAGAGACTTTCCCATAGGCCAACTTGCACAACTCGATTGTGTTGGCAATAAGCATATCCAACGCATTTTCCCAGAAAGAATCGTCCCCACGACCGGAATTCTGCTCCTGACCGGCACGAATGACGGTTTTAAGAACCTGCACAATGTTGTCGGTACTGGAAATTCCGGTCGGCGGGGCTGACTCGTATTCGAGAAAATTGAAACTATGCTCCCCGCCCGGCTCAATAATGACGAGGTCTTTTTCGCGGCCTGTCAGGCGGCAATAGTCCTGCCAGACCAGTTTCTCGTCTGCTTTTGTGCAGAGAACTAATCCACCAAATCCGTTTGCCAGATATTTTAATGCGATCATGCGTCCCGAGCCGGAACTCTTACCAGAACCAATTCCGCCACATATGATTACCCCTTCACATGCGTGTCTGATAGTAAAAGCTGATTTGCCTGAACTGGAGACCAGTTCGATTAGAGGTTGATCCAGATCTAAATTCATGAAAGTAATGATCAGGTATGTTGTTGTAGGAGCAGTGGTGCTTGGGAAGCGGACGGTTGATCACTCCGTCCGCTTCATTCGATGCTTGAGATCGACTCCGTTTATTTCTTGGTCCAGGACCCATCTTTGTACACCCAATCCCCGTCGGTCCAGGCGCGGTCTACTCCTCCCCGATCATTGACTTTCTCGTACTTGTTCGAATCGGTTGTGGTAGGCGTGTAGCCTTCCTGACGTAAGCCTTTGTCTGCTTGTTCAGATGTTTCTGCCATTACTGTATTAGTTTAATTGTCAGGATATACGGGTCCCAACAGCCCCGACCCTAGCGCGTCCGCTTGAATAGCATTACAGGACTTAACTGTCCTTTTAAATGTCGTGTTGTAATTCTGATCCGCTGCTTTAAAAGCGGTTCCGTTCAATGGTTTGTTTAAGCATCAATGTGTAAAAAAATTGTTGACATATAAAAATTTACGTGTTACATAAGAAGCCGTTTTTCTTATCTTGCGCCGGAGTGTTAACAATGGAAAACTCTAACAGTCAACCTGTCAAGCCGTTAAGCATGCTTGAATACGGCACTGACCCCGCTCCGACACCAGAGACATGGGAAGAATTTGCAGCTAATGGCGGGACAGCGAACCTTTATGTTGACGGTGTTTACAATATGCTGGAAGGGATCGAAAAGATTATCGCCATTGATGATTTTGCTCAGATGAAGCAAGAGCTTACCAGGCTTTATGCGGAACGACTCGAGTTTGTAGCTCATGCTATTGAACATCCTGGTTGGTAGTTTATGATTTGATAATGCTAAGGATGTAAAATGCTCGTACCAGTAGGAGACTGTATAAAAATATTTTTTTTGTAAAAAGTATACTTTTTACAAAAACTATGAATTGTGATGAATAGCTACGTTTTAAGTCGATCTGAAGCCATTGACCTTTTTATTAAGATCGTTGCCAAATGCGAGAATAAGGAGAGACAGATTATTGAAAGTGATTTGTTGACCTATCTTGGTAAATACAGACGATCTACTATATCTGTTAAAGCGGCTGAGCTTGTCCTTAGGCCCATAGCTGAGGAACTCGGCAGTACACAGTATTATCCTAAGTTTCTAAGTGACCTCAGCACCGAAATAAAGAGTGGACTTCCAATTAGTAGAACTGAGAATCGACTTGAATTAATGCTTAAATGCATTGGTGAAGAAAATAATATTAATCAATATCAGATCATTAATGCACAGAATAATAAACAAGACGCTTTACAGGGAAGTTGCTGGTGGATGTATTCCACTAGTTGCTATACGGATAAAGAGACGCGGGAAAAGAAATTGCTGATTACTCGTGATTTAATTTTGCTGGGTCACTTTAGTTATGCAGCATTTATAACTACGAAATCATACGAAGGTGATTATATTGGGCAACAGGATTATAATGGCCAGTATTATATTAGGAATAATAGATATCTTTTTGTAGATGCCCGTCTCAGTGAATCAAGAGATAAAGAAATAAGAATTGTAGCTGATATTGGAGCCGGAAATACCAATATAGGACATGTTTTCACTGGATACTATTTGAATGCTTCAAGTAATCTATATTTTGGTCCGCTTTTATTAGAGCGAATCGAAAGACAGAATAGTTTATCAGCTCAAATTTTTCATGAAAACGATTCAATTATTGATGGATATATTTGGGATTTCTTCAATGGAAAGAAATCAATTCCAGATAGAGTGCAACCAAGCTTTGGAGCTAAATCTGCAATTAAAGAATTTTTCCAAATATAATCACATGAATTAACGCCCAAGGAACAAATACATTTAATGTAATTTGAACGCATTAGTTTTGTGATCGAGATAGCCATACCTTACCATCGAGTACTTTGTCTAAAGAAGCAGAAACTATCTAATTACTAGCTACTCAGTCGTTTAAAACCTGTTATAAGAGTCATTTAGAATAAAATCTATTTCATTTCTAATACAGCATTCAAGGCATCATCAGCCGTTTTATTAATAAAGTTTCCTTGATAGCCAATGGTCGTCGTGATGCTGGAATGCCGGTACAGCTTTTGCAACATCTGAATGGGAATTTTATCGCCGGAGATATTACCAAAGGTATGCCGGGCAATATGCAGCGTAACCGGCTTGCTAATCCCGGCGCGCTCTGAGATGATCGTTAGGGCCTTGTTAAGTCGTTTAACCGCGTAAGAGATTTTCCGCTGGACATGGTATGTATCGTTCGGGTCGTCCAGAACTTTCAGTTCAGGAAAAATCAGATCGTTCTTTTTCGGCTGGTGTTTATATTGGGCCAGGATGTTCAGCACCTTGTCTGGCGTTTTTAATGAACCCGCCTTGCGGTTCTTGCCCATTGTATAGTGCATCCGCTCGTCGTGAAAATCAGACCATTTCATCCGCAGCACATCTGAAACCCGCATCCCGGCAAAGTAAAAGGACACTAGCCATATATTGCGGGCATGATTCAGGTACTCGTTTTCTGACAGGTCAATCTGTTCAAGCTGCTTAACCTCACCGGGCACAAGCCCGATCTTCATTGAATCGGGAAACTTGATCGCGATCTTGCCTTTGCCAAAGGGGTAATATTTCTGATCGACAATGTTGCCCCCAATGGCGTGATTATAAATCGTCCTGACAACGATCAAATGATTGACGATGGTACGTTCTCCGACATGCCGCGTTCCCTTGAGATAGGCCCGGAAACGGTTCAGCAGCGGCACGTCGATTTCAGGGAATGTGATGTCGGCTCCATTTAGAAATTCACGAAAATGCTTGATGCGGGTTTCATCGGTTTTCACGCGGTTGTATTTGCCTTCCTTTCGCATGTTCTCAATGAACTGGCTGGCCTGCGTGAAAAACGACTGTGCCTGTCTGGGCTTGATTTGGTTGCGAATGGCCGTTACCGATACGTCCTTCTGTTGCGCTTGCAACTCGATCAGTTTGTCGCTGAGTTCCGCTTTCTTTTTCAGGATCAGATTATTCAGCCGGGTGGAATTCGGATGGCTCTTTTTAACCGTCTGGTTTTTGTCATCCCATTCGCTTTCCTGCACGCTGTAACCCAGATATGCATATGACGATTTACGGTCTTTGGTAATCCGGAGGGCCAGCGGATACGTGCTATCCTGATTTTGCTTTTTTCGCAGGACGATCTTAATTGAGGAAGCCATAAAATGAGTAGCTTGGAGCCGGATAAATCACGCTTTGTTAGGGTAAACACAAACCGCTGGGTACAACATAGGTACAACAATTCGCGATTTTTTGTGTTTTTACCTGTTACAAAGATAATCATAAACTACTGATAATCAGCTATTATTGACACAGATTAAACCATATAAAACCATAAAGAATAGAATTCATAACCCTAAGGTCGGCAGTTCGATCCTGCTCCCCGCTACATACATTACGTCTAATTAGCTATTTATTGGTTGATTAGACGTTTTTGTTTTAGGGCGTGTGTACGGTTTTGTGTACGGATAAAAAATGGCACTCCACAAAATACAATCTGGACCTGACAACAACTCCCAATTCGAGACGTATCATTAGTATGTAAGCTATTTAAGTCGTCAATAATAGGTTTTTATATTCCTTCTTCATTTCAATTCCACTCTGGTACGATTAGAAGCGGGGGCATCGCCACCTATACCGGCAAACGCACCCTCATTTCAATTCCACTCTGGTACGATTAGAAGATTTTCGGCGGCTACGGCTTTTCCGATTTGCCGAAATTTCAATTCCACTCTGGTACGATTAGAAGCTGGTCGGTTCGGTTGTCGAACGACGGCCAATTGTATTTCAATTCCACTCTGGTACGATTAGAAGACTATAAAGCGGTATCAGATGCGTATCGGGTTCTATAATTTCAATTCCACTCTGGTACGATTAGAAGGGGTCACACCTTGGATGCCGTCTTGCGGAGGACAAGTATTTCAATTCCACTCTGGTACGATTAGAAGTTATCTTTTCTTATTGAGTTGCTTAAGCAAATCCCGTATTTCAATTCCACTCTGGTACGATTAGAAGATACGAACGCCCCATAACGGCGTGGCTCGATTCGGATTTCAATTCCACTCTGGTACGATTAGAAGACCCAATATCCAGCAAACCCATCACCTCATTCCACAATTTCAATTCCACTCTGGTACGATTAGAAGGATACCAGCATTGACGCGATTTCTTTAACCGGCGTCTTATTTCAATTCCACTCTGGTACGATTAGAAGGTTAGCAGTACGCCCGCTTCGGCGTTGTCATGTTTATTTCAATTCCACTCTGGTACGATTAGAAGCTGAATTTCTGGGGGTAATGAGTCGCAATCAAATGCATTTCAATTCCACTCTGGTACGATTAGAAGTGATGCGTAGTAACTATCCACGCATTCGGCGTTTCGCAATTTCAATTCCACTCTGGTACGATTAGAAGCCGTATTTGTTCGGGCGTCGCCTGCGGCCCCGGCTCAAATTTCAATTCCACTCTGGTACGATTAGAAGACCCCTAAAAAATGAACAAAGACGTTTTATCAATCAATTTCAATTCCACTCTGGTACGATTAGAAGAAATTCGCGCCTACTATACCCCGAACCGGCTCAAGTATTTCAATTCCACTCTGGTACGATTAGAAGCTTTGTCGCTTCCCTTGAGTTTATAGCTACCGTCATTTCAATTCCACTCTGGTACGATTAGAAGGGTGCGCTGTAAACCGTCGTGTCGCCACCGCTGGTAGATTTCAATTCCACTCTGGTACGATTAGAAGGTGGGTGGTCAGACTGTCCACATAGTCCCACCAAATTTCAATTCCACTCTGGTACGATTAGAAGTTGCTGATACGGCTGAACTCCGGCCGATTCTTTGTTATTTCAATTCCACTCTGGTACGATTAGAAGCTGCATCAAGTCCCGCCGTTGTTGCCGGGCAGCGTTTATTTCAATTCCACTCTGGTACGATTAGAAGGAACAGGCTGAAACTAAAGACCTTTCCTTACAGGAAATTTCAATTCCACTCTGGTACGATTAGAAGTAATATGGAATTACCTGTTAAATTTATTTGTGCAAATTTCAATTCCACTCTGGTACGATTAGAAGGTTTCTGGAGCACTTTGAATTGACACCAAAGGGATATTTCAATTCCACTCTGGTACGATTAGAAGGAGGACTTCTTTAAAAACGTTCAACGCAATCAAACAATTTCAATTCCACTCTGGTACGATTAGAAGCTGATGCGGGAGATTCGCCTGACAGAATGGGTAAACATTTCAATTCCACTCTGGTACGATTAGAAGCCGTTAAATTAAACCTAAAAAAGGGCGTTTGCAACGCCCAAATGCAATCTCTTCTACCAAAAATGAACTGGCAAAGTCGTCGGTCGGCAATCGTACGAAAAACCCGGCCGACCGACGACTTCCTAACGTACAGACAGTTAAGTCGATTTAACTCTACTTTTTACGCTTATTTCAAGAAGTCAAAGAACCAATTTGGCCTGACCGACGACAAGCACCCCTACAAAAAGTTGTCTGTCGATTGCCGTTCTACGCCCACGATCTGCTTATCAAGCCACTTCTGATCCCGGTTTTTAAACAGAATCAGACTGTCTTCATCTTCGTTCATGATGCGCCTGGCTTCATGCAGTAGCTCCTTCAATTGCACGTCTGTCATTTCGCCCTCAAAGACCGAATTCTGAATCCAGTTCATATACCGCCGACAGAGTTTCAGCATCTTTCCGACGCGCTTCTGCCCCATGTCATACACTAAAATTACGTACATAGTCCCGCTTGTTTACCACCACGCCTTAAACGGCCGGTATTCCTCTAAACCTAAGAGATGCTTTTGTAATTTGTAGCACTCCAGCTTTACTAAGTGCCGGTAACTGACACTGCGCCCCAACGCCCGGTGTTTGATCGTTTCCTTCAACTGCTCGTCGAAACCCTGCACAAAACGCTTCCGGGCCGCATCTTTTAGCACGCATCCACCTACTTCGGACCGAAAATCGGATGGCTGTAATTGCCGTTTGTTAATCATCCGAAAGATCAGGCGATCCACTAAAATAGGCTTGAACACCTCGGCTAAATCCAATGCCAGTGAATACCGACGCGCCCCCGGTTCATGTAGAAAACTGATGGTGGGGTTCAACTGCGTATGATAGATCGTACTCAGACAGGCCGTATAACAGAGCATATTGCCAAACGAAATCAGGGCGTTCAATTCGTTTTGAGGGGGTCGTTTGCTGCGCCCATCCATACAGAACGTTTGGCCCACAATGGCATCGAACGCCCCGTAATAGGTCTGGCGAATATTGCCCTCGATGCCCATTAACATGGGCACGTCGCTTGCCGTAGGAACGCTCATCAATAAACGTTCGATGCTGACAATAGCCTCGGCCAGTGCTTTGGCCTTATCCCGATTGTCGTAGTATTTCAGTACCCGCAGGATGTTATTAGCCGCCCCTTCCACAAACCGCCGGGCAATTTCGATTCGTTTTTTAGGGGCCATATAGTGCTTTGTCTGATCGACTTGCATCTTGCCCGCCAACAGATACTCGCGCGGCATGAACGAACCGGTGTAGTGCTCGTAATAATTGAAAAAATGAACGGCAATGCCTTCCTGACCCAGAAAATTGTACAGCGCACTGTTAGCATCCAAACTGCCGAATACGTACAAATCTCCAACCTGTTCAATGGGCAGATAGCGTGGTTGGCCTTCAACGCCAGCTTCATCGACGGGCGTAAATTTCAGCGTATTGTCTTTGCGGCTCATCCGGCCAGCATTGAATAAGTATTTGGGCTGTTTCATCACAAAGAGTGGATAGTATCGAACGGGAATAGGAAGTGAAACCGAATTTATTCGGGCATCTCCTCCACATAACAAAAATCAAAATAACTGCATGACCGACATTGCGACTTGGCGATGCGGCCGGGGCACTGCTCACTGTCGACAATCCGCTCAATATCGCGCATCCAGCCTTCCACCATCGGTACGTCATCATCGGTCAGTTGAACGGTCTGCGTCTGGCGAAGTTTGGGGTATTCGATTAGACCAGTGGCACCCTCTACCCCATTCTTCCGCAACAGATACAGGTAAAACTGCACCTGGGCGACGTGCGAATGCTCAAGTTTGTCCGACTTCTTAATCTCATGCACCACCTTATCATACGGATCATAGAAATCAATTTTTGAGCCGTCGAGGATGATTTCGCGGTATCGCTCGGCGCGTTGCGGGTAGGCGTGTTCGTGCAATTGCTTGCCCTCAGCGACCGCTTCGGACGTATGCTCCATGCGGATATGATTAGCATGAAGCCACAGCTTGCGGTGGCACAGATGCAGGTAATTAACAAGTGTAGCGGTCGGGAGCATAATCAGAGAAAAGCATTATTGACAGCCTGATAACCTAATCCTTTTTGATAGTGTATGCCATCGGCTATAAACACACTTTGGCTGTCAGCAGTCAATTTGATACGAGCCTCTTTGGGGTATTCCCACGAATACACTTGAACCAACAACTGGCTAGCTTCGATGTAGCGTCCCCCTTTCCGGCGATTCTCATACTCTGTCACGAGGTTACCACAAAGCACCTCAATTTTTAGGGTAGTTTGCTCGATCACTTCTTCAACCCAATCTTCCCAATGTCCAGCCAGAAATTCGTTTTCAAAATTGACTATGCGATGATGGGTAAAGCCTATCTGAAAATTACGTTCTTGTTCAGGTGTGTAGCCATCTTTATAGACTTCATTACAAGCGTCTACCAGACTTTTCTCGGATAAATCCTGCCCGTCGAGGGTTAGCAGAACGCGCCATGTTTCCTCTACTACCGCTTGAGAATAAATGCGTTTGGTGTTACCGATGCTGTTTTGAAACAAATGAACTTCGGATGGTTTCTTTCGTCTACCAGCCCGGTTGACCCGGCCAAAACGTTGAATGAGTGCATCAATGGGGGCATTCTCAATAAAGGCTACATCATAGTCAATGTCTAAACTGACCTCAACTGCTTGAGTAGCGATAAGTAGCCGAGGGCGTTTTGATCTGTCTTTATTTGTGATAGATTCTTCGAGTTCTTTTCTGTCTTCCCTATGAAAGCCCCCGTGTAACAATTTTGGGTCGTATTGCTCGAAAGACTCATACAATCTTTGACACGTTTTGACATTGTTAACGATGACTAGAACTGACCTTTTGCCTTCCGTCAAAATTGTTTCAATATCGGTTCTTACCTCGTTTATCGTCTGACCAGTGTGGCACACCAATCGGTGTCGAATCCGCCCCAAAACTTCTGCATCGTAACTTTCTTTGGGATTAGGTCTAACAATTTTTGAGGCATCGCTATCGAATAATTCATTGATGAGCCGTTTGAGCAGAAACTCAGGGATGGTTGCCGACATCAATAAGATTTGGGCATTGCAGAACCGTTTGAGCCACTTTAAAGTAGCAATCATCATTCCGGTAAGGTGAGCGTCGTAGGTGTGGAACTCGTCGATTATAAAAAGCGAGTTCTGATAATCGAACAAACTCATATCCCACCCTTTACCGTGCAAAGCATGTTTTAGAATTTGATGTAACGTGGCAACCTTGACGGGATAGAACAATTCGCGGGAGGCTGACCGCTTGTTTTTTGCAATGTGTTCGCTACGCTGATAGTTGCTGGTTTCGTTTATAGCTTCCTCATAGAAGAAATCAAGTGCCTTGCTGTGCAAAGCCGTGACCCGTTCACGACCATAAACTCCATTCAATCGGCGCACCATTGCGTTAATACTGGCCGTGTAAGGCAACAGGTAAAACAATCGGGCGTTTTCGGTCTGATTGGCATATACCCAACTTAAAGCGGCTTCGGTCTTTCCTGATCCAGTTGGTGCATGAAGAATCACATCCCCATAATATCGTTGCATCCTATCCTGAAAAGGCCGGAACGGTGCCCTGACGATTTGCTTCTTGTCGTTAAGTTTTGTTGGGTAAAAATCCGTCACCTCAAGCCGTTTCCACGCTGGTAGATCACTTTCTGTTTTGGCCGAACCAATGTGGTCAGCCGCTATCAATAACCCGCGCATTCGTGCCAGCTTCAGCCAATCCACAGTCTGGCTTCGTTGCCGGTCATCCATCAAAAGTTGCCGGATTGTATGCGAATACGTGTCCGTCAACTGAACATTCTCGGCAACTGGTGAAGTATCGTTGAAAAGTGCAGCCCAGTCTGTCATAATCTCTCTGGCGGCACGAACCATCTTTTTGTCTACTTCCAAATGCTCCACCAAATGACTGTTCCGGCTGTCTGGTACCTCCCCAATTGATTCGTAAGAAAGACGTTTTGGCTTATCCGCTACGATACCTTTGTGGTGAGTGGCAATGGCAAAAAGCTCATCAATAGGTAAGTCGAGAAATTGCTCACAGAACCACAAAGAGATCAACTCATGCCGAATGCTGACTTCCGTTTTGCCTGTTTTCAGATTTCCTTGAAAGCTTTTGTGAATTTTTCCTATGTCATGCCATACCGCACATCGAACGGTTTTTTCGAGCCATTCCACACGTTCAGTTTTAGCAAAAGGTAATCTAAGTGCCAACGCAATAGCCGCCTGAACGACCCGGCGTGTATGCTCCTCAAGCGTCATGCAAAGAGCGAATTCGGGATCATCACTTTTGGCTTTGTAAACAGTAAAGTCCATAAAAATCTATTGCCAGTTGTGTAAATAGAAACCCCTGCCCTCGGTTGTTCTGTAGAGGCTGGGAATATGAACCGACTGAGGCACAGAGTCATGCGACAGGGTAATAAACATGCGCGGATTAATCGGTTTACGACCTGCTCCGACTCGCGGGTTCTCCTCATAAGCATCTGCCAACTGCACCAACTGCCCGGCTATATGCATTCCTGTTTTAAAAGGTAAAGCACAGCCATTCAGTTGAGCCTGTGATACAAGCTCAACCTGAACAACTCTGACCGACTCGAAGCGGACATGTAGCAGATCTTGAGAGCGGCCTAATGCGGGAGTCCCGATTGGATAGCGGAAATAATCAATCCAGTCCGTGCGATCCAACCAGAGCGTTAGGCAAGGTTTCAAATCACCGGTTGGGTCAACGTCGGCTACGACGTGAAACTCACGCCTGTAGACGTCCGTACCTTTGGCGTGTGGTTTAACTTTCTGACCGTCAAACTCCAACCGTTGCCGGGTTTCTAAGTCATTGGCAGTCGTCGCGTACTGATAGTGAAAGCCCAACTTCACTTCCGAATGAGCGACTATGCGGCCTAAACAGCAGCCAATCAAGCCCAGCAAAGAGGAATAAGAAGGCACCGTCATGCAGAGCGCATTACCCGACAGAACGAACGGAAGGCGGGGTGTTGTCGTCCAGCCGTCAAACTGAACTTCCAGTACTTCATTCATTGGGTGTTGTTGACAGGTGAGATTTGATGAATGACTGCGCAACGCTAATAGGCGACCCAACGATGATTGCGGTTCCATCTGACAGGGCTTTAATGGCATCTTCATTTTGCAGATAACCTTCACGAATGCCGATGTATACGGGTGTTGCCAACTTGTCTTTGTAGTCCTCTATTATCTGAAGCAACGTATTAATCTTCAACGTGGGCATTTCTCCTGCTCCCTCGAAAATGTTGTTGAAGACCGGATTGGCACATTCCAAGCCTGCCAGAATTAACACTTTTGGGCTTACGTCGGCTCCGAATGCTGCTTGCTTAGCCCCACCCCGCAAAAAGGCTAATCCGCGCAATAAACCAGCCGCCCGTTCCATCCGTGACTGTTCTGCGTTTTGAATGGTATAGCGTCGAAATGTACCTTTGCTTCCCAACGGTTGGCCAGTCAGTTGGTCACCGTACTGTTTGACCGTTTCTGTGGCTAATTCCTGCTTACTACCAAGATTGTCGAATTGCCCTAAGCGATAGTATTCGAGGTTGAAGAAACCTTCCAGATGAGCCGCATAGAACTGCGTTGCGTAGGGTAGTGGACTGCCTTCTTTCAGGTGAACAAAGCCCTCATCGACATTTAAGACCCGCTTACCACGAATTCCTTTCAGCACCGAACATTTGAACGGTGAAGTACGCTGAACGCTTTCGGCTTTGGTTTTTGTTGGTGCTTCGTCCTCGTCTTCCTCTTCGCTGGCTGGTGTTTTATCATTACCACCGCTCTTCATGTAGCCGAACAAATCATCTTCCGGGAACGACACTGGATCAAGTTGTGTGGAGATTTTGTTCGTTGACCCCTTCTTTGTAAATCCAATTCCCTGTAGTTCGCTGGGTGTCCAGTTATTTTCTTCATTGGTCGTGTTACGCAACCAGCGACGCCATGCCTGCGCTGATACATAGGGTACCTTCTCCCGGCGGCCATTGACCATCTCCTCAAATACTTTTGGAACAACTTTATTTCGATCTTCTCCAGGGCCTAAGCCCGCACCGTTTAAGAAAGCGGCTGTTCCGTCGATGACCAATGCACCAGTAATGTTGTTAAGCGTTGCCATATCAGACTGTAGTAAGGGTTGTTAATTGGTGATAGAATTGATTAAGCAGGTATTCGATAGCGAAGCGGGCGAATGCGGGATTGTAGCGCCCGGTGTAATCGTACAATAAATCATCGGGTTGGCTGGTCGAAGCGAACGATTCACCGGTAGGCTTCAACTTCTTTGACATGCTGTCGCTTATTTCGTCTAACCATTGTGTAAGCCTAAAATTGTCACTACGCATAGGCACGAGCACGTGTTTCCGAAACGTGTCTTCGTCAATCTTTCCTTTACCCCGACCGTCCCTATAATAGGTGCTGTACTCCATTACGAAAGCACGCAGTTGAGCCAGGTACGTTTCCTGATCGTGTTTAAGGTTAGGTATCAAATCTGTGGCTTGAACGTCCCGGCGCGGCAATGGCTCGTTGCGGTAATAGTTCAGGTAAATCCTCAGGATGTCCCGGAGGCCGTAAGCAACCTGTCGGTTTTCTTCGTCGTACAGAATTTTGTAAATTGTAGTGAAGTCATAGAATCGACTGCCTTCCCGGATCAACAAATGTGTCGGACTTGCTTCCTGATACCGGCTACTTAGCCAGCGGCTGGAGTAGCTACGCTTGTCTTCGCCGATCAAATGAGCAAACAAATTGATTGCCTGTCCAATTGGTTGATCTGACCAATCAGGAATCGAAGGCATTTCTACTTCATCGTCTGCCGACAAGGTCAGGTAGTAGAAATGCACCATCCGGTACGTTTGGCTGATATTGCCATCTATCGGTAGCTTTTCAGGTTGGTTCAGTATGTAAACATGGTGCAGCCAGTGCCATTCTTTATTACCTGCGGCTGTGACTAAGGCTTCAAAAACCATGCTCTTGTACTGAGCATAATCATTGTTAGGAGCGTCTTTTAGACTAAGAAACTTGTGCTGTACCTTATTCCACTCCACCTTTCCAAGTAAGGAGGCAATGTATTTAGCGTAATCAAGTTTTCCTCCATTATCAATCAGACGTTGGTACGCTTCGTAGAAACGAATAGAAACGCCGTCAGAAGTTTTGTTTGGATACAAGCCGTAGAAATCCCGGTTTCCTTCAAGACTATCAATGAAGTCATTCTGAATCTTCGGATTCTCTAAAAAGCCTCTCAGCGTCGGAAGCAGTGACGGGCTTGTGTATAGCTTTCGGAGCTTGTTGATAAAACTGCTGGGTACGCGGTCAATCTCACAACTGGCCCCCGTTCCAGAGTTGGTAAAACTCCATAAATTGAATGATGTGCTTGCATCATCACGCTCTTTGCGGGCAAGGATGGATAGTGCCTTGAGCAAGTAGTGTCCCTTCGTAAAGTCTTTGACATTCTCTACAGAGGAGTTGGACGAACTGGTTACGACACGAGTTTTTATTAATGCTACGTGGCTGGCAATCAGTTCACCGGCAAATTGATGGTTAGATGCGTCGACCAATAACACACCACCCTTGAAAAGCACGGCCGACAACGGTAAGAACTGCATAACCGCGAGGCATACCGGATGGACAGTCAGCGCATACTTAGCTTGGGGCAGTGCTTGCGCATCAGAACCTAAACCGCCGAGGAGCGGAAACCAACATCGGTTTACGGTTTTGTCTTTCCTTACAATCTTGCTGACGGGAAAGCCGACTTTACGGAGCGTTTGCTCGTAGTAGGTATCAAACGTAGTTGCAAAGCGCAGACCTGACAGTTCACAAGTATGCGGCCCCTCGTTCTCGACACTTGTAAGAATAGCAGTGATTAGCTGATTGTAAATAGCTTCACCAAACTCTCTGTCGTTTAATAAAGGGCCATTCTTAGAGAATAGCATCGTATAGCTTTTGAGCCGCTTGTTCAGTCGAGTGAGCGTATGAAGTTCATCTCCATACGGGTCTCTAAAGAGCCTCAGCAACGTATCCGCATCAACTGTGCTGATACGTTGCTGAGCCAACGCTTCGATAGTTTGTAATGCATTGTTTAACAGCGCATTACCAGTGTAGTCTTCAAACACTATCATCGCAGACAAAAAAGGTTAAGTTGCAGCAGATATCACAATGTCCGTCGCGCTCCGCTTGACTGGCGAAGCCACAATGGACACACTTCACTGGTCGGTTGATTAAGGTATCAACGTGCTTCTTCATGACGTTACCCGTTTGGTTCAAGGCAAATCAACGAAAACAAATCGAAGAAATAAGACCAATAAGATAATAAAAAATGTAAGCACTTGATTTGTACTTTCAGTCGGACTTACTTTTGCACATTAGTCAGCGGCTGAATTGAAAAATAAGTTAATATAAAATAATCGCACAAAGCTGATTATAAGGCGGTTACTTCTATGTAGCCGCCTTTTTAACGTCTTGTAGATACCACTGTCTATGCCCCACGACTACCTGTTCATTGACGAGTGCGGAGACCCGGAGTTTTACGGGAAGCGGAAGAAACTACTGGTTGGAGAGCCGGGCTTTCAACCGTTGCTAATTCTTGGTTTGGTCGAGACGACGGATCGCCGGGCGTTGCGGCAGGCGGTGCTTGCGTTCCAGCAACAAATTCTGGTCGATTCGCTTTACTGAAGCATTTACTCCGTCCGGCAGCCGGACTGGTTTCTTCACGCCCGTAACGACCATCCCGAAGTGAGAGCCGAATTCTTTAAGTTCATTCGCGCTTACCCTGATCTGCATTTCCATGCGGTAATCGCCCGGAAAGAACTGACTATCTTCAACCGGAAGCACAACAGCAATCCAGCCGAATTTTACTTCGATATTGTCCACCACCTTTTACATGAACGTCTTCTGGCTGGCTGCGACCACACGCTTTATTTGGCCCAAAAGCAGAAAAATAGTCAGGATCAATTTGTGAAGGCCATCGAGAAATCAATTTACGGCGACCTTCGACGGAAGCGATTAGAGGAGCGTCCTGATTATACGTGCAGTATCGTACCAAGTTCGCAGATGCCCGAATTAAGTGTGGTTGATTACTTACTGTGGGCGTTGCAACGCTATTTGTTGCAGGGAGAGAGTCGCTTTTGGGAAGCGATTGAGCATCGGGTCGGCTCAGTAGCTGATTTGTACGACAATCAGAAACTGTACGATGGGCAAACCAATCCGCTACGTTTGGAGAAGATGAAGCCGTTTGTGTAGCCGGACGGGCAATAAAAAAACTGATAAATCTCTTTGTCCCCGTGCCAATACTGGCAACCCCCAACATGAATTGAGTTATGTAGACAACCAAACTTATCAGTTGATTGCAAAGGTATAAAAAATTATACCTAAGTGGAATTGAAATGCCTTTCATCAGTGAAATAACAGAATTGAAATGTATCGATAAGAATCACATCACACCCACACACCCAAATCCTTCCGCATTATACCGGCCCACGCCCGCCAGCACGGCCAGTTCCAGCAAGTCAGTCGGGCCGCTTAGCTCAAAGGTGAAACCGTAGTAGCCACGAACTTTGGTTTCTTCCCGTGAGCCTTCTTTGATCGTCAGTAATCTTGATTTTGGCTGGGCGGCATTTCGTCCCGGATTAGGCAACAATCGGTATGTTAACGAATTAGTATCCAGATCATCGTCGGGCGTTTCGCCTGCTGGTACGGCTGTTTGTAGGCTACTGTATTTCGCCAGTAGGTTAGACACCAACAAGGGGCCAAACTGCGCATCGGCCGGATGTAAATATTGATCCATACCCCGTTCATCCTTCCGGGCAATCACCACCGGCGACAGCGTTCTGAGTTGTGCGGTCTGACTCGTAATTTCCACCGGTACGGCTTCAACCCGCTCAATAATAAACTCAGCCCGGTGGCGGGGGGAGGCAATTACGCATCGCTGGTCCTGAAACAAACCCATAATAAAATGCTGGGCCGCCGTGTCGATGTAGAAGCTAACCACCCACTCGATGTAGGGCGAGTTGACCCACATACCGCCCGCCCGTGCATCCACACGGGCATTGGGCATGATTAAATCCGAGAACGTAAACAGCTTGAAGCGTCGGGTACTGGAATATTCATACCCCTGTTCGTGCAGGAAATGGGCGTATTGCGCGTCGGCATCCGCCAGTACCGAATAAATAAACCCACTGAGCCGGTAGGCGTAATTAAAGGGAACCAGCGTCTGGCTGGCGGTTGGGCGGAGTGTCAGTTTGAATTGCATGTGGATAGATAGGCGCAGGTGGCAAAAGGTGAGTGCAATTTTTGAAAAAAAGTTAGTTATTTGGCATTGACCCGACAAAGGTGTTTCCCTTCCGTGCATACTCCATGCACGATACCCGCACCCACTCAATTATTTTTCGACGTCATGCCTGTCTCGCAATCGCAACGTTTTCAACGCATCAATGAACAGCTAAAACGCGGAGCCGCTATTCCAACCCCTGACTTGATGCGCATCTGCGGTGTAGCCGAGCGAACCCTCAAAGATGACCTCACCCAAATGCGGGACCGATACCGGGCACCCATTCAATACAGTCGCCGATTAGGCGGGTATCATTACTACGAATCGTTTGATCTGAAAACAGTCGAAATTGAACTGACCAATCAGGATGTAGCCGCCCTCAAAAACGCGGTTGCTACGTTAAACCAATTCAGGGATTTAGCGGTATTTGCCGACTTTCGGGGAGCCGTAGAGAAGATCGAGCAGGCGGTTCGGTTTCGGATCAGCCAACCGCCGACTTCCCAGGCGTACATTGCTTTTGAAGCCGTACCGCCCGGTCGGGGTAATGAGTTGCTCGACGCGCTGCTGGTTGCATGCATGAACCGGCAGGTTATTCAATTCGAGTATCAGAAATACGACGATCCAGTCCCCCGCCTGCGTACCGTGTTTCCACACCTGATGAAAGAGCACCGCAATCGGTGGTACATCATTGGCGATGAACTTAACCCACCCCAACTGCGGGTATTTGGGTTAGATCGTATCATTCCGGGCTCCCTTAATAGTACCGATTTGTCCTTTGACCCACCTCCGTTTGATGCAGAGGCCTATTTTCGTCCGGCTTTGGGTGTAGCCGTGTATGATGACCCTGTCGAAGAAGTGATTTTATCATTCACCCGAAAAGCAGGGCTTCATTTTCGGGCGCAGCCCTTTTATCCGTTTCAGGAAGAGGCTATTCTGGTCGACACCGAGGATGAATTTCGCGTCAGGCTCTCCATTATTATTAATCGGGAATTAGTCTTTGAACTGGCTCGTTTGGGCAATTCGGTCAGGGTTCTGGCTCCGCATTCATTAGTCGGGAAATTGACGAACTTCCTGCAGGACACCTTAAATCAGTATAGCGTGTGAGACAAGTTAACCACCAGCCTGTAGGTTATCGAGTTTCACTTAACCACCACCGTAAAATCAGTATCCAGATCTGATGTTCCGGGTGTAGTTGTGCCATTCTTAACGTTTGGCTGGTGGCGCAGAACGAGCCTAAGTTTACCCGAACCGGCATTCCCGGTCAGTATGTCGGTTGTTAGACCCAATGGATACGGTCCCGGAGCGGGGTTGGTATCTTTATCGGTTACTGTTATCGTTAGTAAGTTGGCAGGTGTGGGCGTGTAGACAAACAGGTGCTCGTTCGCTTCTCCCTTCACCTCTGCCGATACGTCGAGCGTGGGCGTTTTTGTCTTATCGAGCAGCGTTAACACACCCGTGTAAACTGTATTAGCCTTAAGATTTAATGACGCTTTGCTGGTATCGGCGGTCGTGTTCAGATTGTCGATGGTTGCCGTCACGACGTCGCCCGGCGTCGCCTTGTTGGTCAGCGTGAGGGTAGCCGTGGTGATGGCTTCGTTGTCGTCTGTGGGCGCCACATTTTCTTCGTCGTTTTTGCAGGCACCAGCCAGCAAAACAACGCATGACAACCAGATTAATTGATTTCTAATTTGTTTCATAACTACTAAATTTAACGATTAACAGATTGTAGATGAGATACTTATGAATGCTTACTGAAAGCCAGTGGCAGCTTAACCTTTACCATAATGTTGCGCCCCGGCTCATCGGCGAAGTAGCGAAACCGGTTCAGGTAATCGCGATAAACTGCGTTGCCAAGATTAGAGCCGCTGATAATCACGCTGAGCGGCTGACTCCCAACCGATGCCGTAAAGCCCAGTTCGGCACCCAGCAAAAAATAAGCGGGTGGTGGCGCGGCAAAATCACCCGTGAAAATGACCTGTCCGTTCTCCTGCCGGGTCGTTACCGAGGGAGCGCGATTTTGCTTCGCTACGTAAAGGCTTGTTACCGAAACATACAATCCTGACAGGCTCCCCCACCGCGACCAGTCGTAGCGCACACTGTTATCAGAGCGATTGGGCGGGATGAAAACCAGATAATCGCGGTCGGTCCGGTTGTAGGCAAACAGCAGCGAGTTTTTGGTGGTCAGGCTTAAGCGGTCGGTGAGTTTATAGGTTAGTGTCGCGTCGACGCCCCGGAACGTGGCCCGAACCTGATCGTAGCTGTATGACGGAAACGCCCCCCGCTGCCTGACAATGGGCACTGAATCGGGTTTCAGGTAAATGTAATTGTCGATGCGGTTTGCATACAGGCCAATCTCCCCGCTCAGCCGTTTGCCGGAATAAGCCAGTACCAGATTTCCGGTATACGCCTGTTCAGGTTTCAGGTTTGGGTTACCCCGCTCATACGCTACCGCACTCTGATGCAGGCCATTAGAGTATAAATCGGCCACGTTTGGCGCACGCCAGGCCGTACTGATATTGCCCGTCAGGCTTAGGTCGGTCCTAAGCTGATAGGCTACACCCAACGAGCCATTTCCATTCTGCCATTGGTGGGTTTTGGCGTATGTCTGCTTCGTTACATCGTCGAGGAAATAAGCCCGAAGCCAGCGGTAATCGTAGCGCAACCCACCCTCCATAGTCCACCGATTGACGGCGTAGCGTTCGATGGCAAACAGGCCCGCACCGTAGTTCCGAAAATTAGGAATCAGAAACAGGTATTGCCGCACGTTACCCTGCGTTATGCCATTGAACCCTACACTACCCGACCACTGCCCGCTTTCTTTGGTTTTTACGGGCGTATGTTCCCACACTAAATCAGCGGTTTGCGTAACCAACTTGAGGTAGAGTTCGGGGGTGGTGATACCGCTGAACGAGACAAAATCATACTCTTTCCGAGTATTCTGCTGGCGGGCAACGGTTGCCGTGAGTGTGCCCATCCGGTCAGAGTGAATGTGTGTGCGAAATTTGAACAAATCATGCCGGACCGCCTGATAAGGTCTGCCAAGCGCATACGAAAAACCCGGCTGGGCCACCGGCTCCGGGCGACTGATGGCCGCGTACAGGTCTGCCAGACTGCCTACCTGCGCGCCCGTAAACAGTCCGACTTTGGTGTCGAATTGGCTGTAAAACACCTCAGCCCCCCAGTTCCTGTGGTCATAATGCACATCGCCCGAAAAATTGTTTTCGTGATAGCTGGTATTTTCCAGATAGTAATTGGGGGTTCGGACGTAGCCGGACCGTTTCAGAGTTCCCTGCAACCGCCAGATCAAACCCGATAATTTCTTGCTGAATCCCCCTTCCAGCATGCCCGATGCCACGCCCAGGCCGCCGTTGGTAGCCCCAACCAAATTCACCTCACCGCCAATGCCCGGTTTGGTTGGCAATGCTTTCGGCTCCACTAAAATCACCCCGCCAATGGCGTCGGAGCCGTACCGGATGCTGGCCGCGCCCTTGATAACCGTCAGGCGGGAAGCCAGAAACTGATCGACCTGTGGGGCGTGTTCGGTGCCCCATTGCTGGTCTTCCTGCCGAATGCCATTGTTCAGAATAATTATCCGGTTGCTGTATAAACCATGAATGACGGGCTTGGAAATGCTCGGGCCGGTCTGAATTGAATACAAGCCGGTTAATGATTTAAGGCTCTCGCCCAGCGACTGACCGCGCGTTTGGTCAAGTGCCGCCCCCGACAAACTACTTTGTGTTTGAAGCAGTTGCTGCGCTTCGGAACGATGCTCCGTTACGGTTACTTCCTGCAATGTCTGATTGTCAGGCACTAACTGAACGAGGGGTAAATTAAGAACAGAATCAACTCCAACGGTTACAAGTACGTTCGCTGCTTTATAGCCAATAAATTGATAAATGAAAGTGTATTTTCCGGGGCAGACAGCTTCAATGCGAAAATAGCCGACCGAATCGGTAACAGCCCCGACGGTCAGTTCCCGAATGAAAACGGTTGCACCGGTTAATGGCTCGCGGCTATCCTGTCCAATGACTCTGCCCTCTACCAACGCAGAACAGACAGATGATTGACCCCAGCTTACCAAACTATTACCAGCCAATAACCCCGCCAGCATCCCTATTTTACACCATCTACGCATCCTTTTCTGTCAATAAACCAATAAACGGATGTCAAGAGCTAACACCGCACCTTATTTTATGTAACGCCATTTATGCAACAATGTTGCAATATTAGAAAAAGTGTGCTGATCAACCTATTTTCTACTCGCTTATTTTATTAGTTGACGAGGTTATACTCTACCAATACTTACCCCGCTCCAACCGAATGAATGGGTTACGGAGACGTTGTTAACCAAGACGTACGATAAATTTACTGTGACGAATTCCGGGAACAGTCCGTCTAAATTTTTGCTTGAGTATGTACGTTAATGCTACCGGCTATTCTGATTGGTCAACCTGTTGTTATCACCTGAGTCATTTTCTGGTTTTACCTAACAGGCAAGACATTAGCAAAACAATTGCATCAGAAATCTGGATTAGTAGAAATGAATTTCGTCAATAATCCTCAGCATGCATACTATCTTTGAGGTCTGTATTGGCCCTACCAATCCTGCTCACCGTAACGACTGATATTTACTGAACATTATGCCTACTGCCGAACGCGAACGCATCTACGAACGAGCCGATAATAAAGGCTGGAAAAAATGGGGGCCTTACCTGTCCGAACGGGCTTGGGGTACCGTCCGCGAAGATTATAGCCCCTACGGCGACGCCTGGAATTTTGTAAGCCACGACATGGCCCGTTCCCGCGCCTACCGCTGGGGCGAAGAAGGAATTGGCGGTATCTCTGATAACAAAGGTCATATATGTTTCGCCCTATCCCTTTGGAATCACAAAGATAACATCTTGAAAGAGAGGCTATTCGGACTAACAGGACCTGAGGGAAATCATGGTGAGGATGTGAAAGAACTGTACTATTATTTAGATAGTACGCCCACGCACTCCTACATGAAAATGCTGTATAAATATCCGCAGCAGGAATTTCCGTATAACCGTCTGGTGATCGAATCGGCACGCCGGGGACGGCAGGAACCCGAATTTGAATTGACCGACACCGGCATCTTCGACAAAGACGAGTACTTCGATGTGTTTATTGAGTACGCCAAAGCCGATCAAAACGATTGGTTAGTGACCATAACGGTTCATAACCGGTCGGCGAAGATGGCTCCGCTTACACTGCTGCCAACCATCTGGTTCCGAAATACCTGGTCATGGGGGTATGAGCAATACAATACCCGGCCTATGCTCAATGGCATTGCCAACAACCAGATTGAGGTGAACCACAAGCAGTTAGGCAAGTATAAACTTTACTGCGAGGATGCCGATGCCCTGTTGTTCTGCGACAATGACACCAATACCGAACGGCTCTATGGCCGCCCGAACGCGTCGAAATACGCAAAGGATGGCATTAATAACTACGTTGTTTCGGGTGGCAAAAAAGGGTTTATCAATCCCAACCAGATTGGCACCAAAGCATCGGCGCAGTATACACGGCAGGTGCCGGCAGGGGGCAGCGTGAGCATTCGGTTGCGCTTCAGTGAGCAAACGACGTTGGCTCAGCCCTTTGCCGATTTTGACGATATCTGGAGGATGCGGCTGGAGGAAGCCGATACATTTTATGCCGATTTGCAAAAAAACGTGGCTGACCCCGAACTGCTGGCCATTCAGCGGCAGGCGTATGCGGGGATGCTCTGGAGCAAGCAGTTCTATTATTACAATGTCAACGAATGGCTCAAAGGCGACCCTAAAATGCCCGTGCCGTTTCAGGGCCGGGTGTATGCCCGCAACGAAAACTGGCGGCATATGTACACGGCCAACATCATTTCCATGCCCGACAAGTGGGAGTATCCCTGGTTTGCGGCCTGGGATCTGGCCTTCCACACGCTGACGCTGGCCCGGCTCGACCCACACTTTGCCAAGCGGCAACTGGCGGTTATCCTGCGCGAATATTACATGCACCCAAACGGCCAGATTCCGGCGTATGAGTGGAATTTCAGCGATGTAAACCCACCCGTTCACGCCTGGGCAACCTGGAAAGTGTATGAAATAGACAAGGAGCAGAACGGCGTTGGCGACGTCAATTTTCTGGAGCGGGTTTTTCATAAACTGTTGCTGAACTTTACGTGGTGGGTGAACCGCAAAGATGTTTCGGGCAACAATATTTTTGGCGGAGGCTTCCTCGGCTTAGACAACATTGGGGTCTTTGACCGGAGCCAGCCCTTACCGATGGGCGGACGCATCGAACAGGCCGATGGCACGGGCTGGATGGCCATGTATACGCTGAACATGCTTCGTATTGCCTGCGAGATTTCGCTGACACGCCCCTCCTATCAGGACATGGCGAGCAAGTTTTTCGAGCATTTTCTGCATATCGCATCGGCGATGAACAACCTCGGCAAGCAGAATATCAGCCTGTGGGACGAAGTGGATCAGTTCTACTACGATGTCCTGCACATGCCCGATAATAACGCCCGGCTGCTTAAAATCCGGTCGATGGTGGGGCTTATTCCGCTTTTTGCCGTCGAGATTCTGGATGAAGAGTTGCTTTCAAAACTACCTGATTTCAAACGCCGGGTGGAATGGGTACTGACCAACCGCCCCGATCTGGCGTCGCTGGTGTCGCGCTGGCACGAACCGGGCAAAGGCGAAACGCACTTGCTGAGTTTACTGCGCGGCCACCGGATGAAAATGATCCTGAAACGGATGTTCGACGAAACGGAATTCCTGTCGGATTACGGAATTCGCGCGTTGTCGAAATACCACGAAAAGACACCGTATCAGTTCGAGCTAAACAGCGAGATTTTTCAGGTTCGCTACGTCGCTGCCGAATCGGAGATGAGCATGTTTGGCGGCAACTCCAACTGGCGGGGACCGATCTGGTTTCCGGTTAATTTTCTCCTAATCGACTCGCTGTTAAAGTTTTACAAGTACTATGGTGACGATTTTGAGGTCGAGTACCCAACCAACTCCGGGCATATCATGAGCGTTCGGGACGCAACGGTGCTGGTCATTGAGCGGCTTATCAACATCTTCCGGCGCGACACGTCCGGTCGTGTACCGGCCTTTGGTATCGACAAGAAAATGCAGGACGACCCCCACTTTGACGGACTGTATCTGTTCTATGAATACTTCAATGGCGACAATGGCATGGGACTCGGTGCCAATCACCAGACTGGCTGGACGGGCTTAGTGGCCGATCTGATCGAATACCTCTACAAATACCGAACGCAGGAGGTGGCATTACCGGTGGAGAAATAAGGTATTGGTATGATCGAATGAACGCTGTATGCAAATAGATTCAATGACAGTGACGGACTAAAACGGCCTTGTCGTCATTACAAATAAAAAACCTCGCTCATGACTGAGCGAGGTTTTTTATTTACCGATAGCTCGACCGCAACTTATTACCGTTTCGTATCGTATTTCCGGCTATGGAACTCTTTCGCCTGATCGACCCAGTTGTCGCGCTCGATGCGGCCGGGGAAAAATTCAATGAGTTCATTCACTTTGTCGATATCTTCTTTGGTAAAATTAGCTACCTGCCGGAAGGTATAAATACCCAGACTGTGCAGCTTCCGCTCCAGAAACGGCCCGATGCCTACAATGTCTTTCAGGTCGTCGGCGTCGGTAGCCGTGGCCCGGCCAATACGGTCGAAGTTGACCTCGCCCGCACGGGCAGCAATCCGGTTGAGTACAGCCGCTTCCGAATTATCGGTCTTGCCAGAAACCGGTATAGGCTCCGACGAAACAAAGGCCGGTACTTCGGGAATTGGCGGAGCAATTGGTGGCACGATAATAGGCACATCAAGGGATGAACTGATTACGGGCACACCCACTTCTTCATCAATCAACTCAGGCGTGTCGTCGTTGGTGAACGCGGGCAGCAACGGGTCGGCATGGACAAAGGCGGGGGGCGTCTCCACGGTGGGTTCTGCCCGAACGGGAGCAACAACGACAGGACGGCCACTGACCTTTACCTTCGACTGGCGGCAATCGGTCAGTTCGGTTTCTTTATCAGCGATGGCCGTACGCAGGTCATTAATCCGCCCGGCTAATACTAATCGGCCTAACAGCCAGCCAATAAACGCGGCTAACGCCAATAGAAGCAGCATTTCGGTAATGGCCACCGGGCTACTAAAAGGGTCTAATCCAAACATAATAAAGTGTGCGGTTCCCCGCCGGGATATAGGGTTTTAGGATTTTCAGTCTGTCATCAACCAAAAATCGTATATAACATCTTACTTCTTTTCGGCCAGTTCAGCCGCTTGCCCAACCCAGTTATCACGTTCGATACGGCCGGGGAAAAACTCGATAATATCGTTTACCTGCTCGATGTCTTCCGACGTGAAATTGGCAATTTGTCGGAACGTATAGATGCCTATGGCGTGCAGTTTTTTCTCCAGAAATGGACCGACGCCAACGATTATTTTCAGGTCGTCGGCACCGGCCGCCGATGCTAGCCCGATTCGGTTAAAGTTAATCTCGCTGGCACGGGCACGAATACGGTTTAATACGGTGGTTTCCTCGTCGTCGTTCGCATTCACGACGACTTTGGTCCGGTAACACTCATCAACGGCTCGTTCGGTGGCCGTGAGTTCGCCCTCGAGTTGTCGAATGGCACTTTGCCGGGAAACATAGCCAATAATAAGGCCCAGCACGCCAGCCACAAACAGCATGATTACGTGCTGTAGCTGGGCGTCAGGCAGGTTAAGGGGGTTCATATCAAACATACTTGTATGCGTTTTATAGTTTGGATGTTTACGGTTTCCGGCGCGAATGAAACAGACTTGATCCCGTAGAAAAACTAATCGAAAATTTATTCGACCACCACAACCGTGACGCGCCGGTTAGCTTTACGACCGGATGGAGTCCTGTTATCTGCCTTTGGCTCAGTTTCGCCTTTGGCCTTTACTTCAATCTGCTCAGGGGCAATACCCGATTTGCGCAGCTTCGATTTCACGTCGTTGGCCCGGTCGGAGGAAAGTCGCATGTTTATCGCATCAGGACCCGAGTTATCGGTGTGGCCCGTTAGCAGGAGTTTTTTGTCTTTGTGCGTGGTCAGGTACTTGACTGCTTCGTCAAAGAACTTCTTCGTTTCGCCGGTTTTGATGTAGTTGGCCTCACCCAACGGAAAATAAAGGTCAATTGGCTTAAATACAGACGTAAACTTCTCTTTCTCAGCCAGTTCTTTTTCAGTAGTCGGCTCAGTCATTGTGACCGTTGCCGAGGGCGTTGTTGCGGCAGTGCCAGCGAAGGCAAAATCAAGCCCGCCATACAGTGAATCGCCTTTAGCGGTGAACGACAGGTCCCGTGCTACCCCTTTGGTTGTCAGCGATGTTGCCGGAATTCCCTGCTGCACCAGATACTGCTTGATGCCTTCGGCACGGGCCAGCCCCAGATTTGGAAACGTGGTTGTATTGGTTTCTGCGGATGAATAGTACCCAATGATTTCGAGCGTTCGGCCGGGGTTGGCTTTCAGGTAGGTAACCATCGACTCCAGCGAGCCGCCCAGTGTGTTCATGTTGGCGTTGGCCCCCGATTTGGCGAAGCTGAAATTGCCGGGCAGGTCGAGCCGAAAACGGTTACCGTCGGCAATGGTAAAGCCATCCGCACCCGGTGGCGTTGCTGGCAGTTCCGGTTCAGCAGATATGGTCGCTGCCGGGGAGTCATTGGCACATAACTGCTTAATTTTGCAGACATGCCACCAGGTTGATCCACCCATCCAGAGCAGTAGCAGGATAACCCAGGGAGTTTTGTTTGTTAGCATAATGGGGCAGGAGGTTAATACAGGTGCCTGATTTCGAGTTTTGGGTTAAGACGAAAGAAGGGCGGAAAGGTTGCTCAAAAATAATGGTAACTCCTATAAATGCAAGATTATCAATGTTTTTGACCGTATTTTCCCCATTTTTCCTCTCTCCGATTTAATAAATCATCCGTTTCCCAGTGGCAAATAAGATTCTGTATTTTCCAACAAAGGCCGGTTGGCGTTAATTTGCCATTGAATACAGAACGCAGTTAGTTTGGCTGTAATCCTGTCCAATAAAAACCCTGTCTGCTACAATCAAAACCTGAATCAACGTTAAATGCTTATTGACCTTCGTAGTGACACCGTCACGCAACCAACACCCGCCATGCGTGAGGCAATGTTTACGGCCCCACTCGGCGACGACGTACTGGGCGATGACCCAACGGTAAACGCCCTCGAAGCCAAAGCCGCCACCCTGTTTGGCATGGAAGCGGCCTTGTTCTGTGCATCGGGCACCATGACCAATCAGCTTGCCATTCGCACCCACACCCGCCCCGGCGACGATGTCATTTGTGACTACCTGTCGCACGTGTACCAGTACGAAGGCGGGGGAATTTCGGTCAACGCGCTGGCATCGGTGAGTCTGGCGCATGGCGAACGCGGCAAGCTCACCCCCGACCTGATCCGCGAGTACATTTATAACCCCGCCGATTCGCACAAGCCCATTTCGCGATTGGTTGTGCTCGAAAACACGGTCAACAAAGGCGGAGGCTGCTACTACACGATTCCCGAAATAGCGGCCATCCGGCAGGTTTGTAATGAAAACGGTCTTATTCTGCATTTGGATGGTGCCCGGCTGTTCAACGCCCTCGTCGAAACCGGCGAACCGACTGAAGCGTACGGTCAACTGTTCGATTCGATCAGTATTTGTTTGTCGAAGGGATTAGGCTGCCCGGTGGGGTCGCTCCTGCTCGGCAAAGCCGACGTTATCCGGCAAGCCCGTCGCTACCGTAAACTGATGGGCGGAGGCTGGCGGCAGGCGGGTTTGCTGGCCGCAGCGGGCATTTATGCCCTCGACCATCATGTTGACCGGCTCAGACAGGACCATACCCGCGCCCGCCGAATCGGAACAATGCTCGAACGCTTGCCCGAAGTCGAGGAGATTTTGCCCATCGACACGAATATTGTGATTTTCCGGCTTCCGGCAAACCTCTTGGCTGTCGATTACGTTGCCAAATTAGAAACACGCGGTATTCGCGGCATTACGTTCGGTAAACATTTAGTGCGGTTTGTTACGCATTTAGACTTTACAGACGAACAGTTAATGGAAATGGAAATTATTCTGAACCGGGATTTTAACAGGATTTGAAGGATTTAACAAGATAAGAATTTAAAGGACTTCAGGATGAGATATGCACCTGTGCAATCTTGTTTAATCCTTTAAATCCTGTTAAAATCCCGGTTCTGACACTTATGCATATACAAGTAAGACCTTTACAGAAAGACGATTACCATGACCTCAAAGAGGCCATGATTGAGGTATATAGTGGCATTGGGGGCGATTACTGGGAGAAAAGTAAGATCACCAAACTACTGAATATTTTTCCCGACGGGCAGTTCTGCGTGGAGGTCGATGGGAAAGTGGTGGCCTGTGCGTTGTCCATTCGGGTTAAATACGACCAGTTTGGCGATAACCACACCTACTACGAAATTACGGGCGGCTACACCTTTAAAACCCACAACGACGAGGGCGATTACATGTACGGCATCGAGGTGTTCGTTCACCCGGACTATCGCGATTTGCGACTGGGTCGACGGCTCTACGACGCCCGCAAGGAAGTCTGCGAAACGCTCAACCTGAAGGGTATTCTGGCCGGAGGCCGTATTCCGAACTACAACAAATTTTCGGACGATCTGTCGCCCCGCGAGTACATTGCGAAGGTAAAGCAGAAAGAAATTTACGATCCTACGCTTACGTTCCAGTTGTCGAATGACTTCCACGTCAGAAAGGTACTGCGCGGTTACCTGCCCGGCGATACCGAATCGAAAGAGTATGCCACGCTGCTGGAATGGATCAATATTTATTACGTTGCCGAGAAAGACAAACGCCCGCATACCGACTCCATTATCCGGCTGGGGGTGATTCAGTGGCAGATGCGTCTGTTCAAAAACCTGAATGCTTTTCTGGAACAGGTCGAATTTTTCGTGAACGCCGTGAGCGACTACCGGGCCGATTTTATGGTCTTGCCGGAGTTTTTCAACACACCGCTTATGGCCGATTTCAACGATCTGCCGGAGCCGGTTGCCATCCGAAAATTAGCCGACTTTACGGAACCGGTACGTGAGAAACTTTGCGAATTAGCCATTGCCTATAATGTCAATATTGTGGGCGGCAGTATGCCGCTGGTTGATGACGACGGTAAACTTTATAACGTGGCTTACCTCTGTCGGCGCGATGGTTCGTATGAAGAATACCGCAAAATCCACATCACACCCAATGAAGTGAGGCATTACGGCATGGTGGGCGGCAACGAAATTCGGGCGTTCGATACGGATTGCGGCAAAATTGGGATGCTGATTTGTTATGACGTAGAATTCCCGGAACTGGGCCGGATTCTGGCGCAACAGGGTATGCAGATTCTGTTCGTTCCGTTCCTGACCGACACCCAAAACGGCTACTCACGGGTGCGGCACTGCGCTCAGGCACGGGCCATTGAAAACGAATGTTACGTAGCGATTTCGGGCTGCGTGGGCAACCTGCCGAGGGTGCAGAACATGGACATAAACTACGCACAGTCGGCGGTGTTTACGCCGTCGGATTTCCAGTTTCCAACTAACGCGGTGAAAGCAGAGGCCACCGCCAACACCGAGATGGTACTCATCGCCGACGTGGATTTGAGTTTATTGAAAGAGCTTCACGAGCACGGTTCGGTGCAGGTATTAAAAGATCGCCGGACGGATTTATACGACGTGACGCTGAAAAAAGCGGGCAAAAAAGCACTCAAGCAAAAGAAAGCCTCTGCCGATAATGACCCCGAAGAAGTTGCCCCACTTATTGTGGTTGCGGATTAATAGATGAAAGGAAGAGGGCTGGGAGGTGGGTAGAGATGACATCTTGTTTAGAAAGATGTCATCTCTACCCACCTCCCAGCCCTCTTCCTTGATCCCATAGTTTAAAAGTCAGATAACACAAACATATTAAACTTTCTTCGTAGCATTGCAAACCAACCGTAGCCTGTTTTGTATGAACGAGAAATACCAATCCCCTTTTGTACCCGAGGCTTATTATCACGTTTATGCCCGCTCAAACGGTGGAGCCGTCCTATTTCGGACGGATGATAACAGGTATTTTTTTCTGCTAAAATTCAACAAATACATAAGCCCGATTGCTACCGTCCATGCGTATTGCCTCATGGATAACCACGTTCATTTTTTGCTCCAACTCAGATCACATCATGAGTTAGTAAACCACTTAAACATTCGTGATAATGAAGAATTGAATGCTGCGATCAGTCAGACATTCAGACGGTTATTCATTAGCTACTCTACTTCATACAATGATCGGAAGGGCAGCTTATTTCAACGACCTTTTCGTCGAATCATGGTTGACACAGAAGCCTACTTCACAGCTTTGGTTGCCTATATTCACTGTAATCCGACCAAGCATTTGCAGCAGGATTATACATCCTGGAAATGGAGCAGCTACCGAAGTTTACTAAGTAAAAAACCTACTAAATTGGCTCGTACTGCCGTTATAGACTGGTTTGGCGGCTCCGAGGCATTTGTCACATTCCATCAAAACTACCGTGAAGCTTATCTGGATGAAATGTGTTGGCTTGAATAAATTTTCGCATTTAGGTATGTGATATAAAAGCGGAAGGGCGAGAGATGACATCTTTCTAAACAAGATGTCATCTCTCGCCCTTCCGCTTTCCTCCTGTTACTATTTATTCGGCAAAAACAGCGTATACCCTTTATACTGTACTTAAAAATGAATAAGTACGATTAAAAAGAGAAGAAACATGCCAAGTATAACGTTTTTGTTATTTTTATTTCCCGTAGGCTAACACAAACTACACTTCATCGTATGCGTAATCTACTTGTACTTTTCCTGTTTCTGGGAATGGGGCATTGTTATGTCCATGCTCAGGTCACTACCGCTTCCATTTACGGATTTATCCGCGACGACAAAGGAACCACACTGCCCGGCGCAACCATCGCGGCCGTTCACCTGCCCACCGGTGCTCAGTACGGCGTAACGACCCGCTCCGAAGGCGAGTACAACCTACCCAACCTGCGCGTTGGCGGGCCGTACACCATTACCATCAGCTATGTTGGTTACCAGAGCGAAGTTATAGAAAACGTATTTTTGAGTCTCGGCCAGAAACTGCCACTTACGGTGACCATCCGCAACAACGCCCAGCAACTGACCGAAGTGCAGGTGCGCTCCAACGCCAACGACGTGCTGAATAATAACCGCACCGGAGCGCAAACCAACATCAGCAACGAACAGATTCGGACGCTGCCCACCATCAAACGGTCCATTTTCGATTACACCCGCCTGAACCCCATGTCGGGGGGCGACGGTTCATTTGGGGGGCGCAACAGCCGGTTCAACAACTTCGCCCTGAACGGTGCCATCTTCAATAACCCGTTCGGTCTCGATGCCTCAACGCCCGGCGGTCAGTCCGATGCACAACCCGTTTCGCTCGATGCCATCGACCAGATTCAGGTGGCTATTTCACCTTTCGACATTACGCAGTCGGGCTTTACGGGCGCGGCTGTCAATGCCGTTACCAAGTCGGGAACGAACCAGTTTCATGGTACAGCTTTCGGATTTTACCGCAATCAGGACCTGACGGGCAAGCGCGTGAAAGGCACGGACATCACCGTACCGCAGTCGAGTCAGGCGCAGTATGGGTTCAGCATCGGCGGGCCGATAATTAAAAACAAGCTGTTCTTTTTCGCCAATGCCGAGTTCGACCGCCGGTCCGATCTGGGCACGGCCGGTTGGGTAGCATCTCGTCCGGGCCTCACGGGTGCCAACGTAGCGCGGGTGTCGGCTACTGATCTGGATTTGGTATCGAGTACATTGAAAAGCCTGTACGGCTATGACACCGGCCCATACGAAAGCTTTACACACAAGACCCAGAATACCAAGGGCTTATTCCGTTTAGACTGGAACATCAGTCAGGTGCATAAGCTGTCGGTGATCTATAATTTTCTGGATGCCTTCCGCGATTTACCTGCCAACCCTTCGGCCATTGGTCGGCGGGGACCGGACTTCCTGACGCTTCAGTACTATTCGTCGGGATACCGCATCAATAACAAGTTGCAGGGCGTCATTGCCGAACTGAACTCGAACTTCAACGGCAAGTACGCCAACAAGTTACAGCTTGGTTTTACGGGCTTCCGCGACACCCGCGACCCGTTCTCGACGCCTTTTCCAACGGTTAATATTGCCAAAGATGGTGTGCGCTACATCGTGGCGGGGCATGAACCGTTTTCGATCAATAACCGGCTGACCCAGAATGTATTCCAAATCTTAGACAACTTCAATATCTACCTGAAAAAGCATACGTTAACGGTGGGCGCGAGTCTGGAGCGGTTCAACTTCGATAACTCGTTTAACCTCGGGGCATATGCGGGTGTGTTCGGGCCGGAGTATGCGTCGGTAACGGACTTCGTGACGGCGGCTAAAGGAGCAGACTTTGCCAAAGCGGTGAGCGATGCAAAGGCCACGTATGCAACCGGCAACTGGGCACTTGCCCAAACGAGCGTAGGGCAGGCCGCCGTCTATGCACAGGATGAATTTGCCGTAACCCCCCGCCTAACGCTGACGTACGGACTGAAAATCGACCTGCCGCTGTATTTCGATACGCCAACCAAGATGCAGGAGAACATTGATCGCAACAAAGGCGGCTACCAACCCGACAACCAATATTACGACGAAAACGGTGCGCCCGTCAAGCTAAATTCGCTGACGTTTCCGACCGGCGCACCGTTATTCTCGCCCCGGATTGGCTTCAACTACGACCTCACCGGCGATGGGCGGCAGAAACTGCGTGGCGGTACGGGCGTCTTTACGGGCCGTTTTCCGTTCGTCTGGATCGGCAATCAGGTGGCAAATCCGAACTTTTTTTTCTATTGCGTAACGTCGCCAAGTTTCAAATTCCCACAGGTTTGGAAGAGCAGCCTCGGCTATGACCACAAATTCAACAGCGGCTGGATTGCCTCGATTGATGTGCTGTACAACAAAGACATTAACGCCATGATTGTCCGTAATTACGGCCTGAAAACACCAACCGGCACTCTTCAGGACCCCAGCAGCCGACCCGTTTATCAGGTTTCGGACCGGGCCACAAATGCGTTTGGCGGGCAGACCGACGCGTACGTATTTACGAATACCAGTCTCGGCTATTCCTTCAACACGAGTGTTCAGTTACAGCGTACCTGGGCCAGCGGCATGTATGCCAGCGTGGCCTATAACTACCTGAATGCCAAAGATGCATCGTCGCTGAGTGCCGAAATTTCGTCGGACGCCTACGACCGAAATCCGGCTTATGGCAATGTAAATCAGGCAGTTCAGGGCTGGTCATCGTATGGCAACCGGCACCGCTTTGTCGGCTCGATCTCGAAGCGATTTGTCTATGGTCAGGGTAAAAACTGGTCGACGCTGCTCTCCGCCCTGACCGAGTACGCGCAGGGTGGCCGGTACAGCTACACCTACGCGGGCGATATCAACAATGACGGTGCCGCAGACAATGACCTGCTGTTTATCCCGACTACGACGCAACTGGGGCAAATGAAATTTTCGGGCACCGAAGCCGAGCAAAGCGCACAACGGTCTGCTTTTGAGGGATATATCCAACAAGACAGTTACCTGAGCGGCCACCGAGGACAGATTGCCGAAAAGTTCGCCACACTCTCGCCCTGGTACTCAACGCTGGACGTACGCGTTATGCAGGAACTTCGGCTGGCCAACAAACACGCCATTCAGCTCAGCTTGGATGTGCTGAATTTTGGCAACCTGCTCAACAGCAACTGGGGCGTACGGCAATTTGCATCGTATACAGGTCTGGCGCAGCCGCTGGGCGTGAACGTAACAGGTGGCGTGCCAACGTACAGCTTCGATGCGAACCAAAAGACAACGTTCTTCAACGATTCGCAGTTGATTTCGCGATGGCGGATGCAGTTCGGACTGCGGTATTCGTTTTAGGTCTTGAGGCTGTTTAGAGTTCCACGGGTTGTAACGCGGGTGGGAACCCGCTTTCTCATCTGTAAAAAAGCGGGTTCCCACCCGCATTACAACCCGTAGTTTTCGCGCACTGATAGCGAGCGGGTATTACATATCGTTCCATTAATAAGGCAATGAGAACGCCAACGCTATAACAAAGCAGGTCGCTCCAGACGAACGAGAATCCCAGTACCAGGCCACCTAAGCGCGTTGCCCGCAGGCCATCAATCCAAGGGGCGTGGTACAACTGGCTAATTTCGATGCTCAATGAAACCAAAATTGTTACCAGCGCGACCGTTTTTGCAGACCATCGGTTGAGGGTGAAAGCTATGCCAAAAAATACCATCAATGCCCATAATACATCGCCTACGTAGGTCTTGACAAATGAAATGTCTCCCAGAAATCGCCTGGATGCCAGTCCAAGAAGCAAAACACTCAGGGTTAGAAATCCATAAACGGTTCGGCTTCTATTGATCAACAGCATAGGATTAAGTGGTACGTTTCTATCTCAGCAATGCCCAATCCATATGACCGTAAAACAGGCAATATTCGGCTAATTTTGCCTATACATCTCTACTTTATCGCCCGCCAAACCTCCAGCGGCCGGTCGGTGCTCATCATGTCGGCCCCGTTTTCAGCGAATTTTTTATAGACCTGATCGCCTTTGGCAACCGCCTGTTTATCTAAGTTGCCAAGTGTTCCGAGTATACAGGCGATGCTTTTTTCGTGCAGAAATTTGTAGAGTTCCGCGTCGGGTTCTTTAACGCCGACGAAGGCCAACATCCGGTTATCGGGGACGCCCAGTTCGCGGAGCCGGTCGTATTCGGCCCGGTTGCGAATCGTAACCGAAATCATCAAATTCGGGTCAAGTTGATGGAGTTTGGCCGCATCCTGCGCGTTGTAGGTAATCACGGCGGCATAATCGCCCGCGCCGGTTTTGTGAACCATATCCACGATCTTCGCAAAGGACACGTTGCGCTTTACATCGAGCGTGAAGGTTACCTTGTTTCTGCCCCAGCGGAGCACTTCTTCCAGCGTCGGAATTTTGTAGGGCGTCAGGTTACCCATGTTATCTTCCAGCCGGTACGTACCAAGTTCGGCGTAGGTTTTATCAATTAGTTTGCCAGTGCCGGTGGTCGTGCGGTCGAGGGTAGCATCGTGCATCATGACCATCACGCTGTCTTTGGTCAGGTCGATGTCGCACTCGATGATCACAGGCCGCGACGGCGTACCGATATTCTTAGCCAGATACGCAAATGATTCGATGCAGTTTTCAGGATAGCCTTTCAGGTCGCCCCCGCCCCGGTGCGCCGAAATTTTTGGTGTTTGATTGGGTTTGTAACTGAAGAAATCATACGCCTTTCCCGAAGAAACTTTCGTGTAGGTTTTCGGCGAACAGGCTGAAAAACAGCTAACCAGAATGAGCAGCAGAATTTGTTTTTTTAGCATAAATGGTTTGGGGTTATCGAAAAGCGGTTCATGTTGAGGAACCGTTCGGATAAACCGGATTGTTGATAGATAAAGAGTTTGTCAAAGGTTGTCAGGATGGTCAGGAAGTAGTCAGGTATAGTCAAGGAGAATCGAGAGTAACGATGGCTTGACTATACTTGACAACCTCTGACCATACCTGACCACTTCTGTCCCGCAAAAGTAGGGCAACAAAGTTTATCGACGTATTATGATTCCGTTTTCAATTTTAGATTTATCACCTATCGTGGACGGCAATACGGCCACGCAGGCACTGCATAATACTTTAAATTTGGCCCAACACGCTGAGCAATTGGGCTATAACCGCTATTGGCTGGCCGAACACCACAACATGCCGGGCATTGCCAGTGCCGCTACGTCGGTGGTGATCGGTTATGTGGCGGGTGGTACCAAAACGATTCGGGTAGGTTCGGGCGGTATTATGTTGCCCAATCATTCGCCCCTGGTCATTGCCGAACAGTTTGGCACGCTGGAATCGCTCTATCCCGGTCGAATTGATTTGGGATTAGGTCGCGCACCCGGTGCCGATCAGGCAACCGCGCGGGCACTGCGTCGGGATGCCAACGGACCCGATACATTCCCGCAGGATGTCGTTGAGTTACAGCACTATTTCCAGCCCGACGACTCCAATCAGTTCATTCAGGCCGTTCCCGGCAATGGCCTGAACGTACCGATCTGGATTTTGGGGTCGAGTCTGTTCGGGGCGCAGTTGGCCGCCATGCTCGGTTTGCCTTATGCCTTTGCGTCGCATTTTGCCCCGGCAGAATTACTGCGGGCACTGCACGTGTACCGGACGCAGTTCAAACCATCGGCAAACCTCAAGGAGCCATACGCGATGGTAGCGGTCAATGTGATTGCCGCCGATACGGACCGGGAAGCAGAACGCTTGTTTACGTCCGTGCAGCAACAGTTTCTGTACATCCGGCGTGGAAAAGCCCGTCAGATGCTGCCCCCGGTCGATGATTTACATGCGCTCTGGCCGGATTATGAACTGGCCGGTATCGACTCCGTATTCCGCTGCTCGGCAGTAGGATCGCCGGAAACGGTGCAGCGCGGATTAGCGAATATTATTTCGCAAACCAAAGCGGACGAGTTGATTATTACAGCTCCTATTTTCGACCATGAAGCCCGCAAACACTCGCTTTCACTGACCGCGCAGGTACGCCACGCATTGGCAGAACGGCAATTGGAAGTGGTGGAGATGTGATATCCCCGTTGTCGTGAAGACACATCAACTTGTGCGTAAGTAATTTTTACCATACGAGTGAGTCGCGGAGAGGACCGGTGCAGACAAGTTCATAACAGCCCACTGCTTTAGCTGTGGGTTAGATACAAAGGCATCTTGAACAGCAACCGTTTCAACGGTTTTTATATTCAAAACCGTTGAAACGGTTGACCAGCATACGAATCCTCCCAAACCCCCGGTTTTAACCGGGGGCTTTTATAAACTTGTCCAACACTTAAGGGAACAAAACAAACTGGGAGCAACTTAATAAGTCACTCCAGTTTGTTTAAATCACCACATTCACAATCCGTTTCGGAACGACAACGACTTTTTTCGGCGATTTACCTTCGAGCCATTTCTGCACAATTTCGTCGGCCAGCACTTCCCGCTCGATGTCGGTTGGAGCACGGTCGATAGCGAAACTGATGGTAGTCCGTACCTTCCCGTTAATCTGAATCGGGTACTCGAATGCATCTTCGACCAGAAAATTCGGGTTGAATGTCGGGAATTCCGCTTTCGAGATTGTACCCGGTTCGTTGCCCAGAGCCGCCCAAAGTTCTTCGGTTATGTGGGGGGCATACGGCGACAGAATCAACACCAAATCCTGCAAAACGGCCCGCTTGTGGCAATTCAGCGTAGCCAACTCGTTGACGCAGATCATGAATGAACTTACCGACGTATTGAACGAGAATGCTTCAATGTCGTTTTCCGTCTTCTGAATAGCCCGGTGTAACACTTTGAGTTCAGCAGGCGTCGGCTTATCGTCGGTCACAATCCACTGACTTTCACCCTCGGCGTTGTCTTTGTAAAACAGCCGCCAGAACTTGCGAATAAAGCGGTACACCCCGTCGATGCCGTTGGTGTTCCAGGGTTTCGCCTGTTCAAGCGGCCCGAGAAACATTTCGTACAGTCGCAGCACATCGGCACCGTATTTCGCCACAATGTCATCAGGATTTACTACGTTGAACTTCGACTTCGACATTTTTTCAACCTCAGCCCCGACAATATAACGACCGTCTGGTTCGGTGATAAACTCCGCTCCTTCGGTCAAATCCGGGCGCGATTTTTTGAACGCGTCAATATTCAATACGTCGTTCTCGACAATGTTTACATCGACATGCAAAGGCGTTATATCTTTCCCATCAATCTGATTAAGAGACACGAAAACAGGCGCGGTTCCTTCGACACCCGTTCCTTTCAGCCGATACACAAAATTGCTTCGTCCCTGAATCATGCCCTGATTGATGAGCTTTTTAAATGGCTCTTCCTGAGGAACATAGCCCCTGTCGTGTAGAAATTTATTCCAGAAACGGCTATACAGCAAATGGCCCGTTGCGTGTTCGGTGCCGCCGATGTAGAGGTCTACATTCTGCCAGTAGTTGATGGATTCTTTGCTGGCAAAAGCGGTGTCGTTCTGCGGGTCCATGTAGCGATACCAGTACCACGACGACCCCGCCCAGCCGGGCATGGTGCTCAGTTCATAGTCGTACTCACCTTTGTATTTCCAGCCCTCGGCGCGGCCCAGCGGTGGCTCGCCGGTTTCGGTTGGGAGGTATTTGTCAACAGCAGGCAACTCTAAGGGAAGGTCGCTTTCGTCAATTAAATAAGGGAGACCGTCACTGAAGTAAACCGGAACGGGTTCGCCCCAGTAGCGTTGGCGGCTAAAGACCGCATCGCGCATTCGGTAGTTGATTTTTCCCCGGCCCAACCCACGTTCTTCCAGCCACGCAATCAACGTGTTCGTCGCTTCTTTGTAGGTCATACCGTTGATAATACCGGAGTTGATATACTGCCCCTCTTTGGTGTTATCAGCCTGACTATCAATGCCTTTCTGCCCGTCCAGAATCGGAATAATTGGCAAGCCAAAATGCGTAGCAAAGTTCCAGTCGCGCTGATCGCCGGAGGGAACGGCCATGACCGCGCCCGTGCCATAACCTGCCAGTACGTAGTCGGCGAGGAAAATAGGTACCTTCTCCTCATTGACCGGATTGAGGCAATAGCTGCCCGTAAACACCCCCGAAACGGCTTTCGTATCGGCCATGCGGTCGCGTTCGGAGCGCAGTTTGGCCGCGTTCACGTAGGCTTCCACAGCGTCGCGCTGTTCCGGTGTGGTCAACGTAGCGGCCAGTTCATGTTCGGGAGCCAGCACCATAAACGTAACGCCGTAAATCGTATCGACGCGGGTAGTGAAAACCTCAATAGTTTGTGGTTTGTGGTTTGTGGTTTGTGGTTGTCCAGTCTTATCAAACGACGAACCACTAACCACAAACTTAACGCTTGCTCCCACGCTTTTGCCAATCCAGTTGCGCTGTTGTTCTTTCAGGGATTCGGTCCAGTCGATGGTGTCTAAGCCGGTCAACAATCGGTCGGCGTAAGCGGTGATCCGCATCATCCATTGCCGCATGAGTTTCTGCTCAACGGGGTAGCCGCCCCGCTCCGATACGCCGTCTTTCACTTCGTCGTTGGCCAGCACCGTGCCGAGGGCCGGACACCAGTTCACGACGGCGTCGGCCAGAAAAGTCAGCCGGTATTTCAGCGTAATTTCGTACGACTCCCGCTTCGACATGGCATTCCATTCGGCGGCTGTGAACGTCGGAATGTTCTCATCGCATACAGCGTTAACGTCGGTCGTGCCGTTGGTAGCGAACTTGTCCAGCAGCGTTTCAATGGGTTCGGCGCGGTCGGTATCTTTGTTGTACCACGACCGAAACAACTCCATAAAAATCCACTGCGTCCATTTATAATACGAAGGGTTAGAGGTGCGAATCTCCCGGCTCCAATCGTAGCTAAACCCGATGTTTTTCAATTGCTCGATATACCGCGTCAGGTTCTGTTCGGTGGTAAGGGCGGGATGCTGCCCGGTCTGGATAGCGTACTGTTCTGCCGGAAGTCCGAACGAGTCGAAGCCCATCGGGTGCAGCACATTATAGCCTTTCAGCCGCTTATACCGCGACACAATATCGGACGCAATGTAGCCCAGCGGATGGCCCACGTGCAGCCCCGCCCCCGATGGGTACGGAAACATATCGAGGACGTAATACTTGGGTCTATTTGTCTGTTCCTCAGGTTTAAACGTATGGTTTTGGTCCCAGTATTCCTGCCAGTATTTTTCAGTTTTAGAGTGGTTGTAGTCGGCCATAAGGGTAGCGCGGCTATAAAGCCGCCTGATTCGCTCAATTTATACGCGGCTTTCCAGCCGCATGACTCATTTTCCTGCAAAAATAGCCGTTTACCCAGACTTTCGCGTATCGACAGGGCCGATGGATGCACAAACTCCCGAATAAATCAGGTCGGTCTGTTGCGAAAATCTACCGAAAAGTGATGTGAGCAACATGTTCGCCGATGCGGTCATTCCGTTTGGCCTTCCTGCTGTAACGAAGTGAAAACCGAGATAGCTATTCTTCCGTGCGGTAGGGCAAACCCGATCCAACGAGAAGAGAACAGGCTGTTATCTCCGCAAATACGGCTTCATCTTGCATCTTTCGCAAGCACTGTTGTATCTTTGCTGCGCTTTCTGCCGAATACATGGTAGAAAGCATCGTTTAGCGGGCGGCACGTTTCTGTGCCGTTTTTCATTAGCGTAATACCCCATTAACTCGATAGAATTTATACTGTATGGATAAAGTGGTAACGGCCCCTACTGACCCAGCTACGATGACAGCAACTCCAGTTCAGCCGGACATCGACCTGAATGGGCTGACCATTCACATTCAGGGAGATAATGCAAAAAAACAAGCGGACGCCTTACGGGCGGTCTTTCCCGATTCGACCGTAGAGATTGGCATTTCGCAGCCGTTACTCCGGCGTCGTACCCGTACTGAAATTGCGATTTACGTGTTTTCGGCACTCGCGCTGATGGTGGTTGGGCATCTGCTGTTCAGCTATTTCACGCTTGACCGCATAACGCTCATTGCCAGCACGATTGACCTGACACCCGATATTTTTTACTTCATTCTGGCCGGTTTCGTCGCCCAGATGATCGACGGAGCGTTGGGCATGGCTTATGGCGTAACAGCCACTACGTTCCTGACCAGCGTAGGTATCAGCCCTTTGTTTGCAACGGCCAGCGTTCACAGTTCCGAGATTTTCACCAGTGGCGTGTCGGGCTATATGCACCTAAAATTCGGCAATGTGAACAGCCGGTTATTCAAGATTATTCTGATTCCGGGTGTAATAGGGGCCGCTTTAGGTGCTTTTCTGATTACCAAACTGGCCGATATGGAAATCGTTGCCACGTATTTATCACCCGCCATTTCGGTGTACACGGCCATTCTGGGCATTTTAATTTTGAAGAAAGCATTAGCCAAGCAGACGAAGAAAAAGCCCGTTCGGCAAATCGGTTTGCTGGCGTGGTTCGGTGGTTTTGTCGATGCCATTGGCGGGGGCGGCTGGGGACCAATTGTCAACTCAACGCTCATTGCCTCGGGTCGGCACCCGCGCTACACGATTGGCTCCGTCAATTTAGCCGAGTTCTTTGTGTCGTTTGCCTCATCGGTCGTGTTCGCGCTCTATGCCGGTCTGGATAATTACGGGATGGTAATAATAGGCCTGATTTTGGGGGGTATGATTGCCGCGCCCATCGCGGCCCGTTTATCGCAGAAATTACCGGTCAAAACCATGATGATTCTCGTCGGAATTGTGGTTATCCTCGTAAGTTTGCGGAAGATTATTAAGTTTTTTTAGGCACTAACAGGCTCCGGCTGTTAGTGGTATGATTTTACTGATTACACAACACAGCCGGAGCCTGTGTGCGCCAAGTGATGCAGAAACAAACCAAAGCCATTCGCATTCAGTCGGGAAAATCGTTGAATCGCGAGCATTCCGTACCGCTGTACCTAACGTCGAGTTTTGCCTTTGAAAGTGCCGAACAGGGTAAAGCCTTGTTCGAGGAAACCGAGGAGGGAAATATTTATTCGCGCTTCTCGAACCCCAACGTCACGGAGTTTGTCGAGAAGGTTTGCATGCTGGAAAATGCCGAAGATGGCATTGCTACAGCTACAGGCATGGCGGCTGTGTTTGCGAGTATGGCGGCTCTGCTCAAATCGGGCGATCATATTGTGGCCTGCCGGGCCTTGTTCGGTTCGGCACACCAGATTATTACGCAGATTCTGCCCAAGTGGGGCATCACCCATACCTATGTCGATGCCACCGCTACCGAAGCCGAGTGGGAAGCCGCCGTGCAACCGAATACGAAAATGGTGTATTTGGAAACGCCCTCAAACCCCGGCCTGGAACTGGTTGACCTGGAAATGCTGGGACGGTTGAAGGCGAAATATGGCTTTATTCTGAACGTCGATAACTGTTTCGCGACGCCGATTCTGCAAACGCCCCTTGATTTCGGCGCGGATTTGTCAGTACATTCGGCCACGAAATACATGGACGGACAGGGACGCGTTTTAGGCGGCATCGTCGTTGGCCGGGCCGACCTGATTCAGTCCATTCGGTTCTTTGCGCGGCATACGGGTCCGTCGCTGTCGCCGTTCAACGCGTGGGTGCTGTCGAAGAGTTTAGAGACGCTGGACCTGCGGATGGAACGCCATTGCCGCAACGCGCTGCAACTTGCCGAAGCCTTAGAATCGCACGCCGATGTAGAACGTGTATTGTATCCGTTCCTTCCCTCCCACCCGCAATTTGAGTTAGCCAAAGCCCAGATGTCGGCGGGCGGAGCCATCGTAACGATTGAACTGGAAGGCGGTTTCGAGCGCGTGAAGGCCTTTTTCGATGCGCTGACGATTCCTACGCTGTCCTCAAACCTCGGCGATTCACGTACCATTGTCACCAACCCGAACACAACGACCCACGCCAAACTCAAACCCGACGAGAAAGCCGCACTGGGAATCACGCCAGGCCTGATCCGAATTTCGGTGGGTCTGGAAGCCGTGGAGGATTTGATTGACGACTTCACGCAGGCCGTAGCGAAATCGGCGGAGGTGTTGAAGGAAAACGTAGCGTAAGCTGATAATACGTCTTGTCAAATTCGCGTAATGAACTGATTCGCAGGGAAAAGTTTTATGACAATAAACGACTGACAACGCCATGAAAACGCTGACCGTAAATTTACCCGACTCAGTTGATCCAGCTCAGGCTCGATGGGAGTTAGCTCGTACGCTGTATGAGAAAGGTAGCTTAACGCTGGAACAGGCGGCTTCGCTGGCAGAACTGGCTCCAACGTATTTTAAAATGCAATTGGAAGGTATACTGACGGGTGTTCCCCCAAAAACAGATGGCCCGATTCGTAAGGGGTTGAATATTGAACGTATTCAGGCAATTGCGAAAGAAATGGACGTACAAGAATCGTGGGAAGAACTTGTGTCAATGATCGGTAAATGAGGTATTTTTTTGATACGAATATTATACTTGGATTTGTCCGACGCAATGCCATAGCTCAAGCCGTTTCCCAAATTCTCGAACTAACCGACGATAATGAAATATTCGTTTCAGTTGTATCTGAAGGTGAGCTTTGGTCAATAGCGAGACAAAGCAAATGGGGTACTCCGCGTCGAATGGACCTAATGAAATTGTTAGCGGAATATCAACGGGCGGATATTAATGACGATGAGTTGATACAGCGATATGCTGATATTGATGCATTCAGCCAAAATAAATTATTGGATCGTCCTCTTGGCGAATCGGCCCGTAATATGGGAAAGAACGACCTTTGGATTGCCGCTTCTGCATCATTGGCAAGTGCCTCACTGATTACCACCGATAAGGACTTCGATCATTTGCACCAACAATTTGTCGAAGTCATCTGGCTTGACCCTACTTTATACAGATAATATCAATCATGCACTACGCCCTTCTTGCCCTGCTCCTATTCGCTCAACTGGCAACAGCGCAAACCTCATCGAAGAAACTTCGCGTGGGTGTGGTTGGGCTGGTGCATTCGCATGTGCATCAGATTCTGAGAACCATCGGCAAACCGGGTGACATCGAGATTGTGGGCATTGCCGAACCCAACCGCGAACTGGCCGAACGATTTGCGAAACAGTACGGCTACCCCATGAGCTTAGTCTATCCGAGCGTTATCGAAATGCTCGACAAAACCAAACCCGAAGCGGTCACGGATTTTGGGCGAATTGTTGACCATAAGAAAACGGTCGAAGCCTGTGCTCCGCGCGGTATTCATGTCATGGTCGAAAAGCCACTGGCAACGAGTTTTGCCGACGCGCAGCAAATGGCGGCACTGGCCCGAAAACACAAGACGCAACTGCTCACGAACTACGAAACGACCTGGTACGGCAGCAACCACAAAGCCTACGCCATTGCCAATACCGACAAAGCCATTGGCGACTTGCGGAAGATTGTCGTTCATGATGGGCATGAGGGGCCGAAAGAAATTGGCGTAAACAAAGAATTTCTGGACTGGCTGACCGACCCCGTCACCAACGGCGCGGGGGCTTTGTTCGACTTCGGCTGCTATGGCGCGAACCTTTCGACCTGGCTCATGCACAACGAGCGGCCTACGTCGGTGATGGCCGTGACGCAGCAAATCAAGCCCGATGTTTATCCGAAAGTAGACGACGAAGCGACCATTATTCTGACCTATCCGAAAACGCAGACCATCATTCAGGCATCGTGGAACTGGCCGTTTTCGCGAAAAGACATGGAAGTATACGGACAGACGGGCTACGTTTTCACGCTCGATGGCTCAAAAATGCGCGTTCGGCTGAAGGGCGAAAAAAGCGAACGTACCGCCGAAGCCCCTCAAACCGAAGCCACTGCCACCGACCCGTTTACGTACTTCGCCCGGCTACTGCGGGGCGAAACTAAAGCCGACGAATTAACGTCATTAGAAAATAACCTCATCGTTATGGAAATTCTGGACGCTGCCCGGCAGTCGGCCAGAACTGGAAAAGTTATTCAATTGCCTCAAAATCGAAAATAGCGTGACGTTAGTTGCTTACTGGATCTTGCTGTTCGTTTTTCCGTGGGCTTTTTTATGGAGCTTTTTTTGGCTTTCCAGATGGGCCTATATTAAGCAGTACATAGCCGTAAACGTAGCCGTTGTTTTAACATATACTACGTTTATCTATTATCTGACAAATCGTGACTCAGATGGATGGGGTGTTGTAATATTTGGTTTTTTAGCGGTCTATATTCACTTTTTAGTTGGTGTTACAACCGCTTTATTTATTAAAAAAGTGTATTTAAAGCACGTATGATTGCCGAACCTGCCTCCTACACGCTCGATAGCCTGACCGAACGACTGAACGGCCTGAGCAACATCGACGCCCTGCGAACACTGGCGGATTTATTCCCCGGCGAGGTCGTCTTTTCGACCAGCTTGGGCTATGAAGATCAAGTCATTACCGATCTGATTCTGGCGAACGATATTCCCATCCGCATTTTCACGCTGGATACCGGGCGTATGTTTTCGGAGACGTATTCGGTCTGGAAAAAAACCAACGACCGCTACGACACGAAAATCGAAGCCTTCTTTCCCGAACGGGCCTCTGAAGAGAGTCTAATGACCGGAAAAGGCCCGTTCAGCATGTACGACTCGATTGAGAACCGGAAAGAGTGCTGCTTTATCCGCAAGATCGAACCCCTGAACCGGGCATTGAACGGCCAGAAAGTCTGGATTACGGGCATCCGCGCCGAGCAGTCGGCCAACCGCCAGACCATGACCCAACTCGAATGGGATGACGCCCATGCCCTCTTCAAATTCCACCCGCTGATGGACTGGACATTTGACGAAGTGAAGCACTACGTAAACGACAACAACGTACCCTACAATCCGCTTCACGACCGGGGTTTCGTAAGCATCGGCTGCCAGCCCTGCACCCGCGCCATCCAGCCGGGCGAAGATTTCCGCGCCGGTCGCTGGTGGTGGGAAGACAACTCGAAAAAAGAGTGCGGATTACATGGTGAAAGAGCGAAAGAGTAAAAGAGCGAAAGCCATCCGGCTGTTTTTTTCGCTCTTTCACTCTTTCACTCATTCACTCTTTCATTTATTACTATGAACTACCTCGATCAGCTCGAATCCGAAGCCATCCACATTATGCGGGAGGTAGCGGGGCAATTTGAGCGTCCCGCCCTGCTGTTTTCGGGCGGCAAAGATTCCATTACGCTCGTGCATCTGGCCCTCAAAGCCTTTCGTCCGGGCAAATTCCCGTTTCCGCTCGTCCATATCGACACGGGCCATAACTTTCAGGAAGCCCTCGATTACCGCGATAATCTGGCCGAACGAATCGGCGAAAAGCTGGTTGTCCGCTACGTTGAAGACACGATTCGGGAGAAGAAACTGAAAGAGCCAACGGGCCGAAACGCCACCCGTAACGGGCTGCAAACCTTCACGTTATTAGACACCATCGAAGAGTTTGAATTCGACGCCTGCATTGGCGGTGCCCGTCGGGATGAGGAGAAAGCGCGGGCTAAAGAGCGGGTCTTTTCGGTGCGCGACGAGTTCGGTTCGTGGGACCCAAAACGCCAGCGTCCCGAACTCTGGAACCTCTATAACGGTCGGATTCACAAAGGCGAAAACGTGCGCGTGTTCCCGATTTCGAACTGGACCGAGTTGGATGTATGGAACTACATCCGGCGCGAGAAAATCGCCCTGCCGAGCATCTACTTCGCTCATGAACGCGAGTTGCTGATTCGGGATGGCAAGCTAATGGCAACCGCCGGGGGTGTTATCAAACCCGAAGCCGACGACCAGTTTGTTACGCGCCGGGTTCGGTTCCGCACCGTTGGCGACATTTCCTGCACAGCCGCATCAGAATCGACCGCCGATACGTTAGATGATGTCATCGACGAAATTCAGGCCACGCGCATTTCTGAACGGGGCGAAACCCGCATGGACGACCAACTCTCCGAAGCCGCGATGGAAGACCGCAAAAAAGGCGGGTATTTTTAATGAGCGAAAGAGCGAAAGAGTGAAAGAGCGAAAAAAAGACGCGTCAGCCACTCTTTCGCTCTTTCGCTCTTTCACTCTTTAAGAACATGGACCTTCTCCGCTTTATAACTGCCGGTTCGGTTGACGACGGCAAAAGCACGCTCATCGGGCGGTTGCTTTACGATTCCAAATCCATCCTGGCCGACCAGCTCGAAGCCATCGAACGCGCCACCAAAGGCCGCGACGATGGAGAGATAGACCTGGCCTTATTGACCGATGGTCTTCGCTCCGAGCGCGAACAGGGCATTACCATCGACGTAGCGTATCGGTATTTTCAAACGCCAAAACGCAAGTTTATCATTGTCGACGCGCCGGGTCACATTCAGTACACCCGCAACATGGTTACGGGTGCGTCGAACTGCCAACTGGCGATTGTGCTGGTCGATGCGCGGCATGGCGTAGTCGAGCAAACGCGTCGGCATTCGCTGATTGCGAGTCTGCTGGGCATCCCGCATATTGTAGTGGCGGTAAACAAAATGGATTTGATGGGCTACTCGCAGGACATGTTCTCAGACATTTGCATTCAGTATGCTGACTTAGCCAAAAACCTGAACGTCAGGCACGTAAGCTACATTCCGATGAGTGCGCTGAATGGTGATAACGTTGTTGACCGGTCGGAAGCGATGGCGTGGTATGAAGGGCAAACCCTGCTCGAACATCTGGAAACCGTCGTTATTGACGAGGATATCAACGTAACCCAGGCCCGTTTCCCTGTTCAATATGTCATTCGTCCGCAAACGGCAGAGTTGCACGATTATCGGGGCTATGCGGGGAAAATTACCAGCGGCCTCTTCCGCAAAGGCGACGCCATAACGGTGCTCCCATCGGGCGAAACGTCAACCATCGACGCTATCGAAATCGCAGAAACGCATTTAGACGAAGCGACTACGCCGATGTCGGTAGTGCTGCATCTGGCAACGGATGTAGACATTAGCCGGGGCGACCTGATTGTTCGGTCGGAGAGCTTACCGATGATGAGCCAGACGGTTGAAGCGATGCTGTGCTGGATGGATACGAAGGAGTTTAAAGTGGGAAACAAGTACGTATTGCAGGTAGGTACGGCCCGCACGCGCTGCTCGGTTCGGGCCATTGCGTACCAGCTAAACGTGAATACCTACGAGGAAATTGACAGCGTTGATAGACTGAAACTGAACGACTTAGCTAAAGTTATACTTCGTACAGCCCAGCCCATCCCATTCGATCCGTATCCCAAAAACCGGGCCACCGGCGGGGCCATTTTGATTGACGAAACCTCGAACGTAACGGTGGGTGCGCTCATGCTGGTCGGCGAAGCGTAGAACCACTTTGTCGTTCATAATTTAAGCACCTTCATCCCAAAAGCCTCAGGGCGTGGACTGACGAATAGCAGTCCACGCCCTGAGGCTTACAAATGTACCAGATAGTCGGTCAGGAGTTTCCACTGGATTTTCTGATGAAACAACCAGCCCGCTTCGGCAATAACCGTGTTGATAATGGCCCGGTCCCCCGCCTGCGAATCGTGGTTGTTGATGACTTCATGTTCCCCGATTTCATACGCCCGGATTGTTAGTCCTGCCCGTTCGACCCGAAACGTACTGCGGGCTGTCTGATCAAAAAAATGGGCTATTTCACCGGGCTTGTTCTCCTCCGGATCGGGGCAGGGTTGAACGGTAAACGCCACCTCATTTTCCTGCATAACCAGGCGCTTGACCCGCACCCAGTTTTCGGGCATGGGGCCGGGCAGCGCAATCTTAATGTAATCGCCTATCTGAACCAACCCATCCGGTTTGGGTCGACCGAAGGAATCATACAAAGCAAAATCAGCCGTAAAGTGGGATAACCCAGACCAGCCATTGACATTCAGTAACTTCAGTATGGATTCGGCAAAGGCGTTTCTGGCCGTGACTTCATCAGCAAACGTTTGTTCACTGCTATAGACTTTGTCCTTGCTGTCCTCGCCCTGTGCGGCCTTCGTTTCGTGCTGTACCCGGTCACTTACCGCATCACGTTTCATAGCTATTCCTGGTTTATTCCATCATAAAAAGCCTGTCTGCACTACGGTTCACCTATAGCCGTACCCTATGCTTCTTTTTTTTCCGGGTTAATAAAGCGACGATGGCCGTTGTCACAACAGCCCCCACCAGAATATTCTGTACCAGCCCTTTTCGATTATACTGCCAATCGGCTTTCCAGCCTTTCTCGGCAAAAATATTAGGAATATGACCCTGTTTCAAATCATCCAGAATACCTTCCACTACGTTGATACGGTCGGCCAGCAGCAGCGGAAGCCAGTGCCCGTATTCGGATTCGCTGTGGGTAAACGCATACCGGCGTAAAACGCCACTCAGCCCCGAAGGCGGGGTGGAAGTACCAAATACAGCAGTCAGGTTTGGCCGCTCGTTCGATTTAAGAATCTCTACGGTTTCCGCCTGTAGCGGAGGCCGTTCCCAGTTAAGCCGCCGGTGGTCATCGCCGGTGTAATTTTTGAGGGGATAAGTGGGTTCGTTATTCGGGTCGGCATCCACCCCCCAGCCGTTAATATGCGAATAGTCGTTTGGATTCGGTTCCATGAGCGTGCTTGTTATTTTCGGGCAGAAGGTGGAATGAGAATGGGCTTGATGCAGTTGTCTAACTTAGCTGAAAAAATATGATACGCATCGGCAACTTCCTCCAGCGGCACCCGGTGGGTAATAATGGCTTTGGGGTTGAGCCGGCCTGCCTGGATGTGGTCGATTAGTCTTGGCAGCAGCCGTTTCACCGCCGTCTGATTTGCCCGGATGGTTATGCCCTTATTGACTACGTTCCCAATGGGAATCAGGTTGTCTGTCGGACCGTATACGCCCACAATCGAAACGATGCCTCCTTTTTTGACCGAGTTGATGGCCCAGTGAAGTGCGGTCGCTGCGCCAGCCTGTAACAGCAGTTTTTTACCCGTAATGGTTTGCAGGACACTGCCCGAGGCATCGCTGCCTACCGCATCGATACACACATCGGCTCCGAACCAGTCGGTGGCCTTCTTCAAAAATAAAACCGGATCGCCAATTGATTTATAATTGTAGACTTCGCACTGGGCATAATTCTTCACAAATTCCAGCCGGTAGTCTACGTGGTCGATCACGATAACGCGGCCCGCGCCAAACAGCCATGCGGACTTTGCCGCCATGATGCCCACCGGCCCGGCCCCGAAAACGACAACCGTATCGCCCGGTTTGATACCGCCCATTTCAGCAGCCTGATAGCCCGTTGGCACCACATCCGTCAGCAGAACGGCATCATCATGGTCCATCCAGTCGGGAATGATGGTTGGGCCTACATCGGCATAGGGCACCCGGACAAACTCGGCCTGCCCGCCATCGTACCCACCCGCCGTATGCGAATAGCCATAAATGCCGCCTACGGCTGTTGCCTGTGCGTTCGACTCATGGCAGTTGCCAAAAAGCCCCTGCTTACAAAACGCACACTTCCCGCAGGCAACGTTGAAAGGAACGATTACATTGTCGCCAACAGCCAGTTTCTCGACCGAGGAGCCGATTTCTTCAACGACGCCAATAAACTCATGGCCGAAGGTCATTCCCACGCGGGTATCGGGCACGAGTCCGTGATAGAGGTGCAAGTCCGAGCCACAAATGCAGGCTCGCGTTACCCTGACAATGGCGTCGCCGGGGTGCAGGATTTCGGGTAATGGTTTATTGTGATCGGCGCGGACCCGGTACGGTCCACGGTAATTCATGGCTAACATAAGGCTTTTTCGGTTTAGTGATTGTGTACCTGTTCTGGTTACTGACCGCCGGTTGAGCGACTTCCTGATTTTGTGCTGGCATTGGTGTTTTTCGGCAACATGCCCCCCTGCTTGGTGCCCTGCTGACGGGTTGACGCACTGCCTGATGTATTTTTCTGAGATGTCGGGCCAGCCGACGAAGGTCCCGAATTGCCCGACGCCTGCCCTGCCGCGCGGCTTGTTGCCGTTGACCCCGAACGACCCTGCTGTTCGGCGTCTTTGTTGAACGGAACACCTTTGCCCATCGTCTGGCTTGTATTGGCCTTCCGGCCATTGTTTTGAGGAGAGGAACCCTGCTGTCCTGTGTTGCCGCTGAAGCCTCCCCCACCTCCCGACTGGGCCTGTACGCTCGTAATGCCTGCCAGCAGAATCAGGCTGACGATGATGATTTGTTTTCTCATGCGTTGAGTTAAGGTTCTGAAAGAACACCCCCTACGCTAACAACGGGAGTGAGCCATACTGGTTTACACCCCGAGAGGGGAAATAAGGAAACGGTACCGATGCTGTGTCTATTTCCCGATGCCCGGCAGTCAGGAAACGGTCCCCTGCCAGTCGATTTGCGCCAATACGCATCAATAGGCAAAGGCCCGTTTCCTCATTCATAGCTGAGGATGGTAAACGATTAAGCAGAAGTAATGTAATGATCTTGTTGTAACGCGGGTGGGAACCCGCGATTTACGTTTATAAATCGCGGGTTCCCACCCGCGTTATAAACAGTTTGTTTACCATTTAATTGAAACGAATGAGTAACCGGACATACGAACACAGAATACCGAAGCCACCGAAAGCCCAGAAACTGGAACTCTGGGGAGGCATCGAATGCACGGTCAACCGGGTAGGTGAGGTCTATCAGGATCAGGTGAGACGGACCGGGCACCATGATCGCCCCGACGACCTCGACCGGCTGGCAGACGTTGGCTTTAAAACCCTCCGCTACCCGATCCTATGGGAACGCACCGCCCCCGATCACCCGGATGTACTGGACTGGCAATGGCCCGACGAGCGGCTAACCCAGCTCCGTTCGCTGGGTGTTCGGCCCATCGTTGGTCTGGTTCACCACGGCTGCGGCCCCCGATACGCCACCTACGACAGTCCGTTATTCGCGCCCGAACTCGCCCGCTACGCCCGCCGGGTGGCCGAACGCTACCCCTGGGTGCAGGATTGGCGGGTGCGACAGAACATGAACTCTGGCAGATTGCCGAAAAACCGTGTCCGCCCTCGGTCATTGGGATCAATCATTACGTAACCAGCGAACGGTATTTAGACGAAAACCGGGAGGGCTACGGGCACTGGACGCACAGTTCCAATGGGAAACACCACTACGCCGATACCGAAGTGGTGCGGGCCGTTCCGCATCAGCGGCTGGGAATTAAAACGCTGCTGATGCAGGTCTGGAAACGCTATGGATTGCCCATTGCCGTAACCGAAGCGCACCTCGGCGATTGTGTCGATGAACAGAAACGATGGCTGGGTGAAGTGTGGAAAGAGGCTCAGGAAGCGAAACGGGCGGGTGCCGATGTGCGGGCCGTTACGGTATGGGCCTTACTGGGCCTCTACGACTGGCACTGCCTGTTAACCCGGCAGGAAAACCGCTACGAACCCGGAGCCTTCACGGTAGACAGTGGCCGACCCGAACCTACGGGCCTCGCCGACATGATTTACCATGTAGCCAATGGATACCCGGTCGAGTCGCTGTTGCCCCCCGGCGAAGGCTGGTAGCAGGTAAACCAGGAAGCCTGTATTACCGTTTGACCGAAGGCCGAGCGGCCGGTCGCTACATCTTTAATGACCGGAAAGCCCCGCGCCCGCCACGGCTCCACAACAATCGTGTCGCCATCGCTGAAGCTGCGCCTGTAAAGCTGACAAATGGCGGCTCCCGTTTGGGGACCGTATGGCCTGCCGTTCATGTACATGGCGCAGGAACCACAAATGCCTTCCCGACAGTCGTGGTCAAACGCGACAATCTCTTCGTTTCTGCCAATTCGTTGAAGAGCAGGGCCATTGGCGTGTAATACCACAGGGCGTAGTTCTGAATGCGCTGTTCGGCCAGCAGTTGATCGAGCATTGTTTGCTGGAGGTTCCGGGCTTCGTCGGGGCTGATGCCCTGAGGCAGATAAGGCACAACGACGGTAATCTGCTCATTCACAAGCCGCAAATCCAGACCCGGCGCATACTGAACGGGGGAGCCATCACGTGCAGAGTCAGCCGGATCAATCCAGATGGGTTCCTCGATAAACCAGACCCGGCACTGGCGCGATGCCCTGGTGAGCAGGTGGTGGGGTCGCTGGTAAACGAAATTCCAGCGCAGGTGCGAAAAGCAGATCAGATGGTCAAGTGAATCGACAACGTATGGAATGTCCGGCTTACCGGATTTCAGCAATTGAGCGAGTGCCCCACCAGCGGTAGACTTGGTTACTGTTTTGGCATTCGTTACTGCCGGAATTTGTTTATCTGTCGTATCCATAGCAGGAAGGGTTGAGTTGTATCGAACGGAATGGCTGACGAATCCGTACGTCCATAGTCAACAGCAGAGCCTTAAATACGGGCCGGATGCCTGCCACCAGAAGTGAGGAAACGGTCCCTTATGCGTATTCCCAGTCGCCCTGTTACGGACGTATTCAGCCTGACAGATCATCGTTTTTGCTTGTTGTCCGGCCTGTGAGAGCCTATACGCTCACTGCACCATTCTCCACCCTGAGTAACGTTATCGTTACAAAAAACATAATTTCCGTATATTCTGCTGTAGAATATGTTGTACTTTTGATTAGCAAATACACCTCCTCAACACATGAACCTCCCCACTACCAACAAGACGCTGCGAGATAATTTAAAGAATGCAAAGCTGCTTATCATCGAGGATAACGCAGACCATTGCACGATTATAAACCATGTCATTCAGCGTTGTTTACCTGAGGTAAAAGTGGTGATGTTGTCGACTGAGGAAGCGGCACTGGCCTATCTCGACCAGTGCCGCCACGAAGAGAATGAGCTTCCCAAGCTCATTCTGCTGGACCTGTATCTGCCCGACCGGCAGAACGGCTGGCGGCTGCTCGAACGGATTAAAACGGTCCTGGCCGCAAAGGGTAGCATTCCGGTTATTGTATTAAGTAAGTCCATGGACCAGGCCGATATTACCGAAGCCTACCAGCGCGGTTGTTCGTCCTACGTAGTTAAACCGAGTCTCGCTTCCGAATGGCAAACGTACTTTGACTGGCTGCGGACGTACTGGTGGGAAACGGTTACGTTGCCCAAAGTTGGTCTTTCCTCAGTTTAAGAACTTGTATAATGCCGGGGCAGCGTTACCCGAAAGAACGATCCCTTGCCGGATGTACTTTCGACGGCTAAGTGACCCTGTAACAAGTCGCACAATTGACGGACAATAACCAGGCCAATGCCCTCGCCCTGTGCCGACCCCAGCAGAGGCTTATCCAACCGTACGAATTCAGGGTCCGGGGCGTCTTCCACCGTATCTGTGCCGAACGATTGACCAGTCATCCCGGCTGATTCCGGCTGTCTGTTCGAGAGCTGGTTGGCGGTGGTCTGGTCCATTCCCGGTCCGGTATCGTCTACGCTGAAATACCAGGTATCGGGTCCGATGCTACCCCAGCGCAGGCTGATACTGCCCTGATGCGTGTACTTGAGGGCATTCAGCACGAGGTTCTGCGCAATGCGCAGCACATTGACGGCGTCGCCTTCAACGGGTAAACGGTCTTCCCCCAACAGGTACAGTTGCAGTTTTTTCCGTTCCAGCAAAGGCCTTACATTTTCGCCTAATTTGCCGAGCAATTCAGCCGCGTCGAACGAGCCAATCGTGACCTGCTGCTGTCCGGTTTCGAGTCGTGAATAATCGAGGAGTTCGGTAATGAGCCGGGTCGTTTCGCGCACGTTGCGTTGCAGCATGTCCAGCATTCGTGCCCGTTCTTCATCGGAGTCCACAATATTCAGCAGTTCGGCGGCTCCCTGAATGATGCCCAGACTTCCGCGCAGATCGTGGGAAGAAGCCCGGAGCAGGTCGCCCCGCGCGCGCATCTGCTGTTGAAGCATGCCTAACTGTTCAACGGTTGCTCCCGATTTTTGTGTCTGATCGAGCAGACTTTCCTGCTTTTCCTGCATCGACTTAAATTCGGTAATATCTAAGCCCGTCAGCACCACGCCCCCATCGTGTTTAACGGCCGAAAAGCCCAGCCAGCGGGGTTCACCGTTCAGGTCGAATTGCCGTTCTTCGTAGATCGTCTCGTTGTGTTCCACAATGCGCAGGAGGTTGGCAAAGGTGTTGCCGTCCCACAGCCAGTCAGCTAACCGGTCAACGGACTGCCCGCGTACGCTTGTTAGTGGTTCATTAACAAGCTGGGCAAATTTCTCGTTGACCGCCACCAGCCGGAAGTCCAGAATGCGGTCTACGCCGGGTTCGCCCTGCATCGGATCGGGCGCAGGCGTATCGAACACTGCTTTAAAAAAGCCAATAGCTGCCACTGAATTGTTGAGAACGGCCTGTAGATACGCGCCACTTTGCTCGATCTGTTTCTGCGCCTGAAACTGGTCGGTCATGTCTATATCCACGCCCAGTACGCGGTTTCCGGGTCCGTTGTTCTCCACGGCGGCCTTGACGCGGAGCGTTTTCATTCCATCAGACCCATTGATGTAAACAATGTTGTCGAAATTACCCTCGCCGTTATAGATAAAGTCAACGATGCGCTGTCCCGTCAGTTGGTTCCATTCCGGTGCGGCATCCAGGTAAACCTCCGGTGTTACCTGTCCGTTGCGCTCCCGGTCGAAAAGCCGGTACATACCGTCCGACCACACAAACTGACCGGTGACCCGGTCGTATTCCCAGCTTCCCATTTTGGTTAAATCCTCCGATTGCTGTAGCAGCATAAGCTGAGCCTTCAGGGTTTCCTGCTGGGCCAGGTCTTTCACATTAGCCGCTTTCAGTTCGGCGGTTCGCTCCTCAACGGTCCATTCCAGTTCCTGATTCAATTCTTTTTGCAGGTGAATATCCACCGACGTACCAACGAAGCCGCTGAATGTTTCATCGAAAGAAATAATCGGATGGGCCTGTTCCTGTATCCAGCGAAACCGACCGTCGTGCCGAAGCAACCGGTATTCGGCCGTGAACGGCTGCCGGTCGGCCAGCCGGGCCTGATAGAGAGCCAGATACGGCTCCCGGTCGGCGGGATAAATGCCCGTTACCCAGTCCTTCGACGTGTTTGTATCGGACGGAAGCCCGGTATAGACCAGCCAGGCCCGGTTCAGGTATGTATAGTCTCCATCGGCATTGGCAACCCAGGTCATAGCGGGCGTATTATCGACCAAGGCATGAAACCAGGCTTCGCGTTCTTCGAGGATATTCTGTGCCCTGCGCTGCTCGGTAATGTCTTCGATGGCCATCAGAATGGATTCCTGATGCTGCTGGTGCATTACCCGGCGGGCGTTTAACGAAAGAATTTTTTCGGCACTACCCGACACCCTGTAGAGTAGTTCAAATCCCTGCATCGGAACATCCTGGGAATAAACTTCGTCAAGCCACCGGCGCAACGCCGGGCTATCCCACTGGCGGTCAGCCAGTTCGTAGAGCACCCGCCCCGTAACCTGCCCTTGCAGCAAACCAAATAACGCATAAAACGCCGGATTGACACTCAGTATCCGTCCAACAGGATCAATAACAAGCGTGGCCTCGCGCAGGGTGGCAAAAATAGCTTCCGAGAAGGCATAGGATTCCGATAACTGCTCATTGCGTACCTGCAACTCCTGGTTAATGGTCCGTAACTCTTCGTTGGTAGACTCAATCTCTTCCTTGTTCGTTTCAAGTTCCTCGTTTATGCTTTGCAGTTCTTCGTTGGAACTGACAATCTCCTCATTGGCCGACTGCAGTTCTTCGTTGTTCACTTCCTGCTCTTCAACAATGGAGTGCATATCGCGCCGGACCGCTGCCAGTTCGTCTTCGAGTTCGCGGATGCGGCTGTTGTGGGCTTTCGCGTTGTTTTTGAGGAGTGATTCCGGATAAATCGCCTGAAATGTAATCAGAAACAACCGTTCGTCGGACCCCGCCGTGTCGATTGGCTCGGCTTCGATGGCAACCATATGGGTTTTGTCGCCCAGCTTTATTTCCAGCCCCGCTTTACGAACGGGCTGGCCCTGACGCTGCGCTTTATAAACGATATTCCGCAGTTCAAAGGTTAGCGACGGACGGGCCATTTTCAGCAGGTTCAGGCTGGCCTTACCCGGTGCCAGTTCGAGGTATAGCCCGGTCGCCCCCCGCGACTGGAGAATATCCAGGTCGGCATTGACAACGACGCTTGCGGGCACATGCCGACTGAGCAACAGGCTGTCTACGGTCTGCTCCAGATTGAATACCGGCCGGCCTGCGGGCTGGCCACTTTCCTGGAGCGGGTTATCCGGGCTGTCTGTACGAAACAACTTGGATTCGGCTCCGTCATTGCCGGTTCGGGGATTCATATTGAAAACAGCCCGACTCGAAACGTCATTCTTACGGGTGAATATTTTGACGGTCTTGTCACTCTGCACAAACAGACCCGACGCGCCACCAACCGTTTCAGATGTACCGAGCAGCAGGTAGCCCCTCGGATTGAGCGCGTAATGGAACGTGGCAAAGGCTTTGCGCTGCAGCACATTATCCACGTAAATAAGCAGATTACGGCAGCTAATCAGATCAATCCGCGAGAAGGGCGGGTCGCGGAACAGATTGTGGGGCGCAAAGATACACAGGTCACGAACGGTTTTGGAAATACGGTAATAGCTGTCCGTTTTGGTAAAAAACTGCTGCAGCCGCCGGGCCGATACGTCCGTCACTTCTGCCGGGCTGTAGTTGCCCAGCCGGGCCTTGGCAATGGCCTGTTCGCTGAGGTCGGTCGCAAAAATCTGGATGTTGCTGGCTGTCCGTTCGCCAAGCACTTCCAGCAGCAGCATAGCCAGCGAGTAGGCTTCCTGGCCCGTTGAGCAGGCCGATACCCAGATGCGTAAAGGCTCACGGGTTGTCTTTTCCCTGATAAGCCGGGGAAGCAGGACTTTTTTGAGGTAGTCCATCGTTTCGGCATCGCGAAAAAAACTCGTCACATTAATCAGTAAATCACCGTACAGAGCGGTTATTTCGGCGGGGTTCTGTTTGAGGTAATTGACGTAATCAGGCAGGGTGTCGATCCTGAACAGCAGCATACGCCGGAAAATACGTCGCCAGATCGTGGAGATTTTATAATGCGTAAAATCCACATCAACCTTGCTTCGCAGGAGTTGAATAACCGGTTTCAGGTCTTCGTCGGGCTGCTCTTTCCCGGCATCGTCCAGTTCATCGGCTACCACCAATTGATGAAATACCTCGGGCTGGCGGCTCAGACGCACCAGCTCGGCAGCGATCTGAGCGGGAGAAAGCACCCGGTCAACAACGCCTTCGGCAATGGCCGACGCTGGCATCGTTTGAAACAGAGCCGTATTGTCCTGGGCAAATACTAAGCCCCCGGCGGCTTTGATGGCTTTTAATCCTTGTACGCCATCGTCATTGTCTCCCGACAGTACGACCCCAATGGCAGCCCCGCCATGCCGGTTCGCTACCGAACTAAAAAACTGGTTGACCGGCATATGCGGGGTTGACCGGCGGGCCTGTGACACAACAGTTAGCCCATTATCGACGACGGCCATATCCTGATTGGACAGAATGACATAGACCTGATTGGCCTGAATGGGCGTTTGTTTATCGGCCACCGCCACAGGCATTATCGTTGACTGGCTTAAAATAGCCTGTAAATCAGAGCCAACGCCGGGATCTGCCGGTTGAATATATACGTAAGCAAGGCCCGTTGTGGGGGGCAAATGCTGAAGCAGTTCGGCAACGGCCTCTATCCCCCCCGCCGATGCGCCAATGGCAACAACAGGAACGAGCGGTGTAGCGAGTTGTGAAGTAACTGTCTGAGAGGTCATACCGATGAAACTAATGAGTCACTGGTTAGTTTACTGTGTGACCGCACGCACTTGATGTAAAAAGGGAAACTGCCGGTAATCCATACGCTACGCAATTTATAAATAGAACGAAAACGAACATGGCCAAACGTAATATTGTCGTCATCGGCACTTCGGCGGGGGGCGTTTACGCACTCAAAGATCTGGCGGCCGCTCTGCCTCCAGACTTTAGTGCGGCTATTTTTGTCGTGCTTCACCTATCGCCTTATTCACCGAGCCTGCTGCCCCAGATTTTAAATAATGCCGGACCGCTGGAAGCCACGCAGGCCATCGACGGCGAACGCATTCGAGGTGGTCATATTTACATAGCCCCGCCCGACCACCACTTGATGGTCGAACGCGACCAGGTCATTGTGAAAAAAGGCCCGAAGGAAAACCGCTTTCGTCCGTCTATCGACGCCCTGTTTCGGTCGGCGGCTTATTCGTATGGTTCCCGTGTGATCGGCGTCGTGCTGACGGGACTGCTCGACGACGGTACGTCGGGTATGTGGTCGGTAAAGCGACTGGGCGGCCTGGGTATCGTTCAGCAACCCGACGATGCGCTTTATGCCAGCATGCCCGACAGTGTGCTGCAGCATGTTGATGTGGATTACAGCGTACCCCTTACCGAACTGGCTCCCTTGCTGTGTCAGTTGACGGAAGAGACGGTTATTGATGAACATGACTTACCAGAAAAAGAGTTGGATCTCATGGCAACCGAAGTGAACATTGCTGCTCAGGACAACGCGTTTGAAATGGGCATTTTATCGATGGGCACCCTAACGCCCCTCACCTGTCCCGAATGCAGCGGGGCACTGGTCAGCATTCAGGAGGGCAAATTGATTCGTTACCGGTGTCATACGGGCCATGCCTATACGGCCAGTGCGTTGCTGGCCGAGGTAACGAAAAGCGTGGAAGAGAACTTCTGGAAAGCGGTTCGCAGTCTGGAAGAAACGGTTATCCTGCTGGAACAGTCGGGAAAGCAATTTAAAGAAGGGGGCAACCCGGCAGCAGCGGAGGAGTTTTTCCAGAAAGCCCGCGAAACCCGCGAACGGGCGGCCATTACACGCTCCTATATTTTCAAACAGGAGCGGTTTAGTGAAGACCTGGTTATGAATAGCGGAGTGGAGAAATAACCGCCGGCCAGGTAGTCACCCCCATATAGCGTTCACTGTTGAGCGTAGTCCGAGACTACGCTCGGGCGTTATCCGGTCTCTGACCGGAGTTATGACGCTCCGGTCAGAGACCGAAACGTCGGCCCGGCGGATAACACACCAACGAAGTTCAAACTTCGCTGAGCAACGGATTAGAAAGTTGAAAACCCGGTTAATCAGACCGGATTTTCAACTTTCTACAGGTTCTCCAGCACGCGCTCCATCGAAACGGCCTGACCTATATGCGCTTTCAGTTCGCTGATTGGGATGCGAATTTGCTCGGTCGTGTCACGATACCGAACCGTTACTGTATTGTCTTCCATTGTCTGGTAATCGACGGCGATGCAAAACGGTGTACCGATCAAATCCTGCCGGGTGTAGCGTTTGCCAATGGCGTCGCGCTCTTCCATGACTACCCGAAACTCAGACCGAAGGCTTTTCATGATTTCTTCTGCTTTTTCGGGCAGACCGTCTTTACGAACCAGCGGAAACACAGCCGCTTTGATTGGCGCCAGTGCGGGATGCAGTTTCAGATACGTCCGCTCTTTCTGCTGATCGCCTTCGCCAACCGTCTCTTTCGTGAACGCATTGCAGAACACGGCCAGAAACAGCCTGTCGGCCCCAACGGACGTTTCGACGACGTAAGGAATATAATTGCCGTACGGTTTTTCGGTGGCCGGGTCGATGTCGTTATCGAAATACTGCTGTTTTTTACGGCTCAGTTCCTGGTGCGCTTTCAGGTCGAAATCAGTGCGTGAGTGAATGCCTTCCATCTCGCGAAACCCAAACGGAAACTTGTATTCGATGTCTACTGCGGCATTGGCATAGTGCGCCAGCTTTTCGTGGATATGAAATTTGAGCTTATCGGCGGGCAGGCCAACGGCCTGATGAAACTTCATCCGCGCATCGCGCCAGCGTTCGTACCACTCCATTTCGGTGCCGGGCCGCACAAAAAACTGCATTTCCATCTGTTCAAACTCGCGCATTCGGAACGTGAACTGCCGAGCTACGATCTCATTCCGAAACGCTTTCCCGATCTGGGCAATGCCAAAGGGAACCTTCATCCGGCCCGATTTCTGGACATTCAGGAAGTTCACAAAAATACCCTGCGCCGTTTCAGGACGGAGGTAAATCAGGCTGGAATCTTCAGCCAGCGAACCTACCTGCGTGGAAAACATCAGGTTAAACTGCCGCACTTCGGTCCAGTTATCCGTTCCCGACACGGGGTCTTTAATACCCTCGGCAATGATCAGATTCCGAACCCCTTCGAGGTCGTTATCACCCAGCAAACGCCCCATTTCCTGCAACAGAGCCGTACTTTTGGCTTCATCGCCTGCGTTAGCGTAGGCCTCGGCTTTGAGTTCGAGCAGTTGATCAGCGCGGTAGCGTTTTTTAGAGTCGCGATTGTCAATCATCGGGTCGTTGAACGAATCGACGTGCCCCGACGCTTTCCACGTCAGCGGGTGCATAAAAATGGACGCGTCAATGCCCACCACATTGTCGTGGAGTTGGGTCATGGCTTTCCACCACAGGGTTTTGAGGTTATTTTTGAGTTCAACGCCATTCTGACCGTAGTCATAAACGGCCTGTAGCCCATCGTAGATTTCGGAAGACGGAAACACGAAGCCATATTCTTTGGCGTGGGCGATAATATCTTGCAGCGTTGTGGCTGGCGTTTGTGGAGTAGTCATACGTGGGCGCAAAAATACGTTTTTATGCACAAGTGCCTGCCTGGTTGCTTCAACTCATTTGACTTTTTGCTCTAAGCACTATCAACCATACTGCTATTAAGGTTGTATATTCCCTAAACCCCTATAAACTTTTCCTTGCGAGGTTAGGATTGCCGGACTTGAGAATATACCACCATCAGTTTGAAAGGACCATTTTTTTTGTCCTGTAGTGGCATCAATGGCATAAAGGTTTTTGTCAATGCTTCCTATATAAACAATCCCATTGGAAACGGTTGGACTGGAGTATATACGCTCATAAGCCGTAAAAGTCCATTTCGTTCGTCCCATCGCGGCATCAATTGCGTATAGATTACCATCTCCACTACCTACGTAGACAATGCCATTAGACACAGTTGGACTGGACTCTATCCAACTTTTAGCTTGAAAGTTCCATCGTTCTTGTCCTGTATTAGCATCAATAGCGTAAAGATTATTATCCCCGCTGCCTACGTAGACAATCCCATTGGAGATTGTCGGGCTGGAGGCCATGCTAGCTTTAGCCCGAAAGCTCCATTTTTTCTTTCCTGTGATGGCATCGACTGCATAGAGATCACCAGAATATACCCCACTACTGCTTATGTAGATAATACCATCCGATACAGTTGGACTAGAGCCTATACCTTTGTCCGTCTGAAAGCTCCATTTCTTTTGACCTGTGACGGCATTGATCGCGTAGAGATTACCATCTTCGCTGCCTACATAAATAATACCATTGGACACAGTTGGGCTGGAATGTATCACGTTATTGGCCTGAAAGCTCCATCTTTTTCGTCCTGTACTGGCGTCGACTGCATAGAGTTTACCCTCGCTTCCTATATAAACAATATCATTCGCTACAGTTGGACTGGAATATATACTAACATCAGTTTGAAAACTCCATTTCTTAAGTCCAGTAGCAGCATCAATTGCATAGAGATTATGATCTTGGCTGCCTATATAAACAATGCCATCGTATACGATTGGACTGGAAGATATATAATCATTGGTTTGAAGGCTCCATTTCTTTTGACCTGTGGTGGCCTCAACTGCATAGAGATTACCATCCCCACTACCTATGTAGATAGTTTGGTTGGTGTCAGGTGCAAGTTCTTTCTTGCCACATGACAATAGAATTAGAGTTATAATGGCAACATTAACTGACTGTGCAATAAATTTCATATGTATTAAAAAGTTCAAGTTACCTAATTATTCTGTCTCAGAAAAGAATCTCCAAGTCAGAATAATTTTAGAATTAATTTTTGACTGAGGTTTTAATTACGATAATAGTAAATGCTCCCCGCCACATTCTGGACAAGTTTACAAGTCTCAAAGGCAGTCAAAATCGATTACGAAAACTATACTATTTAGCTCCTAAAAGTTACGTCCCAGACCCTGCTCCGTCTAAGGGTCATGTTTACTCGTTTTCAGGCCCTTATCCGGGATTATTTCGGTTTTTCGCATAAAGAATCCAGAGGATTCGTCGTCCTGATTTTCCTGACGCTGCTCTGCCTGCTTATTCCCTTCGTGTATCGCTTTGTGACCGATCGGAAACCCGCCGATACCTCCGTTTCTGACCAGCGTAAACTCGATAGTTTAGTCGCACTGATGCAGGCGGAGGAAGCGAAACAACCCCAATTCGGCGACCGGCGCGAGAAGGACAGAACCACAAGCGAGCGATTCAGCGAACCCAAACTATTCAACTTCGACCCTAATACGGTGAGCGTGGCCGGGTGGCAGCAGTTGGGTTTGCCGAAGTGGATGGCCGAGCGTATTGAGAAGTACCGCAGCAAAGGCGGGCAGTTTCGCCGGAAAGAAGATCTGCTCAAAATCTACGACTTCCCGCCCGACCTCTACGACCAACTTGAACCGTACATTATGCTGAAAGAAACACCCCATACCGACCGGTTCAATAATGACCGCTTTGGCGCAGACAAACCCTATCCCAATCAACCGTACAAATCCGGTGAACGGCCCGCTTACCCTGAACGAACCGCCTATCCTGAACGCCCTGCAAAACCCATCATTCAGCCGTTCGACATCAATACTGCCGATACGGCTCAGTTGATTGCGCTCAAAGGGATCGGGTCCACGCTGGCCGGACGGATCGTAAAATTCCGCGACGCCCTCGGCGGCTTCGTCTCAACGGATCAGTTTCGGGAAATATACGGACTCGACTCACTCGCTATGAATGAGTTACAGACGTTTGGTAAAATCAAATCAGCCGTTCGCCGGATTCCCGTCAATACCGCGTCTGCCGACGAACTGGACCGGCACCCATTTTTGTCTCGTCGGCAGGCGCAGATCATCGTCAACTACCGTGAACAACATGGGGCCTACACCTCGGCAGAATCGCTGAAGCCCATCCGCATTCTGGACGCCAAAACCATCGAGAAAATTACGCCGTATCTGGAGTTTTAAATTGGTTAATTGGTTGATTGGTTGATTGGTTAATTAGTTGACCTGAGTCAGCCCACTCAACCAATCAACCAATTAACTAATCAACTAATTAACCAGTCACCTAATCAACTGATCGACTCTTTAACAAAACCACATTTTCCACATGGTGCGTGTGCGGGAACATGTCGACCGGCTGCACATCGGCAACGGCATAGCCTTCGTCTAAAATACCCAGGTCGCGGGCCTGCGTGGCCGTGTTGCAGCTTACGTATACAATCCGTTCGGGGGCCGCTTTGAGCAACTGGCGCGTTACGGCCTCGTCCATGCCGGCGCGGGGCGGATCGGTGATGACCACGTCCGGGCGACCGTGCCGGTCGAAAAAGCCGTCGGTCAGGATGTCTTTCATATCGCCCGCCACAAATGTTGTGTTCGTAATCCCGTTGACGTCGGCGTTTACGCGGGCATCGGCAACGGACGCTTCGACGTACTCCACCCCCACCACATGCTGCGCCTGACGGGCCACGAACAGGGCAATTGTGCCGGTGCCGGTATAGAGGTCATACACCCGTTCCTGACCCGTCAGCCCGGCCCAGTCACGCGCCACTTTATAGAGGTTATAAGCCTGTTGGGCATTCGTCTGGTAAAACGATTTCGGACCGACACGGAATGTCAGAGGGAGCGTCCCCCCGGCCTCCATTTGCTCTTCGATATACGGTTTCCCGGCCCAGTTGATAACCGTCTGATCCTGATAACTGTCGTTTTTCTTAGTGTTAATAATGTAGTTCAGCGACGTGATTTCGGGAAACAGACCGTGCAGATAACTCATCAGTCCATTCAGCAACTCCGGGTTATCCTGCGCCACCTGCAACGTTACCATGACCTGCTGCGTAGTATCGGCAGTGCGGATTATAAGCGTCCGCAGATACCCGGTATGGATTTTCAGGTTATACAACGTTATCCCATTTTTGAACACGTAGTCGGCAACGGCCAGCCGGATGGCGTTCGACGGGTCGGGCTGAAGGTAACAATGGCGGATGGGCAGCACTTTATCAAACCGGCCCGGCACGTGAAAACCCACCGCTCGCGGGTCGATAAACTCGTCGGTGCTCACTTCGTTCTGCGTTTTCCAACGACCTTCGGCGCATGTAAATTCGAGCTTATTGCGGTAGTATTGCGTCGGGTGGGCGGCCATAATGGGCCGAATTGTGGGCAGGGCAACTTTGCCAATGCGCGTCAGATGGTCGACTACCTGCTGGTGTTTAAAGCCCAGTTGTTCAGGGTATTGAATATGCTGCCATTTGCAGCCGCCACACGTTCCGAAGTGCTCACAAAAAGGCTCGGTACGCACCGCCGACCACTCATGAATGCGTTCGGCAACGGCTTCGCGGTATTGTTTTTTGGTGTTGGTGATTCGCAAATCCACGAGGTCGCCCGGTGCCACGCCCGGCCCGCCGGTGGGGTTTTCAACGAAAATTACGCCCTCGTCGGAACGCACAATGCACTTTCCCTCGGCGGCAACGGCATCAATCCGAATCCGTGCCAACCGTTCGGGTGTTTTATGAATCTTCCTACGCATAAGTCCTGAAAAACTGCTAATTTAAGCATCCGTTTTCGGACGGTCTCAATACGAATCGTTTCTGTGTATGCTAAACTTGTACCGTTCCGTTTGGTCACGCTTCTTCTTAATCTGTTTGCTACTGGTAATGAGCCGGTTTGCCAACGCCACCCATATTGTTGGCGGTGAACTGGAACTGCGCTACCTCGGCACTTCGGGCGCGTATACCCACCGCATCAATTTAAACCTTTACTTCGACGATATTAACGGCGACCGGGGAGCCGACGATGGGTTGGTATCGGTCGGCATTTTCGCCAAACGCACGAATCAACTCATTGGTTACGTGCCCCTTAACCGCATCGGCGATGAGTATGTGGCCTACACCCGACCGGCCTGTGCCTCCGCCAGTCTGCGTACGCGCTTAATCCGGCACAGCATCGACCTGACGCTCGACCCGAACGTATTTAACGATGCGGGCGGCTATTATTTATCCTGGGAACGGTGCTGCCGCAACGGTACAATCGTCAATATTGAGAATCCGGGAGCCGCCGGGTCAACGTTTTATCTGGAGTTTCCGGCACTGACAAACGGGTCGGGTCGGTTTATCAATTCATCGCCGGTATTTGCCATTCCCAAAGGCGATTATGCCTGCATTGGCCAGCCCTTCACCCTCGACTTCAGCGCGAAAGACGCCGATGGCGATACCCTGACCTATGCGTTGGTGACGCCCTACAATGGCTACAGTTCATCGGCGGCTCCTAATCCGGGGGCGTTGAACCGGCCCACACCGCCCGTTTTCTACCCCGGCCCCTACCCGCCTATCCGCTGGAACAACGGTATTTCAACAGCCAACGAGATTCCGGGAACGGCTCCCCTGCGCGTCGATGCCCGTTCGGGTCTGCTCAGCGTAATACCCAACCGGGCTGGCCTGTTTGTTTTTTCGGTCGAAGTGAGTGAGAATCGGGGCGGGAAAGTCATTGGGCGCGTCCGGCGCGACTACCAGGTGCTGGTAGTGGACTGCCCGAAAAATGACCCACCGCAACTGCTGTTCAAACCCGAAGGACAGAAAACATTTTATAAAGAAGGCACCGTCATTACCCTATCGGAAAAAGACACCAACTGCCTGAATTTGTACGTGACCGATCTCAACCCGAATCAGCACATTACCATTACCAATATGAGCGGGTCGCTGCCCGGCCTGACGCTGGCCCCCGGCGACTTGTTTACCCGCACCGGACGCGATACCCTGCAAACGAGGTTCTGTTTCGGGCGGTGCGTGGGGGGCGATGGCAAGCCATTTACCCTGCTCATCCGCGCCACCGACGATGGCTGTCCGCAGGGGCTTGGCGACACACTCAGCATCCGGGTGAACATCATTCCGTCGCCCAATAACAAACCCGTGGCTGGCACCGACTTACCCAATAAAAAAGCCAGCATCAGCATAGGAACATCGCTGACATTCAATGCGTTCGGCACGGACATCGACAATGACAACGTGACGATTCAGGCCGTGGGACGGGGCTTTACGCTGGCGCAGGCGGGTATGAGTTTCGGGTCGGCGTCGGGTATCGGGAAAGTTTCGCAGCCGTTTTCGTGGAAACCGACCTGCACCCAGGCCACGCAATCAGCGTATATCGTTGACTTTATCGTGACCGATACACGCTGCAACCGGAACCTGCGCGATACGGTTACGGTAAATCTGTCGGCCATTGGTCTGCCGAGCCAACCGCCCACGGTTCGGACAACGCTGCCCCAGCCCGTTGTTGACATCACAGTCAGTGCCGCCGATTCTGCCGGGCGCACTACGTTCGATGTGCTTGGCAACGACCCCGACCGCGACACCATTCGGCTCACGGGCGTTGGCCGGGGCTTCGACGTGAAAGCCGTGGGCATGGAATTTACGGACAAATTCGGTCGGCCAACGCTGCAATCGCTCTTTAACTGGAAACCCACCTGCGAACTGATGGCCGGAAAAACGGAAGCGACGTTCGTGGTCGATTTTGTGGTCGATGACCGTTCTTGCCAGCCGAATCATACCGACGTTACGACCGTTACGTTTCGCGTCAAAAACCCATCGGCCAATACCGATATCAGCGTTCCGAACGTGTTTACGCCCAACGGCGACGGATTCAACGATTATTTTGCCGTCAAAGACTTACCCGAAAACACCTGCTACGAGCAATTCAAAGCCATTGAAATTACCAACCGCTGGGGCGCAACGATCTTCAAAACCACCGATCCCAAATTCCGTTGGTACGGCAACGACACGCCTGCGGGCACGTACTATTTCCTCCTCACTACCTCCAAACGAACCGTTAAAGGGCCAGTGACTTTGATAAGGTAGATTGGTGAAATTAGTGGAGTGAGTGTGGTACGTAAATTAGGTGGAGTAAGTTCAGTGAATTGAGTAGGCGGGCTACTGCACCCATTGCATCTGCTTAACTACTTTACTCACTGCACCTATTTTACTACTCCACTTACTCCACCAATCACTTACCTTTGCCTCCCTTATGAAAGATAAAATTGTTCTTATTACCGGTGCTTCGTCGGGCATTGGCCGGGCACTGGCGTTTGCATTTGGGCGCGAAGGAGCCAGCGTTGTCATCTGCGCCCGCAAAGCCGAAGCCCTGCAATCGGTTCAGGATGAACTCCGGAAAGCGGGCATTAATGTCCTCTCGCTAACCGCCGATGTCAGCGTTGAAGCCGATGTTAAACACCTGATCGACCAGACGATTGCGCACTTCGGGCGGTTGGATATTCTCATCAACAACGCGGGTATTTCCATGCGCTCCATGCTGATTGATACCGACCCGGCGGTTATTCAGAAAGTGATGGATATTAACTTTATGGGAACGGTGTATGCCACGCGCTACGCCCTGCCCTACATTCAGCAGGCGAAGGGGTCCATTGTTGGTATTTCGTCCATTGCGGGGTATCGGGGTCTACCTGTTCGGAGTGGCTACTCGGCGTCTAAATTTGCGATGAATGGGTTTCTGGAAGCGGTACGCACCGAATTACTGCACATGGGCGTACACGTATTAACGGCTTGTCCGGGCTTCACGGCATCGAACATTCGGGTGGCGGCCCTCGACGCGCACGGACACGCAAAAGGCGAAACCATGCGCGACGAAGCCGGAATGATGAGTGCCGAAGAATGCGCCGATCACATCTTTCGGGCCGTAAAAAACCGCAAACGCGAACTCATCCTGACCACGCAGGGCAAACTAACGGTGTTCATCAACAAATGGCTACCTGCCCTCGCCGACAAACTGGTTTTCAATACGTTAGCCAAGGAGAAAGATTCGCCACTCAGGAAATAATGATTGAATGAGTGAGTGATAGAATGATTGAATAGCTGGCGCATGAGCTATTCAATCATTCTATCACTCACTCATTCAATCACTAAATAATCCACACATTATCCCGGCGGATGAAGTAGAGGTTGTTGTGCCAGAGTACGCGCAGGTAGATGTCTTTCGTGCCCAGAATGCTCACTTTATGGCCCCGGCCAATCACGTCAACAACGGGCGCGGCTGCCGACGGATCGGTGCGGAGCAGCACGCGGTCGTGACTCGTAATGCCCGATTGCACCCCTTCGGGGAGGTTGGTAAAAATCAGCAGAAGCAGTAGGTAAAAAAAGATAACCCATTTCTGTCGTCCTGGCACGGCCTGTTTTCGGGTTACCTTGAGCATCAGCACGGTGAATACATAGCCTGCCGGAATGAGCAAAAACAGGAGAAAATAGACGCCGTATTTTCGGTAGAACAGGTAAAAATAATTGAGGTCGTCGGTTTCGTAACCGCTCAGGTTGTTGGCGCGGGCAATATCGTTCATCCGACGCAACACCGCATCGTCGGGGTGACGTTCAAAATAAACATCTAAATAATACAGGAGCCGGGGAATGTCGTTCTGGGCTTCGTAGGCACTGGCTAATTTGAGCAGCATCGGGTCCGTAGCCGTGTGTCCTTCGGCTAAAGCGGTTTCATAAATACGCGCGGCCGTTACCTGATCGCCGGCGACAAACAGCGAATCGGCCCGCCGGAGCGAGTCATTGGAAACAGTCTGTGCATCAGCGAGTCCCGGCAAAAAACAAAGAAATAGACTTATTTTAAGAGAAAACGCTTGCAACGAACGAAATAAGGCCATAATTTTGCACCATAATACTGAACAGCCGCTCGTTTATACGAGCTATCTGTTCAACCGATTTGGTAGCTCAGCTGGTAGAGCAATACACTTTTAATGTATGGGTCCTGGGTTCGAATCCCAGCCGGATCACCAGAAATAGTAAAGGGTGTAGTAAGTAAAATGAGTGTAATGGGCAAACCACTACACTCATTTTACTTACTACACCCTTTACTATTTAAAACGGCAGATCGTTGCTTTCTTCGTCGAATGCTGAATTGAACGATGCGGCAACGGGCTGGCTCTGCTGAGCCGGACGCGACTGCTGGGCTGGTGCTGAACGGGGGGCGGCCGCCGGAGCAGAACCACCGTCACCGTCGGCCAGCTCGATGCGAAAAGCCCGCAGTTCGGTGTACCAGCGTTCGTTGTATTCACGTGACTCGGCGCTGAAGGTTGCTTTGAGCGTGTCGCCATCAGCATACTGCTTCAGGTCCGCTACTTTATCGCCCCAGGCGGTCAAACATACTTTTTTTGGGTATGATGCGTCGAGCGTTTCAAGAACAAATTCCTGTTTGCTCCAGGGGCCTTTCTGGCTCTGTCCCGATACTTCGGGTAATACTTTTATGAGTTTTCCGACTATTTCCAGTGCCATGTGCGTTGGACTTTTAAACGTGATTTAGAAGGATAAAAGTACGAAATTTTGCCCGTTTTTGGGTCATCTTTCCCTAAAAAAGGAAAAGTTTTATGGCTCTGTTTGGCAAAATATGACAGGAATACTATCTTTGCACCTCAATAAAAAAAGGCCATGTGGTGAAATTGGTAGACACGCCATCTTGAGGGGGTGGTGCTGCAAGGCTTGGGAGTTCGAATCTCCCCATGGTCACAACAAAAAGTAGAAAATCCGCTGTAACGAATGGTTTACAGCGGATTTCTCTTTTTATGACTGTACGATTTGTATAGCTGAATTGAAGTAGTCCGGCAAACGTTAACGAATTAACCACAGAGGCACAAAGCACACAGAGTTATCGCATTGCGTTGTTTATCTCTTTGTGTGCTTTGTGCCTCTGTGGTTAATTTACTTTGCGCGATTTGATTCCCTATCAATTCTGGTCAGCGTACGGGCTTTTCCTAACAATGGGTGCTACATACTGGCCAATCAATTCAATCGACTTCATCAGGTTGGCTTGCGCTAACGAAGCACCATCCATTTGAAACGTAACCCGATCTATACCGCCCAACGCTTCACTATGGTGAACTATTTTTTCGGCCACTTCCTGCGAGCTACCAATCAGAAAAGCACCTTCCGGGTTAGTCTGAGAATCAAACTGATGTCGGGTAACCGGCGGATACCCGCGCTCCCGGCCAATTCTGGTGAACATGTCGGCATAACCCGGATAAAATTCGTTTCGGGCCTGCTGACTTGTTTCGGCAACATAACCCAATGAGTGTAAGCCTACTTTGAGCTGATCCGGCGAAAAACCGGCCTCCCTCCCCGCTTTTCGGTAAAGATCAACCAGCGGGCGGAACCGGCGCGTTTCTCCGCCGATGATCGCTACAATAAGCGGTAGCCCCAGCGAGCCAGCCCGGATAAACGACTGGGGCGTGCCGCCCACACCTACCCAAATCGGTAGCGGTGACTGCACCGGTCTTGGATAAATGGCTACGTTATTGAGCGCGGCCCGGAACCGGCCTTTCCATTGCACCACTTCATGGTCACGAATGGTCAGCAGCAGGCCCAGTTTTTCGGCAAACAGGTCGTCGTAGTCCTGCAAGTGAAGTCCGAACAGCGGATAGGCTTCAACAAATGAACCCCGGCCCGCCACAATCTCGGCCCGCCCCCGCGAGATTATATCTAAGCTGGCAAACTCCTGAAACACCCGGACCGGATCGGCCGCGCTCAATACGGTTACGGCACTGGTGAGCCGAATGGTTTTGGTCATTGCGGCCGCAGCCGACAGAATGGTGATGGGTGCCGAGTCCAGAAACTCCCTCCGGTGGTGCTCTCCGATGCCAAATACGTCTAATCCTACCTCATCGGCCCGCTTGATGCGTTGCAGGATGTCGGCCATTGCGTTCATGTTTTGTTCAGGACTGGCCGACATCCCACTAAAATTCGAAGCCACAAAACTGTCAATACCTACTTCCATATCAATTCTTTATTATTTGTAGGACCTTCGCAAAAAGCTGTGCCACGGTTCCTTGATAATGCTAAAAAAACCGTGGCACGGCTTTTTGCGAAGGTCCTGACCCATTAAACTATTGTCCTTTGTTTTACGCGTCTGCCAATGAAATACACCAGCACAAACGCAACCACTAAGTGCATCACACAAAGCACCAGCGAGTAGCCCAGGGTAACATTCACCGGCACCGTAAAGGTGCTGTACAGCGATAACACCGCCAATGTAATGGCCAGAATACTGAATACCCGATAGCCATTGCTGGTGAATCGCTCGATCAGAAAAAATACGATGCTCCCGATCAGGGATGGTACAACAGATGCCATAATTACCGGCATAACGGTAAGTGGCTGATTAGGTTGCACATAGACCCCATTGTGGAGAACGCCAACTGCCTGGAAAACGAAAAACAGGACCGCGTTGATAACGGCCGATACCACACCGGCTAAAAGCCCGGCCTGAATGGATTGTAGAAAGGTAAGTTTTGAGTGCATGGTTTATATATTTTTTAGTCGGTTTATATCGTATGCTCCTGTTCGTTTTTGATGACGAAACAAAAGTGATTTATATTTTTCTAAATTTGTTACCAATTACAAAAAGGATACCGGTTACAAAAAGGATAGCAGTATGAACAAATTTCAGGAGCAGCCCTGTAAGGCCAGGCATCGTGCTATTCATGATACGCTGGAAGTCATCAAGGGAAAGTGGAAGCTGGTTATTATTGCCACGCTGATGGAACGCAAAATGCGCTTTAAAGAGCTGAGCCGGGAAATTGGTATTTCGCCCCGCATCTTATCCAAAGAGTTGCAGGAACTGGAAATGAACCACTTAGTGAAGCGAACGGTCTATGATACCAGACCCGTGTCGGTCGAATATGAAATGACCGAATACAGTCTTACGCTAAAGGAAGTTATTCAGGCAATGATGAATTGGGGCACCAACCACCGGCGTGAGATTACCGGCAAAACCCAGATGCCCATTCCTCCAATCATTGATGAAATCTCTACGGTTGAATTGGACTACAGTCGTTAACAGCTACGGTTGTAGGGCTGTGCCGCTGCTTTGCCGGATAGATAGTATCGGCGTTTTGGTCGTTAGCTCATTGCGTTCATTCTGCTCAACTGCTTGTCAATCTGGCGCACAATGGCCTCAAAATCAATCGGTCGGGCGGCATAATCCAGCGTATTCACGTCCAGAATCAGCAGTGGTCCGAGAGCATATGAAGCCACAAATTCCTCGTAGAGCCGATTCAGATTGCTTAGGTACAAATCAGAAATAGACTGCTCAAACGACCGGCCCCGTTTCTGAATCTGTTCGCGAAGTTTAGACAGGTCGGCGCGGAGGTAAATCATCAGATCGGGCGGGCGAACTAAACTCATCATGTTGTCGAACAACTGACGGTAGGTTTCGTAATCGCGCCTGGCCATGTCGCCCGTTTCATAGAGATTGCGGGCAAAAATAGCGGCATCTTCGTAAATCGTCCGGTCCTGAATTATCGTGCGCGATTGATCGGGCATGGTCAGATTATTCTGCCGGATGCCGCTTATTGCTTTGACCTGCGCGAAGCGGCTATTCAGGAAATAGATTTGCAGATTGAAGGACCATCGCGGCATATCCCCGTAAAAATCAGCCAGATACGGATTTCCTTCGACGGCTTCGTATAAAACCTCCCAGCCATACTGAGCGGCCAGCATCTCGGCCAGCGTTGTTTTGCCAGCCCCGATATTTCCTGTTATGGCAATGTGCATTAATTGTATTGAAGAAGAAATTATTACACAGAGATACGCAGAGAAAAAGGAGATTCACAGAGAAAAACAATAAACCTCTGTGAATCTCTGTGCTCCTCAGTGCCTCTCTGTGTAATAACTTTTACAACTAACGACTGTTTTGATTTAATTTTGTGGTATGAAACCGTACCGCGTTCTTCTCTATTATATCTATTCGCCCATCGAAAACCCGGAACGCTATCGGGAAGAGCACCATCTGCTGTGCCTGCAACTGAACCTGCTGGGCCGGGTGATCGTTGCGCCCGAAGGCCTGAACGGAACCGTGTCGGGCCTGACCACCGACTGCGACGCCTACATGGACACCCTCCGCACCGACCCGCGTTTCGCGCATACTGAATTTAAAATCGACGAAGCCGACGCCCATACGTTTCAGAAACTGCACGTTCGGGTGAAGGCCGAAATTGTCCATTCCGAACTTGGGGTCGATCCGCTCCGGCAAACGGGCATTCACCTCGAACCCGAGGCCTTTCGGCAACTTAAAAACGACCCCGATGTGGTGCTGGTAGACATGCGCTCCAACTACGAACACGCAGTGGGCAAATTTAAAGGAGCCATCACGTTCGACATGGAAAACCTGCGCGAACTGCCCGACCATATCCATGAAATCGACCACCTGCGCGACAAGAAAATCATTACGTACTGTACAGGCGGCATCAAGTGCGAAAAAGCGTCGGCGTATCTGCTGGCGCAGGGCTTTGAGAACGTTTACCAACTACATGGCGGTATCATAAAATACGGTCTGGAAGCCGGGGGCGAAGATTTTGACGGTGAATGCTATGTGTTCGACAACCGCGTAACGGTGCCGGTCAACCACGTAAACCCCGCTACGGTGTCGGTCTGTTACCGCTGCGAAACGCCCACCAGCCGCATGATAAACTGCGCCAGTCCGGTCTGCAATAACCACATTACGCTCTGCGAAAATTGCGGCCACGAACACGGCGGCACCTGCACCGACGCCTGCAAACAGGACCCTACCCTCCGCCCCTACGATGGTACGGGCTACTACGGCAAGCAAACCCAAAGCTACTCGCCTATTCAGGGGTATAAAAGTCGGCAGGGGCAACGGACAGGGATGAAGAGTGAAAGAGTGAACGAGCGAAAGAGCGAAAGAGTGAAAGAGTGAAAGAGCGAAAACCCGCCGGACGGCTTTCACTCTTTCACTCTTTCATTACTCCCAGGTATCCAATCCCAATAACTTTCTTCCCAATGGCGAGAGTTCGGCGGGTTGCTGGCGGGTTTTCTCCCAGTTGCGCGGGTCACCGGGGAACGCGTATCCTTCGGGAGCCTGCCGCTCGCGCCACGACATAATGCGCCATTGCCGCAGGGCGTCGTTGTCTTCCTCGGCGGGCATCATAGAAATGTACTGCGCGATTCTCACCTTATCTTTCGACAGATTCGGGCGGATGCCATGCGGCTGGGTACTGCTGAAAATCAGCAAATCGCCCGCTTCCATTTTCACCTTCTCGAATGTGAAACCCGTTGTGTCGGGTTTAAACCGGTTGCGGTCGGCGGGTTGGGTCAGTTTCCAGGTGTCGTAGGTGCGGTACAGTTCGGGAATGCACTGAAACCCGCCCATATTTTCATCGGTCTGGTCGGCCAGGGCCAGCACGCCCTGCACGTTCTGCGGACGGGTTTCGGGGTCGTAATCCCAGTGAATAAATCCTTTGAATTCGTGGCCGGGCCGCACCGGAAAATTCAGGTTAGCGCGGTCGATGGTTACCCACAGTTTTTCGGTTCCCCAGATGTCCACAAAGGCATCGTAGACCCGCTGCGTCTGGCGGTTATCCCACTCATACTGGTGGTTGTAGAGTTCGACCATACCGCTGTTGGTCAACTCTTTCATCTTCATTTCGGCGCGGGGTGGCGCATACCATGTGGTCGAATCGGCGGGGTCTTTCTCCTCAAATTCCCACAAAAAATTGGCAAGTTGCTCGGCCTGCTCTTTCGGAACGGCCTGTTTAATAACGATATAACCGTTCTCTTTCCAGAATTGCCAGTCGGCCTCCGACAGAACGCGCAACGGTTCACGGTTTGATCGGTCGTTTAGCTTGACTTTACTGCTGGTGGCGGTGGATGGGTTTCCCGGAATGTCCTTGTGTGCATTATCGGGGGTCATTGCGGCAGGCGGTCCTGCGGGTTGCATCGTTTCCATGATATAATAGGTTGTTCAGGTGATTTTGACAGATCAAATGTAGCGGATGTACTTACCCTATTTCTACATCAATGCTATTCAGTTTTTGCACTATATTGCTCATAGTTTAGTGTATAGTAATAGATTAGGGGCAGATTTGGTAAAAAAAGTTTTAACATAGAGATGCACAGAGAAAAACGGAGATTCACAGAGGATTAAAAATTCTTTTCTCTGTGAATCTCTGTATTACTCGGTGTATCTCTGTGTTAAAACCCTTCACTTCATATGAAAATTGCCTTAGAACAAATCAGCCCCGATGCCAACAGTTCGTTTCATATTCTGCTGACACCCCGGCTGAACGACGTTTTTCTGTGGCATTACCATCCCGAATACGAACTTGTCTACATCACCGGAACGAACGGAACCCGGCACGTAGGCGACCATATTTCGCGGTACGAAGGGGCCGACCTGGTGTTTATCGGGCCGAATATCCCGCATCTCAATTTCGATTACGGCGTTAAAACCGACCACCGGAAAGTTGTCGTTCAGTTGAAAGAAAGCTTTCTGGGCACGCTGTTTGGGCAGGCTCCTGAGTTTACGGCCATTGCCCGGCTGTTCGATCTGGCCCGCGCCGGGCTGTCGTTTCATGGCGAGACCCGGCGCATTATTGGCGAACGGCTCGAAGACCTGCCAACGCTCCCCCCTTTCGAGCGATTAATGACGTTGCTGGCTATTTTTCAGCATTTAGCCACGAGCGATGAGGTCACCTCGTTACATGGGAAACCCGTTAGCAACGCGTATAACCTCAATGAGCAACAGCGACTTAAGCGAATGTATCAGTTCATTGACGATAACTACCAGCGCAAAATCGACATGGCCGAAGTGGCGGCACTCACTAACCTGACTACGGCTGCGTTTTGCCGCTACGTGAAGCGCATGACCCGCCTGACATTCACCCAGTTTCTGAATCAGTACCGCATTCATCAGGCGCAGAAACTGCTCCTCCTCGACCATAACGTGACCGAAGCCTGTTTTTCGAGCGGGTTTGAGAGTTTGTCTTATTTCAACAAAATCTTCCGGCGCGTAACGGGCGAAAACCCACTCCAGTTTAAAAAACGGCATCGAAGTTGACCGAGCAGGTAGAGCCTGTATTACAATACAACTGTAGCCAGTGCATATCCGCCCCTATTTGCATCGTCATCTTTACATTTTACTCACTTACGGATAAGCCACTCTCTATCAAACTAAACGTTTGTGCGTCGCAGTCAATACGGGCCTGAATACCGTAGGGCAGCGTGAACGTTGGCGAGGTGTGACCAAAATCCATACCGCTGATAATCGGTAATTGGTTCAGTCCCTGCTCCTCCCGAACGACGGTAAGCAGTGCCTGATCGTATTCGTGGGCATACTGATTATGATACGGTCGCCCCAGAATGATACCGTTGAGTTTAGCCAGAATGCCCTGTGCAGCATAATTTCTCAGTATCCAGACCAACTGCTGAGGGCGCACCAGAGGTTGATTATCCGCATCAAATTCGGCCGTTTCCAGAAACAGAATAGCGTTATCCCAGGACGCCATCGGAGGCCAGTAATCGGTGCCTTTCAGAAATTCCAACACCTCGACGCATCCCCCCAGCAAGTGGCCTTCCGTTTGCCTCTGACCCTGTAAAAAACGCCAGCCCGTCGAAGGGGTCAATGACCGTACGCGTTGCTGATTGGTGGGGTCGGTCCAGTCCAGAAATTCCGAGGTCCAGCCGTTGGCATTAGGCGCAATAACGCCAGCCGGTTCGACGGAAAATAAAGTTCGGTGCAGGTCATCAATCTGATACGCATGCATCCCGCCATTCTCGGCGAAGCCACTCATCAACGACGTGCCATAGAACGAAGTCAATCCGGCCCGATAGCAGGCCATGTGCGCAACGGTCGTATCAGACATTCCCAGAAAAATTTTGGGGTTATTCTGAATAACCGTCAAATCAAGAAAGGGCAGAATCCGAACGCTGTCGTCACCACCAATTGTCGAGATGATGCCTTTAATCTGTGAATCAGCGAAGGCTTCCATTAAATCTTCCGCCCGTGCCTGCGGATTTCGATTGAGCCATTCAGCCGACCGCAGCGCGTGGCGGGTTTCAACGACCCGAACGCCAAACGTCTCTTCTAACTGCGCTTTCCCGACCTGGTAGCGATTGGGAAACGCCCCCGCTCCACCAAAAGAAAGCGAAATGGCCGCAACGGTATCGCCGGGGTAGAGCGGTTGAGGTTTACGCATAAGCTGGTCGTTTCTCCGGTTAACGTATGGCTGAAAAGTTATCGTACGAACGGTCAATTCTACTAAGTTGAGCGTTAAGCCCTAATGTACAAAAACACAGCGGGAGCATTTCAAAAAAGTGGCGGTTGTTTCGCTACAGGCCGCTACGCCCGATTTAATAACCATGACCTTCGCCCGTATTTGCGTAGTTTTACGCTATAAACAGGGTATCGCCGGGGTAAACCGGTGTCATTGCCATTTACTTGCGTCAGGTTTTAACCCGGCGATTAGAAAGTACAGTACATGTCTGAAAAAACGCCTTTGATTTTAGTCACGAATGACGATGGCATCACCGCCCCCGGCATTCGGACGCTCGTTGAGTTGATGAAACAATTGGGTTTGGTGGTGGTCGTAGCCCCCAACAGTCCCCAATCGGGTATGGGTCACGCCATTACGATTGCCAACCCGCTGCGGTTATATCCGTCCGATATTTTTGGCGATGTACCGGCCTACGAATGTTCGGGCACCCCCGCCGACTGTGTTAAATTGGCCAAGCATCATGTGCTGAAAGACCGCTCGCCCGATTTGGTCGTCAGTGGTATCAATCACGGCAGCAACTCGGCCATCAGCATTTTGTATTCGGGTACGATGTCGGCGGCTATCGAAGCGGCCATCGAAGGCATTCCGGCCATCGGTTTCTCGCTCGGCGACTTCACCCGGCAACCCGATTTTTCGCACATCCACGAACACCTGCTGAGTATTGCCCGCAACGTGCTGGAGCGCGGCATACAGCGTGGAACGGCGCTGAACGTCAATTTTCCGGCCCGGACTGCCGAGCCGCTGAAAGGCATTCGTATCTGCCGACAGGCCAACGCCAAATGGCAGGAGGTATTCGACGAACGGCGCGACCCGCACGGACGCCGGTATTTCTGGCTGGCGGGTGACTTTGTCAATTTCGACACCCACGCCGAAGACACTGACGAATACGCGCTGTCACAAAACTTCACCTCCATTGTACCGTGCCAGTATGACCTGACCGCTTATGGTATGCTGGACACGTTAAAAGACTGGAAACTGTAAATAGTAATGAATAATGTATGATGAATAATGTACAATGCGCAGAAGGAACGCATCGACTATCAATTATACATTATTCATCATACATTATTCATTATCAACAAAATGGCTCTATTAGGTAGCATGCTCAAAAACGGGATTCGCCTGACGAATGCCGTTCGATTACGGAAGACAAACGCCTTTCGCCAGCAACGGAAAGCGTTCCGTAAACTTATCCGAAAAGCGCAGTTCACCGAGTTTGGCACGACCTATCAGTTCGGTGAGTTGATCCGTTCTGTTGAGTTCGGCAACGACCGTGAGTTCTACCAGAAGTACAAAAAACTCGTACCCGTCCACGATTATAACTCGATGTTCGACGGCTGGTGGAAACGCTCGCTTGCCAACGAAGAGAACGTAGCCTGGCCCGGGCGGGTGAAGTATTTTGCACTAAGTTCCGGCACCTCGGAAGCGGCTTCGAAGTATATCCCGGTCACGAAGGCGATGTCGAAAGCCATCAAACGCACCAGCATCCGCCAGATTTTAACGCTTGGCCGATACCAGAATCTGCCGTCGACTCTGTATGAAAAAGGTTGCCTGATGCTCGGCGGCAGTACCGACTTGAACGCCCGCGAAGGGCACTTTGAAGGCGATTTGAGCGGCATCACGGCCAGTAACATTCCCCTCTGGTTCGAGCGTTTTTACAAACCCGGCCGAGACATTGCGCAGGAGCGCGACTGGGCACACAAATTAGACGAGATTACGGAACAGGCAGCCAACTGGGACATTGGCTATGTGGTGGGCGTGCCGGCCTGGATTCAGTTGTTGATGGAGAAAATCATTGCCCGGTATAAGGTCAAAACCATTCACGATATATGGCCCAACCTGATGGTTTTCTGTCACGGGGGTGTGTCGTTTGAGCCGTATCGGCAGGGATTTGAGAAGCTCCTCGCCCACCCCATTACCTACATCGAAACCTACCTGGCTTCGGAAGGATTCATTGCCTACCAGACGCATCCGAATGCAGAAGGGATGCAGTTGGTGCTGAACAATGGTCTGTTTTTTGAATTTATACCGTTCAATGAAGCCAACTTTTCGCCCGATGGTCAGTTGGCTGCGGCTCCCGAAACGCTGATGATCGACGAGGTGGAAGAAGGCAAAGAATACGCCCTGCTGATTTCGACCTGTTCGGGTGCCTGGCGGTATCTCATCGGCGATACGGTTCGATTTGTAGACAAACAACGGGCTGAAATCGTCATTACGGGCCGTACGAAGCACTTTCTGAGCCTGTGTGGCGAACACCTCTCCGTCGATAACATGAACAAAGCCGTCGAGATGGTGTCCGACGAACTGGGCATTTCCATCCGCGAATTTACGGTGGCGGGTGTAACCCACGACACGCTCTTCGCCCATCACTGGTACATCGGCACCGACGACACGGTAGATGCCATCGACCTCCGCAACCGAATCGACGCCAGCCTGAAAGAACTCAACGACGACTACGCCGTTGAACGCCGACACGCGCTGAAAGACGTTACGGTGACGGTACTGCCCACCAAAACCTTTTACGACTGGATGGAATCGAAAGGCAAGATGGGTGGCCAGCACAAATTCCCGCGCGTCCTGAAAAAGGGCCTGATTGCGGAGTGGGAAGGGTTTTTAAAAAATGATTGATTAGTTAACTGGTTGAATAGCTGACGCGTATACCTATTCAACCAATTAACCAGTTAACTAATCAACCGATCACCAATTCATCGCTTTTGACAGCGGTTCGAGGAGCCGGGTGTAGGCGATATTGATGGCTCCGATGAGGAAAACGACGCCCGTTGTGCGATTAAAAATCTTGACGACGCGGGGCGTAAACAGCCGTTTGAGCCGGTTGGCGTAATAAGCCAGTGCGGTTTCGGTAGCGAACACACCCATCAGCGCGGCAATCATAAAGCCATATTGCTGGCTTGTACTATAATGCAGATGCGAGCGAATATAAGCGACGATAGCGACCCACGATACAAAGTTGACGGGATTGAGCGCGTTCAGGAAAAAGCCCGTCGTGAAGTAATAGATAAAGTTGCCGAAGCGGGTTTTGGGATAGGCCAGCCGGGGTGTTCCTTTGAAAATGTTGACCAGTCCCATGGCTACCAGAAACAGCACACCAACAACGGCCATCAGGTTCTCGAATCCCTGCACTTTTGGAATGAAGGCTGTACCGAGCAAAGCCGCCAGCACAAACAGAATGTCGCCGACGATGACGCCGAAAACGATTTTCATTCCCGACCGGAACCCATTGTCCACGCTGTTCTGAATCAGCGCGAAAAATACGGTTCCGAACGTCAGACAAAGAGCAACCCCTAATAGAAAACCAAGAAGAACAGGTAAGAACACAAGCAGTATGTGGTTTGTAGTTTGTGGTTTACAGTTTACGGTTTGAGGTTTACGGTTGCGCGAAGCGGTTATGCGTCAGCCAACCACAAACGGTAAACCACAAACCATAAACCATGTTTAAATTCCCCGCAGCCGGGCAACGATTAACAGGCCGCTCACGCTGAGCGAATCGGTAATTTCACTGGTCATCACCATGTCGACGGCCTGGGCCAGCGGAAGTTTCCAGATTTTCAGGTCTTCGGTTTCTTCGGGGGCATGGTCGCCCTGGGTGAGGTCTTCGGCGATGTACAGAAATCCCTCTTCATCGGTGGCGGAGTTGGAGGTATGAATACGGGCAATCTTCGTCCAGGTTTTGGCTTCCAGTCCCGTTTCTTCTTTGAGTTCGCGCCGGGCCGATTTGAGGGGGTCCGTGCCGAGGGGCGAACCGCCTTCGGGAATTTCCCACGAATATTCATTGAGTGGATACCGGTACTGACCAACCAGATAGGTGTTGCCGTCGGCGTCGATGGGAATCACGCCCACCGCTTTGTTTTTAAAGCTGACAACGCCATAAATACCGGGTGTACCGGCGGGTGTTACAACCTCTTCGTGTCGGATGGAGAGCCACGGATTTTCATAGCTAACCGATGATTGAAGCGTCTGCCAGGGATTTTCGGTCGAGTTCATAGGCGCGAAAGTACAAACATTCCGGCTACGAATTGTTAGCTTTGCAGGAACAGGAACCGAAGGACATAATTGAATTAGGGGCGTTGAGCATAGTTTTAACTATGTTCGAGCGTTCTCCGGTCTCTGACCGGCGGTTAATGATTCCGGTCAGAGACCGGATAACACTCCGACGAAGTTGAAAACTTCGCCGAACCATCTTAAACTCCGTCTGCCCGGTCAAACAACCTCTTCGGCTCTTAAATAACCAGTAACCTCCGTCAACAACGCTTCATGCGCACCAGTCAACAAACGAAATATCGCTGGATGGGCATCTCCCTCGGACTAAGCATCGTTCTGCTGGTTCTCAAATTTACGGCCTATTTTCTGACCTCGTCAACGGCCATTCTAACCGATGCTGTCGAATCCATTGTGAACGTTATTGCCAGTGGTTTTGCCTTTTACAGCATCTACTTAGCTGGGCAACCCCGCGATCAGAACCACCCCTACGGACACGGCAAAATCGAATTTCTGTCGTCGGGATTCGAGGGAGCCATGATTCTGTCGGCGGGGCTTGTCATTATCTGGCAGGGTATCCTGAGCTTTTTCTCCCCTAAAGTCCTTACTAACCTCGATTGGGGCCTTGCACTGGTGGGCGTGACCGCAGCCGCCAACGCCTTTGTGGGCTGGCGGCTGATTCTGTCGGGAAAACAAACGGATTCGGCAGCCCTCACCGCCGATGGAAAGCACCTTCTTACCGACACGTTCAGCAGTATAGTCGTTATGGCTGGTGTGGCCTTAGTGAGCCTGACGGGCAAAGGCTGGATCGACAGTGCGCTGTCGGTCGTGCTGGCCATCGTCATTATTTACAACGGCTTTCAAATTACCCGCCAGTCGGTGGCGCGGCTCATGGACGAAGCTGATATTCCGACGCTGCACCGCGTTGTGTCGCTATTAAACGTGCATAAAGACCGCAACTGGATCGACGTCCATAACCTGCGCACACAGAAATACGGAGCCGACCTGCACATCGACTGCCACCTGACGCTGCCGTATTACTGGGAACTGAATCAGGTACATGATGAAGTGCACCATTTTGAGGATACCATCAAGGCCGGTTTTAAAGGTGAGGTCGAAATTTTCGTGCATACCGACCCCTGCGAAAAGGAATGCTGCCACTATTGCCGTGTGGCGAACTGCCCCGTTCGGGCGTTTGCGTTCGTTAACGACGTAGACTGGACCGCCGATAATCTGCCCCTCAACCAAAAGCATTTTGTGCCGCTGACGTTGTAGGCGTGTAATTAAATCCGTTTTATATCCTATATTTTACGCGGAAAGTTCTCAGCGCATGAAAAGCTATTTGTCTCGTCTTCTGAAGATTATTCAGTGGGTAGTGGTCTTAGGTATCGGTATGGTCTTGCTGCTGAGCACTTTATCAGGCTGCGACAACCCTATTGCGCAGGATACAACGCCCATTACGACGACTCCGGGGGCAACTACGGTTACTACGCCCCCCTCCGTTACGGTCACAATCCCCGTTGTATACGCAGCCAGTTTCGACAATAATCTGTATGCACTTGATACGGCTACGGGGACTCAACGGTGGGCATTTCGGGCCGATACGTCCATTCAGTCAAGCCCTGTAGTTGCCTATGGCATGGTCTACGTAGGCTGTAATGACTACAAGCTTTACGCGATTGATGCCGCCACCGGCCAAAAACGCTGGACTTTCAAAACAGGGGGCGTCATCTATTCCAGCCCTGTAGTCGACAAAGGGATTGTGTATATAGGAAGTCAGGATGGCAAACTCTACGCCATCGATGCCACCACCGGTGGGCTACTCTGGCTATTTCCCACCCCGTTTGGGCTTTATTCCAGTCCGGCAGTTTCTAACGGCATGGTCTACATCGGGGGTCAGGATAACCAGGTGTATGCCCTGGATGCCACTACCGGCGGTTTGCGCTGGCGATTCAGAACCGAGTATTTCATTCTGTCAAGCCCGACCGTAGCGAATGGCGTGGTGTATATTGGCAGTCAGGATTCAAAACTGTATGCCCTCGACGCCCTTACGGGTAAGCGGAAATGGGTCTTCAAAACCGGAAGTGCGGTCGATTCAAGTCCCGTTGTCGCGGATGGCGTCGTCTACGTAGGAAGTGCCGATACAAAACTCTATGCCCTTGATGCGGCCACCGGTCAGCAGCGGTGGGCCTTTAAAACAGGAAATGCTATTTATGGAAGCCCCGTAGTGGCCAATGGCATGGTCTACGTGGGAAGTCGGGATCATACGCTCTATGCTGTCGATGCGCTTACGGGCAACCTGCGCTGGAGATTTCTGACAAATTTTGACATTTATTCAACGCCGATGGTTGCGAATGGGACGGTGTATATTGGTAGCAACGACTATAATCTTTACGCCATCAATGCGACTACGGGCCAGAAACGCTGGAGCTTTCGCACGGGCGATGTTGTTGTGGCCAGCCCGGTGGTGGCCCAGCGGAGTGTTACCACCGGCGTCTATCCGACCGTTAGTGGTGGAAGCAAGTAAGCTAATTAGTACGTTATGCACATACGATTCTTTCGGCAATTTATTCGTGCCTGCCTGTTTCTCAGCTTGGCCACTGGGTTTCAGCAGTGTATCGACGCCTACGATCCTACCCTTGCCCTGAATGCCAACTTAGTGGTGGTGAGCAGCATCATCACGAATCTGAACGAAACGCAAACGGTTAGTTTGAGCCGCTCACGTTCGTCAACGGACAGTGCCAACGTGAGTACCCCCATTCAGCGGGCCAGCGTAACGATTCTTGTCAATGGCACGACGCCCATCTCCCTGCTCGAAACGCAACCGGGTGTTTATAGCTGTCCGGCTGATTTTCGGGGCAAGGCAGGCAATACGTATCAACTTCGTTTTCGGACGCAGGAAGGGGCCAGCTACGAGTCGTCGGTTGAGACGATGGTATCCGCACCTGCGATTCTGAAAACATACGATCAGTTCAATCCACAGGGACCAAAGAAAACGGCCAATGGCCTGAATATACCGGCCAATGATGTCTATATCGACTTTCAGGACCCGGCCGGAGAACGTAATTTTTACCTCTGGCGGTGGCGTCTGTACGAACAACAGACCTGGTGCGCTACGTGCCAGCAAGGGCGCTACGTAGTGGTCGATGTGGGGCCAGTTGGCAGTGGCCCACTCAATGTAATCGGCTGCGTGCGGGATACGACTCTGAGTTCATTTCAATTGCTTGATTATCCCTGCCGGGGGCTTTGCTGGGATATTTTTTACAATACCGATGTTGACATTTTCTCGGATGTTTATACAAACGGACAGGCACAAATTGGTCATAAAATAGCCAGCATTCCCATTTACCAGCGCGACCCGGCCCTGATTGCGGTGGAGCAATTGTCGTTATCGGCTAATGCATATCGGTATTACAAACTATTTGCCGATCAGGTCCAGAACACGGGCACCCTGGCCGATTCACCCCCCGCTCCGATTTCGGGGAATATAAAAAATATGACCAACACCCAAGAGAACATAGTGGGCTACTTTTCAGCCGCATCGGTGGCTGTAAGTAATCATAAAATTAAGCGGCAGGACGTAACGTCGGGCATGTTTGAGGGCCTGTTCTACGCCATAAACGGGCGTGAACCTCGCCTGGAATCGTCGTTTCCCGGCAATCCCAGCCCTTTCGGAACAAGTTCGGCTTCGTCTGTTTGTGTTCCCGGTCGCACCCGGACGGATCAGTTGCCTCCGGGCTGGAACGAATAGAAGCTAATCTGGTTCTACTGAACCAACGACCCGCTACGTTCTCAATCGAACCTATATAAATAGTCCGCCATTGGGTTTACAAACAATCTTTCTCATTTACGGATGAACCGATTTTTATTCTTCATTTTTCCGGGCCTTCTAAGCTATCAAATGGCTTGTGGTCAGACAGTAATTCCGCTTTATGACGGCAAGGTCCCTGGCTCTGAAAACCGGACGTGGAGCGAAGGCATAATCACAGATAGTCTGTCAAAAAAGCGGGTACTTTATAATGTTACCAGGCCTACCCTTACGGCTTTTCTGCCAACCCCGGATAAGGCTCTCGGCACCTCGGTAATCATTTGCCCAGGAGGTAACTGGCATACTCTTTTCATAGATAGTGAAGGAACAGATATAGCCAAACAACTCATTGACAGAGGCATAGCTGCTTTTGTGCTAACATACAGGCTGATACGTAGTACCGGATCATCATTGCCGGATCGACGGTCTGGCATTAGCCCAGCGGATTTGGAAGCTATCAGGCCGATGGCCATTGCCGATGGCAAAAAGGCGATTGAATACGTCCGGCAACACGCATCTGAGTTGGGGGTTCAACCAAATCGGATTGGTTTAATGGGCTTCTCAACAGGTGGTGCGCTTACGATAAACATTGGCCAGACGTATACCACAGCGAATCGACCCGATTTTCTGGCTCCAATCTATGCCCATACCGGGAGCTTAATCAGTAAAAATATCCCTTCCGATGCCCCTCCTTTATTCATTTACGCAACTGAAGATGATTCGCTCCAGTCAGTGGTTCAACTTTCTCAGTTAGGCACGAATTGGTTAGCCGCAGGTAAATCCGCTGAATTTCATTTATATGCCAAAGGGATAAATGCCACCAACCTTCGGCACCAGGGATTTTCTACCGATAACTGGATGAAGCCATTCGACGATTGGATGAGCACACAGGGCTACCTGACGAAGTCGATCAGTAGCTCCCAAAGTCAGTCTGTTGATCCAGGTAAGTCGAGTGTAGCAATTCAACAGTCTGTTTCGACAAAGGGAACGGAAAATAAGCCGAACGGAAACGAGGTTATGGGTAAATCGCCAACCTCCCCCCAACCTAAAGAAGAACGTATCCGTATCCAAAAAACCCCGGTAACGAATTCAGGATTGATGCTTCATCTACGTGGTACAGTTCGCGATTCCGCCACGGGTCGTCCCTTAGCTGGCGTCGCTATTGTGATCGATTACCGAAAAAACATTACAGGAACAAACACCAACGAGCAGGGGCATTATGCGATTGATTTACCCACCGGCGACCATATTATAATCGCCCGGATGGTTGGCTATACGCCTGTAAGAAAAGCAATTAGGCTCAGTAACGATATGACGGTCGATATTAGCATGATTACCGTTGAAAGCCAGTTGGAAGAAGTTGTCGTTACGACCAAAGGATTCGATCAGACCGTTCGGCAACCTTTATTAGGCGTTAACCAACTAAATATCAATGCCTTAAAAAAATTACCGGCTGCGCTCGGCGAAGTAGACCTGCTGCGGGGGTTACAGATGCTACCGGGCGTATCGAGCGTGGGCGAAGCCAGTAACGGTGTCAATATTCGTGGGGGAACTACCGACCAGAATTTAATTCTGCTGGACGACACGCCGATTTTTAACCCAACGCATATGTTCGGCCTTTTTTCGGTATTTCCGCCCGATGTCCTTAACACGGTCGATCTGTACAAAGGCAACGTACCCGCCCGATTCGGCGGGCGGGCTGCGTCGGTACTGGACGTAACGCTACGTAATCCAAGCCTTGATAAATTCAGCTTATCAGGAGGTGTTAGTATCGTATCGAATAAACTGACGGCCGATATTCCCATCGTTAAAGGGAAGTTTGGTATTGTGGTTGCCGGACGGGCTGCCTTCAATGATTTTCTGCTGCCTATCATATCCGATCGGCTGGCCAATATCAAAGCTAAATTTGGCGATGCCGTCCTGAAAGCATTCTGGCGAATCGACAACCGCAACACGCTGACCGTTACGGGCTATGCCAGTAACGATTTATTTCAGACTGACCTGCTGGCGAATTTACCGAACGTGAACGGAGTAAGTACCCGGTATGACCATCAGACCGTTAACGTGATGGCCCGCTGGTTCCGAACGCTCTCGCCCCGGCTTAATCTGCAAACAACCGGCGTTTATGTGCACTACGTTCCGCGCATACTATCGCCCGAATTAAGCGGTAATCTCGTTACGTTACGGTCGTCGGTGCTGCAGCGGCAACTCAAGTCGAACCTGAACGTTCAGTTACCGAATCAGAAATTAGAGGCCGGTCTGACGGGCACCCATTACCGAATTGAACCGGGTTCCTTGCTGCCGGGGCAAAGCGCAAGCGTTAATCCCGTAACAACACCGGCCGAAAATGCACTTGAACTGGCACTCTATGCCGACTACGAACGCAGTTTAGGCGATAAACTGGCGGTTTCTGTGGGGCTACGGTATTCGCAGTTTCTGTCATTAGGACCAGCATTGGTTCGTCAGTACGCACCCGGCGAAACCCGCGACGACTTCTCGGTGATTGACTCAACCCGCTACGGAAATGGCCAGATTATGCAGCAGTACGGCGGTCCCGAACCCCGGCTGGGCATTCGCTATGCATTGGGGTCAAATTCGTCGTTGAAGTTTGGCTATAACCTCATGCGACAGTATTTGCAGGTCGTTACGAATACCACCACCCCGTTGCCCACCGCTCGCTGGAAAACGTCCGATGCAACCATCCGGCCGCAGGTCAGTCAGCTCTTGACGGCGGGTTATTTTCTGAATTTTAAAGAGAACATTTATGAACTGACGGTTGAGGGTTACTGGCGTTCCACTCAACACATCATTGATTATCGACCCGGTGCTGATTTTCTGCTCCAGCCTTACCCCGAAACCCAGTTGTTGCAGGGGAAAAGCCGTGCTTATGGCATCGAAACGATGATTTCCAAGAAGAAAGGAGAATTAACAGGCTGGCTTAATTATACGTATGCCCGAACGCTGAACCAGGTTTACGAAGGACCGACAATTGAGCAGAGCGTGAACGGCGGCAACTGGTATCGAGCTAATTATGACCGGCCTCATACGATCAATGCCAATATGACCATCGACGTGGATCGCCATAATAGTTTCGGCTTTACCTTCGCTTATAGTACCGGGCGGCCCTACTCGGCCCCCACAGGCTACGTGACCATTGCGGAATCTCAATACCCCTACTACGGTATCCGTAACAATGAACGTTTACCTGATTATCACCGAATGGATTTTGCGTGGAATATATACAATCCCAGTATGCGTAAGAAACGATGGGAAGGCCGATGGGCCTTTACGATCTATAATCTATACGGGCATAAAAACGCGTATTCGATCTTTTTCAAGACTGAGGACGGCAAAACAAATGCGTATAAACTACAAATCTTTGCCGCTCCAATTGCATCACTATCTTATAACTTCATTTTCAAATAAGCCAGGCACCCGTTAACACCCACAGAATTGAGGTTCAGATTAATATTTATCGAAATAGTTGTATTAAATCTTTTTATTTACCAATTTTGTTTCACTTGTTGCTCAGGCAGCAATCAAAATTGCTTTTTTCAATTCAGGTTGTATTCAAACAGGAAAGGCTGGCCGCGCTACGACCAGCCTTTTTTTATTTTTTAGTGGAGTGGTGAAGTAAGTGCTCCCCATCAGTAGCTTACTCTGTGTACTCACTGTACTTGTTACACCTATTCCACTAACTACACCATTAACGTCCACAAATTCCTTTATAATCGCAATATTGGCAGGTTTCGAGCTGATCCGTTTTTTTGAAAGGTACGTCCGGGTCGAGCAGTTGCTGAATCAGTTGCCGCAGTATGGCCTCCGAGTCTTCGATGTAATGCGCCGGACTGTCGTTGTCGCCAAAGCGGACGGGGTTTGTTTTAAAGCCACCACCCACATCGCGGAAGGAGTAAAATCCAGCTTCAACGGGCATCCCGTCGGCCTGAAAAATATCCTGTTTGGCCTTGTCGCGCGGCAGGCCGCCATGTTCGCTGATGTTCTTGAGCGCGAGGTATCGATACAGCCATAATTGCCGCATCTTCTCCCCATCGCTGCTGCCATCCTTTACGAGTTTTTCGACAAGGTCTTCGGGTGTTTTATCGGGCAGCTTTACCTTACCGGTTTTATAATCTATAATGCGAATCTGGTCACCGAAGCGTTCGATGCGGTCAATTTTTCCGGCAATCCGTACCCGGATGGGGGCGCGTCCGTCGATTGGAACGGTCAGGTAGGTTTCGAGGGTTTGCTCGGTGCCAATCACGGTCAGGCCGGGCAGAGCGTTCTGCTGCCGCTGGAAATCGAGCATCAGTTTTTGAGCCAGTTCATAGAGCAGCAGGTTCATGCCCGAATCAATAACCCGACCTTTCATGGAAGTGGCGAATTCGTCTTCGAGTAATTTCTTGATGAGGGTTTCGTCAATGGGCAGGCTTTTCATCCGGTAGTCGCGGTCCAGATTTTCCATCACCTTATGAAGCCAAATCCCGAATTCTGCCGCCCCCATCCGCTCTTCAATGTCCTCTTCTTCGCTGATATTCACCACGCGGCTGAAATAGAAACGCATGGAGCAACTCACAAACTGGTTGAGGTATGACGGATATAAACCCCTCGTTTCGAGCAGCTTAATCAGATCGTTGCGGATGCTCTCGGTTTTGGGAACGCGCAAATCGGTTAAGTCGGCAACGGTATTGGCCCCGGTTCGGCCAAAGCGCACGGTTGGGTGGCTCAGGCGAATACGCCCCGCCGACTTCGGCACCAATTCATGTTCGATCTGCCGGATAAAGCGGCTTGGTTCGCCCTTGCTGTTGCCATACGCATCGGTCGAGGTGGTGTGCAGCAGCACAATTTCGCTGGCGCGTTGGAGCAGTCGGTAAAAGTGATACGCCATAATGGCCTCCTGTTCGCGATACGTCGGCAGGTTTAGTTCCGACGCTATGTCGAACGGAATCAAGGAGTTAAGTTTGCGCGATTGCGGCAAAATACCCTCGTTGACGGATAGAATAATGACCCGGTCAAAATCCAGCGCACGCGTTTCAAGCATCCCCATAATCTGCAACTGACTCTTGCCTTCGCTCGTGAACGGGATGCTCGTTTGCCGGATCAGTTCGTACAGAAACTGCCGGAAACTCCGCACCGTAACCTGTTCCGTTTGTCGGTCGAGGGTGGCTTCGAGTTGCTTCAGCAGCGAAAAAAACAGGTACAGATACTCGATTTCGATGGCGTCCTGGCTGGTCCGATACACATCGCGAAGCAGTTCGATGAGGTCGTAGAACGTTTGAATGGCCTTGATTGGGTGCTCGTTGGGCCAGCGGGCAAACAACACCCGAACGAGCGGATCATTCTGCCCCAGTTCACAAAGTTCATGTTCCGTCAGATAGACGCGCTGTTTTTGAACAATGTCCTTCGCAAGCCATTGAAAGAGCGGTTCGGGCGGCAGAACGTCCCCCTTTTCCGATAGTCCTCCCGGCCACATTAACCCCCGAATACGCTCGTATTGCTTCACAAAAGGGTGGTTGAGCACCTTGACCACGTGGCGATGGTGGAACTTGGGTATCTTCAGGTCACGTCCGTCCTTCGCCCGAAACTCATGCACGGTCCGCTGCATTTCAAACAGCGTATCGACAAGCGTGAACAGCAGCGAGGACCGCAGCGACAGCCCCATCGTTACGTTCAGATCGGTCACGTTTTCGTCAAGCGCGTAAAGCACCGGAACCAGCAGCATTTCGTCGGCGAGAACGATGGCGGTGCGCCTTGAATCCCCCGCCGACCCATCGGCGGGGGATTCACTATAAATCTTCCCGGCCACCTTCGCCTGCATACTCGCATTGGGCACGCCGACTACGCGAATATTTTTCTGTGTACCAATCAGATTATTAGACTGTTGGGCCAGATCCTGATGATTTTGTTTCGAAAAAAACCAGCCATTATCGCGGTACTTTCGCAGAAATTCGCCCGCTTCCTGCCGCCAGTCATTCATGTAATACTGATCGGCGTCCCAGATGAGTTCGGCTTTCTGCGCGTCGACCAGCACCCGGATAATGCGTTCTTCGGCCCGGCTGAGGGCATTAAACCCCACGAAATAAACCCGCTCATAAGCCGTATTATCCCGAATCAGCGACTCGACATTTTGCGCCAGCAGCCGGTACGCCATCCCCCGATAAGCCAGCCCCTGTTCATTCAGGCGTTTATGCAGCGCGTGATACGTCGTTTCGAGGTTCTCAAAAAGCTTGAAGTAGCGCGAGGTGCCGGGTGTCTCGACAATGGGTTTGGCGTTCGGCGGCAGATCCAGATTCCACTGTTCCAGCCGACGGGCCGCTGTCAGGTAGCTAAACAGTTCGTTGGTATTAATCAGGTACTGGTCAATTCGGTCGAAGTCGGCCAGCAGCACCGACGCCCAGCCGATGAACTGCTCAAACTCGACCAATGGGTCAATTCCCCTAAAAACGTCGTAGAGTTCAAAGAGTAAGCTAACCGAGTCAATCAACTGGACACCAGCCGCCTGGGTAATAAAATCGTCGACAGCAAGGGCATGGGGAGCCAGAAACGGACGGTCGGAACGTGCGGCTAATTCATCTAAAAATACGGAAACGGCCCGGCGCGTGGGCAAAATCACCCAAACATCGCTCAGGCTGGGGCCGTGTGCGTCAAAAATTCGTTGAGCCGTTTGGCGAAGAAAAGTCATTAGGTACCCGGTAAGTTGGACAGTGCGTCCTGAACAGTAAAGATAACCTTCCGCTTACTCAATCCCGGCCAAACGAGTCGATAAATTCGTCAAGTTGGTTGCAGTACGTCTCATCGGCTTCTCCTCGCTTTTGGGCTAATTCCCTCAGTGCGAACCACTGCTGATGATAAAATGCATTATCAAAAAGAGGAATTCTAAGCCGCTCAAATTCGTCTGGAAAATTGATTGACTGCGGGGTCATTGCATCCCAGTCAATACCAACGGTAATCGTATTTTGGGTCGTGCGGGTATAGACGGTGATCCGGTCAACCAATCGCTCCTGATAGGCTCTGTTCAGGTTTACCGGTATTTGCCGATACGCTTCGTCGTGCACGTCGATAGGCGAAAAACGACCGATGCCTGTACGTTGTTTATCGCCCTCAAATCGTTGAAATACACCAAGCAGACTATCCTGGCGCGACACCGCTAAGGCGTGGGCTTCGCAGCGAAAACCGGCTTGCCTGACTTCATTCGCCGTTCGTTCAATCACGCCGTACGTACGCATGGTGCCTTCAATGATGAAGTTGCAGCGCAATCGCAGGCATTCGGCCTTTAGGTATTCGACTAAGGCATTCGAGAAAGGCTGTGTGTATTTGGGCGCATGCTGACCGTATTCTTCATCTATCTCCTGCGCACGAGGATGATACTGACGATACTCATCGCCGTTAATTTCAATAAATTCTGTTAATGGGTTAGCCTGCTTTATAAAATCGAACAACCCTGTTTTGCCCGAGGCAGGCTGACCGCCCAGCAATATACCCAGAGGTCGTTCTGTCGTGTAGTTCGGCTTAACTGAAAAGTAATTTTGGTTTAACCGCCTTTTGGACCTTTCTAATTCTTTAGCAGAAAACTCATGTAACTCCATTATAAATTAGGCAAATGACTTGAGGGTTTTTAACCGACCCCTAATGTAAGGAGCGTACTGTGAGTTTATTTTTTCTGTTAATTCGCCTTTCCCCTCCCCCCGATAAATTTGCCGAATCTCATTCTGCAATACTATAATACGTTGACTATGGTATTGATAATCAGTGTTGTTCTGCACTTCCTGACTATCTTCATCAAGGCCTACACTCTCAAATGCATCCAGCACGCTAATCAATGACCGATTTTGATCGGCAATCATCTTCCCGATAATTTCGATGGCGATGTCATCCTCAATCCAGGGCAATACGTGCATTTCCATAGTGCAGGTCATTTACGAACGTCAACTCAAATGTAACGAAAAAGGTGAAATAAGCAATCAGTGCATCCGGTCACCCCGAACGGCCATTGTGGCCATAATATCGGCTTCGACGGCCAGAAATTCCTTCCACCGTTCCCGAACGCGAACGGTGGGCAAATACGTTTCGGCGATTTCGATAAAACTGCGATAATGCCCTGCTTCTGAAATCATTAGTTCGTGATAAAATCGGCGTAGTCCTTCGTCGGCGATGTGTTCGGAGAGGAGTTTGAAGCGTTCGCAACTACGGGCTTCGATCAGGGCGTTGATGAGCAGGTTGTCCATCATCTGCTCGTGCTGATCGCCGATGGACCGGCGCAACCTCGCCCGCAACTCATTAACGTAAAAATCTTTTCGCTGCCGACCGAGTGGAATACCCCGTTTGTTCAGTTCTTTCACTACCCGCTGGAAATGTCCCCACTCTTCGGCCACAACGGGCGTGAGTACCTCCACTAATTTCACTTTATCGGTGTACATAACGATGAGCGATATGCACGACGAGGCTGCTTTCTGTTCGCACCACGCATGGTCGATGAGTATTTCACCGATGTTCATTTCGGCAATGTTAACCCAGCGCGGGTCGGTGGGGAGTTCAAGACCCAACGTAGTAATCGACATGAGGCAAGTCGGTAAGTAAATACAAAGATAGACACGTATGGACTCACTATATCCGCAACCGCACAGGCCGATTTTGTGTTTATCAATCGCAGCCCATTCTCATGAAATCAATTATTTACCTTGCGTTTTTATCCTTCCTGTTTCTGACCAGTTGCCACCAGAAACCCGCTAACAAAACGCCTGTCGTTATTGACATCAATCCAGCGAAATTGCCCGAACTCAGGCCGGGCGAAGCGGTGGCCACGTTTGGCGGGGGCTGTTTTTGGGCCGTTCAGGAAGAAATGAGTTTATTGAAAGGCGTCCGAACGGCGGTTTCGGGCTATGCCGGTGGCGACCTCGACTACCCAACGTATGAGCAGGTAAGTACGGACCAGACGGGCCATGCCGAAACGGTGCAGGTATATTATGACCCCAAACTAATTTCGTACGACGTGCTGCTGGATGCCTTTTTTGCCGGTCACGATGCCACCCAGCTAAACCGGCAAGGCCCCGACATTGGGAAGCATTACCGCTCGGTCGCTTTCTATCGGACGCCTGATGAAAAAGCCCGCATCGACGAAGCTATCCGGCGGGAAAACGCATCAAAACACCATCAGGGTCAGGTGGTTACGCAGGTCATGCCGTTCAACGCGTTTTTCCCCGCCGAAGGGTATCACCAGAATTATTACCGGCAGAATTCGTACAACCTCTACATTCACCTCGTTTCAGAACCCAAAGTAGAGACGTTTAGGGAGCGGATGGCGGGCAGGTTGAAGGAGTGAAACGGTTAAGGTGGTGAAGTAAGTGGAGTGAGTAAACTGGTTGAGGTGGTTTTCGCAGATTGATAAACTTACTTCACCAACTCCACTTATTCCACTCACTTCACTAATTTACCCATTCCACTCAATTAACTACAGAACCATTTCCCCAATCCCGCAACCGTTCGGCCAAAACTCATATTGCTGGATTGCCCGGAACCTCGTAACATTGTTCAGTATTTCACCGCACAGCTTGCCACGCTCCGGCGTGGGGTGCTCCCGTCACGACAGACAACTATGCCAGAACCAGACAAATCGATTGGTCGTAAAATCCTGAGCTTCTTCGTCAAAGAGGAAGATATTTCAGGAACCGTATCGACCGGTACGCCCCCGGTTGGCACATCCGTTCCAGCCGCCCCCCGCCCGTCGGCGAATGCGCCGGTTGCGGGAACATCGAACACACCATCGGCAGCACAGCAGCCAGTGGCTCCGCCGGGCACTGTGGATCAGAAATTTGCCGAGCATTTTGCCAGTGTGCTGGCGCAGAACAACCCGCCCGGCCCCGACTATTTCGAGTTTCGGGAAACGCTGCGAAGTCTGTCCACCCTCGGCCTCCCCGAAGACAAACAGTACCAGGCGGCCTGGGCGAGTTTCAAAGCGTTGGGTGGCGTAACGGATGCCGGTGTGCTGTCCAACACGGCGAATGGCTATATTGCAGCTCTCAACAAAGACCGCGACGGGTTTGGCAAGAGTGTGGAAGCGGCCTTAGCCGAGCGCGTGGGCGGTTTGCAAAACGAACAGAAACGTCTGGAATCGGAAAATGATGCGCTTGCAAAGCAACTGATAGAGATTCAGAAACAGATTGACGCCAACACGAACCGGCTAACGGCCATCAATGGCGAGATTACTGAGCAAAGCACGAAAATCACGCAGAACCGGCAGAACTACGAAACGACCTTTGCGCATTTTACCAATCAGATTAAGGACGATATCAGTAAAATGACTCAATATTTGAAATAGGTTTTTGGTTTGTAGTTTACGGTTTGTGGTTAGCTGACGCACGAGTGTTGCTGACCTCCTAACGACAAACAACGAACCACGAACCACAAACCGTAAAACCAAAACCAAGAACCTCAAACGAAACAAATGGCAACTCCTGATTTTTCTAAACTTGGCGGCAGTACGGAACCTGAACGGAAGTCGTTCTGGAACCGCCCCGAAGGTGTACTGGGCATGATTGTGCTGGCCGGGATGGCTGGCTTAGGCCTGGTCTACTTCAACCGAATCGTCGAATTTCTGATTCGGGCAACGTCCAACATTCTCGAACTGTCGCTGCTGCTGGGTGCGCTCGGCGTCCTGATTTTCCTGTTCACCAGCAAAGATGTTCGCACGGCGGTGTTCTTTTTGTTCAAGTCGATGATGCGCAGCATTACGGGTACGGTGATCCAACTGAACCCCATTGCCATCATGAAAATCTACGTGCAGGATTTGCGGGAAAAGCGCGAAAAAATGCAGGGTCAGATCAATATTCTGGCCGGGCAGTTGGTGAAACTGAACAAAAAAATCAGCGAAAACAATGACGCCATCAAGCAGAAGTTTGCCGAAGCCAACAAAGCCAACACGCTGAGCGACAAGCCAGGAATGCGCGAAACGGCTCAACTGGCAACCATCGAGGGCGCGGGCTTGCAGGAGATGAACGAAAAGCTGCTGCCGCTTCAGCGGAACATGAAAAATGTGCTGGCGTTCATGGAAAAAGTAAACCAGAGTGCGGATTACATCATTAAGGAAACTGAAATTAAAGTCCGGCTCAAAGAGACTGAATATCAGATTGTTAAAGACAGCTCGAACGCGCTTAAAACGGCGGTCAGCATTTTCAAAGGCGACCCAGACAAGAAGTTTTATTTCGACCAGTCGATGGAATATATTCAGGACGACATGAGCATGAAACTCGGCGAAATGAAACGGGCGATGGACCTGTCGATGGACTTTATCAACGGCGTCGATATTCAGAACGGTATCCTGTCCGACAAGGGCGAGGCACTGCTGGAAGCCTACAACAAAGGCGAGTTCAAGATGGTCCAGCTCGACGCGCCCGCCCAACCCGTTAACTTCGGCCCCAGTCCGCAGAAAGACGCGGGGTATAAGAATCTCTTAGATTAATAGTTGATTGGTTGATTAGTTGACTGAATCAACTAATCAACCAATCAACCAATCAACTAATCAACCAGTTAACCAAACTCCAAAAAAATGCAACGTTTAACCGTAGCCGGTCGGCTGCTTATCACGGCCCTGATTCTGGCCGCTGCCTTTTTCGCCTTTCGTTATTTTGGCGGCAATGAAGCCCTGAAAAAACTCGCCCCTAAAGACAAAGAATATTCTGAGTCGCAAACGATGCCCCGCGCTGATAACGAAACGGCAGCCGGAGCGGTAGAGGAATCAAGTGCTTCGTCATCCAGTTCGTCAGATGAAGCCGTCGGTAATTCATCGGCTCGCCAGGCGTTCAGTTATACCGCTCCTGAACCGCAAAACGGTCAATTAAAGGGCGTCGTTGAGTTAGGCGCGAGTGGCTTCAACTCGTTCATTGTCAGGATTGACGATCAAAAGCGATGGAAACTCGAAAAAGCAGAATTTGGCAATAGCTTAGTGATGGAAAATATGGCCACCGACGACGACATTCGGGCGGGACTGAAAAGCTACATCGGCAAAATGCTCGACTTCGGCGTTGGCGGACGCAACATCCAGTTTGTGGTTAGTTCGGGTGCGGTGAAAGCCGAAGGCACACAAAAAATCATTAAAGCCCTGAAATCGCTCAACTACGTTGTCAATACAGTTACGCCGGAGCAGGAAGGCTCATTGGGTTTGCGGGCGGTGTTACCTACCGAATTTTATGACAACTCGTTTGTAACGGACATTGGCTCGGGCAATACCAAAATTTCGTGGAAAGAAGGCAGTTCAACGAAGGCGTTGGAAACATACGGGGCAAAATATTTCGAGAATAACACCAGCGACGAAACCGTATCGACTGAGGTGAAAGCCAAAGCCAAACAAATACCCGCCGATCACCGGAAAACCTGTTTTATAATTGGCGGTGTACCGTTTGAACTGGCCAAAAGCGTTCGGAAGGGAAAGGAACGTTACACGGTTCTGGATGCACCGTCGGCCTATAAACTCGAAAATGCCAAATCGAAAGCGGGCCTGAACATCTACCGATCCATTGCCGAAGCTACCGGTTGCAACCAGTTCGTTTTCGACTGGGACGCTAATTTCACGATTGGGTATTTATTGACGTTGAAATAAGATAAGTGAAAGAGTGAATGAGCGGGCTTATGTATGCGTCAGCCCACTCATTCCTCTTTCGCTCTTTCTCTATGACTCTACGCGACATATTTGACGCCGTTTCGGGCCAGCCAGCCCTTTTGTTTCTGCTCCTGATGGCCGTGCCGACAGGAGCTTTTTTACTTAATCTGTGGTCGGGCGACACAGCGGATGACATCTGGAAATGGCGGTACGTGTATGCCGGGCTGGTTTATTTAGCCTGCATTCCGGGCATTTTCGCCGTTACGCTAAACATCTATCTGTTTTTATTCGAGCGGCAAAGCATCTGGGATATGAACCTCGCCGTGCAGTTGCTGCCCATCCTGACAATGGTGGCTACGCTGATGCTGATCCGGCGCAAACTCCCGTTTAACTTCGTTCCCGGCTTTGGTAAATTATCGGGTTTCCTGACGCTCATTGCGGCTCTGATGGGCGTTTTGTGGATTATCGACCGAACCCGTATCTACGCCATTACCTACGTTCCGTTCACGTATATTGTAATCGGTTTTGTGGCGTTGTTATTGATTATCCGCTTCGCCTGGAGCCGGATATTTTGAAGACAAGACAAACCGCTTACCAAGCCGATTCTATCGCGTCGGACATGCAACATTAACGATTCATTTCGCGTATTGATTAAACAATTCGGCTTAATCGCAACGGTTGTAGTACAAGCCGATTTGGAACTGGTTTTGCAGCATACGATGAACAGGTATAGCGCGTTAAGACGCATGGAAAAGAATAAAACGGGTTGGTTTCTTTTGCTGTTGCTCCTGTGCCAACTTACTGGTTTCGGTCAGGCAACACGCAAATACTTAGTGCTGCTGCGCGACAAAGCCAGCACGCCCTACAGCATTAGCCGACCGGAGCAGTTTCTATCGCAACGGTCCATTCTGCGTCGGCAAAAACAAAATATCGCTTTGCTGGAGCGCGACCTTCCCGTAAACCCGGCTTATGTAACGCAACTTCAGCAGGCGGGGGCAAAAATCTGGTTCACGTCGCGCTGGCTCAATGCCGTACTTATTGAAACGACCGATGCAACGATTGCCACTGTGCAGAAACTCCCGTTTGTGAAGGGTCTTGAATTCGGCCGGTCGCTGGCCAACGCCCGTGCAAGTGCGGAAACGAACGCTACGTCTGCCAACAAATTAAATCCGGCAGGCCCGCTTGAAAATGAACCCCTAAACTACGGTAATTCGCAGGTTCAGATTACCCAGCTTGGGGCCGACAAAATGCACCAGCAGGGCTATCATGGCGAAGGGATGCTCATTGGTGTGCTGGATGCGGGTTTTCTGAACGGCGATAAAGTCAGTTTTCTGAAACCCCTTTTCGATGAAAATCGGGTGCTGGCAACCTATGATTTTGTTAAAAAAGAAACCAGTGTTTACGAAGACGATTCACACGGTTTGTCATGTCTATCCGCTATTGCCGCCACCGCCGACAAGCAGTTGTACGGAACGGCTTACAAAGCATCGTTTATTTTGCTACGTACCGAAGACGCGGGCAGCGAAAAACAGATTGAGGAAGCCAACTGGCTTTTCGGAGCCGAATTTGCCGACAGCGCGGGGGTAGACGTTATCAGTTCATCGTTGGGATACACGCAATTTGATGACCCATCGACCAGCTACACCTACCCGAATCTGGATGGAAAAACGGCCCTCTCGACCCGTGCCGCCCAAATTGCTACCGAAACGGGTATGGTTGTCGTTGTGGCTGCGGGTAATGAAGGCAGCAATGCCTGGCGGTATATCTCGGCACCATCCGATGCGGCATCGGTGCTGGCAATCGGTGCCGTTACGCAAACCGGACAGCGGTCGGCATTTAGTTCAATTGGCCCTTCGGCAGATGGCCGCGTGAAACCCGATTTGGCGGCTCGCGGTCAGGGAACCATTATTGGTAGTCCGGGTGGGCAGGTTGTGTCAGGAAACGGCACCTCGTTTGCTGCACCATTGGTGGCCGGGCTGGCGGCTGGATTCTGGCAGGCCCACCCCCGCCTGACAGCCGCGCAGGTAACCGAAGCCCTGCGTCGGTCGGGCAGTCAATACGCTAATCCTGACACCCAGTTGGGCTACGGCATTCCGAATTTCGAGCGCGCATCAGTCATGTCCGATGGAATGGGCGAACTTTTAATATACCCCAACCCCTTCAGCGACAGTGCATTGCTGGGCGTTCAATGGGGCGAAATCGAAGCGAATGTACCGCTCGACGCGACGCTTACTAATGCCGCCGGGCGGATAGTGTGGCAAAGTCGGTACACCTCGGCAGGTCTGGCCGCGTTCATGCTGCCCAACCTGAATTTGTCGGCAGGATTGTATATTATGACGCTCGTCTCGGGCGATAAAAAACGAACGGTGAAGTTGGTGAAACAGTGATTGGTTTGTGGTTATTTGTGGTGTCGGGTTCTTAAACCCGGCACTTTTTTTCTGTCGCGAGTGTGTCGGGTTTAAGAACCCGACACCACGAGTCGTATATGAGAAAACGCTCACGTAGTTTTCGGAGTTGATCCGAATAAGTCAGGGCGGGTGTAGTGGCCGATTACATCAAAATCGAGCTTGCTTTTCAGCACTTCATCCAAGTCCAGATCAGCCATTAGGATTCCCTCCTCATCCCACAAAGGGCCAGCGATAAACTCGCCCTGTGGCGAAACAATGGCACTTCCTCCCCGACTCAATATGGCTTCATCCTCAGCCACAAACGCCTGATAATCTTCGGAATAATCGCTGCGCGTGAAAAACTGATTACAGCCCAGCACATAACAACGGCCCTCACAGGCAATGTGTTGCAGGGTGGCGGGCCAGGTAGCGCGGGCATCGGCAGTGGGAGCCAAATACAGGTGCGGTGCCTGCTCGTAGATGCGCATACGAGCCTGTGGCATGTAATTTTCCCAGCAGATCAGTCCACCCATTCGCCCAATTGCGGTATCGAACACGCCCATCGAATGCGTGCCGGTTCCTTCGGCCCAGATTAACCGTTCGATGCCCGTTGGCTTGATTTTCTGATGCTTACCGATATAGCCTGCCGTTGGCGACAGGTAAACGAGCGTACAGTACAGACTACCGTTCAGCGCGTCGCGTTCCGTTATGCCAATGGCAATATATACGCTGTGATCCCGTGCAATCTGCTCAAGTCGGGTTAGCTCCGGTCCCGGCAGTTGCAGGCTATTTTGCCAGTACGTTTTGTATAGTTCTCGCCCGGCATCGGTTCGTAACCCGACGGATGCGCCAAAGGTGAACCGTCGGGGATAACCCGGAATAAATGACTCAGGAAAAAGAAGAAACTGGCACCCTTTTTTAGCCGAATCGGCCACCAATGCTTCCAGTTTGTCGATGGTTTTATGGATGTCGAAGAACACCGGCGTGGCCTGAACTACGCCTACTTTTACCTGCATAGCTTTTTGTTTTTCGGCAACACTCTATCTACCCGTCTATCTACCCGTTGGTCGGTTTTTTTATATGCCCCTTTCCGTCGATTGAATGGCATCCGGTTTGGGCGCAATAAAAATTGCCAGCCAGGTTCGGCGGGCCATCCTGAAAAAATACGGCGTTAGCAGAATCAAGGTAGGAATTAATCCGATGAGGTAATAATTTAGGTCAACACCCAGCCATTGAACGACGATGAAAAAAGTTACCAGCGTATAGATTGTGTAGAAGGCATAACTCACGAACATCGACGCCCAGTAAAAGCCGGGTTCAGGCATGAAGTTTTCGCCACAGTGTGGACAGTGCTCATGCATCTGATCGAAATGGCGACTGAACGCGCTGTTCGTCACAAAGAAATTTCCCTGCTGACAACGGGGGCACTTATTGAACAGAATACCGTATAATCGACTCTTGGTTGACATGGCTGCTTGCTATTTTTTTGCTCTCATGCCCAATCAATCCGTGTAAATCAGGCATTTATTATCCAACAAAGGTAGCTGGTGCCTGAGCACCCTGAAAACATAAATCAAGCCATGTATGGTACAAATCAACGATTGAGGCTTATACATTCTCATGAGGTATAAACAAAAGCGCGTTACCTGTCAAACAGGTAACGCGCTTTTGTTTTGCAGGCTGTTATGCTTAATCACCGATTGCCGTGCCGTCGGCTTTGCGTTGTGGCTTTTTCACGTAATACTCACTCGGCGAGGGCGATGTTTTTGGCTCACTCACCCGCTGAATTTTGTAGTTCCGGTCGGCTAAACTTGCCGATGGTGTATGGTCAATTGTTATGCCGCCAACAGGTTCGGCATTGGGCATCTGGTGTTTATAATTTGCAATGCGCACATTGCCCGGAGCCGGTTGCTGCACCGCTATCCCCGACTTGTTTTCCCAACGGCGGGCCGCTACTGCCGCGTTTGGATGCTTGTAGTTATGGGTCGAGTACAGCGGATTATTCAACGGCTTACGCTGTGGGTTATCCTGCGAGAAAGCCCGTTCGGTCGTCGCCAGTAAGCTGATGCCGAAAAGCAAAAAAGTGACTGATTTCATGGCCGTTTCTATGGTTTTGTTGTCCGACAAAGCTACAACTTCGTCAGATTAAAAAACAATTAAAATAGCTACTATGTTTTTAGTTTTTGAGCATTTTACGCATAATTCTGCTTATTGACTCACCATTTACATGGTTTTTCGCTTCTTTTAATGAAAACCAACGAATATTCTTAATTTCATCAGATTCGCCAAACGTCTCTTCTGGGTCCGCTTCCAGCAGAAAACGAATGTCATAATGCAGGTGTTCCGGCACATTATTTCGAGCGGGAATCGGGTGAATATCGACGTCAAAAATGGCGGAGTTAACGAACAGTAAGGAGGTCAAACCCGTCTCTTCCTGAGCTTCCCGCAAGGCAACAGCGGCCACATTGGGGTCGCCATCGGCATGGCCGCCGGGTTGCAGCCACCGGTCAAGTTTGCGATGGTGAATGAGCAGCATCTGCTCCCGATTGGGGCTGACAATCCAGGCTGACCCGGTGATGTGACCTGTCAGCAGCGACCGTTCAAAGCAGTTGGGATTTTTCTCAACAAAAGCAATGGTTGCCCGGGTCATGGCCTGTTCGATGGCGTCGGTGGGGCGGTGACTGCGGAGTAAGTTGAGCAACGGTTGACGATACATAAGTTGGGTTTGTGCTAAAAAAGGCGCAATTTGGTCCTGATTTTTCAAAAGTCTATAGACAATCATGCACAAACTATCGCTTACAGTCGCTACGCTTTGCTTAGCGGCTCAATTGACCACCGCCCAAATTAAATTACCTTCGCCAAGTCCGGCGGCAACCATCATGCAAACCGTTGGCACAACAGATTTGACCGTAACGTACTCACGGCCAAGCCTTAGAGGCCGCACTCCCTTCAGCAGTGACTTCGTACCAGTGGGCAAAGTATGGCGTACGGGCGCGAACGGCGCGACAGCGTTTACCACATCGACGGACTTGATGGTGAACGGAAAAACGCTACCTGCCGGATCATACGCCATCATGTCGATTCCCGAAGAGAGCAATTACACGCTGATTTTCAGCAAAAACAAGGCCGTTACCGAGGCAACGTACAAGCCCGAAGAAGACGCACTGCGTGTCAATCTGACACCGATGGAGAACAGCGAGAAAGTAGAAACGTTTACCATTGGCTTTAGCGACCTGACAGATAGCACCGCCAAAATGACGTTTATGTGGGCGAACGCCAAAGCTTCAGCCGATTTGCGAGTAGATGTAAACGCCAACGCAGCCGCCAATGTAGACAAAGCCGTAGCCGAAAAACCCGACGATGCAGGCGTGTTGCAGGCAGCCGCCAACTATAACCTCTCGAAAGGACGCAACTTAGAACAAGCATTGGGTTGGGTTGACAAGTCGATTACGATGAAAGAAACCTTTCGCAATCTGTACGTAAAGTCGCAGATATTGGCGAAGATGGGCAAGTACCTCGAAGCTGTTCCGTTAGCCGAAAAAGCACTGGCACTGGGCCAATCTTCGAACGATCAGGTATTTCCGTTTTTCAAGGATGGCATCGAGAAAAGCATCGCGGAGTTTAAAGCCAAATCTCCGGCCATGCCCGCTATGAAAAACGGGAAAGGCAAGAAAAAGGCGTAAGTGTGTTTATTTAGTAACAAGGCAAAAGTGCAAACGAGAACCATATGGCTCCTGTTTGCACGTTTTGCTTTTTATCAGACTGGTTTAACCACTACGAATTATGTTAAATAACTCTCTTTAGAAAGCTGCTTTTTTGTTTTCACTATACGGTCTTGAAAACGTCTTATTTCCAGAGGGGACTTATCAGAAACTGACTCTTCACATCTGTCAGAATGGGCCTTGCTGGAGGCTGGTAAGACAGACTTGTAGTCGCATTGATAACAAAGGCTGGACGACTGAATCACCAAGGCAACCGGAATTAGGGAAGCTGGCCTGATAAAATTTCTTAGAAGTAAAATCAACCCCAGCAGAATGGCGGGTATACTCAATAGTTGACCCATGTTAAAGCTCATACTATCTTCAAAAGTAACCTGGTTTTCTTTGAAGAATTCCCAGACGAACCGTAGGCCAAATACCCAAACTAAGGAGATACCCAACATAGTCCCCGATGCCGCTTGATTGCGGTAGTTCTTCCAGTACCAGAATAGCCCTATGAATAAAATCAAGTAAGATAACGATTCATAAAGTTGGGTAGGATGGCGAGGTACGTGACTAAACTCGTGATCTCTCAAGAAGATGAAAGCCCAGGGTACATCAGTCGGTTTACCAAAAATTTCGGAGTTCATTAGATTACCAAATCGGATGAAGGCCCCTGTTAAAGCCGCCACAATGCAAATTCGATCACTAACCCATAAAAATGTTTGACCACTGGTTTGACTTGACTGACGACGTGAGTAAAGCCAAAGGCCAATAATAATGCCCAGTATACCCCCATGACTGGCCAATCCACTAAAAGGGGGCGTTATGATATATAACGGGTCTTGGATGAATATGTAAGGTTCATAAAACAAAAAGTGTCCTATTCTGGCCCCTAAAATTGTTGAGATAACCATTGTTATTAGTAACGAATCCGTATCAGTAAGGGGCTTCTTCTCCATTCTAAAAATGTGGCTCATAATCTGAATGCCAATTAGGAATCCAGTAGCGAACAGCAAGCCGTACCATCTCATGGGCCAAGAGCCAATCCGAACGATTTCAGGATCAACATTCCAGATGATGTATTGAAGCATATTTTCCTGTTGTATAAGTGCAACTATGTTAAAAAACTTACCTGACCGATGATAAAAACAGATGATACAATTCATTTCCCCCAAATTGAGGCACTACTTTTCCCGACGTGCTTCGGTACTCGCCCCTAAATTTTACTTCTTTAGCCACACCTGATAACGCATAGGCAGATTAAAAATTAATCCAACCCACTGGTTATCAATAGCTTTAAGAACTGCATAAGGTATCAGGTGTACATGTCAATATCCTGAATGAAGCAGGAAAACCAACCTGCCTACAGTTACGACTGAAGGAAGGTAACCTATAGAACACATTTGACAGGGCGTTTAAGTGAATACCTATCCCGATAACGAAATCGGAGCGTTATTCTTTACAAAGGCTACAATCAAAAATGAGTAGTTAGCTAATGGCACAGAATATCATCGAATTGTGTCAAAAAAGACAGTTAATTTATTTACGCTTTTTTTCCAAAAAAACACACTACAAATGAGGCTTATATTTAATCGTAATGAGTCGCTTACCTTCCAGATTATATTCGCTTGTTGATATCGTTTCGATGTACTCTCCATTAGCAAATAATTCTTTCCTTATATAATTTATATCGCTCAGCGGTTTGCCGTTAATGATATAAATAACGCTATCCTTAGAATACTTAAATAGCGAGTCTGTCGTACTATGATATTTATCTAAATCCAATTTAAGCTTACTCATTTGCATAGAACTTGTATTAACATCCATAATTTCACGTTTAGGAAAGGTGCTTGTCTGCCCAAACGAACTAATAATGAGTGCAAAAAAAGCAAATACAGTCATAGAAAAAGATATTAATTTAGGGTTGCCTGTCATAATTATAAAATAGAGATTTTGTTGGATAAGTCCGTTTGGGTAAAGTTACCGATAACGTTATAATTTACCTGTATTTCTGGCCATTTCAAATTTCAGGCATGAATGTATGTCGTCTTTATTGAGGCCGGGGTAATCATTCATTAGCGTTTCGTAGCTAACATTTTGCAGTAGCCGACGCGTAATAGTCGATACGTAAATACCTACTCCATCTAAATAGCTTGTGTCGTCAGGGCGAATAACGATTCGACTTTTACGTACCTCCTGTGCTATGGACTCCCGCCATCTATCCTGTTCTTCAAGTTCCCGGCGTATTCTACGAATTGATGACATCGCTTCAAAAGTTTGTGTCCTATAAGCAAATATTCTCTCAGGCAAGCTTACTTAACAGACGATAAACAGAGATAGTAAATTTCCTCGCACCAAATCGGGGTACTACGTTTCCCAGCGTACTTCGGCACGATAAACGACTCAACCGGCTACCTGATGGCTTGAGCAGACTGGTATGAGGTGCCAAAGTTCTGCACCAACCGACCGAACGGTGCGCGACGTTCTTTATACGGATTAGCCGATAACCGGGCGGCACAGCCCACGTGTGTGTAAAGCGGGTTCAACAGGTTAGCCCGGTGATGAGCCGAATTTAGCCACTGTTTAACGGCGTAGCGGGCGTAACCGGAATAGGTATAAGGCTGACAGATCTGCCTGGTTTCAGCATTTACGTACTCATACTGATGCGTACCCTTATTCAGCCGGACGCCGTACCAGTCAGGCGTATCAATGGTTTGGTACTGACCAATGTTCTCGGCAATCCGTTCAAACTGACTGGTTTGATTTTCGATACGTCTGAACGGGGTTAACTCCATCAGGCTATACAGGTCGTCGTGACCGTAATAATTATATTTAATCATTGAGTAGGCATGCGCCTGAGCAGCCCGATGTAAGGAACGGTCATACTGAAGCAAAGTCAGTCCAGCTTGTTTTCTGACTTCATTCGTGGCGTGAAACAGAGCCATATCCAACAAGAGTGTATCCGGGTGGTTCAACGCGATAGCCTGTTGACTAATCGCCTGATTAAGAAAGACTTCACTACGAAGCAGGTAGCCATCGGGTGTGTTGCCCGGCGATGTAAGCCACTGCACCAGTTGAAATACCATCCACCAGTTCATATATAGCGTCGTTTACTGTTGAGATCTCAGCGATCAGGCAATGCGGCCACTTAGAGCAAACTTTATTACCAATTCTGTTAGTTCTGTGTAATGAATATTGCTCCCTGCAATTAATGAACAACTAATAACATCAGAGAATTAACAAAACAAGTATTATGGAAACTTGGATTTAGCAAAAGTCCCCCTTAAATTGTACCCAACTATTGAATAAAATAAATCATCTAAATTAGGCTCCAAAAGAACCTGCCATATTTCTTTAAATAAACTAATTAATGGCCGACTTTATACAACCTTTTAATAAAATACTGGAACAGTATCTCTTTAGCGTAACAACTGAATTCATTGATTTAGTCGATCAGCAAATCCAGAGTGACCTAATTAACTTGATTAACCGTGTCAGCGCACTTTCTGCGTCAGTAGTTGGGGAGTCTGTTTCGGAATCGAGTCAATCGTCAATTACAGAATGGCAGCAAGTTCTGAGCAGTCCTGTTAATTTACAATCGGTTCATAATCAGTGGCTTGTTAGTATAGTCCGGCAACGGATTCATAGACAGAACGCCTACATTACGCATATTGAAGATACGATCAGATTTACGGAACAACACGGCCAGCTCCTTAAGGATAAATTCGCCAAAGAACCTTTCCGGTCTAATCAGCTTCATCGGAATATGAGTATACTGAAGCAGTACAAAGGATACCTTGCTTCCGCTTATAGTACGCAGAAAGTATTTTCTGATCAACTAAGTCTGTTATTAGATAAGTAGCATCCTCCGGGTGCTACGTCGTTTGCCGAAAGACCGTTCGTTGGAGCACCCAGGCAATGCCCACGACTAACAGACAGCCAATTACGTTGAGCCACAAAAAGGCGGTAAGGTCCAGATACCAGCTTATAACAACCAGCACTTCGGAGAGAATGGCCGACCAGAATGTGGCCCGGCCACCGATGGATTTGACGTAAAACGCCACCACAAACACCCCCAGAATGACGCCGTAAAACAGCGATCCCAGAATGTTGACAGCCTCGATCATGCTGCCTAAGCGGTTGGCAAATTGCGCCACCACAATGCAGAACACGCCCCAGCCTACCGTTGCCCAGCGCGACACGTTCAGGTAGTGCGCGTCGTCGGAGTCGCGCTTAATCAGTTGCTTATAAATATCGACAACGGTGGTCGACGCCAGCGAATTATAGGCCGACGCAATGGAACCCATCGACGCGCTGAAAATTACGGCAATGAGCAATCCAATCAGGCCGTGCGGCAGGTAATCGAGCACGAAGCGCAGAAATACGTAGTTAACATCGTTGGTATCGGCGGCTGGATTATTCTGCTCAATTAGCTTCGTTACGTCGGTTTTGACGACTTTCAGGGCTTCGTCTGTTTCGCGCAGGATGGTGCCCGCTGCATCCTGTCCGGCTTCGTTATCCGCATCCAAAGCCACCTGCATATCGGCTACGGCCCGCTGCCGTTGCGCGGTCAGATTCTGGTGTTTGATCTCGGCTAATTGATACGCCCCGGCATATTGGCTTTGCTTAAGTTTGTCGGTTTCCTGCTTATTAAAAAACGTGGGTGACGGGTTGTACTGATAAAAAACGAACACCAGAACGCCCACCAACAGAATAAGAAATTGCATCGGCACCTTTAGTAACCCATTCATTAACAGACCCAACCGGCTCTGCCCGATGGACTGCCCCGTCAGGTATCGCCCCACCTGCGACTGGTCGGTGCCGAAGTACGAAAGTTGCAGAAAGAACCCGCCAATCAGTCCCGACCAGATGTTATACCGGCTGTTTGGGTCAAACTTTAGGTCGATTAAATTCATGCGCCCGGCTTTGCCCGCTACATGCAGCGCATCAACGAAACTCACATCTTCGGGCAGCATTTTCACGGTCAGGTAGCCGGCCAGTGCCATGGCAAACGTTACGATAGCCATCTGCTGCAAATGCGTGTAGGAGATGGCTTTGGTGCCACCCGTTACTGTATAAATCAGCACGATACCGCCCATGAGCAGGTTTGTCCAGTAGATGTTCCAGCCCAGAATAGTTGAGAGAATAATGGCTGGAGCATAAATCGACAGACCCGTTGAGAGGCCGCGCTGGAGCAGAAAAAGGCCCGCCGTCAGCGTTCTGACACGGGCATCGAACCGGTTTTCGAGAAATTCGTAGGCGGTGTAAATCCTGAGTTTATGGAAAATCGGTACGAACGTAACCGACAACACAACCATGGCCAGCGGCAAGCCGAAATAAAACTGCACGAACCGCATCCCATCCGAGAAGCCCTGCCCCGGCGCCGACAAAAACGTAACCGCACTGGCCTGCGTTGCCATCACCGACAGCCCGACATGATACCACGGCAACGACTGCCCCGCCAGCAGATAATCGTCCATGCTGCGGCTCCCCCGGCTGCGGATAATGCCGTAGGCGATAATACCTACCAGCGTCAGAACCAATACACTCCAGTCCAGTGCGCTCATGACAGCCAGCGCATTAGCCCATAAAACAAGATAATTTCAGCGACCAGAATACCGATGACGATGGTGTATAACTGCGACCAGGAACGGGCGAAAGGCGGTAAATCAGCAGGATTTTCGGGCATATAGGAAAAGGCAGTAGCTACGAACTACCGGCGAAATTAGCGGAAATCGCGGTACGATGGCTAAAACAGGCTCCGGCTGTTTATAGTAAACACATAGCCGGAGCCTGTTTGCACCGAAACTACTTGCCAATTCGCAAATGATAACACCCTATCGGGAAAAATGTGATGAGTGGCGTGCGTAAGTTTCGCCCGAAGCTAAAGGGAAGGTAAGCCGCTACATCGAAGGCATGACGTTTGCGGTCGAAGCGGACACCCGCCGATAGCATTCCTGCAAAATTAACGGTCCCGTTGCCGAACAGCACAAAATTCTCACTGATAAAGCTAAGTTTGGCGTTGACCTTCCGCACCAGACCGAACGTGCCCACCACGTTGCGCGACAACTCCCCATTCGACACGCTCCACCCCAGCCCGTAGGTCGTGTTGTTCTGCCGGTCGCCAACGGTAGCAATGCCCTGCACGTAGCCGATGCCCTCCAGCGAACCTCCGGCCCCGGTGAAGAGGAATCCGTCCGTTTGTACGGCGGCATACTGCGCGTTGATGCCCAGCCGTACCCGGCTGCTAACGGGCAATGACACCTTCGTATTCAGGCTGAACAGGGCTGTTGGCACAAACGAAAAGAAGGCCGTTCCAACACTCCAGTTGTCCGTAATTCCGTATTCAAACTGACTGATATACACATTATAATTCCTGAAAAAGAGTTTTCCTTTTTCGGCAGAAAAGGCCGTTGGGGCCACGCGCATCACCTGCGGAAACAGGTTGGGATAACTGACGCCATCGGCTTCCGTACCCTCCTGCTCGATGCGAACAATCTGCTCGGACTTCAGCCGGACTTCGCCCAGATTATTCGTTCGGATAATGGCCTCTGAACTATCCTGCCGCACCAGTTCGCCCCGAAGTTGCGTGCCATCTTTCAGCACAATCCGATAGATGCGTTTTTTCGGGTCGGGCTGTTTTTTCGATTGGTAATACTCATCCTGCGCTGCGGCCAGCAACGGCAACAGCAGAAGTAAAATCAGAGAAAGGTGCTTCATGGTGGGTGAAAGAGCGGTTAGTTGCGGCCAATAATCAGGTTGTAGGCAATATAGGGTGAGAAAAAGGTACGGGTTTCATAGCCCGTTGGGACTGGATAGCCGTTGTAATACGAATTAATGGGTTGCACTGACGCTAAGGCCCCTAAATCAAAGGCATGACGCTTGCGGTCGAACCGAAGTGCAACGGATAACTCGGCACTGGTGCCGCCAAAGGCCGGATTCAGGTAAAACGTATTGTCGCTCAGGAAGGTAACGTTACGCCCTACTTTGTGCATCACACCCGCCGTGATAAATGTCTGTTTCAGGGATGATGCATAGTCCGGGTAGAGCCTGCTTCCATACCCCAGCGTCGCGTTTCGCTGACTGTTGCCGAACGACATAAGCCCCTGCAACACAACTTGCTGCGTACTCGAAAAATAGCCTGTCTTCTGACGGGGCTGGTAAAGGGTATTAAGCCCGAACCGAAATTGATCGCCAATAGCAAATGTTAACTTACTGAACAACAGTGCATTTACCGCCAGGAAATTCCGTTCACCGCTCCCAAATACTTTGGCGTCATTAATACGGGGCTGTAAACGTATGCCCGCGCTCCAGTTGCGGGTAATCCCATAGGTAAACTCATTCAGTTGAGCGAAGGTGACAGTGGACGGGCTGGGAATGATGACCGTTCCCCGATAATACAGTCGGCCTTTTTCGGGATTGTAGGCCGTTTGCCCGGTCAGCAGCCAGGGCGAAAACCGGTTTGGAAACGTGCGCTCTGCTGAGCCAGTTACCGGAGTATTCTCATCCTGCGTCTGCACCGTATCGACCCGAACCAGCAATTCCGGCTCAAAGTAGGTCAATTGGCCGGTCCGTTTCCGCACGGTAATCATGGTGCTGTCGCGCCGAACGAACGTCCCTCCCACTTGTGAGCCATCGCGCAAAACAAAAACCGTAGCGGGCGTTGTTGAGCCGGACTGAGCCGCGCCAAGGGGCACGTCGGGCCGGTTCGGGGAGATGCGAACAACCTGATCGGCCTCGACGAACGACATATCACCGTTGCGTTTTCGGACGCTGATAATCGAACTGTCCTGCCTCATAATCTGCCCCCGCAGCACCGACCCGTCGCGCATGAGCAGGTACGATTGTCTGCGCTGCGTGTCTTGAGGGGAGAGTTTGATTGATTGCGCCCATAAAATAGTTGGACCGAGGAACAGGAAAAGCAGAACTGTTTTCATAACCGGGTGTGTTAGAATTTAGTCATTAAGCAGAAATAGAGATGACATCTTTTAACTAATGAGGGCGAAAGATGTCATCTCTACTTGATTATTTTACAGATGCAATATTGATAGTTTCATCATGCAAACGGTTACAAACCGACAATTATTTTTCCAGCATATAGCCCAGACCTCCGATTTCCCCTTAGGGTTGGAAATTGAACGGGCGGAAGGCATTTATCTTTTCGGACAGGATGCTGAAAAGCCCTACATGGACCTGATCTCGGGCATTGGAGTAAGCAATGTTGGCCACCGGCACCCGCGCGTTCTGGAAGCCATTCACAATCAGTTGGATAAATACCTGCACCTGATGGTGTACGGCGAATATGTGCAAACGGCCCAAACCCAACTGGCTCAGGCACTGACGCAAACCCTGCCCGAAAATTTAGACACGGTGTATTTCACCAACTCCGGCACCGAAGCCGTTGAGGGCGCCATGAAAGTAGCCAAACGCTATACGGGCCGGACCGAGCTTATCAGTTGTTTTAATGCCTATCATGGCTCAACCCAGGGTGCGCTTTCGCTCTCCGGCGATGAGAATTTCAAACGCAACTACCGCCCGCTCCTACCCGACATCCGGCACATTCGGCACGGACATACGACTGATATTGAACAGATTACCAATCGAACAGCCGCTGTTGTGATGGAAGTTATTGCGGGCGAAGCGGGCGTTCGGGTGCCGGATGCGGCTTATTTACAGGCGGTCCGGCAACGCTGTACGGATGTGGGTGCGCTGCTGATTTTTGATGAGATTCAGACTGGCTTTGGCCGAACCGGAACGTTCTGGGCTTTCGAGGGATTTGATGTAATTCCTGATATTCTACTCTGCGCCAAAGGCATGGGGGGTGGGATGCCCATCGGTGCGTTTATTAGTTCGGCGCAGATTATGAGCGTGTTTCGGAATAACCCGATTCTGGGTCACATCACCACCTTTGGCGGGCACCCGGTGTCTTGTGCGGCTTCGCTGGCGACGTTGCAGGTAATTCAGGAGCGGCCCGCCGGAGCGGAAAAACTATATGAGCAGGCCGAAGCCAAAGGCCAGTTGTTCAGGCAGTTGCTCAGGCATCCGGCTATTCGGGAGGTGCGGGGAAAAGGGCTGATGCTGGCGGTTGAATTCGATTCGTTCGACGTGCTAAAACCCATTATCGACCGCGCCATTGTAGCCGGAGTCATTACCGACTGGTTTCTATTCTGCGACAATTCGATGCGGATTGCCCCGCCGTTAATCATAACAGAAGCGCAAATCAGGGAAGCCTGCGCAGTGATTCTGACCGCGATTGACCGATAGAGCACAGTTACGGAAACAGCACCGACGCGGTGCCAACCAGCAGGGCGATACCGAAAAGGATAAGAAGGCCGATGATAACGGTTTTTGCTATGCTGCCGGAGTTGCGGGGCGTTTGTGCCATAGAGTCAGACGGTTTGCTGGTCGTGGTGGGCAATGATAGATGCCATGATTTGTTTCATTTTGTCGGCTGTGAAATCGTCGCGGTAGATGCGCTCGAAAACGGCGGCTTTCAATTGCCCGGTTGAGCAGTCCGGGTGCAGTTGACGTATCGATTCCTCGACCATACGATGCCCGACATCAGCCATTTCGAAGCCCATCTGAAAACGTTCTGTTTCCGTCTTTTGCATAATAAAATCGGCATAGATGCGCCTGACGTGATCGGGTGTGTCGTTCATTTGTTGAATAGGCCAAAATCATTCAATCGTAACTGCTTGACCCAACCTACAATATAAGTTGTGTCCAGAGGAGAATAATCATACATTACGTTCTTGATATCATCAACCTGTTGCTGGCTGTAAAGCTGTTGAACCCATAATAGTTTGGCAATGATTAAATCCTCCGGTGAGATGATCCAGCAATCAACGTTGGCGAGAACCTTTTTTTTCTGCTTTCGCTCAAACTCAGCCCGTTGAAAATCGTCATCTTTTCGGATAATAAAATCAATTTTCATTCCTGACTTCCAGTCAATAACGTTGAACATACCTTGCCGACGGACCTCTACCTCTGCACTTTCACGGTGGAAATAACATTCCCGATTAGCAAATATCTCAGCGAAAGTCGAAAACTCTTCCGAACGTAATTCAATGACAATATCTATGTCGCGAGTATAGCGAGGAATAGAATAAGCATTCAAGGCCACACTTCCCGAGAGCATGTATTCAATATTTCTTATTTCTAACTCCTTGCTGATAAATTGTAGCAGTTCCTCCATACTGGTCACAACGGAATATTGCCGTGTTTTTTCTTCGGCATGGTTGCCACTTTATTTTCCAGCATACGGAACGCCCGGATGAGTTTCCGGCGGGTCTGGTCGGGCATGATGACCTCGTCGATGTAACCCCGATGCGCGGCCCGGTACGGATTGGCGAACTTCTCGGTATAATCCAGCACTTTCTCCTGTAATTTTTCCTGCGGATCGTCGGCTTCAGCAATTTCGCGCTTGAAAATAATCTCGGCGGCTCCGCTTGCACCCATCACGGCGATCTCGGCGGAGGGCCAGGCGTAGTTCATGTCGGCCCCGATGTGCTTTGAATTCATGACGTCATACGCTCCGCCGTAGGCTTTGCGCGTGATGACCGTTACGCGCGGCACGGTGGCTTCGCAGAACGCAAACAACAGTTTGGCCCCGTTGGTGATGATGCCGTTCCATTCCTGATCGGTACCGGGCAGAAAACCGGGAACGTCTTCGAGCACCAATAACGGCACGTTAAAACAGTCGCAGAAGCGCACAAACCGGGCTGCTTTCGTGCTGGCGTGAATATCCAGCACACCTGCCAAAACCGCTGGCTGGTTGCCCACCACACCGATGCTTCGACCGCCAATCCGGGCAAAACCCACAACGATATTCTCGGCAAAATTTTTGTGAACTTCCAGAAAACTCCCCCCATCAACCAGTTCCTCGATCACCTCGCGCATGTCGTACGGCTGGTTCGGATTGTCGGGGATGATGCTGTTCAGGGCGGGGCGCGTCTCGTCCGATGACTCGTAGGCAAGCATCGGCGGCTCGTCTTCGCAGTTTTGCGGAATGTAGCTCAGAACCTGCTTAAGCTGCTGAATACAAGCCAGTTCGTTGGCGCACGAAAAGTGCGTTACGCCCGATTTCGTGCTGTGCGTACTGGCCCCGCCCAGTTCCTCGGCGGTAACGGTTTCGTGCGTTACGGTCTTGACTACATTGGGGCCGGTCACGAACATATAACTCGTATTTTCGACCATAAAAATGAAGTCGGTGATGGCCGGTGAGTAAACGGCTCCGCCCGCGCATGGCCCCATCACCGCCGACAGTTGCGGAATAACGCCCGATGCCCGTGTGTTGCGGTAAAAAATATCGGCATAGCCCGCCAGTGACAATACACCTTCCTGAATTCGGGCACCGCCAGAGTCGTTCAGACCGATGATGGGTGCGCCATTCTGGAGTGCTAAGTCCATTAGTTTACAGATTTTTTCCGCATGCGTTTCGGACAAGGCTCCGCCAAATACGGTAAAATCCTGCGCAAAAACATACACCAAACGTCCGTCTATTGTGCCGTAGCCCGTCACGACACCATCGCCGAGGTAATGCTCTTTGTCCATTCCGAAGTCGCGGGTGCGGTGCATTACAAACTTGCCCACTTCCTCAAACGAGTCTTCGTCAACGAGCAGGGCAATGCGTTCGCGGGCGGTCAGTTTGCCTTTTTTGTGCTGGGCATCAATGCGTTTCTGCCCACCGCCCAATTCGGCTTCGGCATTTTTACGGGCCAGTATTTCGGTCTTCGATGGTTTCAGGTTTGGGACTTCGGGCGTTGGGTTGGTCGGTAAGGGCTGCATAAGCGGGGTGCTGACGAAATGACGTATCGACAAAGTTAATTTTTCTTGCGGATTCCAACGGTTCGGATTGATTTTGTATCATTGTTCATACTAACTATTTTACCTGTCAGGATGGTCCGTCTCTGTTACTTTATCTGTCTATTCCTGACCAAAACACTGGCATTCGGTCAGGATTCGACCGTTCAATATCAAGCTCCCCGTGTTATTCTGAAACTGGCTCCGCTCGCGCTCCTGCTCGACCCCGATGCAACAATTCAGGGCGGACTGGAAGTCCGCGTTAGCCGCCGGAGTTCTGTGCAGGCCGAAGTTGGTTTTGGTCATAAAGGGCTGGCTCTCACGTCGGATGAAAAGAAAAACTTTGCCGACTGGTCGATTTGGCGGGTTCGCTCGGAGTGGCGGCATTATACAAACCGATTTCGTACTAACAACCGAAATAACATCCATATCCGAAGTTCTTATCCGCTGGGTAATTATCTGGCTATTGAAGGATTTGCCAAACAGATTGACGGGACAAAAAACCTTTTTTCGTACGATGGCACGGCATCCATCCCGAATGGGCAGCAAGCCATCAACCGGTTTGTGTGGGGTAGCCATGTCAAATGGGGTCGTCAGATTGCCATTCCCGGCGCATCGATAACCAGCCTGTCCCGTGTATTGCTGGACTTTTATATTGGCGTTGGGCTCCGGCACAGCAACACGGAAACGACCCCTCCTGATGACCTCTGTGGCTGCGGATTCGGTCCTGACCGCTTCCGTCCGGGTAACGCTATTCAGCCGAGTGCAACAGCCGGGCTAAAAATTGGATTTGGGCTTTGAGTGTTGAATAGCCCTTTTTTTGTGACCTTTGCCCGGTACAATCGCGGTTTACTGATTTGCGTTTCTGGCTCTACGTTTTTCTTGGCATTCCTGCTTTCGCGACGTCGGCACTGGCGCAACCGCTGGGCGGGCAGCGCGTTTTTTCGTTTCTCGACCTGCCCACCCACGCCCGTGCGGCTGCCCTTAGCGGGCAAGTCGCCACCGCCACCCGACCCGATGGTTCGTATCACCTCAATAACCCTGCGCTGGCCGATTCAATTAAAACGAATGAACTGGCTATCAGCCTCATGCCGTATCTGGCTGCGGCAAAATACTATACGCTTCAATACGGTCTGCCCATAAAATCGAAAGGAAAATGGGCGGCTGGACTGCAATATTTAAGTTACGGGCAATTCGACCTGACCGACCCGGCGGGTAATTCGCTTGGCACCTTTACGGCCAACGATTATGCACTCAGCCTGACCCACGCCCGCACCGAAGGCAATTTTACGCTCGGCGCAACCATCAAAGCCGTCGGGTCAGGCATTGAAATGTATTCGGCGTTTGGTATACTGGCCGATTTTGGGGGCATCTGGCGACACCCCAAAAAAGAGTTGACCTTCGGCTTAGTCGCTAAAAATGTGGGTTATCTGATCAAAAATTATGGCTCTGCCGATGCTGAATTACCGTTCGACTTACAGGCCGGTGTTACGCTCAAACCACGCTACGCCCCCATTCGACTAACCATTACGGCTCACCATCTGCAGCGATTCGACATCAGCTACAACGACCCGAACCTCAACGTCCGCTATGACCTCAACGGCAATCCAATCCCGCAGACAATAAGTGTAACAGAAAAAATCGCCCGGCACCTGAGTTTCGGGGCCGAACTGTTCATCAGCCGAAATGTGCATTTGCTGCTCGGCTACAATCACCAGAAACGGGCCGAAGGGAAGCTGTCAGCGACGGGCATTGGGTCGCCCGCGTTCACCACTACCGGCATTTCGTTTGGGGCATCGGTGCAGGCGCGGGGTTTCCAGTTGACGTATGGCCGGTTTTCGTCGGTGCCCACCGCCGGAACGAGTCAGTTATCGGTACGTATTGATTTAGAGCGATTTCTGAATAGATAAGGGATTATTGACAATGAAGTTGTTTTAAGCGTTCATGTTGACAAGAAAAATGACGGCATTTTTGTCATCCCGACGCAGGAGGGATCTCAAGCATCAGGCAATCTTGAGATCCCTCCTGCGTCGGGATGACAAAACCGAGTTGATTTCGTAATTCCTAAACAACGTCAACTCCTGCCCCTATTAAATCACCGTCCAGAACGCTTTTGCAACGCGTCGCGGGGGATGGTGATTAAGTGACCAATGGGTTTGCCAGCGCGATACGTGATTACCCGAAGCGTGCTGGGTCCGTCGGGCAGGTCGACGGGTTGGGTGTAGCGGGTCGAGAACTGGTCGGGCATGGTATCGTCGAGGGTATAATAAATGTCCAGACCGGGCAGTTCGCTTTCCAGTTCGAGTTGCAATTTATCCCCCTTCTGGCTCGTTTTCACGATGGCATCGTACACCGCCCGCGAGTAATTGACGTTGGCAACCTCGGCCCGCTCGAAATGCGATTCCATCCGTTGCGCGAAATTGGGCCAGTTTTTCACTTCCTTCGGCGACCAGTAGACTTCGGCTAAGGCCCAGGCACGCGGATACGTCATGTATTCGGCATGGCGCAGGGTAGGTATCTGCTCGGTCCAGAGGTTACCCTGCCCGCCCAGAATGTATTGAGATTCCACCCCATCGGGGACAGGCTCGAAGCTATAGCTTTTGCGGGCACTCAGGTTAGCATAGATCGGCGGGTCGATGGTGGGATCACCCTGATTATAATCTATGTACGCAAACGTTGTCGGCGTCATCACGACGTTGTGGCCTTCCTTAGCGGCTTCGATACCGCCCTTGATTCCCCGCCAGCTCATCACCGTCGCGCCGGGCGAAATGCCTCCCTCCAAAATTTCGTCCCAGCCTACTAATTTCTTGCCTTTGGCGGCCAGGATTTTCTCGACCCGGTTCATAAAATAGCCCTGCAAATCTTCGACATGCCGGATATTCAGTTGCTTCATCAACGCCTGACAGCCGGGGTCCTGCGCCCAGTAACCTTTGTAGCACTCATCACCCCCAACGTGAATGTAGGGGTTTGGAAAGAGCGCGGCCACTTCGGTAAAGACCTTGTCCAGAAACTCGTACACCTTCTCATCCGACGGATTCAGGGTGTTTTCTACCTTCATTTTAAATGTACCGTTGCCATACCAGTCCGAGAAAGCTGTTCCGGGATTGACATACACAAGGGCTTTGGTACAACTCAGTTCGGGGTAAGCCGCCAGAGCCGCCATGCTGTGGCCCGGCACGTCGATTTCGGGCACAATCGTTACATTACGGGCCTGTGCATACGCCACCACCTCTTTAATATCGTTTTGTGTATAAAACCCGCCGTACGTAGCGGCTTCGCCCGGTTTTGGCTCGGGCCGGTTGCCATAATGCCCCGTTCGAGCTACGCGCCACGCACCCACTTCGGTCAGTTTGGGTAACGATTTGATTTCAATTCGCCAGCCGTTATCGTCGGTAAGGTGCCAGTGAAACGTATTGTATTTGAGTTTGACAAGCTGGTCGATGTATTTTTTCACTTCGTCTTTCGTGAAAAAATGGCGGCTCACATCGAGCATGATTCCCCGCCAGCCGAAGCGCGGATAATCGGTGATGCTGACGGCGGGCAGTGTCCAGTTTTTCGACGTAACGGTCTTGCTTTCAATTTCTTTTGGCAAAAGTTGAACGAATGTCTGCATTCCATAAAACAGGCCCGCCGGGCGGTTTGCCGTAATAATTACCTCTTTTGGCGAGGCATCGAGCGTGTAGCCTTCCTCACCAAGCCGGGCGTTGGGCGTATTGGTCAGGTTCAATTGAATCTTTCCGGTTTTGCCCGGTTTGGCCGCCAGTCCAAAACCCGTTGGGCGGTTCAATTGCTGGGCAAGCATCTCGGCAACGGCCCGCCCGTCGGCCTGATTATACTGAATGGTTGTAGCTTTGGTGAGGGTGAAAACCCCGCTCTTCGGCTGAATGCTAACGGGTTGCGGAATTAAATTGATGTTCGACTGGGCCTGAGCGGTGGCAATACAAAAAGCAAAAATGAGTAATCGACTAAGATTCATGTTTTGGGTGATTGATTGTTTAGTAAAGTGAGTTGGGCAAGGGTTTTAACCAACTGAATTTATAGCAAATCCACTTTATATATCTTATCGTCCTCGGCATTGCTGTTTGGATAGAGTAGCAAACCCACGGCAACGATGTGGCTTAATGGTATTTTGGGGTTGTTAATATCTTTACCACCTTCTCTGTGCCATTTTGCTTCCCATTTGCTAAAATATTTCTCCTCTAAATCTTCTGGCTTTACCTGATATATACGCTTGACTTCAATTCCTTCGTAAATACCAAAAATCCAATCTACTTTTCGGTATTTAGCAATAATAACTGGGTTGAGATGATGATTGGTAGAGAAACTTTTAGTCAGAAGCACATTAACTGTTTTGAGTTCAAACTCCCGACCTGAATCATTGACAGCATCATTACCTTCACGGTTAGGCATGTTGGTCAGGCCAGTGATTAGTAATAACTGCAAAAGTTTTCCCCCATTATCCTGGAATACATCGTTAATGTTAAACTTATAGGCTAATTCTTGAAAAGCCCTTACGCTTGGAAATAAATGATTAATTTGCTCTATGTCAGTCAGTTCAACGTTTTTCTGTTCGGTAATCAATTCATCAATAACGGTGTCCAGAGCTTCTGCTATCTGTACCAGTTTCCCGATTGTCAGATTGAATTTAGCATTTTCGATATAACCCATGTAGGTTCGGTCAACTCCCGCCCGGTAAGCCAACTCGTCTTGAGTCATCTCCTTCTCCCTGCGTAACCTAACAATATTCTTTGCAATGATTTGATGAATTGCTGTTATTTCGCTCATTTATCGAATAAGTTTCAGCAAAATTCATTGTTATGAGTAAGACAAACGACCGAATATATTCGGAGTTTACAGTTACATTTGTGCTATAAATCAAACATCTAATGGACATTGTACCATCGCTTTTACCTATCAGTGAAGCTGCTTATATCACAGATAAGGGAGCCTATCATGTGGGTGACGGGTTGACACTTTTGAAATCACTGCCGGATGATAGTATTGATTTAATTATGACCAGCCCGCCATTTGCCTTACTACGCAAAAAATCCTATGGCAACAAAGACCAGCATGAATATATAGATTGGCTGGCCGAGTTTGGTGCTGAAGCACTTAAAAAATTGAAACAGTCTGGTAGTCTGGTCATAGACATTGGTGGAGCTTACCAGCAAGGTATTCCTGTTCGTAGTTTATACAATTTCAGAATTCCAATTCGATTTTGTGATGATTTGGGCTATCATCTGGCAGAAGATTTTTATTGGTACAATCCAGCAAAATTACCCAGCCCAATTGAATGGGTGAATAAACGGAAAATTCGGGTCAAAGATGCAGTCAACACAGTTTGGTGGTTCAGTAAAACGGAATTTCCTAAAGCAGATGTCCGCAATGTGCTGACTCCCTACAGTGACCGAATGAAGAAGTTAATCGAAGATCCCGCAAAATATTACGACGCAAAAAAAAGACCGTCCGGTCATGACATTGGCGATAATTTCGGACGAGACAATGGCGGATCAATACCGTCAAACTTATTACAGATTCCGAATACAGAATCAAATTCACGTTATCTATCATTTTGTAAAAAACTATCTATTTCCAGCCATCCCGCACGTTTCCCGGCTAAGCTACCCGAATTTTTCATTAAGTACCTGACCGATCCGGGGGATATAGTGCTTGATATATTCGCTGGGTCAAACACAACGGGTGAAGTGGCTCAACTAAATAACCGTTGTTGGCTTTCATTTGATAACGAAAGCCAATACGCGGCTGCCTCTGTTTTCCGATTCCTGCCAAAAACTATCCCAGACACCGAGGCAATGCATTATTACGAGAGCATACTGGCAGCTCAACAAGTTGAAGTGGGTAATTTGCTTCCTTTGTTTAGCTAAAGCTGTTCGACATTGAAGCCTGTCGTTAAATTTTAAACCCCAAATTTCCCGCCCGGTATTGGCACATTTTCGGGTTTCGTGTGTTTCTTTGGCAGGGAGCGCACAACACGCTCCACTTTTTTTCGATGACCCAATCACTCAAAGACCTTACGCCCCGGCAAATTGTTGCCGAGTTGGACCAGTACATTATCGGGCAGCACGATGCCAAACGCAACGTAGCCATTGCCCTCCGTAACCGCTGGCGACGCATGAACAGCACTGCCGATATGCAGCGCGAAATTACACCGAACAACATCCTGATGATCGGTGCAACGGGCGTTGGTAAAACCGAAATTGCCCGCCGGTTGGCCAAAATTGCCGACGCGCCTTTTATAAAAGTCGAAGCCTCGAAGTTTACCGAAGTTGGTTACGTTGGCCGGGACGTAGAAAGCATGGTGCGCGACCTGGTGGAGCAATCTGTCAATATGGTGCGTGCTGCCAAAAAGGAATCCGTGCAGGTGCGGGCGCAGCAACTCGTTGAAGATGCCATTCTGGATATTCTTATTCCGTCCGTCAAACCCGCCAACGCGAATGGTCAGGTAGGTTTCGAGATCGAAAAACATGATCCCGATGCAGAGTTGAACGAACGCACCCGAGACCGTTTCCGTGAGAAAATTCGCTCCGGCGAGATGGACGACCGTAAAATCGACATCGACGTACAGCAAAGCCAAACGCCCAATATCGGCGTGATGGGTGGCTCGGTGGATGATTTGTCGATGATGAATATTCAGGAAATGATTGGCGGGATGATGCCCAAACGGGGTAAAAAACGCAAAGTGACCATTGCCGAAGCCCGCAAAATTTTGCTGGAAGAAGAAGCCGCCAAGCTTATCGACATGGACGAGGTAAAGGAAGAAGCCATCCGCAAAGCCGAAGATGCCGGGATTATTTTTATTGATGAGATTGATAAAGTAGCATCGGCCCGGTCGGGAAATGGCGGTGGCGGACCGGATGTAAGCCGCGAGGGTGTACAGCGCGATCTGCTACCCATTGTGGAAGGCAGCGCGGTCAATACCAAGTACGGCGTCATTCATACCGACCACATTCTGTTCATTGCTGCCGGGGCGTTTCACGTTGCCAAACCCAGCGATCTGATACCCGAATTGCAGGGCCGTTTCCCGATTCGGGTGGAGTTGCAAAGCCTGTCGGAAGATGATTTTTATCACATTCTGAAAGAGCCGAAAAACGCGCTCACGAAACAGTACGAAGCGATGTTGAACGCCGAAGACGTGAGCTTAACGTTCCAGGATGACGCCCTGCGCGAACTCGCCCGGATTGCGTTCGAGGTAAATGGCGAAGTGGAAAACATTGGTGCCCGACGGTTGCAAACGGTGTTGAGCCACCTCATGAACGACTTCATGTTCGACATTCCCGACGTGATCGGAGCTAACGCGCACGTTGTGGTCACGAAAGAGTTAGTGAACGAAAAGCTGAACGGTCTGATAAAGAACCGGGATCTGAGCCAGTTTATTTTGTAGTTTAGGTAGAGTTTCCGCTCCATATAAATAGATAGTAGACAACTTGCTGCTGCGATTCCGATGAGGTCGGACATTTATACGGTTGATTACCTCTATAGACATTCGCCTTATCGGAATCGTACTGTTTACTGCGTATACTACGGATTGCGTTGGATAGACACTAAACTGTCCGACTGCAACCCTGAGAGGAACTTTCTCAAATAAGGCTCGTTTTTCCTAGTCAGGCTACCGCCTATAAATCTTGTTTAGTGTTGGATAGTTGTCAATTGGGCGGTTAGAATTAGCATCGGTTGACATAATTGATTTTCAGTACGGTTTTCTTTGTATATTTCAGGAGTTACCACCAATATAATCTTGCTATGACCAGCATCAAAAACTTCATGTACGCCTTTAAACTCTTTTTTTGGGGACTTGCCGGATTATTTATTACAGGTATTTCGCTGGCACAAACGACTGGCACGGCCATTACGATAGGGGGTAAACCAATTCATACAGTTGGAAAACTACCTGCGGTGGGAACATCGGTCAAAGATGTCACCTTGACCGGTGTTGATCTGAAGGATAGCAAGCTAACCGATTACAAAGGCAAATACGTGATTATGAATATTTTCCCCAGCGTGAACACCGGGGTTTGTTCCAAATCGGTACGGAAATTTAATGAGGATGCGGCTGGACTAAACAACACCACCGTGCTCTGCATTTCTAAAGACCTGCCTTTTGCCCAGAAAGCTTTTTGTGGGGCGGAAGGCATCAAAAACGTAGTGATGCTTTCGGATTTTAGAACTGACTTTGGCAATTCTTACGGCGTGCAAATTGCCGATGGTCCCATGAAAGGGTTGTTAAGTCGTGCGGTCATCGTCGTGGATCCCGACGGAAAAATTGTCTATGAACAGCAGGTGCCGGAAATCGGGCAAGAGCCTGATTACGCTGCCGCTTTGGCTGCCGTCAAGTAGGTCGGTACGGAATTAACCGTACGTTATTATCCGGAGTTTATAGTTATTAAAAATAGCCGTCCAATAAAACGCTCCTTTCATAAGCCAGCTAATTGTAATTATTGAGCGGGAAGAACGAATTATAAATCGTATATCAACATCCTCACTTGCTCAATAGCCCGATCCGTATCGCTACGCTTGCGGTCGGGAGGGTCGAAGCGGTTGAACGGGCGGAGTTCGAGTACGAAGGTTTCCTCAACCGTTTCATCGTCGATGGGCGTGTACAGTTTGTAGCCCGTCAGATTTATGGGAATCAGGCCGTGCTGGCTCCTGAAACGGGTTAGCAGGAACGAGAGGAGTTTTTCGACAGATTCTACCGACACGTCTTCGGCGGGTACGAAGCGCACGTAAGCATGGGTCCGGTCAACGAGCGTTTGTTCGTCGGGTGCGAAGTGGCCTTCACAACTCGAAAAGGTGCGAATCAGGCCCGTTTCGTTCAGCGCATCGACCAATGGGCGAATTTTCGGTTCAATATCGTCCATCAGGGTTCGCCATCCAACAACGCCATTTCGTCGGCATCGTCCATCTTATGATGCGCAGTCTGCCGGTCCTGATGCCACAACCAGCCCAGATACCCGACGGCAGCCAGTGCCAGCACACCCGATACGGCAAACGAAGCATCAATACCCGACTCGCCCGCTGCATGATTAAGCAGCCAGCCCGCTCCCAATGCGCCCAGTCCGATACCGGCTTCGAGCGCGATATACATGGTTGCCATTGCCCGGCCCCGCGTGGCTTCGTCGCTCAGGTCGGCGGTCCAGGCCGTTACGGTTGGCGAGTTCATGCCCCACGACATGCCGTAAAAAACAGCCGCCGTCCAGAACCATGCGGGCGAATCGGTCAGGATTAGCAGCACCATCGAAAAAGCCAGCACGACGGTCGAAATAAACAGAACCGGCAGGCGGCCGTACCGATCAGAACTGCGGCTGAATACGACCCGAACAACTAAGGAAGCAACGGTATAGACCGTAAAAAACAACCCTTTATTGGTAATACCCATCGACGCGCCGAATGTTGAAATGACCGTGAGCACCACCCCCGATGAGAACGACTGCAACAGCAATACAATGAACGGTGGAATAGCGGCCTTGTCGAAAATCTCATCTTTTTTCAGCCGCAATAAACCAAACCGGAATGGCTGTTTTTCGACCAAAGTTTCGGTCATCTGGAGCAGAATAACAATCGACAGCAGGGCAAACGCCGATGAGGTCCAGAACATGATATTCATCGAGAAATCGGTGGCTAACCAGCTTCCAATGGCGGGCCCAAGCGACATACCCATTGCCGTAAACAGCCCCAGCATACCCATTGCTTCGCCCCGACGTGTGGCCGGAACAATATCAGCAACGTAGGCCGACGTAGCCGTGGGCTTGGTTCCCGTCGAAAAACCGTGAATAAGCCGGAGCGTTAGAAAGCCGCCGACCGTGAGCAGATATGGGTACAGAAATCCGCAAATGAAGCATACCAGCGACCCGAACGCCATGACTGGCACCCGCCCGACGGTATCCGTAATTTTGCCACTGAAAGGCCGGGATACGCCCGCCGTAAGGGTAAACAAGGCAATAATCCACCCGACGTATTCGCCCCCGCCCAGCTTAGTCAGGTAAGCGGGCAGTTCGGGAATCATCATTGAAAAGCTGGCCGAAAACAGGAAGTTACTGACGCACAGCAGCCAGAACGAGACGGTATAGAGCGATGGGCCGCGCGCCGTTTGGCGGGCTTCAGATTGACGGGTAATGGACAAGTTTATAATTGTAGGTTGTATCTGCAAAGGTAGCCGGTTCCGATAAACCACGAACGACAACCCACAAACTATTACCCCAAAAACGCTATAGTATGAACGGCTTCGCCTTTCCTTACTGTTCGGATAACCAACTAAATTTTGATCACCTCCCGAATTTCGTCGATGGCTTTTTGCCACGTAGGAACCGCCAGATTCGTAGTGCGGAGACTACCGGTACGGGCATGTCGAGCGATCATCAACGCAGAACACGTCAAAAGAGACACTACGTACTTCATACCAGATGGATTGTTTGGACCAGTTTTGCCGTAAATTTGCCGAATGAATGATGAATTATTTTCTATTCGACCATTTGTAATTCACCACTGCGCTGGCAGTTTATTCATCATTCATAATTTCTAATTCATCATTCATAATTCGACATGTCGCGTAACTTACAAATTGGTCTGTTCCTTACCGTTTCCATTCTGCTGACGACCTTCACGTTTTATTTCTGGCAGGTTTTTCGTAGCCCAAACCTGTTGGTTCAGGATAACGACAAGACATTTGCCCTGCTCATTCCACGCGGGTCTACGTTCGAGTCGGTGATGGACACGCTCAAAACGCACCGGGTCATCAATGACGAAACGTCGTTCCGGTTTCTGGCCAAGATGATGAAATACCCCGAACGGGTGAAAGAAGGCCGGTATGAAATCAAGCCGCGTATGGGTAACCGTGAGGCTTTGGTGAAACTCCGTTCCGGCAGTCAGGATGCCATGCCCGTAACGTTCAACAGTATGCGGCAAAAAAGCGACCTCATTCAGCGGCTCGGCGGCAAGTTCGAGTTTGGCCCCGCAGCCCTCGGCAAACTGCTCAACGATCCGGCCACCTGTGAGAAATTCGGCTTCGATACCACGACTATCGTTTGCTTATTTTTACCGAACACCTACGAGCTTTTCTGGACAATCAAGCCCGAAGCCCTGATGGAGCGCATGGGTTCGGAATACAAGAAATTCTGGACACCCGACCGGCAGGCCAAAGCAAAAGCCTTAGGCCTGAGCCAAACCCAAACGCAGGTGCTGGCCTCTATTGTAGCTGCCGAAACCAACAAACGCGACGAGCAGCCTCGTGTGGCGGGGGTTTACCTGAACCGACTGAAACGCGGTATTAAACTCGAAGCCGACCCGACCGTGATTTTCGCCTTGCGCGATTTCACCATTCGCCGACTCCTCAACAAGCAGCTAAGCGTCGATTCGCCCTACAACACATATCGGTTTGCGGGTCTGCCACCCGGCCCAATCAACCTGCCCGCTCCGGCAACGATTGACGCCGTTCTGAACGCCGAACAGCATGACTACCTGTACTTTGTGGTCGATGCGCGTTTCAACGGCTACCATACCTTCTCGAAGACCCTGGCCGAACACATGGCCAACGCCCGCCTGTACCAGCAGGCCCTGACCCGAATGAAGATTATGAAATAAACAGTTGGTAAGTCGAGTTGGTAGAGTCGGTGTAATAAGTGAAGTAGGACTGACCACTCCACCAATTCAACTCACTCCACCAACTTCACGTACTACCCTATGATTATCCACGACATCACAAACATTCGGGTTCGGTATTATGATACTGACCAGATGGGCATCGTTTATTATGGCAATTACGCCCGTTTTTACGAAATAGGACGGGTCGAAGCACTACGCCATCTGGGCTTAAACTATAAAGACATTGAAGCCGATGGTATTTCAATGCCCGTTTATGACCTCAATTCAAGATTTATCCGGGCGGCAAAGTACGACGACCTGCTCACCATCCGGGTCACGATTCCGCAGATGCCCAAAACCCGGCTGATGTTCGGTTACGAGATTTTCAATCAGGATGGGCAGCTATTAAATACCGGACAGACAACGCTGGTTTTTGTTCGCACGGAAACGGGTCGGCCCTGTTCGGCTCCCGCTGACCTGGTCGAAGCCACCAAACCTTTTTTTGAGATGTAGACAGTATTAAGTGGTAAGGAGTAAGTGGGTAAGTAGCTCACGAATCTGTACAGCGTTCGGGCCAACCACTTACTTACCTACTTACTCCTTACCACTTAATACTTACCAACTTGCTGACTTGCTGACTTAATTATGTTCGACAAACTATTAAGCTTAAACGCACTGCGAAGCATCCGTATCTGGCTTTATGACAACCATCCGTTTAACTCCCGAAACAACTGGTACACGTTTTTAACAAAAATGGGACGGATCATTGTGGAGAACGACACCAGTGAGCGAGCCGCTTCGGTATCGTATAGCCTGATTCTGGCCGTTTTCCCAACCGTAATTTTCTTCTTCACCCTCATTCCCTACATCTCCTTTATCCCTGACCTTCAGGGGCAGATTATGGGCTTTTTCAAGCGGGTGTTGCCGGGCGATACCTTTAGTACGGTCGATACAACCATTCAAGACATCATCAGCCGTCCGCAGAGTGGCGTGTTGTCCTTTGGCTTCCTACTGGCCTTATATTCAGCCACAAGCGGTTTAGTCGCCTTGATGCAGGCATTCAACTCGTCGCATAAATCGAGCGAAAGGCGGGGATTTTTCAAAACGCGGGGCATAGCCATCGGGTTGACGGTTACCCTGGCGTTCGCGTTGGTTCTGGCGGTTGTCGTCCTGATTATCGGTGGTATTGTCAGCGATTACCTGCTCCATTTCGGTTTTTTCAACAATGTTGTTTTTGTCGATTTGCTCACCCTTGTCCGCTATGTCGTGGTATTTGCCGTTTTTGTGGGTGCCGTTTCGGTTATTTACCGATTCGGGCCGGACGTAAACATGAAGTGGGCTTTTATTACGCCGGGGGCTGTGACGGCTTCCGTGTTGATCGTCCTGACTACCGTTGGTTTTTCGTATTATGTTTCCAATTTTGGCTCGTACAATAAACTATATGGGTCTATTGGCACCCTGATTGCGCTGATGATCTGGATAAACCTGATCGCGCTGCTGCTCATTATTGGGTTTGAGATGAATGTGGCTCTATACAACCTCGAAGGCGATAAAAATCCGAGCGTTGCGGCAAAAACAACAAACGCCACCCCGGAAACTTGAGATGACGTTTGCAAAACCTAACCCATAAATGTATTAGGCACAATTCCGGGATGATCCTATTTTGGCGCACCTGAAATGTGATCCTATAAAATTCGCTAAAAACGTGCCAATACTGCCGTTTATTTATTTAGCTACCTCTCTTTCCTGTAAACACCAAATAACCTACAATTATACTAACAAAAAGTTTATGTTTTAAGGATTTAGGCAACAATATTATTTATTCGGACGCAACGTGTTGCCCTGGTCTGTAATTGGTTAGTGTATGGTTTCCGTTACCCGATTACCAACTTACCTGTCTGTTTCTCCCAATCTCGGCGGCAAACCCTGGGTGAGTGTGATTTGTATCAGTTATAATCATCGGGCCTATGTCGAACAGGCCCTTCGGTCGGTGGTCGGGCAGGACTATCCTTATGTTGAGTTAATCGTACTTGACAACGGCAGTACAGATGGTTCGGCAACGTACATAGCCGCCTTTATTGAGGAATTTCCTTCTGTCCAGTTTATACAAAATCCGGTCAATACAGGCTTGAACCGGGCGTTCAATCAGGGGCTGGCACTGGCCGGCGGCCGGTACGTTATTGACCTTTCTGCCGACGATGTCCTGCTGCCGGGACGCATCACTAAACAGGTCAGGTTATTTGAGCAGTTAACTGATTCTTATGCCGTTGTCTTTTCCAATGCCGCTTACATTGACGCGCAGGGACGGCAAACGGGTCTTCATTATACCGTAGACGCCGACGGGAAAGCCTGCTTACCTGTCCCATCGGGTAACGTTTTTCGGGATGTGCTGGCGTCGTATTTTATTTGCACGCCAACCATGATGATGCGTCGGGATGTGCTCAATGAACTGGGCGGCTACGATGAAACACTGGCCTACGAAGATTTTGATTTCTGGGTGCGGTCGTCCCGGCTCTACCTCTATGCCTATCTGGACGACGTACTGACGCAGAAGCGACGCCTGCCCGATTCGCTGTCGGCGCAGGTCGTTCGGCCCGCTAACAACCTGCTCCACTCAACGCTGGTGGTCTGCCATAAAGCCTTCGAGCGATGCGCCACGCCCGACGAATACGAGGCTTTAGCCAACCGAATCCGAACGTTTATCAGGAAATCGTTTTACGCTGAGCAGTTTGCGCTGGCCCTGCAATTCGGGCAACTCCTCCGTAAAATTGAGAATCCTGATTTACTGAGCCACTCCATACTAACGCTAAGCCAACTACAGGTGCCTGTCAATCGTCTTTATCAATGGTATCGCAACCGGTTTAGGTAGTTTGTCGTTTGTGGTTTATAATTGCCAATCGCCACCGCAGACAACTGTAAAACTACAAACGACAAACTTCACCCATGTCTGCCGAATTTATTAAACTCTATCCCAAAAACCCCGATCCGCGCCGGATTGAGCACATTGTAAAAGCCCTGCGCGACGGAGCCGTGATTATTTACCCAACCGATACTGTTTACGGGATGGGTTGTGATATTCATAATACCAGGGCTGTGGAGCGAGTTGCCCGGATTAAAGGCATCAAGCCCATAAAAAATGATTTCTCTTTTATTTGCTACGACCTGAGCCATATTGCCGATTATGCCCGCGTGAGTAATCAGGCGTTCAAGCTGATGAAAAAGGTGTTGCCCGGCCCCTTTACCTTCATTCTCGAAGCAACCGGCAGCGTACCTAAACTGCTCAATACCAACAAGAAAACAGTGGGTATCCGGGTGCCGGACAACGATATTCCGCGCCAGATTGTGCATGAACTGGGCAACCCGATCATTACGACATCCATCCGCGACGAAGACGAAATTATCGAGTATTCGACCGACCCGGAGTTGATTTTCGAGAAGTTCCAGAATCAGGTAGACATTGTCATTGACGGGGGGTATGGCGGCAATGTCGCATCGACGATTGTCGATGCCACTGACGACGAATTTTCGGTCATACGTCAGGGGCTGGGCGAATTAGTCCTTTGAAAAGATAGAATAAGATTTTATACTTGCAGGGCAGGGTTAATACTCCTTCACACCGGAGTGATAACCCTTTTTTTTGTGAATCATTTTTTAACTCCTATTTACAGTATGCGTTTTTCTTTAGCTGCCCTCTCGTTTGTGGCTTTTTGCCACCTCACCGGCTGCTCTTCCCAACCTAAACAGGACGAATCGGCGAAAACCGGTAAACTCACGGCCGAGGCCACTGCCGGATTACCTTCGGCAACAGCAGCAACGGGATCGGACTCGTCCGAAACCCCGGCGGCTGGTGCGATTTCATCCACCCGTGCGGTGTCTACCGGGGACTCTACTCTCGATTCACTCACCTACGCGCCAAGTGGTGCGCTGCTGCCTAAGTACCGGATCTTTGCTTATTACGGCAACCCGCACTCCAAAAAAATGGGCATTTTGGGTAAGTATCCCAAAGACGATATGCTCCGTCGGCTCGACGAAGAAATTAAAAACTGGCAAAAAGCCGACCCCACCACACCCATTCAGCCTGCCTTGCACTTAGTGGCTACATCGGCGCAGGGAGCACCGGGTAAAGATGGCGGCTACCGGATGCGGATGTCCGACAAAACCATCAAGAAAGTGCTGAAATGGGGCAATGAGCACAAAGCCCTTGTGTTTCTTGACATTCAGCGGGGCCATGCTCCCCTCGGCCCGGAGATGGAATACATGACCAAATACCTGAAACTACCCTTCGTTCATCTGGGCATCGACCCGGAGTTTTCGATGGTGACGGGTGCCAAACCGGGTACGAAAATCGGCTCTTACGATGCCGCCGATGTGAACCAGGCTGTACAGTTTCTGAGTAAATTAGTGAAGGAAAACAACTTGCCGCCAAAAGTGCTGGTGGTTCACCGGTTCACGCAGGGCATGATTAAAAACTATAAAAATATCAAGCTCGACCCAAATGTGCAGATTGTGATGGACATGGACGGCTGGGGACCGCCGGTGCTCAAAAAAGACTCGTACCACGATTATATTCAGAAAGAGCCGGTGCAGTACACGGGTTTCAAATTATTCTACGACAATGATTTCCGCAAGCCCGGCTCCCGGATTATGACGCCCGAAGAGGTGCTGGCCCTAACGCCTAAACCGATGTACATTCAATATCAGTAACGGGTGACTGAACCTCACCTGCGGACCGGCAGATTGTTATGACTCGCATGATTTTCGCCGATATTGAGTAGGTAGGTAAACTGTCTGAGATTAGAATTCAGTGGGCCTGAATTTAAAAACACCCCTACGGCAAACTGTAGGGGTGTTTTTAAATTCAGGCCTTGGAGTCATTATGGCCAGTACGCTACGCTTACTTAATTCATTTGGTTTCATGTTCAATTATCTCTTCCTGAACCTGTCTTGTGAATTGTTCGGCTTCCTGTTGACTGACTATTGACACCTTCGCTGAACCAAACACTTTATTGTCTAATTTGTCTAAAACAAAAGCCATAAGTTCAGGATCGTCAGTTGGCATAGCTGCCAGCAATTGAATCGTCAACGGCTCTTCAGCCGTTCGTAATTCGTCAAGCCGGCCAACCCATCGGTACACTTTGTTTTTTACCGAATCCGATTTCTTTAAATCGAAGGTCACAGGTTCATAACAATGCCAGATTTCGTTTTTCCAAGCATAAGGAAATTCGATAACATCCTTCGCCGTAGTCACCTTGTGTGCATGTAGTCGATTAGTGATATTACGCTTTTCAAAAAATGGGCGATACAGTTTTTTCCAGACATCATAGTCCGTTCGAACGTCTTCGCTTACATCGGGCGTGTAGTTTTCAACCAACCGGTCATAGAGTTCGCTAAATGCCTGTTCTAAATCGTCGTCTAATCCGGTCTTGTTTTCTGTAAATTGGAGAGCCGTATCGTCTTTAACTAAGAAACGGCTCGTAATGGCCTCTACGCTTTCGGGTTGCTCCAAACGCACCTGACGCTCGACGTTAAGCCGCTTGGCAAAATCCTCCAGCATCCCTTCCAGGTGCCGTAGCCGACGCTGTAAGTTACGCCCATCAAGCCCCGGAAAGAACGAACTTACCCGGCTCACTGAACGAATGAAGCCTGCTTTCAAAAAGCGAGTCTCGGGCTGAAACACAACCAAACCCACGTTGACAAACTCCCCACTCACGCGGTCGGGCAGGTAACGCAGTACCTGATATTCGTAGGCTCTCATACTAAAAATGGTTTAACGGATTGCACAAACAAATCGCTGTTGTTGACTATTTCGGTCAAAAAACTCCGTATCTCCAGTAGTTGCTCAGTTCGCCACTCTGGAGGTATCAGCTCAAACGCCCGATCCCAGAAATTGTTATCCAAACGGCTCAACGCCTGTTTAATGGCAGGTTCTGGTAATGAAAAGCGTTTTATTTTAGCCAGCAAAAATAGGTTTTCTATCCATCCGCGATCCAGTTCCCGCAGTTGATATGGCTGCGGATTTTTGAATAACGCCTGAATAAAGCTAAAAGCCAGTTCGTGGTCATATATAACCAACTCCTGCCCGTTCGACATCAGGTTGGGTTTCTCAACCCGCCGGTCTGCATTCTGAATCAACAGGTCGAACAGGACAATATGCTGTGCCTGCGGCAGTTCAGCATCAGTTAAGGGTTGGTGAACCGGAATTGTGTTATAACCCCGAACATAAACTGAGCCAACGTTTAGGCCAACGCTCTTTGCCAGCAGTTGATAATGAGGTTTGCTCCGTTCGAGTTCCACAAACTCAGGAATTATATCCACCAGAACGGGTTCAACAACCCGAATGCCCCACTGTTTAGCAATAAAAGCAGCTAATAACTCGTAAGCGCAGGCTTGGGGCCGCATTCGTTCGGCTCCTCGAAATTTCACGACGCAATCAACTAATTGTCGGGTTTGCTGGTTTCGGGCGGCAACTAAACCGGGACGGTTGGCTCCCGTTGTGAATGTATTGTCGTAACGCAAGGCGGTTAATTGCGGCAATGTATACGACGAATCAGTAATGAACATAGCAGGATAGGTACGGCATCGACAAATATATGAAAATACCAATCACTCATTCTATGGGTTCAGATTGCTTTTGGTCAATGATATAAGAAAAATACTATCTGCTCAACGTGATGCATGACAGTAAGGAACACCCGATTCTGCTTATATTTGGCCCATTAGCCTTTATTACAAGTATAGTATAGGCTCGATTTCAAAACCCTTGAACGAACCCTCTGGCAGGTTGCCGATAAGTTGCGTGTCTGCCGGAAAAATGCAAAGTCTGACCGCGCAGCTCGCCGAACAGTTTACCAAAAGTGCGAAATTAGAAACGTTGATACGTACTAACTTACAGGCTATTGGCTATGAATTGTAATTATGGAACAGGATATCCGCTGGCTGCAGCGCTTCAGCAATTTGAAAAAAGCATTTGCCCAGTTAAAAAAGGCCGTTGCTTTACCGAGTTATTCTGAACTGGAACAACAGGGGCTTATCAAAGGCTTCGAGATTGTGTATGAATTAGCGTGGAGTACGCTGAAAGATTATCTTGAAGATCAAAGCTATACGGGCATCGCGGGATCGAAAGATACGTTTCGGTTAGCAATCAAAACCGGGTTGATTGTTGATAGTCCCGTCTGGATGGCGATGGTTGCCAATTGTAACAGATCATCGCACATCTACAATGAAGACACCGCCGACGAGATTGCCGAATCAATCAAAGTTAGTTACGCTCACAACTTCAGGCAGTTGATTCAAACACTCGAAGAAATCAGATATGGCAGACAGAGCGAACTTTTCGACACCGATAAATAACAGCATGATGCCCTACGGACTGACAGATACGCAGCTTGAACAGATCCAATGTGTGCTGGCTACTATACCTCGTATAGAGCAGGCCGTATTGTTTGGCTCACGGGCGAAAGGCACATTTAAACCTGGTTCTGACATTGATCTGGCTCTGAAAGGTAACAACATTCCTTTCGCCGATTTGCTATTGGCAGACAATGCGCTGGATGACTTAGATTTCCCCTATTTCTTCGACCTGTTGCTATACCGGCACGTCAGCGAACCCGCCCTGCACGAACACATCGACCGCGTGGGCGTTACGCTCTACAGCCGCGACGCGCACGCGGTCGTTAGTTAGCAGTTACCATTCGTAAAAATTTAAAAGGGAATTGGTAATGCATTTTAAGACGTGGCAAAGGATTCGGTTTGGGGATATAGCTAAACTAAAGTCCAAACCGGTGTATATTCAGTATCAGTAACGGCTGATGGAGCGGGAACGCCGATTTTTATGATTCGTATGATTTTATCCGGTCAGTTCAGGTATTAGTAAACAGAAAGCCGGTCATGTTTCGACATGACCGGCTTTCTCATCTGCTGGCAGGAATTTATACCCTCACACCACTAAAATATCTTTCTCCTTTGCCGCAAATGTCTCATCAATTCGGGCGATAAACGCGTCGGTGAGTTTTTGGACCCGCTCCTCGCCGACTTTCACGGCATCTTCCGAGACACCTTCTTTGGTCAGTTTGCGAATGTCGTTGGTGGCGTCTTTGCGAATGTTACGAACGTTTACTTTCGCCGTTTCTACCTCCTGCTTCACCTTTTTGACGAGGTCGCGCCGACGCTCTTCGGTCATGGGTGGAATGCTCAGCCGGATTTGTTCGCCATCGTTATTCGGGTTCAGGCCGAGGTTGGAGTTACGAATGGCCTTTTCCACTTCGCCAATGAGTTTTTTCTCGAAAGGCTTGATCACAATTGTGCGGGCGTCGGGTGTGTTCACCGACGCTACCGTATGCAGGGGCGAGAGCATTCCGTAGTACTCTACCTGAATTCCGTCAAGCATGCCCGCATTGGCTTTTCCGGCCCGGATTTTTGTTAATTCAATGGCTAAGTGCTTGAGTGCCTTCTCCATCGTATCTTTTGCATCGTCGAGGAATAGCTCGATTTCTTCCATTTTTATCAAGTTGTAAAGTTATAGAGTTGTAAAGTTATTGTGCTGTGGGTAATCACTTTATAACTTTATAAGCATACAACTCTATAACTCTTTTTTTAAGGTAATTTCATGGTGATAAGCGTTCCCTGGTCGTCGTCGCCCTGGATTAAGCGCAGCAAACTACCCTCTTTGTTCATGTTAAACACGATGATGGGCAGGTTGTTTTCCTGGCAGAGCGTGAAGGCAGTGAGGTCCATAACGCTGAGTTTCTTCTCGTAAACGTCATCGAAGGTGATACTCGTATACCGCGTGGCTGTTTTGTCTTTCATGGGGTCGGCGGTGTAAACGCCATCGACTTTTGTGCCTTTCAGCACCACGTCGGCTTCAATTTCAATGGCCCGAAGGCTGGCTGTTGTGTCGGTCGTGAAATAAGGACTGCCGGTTCCGGCTCCGAAAATAACGACGCGGCCTTTTTCGAGGTGACGCACCGCCCGCCTGCGGACGTAGGGTTCGCAAACCTGCTCCATTTTGATGGCCGACATAACGCGGGTATACATGCCGTGTTTTTCGAGTGAACTCTGAATGGCCATTGCGTTGATCACCGTAGCCAGCATCCCCATGTAGTCGCCCTGTACGCGGTCGATACCGGACCGTTCGCCCGAGACGCCCCGGAAGATGTTACCGCCACCGATAACGATAGCCACTTCAACACCCAGATCAACGACCTGCTTGATTTCCTTACTGTACTGCTCCAGAACAATGGGGTCAATATTATAACCGTTTGGCCCAGCCAAGGCCTCCCCACTCAGTTTGAGCAGGATGCGTTTATACCGTGTTTGCGATGTCATGAGGGGAAATTTTGCGAGCAAAGATAGGGAAAGGAAAGCAGAAAAGGAGGAGGGGAAGGCAGGGAGGAGCGGGAGAAAAGGGATAAAGAAGACGAAAGGATACCGTGCGTTACCTTCCTCCTCTCCTCCTTTTCTCCCCTCAAGCAGCCTCCCACAATTCCTTTAGTCGATTCAAGTCCCGTTTGATAGCGGCAAATAAATCGTTTTGTGGAATGGAGAGCCGAGTTGCTCCGCTCTCAGCCCCACCCATCGGGTACTCGATGTGGAGTGACACCGGCACACGCAGGTTAGCTTGTTTCAGTAACTGGAAATAGAAGTTGAAATCGACCATGCCCTCGCCAACCGGCACGTCCTCAACGACCCATTTGCCGTTTTTCTTCGCCCACTGAAAATCTTTGAGCGTCAGGGATTTGATTTGAGACTGAAGCAACCGCAGGCCATTGGGCCACGATGTGCCCCCTTCGACGGTAGCGTGGCGGATGTCGTACTGAACGCCCATGTGTACCGGATCGGCGGTTTTCAGGATTTCCCATAACTCCCAAACCGATGAACCAACCAGCAATCCCGCGTGATTCTGGTAATAGCCGGTCAATTTCAAACTTTTACTTAATTCACTCAATGCCCGCATTTGGCCTTGAAAACGCTGAATGGATTCGGGAATTGAGCGCGTTTTGTCATACGGATACCAGTTTGTCCGGTAGTGCTGAAATCCGGCTTTCGACGCGGCTCTGAGCACTCGAATATCCATTGCGTTGGTCGCATCACCCACCGCCGTTGTCATCAGATTAGGCGCGAAACCTACTTTTTTGAGCGCGTCAACGACTTTCGGCAAGTCGTCCTCAACGCGCTCAGGCAACACATGACCCCCTGGCCGAACGGTCAGGTCAACGCCCTGAAAACCCATCATAGCCGCAGCATCGGCCATATCGGCATAGTTCAGAAATTGCAGGTGTTTCGAGAAAATATGAACGTCGGGGAAAGCGACGACTCCCGGCTCGACCCGTTTGGGAAAGGATGAAGGCAGCAACGGGAGTGCGCCAAGAGCGAGTGTGCTTTGTTTGAGAAAATGCCGACGCGAAGACAGTGATTCCATGTCTTCCAAAAGCATTAGCCTACGCGAATTCTACCAGTACCTGCCCTTTTTCAACGCGGTCGCCTTTGACAATGCGTATGGTTTTTATGGTTCCGTCACCGGGCGATTTGAGGTTGTTTTCCATTTTCATGGCTTCCAGAATAAGCAGGCTGTCGCCTTTGCTGACAACATCGCCCGGCTGAATGCCAATGCCGACAATAAGGCCCGGCATGGGAGCTTTCAGCTCATTGATCTTTGTATTGGCCGCATTGCTCATGCCCATTTTTTCGAGCAACAAATCGAAGCGGTCTTTCAGTTGAACGTGATGGATATGCCCGTTCAGTTTCAGACTAACGGTTTTTTCCGTCGTGTTCAGTTCCAGCACTTCGGCGGTGTAGGAGCGATTCTGGTAGAGTATATGAAACGTCCGGTCGGTGAGTTTCACCAAATCCCAGCCGAACGCTTCGCCATTTAAAACGGGGCCGGATGCCGTGAATTCGATGGTAGCGGGCTGGCTGTTGAGTGCTGTTGTGTACATGGGACGGTTGTTTGTGGTGGTGGTTTCATAATCCACATCGGGTTAAAACCCAGTGCACAGCAAAGACAGATGATGTTACGCACCGTGTTTTATGCCGGTGTAAATTATGAAAGCTAAGCCTGATTTAGCCGATTAACAAACTCATCATATTCCTCCTTAGACGATTTTGTCTTATGATGAACTTCCTGATTCTTAATATAATCCCTCACCCGATTAACTATGGTTTCACTGACTGAGACAGCAAAATAGTCCGTTTGCCAGGCAAAGTAAGTTGGAACAATACCTTGTTGTTTAAGCCAGTGAGATGATTCGCCCTTTAGTAATTTAACCGCATCGGCTACTGTTTGAGTAGAACCCAGAGCCAGCAACACATGAACATGATCTGTGTGTCCGTTGATAAAATCAATATGAATGTCTTTACTACGCCCGTAAGCCATAATATGATCAAATACAAGTTTGCGCTGAATAGCCGTTTCAAAAAATGGTTCACGGTTTTTCGTACTCCATACAATATGCAACCAGATGCGAATAACACTCATTTATAGATAAATAGTCTCCTGCTTGAATGTGGCGTAAGCTGTAAGAATTTGTAACCCGTGTTTTGCCAAACGTTGATTGAGTTAAAAAACCACTCTTTTTCATTCTCGCCGGGTTAAAACCCGGCGCAATTCATCCGTCCTGTGTTTTTGCGCCGGGTTTTAACCCGGCGAAAATGAAAAAAAACCGGCAACAACAAACAGCGCCGACCGCCCGGCACGAACTGAATTCTATGACTTATTGACTAACCAAATTCCCAGCAAACATACGCCCATCCCGGCAAATTGCACAGCGTAAATAGTTTCGCCATCCAGCACGCCCCACAGCAACGCGACAATGGGAATCAGGTAGGTGACCGAAGCGGCAAACAACGGCGACGAGAGTTGCATGACGCGGTTGAAAAAGATTGACATCAGCCCCGACCCGAATACACCGAGTGTGATCAATGCCCAGAGTGCCCAACTGCTGTAGGCACCGGCTATACGGGCAAAAAAATCGGTAGGCATGAGGGTGAGCAGGGATATGGGACCGGCAAAAGCAAAGAGCCAGGCCGTTGACACGAGGGCGGGCAAATGGGTTAAGTAGCGACCAATCAGGTTGGTGTTCAGCCCATAACAAACCGTGGCCAGCACCACCAGCAGCGCGTAGCCGTTGATTTGAAACGTGCCCGTAGCACTGAAAAAGACCAGCAATAATGAGCCTGCCAGTCCGAGCAGAATGCCCGCCACCTGCCTGAGTTTAAGCACCTGCCCAAAAAATACGCCCCCCAAAATGAGCGTGAACAGTGGACTGAGCGAGTTGAGTGCACCCGCCAGCGAACTGTTGAGGTGAGCACCGGCTTCGGCAAAGAGAAACGCCGGAATGACAAACCCGATTATTGCCGACGCCAGCAACGCGACCCACCGATGCCGAACCGCTACCCGAACATCGGCCTGCTGACTTTGCCGCGCCAGAAACGGTGTGAAAAACAGCAAGGCAAACACCAGACGACCGGCGGCAACCTGCTCCGGCGGAAATACGGCTAAACTTCGTTTGATGAGAATAAATGAACTACCCCATACCAATGCCAGGGAGCACAGCAGCACCCACGCCAGAAGCGGACGTTTTTGCGGAATAACAACGGGTTCTTCGGCAGTCATAACTAAAGAGTTTAAACACAGAGGAACGGAGTAAACACGGAGAACACGGAAAAATCCTACTGCTTACCGCTGTGTTCTCCGTGCTTTACTCCGTTCCTCTGTGTTTAAAATTTTATGCAAATTCAACGATGTAATTTTCCTGAATTTCGTTCAGTATGGCACTCACTTCGTTATACGTATCGGTCGTGACCAAGCGCATCCGGTAGGGTTTGAAATCCGGCAGGCCTTTGAAATAGTTGGCGTAATGACGTCGCATCTCGAACAGACCCACAATTTCGCCCTTCCAGCGGATCGAAAAATCGAGGTGCTGACGGCAGATGCTGACGCGGTCGGCAATGGTTGGCGGAGGCAGGTGCTGACCGGTTTTAACGAAATGCTTGATCTCGTTAAAAATCCACGGATACCCGATGCTCGCCCGGCCAATCATGACGCCATCGACCCCGTACCGATTTTTGTATTCAAGTGCTTTTTCGGGCGAGTCGATATCGCCATTGCCGAAAATGGGAATCTGAATGCGCGGGTTATCTTTGATTTTTCCGATGAGCGTCCAGTCGGCATCGCCTTTATACATCTGTACGCGTGTTCGTCCATGAACAGTCAGGGCTTTGATACCAATGTCCTGCAACCGTTCGGCCACGTCACCCACGTTTTTGGTCAAGTTGTCCCAGCCGAGCCGGGTTTTGACCGTTACGGGCAGGTGCGTAGCGTTGACAACGGCCTGGGTCATGCGCACCATTTTGGGAATATCCTGCAACAAAGCGGCTCCTGCCCCCCGGCAGGCTACCTGTTTAACGGGGCAACCGTAGTTGATGTCGATCAGGTCGGGGTTGGCGCGGCTGGCAATGCGGGCACACTCGCCCATGGTGTCAACGTCGGAACCAAAAAGCTGGATGCCTATGGGCCGCTCATACTCGAAGATGTCTAATTTCTGAACGCTCTTGGCCGCATCCCGAATCAGCCCCTCCGACGAGATGAATTCGGTGTACATCAAATCCACGCCATTGGCTTTGCAAACGGCCCGAAATGGCGGGTCGCTGACATCCTCCATGGGAGCCAGCAGCAACGGAAAATCCGGTAATTGTATATTGCCTATGGTAACCACAATTTATATAGGATGTATGATGTATGGTACAGGGTGTATGAGTGGATAGACAGCCTCGATACAAAATTACGATTTGCACGGTGGTTTGGTTCCGTAATCGACCAGATCATGCATCATATAGCACATAGCATACATCTATACCCCGTACTTCTTTATATTTACACAAATTATGCAGCCAGGTTATTCGCCCCAGGGCACCACATCACGTTCTCCTACGCTCGGCGGGCTAATTATGCTCGTCGGCTTCGTGCTCATCGGGGGCGTAATCAGCACCCTGCTTTTGTTTGGCATATTAGCCGCCAGCAAAGGGCTGGGGCTGATTGAAGCACAAGCCTACCTGAGCAAATTAGCCGCCAACCCAGCAGCTTCGCCCAATAGCTGGTATGAACTGATGGTGCTCCAGGCTGTCAATCACCTCGGCACATTTTTTCTTCCTGCCCTCGCCTACTGGTACCTCATCGAACGCCGAACCTGGCAACAATTTAGTGCCCGGCCCGTTTCGGCAGTGGCCGGACTGGGGCTTGTTGCCCTGATTGTCATTGCATTTATGCCCTTCGATGGGTTAATTATCGAATGGAACCAGCATCTTCACCTGCCGAAAACACTGGCTCCGATGGAACAGTGGATTCGGGATAAAGAAAAAGGGCTGGAAGGCATCACCAAATTTCTGACTACGTTTAAAACAACCGGGCAACTGCTGGTGGCACTTGTGGTCATTGCAATCATTCCGGCTATTGGCGAAGAAACTCTGTTTCGGGGTATCCTGCAACGAAATATCAGCTACTGGACGGGCAATGCTCATGTGGGCATCTGGCTATCGGCGGTGTTGTTCAGTGCCATTCACGTACAGTTTCTGGGCTTTTTCCCCCGGATGCTGCTGGGTGCCCTGTTTGGTTATTTATACCTGTGGTCGGGAAATTTGTGGGTGCCCATTCTGGCCCACTTCGTCAATAATGGATTTACGGTTGTGATGGTGTACCTGCACCAGCAGAAAATGACGTCTATGGATATTGAAAGTACCGAATCCGTTCCGCTGCTGGGTGCGCTGGTGTCCGGCGTGGTTACGGTGGGTCTGTTGGCTTATTTTAGAAATTCCAATCAAGTGCAAGTTAGTGAAAGAGTAGAGTAAGCAGAGTACATTACAGAGTCCTGACAACCGTGCGGGTTTCCACCCGCGCTACTGATGTGAAAGAAAACTGGGAATCCATTTATATAACGCCCCTGCCCCATCGGGCCGAGTTGGCAAAAGCCCTGCTGATTGAACACGAGATTCCGGCAGTGGTTATCAACAGACAGAGCAGCAGCTACCCGGATATTGGCTGGGGAAAGGTTGAGGTTCACGTATTGGCGAAAGACGCCATTTTAGCCAAAGTTATTCTGGAGAATGAAGCAACGTTTAGCTAACCTGACGAATTTACAGCAGCGGGTCATTGCGGCCATAGCGGGCGTTCCGTTTATTTTGTTCATGATCTGGTATGCCGACTGGACATTTGCCCTGCTGTTCTGCGTGGTCAGTGCTCTTACCCAGCGCGAATTTTACCGCCTGCTCGGTCTCGATGGGTTTGAACCCCTAACCGCTTACGGCACCGTAGTTGGCACGATGATCTGCGTGCTGGCCTATTTTATTGAAACGGATCAGATTGGCATGGGCAATTATTTCCTGATTTGCCCGGCCTCGTCCATGATTTTCCTGATCAAACTCTACAAAAAGCGCGACATGAAACCGTTTACCAACATCGGTTTCACGTTTCTGGGCATCATCTACGTAGCCATGCCGTTTGCGCTGCTCATCATTCTGGCGTTGCAGGGCGGCACGTTTCACCCCATGATTATTACGGGATGCCTGCTGCTGCTGTGGGCCAGCGATATTGGGGCCTACTTCGCCGGAACCAAGTTTGGTCGGCGGAAGCTGTTTGAGCGGGTGTCGCCCAAAAAATCGTGGGAAGGGAGCGTTGGCGGTGCGCTTGCCGCTGGCGTTGTAGCCCTGGGCCTGACCTTCTGGGCACCCGAACTGCGGCCCTGGCAATGGTACTGCGTGGGCGGCATCATTGTCGTGACGGGCACCTACGGCGACTTGGTTGAGTCGTTATTCAAACGCAGCATTGCCATCAAAGACTCGGGCAGCAGCATTCCCGGACATGGCGGCTTTCTGGACCGGTTCGATGGCTTGCTACTGGCCGCACCGTTTATTATTACGTTCCTGAAATTGTTTGCGTAAGTATTACCCAAAGGGAAAAGAGATACACTGAGGAAAAATCAGGAAAGGGTTGTTTTGATTCCCTGTTTGCCGAAGGCAACCGAGATGGTTCGGCGAAGTTTTCAACTTCGTCGGTGTGTTATCCGGTCTCCGACTGGCGTAAAATTGAGTAATAACACCGGTCAGAGACCGGATAACACTCGAACATAGTTAAAACTATGCTCAACGCGGGTTAGGCCACAGAGATGCACAGAGATTTTCTTACTCTTTCCTCTGAACACCTCCTTTTGCTCCGCGTATCTCTGTGAAATAGTTTTCTCTCAAAACCCTAATCTTTGTTAAAATTCGGGTAATTCAAACCTAAAGTTGCCTTTTCCTCGTTTACTTTGTAGTTCAGTTGACACGTGTATGAAGAAATCGTTGACGGTATTGGTCTTTATTCTGGTGTTGTCGGCTCTGGCGGGACTCTATTCGTCCGCTCGGGCGCAGGGGCAGGATCGGCAGATAACGTTTACGGGATTTATCACCGGCGGAAAAACCAATGAGGCCCTCCCCGGTGCGTATATCTACATTCCCAAAGCCGGAAAAGGCGTTTTATCATCGCCCAATGGCTATTTCGCCCTGCCCGTTTTCCCCGGCGACAGTATTATCTTCAGCTACGTTGGCTTTCGGACGCAGTATCACATCATCCCCCGCCGGTTAACAGACCTGACCTATTCGGCAGTAGTCGCGTTGCAGGAAGACGTTAAGACGCTGGCTGAGGTGAAAGTGTACCCGTATGCCACGGAAGAACTCTTCAAAGAAGCGTTTGTCAACCTGAAACTCCCCGACGAAAAAGAGCGCGAGAACTTAGCCCGGAATACCAGCCCGGAATCCATTATGCGCATGGCAGCTACTATGCCTATGAGTGCGCTGGCTAATCACCAGAACTTTGTCAATCAACAGTTTTTCGGACGTGAGTCCATCGTGGGTCGCAGTGCCACACCCACTTTTGCCTTCACCAACCCGTTTGCGTGGGCCAACTTTATCCGCTCGGTGAAACGGGGAGATTTGAAGAATAAAGAGTGGCGAAGCGAACTCAACAAAGCCCCCCGCGAAAACATATCGCGCAAGGATATTTTGGAGGAAGGGAATTAGTATTACCGGAATGCTACGGCCCGAACTAAATTCCTAATAAACTCATAACGCCTTCATCAAGCTGCTTCTGCACCGAAGCAGCTTTTTTTGTGGTGCCGTTTTAAGCGGTCTCTTTCGTCACGCAATTTGTCATTATGACGTTTGTCTCTATCGCTAAACTTTACATCCTCTCCGGTTTTCTCCTCCTCACTCAACAGGCTCTGAGCGGCACCATTCGGGGTCGGGCGGTCGATTCTGCAACGGGACAGCCCATAATTGGGGCAACGCTGGTGCTGGAAAATACAAAACTCTATAACGTTTCGGGACTGGATGGCTCCTACCTGATTAAAAACGTACCCACCGGAACCTATAAAATCCGCATCAGCTACGTGTCCTACCGGACCATGACCCGCGACATTGTGCTGACGAACGATGACCAAATTGTTACGCTGGACCTGCCCCTCGAAACCGACAATGACCGACAGATTGCCGAGGTGACGGTGAAAGCCAAACGCGACGGCAGCAGCGACCGCACCGCCCGCGACCTCGAACGAAACGCTCAGCAAGTGACCAACATCGTGTCGGGCCGCACCATCGAACTCTCCCCCGACCTGACCGTTGCCAATGTCATTCAGCGCGTATCAGGCATCTCCATCGAACGCAACAGCAATGGCGACGGGCAATATGCCATCCTGCGGGGTATGGACAAACGCTACAACTATACGCTCGTGAACGGGGTGAAAATTCCAAGCCCCGACAATCGGTACCGCTACGTTCCGCTCGACATTTTCCCGTCCGAACTGCTTGACCGCCTTGAAGTCTATAAAGCCCTGACACCCAGCATGGAAGGCGACGCCATTGGGGGAGCCATTAACCTGGTGATGCGCGACGCACCCGACCGCCCAACCCTTCTGGCGAATGTCTCGACGGGCTACAGCGAACTGTTTTTTAACCGTCCGTTCGTCCGCTTCGACACCAAACACATCAATTCACAGTCGCCCTACGAGCAGTTCAGCAGTCAGTACAGCACAAATTTCGCCGATTTCAGTAAAGCCTCAACGACCTACACCAGTCAGGCCCCTCCCCCAAATCTGCTTGGCAGTTTCGCCATCGGCAACCGATTTCTCAACCGGCGGTTGGGCGTGATGCTGGCCGGGAGTTTACAGAATACGTTCCGGGGTAGCAACAGCCTGTTTTTCAACGGCGATGTGGTCGATACACTGCGTGGCATAACGCTTACCAAACTGAGCGACCGGCAGTATTCCGAGCACCAGACGCGCTACGGGATTCATGCCAAACTGGATTACCGAATGAATGAAAACAACAAAATCCAATGGTTCAACGCGCTCATCAGCTTAGCGAATGAGCAAATCAGAGAGACAAAGTCAACCGAGTTGGGCATCGGCGGGTTCGACCCGGTGCTGGGCAACGCCACCCTCGGCTACGAAACCCGCTCCCGCCTGACAAAGCAGAAAATCTATACCAGTACGCTCCAGGGAACCCATCAGCTTACGGATCATCTGGGCGTGAACTGGTCGGCGGTGTATTCGCTGGCAACCAATACCGTTCCCGACCAGACCTATGTTTCCCTGCTGGGCACCCGCACGAATTTCGTGGAGAAGCGCACGACAGTTAATGATGGTGCCCGTCGGTGGGAACACAATTCGGACACCGACCTGTCCGGTTACCTGAACCTGACACTCAAAACGACGCTGGCGGGCATAGACGTCGAGGGGATGGCAGGCGGATTATTCCGCGACAAACAGCGTACTAATTTTTACAACAACTACACCCTGCGGCCAACGAATCCGTTCGCGCAATACGGTGCCGATTTTACGGACTACAACCAGATTACGTACAACGTACAGAACCCGCTTGGTTCGGTGGCATCGGCTCTGAATTACGACGCGACGGAAAAAACGACATCGGGCTACCTGCAATTTCGCACCACCAACCAGCCGCTCGAAGTGACCGGGGGCGTTCGCATAGAACACACGGACCAGGGATACGCCATGAAATTCCCGATTGGCGAAGACAACCCGACCGGAACCCAGATTTATACGGATGTGCTGCCCAGCCTGCATTTTCGCTACCGGCCTAACGAAAAAACCAACTGGCGGCTGTCGTATTTCCGGTCGCTGAACCGCCCCGGTTTCTTCGAGATTGTGCCGTACCGCATCGTAAACGAAGAGTATCAGGAACGCGGCAACCCGAATCTCAAACGCGCCCTTGCCGATAACGTTGACCTGCGGTACGAGTTTTTCCCGCGTCCGCTGGAGCAATTTATGGTTGGCCTGTTCTACAAACACATCAAAGACCCTATCGAGTATACGCTACAAAAGGACGCCATTCGGGGGCAGGATTTGTACTACGGACCGGGCAATTTTGGCAACGCAACCAACTTCGGGCTGGAGGTCGATGCCATCAAGTACTTCCGGCAGTGGGGCATTAAGGCCAATTACACCTACACCAACTCCAGCATCACCACGCCCAAATCGAAGCGCATCCGCAACGCCCAGGGCGACCTCCAGACCATCACCGTCAACCAGACCCGCTCGCTCTACGGGCAGTCGGCGCACGTAGCCAACCTGTCGCTGCTTTATAAAGATACGCAACATGGTTGGGATGGTCAACTGGCGGCCAGTTATACCGGCGGACGCATCAACACGGTGTCACAATTTGTCGATAACGACCTGTATCAGAAAGGGTTTGTTCAGATGGATGCATCGGCCGAAAAGCGTCTGGGCAAACGTTTCCTGCTGTTTGCCAAAGCCAATAACCTGCTGAATACACCCACGGAAATTTTCATCAAAAACGCCAGCAGCAAAAATTCGGACGTACCGAATCAGGATCTATCGGGCAAAACGCTCATTCGGCGCGACTTCTACCAGCGTTCGTATGTGCTCGGCATCCGCTATAAACTTTAACAAGTCATTACTAACCAAGTCAATTCTATGAAACAAGTACTTTTTCTGGCGGCTCTATCGGCGGTCATGCTCACCGGTTGTTCAAAAACCGATGACAACAACAATAATCCCGTTGTCACCCCCACGCCTGTACCCGTTGTGAAAGAAGCGGTTTCGGGCGATGTGTCGGGAACGTGGATCAAAGGAAGCACCTACAAAATCACGGGCCATTTACAGGTTCCAACCAGCCAGTCGCTGGTCATTGAAGAAGGGGTGAATGTAATTTTCAGCGATTCGACCGTGAAACCGGAAGTTATTGTGAAAGGCAATTTATACGTCATGGGAACATCGGCAAATCCGGTGAAATTTACCGTACCCGATGCCTGGAAAACGACCGCCAACCAGTGGGGCAGTCTATGGGGTGGCATTATTGCGGCACCTACCTGCGCCGAAATGCTGATTGATAATGCCATTCTGGAATATGGTGGTGCCGTTACGACGGAGAGTTCGCCATCGGTAAAAGCGGGCTTGTATAAAGCAGCCGCCGGCAACCACGTTCCAGCCGTAAACTACTCGAATGTGAACGGTAAATTAGTGATTGTCAATACCCGCCTGAATAACCAGAACGAAGATGGGTTTTACGTGGAAGGCGGCAAGGTCATTATTGCCAATAACAAAATCTACACGCTGGGCGTATCGGGTGGTGACGCCATCAATATTAAATCCGGGGTTCAGGCCGATGTTGCATTTAATCTTATTTATAGCCCGAACACCAACGCGCTGAAACTCTCCAACACCGGCGACCGCACCCCACAGGCCTATGTAATTGCCTACAACAACACCCTTCTGAACGCGGGCTGGCGTCGGCCAACTATCAAAGGCGGGTCTATCTGGGTAGAAATTGCCGTTCGGGCCGAATTGTACAATAACCTGCTCGCGAACGACCGCTTTGGCGTAAAACGCGACCCGAAGAACCCCGAAGACAACCGCACGAAGGTGAGCAACAACCTGTATTACGGCTACACGCAGGAGGGCGTTACGGGTTTCCAGCCTTCGCCCGCGCCAATACCCCCCTCTACACTTTTGCCTGAAGTACTGGCGGGCACCAACGACGTTATCAGCAAAACCGTTGGCGATAACGACCCGAAGTTTGTGAACTACCCGCTGAATACCGACTCGAAAAATGCGGTATTCAACACGGCCTGGGATTTCCGTCTGCAAGCCGGTTCGCCCGCTATTGGCAAAGGAACCACCACTTTTACACGGCTCTATGCCGACGGCATTTCGTTTGCCAATGGTACGCTTTATAAATCGCCCGCGCCCTCAACAACCGTTGGTGCCTACGGAATTAACTAAATCTTAAAGTTGGGTCACAGAGATGCAGGGAGGAACACAGAGATACACAGAGTTGCCTTCAACAAAAAGGTAAACTATTTTCCTCTGTGTATCTCTGTGTTCCTCCGTGTATCTCTGTGTTCCTCCGTGCATCTCTGTGACCCAACCCTTTTTGCCCATTCTCATGAAATACCACCTGCCGTTTCTACTATCTCTCTCCATAATTGCCTGTCAATCAACAGCCCAAACCGTTGTTCAGCCCGTTATTATCACCGATACCGTCCGGCATGATACCGACGACCCGGCCATCTGGATTAACCCCGTCAACCCGGCGAAGAGCCTGATTATCGGCACCGACAAAGACGCCGATGGTGCGCTGTATGTCTTTGATTTACAGGGTAAAGTAATTCCGCAGAAAGTTGTCCGTCCGCTAAACCGCCCGAACAACGTAGACATCGTTTATGGCCTGATACTCGGCGGAAAACCGACTGATGTAGCAGTAGTGACCGAGCGCGGCACCTCCCGCATTCGCACGTTTCGGCTACCCGATATGCAGCCGCTCGATAATCAGAATTTAGACGTATTTGTGGGTGAAGAAAAACGCTTACCGATGGGCATTGCCCTTTACAAACGCCCTTCCGACGGAGCTATTTTTGCGATTGTTGGCCGTAAGGAAGGCCCAACAGACGGGTATTTGTGGCAGTATCGGCTCGAAGACGACGGGACAGGCCATATCAAAATGACAGTTGTGCGGAAGTTTGGCACGTGGAGCGCAAAGAAGGAAATCGAGTCGATAGCGGTAGATAACGAACTCGGTTTCGTCTATTATTCCGACGAAGGTGTGGGCGTTCATAAATACTACGCCGACCCTGAAAAAGGCAATACTGAAGTGGCTTTGTTTGCGAAAACAGGCTTTACCGAAGACCACGAAGGCATTTCGATTTACAAGACCGGCCCAAAAACCGGCTATCTGCTTGTATCAGATCAGGGTGCCAACCAGTTCCATATCTTCAAACGCGAAGGTGAACCGGGCAACCCAAACGAACATAAGCTATTACGGGTAGTGAAAGTGGCTGCCCAGGTCAGCGATGGCTCCGACGTGACGAGTACCGCCCTCGGCAAACAGTTTCCGCATGGCCTGTTCGTGACCATGTCGGAAGGCAAAACCTTTCACTATTACCGCTGGGAAGATATAATTGGTAAAGACTGATGACTGATTTTTTGTAAAATCAGTCATCAGTCTTTGTTTCCCACTGTTTCAGACTTAACTCCGCTCCATCAAAAACGGCGTAGGTTTTAGCTGATACCCATTCGCCAAGATTGACGTAGCGGCTGGTGGGCGAAACAGCCAGATCGAGCGACAGGTGACGGTGGCCGAAGATGTAATAATCGTGGTGCATTGTGGCCTCCACCTCGCGGCAATACTGCATGAGCCATTCGCGGTCGTCGCCCAGAAACGCGTCCTCTCCTTTCTGCTGATTGCTGATCCGGCTTCGGCGCGACCACGAATGCGCCAGTCCAATGCCAACGTCGGGGTGCAGCCACCGGAACAGCCGCCGGGCCAGTCCGCTTTCAAAAACGGTTTTAAGCCGTTTATACACAAAGTCGCCGGGGCCGAGTCCATCGCCATGCCCGATGTAAAACCGCTTCCCGCCAATGTCGTACCGGCGTGGCTCCCGATACACTGGAATACCCATTTCCTGCGTAAAATAGTCGCTCATCCACATATCGTGGTTGCCCGTAAACAGCACAATGCGCGTACCGGCGTCGGTCAGTTCAGCCAGTTTTCCCTGTAGCCGAATGAACCCCTTCGGAATGGTTCGCTTGTACTCGAACCAGAAATCGAACACATCGCCAACCAGAAAAATCACGTCGGCGGTGGGCCGAATAGCGTCGAGCCACGCGACAATGGCCCGTTCGCGGTCGCGGCTTTGCTCAGGCGTGGGGGTCCCTAAATGAAAATCGGAAGCGAAATAAACACGACGACCGGGGGCAAGCGGAATGGTTTCGACAGTGGACATGCGTAAAGGAATTCTACTGTAAAACTACGCAACGAATTGCGTTTGCTTCATAAGCCCGGCACATATAGCACAAAACGGCGTGTACAGTTATTAAATCAAGGTCGTGCAAAAACATTGTTCTTGCTCATCTGGTATGTAAGAAAACGCTATTTTTGGCTTTTCTTAATTCATCTCATGAAAATCAAATCACTGATACTGGCTTTTCCTGTATTGTGTTTAGCCTGCAATAGCCCCAGTTCGAGTACCGATCCTGCCAACAACATGGACGCCAATCCCATTGTGGCAAAGAAAGTTGTTGGTGTTGACGCACTTAGCACCGATGCCAACTACGATGAACCCTGTACCATTCTGGGTGAGGAGTATGTGCGCAAAACGTTTAATCTGGACGAAACGACCAAACTGGAGGAAATTCTCGGGCACGACGGTTGCGAATTTGACTTTGCAGGCAACAAGGTTATCGTTTCGTTTGCGGGCAAAAGGCCTTTCGCGTCCATCTACGTTGCTGAATATACATTCGACCGGATGTATCAGGGCAAACCGGCCAGCGTCATGACCAAATCGGTGGAGACTGTTCAGGATTCTGCAAGCAGCGGGCCGAAAACCGAAGGCACAAACGCCGAAGTACCCGTCGCTGAGGCTACAGAAACCGAAGCGCATCACACCACCGATGATAACCAGCCTCAACACGGGGGCATAACGGCCGCTACGCCCGCTCTGACAAAACATGCGGTTAGCACGGGGCACTATGCGGCCGTGCCGAACGTAGGGGATAAAGCGGTTTGGGACGAAACGACCGGTGCCATGCACGTTCTTTACAACAATCACATCATCAGTGTGACGGTTGAATCGAAAGACAAACCCGAAGTTCGGAAAGAACGCGCTCAGAGTTTAGCCGAAGTGCTCATCGACAAGATTGCGAATAACGAATACATTCGCCGGTTGTAACCGGTAAGGGTATGAAAAAAGGAAGAAGGCGTGCCACAGTTCTAAACTGTGGCACGCCTTCTTCCTTTTTTCATACCCTTAATTAAACATTTATCAATACAAATAGTCAACTACATTTTCAGGCAATAATTCACAGGAAAAAGAGCTGAAATTATCCCAGTCAGCATCAATAAGTTGATAGGTAATCTCTTTTGAGCATAACGTACCGTTTCGACGTTTTGCATAATCAGGGAATGACGAATATAGCCAATCTTCAGCTACGTTAACCAATCCGGCTTGCACTGGATTTTGATGAATATAGTTCAGGCATAGTAGGCTATAATCCGTTTTTGTTTCATCACAACTGACAAGTTTCGCTTTCGTATTTTGTGAAATAATGACCCTGTTCGATTTTCCTGTTTATTAATTGCTTGTGTATACGTACTCAGCAATTGTCGGAAACCATCGCTTAATTCCGCTTGCTTAATGACTTGGGTTTGTTTAATAGTGATAGAATCGGGTGTTGCCTGTAAAAGAAAATGGAAATGATTCGGCATTAGGCAGTAAGCAAGCAGATTACATTTTGGCCTAATGTATCGTCTTACTTTTTCGAGAAAGAAAATATAGTTTTCGGGTTTAAAGAAATAGACTGTTGATTATTTCCCCGATTATAAACGTGATAAAGTTTACCTTCTGCGAATTGCATGTGTTTTTAGCTTGTCAAAGTGGGGTTGATGATCGGATAGCCGTGCCACGGTTCCAAACCGTGGCACGGCTATCCGATCATCAACCCCACTTTGACGCAGTACTGGCCAGAAAGTCAGCGTATTTCATTTACCGCTCCACCTTACACCGGAATCTGCCGCCGGGCGGCCCCGTCAAATACGACTGCCGGTTTTGTCGAATCCTTGAAGGCTTTGCGAGGACGGATGTTCAGCGTTTGAAATAATTGAATATCGGCGTCAATATCGGGGTTGGGCGTGGTCAGGAGTTTGTCGCCAGCGAAAATGGAGTTGGCACCGGCCAGAAAACACAATGCCTGCTCTTCGGTGTTCATCCGTACGCGTCCGGCCGAGAGCCGTACCATGGCTTTTGGCATAAGAATCCGGGCGGTGGCAATCATCCGAATCATCTCCCAAACCGACACACGCGGCTGGTCTTCCAGTGGTGTTCCTTCTACCGGAACCAGCGCGTTTACCGGTACGGATTCCGGGTGCTGGGGCAGGGTAGCCAGTGTATGCAGCATCCCGATCCGGTCCGTGTCCGACTCGCCCATGCCAATAATACCACCCGAACAGACCGAAATACCGGCTTTTCGGGCATGGCCGAGGGTGTCTAAGCGGTCATCGTAGGTGCGGGTGCTAATGATGTCTCCGTAAAATTCTTCGCTCGTGTCGAGGTTGTGGTTGTAGGCATACAGCCCGGCATCTTTCAGTTTCTGCGCCTGGCTTTCGGTGAGCATCCCGAGCGTACAGCACACTTCGAGGCCCATTTCATTGACTCCCTGCACCATATCGAGCACTTTATCGAAATCGCTGTTATCGCGCACTTCGCGCCAGGCGGCACCCATGCAGAAGCGGGTGCTGCCGGTATCTTTGGCACGTTGGGCGGCTGTCAGTACTTCATCAACCTCCATCAGTTTATGCACTTTCACGGCTGTATGATAACGAGCCGCCTGCGGGCAATAGGCACAGTCTTCGGGGCAACCGCCCGTCTTGACCGACAGGAGCGTACAAACCTGCACTTCCTGCGGGTCGTGGTGCTGGCGATGAACAGTAGCGGCCCGATACATCAGGTCCAGCACGGGCGAGTTATAAATGTCGGCGATTTCAGCACGAGTCCAGTCGGTACGAAGAGTGGTCATGAAGTTGGTGAGCAGGAAATATGTATAAAGAGTCAAAAATAGGCGTTGATGAGAAGACGGACAAATGATGGCACTTTTTAAGGTCTATGAATCTTTATATTCCTAAGTCACTCCTGTTTGCATGAATTTTGAATTCTTACACGATTTAAGTAGTTTTACTACCAAAGGAATTACCAATGAGTACACCCAGGAAGACACGGTCAGACAAGAAAATCGGCACTATTGAAAAGGAACTGGGCATTCAGTTATATGGCTCAGACGGCCGTAAGATACGTAAAGACAAAACGCTGGGTGATGTACGCAAAACCAAACAGACCATAGGCACTAAACGTAAGGTGCCCGATGGAGAGCTAACCGAGGATCAAAAACTGGCAGCAAAAGTTCGGATTTTAATGCACCCAAAATCGAAACTCTCGGATTTAGAGAAAATTCGGCAGGCTATTCGTAGTCTTAAATAAGTATGATTGAGCCTGCTCTCTACCAGCGTAATGTTTTTATCAATTGCCCTTTTGATGATACGTATAAGCCGCTCTTTCAGGCGATAATTTTCACAGTTCAGTCTTGTGGCTTTAGGCCCCGGTGCGCTCAGGAGGAAGACAACACCGCCGATATTCGGATTCAGAAAATTATTCGTATTATCGACGCCTGCCACTACGGCATTCACGATATCTCGAAAGCAGATTTGGATAGTAACACTCAATTGGCCCGATTTAACATGCCCTTAGAATTGGGCATTTTTATTGGGGCTCACCACTTTGCTCCCGCTAAGCATCACAACCGAAATAAGAAATTTATTGTCATGGATTCGGAGCCATTCCGGTACCAGAAATTCATTTCGGATATCAACGGTCAGGATATAAAGGCCCACAGTCTACAAGAAGATAAGATAATCCAGCATGTCCGGGACTTCCTGGCAACCAGTTCCCGAACTCATCTTTCCGGTTCACTCTACTTAATGCAACAATACCTCTTATTCAAGAGCCAGTTACCTGCTATATGTCAGAAGTTAAAATGGACCATCGATCAACTGACTTTTATTGATTTTGTCGACTGCATTAGCGTTTGGTTAGAGGAGAATCCCGCTTAACTCTTCAAGCCAAACAGGAAGCGCGTCAATCTAAACGGGCGAATCAGCAGCATGTAAATGGTAATGCAAGTAACTAAAGACGAAAGGCTTACGACCAGAAAACCATCGTAAACGCCGAGGTTCGTTCGTGTCAAAACGTAATACCCAATCAGCACAATTACGGTCTGGTGCAGGATATAAAACGGATAAACAGCTTCGTTCAGGTGTGGTAAGACTGGCTTTCCCCGCCACAATGGATTGACGTTCAGGTAACGATACCCGTAAGCAACCGTCGCCAATACGGAGAACCAGGTCAGGCAGTCCGAATTGATAGCATAAGCAACTTCCCACGCCAGAATATCGGGACCTTCCAAATCATAGACTACCCGAATACTATACAGCAAAACTGTGCAGATGAGCGTTCCCGTCAGTAAAATCCGTCGCTGGTCGGTCAGGATTTGCCAGAATGCCGGGCGGCTGATGAGTATATACCCAAGCCAGAAAAGCAACAGATTCTTGACGAAATAAGCCCAGTCATTGGTTAGCGCGTGGGTTTCCTCCGGGAAGAAAGGTTTCAGAATAATCTGGCTGACAATTATAAGGACAGCCCCCAGCCACATGGACCCGCCCGGACGAGCAATCAGTTGGCCAATGCGGTCGGTGAAACGTTGCCCCGACTCGCTTTTCAGCCAGCGGAACACCGGAATGCTGAGCAGGGAATAGAAAAATAGGTAGCAGATAAACCAGAGATGATGCCAGCTAAACGCTCCGCCCGTGCCGCCATCGTGGTAGGATTGAAACTTGAGCACTTCGGGGTAGAAGTCAAGATAACTCCCTGAGAAACGGCCTCTGAACAGCCATTCGATGTAAATCTGGGGCGGCACAATCACGAACATCCCGAACACTAACGGTACAAATAACCGCCGGACGCGCTCCCCGGCATACGCCCCGAACGAACGTTTTTTCAAGGCGAAAAATGTTCCCGCGCCCGATATAAAAAACAGCAGCGGCATTCGCCAGCGGTGCAGCCAGCGCATGACTTCTTCCATCGGCTGACTCGTTTCCTGACTTTGAATGTGCCAGCCCCACGACACGTAAATCATACCGGTATGATAAAAAAGCAGCGTCAGAATGGCAATGACACGGAGCCAGTCGAGGTCGTGTCGACGCTGGTTTAGGGTGTGGGCAACAGGGTGTTGCGGGGTTCGGGATAGTGGCGTTGGGTCCATCGTTTTTCGGATTTGGTTTGACACCACAAAAGTGCCCTCCCAGGCTCCGAAACGGCCTATCTGCCGACAATGACGAAGTTCGCGCCGACCGGGACGAACCCGCTGTTCGCCAAAACTTATGCCCCCTGCCCTATTCCCCTATCCCGAAACTGAGCCGGTGTCTGACTGGTAATCCGTTTGAAGGCCGTGTGAAACGCCGATGGGGAGTTATAGCCAACGCGCTCGGCAATCTCGTCGATTTTGAGGTGTGCCGTTCCCGAATCGCTGAGCAGGCGTTGTGCTTCGGCAATGCGGTACGTTGCCAGCCAGTCGAAAAACGTTTGTCCAAGCCGGTCGTTGAGGAGTTGCGACAAATGGTGCGGGCTGGTGTTTAGCCGGGCGGCCAGTTTGGGCAGCGACAGGTCGGTTTCGAGGTACGGCTTTTCCGCTTCCAGCAATCGGGCAAGTTTACCAAGTACCGCATCTTCTACTTCTTCCGACAGTGCCGATTTTTCGTATTTTTTCTTCGGCTCCGTGCCGGTTTCGGATGCAATTGGTTGTGGCAGTGGTTCATCAGCGAAATAAGTGGAGCCAATCATAACCCGCAGGCTCGTACTGTAAATAATCAGGGTCAGGTAGCAGGCCACTAAGTAATCGCCCAGGTCGTGATAAAATTGCGGCTTGATAATGACGACCAAAGCAGGCACCGCCAGAAACAGCAGACTCTGATTCCGTAACTGCGCCAATCGAACGGGCGATTTCTGCCAGAACGTTTGGCCAGCCTGACGATAAGCCCGGCGAATAACTACCAGAGCGAGTACACTATACAGCAGGCAACTTAGTATCGTCAGTTCGTTGATGTAATCCCGAAGGCCAAAAAAATCTTCGGGCAGGTAATGAACCGGTTCGGGAGCAAACGAAAGTTCGGGGTGATAGGCTTCGAGGTAGTTGTTATACTTGACTTCGACGGGCTGGTACAGCCACGAAACGGCATTGATTAACCAGAGCATGGCGGGTAGAAAATGCCAGCCCCACCTATGAGGCAACCGCCCACGAATTCGGGCAAAAACAAACAGAAAAAACAACGGCCCCATCACAAAGTTGAGCGGCTCCGAGAAATCAACGAAGGCCAATGCCCGGAACATGTAATTGCTGTAGCATAGAAACATCTCCCCGATAACCGCCGACAGAGCCAGCATGAGCCAGCCCAGACAACGGTTCGCTACATTATGGCCGCGTGAACCGACCTGACGCGGCCCGGTCAGGAAAAAGCCACCCAAAAAAAGACCCTGCGCCACGCCCAAAAAGATAACGAGCGCGAACAGGTCGAGATGAATGGGAAGGGTCTGCATCAGAGCATAATTGGGTAATGCAAGGTAAAAAAAAGACCTAATAAAAAGACCTATAAGGTTTTAGAAACCTTATAGGTCTGACTACTCCGTAAACCAAACTTAATGCTATCGAATATCCATCTCGAACGGCATCCGCATCTGGACGCCTTCCATCGTTTTGAGCTTTTTCATGTATTTTACATACGGAGCCAGTTCGCCAAGCTGAGCCTGAATCCGGGCGTCCTCGTCGCCCCCGAACGAACTCATTAATTGCTCGAAAAACTCTTTTTTGCGCGGCTGGTATTTCACTTTATAATCGCCGTCTTTCAACTTCGCCGACTGAGCCGCCAGTTTAATAGCGTCATCCAACCCACCAAGCTGGTCAACCAGCCCGATGGCTTTCCCCTGCGTGCCGGTCCAGACACGACCACCCGCAATGGCCCGCAGGCTGTCGATGGGCAGTTTACGTCCGGCAGCAGCCTTGCCCGTGAATTGAGCATAGATGCGTTCGACCGACCGTTGCATTACTTGCTTCTGAAAGGGGGTCATTTCGTGTGTAGATGTCCCCAAATCGGCGTTGGCATTGGTTTTAACGCGGTCATACGTGACACCGAGTTTGTCTTTAAAAAACGTTTCGGTATTGAACCCCACCCCGAACACGCCAATCGACCCCGTAATGGTGTTGGGCTGGGCAACAATCTTGTTGGCTCCCATCAGCATGTAATAGCCACCCGACGCGGCATAATCGGACATTGACCCGATAACGGGCTTGGCCTTTTTTGCCAGTTCGACCTCACGGTACATCACATCCGACGCCAGCGCACTGCCCCCGCCCGAATTAACGCGCAGCACAATGGCTTTCACCTTGTCGTCTAAACGGGCCTTGCGAATTTCTTCGACAATACTTTCAGAACCAATATTACTATCACCGCTTTTGCCCGACGTAATGTCGCCGGAGGCAATAATGACGGCAATCCGGTTTGACCCGCTTCCGCTTTCGTCCGTATCGGTTTTTTCGGAACGCTCGTACTTACTTAGTGATACGTAGTTGATTTTCTTTTTCTCATCAACACCTAACTGTTTGCGAATCAGGCTTTCCAGTTCATCCTGATACCCCAAATTGGTTACGAGTTTTGTTCGCAGGGCATCGGCAGGCTTCTGAATGGTCAGGTTGTCGGCATAACGTTTGAGCGAATCGACGCGGACGCCCCGGCTTCGTGCCACGCCTTCCAGCATGTGGTTATTTACCGAGTTCAGAAACGAGTTTACCTGAAGGCGGTTCGGGTCGCTCATGTTCTCCCGGATTAACGGCTCCACCGCACTTTTAAAATCGCCCACTTTAAAGATTTCAGGTTTGATTCCTAATTTATCGAGCGTTCCTTTAAAGAACGACGTTTCGAGGTTCAGGCCGTTCCATTCCAAATCTCCTGCCGGATTGAGGTAAATCTTATCGGCCACAGACGCGATGTAGTACCCTTTTTCGGTCATCGTTTCGGCGTAGGCATACACGAATTTTTTCGACGCTTTGAAGTCAATAAGGGCATTACGCACTTCTTCGAGCGACGCCCATCCGGCCATTGGGTTTTCGGTTTGCAGGTAAATGCCTTTTATGTTATCGTCGTCCTGAGCCTCTTTAAGGGTCCGTTTCAATTCAACCAGACCGATGGCATCACCCGTGCCGCTTACGGGTCCGAAGCCGCTGAACGGATTGTCGATACTTCGCTCTTCGATGGGCTTATCCAGCTCAATTTTCAGGACGGTATTTTCTTTCACGGTCGGCTTTTTGTCCGATGAAGACGACAAAGCCGTACCCACGCCAATCAGGAGCAAAAATCCGATAAACGAGAATAACAACAGACCAACAATTGTGGCCAGAACGTACTTAAGAAACTGTGGCATAAATACGGATGAATAAGATACCCTTGTTTAACGGGCTTATACAAATATAGCCCGGAAGTAAATTCCCAGGCTATAAAAGTGTTAAGTGTAAGAAATGACGGACGAATGGTTAGGAAAGGGAAGAAAGGGGGAACAATTGTCATTGTTGCGTTTCTCCTTTCTTCCCCATTCTCTTCCCCTGCTTTTCTCCTACATCAACTTATAATCATTGATGGAAGTCTGGATAACTTCCCAGGCTTCGGCCTGTCCGTAAATATTGGCGAGTTCCATCATGACAGGCTCGTCGGGCAGGGTTTTGTAGGTCAGGAAATAGTGCCGCAACCGTTTCACGACTGCTTCGGGCAATTGACCGAGTTCGGTATATTGCCCATACATGGCGTCACCTTTCAGCACGGCAATGATTTTATCATCGGCTTCGCCTTTATCAATCATCCGAAAGCCCCCAATGGGAATGGCCTGCAAAATGAGGTCACCGTGCGTAATCTCGCGTTCGGTCAGCACGCAAATATCGAGTGGATCACCGTCGCCCTCTGCAACAACTCGGCCCGATTTTTCGCTGGCTAAGCGGGCAATCTGCTCACCGCAGTACGTTTGCGGGATGAAGCCGTAGAGCGCGGGCAGTACGTTGGAGTACTGCTGGGGGCGGTCGATTTTGAGGTAGCCCGTTGCCTTGTCGATCTCGTACTTGACGGTATCGGTCGGCACAATCTCGATAAAAGCCGTCACTTGTTTTGGGGCCAAATCGCCAGTCGGGATGCCGTGCCAGGGGTGTGCTTTAAAATTACTCTTCATTTGCTTTTTCTATAAAATTGGGGGTGTATTGAACAGGTAGAGGCTGATTAGGCCGGTACGTTTCTTTCTGAAAAACCAATCTTCTCGGCTACAAGCTGCTCGCTGGAGCGGTTCAGGCTTTGCCGAACGAGCATTTCGCCCAGAAACCCGGCCAGAAACAACTGGACGCCCAGAATAATAGCCACTAAACCGAAGTAAAACAACGGATTATCGGTTGCATTGCGAAATTTGACGCCCTGCGAAATATTAATCAGTTTCTCCACAATCAGCCAGATAGCCAGCACGGTACCGATAAAGAACGACAGCGTGCCGAACGTACCGAAAAAATGCATGGGCCGCTTGCTGAACCGGTGAACGAAGGCAATGACCAATACGTCCAGAAAACCATTCACAAAGCGTTCCAATCCGAATTTGGTCGTGCCATATTTACGGGCGCGGTGCTGAACCACTTTCTCACCAATCCGACTAAAACCCTCCCATTTGGCCACAATAGGCAGATTGCGGTGCATATCGCCGTAGAGCGACGGAGCAATGGTACGCACTACTTTTTGCCGGTACGCTTTTAGTCCACAGTTGAAATCGTGGAGTTGCACCCCCGAAATCCAGCGCGAAACGGCGTTGAACAGTTTGGTCGGAAGCGTTTTTGTAATGGGGTCGTAGCGTTTCTGCTTCCAGCCCGATACAAGGTCGTACTTATCTTCCGTAATCAGGCGATATAATTCCGGTATTTCGTCGGGGCTATCCTGCAAATCGGCATCCATTGTGATGACAACCTGCCCCCGTACGGCCTGAAATCCGGTTTGCAGGGCTGCAGTTTTGCCGTAATTGCGATTAAACCGAATACCGCGCACATTCGGATTGCGATTGGCTAACTGCTCGATAACCGCCCACGAATCATCTGTGCTGCCATCGTCCATGAACAGGATTTCGTACGTAAACCGGTGGTCCGTTACGACCCGCACAATCCAGTCATGCAGTTCGGGCAGCGACTCATCTTCGTTATAAAGCGGAATCAGAACGGTCAGTTGAAGCAATTCGGGCATATAGTTTCTAAACGCAACAAGCGCGAAGATTATCGCAAAGGTCGCAGAGTTTTCAGAAAATCAGGTAAAAATCGCGGAGTAATGCCCGAAATTCTGGTGTATACCTGTTTCCATCCAGTTCACGAATAGTCAACGTTTTATCCAGAAATGTGGTTTTTTTGAATGAGAAGCCGGTTACAACCCGAAAAACTGGCTTTTGACCAGCATTTCTTACGGACAATTGGTTGAAAGGCCATAAGCCAGCCTCCTGTGCCAACTTAGTTAGCTTTCCCGTTTCATAGGGCGGTAACAACACCCACCACTGCCCATCTGGTTTCAGTAATCGGGCAACAGCGGCAATTAGCTCGGCAAATGGCAGTTCGTCCGTATGCAGGGCGCGGTTCACCGCCGAATCGGGCGAACGCAACTGGTTGGTATAAAATGGCGGATTCGTCAGAATTCGGTCGTAGCGATTGTGTCCCTGAAAATCCTGAATGCGCTGCTGCACTACATTCACCCGTTCGGCAAAGAGGCTGGCCGTTACGTTCTCAACCGCCTGACCGACAGCCATTTCATCAATTTCAACGGCATCAATTACGGCCATCGGATTGCGTTGAGCGGCCATGAGTGCCAGCAATCCCGTGCCCGTACCAATGTCCAGAATTCGCGCTCCGGCAACATCGGCATAGGCACCCAACACGCAGGCATCCGTGCAGACTTTCATGGCCGCACGGTCCTGCCGGATAGTGAACTGCTTGAAGGTGAACATCTGAACCCCGATTTTTACAAGATTTTAAGGATTAAACAAGATTATTGCGGACGTTTCATCCTGTAAATTCCCTATTCACTTACAGCCGATGGAGCCTCTAAGTTTGCTGGTTATTGCGGACGCTTCATCCTGTAAATCCTTAAAATCTTGTAAAAATCCCGCAGGGCCGCCTGTGCGGTTCGGATTACTTCCGGCCAAAATCAGCGGGGTTTTCGCCCCAAACGGTGGTTTCCCATTTGAGCACCGGATTGGCAAACCGGTGGGTTTGAAGCCAGGTTTCGGCGCGGTCGAGTAACTCAAAAAGTTCGGCATTGCGGGTAGTCTCTTCGAGTTTGGTATTCGCTTTTTTCTTCTTTACCCAGCCAATGGCCGTTCGCGAATCGGAATAAACCGGCATATTGCTGTCCTTCTGGTGAAGCAAGGCCAGCGCGTGAACAATGGCCAGAAACTCGCCGATGTTATTGGTCCCGTCGGTATAAGGGCCTTTCAGAAACAGCTTTTGCTTCGTGGCTAAATAAATGCCCTGATACTCCATGTCGCCCGTGGCGGTGTTCCAGGCCGCATCGACCACTAAACTATCCTGAATCGGATCGCCCACCAAACCCGCTAACTTACTCTGTTTACCGGCTGGCTTGATGGCCTGACCGATGTGCACATGGGGCTTGTCTTTATAGGCTTTGAGCGCAGCAGGTTTGCTATCGAACGACTTAAACAACGGCTTGGCAAACCCGTCGGTCTGGGCTTTTGCCTCGTCCCAACTGTCGTAAACGCCGGGTTTCCGGCCTTGCCAGACAACATAAAATTTGGGCTTTTTTGCAGCCATACTACGCGGGGTGGGTTGTCAAAAAATGGTCAGGTGATCGTCAGGCATTGGCAAGCGTTATCAAATATTGGCCTGGATGCCCTCTTTTGATGATAACTAATCAAGCAACATTAGCTTACATTATTGAACACATCGGACCGCCGAAGCGGAGCCACAGAGAACACTAAGTTCTAAGCGTTTGACTATCTGTGAAAACTCTGTGTTCCCGGTGGCTCCGCTTCGGCGGTCCGATGTGTTCAATTGAATTTGCGCAATTACTTACCTTTAACTACGTATCTAAACGTGATTACCACCTGTCAAAAGTACGGAATCGGGATTTGTTTACAAAAAAGGCTCTACCACGCGGGCAGAGCCTTTTCCAGAGTACACATATTAGATAATTTTATTCACGTTTACTCATCGTCGCTCCTCCCGACCGGATCAGGAAAAGCACCAACCCAGCCACAAGACCTATGCCCAACGCACGAGCTACGTGGAAAGAGGTTGGCGTGGGCATGTTCACGATACCGTTCTCATCCGTTATGGCGGGTTGCTTTACGTAGCGACCTTCTGATGGAATGGAACGGGCTTCGAAATCGTGTGCCAGCCGGTTCAAACCCAGTTCAAGATCAAGCCCGCGTACCGATACACCGTGACCCGTTCCGGCAGCCAACGGGTTGAGGTTATTCAGTTTAAGCACCGATTTTTTCGCAGCCTCCCAATCGCAGGTGAAGTAGGCCGGTGGGCCGTGAAATTCTTCGCGCTGCGTCGCTACGGCCGTTAGTGCATTCTGATTGGTGGTCACGAAGGCATCACCCGCAATGAGCGTCCGGTCTTTGTCGCGAAAAAAAGAAACGTGGCCGGGTGCGTGACCCGGTGTATTAATGGCCCGCCAATCGGGCAGTTCCGGGATTTTGCCGTCGCTGGCAATGGCCTGTATCCGGTCGCCGAAATCCATCGGACCAATAGGAAACACCCACGACATATATGACATGCCGCCCCCACCAATGGCCGGGTCGGGTGGCGGATAACTCGATTTTCCCGTCAGGTAGGGCAGTTCGAGTCGATGCGCATAAACCGGCACATCGCCCCACTGGTTCAGCAAAGCGTTTAACGAACCCACATGGTCGGCGTGGCCGTGCGTCAGCACAATGGCATTGGGTTTGGCGTTCGGACCAAATAGCTGTTCGGCCCGCTTTTTTATCTGCCCGGAATACCCCATAAAACCGGCATCGACCAACACCCACGGGTTTCCTTCGCCGGGTTCGCCAATAAAAAAAACGTTGACAAACAGGGTTTTCAGACCCGCGACATCGTGCGTTACGTCGTAAGGGGATTTCTTGCCGTCTACAATATCGACGGGTTCATCGAGTTCAACCTGGCTTTCCATAAAGATTGAGTTTTCAGTGCTCAACCTGTGTGCGGCATGGATTGTTCGGCAAACTACGGCAACGGACTATGTCAATTCCGCTCCTCCCAAACCTGCGCGATATTGACAATGACCTCCACCGCCTTTTGCATATCCTGTACTGAAACCCATTCCTGCCGCGAGTGAAACGCGTGTTCGCCCGCAAAAATATTCGGGCATGGTAAGCCCATAAACGACAGCCGTGACCCGTCCGTACCACCCCGAATGCTCCGCCGTTCGGCCGACAAGCCCGCCCGCCGAATGGCTTCGAGCGCGTTTTCAACAATGGCCGGGTGTTGGTCGAGCACGTCTTTCATATTTCGGTACTGCTCTTTCACGACCAACTTCGCCGACGAGCCGGGGTAGTTGGTCAGTACGTCGTTCAGTTGGTTTTGCAGATACGTCTCTTTCTCCTGCAAGCCCGCTTCGGTAAAATCGCGGATAATAAACTCAAGCACGGCCGTGTCCTGATTGCCTTCCATGCGCGTTGGATGGACAAAGCCTTCTTTGTTTTCCGTCGTTTCGGGCGAGAGCGTATTTTTAGGCAGAGCCGCCAGCAAATCGGCGGCAATTTTCAGGGCATTTTCGAGTTTACCCTTCGCAAAACCGGGGTGCGTACTGACACCCTGAATGGTAATTTTTACGGCATCTGCCGAGAACGTTTCGTCTTCGAGCGTACCGAGTGCTTCGCCGTCGATGGTGTACGCAAAATCGGCTCCAAGCTTCTGAATATCAACTTTCTCAGTGCCTCGACCGACTTCTTCATCGGGCGTAAACAACAGTCGGATTCGACCGTGTTTGACTTCGGGGTGGGTAATCAGATAATGAGCCGCATCCATGATTTCGGCCACACCCGCTTTGTTGTCGGCACCGAGCAGCGTGGTTCCGCTGGCCGTAATTATATCGTTACCGATCTGGTGCTGTAAATCGGGATGATCCGCCACGCGAATAACCTGATTTGGGTCATCCGGCAGGACAATATCCGAGCCGTCCCAGTTATAGTGAACGATGGGTTTTACGCCCGCACCGGTCACATCGGGCGATGTATCGACGTGTGAACAGAAGCAGATGGTTGGTGGTCGGCGTCCCGGCGTATTTAGCTTATCCGTATTGGCCGGAATCGTAGCATACACGTAGCCCCATTGGTCAAGTTCGGCATCGGCAACGCCCATGTCGAACAGTTCCTGCACCAGCATCCGGCTCAGGTCTTTCTGTTTTTCGGTACTCGGATTCGTTGTCGACTGCGGGTCCGACTGCGTGTCGATTTGTACGTAGCGCAGGAAGCGGTCAACGACGGTGAAAGCGTAGTTCTGCATTGGGTTTTAACACTTAGAAAATGCGCTTAATCGAAAGGTTGGCTATATATTCATCAAAAACTTTATCGCTACTCACCAAGTGCATTTCCTCAATAAGTGCCTGTGCTACAATCAAACGGTCAAACAGGTCCTTATGATGAAACGGTAGTCTATTTTGTTCAACAGTATGAACGAAGTTTATTGGCAAAATTTCTATTTCGTTTTCTATTACGTCGTCAATTACGGACGAGTACGAGCCGTTTATAACCAGTTTTCCCAGAGATGTTTTTGATAGAAATTTCCCATAGACTGGCAATACTGATAAAGATTTCGTTATCTCCATTTTCCAGGAGCTCTTTGGCCTTTTTACTCAATGCTGGCGAACCACTGATAAACCATAGAAATACTTGTGTATCAATAAGGTATTTCATCACATATAGTCTTTAAAATCCTCTAAAGGCATATTAAAGTCAGGCGAAAGTGTGTACTTCCCTGTTGCACTCCCAAACTTTCGTTTATGTATTTTTTCTTTAGATTTTTCACTATACTGATTTTTGAGAAACTCGATATAATGAAGTACTTCCGCCTTTAAATTTTCAGGAAGCTGATACAATTGTGAGATGATGATTTTTTCTGTCATAATCTTTTATATTTTGGTAAAAATACTTATTTCCTTTTGATGGTTTACTTTTAAAAATGAATTTTCATTCCCTCATGCGATGCCCTGAATCCAAGTTTCTCGTAAAAATGAATAGCTTCCGGTCGCTGTTTGTCGGTTGTCAATTGCACAACGTGGGCACCCCGCTCTTTCGACCGTTCGATAGCCCATTCAATCATTTTTTTGCCGATACCTTCCCCTCTTACGTCTTCACGAATCCGAACCGCTTCAATTTGCGCTCTAATTCCTCCACGATATGTAAGGTATTGAATAACGCTTAACTGGAGCGTTCCTATCAGTTCATTTTCTTTATTTTCTACAACAATTAATTCCTGATTCGGATCAGCGTTAATTTTCTCAAAAGCCTCATAATATTTTTGCGGCAGAGGATTTGCGTAATTTTCGCGGAGTTGTCCGAGTTTATCGTCGGCTAACAATTGAACAATAAAGGAAACGTCTTTTTGGGTCGCTTTTCTAAATACAATATCGTCCATAGTCTTATATAAACACAGAGGAACGGAGTCAGGCACGGAGAGCACGAAGTTATATTTTTCTCAGTGTTCTCTGTACCTGACTCCGTTCCTCCGTGTTTATTTTAAAATTCCCGCCAGATCAGCCGGGGAGTAATTTACGCTTTTGAGCGTTTTATGGTCGGCGTCGCGATAGACGAGAAACTTGCCGTCGGATTCGATGAAATGACACGGAACGCCTTTGGCCTGATACTCCGCTACGGTCGCTTCGGCTTCGGCAATGGTTCCGCAGGCTTTGCTCATGTTCGAGCGTTGTACCTCATCAAACAAGGCTTTGAATGTATCGCCAAGACCGAATTCAAGCACCGCGCCCGACAGCACGTACTGCAAATCGCAGAGCGCATCGGCAACGGCCACAAGGTCACCATCGGTTATAGCTTCGCGCAGTTCGTCGAGTTCTTCGGCCAACAGCGACACGCGCAACTGGCAGCGGGCTTCCGACGGTATCTGGGGCGTTTCTAAAACGGGAGCGTGAAAGGTGCGGTGAAACTCCGCGACCTGATTAAGCGAATCGGGTTGCTGCATAATGAATGATTGAATGATAGAGTGGTTGAATGAACGGTCCGCCGTCGCGGTGAATAGGTTATGCATAACCTATTCAACCACTCTATCATTCAAAATTAATCTTCGTCCTCTTCGTTGGTGAACGAATACAGGGTGGTGTCTAAAGAGAGGGTATTCGCGTTGAAATGGCTGATGAAATCTTCGATGACCTCGTCGGTTATTTCTTCTACGTTCAGGCACACATCAAGGGCAATGCCGTAATCGGAATCCATATCGACATCAACGTGTTCCTGCACTTTAAGTGTCTCGGTTTCTTCGATTTCGTCAATAATTTCAGCCAGCGCAGTTTCGGCTTCTTCTTCCAGTTCGGGCGTAATTTTATAGTTGGGTTTGCGCTCTTCGGGCGGCACGTAAGTCGGGAATGTCTTCTGAACCTGCTCAACGGCCATTTCATAGACCAGACTGCTGTGGTGCAGCCGGAGCGTATAGACCAGCGTATCGAAAATAACTTCCTTACCCTGATACTGTCCGGGAAACTGGATGTGTACGCATTCACCGGCTTCGAGCACGTCTAAATCATCGTCTTCTACATAGATAAACGATTTGCCTTCCTGCTGACATTCGTCTTTGAGGGCACTTATTTCTTCGGGGTCGAAGCCCTCGTTTTTGTAGTTAGCCATGAAGCAAAGCTACTAAATAATGCTCCTCACGAATCGCTGCACCAAACAATTTTATCACAATAACCGTATTGTTCCCGCAAAGACGGGCTGGCTACAGGCTGGAAGTTTCCAGAACATTCCGCTCCATGTGTATCTTTAACGGATAATTTATCAGCCATTCTGTGCGGGCATACGGACTGCATCAGGGCCTATTAAACTCACCTCTCTACTCAATGTCCGCATCGATGTCTACGATTTCGTTTCTGAAAGGAGGGGGCGAGATGGGCCACCTTACCCGCACGCACAATTGGGCGCAAACGACCCTTGGCCCGCCCGATACCTGGCCGCAGAGTCTGCGTACTACGCTGGGCATTATGCTGCACTCGGCGTTTCCCATGTTTTTGTTCTGGGGCGACGAACTCACCTGTTTCTACAATGACGCGTATCGCCCCAGCCTGGGCAATGCAGGCAAGCACCCCGCTGTTGGCCAGCCGGGCAAGGCTGTATGGCCGGAGATCTGGGATTTTATCGGCCCGCATATCAAGCAGGTAATGATCACCGGCGAACCAGTCTGGTTTGAAGACCAGTTGGTGCCTATCTACCGGAATGACCGGCGGGAAGACATGTACTGGACCTTCAGCTACAGCCCCGCCTTTGGCGACAACGATCAGATTGCCGGGATGCTGGTTACCTGCACCGAAACCACCGACAAAGTAAATGCAGCGACTAAGCTGCAAACATCCGATCAGCTCTTTCAAAACATCGTGCGCGACGCATCGGTCGGCATGATTGTTCTGAGTGGCGAGGCTATGCGGGTTGATATTGTCAACGATGCGTATGCCCGCCTGATCGACCGCCGTTGCGACGAGTTACTGGGTAAAGACCTGTTCAGCATCATACCAGACGCCGAAGCCGTTTTTCGCCCGATCATCGATAACGTCCGGCAAACCGGCGAACCACTCTATCTCTACGGCCAGCCCTACTCGGTACGTAATGCAGACGGTATGCTAATAACCGGCTTTCTTAACCTGATTTACCAGCCTTATAAAGAGGCCGATGGCACGATAACAGGCGTGGCGGTACACTGCCAGGATATAACCGGCCAAAAGAAAGCCGAAGAAGCCCTGCGCCTAAGCGAGGAACGGCAAACCTTTCTGCTCCAACTCAGCGACCGGCTGCGTACCCTGACCGACTCCGCCGACATCCAGTATAAGGCAGCTTGTGCGCTGGGCGAATACATCGGGGCCAGCCGGTTTGGGTATGCCGAAGACATGCAGGACGGACAAACCATCGTGGTGACGCGCAATTACACCAATGGCGTACCGGGCATTGAGGGGCGTTACCGCTACGAGGATTACGGCGCGAGCCTAATGGCTGAATTGCAGGTGGGTCGCACGGTAATCCGGCCCGATATTGCCAACGACCCCACCCTGACCAAGGCCGAAAAACAGGCTCACGCCCAGCTTCAACTGGGGGCCACGCTCAATAAGCCATTAGTGAAGAACGGGCGGTTAGTGGCCGTACTTTTCCTCCATTACGACGGCCCCACGCCTTTTCGGAACAGGAACTGAATCTGCTGAACGAAACCGCCGAACGTACCTGGGAAGCTGTTGGGCGGGCGCGGGCCGAGGAAGCACTGCGGGACAGCAAACAGCAGTTTCGGCAACTCGTTGAGCATTCTCCTGTGGCCGTTGGTCTGTTGATTGGCCGCGAACTGATTGTCGAACGGGTCAACGACAGCATTCTGGCGATCTGGGGGAAAGACCGTTCGGTGATCGGCAAACCGCTGGCGGAGGCCGTGCCGGAGTTAGTCGGTCAGCCATTTCTGCCACTCTTAGATGAGGTCTACACCACAGGCAAGGCGTATCATACCGACAACGACCGGACCGAATTAGACGTGAATGGTGTGCGACGGATCTATCACCTGGCTTTTTCGTACACCCCACTTCGTAACGCAACTCATGAGGTCTATGCCATCCTGATTACGGCCACCGATGTAACGGGGCAGATCAGGGGACAGCAGGAACTGGCCGAAAGCGAGGCCCATCTGGAACTCCTGCGGGACACCGGCCATGATTTTTTATCTGGATGCAGAACAGCGTTACCAGTCATACAACCGGGTATTTAGAGACTGGTTTAACGTCGATGCCACCGAAGTTATTGGCAAAACGGTTCTTGACTTTATCGGGGAAGAAGATTACCAAACCACGCAGTTTCATTTGGAGAAAGCCTATTCGGGCCAGCAGGTACAGTATGAAATCTACGCTCCGTCGCGCATGAATACAAACCGATGGCTGAGTTACGGTCGGTGGTTGAGACGGCACCCGTGGCCATCGGTCTGCTAATCGGTCCTGACCACGTTTTGGAAAACCCAAATCAAACCTTTGTTGATATTTTGGGCAAAGGGCCAAGTATCAACGGCAAGCCGCTTCGTATTGCCATGCCTGAATTAATGACGGAGAATCAACCCTTTCTGCGAATTTTAGATGAGGTATATGCCACGGGCGAACCGTTTCACACCTATGAATCGCCCATTGATATTGTGCAACATGGGGTGATGAACCGAGGATACTATAATTTCTCGTACACGCCCCTTTTTGATCAGGAAGGAAGCGTATATGCCATCCTGGATATTGCCATTGATGTAACCGCGCAGGTGATGGCCCGTCAGAAAATTGAAGAAGCCAAAGCAGGCCTGCGGGGAGCGGTCGAACTGGCGCAACTCGGCACCTGGAGCATCGATATAGCGACCAACGGGCTTACGTATTCCGACCGGTTGATTGACTGGTTTGGGTATGATCCCGGAGCGCAGCCCTACAGCGAGGTGATTCCGATTCTGCATGAAGATGACCGGCAACGGGTGGAAACGGCCGTGGCGTGGGCATTGAATCCGGCCTCCAACGGCGTTTATAACGAGACATATACCGTTATGCATCCAAAAACCGGCAAAAAACGAATCCTGCACGCGCAGGGCAAAACGGTATTCGATGCAACGGGAAAAGCCGTTCGCATGAATGGCACCGCGCAGGATATTACCATTCAGCGGGAATTGCAGGTGACGCTTGAAAATGAGGTTCAGCTTCGTACCCGTCAATTACAGGCGTCCATTCATGACCTGGAGCGATCAAATCAAAACCTCCAGCAGTTTGCTTACATTGCCAGTCACGATTTGCAGGAACCTCTGCGGAAAATACAATCATTCGGCGACATACTCAAAAGCCAATATGCCAGTCAGTTGGGCGAGGGCGTCGATTTATTACAACGAATGCAGGTGGCAGCCAGCCGGATGTCGGGCCTGATTAAAGACCTGCTTGCTTTCTCGCGTATTTCTACCCGTCAGGAAGCCGCTGCGGTGGTTTCATTGGAAGAGGTGGTAAAAGCGGTGCTTAACGATCTCGAACTGGTTATTCAGGAAACCGGTGCGGTTGTTGAGATTAGCCCGTTGCCCACTGTGAAGGGTGATCCATCGCAGTTGAGTCAACTGTTTCAGAACCTGCTGAGTAACGCGCTCAAGTTTCAGCCGGCCGACCCACCCGGCGCGTTGACTGTCCCGCATATCCGGGTAACGACGAAACAGGTGTCGGCAACTGATCTTCCTCCATCCATAAAACCAATCCGCGAGACGGCGGCTTATTCCTGCATTGATGTCGTCGATAATGGTATTGGCTTTGACCAAAAGTATGCCGAACGCATCTTTCAGGTCTTTCAGCGGCTACATGGCCGCAACGAATTTGCGGGAACGGGTATTGGCCTGGCTATCTGCGAAAAAGTAGTAGCCAACCACGGCGGGGCCATCACGGCTGTTAGCCAGCCCGGTCGGGGAGCTACGTTCAGTGTGTATTTACCCGTTGCGTAGTGGCTTAGTTCGCGCTGTTTCCGGAGAGATCTTGCGGACTGGTGCTCAGTCGGTTAACCCATTGATGAATTACCGCGTCGGCGAGGTCGATGGCGTCGTGTAGTGGCGTTGTGTCTACCTGATCGAGCGTATCGGCGGGCTGGTGAATGCGCGGCATCCGTCCGCCGGCATCGAGCGCACAAAGAGCCAGTACGGGAATCCGGTTACGCACAAACCAGACACTGTCAAAGTCGGCGGTGTGCCAGCGACCCAGTTGCGCCCGGTTTCGGAACGGCTCAGTGTCAATCAGTTGGCGGGCCAGTTGGGTGGGTTCGTTATCGTAGCGAATGGTTTCGACGGTGCCGGTTTGTTCTATAACGGTTAGTTTTCCCGCACCGAGCGTATCGAAATTAATCGCCAGCGTACGGGCCGGTTTCCAGGTTCGTTTGTGGGCCTGAACATAGTGATACCCCCCAATCATACCGGCTTCTTCGGCACTGGTCAGCACAACCTCGATGTCCAGATTGGGCAGATTGGCCTGCCGCAACCGGTCGGCGGTGGCAAGGGCAGCCGCAACGCCCGTAGCGTTGTCGCTGGCCCCGTTGGTATAGCCTTTGAGCCAGTACCCTGCCGTGCCTATAATGGCCTGTAGCACAAAATAGACCATCAAACTATAGCGAACATACGAAACGTAGGGTAAGCCAATCCCGGCCGCTTCTGCCGAGGCAACAATGCCTGCTAACAGCATGACAATTAAGGAGATAGTAAGCGAAGTGTGAAAACCGGCCTGCTGTTTCGGTCTATACAGCAGCGATACCGGAGCCGTGTCGTAGTGCGCCATCAGGATCAGTTTCTGCCTGTTTTCGGTGGTTCCATGACCAGGCCAGTGTCCAATTATGTTATGCGCCGTGTGCTGAGCCGGGAACTTCGTAATGAATGAATACCGCCAGTTGAAATAGAGCCACGCCAGCCAGACAAAATACCAGACCAACCCAACGGCAACACCCGTAACCGGAACCAAAACCAGCCCGGCCAGTAACCCACCAATCAGCCAGTAAACAATGGTGGCGTAGGTTTTGGGCGTCTGGAACGGTTCGGCGCGAACGGTTGCGCCCATGCGCGTCAGGTGATTTTTTAGCAGTTGCCCTGCTTTTCGTTCGTTGGCAGTGGCGGCTCCCCGGTGGGGCAGTGCGGTAAGGTCGGCGAGGATGTCTGAACCAGGATTCATTTGATTTTATGGAGTACTGTGATTTTGTGCTCGCTGAAAGTCCGCGACCTAAATTTCAGTTTGCAGAACTGAATTACAGGCAGTCATTTCTCCGGCTTTCGAAAAACGACATCGGGGTCAATGTTCGCTTCGCGCATGAGATCCATGCCGTATTGGCGAATGGTTTCGATGACTGGAATAACCCGTCTTCCTTTCTCCGTCAGTGTGTATTCCACTTTGGGCGGCACAACCGGATAAACGGTTCGTATGACGAAACCGTTGGCTTCCAGTTCGCGCAGTTGCGTAGAAAGCATTTTATGGGAAATGTGTGGCAGGTGCTTTTTCAGTTCGCCGTAACGTAGCACTGTTTTCTTATAAAGCCGCCATAAAATGGGCATTTTCCAGGTGCCGCCAATCTGATGCATGGCGTATTCGACGGGATTGTAATAGATTCGCCCGTCGTCGGTGAAGTCAGGCATAACAGATAAAGTGTTGATTATCAAATACTCTCTAAAAAGGTAGTATCACACTTAAACGTACATATACTATCAAATTTACTATAAGCCATCACATTTGTGTTCTGCTTTTACAAAAAACTTCGTCACTAAATACAACGGCCATGAGCTTAAAGAACACAAATGTAGTCAGTCCCAAACACCCGAAGCGTATTGCTATCGTTATCGCCAACCCGGCCATGTCAACAACGACCAACTGGCCGGTGGGTTTCTGGTGGAGCGAGTTGAGCCATCCGTATTATGAATTTGCCGAAAAAGGATACGAAATCGAACTTTTCAGCCCTAACGGTGGCCCTTGCGAAGCCGATGCCATGAGCGACCCGAACGATGCCAGCGGCTATTCCTCCACCGACCTCATCAGTCAGGGATTTATTCATACGCCCTCCCTGAGAGCTTTGACCGAAAATACCAAACCGGTTTCTGCCCTTCGGGTGGCCGATTTCGACGCCCTGGTGGTGGCGGGTGGTCAGGCTCCCATGTTTACGTTTGGGAACGCAACCGACTTGCAGAATAAGTTTGTGGAGTTCTACGAAAGCGGTAAAATCACGTCAGCCCTGTGTCATGGCGTGGCCATTCTGCGGTATGCCAAATTGAGCAATGGGGAGTACCTGGCCAAAGGAAAAACCGTAACGGGCTTCGCCAATGTCGAAGAGGATTTTGCCGACAACGCCGTGTGGGAGTATGGAATGCTGCCGCGCGACAAGCACGTGATGCCCTGGCGCATCGAAGATGAACTGAAGGCCATTGGCGCCAACTACGTGCAGGCGGGTTTGTGGCGCGGTTTCGCCATTCGGGATGGCAATCTCATTACGGGTCAGCAGAATTTCAGCGGTGCCGAAACCGCCAAAGCCATTATTGAGGCCCTGGGCGAGTAATTTTATACCACATAGGTTTTTGAAATTGATAATGTAAGACAATCGCAATCCGTGAATTTCGGGACGATGAACACATTCCCGGAAAGCTGAATTCCATAGAGGACGTACTGCTGTAACGCAACAGTAACTAAACAGGGTAGAGATGACATATTTTTAAATAAATATGTCATCTCTACCCTGTTTAGTTACTGACGGCTATTCAATCACTTGATAAACAGCAACTCGCGGTATTTTACCAGCGGCCAGTCTTCGTCGTCAACAACTTCTTCGAGTTTATCGACCTCGTACCGGATCAACTCAAAATGATCTTTTACTTCAGTAGCGTAAAGCCGGGCACGTTCGGCAGTATCCGTTACGTTATTCGCCTTCTTGCGCGACTCAATCATGGCCTGAACGCCGTTCTTGATGCTGATAACGCGGGTTGAAATTTCGCGCAGAATATCTTTGATCGGTTCGGCTTCGGCAGTCATACCCAACTCCACTAAGTTCCGGGCCGTTTCGGCTAATTTATTCTGGTATTTCAGAGCCGTCGAAACAACGTGGTTCATGGCTAAGTCGCCCATCACCCGCGACTCGATCTGCACATTTTTGATGTATTTCTCCAGTTCAATTTCGTAGCGCGATTCCACTTCGGCATGATTCATCACGCCCGTCCGCTCGAACAGGGCCAGCGACTCAGGCTTCACGAAAATACCTAATGCTTCGGGCGATGATTTGATGTTCGACAGACCGCGTTTGGCCGCTTCTTCGACCCACTCCTCCGAATACCCGTTGCCCTCGAACAGAATTCGTTTGGTATTCGTGTAGTAGTCTTTCAGAATATCGACAATGGCTAACTCCTTCTTTTCACCCCGCGCCAGCCGCCCGTCGAGGTCCGTTTTAAACCGGTTCAACTGGTCCGCCACGATGGCGTTCAGCACGGTCATGGTCGACGCGGAGTTGGCCGAACTGCCCACCGCCCGAAACTCGAATTTATTACCCGTGAAGGCAAACGGCGAAGTACGGTTCCGGTCGGTATTGTCGCGCATCAAACTCGGAATCCGGTTCAGGCCGAGTTTGTAATACACATTATCGCCTTTGTTCACCGTTACTTCCGACTTGATTTCCAGATCGTTAAGGGCCTGCGTCAGGCTTTCGCCGAGGAAGATGGAAACGATGGCGGGCGGGGCTTCGTTGGCTCCCAGCCGGTGCTCATTACCAGCCGATGCAATGCTGGCCCGCAGCAAATCGGCATTGTCGTGAACGGCTTTGATTACATTGACCAAAAACGTTAAAAACCGCAGACTCTCTTTGGGTTTGGTGCTCGGAGCCAGCAGATTAACGCCTGTATTGGTGCCCATCGACCAGTTGTTGTGCTTGCCGGAGCCGTTCACACCCGCAAAGGGTTTTTCGTGAAACAGCACTTTCAGGTTATGTTTCTCCGATATTTTCTCCATCAAATCCATCAGCAGCGCGTTGTGATCGACGGCTAAATTGACTTCCTCGAAAGTTGGTGCTACTTCGAACTGCCCCGGTGCTACTTCATTGTGGCGGGTCCGAACGGGCATTCCGAGTTTCATGGATTCAAACTCAAAGTCCACCATAAACGCGTTGACGCGGGGCGGAATCGAGCCGAAATAATGGTCTTCCAATTGCTGTCCACGGGCGGGCGCATGGCCAAATACGGTGCGGCCCGCCAGCACCAGATCGGGCCGGGCGTAGAACAGGGCGCGGTCCACCACAAAATATTCCTGCTCCGGGCCGAGTGTAGGAATGACTTTGGTAATGTTCCGGTCGAAGTATTGACAAACAGCCGTAGCGGCTTTGTCGAGCGCATTGAGGGATTTGAGCAGGGGCGTTTTATAATCCAGAGCCTCGCCCGTGTAGGAAATAAACACCGATGGAATGCAGAGCGTTTTACCGCCCGCGCCGTTGTCCATCAAAAACGCGGGCGACGATGGGTCCCAGCCCGTATAACCGCGAGCCTCGAACGTATTCCGCAGCCCCCCGTTTGGGAACGACGATGCGTCGGGTTCCTGTTGCACCAACGCACTCCCCTTGAATTTCTCAACGGCTTTACCCTCAAGGGTTATGTCAAAAAAAGCATCGTGTTTTTCGGCGGTTTCGCCCGTTAGCGGCTGGAACCAGTGGGTGTAGTGCGTGGCTCCTTTCGAGGTGGCCCACGATTTCATCGCCCCCGCTACTTCGTCGGCAATGCCCCGGTCAATTTGTCCGTTGGTGTTGATGGCTTCGGTTACTTTCAGGTAGGCTTCGGGCGATAGCAAAGCCCGCATCACTTCCGAATTGAAGGTATAACTGCCAAAAAAATCGCCGACGCGCTCGGTGGGTGCGGCTACGGGAACAGCATGACGACTCTGTGCAATTTCGAGCGCTTTGAACCGAAAATTAGACATGTTAAGATTTGGCCGGTTTAGGATTAAAATTTTAATCAAACATAGGAAAAAAGGCCGAAAGGCCGTAAAAACAAAAAGCCCGACCACTCGCGCAGTCGGGCTTTCAAATTTAATTTATTACAAACTATTCTTTCACTAATTTATGAACGACGCGCTGACCATCGAACACCACCTCTACCGCATAAACGCCGGTGGCTAAGGCAGCAATCTTAAGAATCCGTTCGTTCTTACCCGCTATACCCTTGTAGGTATGCGCTTGCTGAACCCGACCCTGCAAATCCAGTAACCGGACCGGCACATCGCCCGCTTCTTTAAGCGAAAATGTTACCGTCACCTCATCCTGAGCCGGGTTGGGCCGAACCACCGATAAAGCAACCGGCTCAACGATTGGCTCGGGTATGCCCACCCGTAACCCATTTGTGGAGAAGAAAACCGCGCCATCAGAAGACGTCCCCTGCTGATAGCCCGGTGGTGGAGAAACACTGCCGGGTTTGGCCATACCCCACCAATCCGTATCACCCACATTCAGGCAAGGGCGGTATTGGTCAACACCCGCATCTTTGGTGAAGTTATCCCAGAAGTTGTTGCCCCGCACATAATATTTATCGTTCGATGAGCCGACTACGGCTGTTACCAACGCATGTTGCCCGTTGGCAAAAGTGCGAATCTCAACATTCATGCCATTCCAGGTGCCCACATGGCGCGGGCTGACATCGCAGGGATTAACGGGATTGGTGCCATTTTGGGCATAAAACACGGCCCCGTCGGATTCTGCACCCTGATAATAGCCCGATGGGGGTGTCAGGCCACCCGGCATGGTCAGGCCATACCAGGCGGTCGTGCCCGCGTTGAGGCAACTTTGCAGACCAGCCGCACCGGGATCAAGCGTAAAATTGCCCCAGAAATTATCCCCACGCGGGTAATATTTATCCGTCGCTGAGTTAGGAATGGCCGTGACCAATACGTTTTTACCCGAAATAGACCGAATCTGCACCGTCAGACCATTCCAGGTGCCCACGTAACGCGGCCCGTTACTAAAGTCGCAGAGAGGTGGCGACGCACAGTTGACATTAATTGTGAGAGTTTCGGTTCGGACATAGCAACCCGGTTTATTCATGGAAACTCCATATTGATAATTTCCAGAGTTGGACGGTGAAGTTGTACTAATACTTGAGCCACCCATATTATATCCTATATTCGGACCTGTAAATGAATAGCTTACGTTGTTACACGCAATTGTATTGGCACCATTACAATTAGCTGTCAAGTTGAAAGCCTGATTACAGGCAACATTAGTAGGCCCGGAAATTGACACAGCAGGATCAAAATAGTCGCAATCAGCGTCACAACGAGTGGCAGACCCAACCCCGACAACTCCCCAGGCAGCTACTACGGTTCGTTGTTGAGGAGAACATCCGCCATACAGGTCGCGGGCACCTAAACGAGTGGCATTCAAAGCATCGTAATAACCAGAAGTTCTCTGTAAATAATACCGTAACGCCCTATAAACAATTTGGATAGCATCTTCGAAATCTATGGGTGAATCAAATGGAAGATTGTACTGCGGTCCTTGCCCCGTACAAACAGTATGGAACCATTTATTCATGACCCCACTATTGGTGTGAACCCCACAGAAGTCATTACCATATCGGCCTCCTGTGCAAGGATCATTTCTTGGAATCCATCCATTAGTCACACTTCCATAAATATTGGCTTGCTGGAAGTTTCCAGGATTGGCCATGCTTCGCAAAGTAGCGGCATCTTCAGCAATAGTCCAGTTCCAATTAGTTGGATTGATTACATTTCCATCTGGAAACAGATATCGTTCAAAGGCCGTACCGAAAATATCGGATATGGACTCATTCAAAGCCCCTGATTCATAGACATATTCAAGATTAGCCGTTTTCTGGGTCACGGCGTGTGTATATTCATGAGCCGTTACATCGGCTATGGTGTAACTGATACCACTTGGTGCGCGCCCAAATCCGATTGTACTATCTCCATCCCAAGCTGCATTTGGATCCCCTCCTAAATTAACTAAAATATGTGGATACCGGCCAGCGCCATCAAAACCATTCCGCTGAAATTTGCTATTGTAGTATTGGTGTACCTGTTGGGTAAGCCAATGTGCCATTGTCCCATTCTGGGCATTTGTACCTCAGACTGGACTTGAATTAAAAATATCAGGTCGGCTTCGCCATAAATGAGTGTAGGTAGGAAGAAAATTAGAAACATCCAGATTATTGGCATCCCGAACTATGAGTGCCGTATTTTGTAATGATAGCCGATACTGCGCCCCTATCTGTTCGGTTTCAAATGACCCAGCCCCCTGTGCATTAAAATACCGATTATTATTGATATTACTGGGAGTAAATGTGGAGGCTATCAGAGGTTTACTTGCATGGCCATTTGTGCCTATCCCGTTGGGATAATAAACGGGCAAAGTAGGCTGATTAGGATGATGATGAATAGCATTAAAGCAACGGAGTGTAAGCGGATCGCGCCGAACAATCTGCCCTGTGGCGGCATCGACATAAACTCGTTGTGGTTCACTATACCCCTCCTTTCGCTCTAATCCGCCAATGCGAATGTCAAAAGCATAACAGAGTCTGAAATTCTGACTCACGACTTCTTCACCCAGACGAGCAATTAAGAGTTCTCCTTTAGGCAGGTCTTTACCTTTCACATCGTCCAACGAGAGTTTGAGGTCGGATAAAGCAAACTCCAAAGCCTTTCGCTCGGACATAGGTTTGTCTACATCCAACACCAAATCCTCAACAATGCGACCATGAGCAATCTCAAGTCGTTTATCACGGGAGTGTAGCGAGTATTCCACGCTTTCGACCCGAATGTTTTTGTAGTAGAGTTCGTAGCGTTGGTGGCGAATTTCCCGGAAATCGGTCTCATCTTTTAGCAAGCGCATCTGATAACCACCACCTAATCCAAGGTTTTTGCCAAATCGCTCAAAGAAGGTATCAGGATTAATGGCTTCCGTCCCTTTGTCCCGGCGAAACTCTATCCATCCATTGTTGGTAACGCTGCTGGTAATGGACAATAGTGCTTTATCGTTCTCGCGAAGATATTTAGGGTTATATTTTTGGCTAAAACAAGTATTTATCCCACATATGATTATACAAAAACAGAAAAGGCAAGTTTTTAGTGTCTCTTTCATGGTCGTGTTTGAATGGTGGTTAAAATTATTTTACTTCGTCAATGCGGTCGATGTATAGAAACTCTATTGGCGTGGCTGTCAATGTTTGGTAGTCAGGATCATAGTAAAGCTTCCCCCATACACGATATTTATATGTGGCAAAGTTTCCGCCAATTATAGCGGCTGGTTGCAAGCCTGACACCTTATTCCTGCTTAGATTACAGAGCCTCACCTCTTGGATTAGGTAATTACCTGGAAGTGGTTCTTCAAAATAAACTGCAGTTACATAGCTCCCCCCAATTAAGTTGACTTGTAACCCTTCAATAGAGCCGTCGTAGATATAGTGTCGGGTGTCAGAATTGCAGCAGGTGCCATCGCTACAGGAATAAAGTTGCTTAGGATCAGGCGGGTCTTTTCGGCAACCCGCGCTTAGGCTTAGCCAGAGTACGCCCACGGCGGCCATACGCATAACTCGATTAGTTTTCATACGACAAATTGATTTAGGGTGATTTGAGAGCAATCATATGTATTCCATATCGTATTGCCTAATTATAACTAAACTATTTTTTTATATAATTTTTTATATGTATTGACAAGTATTGACTGAAAACGGTAACAGCAATCAAAAGCTTACTTAGTATGAACCGATTAAGAATAAGCGGTAACCTGAACAGCGTAAGAACTTTCTCTTATAGCCGTGCCATAGTTATTTTAGGTATTCACACTGTCGCGTAGCGACCTAATGTTTATAAAAAAGGCTATCCTAATGCTGATTTCCGTCGCGTAGCGACCGAACCACATAGCCAAGTTTGGTCGCTACGCGACGGTGGTTTCGTTGAGAACTAACTGGCTACACACATTAAGTCGCTACGCGACGAAACCACCAACCAAACAGCTTCTTAGTGTTATCAATAACTGTAGTACGGGTCTGAGCGAAAGTCTTAAAACTTGTCTTACGCCTTGATCTGTATTTTTTGCCACAAAAAAAAGCCCGACTACTCGCGCAGTCGGGCTTCAATCTATTTAGTTTAGCTTACGCTGTTTCCAGTACGTTAGCCGATTTGACGGTTTTGATAATCACAGCCGCTACTTTGTAGGGATCAGCCGCCGAGTTGGGGCGACGGTCTTCCAACCAGCCTTTCCAGCCGCGCTCCACCGTAGCGATGGGGATACGGATGGAAGCACCCCGGTCGGAAATGCCGTACGAGAACTGGTCGATGGACTGCGTTTCGTGCTTGCCCGTCAAACGCAGCTCGTTGTGCGCACCGTATACGGCAATGTGGGCCTTGATGATATCAGCGGGCGCAAACGCCTGACAGATGGTGTCGTAAGTTGCTTTGTTGCCAGCCGTACGCAGGGCAGAGTTCGAGAAGTTGGCGTGCATACCCGAACCGTTCCAGTCGGCATCGGTGCCCAGCGGCTTGCAATGCCAGTTGATCGCTACGTCGTATGATTCGCCGATGCGCTCCAGCAAATAACGGGCAACCCAGATCTGATCACCGGCGGCCTGCGCCCCTTTGGCGAAAATCTGGAATTCCCACTGACCCGGTGCTACTTCGGCGTTGATGCCTTCAACGTTCAAACCCGCGTCTAAGCAAACGTCTAAGTGTTCTTCGATAATGTTGCGTCCGAAGGCATTTTTAGCACCAACCGAGCAATAATAAGGGCCTTGTGGAGCCGGATCGCCTTCTGCCGGAAAGCCGAGAGGCTTATTGGTTTCGGTATCGTAAAGGAAATATTCCTGCTCAAAACCAAACCAGAAGTCGTTGTCATCGTCTTCAATTGTGGCCCGGCCATTGGTAATGTGGGGCGTGCCATCGGCGTTCAGGACTTCGCACATGACGAGGTAGCCGTTTTTACGCTGTGGGTCAGGGCAGATAAAAACGGGTTTCAGCAAACAGTCTGAGGAACCGCCTTCGGCCTGTTCGGTCGAAGAACCGTCGAACGACCACATGGGGCAGTCATCCAGCTCACCCGAAAAATCGGCTTCAATTTTCGTTTTGGAACGCAGACTTTGGGTGGGCTTGTAGCCGTCGAGCCAAATGTATTCTAACTTCGCCTTTGCCATGTTGTACAAGTGGATTGAGATGATAGGGTTTTGTTACGATACTTTTAGCAAATATAGTATTGGTTTACAATAAAATATAAAGGCTAATGGGTGGTTTAACCGTATTTCTTACTGATTTTATGGAAAAATTATAATTTTAATTCGTACGATACAGTAAAACACAATATTTATTGCGAATTTTTATACGTTTATAATTCGGGCAGGTATCACAAAAAATTAACAAGGAGGCATTTTTTTGGTCTGTAAACACGCTTCCATTTTGGCGAAACGTCTGTTTCTGATGAAAATTAGATAAGCGTAAGATATGTGGTGTCGGCGGGGTCGCCCGTGCGATTCTTCAACCCGACGCAAGTGTATCGGGTTGAAGAATCGCACGGGCGACCCCGCCGACACCACACATCATCACAGCATACCCTCTACTCAAAAATCGGCGATGATGTTGGTCTTGAAGAGTTTGATGGCGATGGCGAGCAGGATGATCCCGAAAATCTTACGCATTACGTCCAGGCCACCCGGACCAATACGGGTTTCGAGCCATTCCGACGATTTCAGGACAATGTAAATCAAAATCAGGTTGAGAATAATCCCGATGATGATGTTTAACGTCTGATATTCAGCCCGTAGCGAAATAATCGTGGTTAGGGTTCCGGCGCCGGCAATCAGCGGAAAAGCAATGGGTACAATGTGCGTAGCTCCACCCGATGCAATCTCGGACTTGAAAATGGTTCGTCCCAGAATCATCTCCAGACCGATCAGGAAAATAATCAGCGCACCCGCCACGGCAAACGACGCCACATCGACGCCAAACAGTTTCAGAATCCGTTCGCCCACAAACAGGAACGACACCATCAACACGCCCGACACGACGGTAGCCCGCTCCGACTCGATTTTACCGGATTTTTTGCGAAGGTCGATCAATACCGGTAACGACCCGATAATGTCGATGACCGAAAATAGAATAAGCGTAACGGAAACAGCTTCTTTAAAATTGAACATGGTAAGCGACCAACCGTCTCCGGCTGTTTACTGGGTTTGCGTAGATACATGAACAGCCGGAGAGGGTTCATGCCTTCAGAACAACCGTAGAAATTGCTTTAGCGTTTCAATTTCGGCATCCGTGATGGCCGGGAAATTGGCAATCCTAAAGGTTGTTTTTTTCCAGTCGCCGTAGCCATTACCGAGTAAAATACCGGCCTGCTGCGCGGCTGATTTAACGTGTTTAATGTCCGTTTCGCTTCCCTCTACAGCTATAACCGTATCCGACCGGGTAGCTAAGTCATTGATAAGCAACGAGAAACGACATGCTGTTCCGGGCGAAGCAACCAGTTCCTGTTGAACAAACCGGTACCAGTCAGTCGCCCGTTTTTTTGTAACCATGTCTACTTCTGCAATGGGCGGCACCTGTTCCAGCACGCGCATGAGCAAATAAATACCTAAACCATTGGGCGTGTAGGGTGTCTGGAAGTTTTTAAAGTTTTCGTGGATGAACAACAGGCTGTTGTAATGCGCGTTTTCGCCGATTTCCTCGGCCCGCTTGAGGGCGGCTGGCGAATAGATCAGCACAGCCAGACCCGCCGGAAGGCCGAAACATTTCTGTACGGACGCAAACCAGACATCGGCCAATGTCCAATCCAGCACTATGCCCGCCATTGACGACACCGCATCGACGGCAATCAGACCCGAAAACTCCCGCCGAAACTGGGCCAGCGTTTCCCGGTCTATCTGCGTACCGTTCGACGTTTCATTCTGCACCAAACACAGCACATCGGCGTCGCTCAGATTGATTGGCGGTTTAATCCGGTAGGCGTATTCGGCCCATTTTTTCCCGAAAGCTCCGTTGTGCGGATGCAGGCTGGCGTGGGCCGTGAGCGACTGCGCCACAATTTCCCAGCACTCCGTGGCCGACGATACCAGCGCGATGTGGTAATCGGCCGGGATGTCGAGTTTTTGGTGGAGCAGCCGGACGGTTTCTTTCACCACGTCCATGAAGCCCGCAGAACGGTGATTCAGGCTTACAATGCCCGAACGCACGGCTTCGGCGGCATACTCGGCCACCTGCGGATACACTTTCGACGGACCGGGGTAGAAGGTTATCATACTAAAGTTGTGGAGTTATAAAGTTGTAGAGTTGTAAAGTTGTAAGTTGGCTGACGCAGGTGTTTTGTTCGCGTCAGCCAACTTTACAACCTTATAACTCTACAACTTTATAACTCATTAAAAAACGCACTGCCAACTCATACCCCGTCAGACCCAGACCGACAATGACGCCTTTGCATTTGGCCGAGAGGTAGCTGTGGTGACGGAACGATTCGCGGGCGTGGACGTTGGAAATATGCACCTCCACAGCGGGAGCCGTCACCGCTGATAGTGCGTCGGCAAGGGCGATGGACGTGTGGGTCAACGCACCGGCGTTGATGACAATCCCATCAACCTCAAAACCGAGTTCATGAATTTTATCGAGCAGTTCACCTTCGTGATTCGACTGAAAATAGCGAAGTTGCACGTCGGGAAACAGCGCTTCGATGGTTTTCAGATAATCGACGAAGGAGCGATTGCCGTAGATATCGGGTTCGCGTTTGCCCAGCAGGTTCAGATTCGGGCCGTTGATAATCAGGATTCGTTTCATCTGTAAAATGAGTTGAACACAGAGTAAATGGAGGTTTCACGGAGAACACGGAGTAAACAGATAAACTACCTGACGCTGTGTTCTCTGTGAATTACTCTGTTTACTCCGTGTTTAAAAACCTATGTGGCAAAGTTATATAAACGCGTTTAAGAACTACCTCAAACTGGAACGGTCGCTGGCCGATAATTCGGTAGAAGCTTATTTGCACGATGTCGAAAAACTGTACGAGTACATCCTGCTTACCGACCCTGCCCGAACGCCCGTGCAGGTGACGGAAAAGGAGTTGATGAATTTTCTGCAATACCTCGGCGAGTTGGGATTGGTGGCCCACAGCCAGGCCCGGATGCTGTCGGGGTTGAAGTCGTTTTTTAATTACCTGATTTTTGAAAACCTCATTCAGCATGACCCAACGCAGTTGCTCGAAGCCCCAAAGCTGGGCCGCAAACTCCCCGACACGCTTAGTTTCCCCGAAATTGAGGCTATTTTAAATGCCATCGACCTCTCTACACCCGGCGGCACCCGCGACCGCGCCATAATCGAAGTGCTGTATAGTTCGGGGCTGCGGGTGTCCGAACTGCTCAATCTGCGGCTCACCAACTGCTTTTTCGACGCAGGCTTTATTCGGGTGCTGGGCAAAGGCGATAAGGTTCGGCTCGTGCCGATTGGGCAGGACGCCATGCACTATACACGCATCTACATTGAGCACGTGCGAAGCAAACTGGCCGTTCAGAAGGGCGACGAAGACACGATTTTCCTGAATCTGCGTGGCAAACAACTCTCCCGAATTTCAGTGTTCACAACCATCAAAAAACTGGCGTCTGAGGTGGGCATCCAGAAAACGATTAGCCCACACACCTTCCGGCATTCATTCGCCACGCACCTCATCGAAGGAGGTGCCGACCTGCGGGCGGTGCAGCAAATGCTTGGCCATGAGTCCATTACGACCACCGAAATCTATACCCACCTCGACCGCGACTATTTGCAACAGACTCTGCGCGAGTTTCATCCGAGGGCGAATAAAGGGCGTGTCCGTTGAGCGGATGGGTTGACCTACGATACGTCTCCCGCGCTACCAAATTTCCTGACTTTGTCGTATAAGCCCATTGGTATGATGTCGGGCTGCTGATATCCATTTATTCTGTATTTTTGTTTTCATTATATCTAAATCATATCTTTATTGTTAAAATATAATTGTATTCAGTAAAATGGTTAAATCGTTAGCCGGTCGCATCTACCTTGGAACAGCCCTTACTTTTCTGACAGTACCGGTAATCATTCTACTTTACTTTAGTGCGTTTCGGCGGCATGATGCATTATTGGCCCATTCGGCACAGGTTGAGAAAATAGCCGACCATGTGGCCGGTATACAGTTGACGTTGCTGGAGTTTGAGCGTATCCGTCCCGACAGTTCGACAACTGCTTCTGCCCCCAGAGAAGCAACAATTCCCCTCAAAATTGCAGCCGTTGAGCACCGACTTCGTCGTTTGAATGATTTGCTGGTATCTGAACCCACGCAATTGAACCGTTTTCATCGGGTTGAGGCAGCAACAACGGCCTATCTGCTCGGCGATAACACCCGATTACCGGCTATCCGTGGCGAGTTGGCGCAAATTAACCAACAGGCTCAGCATGAACTTTTTGTCCAGAAGCAGAAAGAAGCCGATACGGATTATATGGAAGAGTGCGCGATGTGGGTGGCGGTTCTGGTAGCGATTGTGAACGTTGCCATCCTGCTATTAGTCATCTTTGAGGAGTTCCGCAAGCGCCGACGGGCCGAGCGTGAGCTTAAAGCAAATCTGGAAACGCTTCAAACGTATAATCAGGAAAGTGAAGAACGAAACTGGCAGCTCACGGGCCTGTCGGCCATAAGCCACAGCTTGCAGGATCAGGGAAGCCCCCAGGAAATGTCCCGGAATATCGTTGCCACGCTGGCCGAGCACCTCGACCTGCCAGCCGTAGCTATGTACCTCTACAACCCCGCCTGGAAACATCTGGAGCGCGTAGCATCAGTGGGTCTTCCGGCAGAAGCTCCCGCCATTGTCGCTCTCAACGAAGGGTTAATCGGGCAGGTTACCAAGGGGCGTAAGCTCATGGTTCACAACAACATACCCACCGAATACTGGAAGTTGGAATCGGGCAGCGGACAGGCGCAGCCGGGGCAGTTGGTGCTCGTTCCGCTGTGGTATCGTAAGGATAAAGAGCTGATTGGCGTACTCGAACTGGCGTCGTTTCGGATGCTCGAACCCCCGGTTTTCAATCTGCTGAAACGGCTGATGGAGCCGCTGGCGGTGGCCATCAATTCGGCACAGACGCACGATCAGGTTCGGGGTTTGTTGCAGCAGGTGCAGCAGCAAAATGAGTTGGTAGCCGATCAGCAGGAAGAACTCCGGCAATCCAACGACGCGCTGATGCGGCAGGCCGAAAACCTGCAGGCATCGGAAGAAGAACTCAAAGTTCAGCAGGAAGAACTGCGTCAAATTAACGATGAATTGATCGAAAAAAACGAAGCCGTCGAAATTGCCCGCCAGTCATTATCACTGAAAGCCAGGGAGTTAGAAGTGACGAATCAGTATAAATCGGCGTTTCTGGCCAACATGTCGCACGAGTTGCGTACACCCCTGAACAGCGTATTGATTCTGGCCAAATTACTGGCCGATAACAAACCCGAAAATCTCACGCCCAAGCAGGTCGAATACGCCAACATCATCCACAAATCGGGCAACGACCTGCTCACGCTCATCAACGATATTCTGGATTTGGCGAAGATCGAAGCGGGTCATATTGAGGTACATAATGAAACGGTGTCGGTGAAAAGTATTCTGCGGGACCTCTCCCAGTTGTTTACGGTGGTAGCCGAGGAGAAAAAGGTGCAACTGATTACGAACGTAGCGGAATCGGTTCCGGCAGAGGTGGTTACGGACCGGCTCAGGATCGAGCAGATCCTCAAAAACCTGCTGTCCAACGCGTTCAAATTTACTCCGCCCAATGGTCAGATTACCCTGTCGTTTTCGGTTGAGGAGCCGCTCCCAACCCTCTCCCGGACTGACCTTCGCCGGGAAGCGTCTTTACTCGCCATTGCGGTTTCCGACACGGGCATCGGCATTCCGGCCGATAAACAGCAGCTTATTTTCGAGGCTTTTCAGCAGGTCGATGGCTCAACGAGCCGGAAATATGGCGGTACCGGGCTGGGATTGTCCATAAGCAGAGAGTTGATTAAACGGCTGGGCGGAGAAATTACGGTACAAAGTGAAGAGGGTCGGGGAAGCACGTTCACCATGTGGCTGTCGTTGTCAATATCCGTCTCGAAACCCTCTGATAATGAGCATCCTACCCCTTCACTCAATCACCAGCCTGTGAGCGAAAACGGGCGCGATACCGCATCGGTACCCGTGCCGCAAACGACCGTTGCGGATGACCGGGAAACGCTTAAAAAAGGCGACAAGGTCATGCTTATTATTGAAGACGACGACCGTTTTGCCAGCATCGTCCGCGATTTCGCCCGCGCCAAAGGATACAAAACGCTGGTGGCGTTGCAGGGCGACGAAGGCCTTGCCTATGCACGTCAGTACGAACCGTCGGCCATTATTCTGGACCTTCAATTACCGGTTCTCGACGGCATGAGCGTACTGAAACTGCTCAAAGACGATAAGCAGTTGATGAACATTCCGGTGCATGTAATATCCGCCCGCGACGAGCCGAAATTTGCCCTGCCGGGCGCATTGGCTTACCTTCAGAAACCCCTTAAAAAACAGGACCTGGAGGATGCATTTACCCGAATCAGCAACCGCCTGAGCGAACATATAAAGAACGTACTCGTGCTGTCCGGCGATTATTTACCCGATAATTCACTCGCCCAACTCATTGATGAACGGCATTTCGACCTTGTTTGCGACTACGCGGTTCTGGATGATGAAGCCCTGAAAAAAGTAGGTGAAAAATCGTACGATTGCATCATTGCCGACATCGGGAAAGACCTCGAAACGGGTATGCAAAAACTGCGTCAGTTGCAGGCAGCGATGAAAAACAGCCAGACGCCGGTAATCATTTATCTGGATCAGGAACTCTCCGATTTTGACGAACTTCAGCTAAAAAAACTGTCGGATACGGTTGTTCATGATTCCGTTCAGGCGAAGGACCGGCTGATGGACCAATTGGACTTATTTCTATACAAAATTCAGCAGGATGCTCCTGCCAAACCCACGCAGCCGGCCATTGATTTGCCTTCGTTAATCAAACCAAACTGGCAGCATAAAACGGTGTTATTGGTTGACGATGATATGCGTAACGTTTTCTCGATCAGCACGTTGCTTGAGGAGAACGACCTCACCGTCATTACGGCCAGCGATGGGCAGGAATCCATCGAAACCCTCGGCGAACACCCGCACGTCGACCTGGTGCTTATGGACATTATGATGCCGACGATGGATGGCTACGAGGCTACCCGACGAATTCGGCTCGACAAGCGGTTTACGAAGTTGCCTATCATTGCCCTGACCGCCAAAGCCATGCCCGGCGACCGCGAGAAATGCCTCGATGCGGGCGCGTCGGATTACATCACTAAACCGGTGGATATCAATCAGTTATTAGCCATGATGCACGTCTGGATGCCTACCGAATGACGAACACGGACGATGAACTGAGCCAGGCTGACCTGGACGATATTCTGACCCTGATCAGGCTCGTGTACGGCTATGATTTCAGCAACTACGCGCAGGCATCGCTAAAGCGTCGAATTGTTCGCTGCATGAGCCTGGCGGCCATCAAAACGGCCTACTCGCTCCGGTTTCAGCTTGCCAACGACAGCGCGTTTTTTAGCTGGTTTTTGCAGTCTATTATGGTGAACGTGACGGAAATGTTTCGCGACCCGTCTTTTTACAGCAGCCTTCGGGAGCGGATCTTGCCCGTGCTGGCGTCTTACCCGATCATCAAAATCTGGCACGCGGGCTGCTCTACCGGCGAGGAAGTGTATTCAATGGCTATTCTGCTCAAAGAAGCCAGGTTGCTGGAACGCTGCCGGATCTATGCCACCGATCTGAACCCGGCCAATCTGGACAAAGCGCGGCAGGGGCTGGTGCCGGTGCAGTACATAAACGACTACGCGCTTAACTACAAACAGGCGGGTGGCACAACCGATTTCTCGACGTATTACACCACGCATGGCGATCAGGTTATCATGCAAAAAAGCCTTCGGGACTCTATTTTATTCGCGCAGCATAACTTAGTGACAGACCGGGTTTTCAACGAGTTTCAATTGGTTTGCTGCCGTAACGTGCTGATTTACTTCAATAAAACACTGCAAAACCATGTGATCCGACTCTTTTACGATAGTATGGCCCCATTAGGGTATCTGGCTATTGGCCCAAAAGAATCGCTCCTGTTTACCGACTTGAAAACGCAGTTTGAACCGGTCTGTACAGACGCAAAACTATTTCGGCGCACCCGGTAACTTAAGTAAATGAGCAGAATCTGAGATGACATCTTTCGACTAATCTACTGATTATCAGAAAATTGACCGCAAAAAAATGTCATCTCGAATTCTGCTCATTTACGCATACCGATACCGTTTATTAACCTAATTTAAGATTAATCACCATAATGTCTGTTTCGATAAAGCAATCCATTCCCTTTACGATACTGCTGGTCGATGACCGCGCAGAAAACCTGCTCGTTTTGGAAGAACTCCTGGCCAATGATAACCGGCAGTTCATCAGCGCATCGTCGGGCAACGAAGCCCTGAAGATAGCGTTAAAAAATGACCGCATCGGCCTGATTATGCTGGATGTACAGATGCCGGATATGGATGGGTTTGAAGTAGCCAGGTTTCTGAAGTCGAACCCGAAAACGCGGGATATTTCCATCATTTTCGTGACGGCCATCAGCAAGGAAGAACAGTATGTGCTGCGCGGATTTGAGCAGGGGGCCGTCGATTACCTGACCAAGCCGTTGGACAGCGACGTGACGCGGGCAAAGGTGAACGTGTTTGAGCAGTTGTGGCTCTACCAGCAGGCCCTCAAGCAATCAGCCGCCGAACTGGCAACCATTAACAAACAGCTTGAGAAATTCGTGTATATGGTGGCGCATGACCTCAAATCGCCCCTCAACGGCTTGATTGGTATGCTACTACTGGCTGAGGACACCAACGACAACCGCCCGCTTTCTCAGCCCGAACTAACCGGTTACCTGAACGACATGAAGGAGTCGGGCTATCACCTTTCCACCATGATTAGTACGATTCTGGAGTATTCGCGGCAAAGCATGGACCAGCAGACGAACGAAGAAGTGGCGGTTTCCGACCTGTTAGCCCAAACGATTCACCTGCTGTTTCCACCCAAAAACATTCGGATTCGTGTGCTTGAGCCAATGCCCGTTGTGTTTACCAAAAAAGTGAAACTACAGCAGGTGTTTCAGAATTTGCTCAGTAACGCGATCAAATACAACGACAAAGAACAGGGCACTATTGAGATTGGCCACACGGACAAGGGCGATTTCGTCGAGTTTTTTGTGCGGGATAACGGCCCCGGCATGACCCATCAGCAGCAGTTACAGCTATTTAAGCTTTTCCAGCCGGGCGGTCACTCGCAGCGCGAAAGCAGTACGGGCGTCGGGTTAAATATTCTCAAAATGCTGGTTGAGGAGCAGGGCGGGGCACTTCGGGTACTGACTTCACCGGGTGCGGGCTGTACGGTGCAGTTCGACTGGCGCAAATAAATGCGATCCGTCAATAGCTCCGCCTATTCGCAGGAACAGGCGTGGTACCGCAGGTTTATCACCTGTCAGTTTATATAGAGGAGATCAGAAACAGAGAATCAGAAACCTGCCACATACAACTCGCTACCAGTACGTTAGGCCTTTTGCAGGGTCAGGTTGAACACGTAGGCAAGAGACTAACTACTTAGTTAGCACAGAGCATATTTACTTAAAAAAATTGGGTCTCACCAGCGAAATGTAGCACTATTCCAGTATTTAACGCCTTATAATTAATAAGTTAGTTTTTATTTAAATATATTAATTTTTGTAAACTTAAAGTTTACTATATTTGAATACAATACTCACCTATAACGGCAGGGATTTTAATGGAAAACAAATACCACGTGCTTCATGTAGATGACGACATCTACATTAGAAAGATTATACAGCAGACGTTAAGTGCGGAGTTTGAGCTAACCTCCTGCACCAACGGAATTGAAGCGATGACCTGGCTGGAAAACGGAAATCAGCCGGATATCATTTTAACCGATTTGCGGATGCCTCTACTCGACGGTCAGGAACTGATCGGTATGATCAGGAGCAGCTCGCTGTACCGCAGCATACCCATTATCGTACTGTCGAGCATGGAAGATAGTGCGCTGAAAGTGAAGTGCATTGAGCAGGGAGCCGACGACTTTATCATGAAACCGTTCAATCCGCTGGAGGTGAAAGCGAAGATTAAAGCCCTTATGCGCCGGAGCAATGAACGCCGAAATTTTCGGTCGAATTTCGATTCAACACGCTTAAGTCCAATTCGGTAAGTCTTCTTTCTACATCCTATGCTTTCGGAATTAACGACCCAAACGGTTGAGTTTCATGTCCTGTATGTCGAAAACGATCCTGAAAGAGCATTTGAATTCATACAGGCGTTTTCGTCGCTGGTGTCGGTCAATGTAGTCAACAGCCGGACCGAAGCACTCACGCGACTACGCCAGGGCAAGCCGGCCGATCTGGTTGTCATCAACGATGATCTGGGCGGTTTGCAGTTGTTGAATAGCCTCGATTCGGCCCGTATTCACCGTGCGTTCTCAACCATGCTGCTCAGTGCCGACGCCGTAGCCGACACAAACGTTCAGGCCGAAGGGGAGCCGCTTATCGACGTATTTCCACTTAATTTCGACGAAGAGGCACTCCGCAAACGATTGACGTACCTGATTCGGAGGAAAGAATACAAGAGTATCGAGAGCGAAATCGAAACCATTAAAAAGCTGAAGATTCCGCTTGGCAAACGACTCTTCGATATAGCGGTTTCGTTCTGTGCTCTACTGATTATTTCGCCCATTCTTATTGTTGTAGCCGCCCTGATCCGACTTGATTCCAAAGGGTCGGTTTTTTATAAGTCGAAGCGAATCGGGATGGGGTATAAGCTGTTCGATATGTATAAATTTCGGACGATGCGCACGGGTGCCGATACGCTGATTGCCGGGATGGCTTCGCAGAATATGTACAAATCGGCCCTCCCCGATCCATCGCCCGACGCCCTGTGTGAGACGTGCCAACTGGCTGAAACGCCCTGCCAACGGCCTCTTTTTCAAGACAATATGCAGGTATGTGAAGCTCAGGTGCAACGGACGCGCAAGGCGAAAGCGATGTTCATGAAGTTTAAGGAAGACCCGCGCGTAACGCGGCTCGGCAAATTTCTGCGCAACACCAGCATCGATGAGTTACCCCAGCTTTTCAATATTCTCAAGGGTGATATGTCCTTTGTCGGGAACCGGCCCCTGCCACCCTACGAAGCCGAAAAGTTGACGACAACGGCCTATGCCCGCCGGTTTGCCGCACCCGCCGGTCTAACGGGTCTGTGGCAGGTGACCAAGCGGGGCAAGGCGGGCGTATCGGATCAGGAGCGGATTCAATTGGATGCCCTTTACGCCAAAACGTACTCGTTTAAGACCGATTTTATCATTCTGCTGAGGACCGTGAAGGCCGTTTTTCAGAAAGAAAATGTATGAACACGGCTCCGCTCGTTTCGCTCATTACCCTGAACTACAACCAGGCGGAGGTAACCTGTGCCCTGCTTGAATCGGTTCGGCACCTCTCCTACCCCAATATCGAGGTTATTGTGGTGGATAATGATTCGGCGCAAAATCCGGCTCCGTTAATCGAGGGACGCAATTTCAGGAATACACGCGTCATCGTGAACGACCGGAACCTCGGCTTTGCCGGGGGCAATAACGTTGGTATCCGGCAGGCAGCGGGCGATTTTTTTCTGTTCCTCAACAACGACACAGAAGTCACGCCCGACTTAATTGAGCGACTACTCGAACCGTTTTCGACCGATGAAACCATTGGGGTAACCTGCCCCAAAATCCGGTATCATCAACAGCAATCTGTTATTCAATATGCGGGTTATACGCCCCTGAACCGGTTTACGGGTCAGGCGTGGGCCATCGGGAGCCATCAAGAGGACAAAGGACAGTTCGATAAACCGGGTATAACGCCCTTTGCGCATGGGGCAGCGATGTTAGTGAGACGTGGGGTTGTAGAGCGGGCGGGTCTCCTGCCCGAACTCTATTTTCTGTATTACGAAGAACTCGACTGGTGTTGCCGAATCCGGCAGGCGGGCTACCAGATTTACTACCAGCCCTCGGCTTTGGTTTACCACAAAGAGTCGATGACGGTGGGCAAAGGCAATCCGCTGAAGGTGTATTACCAGACCCGCAACCGGATTCTGTTCATGCGCCGGAATGTATCCGCCCTGCCGTTGTTTGTCTTCCTACTTTATTTCGCCGGCCTCGCCTTCCCAAAAGCCGTATTCACCTACTGCCTGAAACGGCAATTCTCCTTCCTGAACGCCCTGCTGAACGGTGTCGGCTGGAACCTGCGTCATGCCGTAACCCGCCCATCGCTTAGTCTTGAGGACAGCCCTAAATTGCCTGACAATCAGCTACTAACAACAAATATATGAGAATCGGAATCGAAGCCCAGCGTTTACTCAGGCCGCATAAACACGGTATGGATATTGTTGCGCTGGAACTCATCAACGCCCTCCAGCAATTAGACCACGAAAACGAGTATTTTATCTTTGTCCGTCCCGACGAAGACGAAGCGTGTCTTACCCTGCGCTCCAATTTTACGCTGGTAAAAATACCGGGTGCCAACTACGTACACTGGGAGCAGATTGCGCTTCCGAGGGCTGTGCAGCGGTATCGGCTCGACGTGCTCCACTGCACAGCCAACACGGCCCCGCTTCTATTGGGTGTTCCTCTGATGCTTACCCTGCACGATGTTCTTTTTCTGACCCAACAGCCGGGCATCAATACCGCTACAGCCTACCAGCAACTCGGCAATAAATACCGCGCCCTGCTGGTCCGTCGTTTAATCAATCGGTGCCATAAGATCCTGACAATCTCTATCTTCGCCCGTCAGCAGATTAAAGAAATCCTGAATATACCCAACAGGCCGGTCGAGGTGCTGTATAACGGTGTCAGCCACCGGTTTACGGAGCCGATCACGAGGGAACAGTTCGACAGAGCGCGGCAAACGTACCAGTTGCCCGCCCGGTATTTTCTGTTTCTGGGCAGTGCCGATCCGCGCAAAAACATGAAAAATACGCTACAGGCGTTTATCCGGTATGCGCAGACAGACCCCGGTATTCGCTTAATAATCAGTGGTAAACTGCCTCATTTCCTGAAACAGCTACTGTCACCGGATGAGTATGCGTTTGTGGTAGACCGTTGTCAGTTTATCGGCTATATTCACGACAGCGACCTGCCCGCTCTGTATGCAATGGCCGAAATATTTCTGTTTACGTCGCTCAGCGAGGGATTTGGCCTGCCCATTTTAGAAGCGATGGCCTGTGGAACGCCCGTCATTACGAGCACGCTGAGTGCCATGCCCGAAGTAGCGGGCGATGCGGCATTGCTGGTTGACCCGCACCAGCCCGACCAAATTGCCGATGCCATGCACCAACTGACAAATGACCCCGCGCTCAGGCGAATGCTGGTTGAACGCGGCAAGGAACGGGTCGGTCAATTTTCGTGGATACGGACTGCCGGTCAACTGCTTGCGCTCTATAAAACCTACGCTCCGGTTGCCCGGCAGGCGGATACTCCAGCTTATTCAATTGCCTGACAATCATGCAACTATTCCTCATATTGTGCTTAGCTATTGTCTTTTATACGTATATAGGCTACGGCATAATTATCACCGTACTGGTCACCATACGCGGTCTGTTCAAGCCGCGCAAGCCCGCAGCCGACGATGACAGTTATACGCCGATGGTAACGCTCGTGATGGCCGCATACAACGAAATGAGTTGCCTGCCCGCCAAGCTGGCAAACTCCCATGCGCTGGATTACCCCGCCGAAAAACTCCGGCTGCTGTTCGTTACCGAAGGCTCGACCGATGGCTCGACGGCCTGGCTTGAGTCACTTCGCGATGATGGCGACCGGCAGATCGACGTACTGGGCGGACGGGAACGGGCGGGCAAAGTAGCGGCCATGAACCGGGCAATGCAGCACGTCAAAACCCCTATTGTTGTCTTTAGCGATGCCAATACACAGCTTAATGGCCGCGCTATACGGAACCTTGTCCGGCATTTTCGGAATGAAAACGTTGGAGCCGTTGCGGGCGAAAAGCGTATCGAAGTGCTTGATAGTGAAGCGGCTGCGGGTTCGGGCGAAGGGTTGTACTGGAAATATGAGTCGTATTTAAAGCGCATGGATGCGCGGTTTCATACCGTTGTGGGGGCGGCTGGCGAATTGTTTGCGGTCCGCACGCCCCTCTACGAAACGGTTGAACCCGACACCCTCCTCGACGATTTTATCATCTCCCTTCGCATTGCCGGAAAAGGCTACCGGGTTGAGTATGAACCGGATGCGTATGCCCTGGAACGACCTTCATTTTCGATTGACGAGGAGAAGAAGCGAAAAGTCAGAATTGCCGCCGGTGGTTTTCAGTCCATTATGCGTTTGCTGTATCTGCTGAACATAAGCCGCTACGGCTGGCTGACGTTTCAGTATGTGTCGCACCGGGTATTGCGCTGGGCCGTTACGCCCTTTTGCCTGCCGCTTATCTGGCTGACGAATCTGGCCCTGATTCTGCCCATTCAACCGCCAACAGCCCTGTATCCGGTCTGGCTGGCCCTGTTTGCCGGGCAGTGCCTGTTCTATATAGCCGCCTGGATTGGGTACCGGCTGGAGCACCGGCATCTTCGGGTCAAGGCCCTGTTCGTTCCGTTCTATTTCACGTTTATGAACGTCTGCGCCCTGCTGGGTTTTCTACGCTACCGACGGGGAAACACCTCCGGCACGTGGGATAAAGCCCGACGCGCCAACGATGGTGCCTTGCAGGTAAATTAATGGAAATACGGGATTGGGCTTGAATTTAGCTTAATTTATGTGAGCGTCAACTGCGCCGAACACTATGCAGAAGTTGGTTATAGTTGTCGGGCTGATAAAGTTGAAGGCCTTTGACTCGGGAAAAATGCTTCGGGTTGAGAGTAAAAACCGGTATATCGAAGAGTAAGGCTGTCGCAATAGTATAGGAGTCGCCAACGCCCGTATCTGGCCACCGACGGGCAATGTTCATCGCCTTTTCGCTCACGCCATCGCTATTGAGAATAAGGTAATTGTCTAACTGTTTACGGTGCCGCTCATATTCTGTCCGGCTGATGGGATTAGCAAGGCCACGCTGAATAAGCAACCAATGCTGTAACTCAATAAAAATAGCTGCACTGATCGCTACCTGGTACGCATCTGTTGCTAATTGATAGGCGTCAATAAACGGCGATTGAATCAGAAGAACACGACTCAGCAATCCCGTGTCGCATAGAAGGACAGGTCTGGTGACAACAATCAAGGTATAGGCGTTGGTTTAAGGTGTTTGTGCTTGCCAAGTTCTTTGGCAATTGCCAGGGTAGGGTCTTCTTTAGGGAAACGACCCGACAAAATAATACCCTCAATTTCTTTCCCTGATGAATTAAGCAACTTTACTTTTAGTGGCTTTTTTATCTTCGACGTTGGTTTTGTCGTTGCCATTGCCAGCAGTTTTTTGTTTTATCCGTAAAGATAACAAGATCGTACACAATCCGGTTGCCCCCATACGTGCTCCTTCAACCACTCGGACACCTGTAAAACAAAAGAAGTCAGCAAGTTAACTTGCTGACTTCTGGCAGAGAGCGAGGGATTCGAACCCCCGGTACCCTTGCGAGTACTTCTGATTTCGAATCAGACCCGTTCGACCACTCCGGCAGCTCTCTAAATTGGTCTTGTCTTCCGCGCTTGAGCGGTGCAGAGAGGAAGAGATTCGAACTCTCGATACAGTTTCCCGCATACACACTTTCCAGGCGTGCTCCTTCAACCACTCGGACACCTCTCTGTGTCGTTTGGGAGTGCAAAGATGCACGATTGTGGGTAAAAACGCAATGCTATACCCGTAAAAATTCGTTTATTCGCTCATTTCCCCGGCAAGCGGTTGAGCCAGAAGCGTCCGAATCCGGTCCGGGTTCGTTTCCTGACCGAGCAACACCATGAGCTTGGTAATAGCGGCTTCGGTTGTGATGTCGGCCCCGCTCACAACGCCAATTTGACCGAGTTGCTTGCTGGTCTGGTACTGCCCCTGCGTCACGCGGCCGCCCTCGCACTGCGATACGTTAAAGATCACCACGCCCCGGTCGATGGCGTGTTTGAGCGTTTCCAGAAACCAGTTATCGGTGGGCGCATTCCCCGCCCCAAAAGTTTCGAGGAGTATGCCGCGCAGATTGGGTATGTTCACGATGGACTCGACTACGGGCTGCGTTATACCCGGAAAGAGCTTGAGGATCGTCACGTTTGGGTCAAGTGACGTACGCAGGCTCAATGCCTGACCAGGCTGGTACGGGCGAATAAACGGCCGGTTATAGTCGATACTGACGCCCGCATTGGCCAGATGTGGGTAGTTCTCCGAGGCAAATGCGTTGAATTGCACACTCTCCTGCTTGGTGGAGCGGTTACCACGCAACAGTACCGAATTGAAATACACACAGACCTCCGGCACAATTGGATTACCCTTTTTATGAGAAAACGCATCCACGCCCGCAGTGGATGCTGCGGGCGAATCCACGCCGGCAGCTATTTCGAGGGCGGTAATGAAATTTTCGCGGGCGTCGCTGCGGGCTACACCAATGGGCAACTGGGCACCCGTCAGAATAACGGGTTTGTTCAGATCAACCAGCATAAAACTTAGTGCCGACGCCGTATAAGCCATCGTATCGGTGCCGTGCAGAATCACAAAACTGTCATACTGATTATAATTTTCCTGAATGATTCGCGCCAGTTCGACCCAGATCGCGGGCTTCATATTCGATGAATCGATGATCTCGTGCAGAGTAATCAGGGTTATGTCGAAATCCAGTCGGTTCAGTTCAGGAAGGCGGTCTAGTACGCGCTCAAAATCGAAGGGGATAAGTTGCCCGGCCTTCGGGTCATATACCATGCCGAACGTACCGCCGGTGTAAATGACCAGAACCGACGCACGAGGCTGTTTTAGCGGAACGGGTGTAATATGTACCGTTTTGTGGGGCATTGGGTCTATTAATGGATAATGTAGATTGGTGATAATGCGGGTGGGAACCCGCAATGTATAGCCTGAAATTGTGGGTTCCTACCCGCATCACCCATTCTTACTCGGGTAATAAATTGGCATACAACGGTGGCAATAACGACAGGGCGTTGGCGGTGGTGTGCCGGGCTACATCGTCAATGTTAATTTGCTTCAGATCGGCAATGCGCTGGGCGATGAGCCGCAGATAAGCCGGTTCATTACGTTTGCCCCGGTGCGGAACAGGTGCGAGATAGGGCGCGTCGGTTTCGAGCACCAGATGCGCTAAATCGACGTGCGGCAGAACTTTATCCAAACCACCATTCTTGAACGTACTGACACCGCCGATGCCCAATTTAAAACCCAGATCAATAGCCCGGTTCGCTTCATCGAGCGTTCCCACGAAGCAATGAAAAATACCGGTCAGGGCCGGCAGAGCCGGAGTGCCGGACCATAGTTTCTCAATGAGGTCGGCGGCTTCGGCAAAAGCGTTTCGACCGTGTCCCGAACGGGTGTGCATCGAAATGGGTAGTTTTTGTTCAGCCGCCCACCGCAACTGGGTTTCAAAGGCCATAAACTGCTGCTCGACGTAGGTCATATCCCAGAAAAAATCGAGGCCGATTTCGCCCACACCCATAAAAGCCGTTCGGTCCAACTGCTCTTTTACAGCCGCCAGTTCATCCTCAACGGTATCGGTAACATAGGCCGGGTGAAGCCCCATCATGGGCAGGCACTGATTCGGGTACTGGTCGGCGAGGGCCATCATACCGGAAACGGTTTCGCGGGCGCAGTTAGGCATCCATATCTGACTAATCTGCTGCCTTTCAGCCTGATGGATCATGGCATCCCGGTCGTTGTCAAACTGCGGGTCGTAAATATGGGCGTGGGTGTCGATGAGAATCATAGAATTTTATAAGTTGTAAAGTTATAGCGTCATAAAGTTGTTGGTAGCAGCAATTCTCTGCGCGTCAAACTCTACAACTTTATGACTCTGTTACTTTACAACTCATTTATACGTCCTTCCTTTCCAGTCAATTGGGATGGGCAGCAGATAGAAAAGTACCGCTACCGGCCCGATGATGAGTTGATAAATCTCAAACAGCAACGCATAAGGCCACAAGTTGGTTTGCCGCAACCGGCCTAATCCGAACGAAATAACCAGCGTTTGCATGAACAACCGGGCCACGTACAGGCCGATAGCCAGCGCGGGCATGAACCAGCCCAACAACAGCAACAACGGCAATGCCAGATACTGAACGTACAACGAACCGACCATCCAGCCGGGCAAATCCGTTGCACCCCGCATCCAGCGTTTGCGCTGTTGTAAGAACGCCCAAAGCGTGTCGACGGCCTTCGTTCGGGCCAGTACGTGCTCGTTCAGCAGATTTTTAAATCCGTATCCTTTCGCGATGATGGCCCGAAAAAGCGTGTAATCTTCCACTACCGAAAACGGCAGCGATTCATAGCCGCCAACGGCTTCATAAGCCACCCGGCTAATGGCCATGTTATTGCCCATTGCCGTGACCGGAACACCCATACTACTCAGTAAATGTGTGAGGGTCAGGCTATAAAGCCAGTCGATGGTCTGAAGTTTATGGAATAGTTTCGGACCGTCAGGAAGGGTCACACCGGTAACAATGCCAACGTTTTCGGTGAAATAACGGCTCATTTCGGTCGTCCAATTGGGCGGCACCTGCGTATCGGCATCCGTAAAGAACAGGTACTTCCCACGGGCGCGACGGGCTAACTGAGCCAGCACATTGGCTTTTCCGCGCAAACCAGTTGAACCTTGAGAAATAGTAATTAGCTGAAAATCAGGCTTATCAGAAATAAACTCAGTCACAAGTGGGCCGGTCTGATCCGTAGATTGGTCGTTCCCAATAAGAACTTCAGTGTCCGTAGCGGCATACGCAGCAATACGTTGCAGACAACTGAGGATAGTCGCTTCTTCGTTGCGGGCGGCAATCAGGATGCTGAACGCTGGCGGTTCCGAATCAGGCCGTTTAGTAACCAGCATGAACGGGTTGCGGAACGGCGCGGAACGAGTAGCCACGTGCGGCAAAATAAGCCAGTGTGCGGGGCAGTACGTAGCGCATGGTTGGCCAGGCTTTCAGGCTATCGTGAAACACCACGATGGAGCCGGGACGGGTGTACTGAATGGTTTTTCGCAGGCAGACATCGGCAGGAAGACTCCGGTCGAAATCGCCGGTCAGCACGTCCCACATTACAATGGAATAATGCTCCATCACTTCAGCAACCTGCGTCTTTTTAATCCGGCCATACGGTGGCCTGAATAGGGACGTATCGACGCCAAGCAAAGTCTGGCATTTTTGAATATTTTCCAGATAGACCGCATCGTTGGTTTTCCAGCCGTTCAGGTGATTGAACGTATGATTACCGACCATGTGTCCGCATTCGAGTACCTTATAAAGAATATCCCGATGCTTCTGAACATTGTCGCCAATGCAGAAAAACGTAGCCTGAGCCGCAAATTTATCCAATTGTTCGAGCACGAACTCGGTCACGTCGGGAATCGGCCCATCATCGAACGTCAGATAGATGGTCGGTTCGGCTTGATCCTCGATCTTCCACCAACACTCTGGATAGACCGTTCGAAGCAGAAAGTTAGATTTATGAAGGAAGAAAGACAAGGCGGATTTCGGTTTGTGGTTTACAGTTTATGGCGGTCCGTCGCTACGGTTAGCTGGTCTGTCACGAATCGTGTACGACAAACGGTAAACCTATTTAACTCAAATTACGTCCTTTCCATTGGTATCCTTTTCCCTGAGCGGCCAGCCCAAAGAAAAGCACATAGAGTGGGTAGATTATCTGTGTTAGTGGAATAACGCCCACCGACGATTTTTTTTGTAAAAAAACAAGAATCTGACGCAAAAACAAAAACTCCGGTACGGCTTTCATGCCTATAACGAGTAGTAGCGTATTTCCGTTTAAAAAACCGAGCATCCAGCCCAGCAGCGCAACCACCGGCGCGGCATTGCTCAGGAAGATAAATACCGCCAGGAGCGAAGGCAAATAACTCGCATACGCCCGCCATTTGCTCGCCCATCGTTTCCGCTGGTTATAAAATGCCCGCCAGGATTGGTGCGCCTGCGTTCGTACCAGCGCATCGGGGTTTTTCAGAAACCGGATGCCGTTCGGATGCTGAGCCGCAACCTTGTGCATCAAAAATTCATCGTCGCCCGATGCCAGATGATCGACCCCTGCAAAACCACCCACTTCGGTAAAGACCCGCTTTTCGTAGCAAAGGTTGGCTCCGTTGCACATCGTTGGGTAGCCGAGAGCCAATGTACAGGCCCCGGAACCAATCAGGCTGGCAAACTCGACGGTTTGCAGCGAATCAAAAACGGTACGTTCGGGCATGAACGTTACCGGCCCTGAAATCAGTTTTGCACCCGTTTTGGCGTAAAAACCGGCTATAGAACTCAGCCAGTCCGGTCCAACCCGGCAGTCGCCATCGGTTGTCACGATGAGGTCGCCGGTGGCGATGGCAATACTTTGGGTGATGGCTCGCTTTTTGGGCGAAGCCGTTCGTTCGTTGGTCAGGGAAAGCAGACGAAGGGAAAAACGAGCCGTAATTGCGAACTGTTGAACGAGTGCTGCGGTGGCGTCGGTCGATGAATCATCGGCAACAATTACCTCAAATCGGCTGTAGGTTTGCTGGCTTAAATCATTCAGCAGGGCGATGATAGTATCGGCTTCGTTACGAACGGGAATAATGACCGTAAAGGCAGGGCCGTTGAATAGGGTTGCCTGTGGCTGGAATGTGGGTATTCGGAGCCAGGTAAGCCACAATACAACCGCAAAAAGCGCGTATAGACCGCTGATTATCAATAAAATACTTATCATTCAGTGGTTAGTTTCAATTTCCAGACCCAGATCAAGCCGACCAGCACCGGCAGCAGAATATTGGCTGTCCAGAGCGTAAGCGTGGCCGTCAGCAGCACCGACGGGGCTATGTTAACCGGCGCGAATACCCACAACGAGGCCGCTTCCCGAACCCCCAAATCACTCAGCAAATTGAACGCGGGCGTGATGGTCTTGACCAGAAAAACCACGCCAATTCCCGACGCTGAATGAGAAACCGGCAAAACGATCCCCAGCAATCGCATCGCCAGATAAAACTGAACTGAAAAAACGACGTAGCGCAGCGCAGCCGCTACCAGCGCAAGGCCAATTTCACGGTCTGAGTATAGGCCCGCGACCTGCCAAAAAGCGGCATAGCGACGCAGGTTCGGCTTTTTTATTAGCCAGCCAATCAACCTCTGACGCACAAGTCCCAGCGCAACCCCTCCTACCGACAGCGCAACCAGCAACCCCAGCAGCCATTGACCGGCGGGTGTATTTCGGTCGGGAACCATGCGTAAATAGTGTGCCCAGGCCATCGTCCCGAACACGATAGCGACGTAGAACTGCATCCCACCCGATACCAGCGATGCCCCGATGGCTTCAGTCCGGTTGGTGCGCAGCGACAGCACCCGACCGGCGGTGTCGCCTAACTGCGCGGGCAGGGCAAAGCCTAACGAAACGCCCGCCAGAACACCCCGGTAAGCCGACCAGAATGAGGTCGATTCAACCCGCTGGAGCAGAATTTTCCACTTCAACGCTTCGAATCCCCAGTTCACGGGTGTGAGCAGCAGCAAACCAACCGCCCAGCGTTCGGGATAATCGACGGTGCGGAGCTGCGTTTGCACAACACTCCAGTCGAACGGCTGTTGCTGCAACACATGAATAATATAGGCCAACAAACCGACGAAAACGGCGATTTTAACCCAAAAAGTGAATTTTTTACTTAGTTTCAGCGTCAAAACAAAGGAGAACACGTTACTTTGTAAGAGACAGCCTTACGCTCCATTTATGATTATCTCACCCAACTCATCCATCGTTACGCCAGCCAGCCGCATCCCCGAAAAAGTCATTCTCGGAGTGGACCCTGGCACGCAAATAGCCGGTTACGGTATCATTTCCGTGAAGGCGGGTGTGATGAGCATGCTTCAGTACGGCGTGGTTGAACTCAACAAATATACAACCTACCAACTGAAGCTCCAGAAACTCTACGAAACCATTCTGCGGCTGATCGACGAACACCACCCCGACGAGATGGCGATTGAAGACCCGTTTTTCGGTAAAAATGTGCAGGTTATGCTGAAGTTAGGCCGGGCACAGGGCGTCGTGATGGCGGCTGCGCTGTCGCGCAATATTCCGATTGTCGAGTATGCCCCCCGACGTATAAAGCAGTCCGTAACGGGCAACGGCAACGCCACCAAAGATCAGGTGTCGCAGATGGTTGGGCATCTGCTGAACGAGAAATTAGACCCCAAATTCTTCGACGCCACCGACGCGCTGGCGATTGCCGTCTGCCATCATTTCCACGCCAACGCCCTGCCGGTTGCACCGGGCAAAAAGACCAAAAAAGGAGCTTGGGGCGCGTTCGTCAGCGAAAATACGGGACGGGTGATGTAATTTAATGATGACCGGGCTGGCGTTCCAGTGATGAATGATTATGCATACGTTTCAGCAAATTATTCACCTTCCTGCCTACCCACGTGGTTTTCATCTGATTAGCCGCATCGTTGAACGTGAGTTTGGGGCTGAACTGCAACAGATTCGCGTTGGCCTGCTACACGTTTTTATTCAACATACGTCGGCCAGCCTGACTATAAATGAAAACGCCGACCCAACCGTACGCGGTGACTTCGAGCGATTCTTTAACAAAACAGTACCGGAGAATGCACCCTATTATCAGCACGACTACGAAGGTTCGGACGACATGCCCGCCCACCTGAAAGCCGCTATGCTGGGGCACTCGGTCACGATCCCAATCACTAATGGGCGGCTAAATCTGGGTACATGGCAGGGCATTTACCTCGGCGAACACCGCAATGATGGCGGTCGCCGGACGCTGGTACTCACGGCCTGGGGAGAAATAGGCTAATGCGTTTTCATAGCCAGTCTATTTCGCCCCAAAGCTCCGTCAATCAATAGTTTTCGTATTCGTAACGCAACGTTTCGACAACAGTACCACCGGTTGTAGTGGTGCGGCTGGTGGGCAGGTTGGCACTGTTGTAGGTATAGGCGTATGTGGTAGTCGTAGCCGTTGAACCGACAACAGATGTGGCAGAAAGCACATTATTCTGGCTTAGGTTGAATACGTTGGAGATTCCGCCATAGAATGTATAGAAAGAAAAGCCGTATGCAGCACCATAAACGAATGAGGCCGGAATAACATATACACCATAGAACGGATTTACATTGCCGTCGTAGGCAAAGGTGACAGTGAAACTTGTCGAGGGTAATGGGGCACCCATCCCCGTGCCGGATGTGGAAGCACTAAGCAACGTCAGGTTGTTACCCGTGAATGTGACATCGTCACTTTCCCTTAGGGAAAGGCCGCCGGTGGAGAAAAACTTCCCGGCACCCGTCAAGCGGTTGGTCGCATTGTAGAACAGATTCACTGTGAAGGCTCCTCCAAATATTAGTGGCGAATTATTTTGGTAGGCAATGCTTCCTACCTGTCCTAAGCTATTATAACTATACGCATAAAGTTCAGTAACAGAGCCTCGCCTGACCTGATTCCGTCTCAGTTGAATAAATCGATTTTGCGCATCGTATTGATAAACAGTCAGTTCCACCGGTGCTGTCGTACTATCAGGCAGTTGATAGGCCAGGATCGAACTGAGCCGGTTCAGGTTGTCGTAAGAAAAGGCACTCACCGTACTTGAGTTGGGGCTGGACGGCAACTGCTGGGTAATGGTTTTCACCCGCAGACGAGTAGACACAGAACCGGGCGTTACCGCCGGAACGCGGTGATCGGTGCAACCCGAAAAGGCAGCGATAAACAGCAGGCTGAAAAGCCATTGATAAAGGTGTGTGATTTTCATGACCGTTAGACGTATAGTGATTTTTGACTATTGACTGTCAAGCCAGTAAACTAAATTACTCCAAATCAATGCATTACACAAACAACGTGTAGTTATTTAGTACTACGTAATTTGGCATGAAGGTATTTTTTGCATCTATTACTTCCTAAGATTTTTTAACGAATTTATGTAACGGTTGAATTATACGTTTGCATTAAATCATCTGAGTAGGTTCCAGGCCTCGTCTACACTCGTAACGGGTAGCTGACAGGCCCGGTTGTAACAGATATAGATTGCCGTTTGCCCGTCAATTGGCCCGCGTTGCTGTAGCAATGGCAGATCGCTTTTTTCCGTCGTGCCGCACAGAACTTTGTTCGGATAAAATTCAGCATCTATCTCCGCCCGGAATTGGTCTGCATCGGGACCAACAATAGCAATTTCGGCGGTGGGACGGGCACGCAAGGCAAACTGCGACGCCCAGTTGGTGAGGTAATCGGCGTTTTGCTGCACCAACGGCTGCATCCGCCCCAGCATCTGATCGGCGCGGTCGGCATAGTCGACCGGTCCGTCGCCACGGCGGTCGAGTAAGAGACTCAACAGGTACAGGTTTTCGGCCATCATCGAGTTTGATGATGGAATCACGTTGTCGAACAGTTCCTTTTTTCGGGCAATGAGTTCTTCGCCGTTTTTGTCGGTAAAGAACAGCATCGGGTCCGGGCCGGTGAGGTCGTCGACGGTTGGGTCGGCAAAATTCGTCAGCACGTACTGCATCAGTTGGTCGGCTTCGGTAAGCCAGCTTTCGGTGAAGGTAGCCTGATAAAGTGCCAGCAACCCGTCGATAACGGCGGCATAATCGTCCAAAAAACCGGCCTGTCTTGCCCTACCGTTTTTGTACGTGTGCCATAATCGCCCATTGCGTGAATCGCGCATGTTTTTTAGCAGAAAATACGCCAGCCGCAGGGCAAGGGTCAGGAATTCCGGCTCACCAAAAACGCGGTAGGATGTTACTAACCCTTTCAGCATCAACCCATTCCACGAGCACAAAATCTTATCATCCAGCCCCGGACGAATGCGTTCGTTACGCACCCGCAACAGCCGGGTGTGGGTAGCGTCCAGTCGTACGTTCAGGTCGGCCAGCGACCAGCCCATGCGCTTGGCAAAGGCTTCGTCGGTTTCGGTTCGGTGCAAAATATTACGCGCGTGTTCCCAGTTTCCCGCGTCCGTCAGGCTATACAGCTCCGCAAACCAGTCATAATCCACACCCAGAATTTCGCGCAATTCGGGCGTGGTAAACGTATAAAACTTACCTTCAACGCCTTCGCTGTCGGCATCGAGGGCGGAATAGAAACCGCCTTCGGGGCTAAGCAGTTCGCGCTGGGCAAAGCCAATCGTCTGATAAACAACGTGTTTGTAAAGCGGACTTTTCGTTAAGCTATAGGCTTCGGCATAGAGCGTCAGGAGTTGGCCGTTGTCGTAAAGCATTTTCTCGAAGTGGGGCGCAAACCAGTCGCCATCGGTCGAATAGCGGGCAAAACCACCCCCAAGCTGGTCGTAAATACCCCCGAGTGCCATCCGGTCGAGGGTAAGTACAACCTGTTGTAGTGCCTGATCGGACGGATTCATCCCCGCCGTTTCGGATTCATTACTCGCCGACGTGGATACGGCCGACGTGGACACGGTTGTGGCATAATAGCGCAGTAAAAACCGCCAGACGCTGGGCATCGGGAACTTGGGTGCCCGGCGCATTCCGCCTTTTTCGTCATCGGCTTTCACAGCCACTTTGCGGTACAGCACGTCCAGCGTTTCGGGCGCGAACAGTGGGTCGTTCTGGCTCAGGCCGTAGCGTTCGGCATCGGTTAGGTTGAGTTCCCGCGCAAACCCCTCCGCCGACTGGACCAGATCATCCCGGTGCTCATCGAAAGCCGACCGGATGCTATCCAATAGATTAACCCAGTTTTTTTGGGGCAGATACGTAACGCCATAAAAGGGTTTGGCATCAGGCATCAGAAACACATTCAGCGGCCAGCCGCCCTGCACGCCCATTGCCTGCACAGAATCCATATAAATGGCATCGACATCAGGACGTTCCTCACGGTCTACTTTAATACAAATGAAGTGTTCGTTCATCACCCGCGCAACGGCCTCTTTCTCGAACGATTCGCGCTCCATCACGTGGCACCAGTGGCAGGCCGAGTAGCCAATACTGACCAGAATGGGCTTGTCTTCCTGAACGGCTTTGGTCAGGGCTTCGTCGCCCCAGGGATACCAGTGGACCGGGTTTTCGGCGTGTTGAAGCAGGTACGGGCTGGTTTCGTATTGGAGTTGGTTGGGCATGGTTCTACAATATTAGAAATTGTGACACAGAGTTGCACGGAGGAAAACGGAGATTCACAGAGATTTTTTATTCCTTTTTTTCTCCGTGAATCTCCGTTTTTCTCTGTGTAACTCTGTGTTACAATTTTTTACTTTATAACTATTCTTTTCGTGTGACTGCCGGTTTCGTTCTGGATTCGAAGGATGTACAATCCGGCAGGCAAATGCGCTACATTTAGTACTTGATTAACGCCGTTAACCGCCCTCCTAACCACTGTCTGGCCGGTTATGTTTGATAAAATGAGTTCTGTTGATGCCGTGGGCAGTTGCCCGAATGTGACGGTCAGTGTGGTTTCAGCCGGGTTTGGGAACACAGATACATCCGCCAAAGTAGGTTCGGTTGCGGTGACGGTCCCCATGTCAAACCGGCACAGATACACCTCGCGGCCCGTGAGTTCAATGGTTTGCTGCCACGATTTATACCGTACCGTCAGGCTGGTTTTCGCGCCGTCGGCAGCATATGGGTTCTGGGCGGCAATCAGGATTTGGTTCGCTTTTGCTACACCCCGCCAAACGGGTAACTGCTTCTCCATCAGATCGCGGGCGGGCGTTTCAATGACCAATTCGTAACTCCCCTGAAACATATCGGCAAAGCGCGACAGTCGGTACAGCCCATGCGTGAAATGCTCGTAAGCCGCATAATTGTCGGTTCGGGATGGGGCCAGCGTCGGGTTATCCCAGAGCCACAGCCCGGCGGCTCCCGAAAAGAATGGGAAGATTGCCGTTGCTTCGGCCATGAACGGCTGAATGAAATTCGGGTAACTGCTCGAACTGTCGTGATACCGAAGCCACACCCAGGGCACCACCGGCTTGTTGCTCCAGGCTCGGTTCACCTCCACCTGAAACAGCAGATACGCCAGATAATCCTTCGCCAGCGGGTTCGGGTAGTCGTAGTAATAATACGCCGACGGCGACAGCGCATCCAATTGGTCATAATACGGCCCGCCAATGCCGCGCCCGGTCGAATCCTGCACTAAATAATTTGTTCGGCTGATGTTCGTTGTCCAGTCGGCCCAGGTAAACGTCGGTACGTTCAAATACGTGTTGAGCACGGGCGTATCGGCGTAGCTGCTCACGCTGATGCCTGTCAGGTTGGCATGTTGGCGGATGTAGCGCAGTGCTTCGGCATACAGGTTCCGCATGGCTTTTTTATAGGCCGCCACAAAGTCCGCGTCGGAGAGTTTTCGGTACGTTTCCGGCACGCGGGTATCGGACTTGATTTTCAAAATCCGGGTATCGGTTTCCAGAAAGCGTTCAACGTCCAACGCCAGCCGGTTAATGGGCAATATATATAGTCCGGCCCCGTTTTTCTGACCACCGGCAATGCCCGACAGAAAACTGTCCCATTTGGCGCGGTAGGCAGTGAGGTCATTTGCCCACGGGCTTTCGATTGTTTCCCAGGGCTGGTTCAGGCCGGTAGCGATGCCGTAATAAACCACGGCCCGCTGCTTCGGCTGCACAAAAGAACCGTATTCAGTTGGCTGAATATCAACTAAATGACTAAACCCATGACGCAACGGACTTGCCTGACTGTCGGAAAAACGCGGGCCGCCGTAGATGACCGGAAAAGGCAGTGAGAAATCAGGAAATTTGCTCCACTCAATCTGGTTCGGCTGGCTCACGGGCGTGAACATAAGCCGGTCGGCGCATTGCTGTTGCGCTCCTGCTGTTGAAGTCAATAGTAGCCAAAAAAGAGCTGAACTCATAAAGAAACTGCCAAATGAAGCCCGCATTGCTTGAAGTTTCGCCAAAACTACGGAATTTTAAGGGCGTAAACCTGAGTGATAAATTTGTTACACAGAGATACACGGAGGAAAAAGGAGATTCACAGAGATTTTTAGTACTTCCGCGTTGAGTATAGTTTTTAACTATGTTCTGGTGTTATCCGGTAATAGTTCGGCGTAGTATTCACTACGTCGGGGTGTTATCCGGTCTCTGACCGGTATTGTCAATCGCCGGTCAGAGACCGGATAACACCCCGACGTAGTGAATACTACGCCGAACTATCGCGTTAAACAATGCATTGCGCTGGGATTCATCCCGGCAAGAATAGCCTTAAAAACATAAACCAACTCGTTATGAACATCATCCGATTCCTGCTTATTTTTACCGTACTGACAAGCACCCTGACCAACTGCAAAAAAGACGACGGCAATAACCCCGCGCCGACCGCAGCCTCACAAACCGAATTGCTGGTAGCAACCAACTGGCAGGTGACCAGCATAACCACCCCCGATGGGACTCCCATTAACTACGGACGGCTCAACACCGTAAGCCAGATACTGCCCGATCTTAAATTCCAATTTAAAACTGACAATACAGTTCGCGCCCTCGACCCCGCCCAGTCGAACACGGTTAAGAACGCCGGAACCTGGTTTTTAGCCGCCGATAATAAATCTATCGATGTGGACGTAACAGGTTTCAAAGGCAACTTCCCGCTTATTGAACTGACCAAAAATAAGCTCATTCTGCGCCAGCGTGCGCCCGTCGATGGCAAAGACGCTGACATCAATCTTAATTTTGAACCAGCCCTGTGAATGGTTGATTGGTTAACTGGTTGATTAGTTGATTGGTCGAATGAACGGTCCGCCGTCACGGTGAATGGATTCTCGACCTTTATTCAACCAGTTAACCAATCAACTAATCAACCAATTAGAACTTCTATGACATTTGAAACTGAACCCGGCTTTTTTGTAGCCGCCGATGCCTGGGGTGATCCGACGCATCCGCCGGTGCTGCTGTTGCATGGCGGGGGACAAACGCGGCACTCCTGGGGCGATACCGCCAAACTGCTGGCCGACGCCGGTTGGTACGCCATTGCGCTCGATGCGCGCGGACACGGCGACAGTGACTGGTCGGCAACCGGGCAGTATAATATTGATTATTTAGCCAGCGACCTACGGACCGTTTGTGCGCAACTGGACCAAAAACCGGCCCTCGTGGGGGCGTCGATGGGGGGCATGACCGCGCTTATTGCCGAAGGGGAACGTTTGCCGGGCATAGCCTCCATTTGCTCCGCTATTGTGCTGGTCGATATAGCCCCCCGCACCGAACAGAAAGGCATCGAGCGGATTTTTGCGTTTATGAGCGGCAATGCCAACGGGTTTGCCTCGCTTGAGGAAGCCGCCGAAGCGATAGCAGCTTACCTGCCCAGCCGGCCACGCCCGTCGGACCATAACCGGTTAGAAAAAAACCTTCGCTATCGGGAAAATGGCGACGGGACGGGTCGATACTACTGGCATTGGGACCCGCAAATGCTGTCTATCTGGCGGCACGCCACCGGCCCCGACAAACAGCTTAACAACGAAGAACGGCTCTACCAGGCGGCTGGTACTCTCACTGTGCCAACGCTTATTGTGCGCGGGGGCATCAGCGATGTGGTGAGCGAAAAAGTTATGGCCGAATTTTTAGATGCCGTTCCGCACGTACAAAGCGTGAGCGTTGCCAACGCAGGCCACATGGTTGCGGGCGACTCGAATCATGCGTTCACGAAGGCGGTGATACAATTTTTAAGTGTAGTAGGTAAATAGTGGAGTAAGTAAAATAGTACAGTAAGTTCGACATAACCCAATCCGTTCACTGACTGCACACACTACACCTACTTCACTCATTCCACCAAATTAATGAAAAACTCCCCCCGTATCCTCACTGCCTGGACCATGTATGACTGGGCCAACTCCGTTCATGCGCTGGTCATTGTGTCGAGTATTTTCCCGGTTTACTTTTCGGCAACGGCCCTGAACGCATCGGGCGGGCCGATGATTGAGTTTCTGGGAATGACTGTCAGGAATTCGGTGCTGTTTTCGTACACCATCTCGGCGGCTTTTCTGTTTACGGCCCTGCTCTCTCCTATTTGCTCGGCCATTGCCGACTATAGCGGTCAGAAAAAAGCGTTCATGAAAGCGTTTTGTTATACGGGAGCCATCAGTTGCAGCCTGCTGTTTTTCTTCACAAAGGAAACAACGACCTTTGCCGTTATCTGCTTCTGGATCAGCCTGATCGGCTGGAGCGGCAGCATCGTTTTTTACAATGCCTACCTGCCCGATATTGCCACAGAAGATCAGTATGACCGGGTGAGTGCGCGGGGGTTTTCGATGGGGTTTCTGGGTAGTGTGCTGCTCATGTCGGTCAATTTGCTGGTTATTCTCAAACGCGACTGGTTCGGCAACATCTCCGAAGCATTAGCCTCCCGGATTGCATTTCTGACGGTCGGACTCTGGTGGATTGGCTTCGCGCAGATTCCGTTCAATCGCCTTCCTGACAGCACAAAAAAAGGAGTTATCAAGGGCGAACGCGACCCCGGCGGCAACTACCTGCTGAATGGCTTTACCGAATTAAAGTATGTTTGGGCCGAATTGCAGAAACAGCCCCTGACCAAGCGGTTTCTGGTGGCGTTTTTTGTATACAGCATGGCCGTACAGACGGTGATGTATGTGGCTACGCTTTTTGGGACGATTGAGTTGAAACTACCCGACCAGAGTCTGATTATCACGGTTTTAGTTATTCAATTGGTGGCTATTCCGGGGGCGTATGGTTTCTCATGGCTGTCGGAGCAGTTTGGCAATACCCATGCCCTGATGATGGCCGTTGTGGTCTGGATTGGCGTTTGCATAGGGGCTTATTTAGTACAAACCGAATCGCAGTTTTTCGCGCTGGCAGGCGTGGTGGGGCTGGTTATGGGGGGTATACAATCCCTGTCCCGCTCGACATACGCCAAGCTCATCCCTGCCACGACCGATACGGCTTCGTATTTCAGCTTTTACGACGTGACCGAGAAACTATCCATTATGCTGGGCACCCTGGTTTATGGCCTGATTGACCAGCTTACGGGCAGTATGCGAAACAGTGTGCTGGCCTTGCTGGTGCTATTCGTGATTGGCTTTATGTTACTTTGGCGAATTCCATCGCAAAAAATATACAATCTCCGTTTGGCGAAAGCAGAAGTTTTGTAAGTTTGCAGTCCCCGGAAGGCGTTGGCAACGCCGTTTCTCAGAAACTCCGCCGTTAACGCTTTCTCGGGGACAAAGGAGGTTAGCTCAGTTGGTTCAGAGCGCTGCTTTGACAGAGCAGAGGTCAGCGGTTCGAGCCCGCTACTTCCTACTAAACGTGCCCCAGGTCTGACGATTTGGGGCACGTTTGCGTTTTTTCACTATTTCTCTTGTAAATTAGATCATCTGCTTAATTATTTGCTTCGTCATCAATACAACCTTCCAGCCAACTGAATCCTATATTCCGCTGCCAATCACCTGATTTGCCCCATTAGCTAACCTTATAGTAAAATTTCCTCTCTTTACCCGTTAGGGAAGTTGTTTGGTAATCATCCACGTCTTATTCGAAAAAGGCTATGCTCCTTATACTAACAGCCATCGATGAGAACTATCAATTGCGGGAGTTCAGTTGTTATCTTCAGAAACTCGAAGTAGGCTTTGATCTGTTGAATGATGTAGTAGCTAAAGGTCATACGTTGGTCAAAGCCCATCTTGTTGATAAAAATCAAATAACGGTATTGCCGCTGGATGCTTTCGATGGTACGTCTTTTCTGACTGACATTCAGGAGCTTGAGCTCGAATGGCAATCACTGCTGCAGGAGCCACTCCCGTTATCTCCATCCGATCATGATGAACTAATACAATGGACGCAATTGCGTGTTGAGCACTATGAAAACCGGGTCACTAATCTGAACCGGACGCTTAACCGACTTAAACAAATACGCCAGCGCAACCAGGACCGTACGCCGTTAAAACCAACGCAATTAGCACTTGATACACATTATGGTTTGTTGATCAACGGGTATGAGGTCCAGTTGATTAAAGCTCATTTGATTTATAACGCAATGCTTAAGCGTTTAGGCCTTCTACGGGCCTCTTAGCACCTGTTCAGGTGTGCATTCTAATCTGTTGACAGCCAAACAACGCCCATGACTCTCACGTATTCCAAACGATTTGGTCTGTTTAGAAATCCGATGGTTCGGCGGGAACTGCAATCACTCGACCCCGTCCGGGATCACCAGCGGATGGTGCATTTACTGACGGCCTACGAATTTCCGTTCGACATCACACGGGCACTGGAACTGGCACTGTTTCATACCTATGCCAGTCCGCGCGTGTCGGGTTTGCTGGCCCGCACGGGCGAGTTTGAGCGACACGGCCAGAAACGCTACGACGATACCAGCCGCCTGATTTCGGAATTTATGGAATCAGGCTACGACAGCGACAAAGGACAGCGGGCCATCCGGCATATGAACCATATTCACGGTCATTACCGCATTGATAACAGCGATTTCCTGTTTGTACTGGCTACGTTCATTTTTTACCCCATCGACTGGATACGTCGCTATGGCTGGCGGCAACTATCCGCTTCGGAAGAAATGGCTCTGTTTTATTTTTTCCGGGAGGTGGGCAGGCGCATGGACCTAAGCAATTTGCCCGAAAATATGGCTGATTTACAAGCCTTTACCGATAGCTACGAAGCGCAACATTTCCGGTATACGGCCAGCAACCGGACAATTGCCGATGCGACGGTAGCGATTGTGCAAGGGTGGTTTCCCCGGTTTCTGCACCCGCTTGTACAGCCCACCTTTGCGGCTCTGATCAACGATAAATTACGGCTGGCGTTTGGGTATGAGCGTCCGCCCGGCTGGTTTACGGCCCTGACGACAGGCGCGTTATTGATTCGCAAATGGCCGCTGCGCTGGATAACATTCAAGCCGTATCCTACGCTCATTGAGAAAACAACATTCAGGCATTACCCCGACGGACCACCCGACATTGAGGCTGTTGGGCCGGAAGAACTAATCAGGCAAAAACGGGTTGGTTAACTACTTGACAACCAATAGATGGTCAAAATTTCATTTCTTTTTTTCGGAAATACTAACTGGTAAAAATACATGAACAGCCGGGTGCATTGTATACAGACGATACCCGTCGCCGTCGTTCACGACGATACCGCTTGACTTATTGCCAGTAACGATTGGATTTCGGGCGTATTTCGTCCAGTGAATCAAATCGCTGGATACCGCTACGTTCGTCGACCATTCGTGCCAGTCGGCAAACGCCGATGCATGGTAATACGCGTAATAAAATCCTTTATAGCGAATCACCTGATTCATGGCTACAGCATAGCGGTCGTAGGCGTCCGGCCCTTTGGTCAGTACCGGTTCATCCTGCACGTTTGTCCAGATTTTCAGGTCTTTGGAGGTTGCCAGCCAGACGGCCTGATCTTTTCGTTCGTAAAAAAGATACCACGTATCGTTCTCTTTCCAGACCGTCGGCGTACCGTACGGCCCTGCCGTAAGTGGTTTTCCATTGGTATATCGGATGTCGAGCGGGCCTTGCTCCTGCCAGTTAATGCGGTTGGTAGACGTGAGCAAATGAGCCACATCATTTTGCCCTTCGGCAAACATATAGTAGGTACCGTTCGCGTTAACCACGCACATGTCTTCGACCCAGATTACCTGATGAATGGGGTTCCCTTTATAGCGCGTCCAGGTCAGGCCGTCTGCCGAGGTGGCATAGCCCAATGATCGGGTCTGATTTGCGCCCTCCCGGTAGCCGGTGTACCACAGATGATACGTACCGTTTTCCCGAAGAATATAGCCCCGTTCCCGAATTTTCTGATCCCAGGTGTCGGTAGCCGTTCCAGCGAAAACGGGATTGGTGGCATACGGGGTAAATGTCGTAAGCTCCACCGGAAATTCAGGCCCGGCCTTTACCTTGACCGGCTTTGTATCCGGCAACGTGCTTTCGCCAAAAAGTACGCCGACAAACAACAGAGCAAAAAATCCAGCGGTACGAATCACGTTCGGAAGGTATTAGGTTGACATTATAACCCCTAATCTACCGTTTTTCACCACACATAGGTGCCAACGGCTCCGCCCGGCAGGGTTGCCCGGACTTGCTTTCCCTGGCTATCGATGCTGAATACCTGCGCCGATGGACTATCGTTCAGGACAATGAGCACAATATGCCCATCCGGCGTTTTGAACGCGACATTGGGTAAGGTTTTGAACTCGTCGGAGGCAATTCGAGTGGAACCGGGCCGGACAAACTTCGAGGCTACCGCTACGTTGTAATAAGCCGGATTTCTTTTTACCCGGTTGCCGTCGATGGTAAGCGCACCCAGACACTGGTCGCAGCCGCCGGGCGTATGGGGGTTTTGCGTCGGGTCGGCGGCAAGGTTCCACTGCAGCACCGTTCGGCTCCAGTTTCGGGTGGCCCCAATGATGAGTTCACGAACGTGCCAGGCCAGATCGCCTTTCAGGTTGCCGGGTGCGCCAATCCATTGCTCCGTAAAATACAGGTTCTTGTCGGGGTAGGCATTGTGAACTTCCGAGAGCGCGGCAATAGAACCGCCATACAGATGAAAGGCCGACCCATCGACATATTTACGCGCTTCGGGGTCGTTCAGCACCGAGATGGGGTAATCGGGCCGGTCGGCGTTGTGGTCATACAGAATGATTTTCGTTTTGAGTTTAGCGGCTTTAAACGCTGGTCCCAGATTCTTTTTGATGAACAGCCCCTGTTCGGCGGGCAGCATCAGCAGGCTGGGGTTGTTGCCGGGGTGCAGCGGTTCATTCTGTATCGTAATGGCGTCAATACGAATGCCTTCATTCGCCATTCCCTGAATGTATTTCACAAAATAGCGGGCGTAGGCGTCATAGTGTTCGAGTTTCAAACTACCCCCTTTTGTGTTCCCGTTCGACTTCATCCAGGCTGGTGGCGACCAGGGCGACCCCATTAGTTTGAGGGTCGGGTTGATGGCCAGAATCTGTTTGAGCACCGGAATCAAATACACCCGGTCGGGAGCGAGGCTGAATTTTGCCAGCGTCGGGTCGGTTTCGCCCACAGGCAGGTCATCGTACGAAAATACCCGTTCGTCGAGGTCGGAAGCACCGATACTCAGTCGCAGGTAACTCACGCCAATGCCCTTTCCTTCGGTCGAGAAGAGTTCGTTCAACAATGTTTTTCGAGCCGCAGGGTCCATCCGGCTGATGAGCATGGCACTACCCCCCGTCAGTGTGTACCCAAATCCGTCGATGGTCTGGTAGGTTTGCGATGCATCAATATGAATGGTCTGGATGGGTTTGGCGGTGGATGCAAACGCCAGCGGTTGCTGCTTCACAAACAGAATCGGCTTGTTGGGATCGGTCAGCCAGAACTGAACAGTCTGCCCATAACCATAACTAATGAACGTTACGAAAACGCTGATTAGAAAGCGTATCTGCCGGAATCGGTGCATATAGAATGTGTTATTTTCGTAGTTTACATGGACAGGATCACAGGATTGACAAAGAGGAAAGGCGTGTTTTTGTCAATCCTGTAATCCTGTCAAAAAACCTATCACTGATTTGGGTCAGAAAGGGCGGGATTCATCAATGGTTTACTCGCGTTGATCCGGCGGTTCCGGCGGTTCAACACCACATTTCGCAGTTCATACTGGATACCCTGCACCATAGCCGTTTCGCGGTAATCGTGCAGCATATTGAAAATATCGTGGTCGATAAACGGGGCTTTTGTCCCGTCGATAATCACCTCATCCCCGGCTTTAAGATTACCCAGTGCTTCTTTCAACTGGGGTTTGCTTAGAAAATACAGGTCTTTCTCGAACTCGATAGTGACCTTATTTTCATCACGAATTACGCGGAATGTATCGTGAAAATTGGTGTACAACACATAAATAATACCGACAACCGATCCGAGCGCAATACCCACCAGTAAATCGGTAAACACGATACCCGCTACCGTAACGATAAACGGCACAAACTGACTCCAGCCATCCCGGTACGATTTTTTAAAAATCGACGGTTTCGCCAGTTTATAGCCAACCATAATCAGCACAGCCGCCAGACACGACAACGGAATCAGATTGAGCAGCGGCCCACCCAATAGCACAGCCGTAACCAGAAAAACACCATGCAGTATGGCCGATACGCGGGTTCGTGCGCCACCGTACACATTGGCCGACGTACGCACCACCACCGACGTAACGGGCAAGCCCCCAATCAAGCCCGACAGCATATTGCCGACGCCCTGAGCGATTAACTCCTGATTGGTTGACGAGATACGCCGGGCTGAGTCGAGCCGGTCGGAAGCTTCGAGGTTCAAGAGGGTTTCAAGGCTGGCTACGAGCGCGAGGGTAGCCGCAATGCCATAAATCTTCGGATTTCCGAGCCTACTAAAATTAGGAAAATCGAAGATAGAGAACAGGCTTTTACCCGGCGCAAGGGTCGGAATCTGCACCATGTGCTGATGGGCTGTATCGCCCAGATACCAGTCTGGAACGGACACCTTAAAGAATTCATTCAGCGCAATACCGAGTACAACGACGACCAGCGCAGCCGGAAAACTCTTGAAGAAAGCGCGGGTGCTGCGTTTGGCTAAGCGATCCCAGCCAATTAAAAAAGCCAGCGACAGCAAACTAATAACCACCGCGCCGGGGCTGGCCGTTACGATGGCCCGGTAAATCTCGGAAAGGGTGTTCTCCCCGTCGGCTAATTGCTCAAACTCGAATTCGCCTTCATAGTCGTTATCGCGGCCCAGCGCGTGCGGAATTTGTTTGAGGATAATGACAATGCCAATAGCAACGAGCATTCCTTTGATTACACTGTCGGGGAAAAAACTACTGAAACGCCCGGCTTTGATAAGTCCCAAAATCAATTGCATCAGTCCGGCCAGCACCACAGCCACTAAAAATGCCTCGTAAGAACCTACTTTTGCAATGGCATCGGCCACAATGACGGCCAGTCCGGCAGCCGGGCCACTCACGCTGATTTCGGAACCGGACAGAAGACCAACCACAATACCGCCAATGACACCCGCTACCAAACCCGAAAATAAAGGAGCACCGGACGCCAGCGCAATGCCCAGACACAGCGGCAACGCCACCAGAAAAACCGACAACCCGGCGGGTATATCCTGCCGTAACCAGGCTGATTTGTAGTGCGTAAGGGTTTCAATCGGACTAACTCGTTTCATAAACGTGTATGTTGATGGCTGTTTTACCAGTTCGTAACGTCAGGCAGCCGCTTAGCGTTGCTCTAAATTAAAAAGAGATTAAAAACAGATTAATACTTGAATTTTGATTAGTCTTTCTTCTGCCGACCGCCTATTCATTCGGGAGCACCTTACCGACGATGTTCGAGCGTTGGTATTGGGTGGTTTTTCGGCCACTCCTGACATTAAAAAGCGGGTAGCTCAAATTGCGTCCCGCCAGAAAGCACGGGAGAAACTGCCCCGCTGGTACGACAACGATGCACTGGTGTTTCCGCCCGCGCTGTCGGTGGAGCAGGCATCGTCGGAGCAGACGGCGCAGTATAAAGCCTCGCTGGTCAGTGGAAAACAGGTCGTTGACCTAACGGGCGGTATGGGTGTCGATACGTGGGCGTTTGCCCAACGGGTGGAGCAGGTGGTTTATGTGGAGCAAAATGCTGAACTGGCCGAACTGGCTGCTTATAATCTACCCCTGCTGGGAATAAAAAATGTGACCGTTCGGACCGGCGACGGGCTGGCATTTATCAGTACGTACGACAATACCGACAAAGCGACCGACTGGATTTACCTCGACCCCCACCGCCGGAACGCACAGGGCGGCAAGGTTGTACGGCTGGACGATTGCGAACCGGATGTATCGAAGCCGGGCATTCTGACGGCTTTACTGACAAAAACCAACCGCATTTTACTGAAGGCATCCCCCCTGCTCGACATTGATTCGGCCATCCGGCAGCTACAGAGCGCAGTAGAATCAGTACATGTAGTGTCCGTTCAGGGCGAGGTAAAAGAAATTTTATTTGTGCTTGGTAATCAGACCATTACATCTGACGATATTACTATAAACGCTATCAATCTGACAACGGGCGGGCTTATTTCCTTTGCGTTTCAGCGTTATCAGGAGCGCACAGCCGACGTTCGTTTGGGCGAGCCGCTCCGGTATATTTACGAACCCAATGCGGCTGTGCTGAAGGCGGGTGCGTTTCGGCTGGTAGCCACCCGGTTTGACCTGAAAAAGGTAGCACCCAACAGCCATTTATACACAAGTGACGCAATCCGGCCCGATTTCCCCGGTCGGATTTTTGCACTTCAACAGGTACTTAAACCCGATGCCAAAGCGGTTAAACTGGCTATTCCCGACTTAAAAGCGAATCTCACCGTCCGAAACTTCCCCCAGACGGTAGCCGAATTGCGGAAAAAATTATCTTTGCGTGAAGGAGGGTCCCTTTATGTTCTGGCCACGACCCTGCTCAACGGCGATAAACGCCTGTTGATTACGCAAAAAGTTGACCGAACCCATTTGTAACAAACTCACCAAACCGGCTGTTAAGTCGTAAATGTTAAGAAAGTCATGAAAATCAGTACACGCTTCATCCTGTTTATTAGCCTGTTAGCTTCTGCAACGTCAACGTTTGCGCAAACCGTGTATGCGGGTGAAAGCACCGTTGACAAAGCCAAATTAGCAGGGCTTTATGTGACCGTTCAGGGCGATGGCAAGCAGATTGAAAAGGACTGGGAAACGCAGCTCCAGACCTACGGGCGAACAACGTCATCACGCGGTACGTACCGGGTTCCCAACGCGAGTATTCCCGCTATTTCGTCGGAGCCGATTAACCTTGTCAGCACCGTGAAATCGTCGCGTACGTCGGCCACTATTTTTACGGCTTTTGATTTGGGCAGCGGCAATCTCATTACGGCGGGCAGCACGGGTTACTCGGCCGCCGAAAGTCTGCTGAAAAGTTTTGCCGAAAAAACGATGTTTGGCCAGGAAGTGCGGACAGCCGAAGGCAGCTTCGAGGAGGCCCAAAAGAACCATCAGAAAAGCGTTCGTAGTGGCGAGCGGCTTCAACGCGATATTGAGCAAAATGCTAAAGAAAAAGAACGTTTGCTCAAGCGCATCGAAGACAACGGCAAGGAACTCGAACAACTGAACAAAGACGTTATCACCAACAAAACCGAGCAGGAAACCGCCCTCACGGAATTGGAAAGCCGCAAAAAGAATGTCGAAGCGGTAAAAGCGAAGAAGAGTAATTAGAGGGAATATTGCTATTCAACTATTAATCGATGCTCTCGCCTTTGCCCCCGTTCTTCTACTGTCAGCACATAAACTCCTTTCGACGGTTTGTTTGTGGTTTTAAGCAGTAGGCAACCCGACTGAACACCCTTTTTCTGGAGGGGTATTATCCGGCCATTTGAAGCATAAAAGCCTATTATAGCTGTTTCAGGCTCGTCTAACTGAAGATAAAATTGCCCATCATTGATGACTGGATTAGGGGAAACACCGTAAGGTGAATCGCGCAACACGACTGAAATAGCTGGATAAACATTCCTCCTGCCGTTCAGGTCCGTCTGCGTCAGCCGGTAATAACTGGTGCCCGTGTAAGGCATTGGATCAATAAGCCGATAATTGGTTAGAGCGTGACTCATAGACAGATCTTTCTTTATCTCACCTACGCGCTCAAACCGCTTCAAATCTTTACTACGCTCGACAACAAACCCGCTATTATTAGTTTCGAGAGACGTTGTCCAAATTAGTTCTATCGTATGATCCGCTTGAGCCTGCCCTATGAACGAAATAAGTTCTACCGGCAGGGGGCCTTCAACGTTAACTGTTGTGCTGGCCATATCATTGCCTGACACGTTGGTGGTTAAGGCTGGATTAGAGGAAGCATTTACAGTAATAACAGCCGGATTGCCATTTGTGAGCTGCTTTGCCCGTACAAGGATTGTTACTACGTTGCTGGCATTAGCGGGTACAGGGCCTTCATTGCTGACCAACGTAACATTAATGCTGTTGAGCGGATCATAGGGTACAATAGTGCCCAGAATGGGGTCATACGTGCCTATGGTGGTAAAAATATTTGGCGCATGGGGTTCGATTCCGACAGAAAGCACCTCAATGTTGGGTGGTACGCTGATCGTGTACGTAGCATTATTCGCCTGCGGAATGGCAGCCGAACTGCTATTGCCAATAGTAAGTGTGATTGAACCAAAGGCCCCGCCAAGAGTAAGTGTTGGTGGGTTGACAGAAATAGCACCAACAGAGGGGTCCTGAGCACCGCATATACGCAGTATGCAAAGGCTTAACAGAGATACCAACAAAAATCTTCTAATCATAACTATGAGTAAGACAGTTGATTAATACGTACGCTATACGAACCTGAAACTCTGTCAAACGCGTCCACTTTACATTGAAACTATACAAGTCGGTAATGGCTGTCTTCTACCGTTTGCATGCTGAATTGATTGGCTTATTTGTTTGCTCTTTGTTCCTCATCCTACCCTCCCCCCCCTAATTTCCTTCCTTAAAAAACACCCGCTTTACCCGCTCGCTGACGCCCGTCAGGATTTCGTAGGGAATGGTTCCGATTCGCCGGGCCAGTTCGGTAATGGGCATATCGGCACCGAACAGCACAACCTCGTCGCCCTCGCTGGCCGAAGCCGCCGTTACGTCGATCATCGTCATGTCCATGCAGATGTTGCCCACGGTCGGGCAGCGGGTTCCGTTCATCCACACCTCGCCAACGCCGTTGCCAAGTCGGCGGTCGTAGCCATCGGCATAACCGATGGCGAGGGTGGCAATGCGGGCATCGTGGTCAAGCACTCCCCGGCGGCTGTACCCCACCGACTCCCCCGCCTGAACGGTTTTTATCTGGCTGATCACGGTGCGGAGTGTGCCAACGGTTTGTAACGCAGCCTGTTCCGTCCCACTGGCTTCAACGCCATACAGCCCAATGCCCAACCGGACCATATCGAGTTTGTATTCAGGAAACCGCACGATACCCGCCGAGTTGAGCAGGTGGCGCGTGGGTCGGTAGCCCAACACCGTTTCCAGCGTGGTCGTACTCCGCAAAAACGTTTCGTGCTGTTGCTGCGAAAACGAATTGAACTGCGCGTCGTCGGACCCGACCAGATGACTGAACACCGTTGCTACCCGCAAATCGGGATGCTGTTTCAAGTACCCGGCAACAGCGGGCATCTCACTTTCCAGAAACCCCAGCCGGTGCATTCCCGTGTCGATTTTTATGTGAATGGAGGAGGTAAACGGACGTTCTTCTTTCCCTTTCCTGATTTCCTCCCTTCCTCCCTTCTCCCCCAAAAACCTCCCCCACTCCTCCAACAACCGCATACTGTAAATTTCGGGTTCGAGGTTGTATTCGAGCAGTGTAGCGAACGTTTCGGAACGGTCCGGCGATCCGGCGGGATTCATCACCATAATGGGCAGGTCAATACCGTTCTGGCGGAGCGATACACCCTCATCGGCATACGCAACGGCGAGGTAGTTAACCCGGTGAAACTGTAGGAGTTGCGCAACTTCGGCACTGCCGCTCCCATAGGCAAACGCCTTCACCATCACCATCAACTGCGTGTTCGAGCGGCCCACTTTCTCGCGGTAATAGTTCAGGTTATGCGTCAGGGCATCGAGGTTGATTTCCAGCACCGTGCCGTGTACTTTCCGCTCCAGCCGGTGTACAATCCGCTCAAATGAAAACGGCCTTGCTCCTTTCACCAGAATCGTGCTGTCGCGCAGTTCCGCGAATGGAAACTGGGCCAGAAACGCATCGGTAGTGGCGTAGAATTGACTGGTTGGATCAAAAAATCGGGCGTTGCGGCTGAGCACCGGGCCTATCCCGACAAAGCGCGTAACGGCATTGGCCTGCACCAATCCGCTCACCTGCTCATACAGTTCATGCTCCGGCTGACCCGACTGCAACACATCCGACAGAATGACAATCCGCTGATTACGTGTGCTTTGCTGATGCAGAAACCGTAGCGCAAGCTGCAAACCGGCCACATCGTTGTTATACGAATCGTCGATTACTATACAATTATTGATGCCCTCCTTTTGCTCTAAGCGCATCGAAATGGGCCGCAGCCCATCGAGCCGATGCTGAAGCACAGCCCCATCAACCGGGTGCAGCGTCAACAGCGTAACGAGGCAATGCATCAGGTTTTCGACCGAGGCAGGGTCCGTGAAGGGTAATCGTACCGTATGGGTGACCGAATTGCCGGTCAGTGTCAGGAAATTATTTTGGATTATGCCCTGATACGTCGCGTTTCTGCCGGTTAATGACCACGTTATCAACCGCATCGCCGGATTGACGGCTTTCAGCAACAAATTTACTTCTTCCTCAATTTCGGTATGGTCGGCGCAGTAAATCAGCGTGTCGGCATGGATAAACAACCGGAGCTTTTCGGCAATTTTCTGTCGGCGCGTCCGAAATCCTTCGTCATGGGCCGTTCCGGCATTGGTGAAAATACCAATGGTGGGGCGAATAATGGCTTCGAGTGCCTGCATTTCATGGGCCTTCGAAATACCAGCTTCAAAGATACCCAGCGTATGGCTCTCGGTTAGCGTGTGCACCGACAGTGGCACGCCCAATTGCGAGTTATAGCTTTTGGGGCTTTTCGCCACCGAAAAATCGTCGGCCAGCAGTTGCGCCAGCCATTCTTTCACAATGGTTTTTCCATTGCTGCCGGTAATGCCAATGATTGGAATCTGAAACTGCTGTCGGTGTGTGGCGGCAAGCGTTTGCAGGGTTTGTAAGCTACTATCCACCTCAACAAACTGAGCATCAGTATAGTTGACCAGTTCGACCCGTCGGGTGGGCGTTAATGCCGGTCGTTCGACAACAAACCGGCGAATGCCTTTGTGATACACCTCCCCGATGAAATCGTGTCCGTCGTGGTGCTCGCCCTGAATAGCAAAGAAGGTGGTATCAGCGGATTGGGTGCTCCCTGAAACCTGCCGGGAATCGGTAATCCAGTAGGTAGCAGTTAGGGAAAATTGTTCTGTCGTCATCATTAACTGATCCAGCCCCGTCGGCGAAAATAAATATACATACTCACAAACGTTACGACCATAACGCCCCACACGACATAGTAGCCGTATCGCGTGTGCAACTCAGGCATGTTGTCGAAGTTCATGCCATAAACGCCCACAATAAAGGTCAGCGGCATGAAAATAGCTGAGAAAATCGTGAGCGTTTTCATGACCGAGTTCATGCGGTTGCTGACAATCGAGTAGTACACATCCATCAGCCCCGTGATGAGTTCGCGGTAGGATTCGAGAGCTTCGATAATCTGGTTAATGTGGTCGGCGAGGTCATGCAAATAAGGTTGCGTACTATGCTGAATAACATCGGACTCTTCGCGCAACAGCACACCAATCATTTCCCGCAACGGGTAGATCGTCCGGCGAATAAAAGCCAGTTCGCGTTTGAGGGTATAAAGCGTTTTGAGGGTTTGCTGATTGGCCCGCTCCGCCACAATCTGGTCCTCCAGTTCGTCCATCTTATCGCCAATATGTTCTGTAATGACGAAATAATGATCCACAATTACGTCCATCAGCGCGTAAAGGAGGTAATCGGGTCCGTTGCGCCGGGTTTTTCCCGACGACGCTTTGATGCGCTCGATAACCGGCTCGAAAATATCTTTTGTCCGTTCCTCCTGAAACGAAAGCAGGTAATTTTTGCCCAACACTAAACTAACGTGCTCAACATCAATCTCCTGCTTCTGACGGCTGTGATGGAGCATTTTCAGCGTTATATAGACAACAGTTCCACCATTGCCAGCCTCATCATACACGTCGATTTTAGGCTTCTGCTCCGTATTCACCACATCTTCGAGCAACAGCGGATGCAGGTGATACTGCTGACCGATGGCCAATACAACTTTGGGTTCGTGAATCCCGTCGACGTCGATCCAGGTCACGTAGGGTGTTTCAGCAGCAGGCTTGTGGCAGGCACTTAATTTGCTGGTATTGTCAATTTTATAATCCGTTGCATTGAAGTCGATGCGCTTGATTTTGGTGGCGTGTTCAATTTCCTCGCCTACGTAGGTAAGTGTACCGGGCGAGGTGCCGAGCAGTTTCTCGGCCGATCGATTGCGTCGGCGTTTCGACATAAGTTGCAGAGTAGCCATTCCAACGGCTGTTTCTTTTTCAGAGTCAAAGATAGACCAACTACACGGTGAGTTGTCAACTGTTCATAAAATCGTATCTTACCTCTATGTTCTGCCGACTCCTTCTCTTCGTCACAACAGCCGCTTTTCTCGCAGCGTGCAGCAGCGGCCAAACCGCCCTGAACCGGGGCAACTTCGACCTCGCCGTTAAACAGGCCTCGCATCGGCTCAACCAGCGGCCCGGCCTGAGCAAACGCGGCCATGCACTGGCGACGATTGTGCTGCAAAAGGCGTTCGTGCGGGCCTACGAACAGCATCAAACAGCCATCCGGCGGCTTTCCAGCCCAACAAACACCGACGTTTTTCGGTGGGAAGCCGTTTACAAAGAATACGTTGCGCTCCAAACCCTAACGGATAATGCCCGTCGTGGATTCGAGCGTCGAATTCATGCGCGTCGTGGCGTTAATGCACAACGTACTGACAGTACGGGCTGGCTGTCGGGGTATCCGGCATCGTATGCCGACCGGCAGCGCGACATTCGTACGTTAGCGGCCGCCGACCGGTATGAAGCGGCTGAACAGGCCTTTTCCTACCGTCAGGAAAACCGGTTGGCGGCTAAAGATGCGTATCTGAATTACTACAAAGCCATTGAGTGGGTGCCTGATTATGAGCAGGCTCGCACCAAAGCGGACGAGGCCCTGCCCTACGCTATTTTGCGGGTGGTCGTTGAGCCGATGGGTCCAACGCATGAAATTAGTGCGAATGAGAATCAGGAATTGGAAGGCCTGATTTTTCGTCAGCTTGGGCAGAACATGACCCCATCGAAATTTGTCCGGCTCTATCCGCCCAGCGAAATGGCCGGGGATGGTTTTCCCATTCATCAGGCCGTTCAGATGCAGGTATCGGATTACTCACACCACGAAAACTCGTCATCGTCCAGCACGACGGTCTACAGCAGTCAGGCGTATAAGGTCGGCGAAAAGAAAATTAATGACACCACAAAAGTTGACATTATGGAGAAGGTAAGCGGCACGCTGACAACCTACCAGCGCACCATTACTGCCGAACTAACCCTGCGGATGCGGAGCATTGACACCCAGTCGGGCAAGGAAATCTGGACCGATTCTGTATGGGAGAGCCGGAGTTGGCAAACCGAATGGCAAACCTTCAGTGGCGACGACCGGGCCTTGAATGGTCAGTCGCTGAAAAGTGCCGACCCGTTTCCGCCCTCGCGCTGGCGGTTATACGACAGTATGCGCGACGAACTGGCTGGCGACGTGGCCCGCCGAATACGCAGCAAATACGAAAAAGAATAATGCTTACTGGCAGCTTAACTGACTAATAATTCAAATTATTTTTTCTGAGAGCATTTTTTGTCATTCCGAGGCACGAGGAATCTCAACGTTGGTAGTAAGTGGTCAAGCTTGAGATTCCTCGTGCCTCGGAATGACAAAAAAACATCCTTAAAACTTTACAAAGTTTTTACTTTACCCTTCATTCTCCCTCTATGAAATCGTCTCTTTATAAAGCTCTATTATCTCTCACCCTATTCGTTTTTGTTCAGTCTGTCGCTGTCGCGCAGGCGGCCGGGAAGCCTTACGTCGTCATTGGCTACGTAACGGGTCACGGCTGGACGAAAGACCAGATTGAAGCGCGAAAGTTGACCCACATCAATTACGCCTTCGGCATTCCCGACGCGAACGGCGAAATAGCTCCCCTGAAGCCGACCGATTCGGCCAACTTAGACGCGCTGGCATCGTTGAAGTCTACCAACAAAAACCTGAAAATCCTGCTGTCGATTGGCGGATGGGGCGGCTGTAACTACTTTTCCGACGCGGCCCTGACCGATGCGTCCCGGCAGAAATTCACCAATAGTGCCGTTGCGCTGCTCAAAAAACACAAACTCGACGGCATTGATATTGACTGGGAATACCCCGCTCAGGTAGGCGCAGGCAATATTTTCCGACCCGAAGACAAACAGAACTTTACGCTGTTTCTGAAAGCATTACGCGACGGTCTGGACAAGCAGGGCAAACAGGACAACCGCAACGGCACGAATCATTATCTGCTGACAGCCGCCACCGGGGGCGATACGTCCTTTGTGAACCACACCGAACTGGGCAAGGCGCAGCAGTATCTGGACTACGTCAATATTATGACCTACGATTTGTATCACGGGAATGACAAAACAACCGGGCACCACAGCCCCCTGACGCAGTCGGCCAAAGGCAATCAATCGCGAAACAGCACCGCCGATGCCGTTGAAGGCCATATCCGGGCGGGCGTTCCGGCGGGTAAAATCGTGCTGGGTCTCCCCTTTTATGGTCGTGGCTGGGCCGACACCCGCGATCAGGATAAGGGCCTTTATCAACCCTCGACGGGCAAACATTCGTTTATCAGCTTCGACGAACTGGCCGAAAATTACATCGACAAAAATGGCTTTACGCGCTATTGGGATGCCGATGCCAAAGCCCCGTATCTGTGGAATCCCACAACGCACATCTTTATCTCGTACGCTGACCCTGAGTCATTTACATATAAAATAGCGTATGTCAAGTCGAAGCAATTGGCGGGCGTCATGTTCTGGGAATACATCCACGATCTGCAACAAAAGAAATTGCTGAACACGCTGGTGCAGGGCCTTAGTAAATAAAGAATTAATTGTCATCCCGACGAAGGAGGGATCTCACGGTAAATGAATGGTAGAGATCCCTCCTTCGTCGGGATGACAAAAAAATCACCTGTATGCTCCTTACCGACTCACCCGCCTTCATTCATCTGGCTCAGGATGCCGTTATGGCACGCATTATTGCCGAAACGCCCGCGCCAAAAATTTTCAACGACTACGAAGGCGACGTATATATCTCGTTGCTGGAAAGCATTGTGTCGCAGCAGATTTCGGTGAAAGCCGCCGATGCCATTTTTGGCCGTTTCCGGGCACTATTTCCCGACAAGTATCCCCATGCCGACGCCCTGCTGCTTAAAACCACCGACGAGTTGCGGGGTTCGGGGCTGTCGTTTCAGAAAATAAAGTATTTGCAGAGCGTAGCCGAGTTTTCGCGGGTGCAGCCTATAGACCGGGCGCATTTAGACGCCATGACCGACGAAGAAATTGTTCAGTATTTGTTGCCCATCAAGGGCGTGGGCCGCTGGACGGTGGAGATGCTGCTCATGTTTGTGCTTGACCGGCCCGACGTGTTTCCAATTGATGACCTCGTTATTCGGCAGGCCATGCAGCGGGCCTATCCCGAACAGACCGACGGGCTGACCGGCAAAGTGTTGTACAAAGCCCTGCATGAAATTGCCGAACCCTGGCGACCGTACCGCACCACCGCCAGCCGGTATCTGTGGCGATGGCTGGCCCGCTAATACGCTGATTTTATAGTCGTTTCACCCGCACCGCCACTTTCGATTTCACTTTAATCAATACCTGCACACCATCGGGCCGCACCACGATTCGCTGTGGAACCAAGCGGAAGGTATCAATATTGAGGGCCGTTTTTTGACCGGCTTTCGCTTTGGCGAAAGCCGTTTCTATTTTGTCGGGAATGGTGGCAATCTGCTGTCGGAGCGGAATAACGGTTACTGCCTGAATCGTGTCGCGCAGGTGATCGTGCAGAAGCCAGTCGGCGGTGGCGAATAGACGTTCTTTCGTATCGACATCAAAATCAACGTTTTGCAGCCGAAGTGTATTGGTGAGCGTGTCGTACTGGGGGCTTCCATGAAAATAAAGTGTTCCTTTAACAGCTCCGCCAACGTCCGTCCGTAAAATCAGGTTTCGCCCGCTGCCGTAAACCGACGCGCTTTTGATGGTCAGATTACCACCAATCAGGTCCAGCTTTTGTTTAGTGAGCGTTTCGGCCAGCACGTGATTTATATCTGTATAGGGTATGAATGCCAGCACTTCGATCCGGGCCGATTCGGGCAGGGTTTTGCGAAGTAATAGCCGGGGCAATAACTCCAGTGTGTCCACCATGGGTTTTGGCCCCAATCTCGTTCTTACCCGAAAGGCAATCTGAATCGGCACCGTAATTTGTCGGGCATTGCCATAAACCGGGGCAGCGGCAATACTGAATGGCTTCGGGAGCAGCCAGATATTATTGGGGACTTTGGCAATTCTGAGCGGATTTTGCATGTCACGCCAGATTTTGGCTACCTCCCGGTCGAGCCGCAACCCATTATGTACGGCGTTGTTAATCGCTAATTCAATATCGGCCCGTCGTTTATCCAGAATCGTTTCGGCAATTTTCCGGATACTGATGTTAACACCCAGCAAGCGCACTTTTGGCTCCTGTGTCCAATGGTACTCTTCAAACCGCACCTGTGTGGCTAACCGCCAGTTGGACGCCACACCAACGGGGCTGGTAAAATTCACCGCGAGGGCACATAGCGGGCGACTTTTGCGGTTTTGTCGTTTGCGAAGACCAATGGGATTGCTGTACCAGACTTGTAACGGAGCCGAGAAATACACCCGCCGGTTAGCATACCGAATATGGATTGGGCCAGTGCGCTCCACCCGCAGTCGCCAGGCCTCTCCCTTCCGGCCCACGAACGTTTCTTCGGGCACCAATAGCGTAGGCAGCGTCCGGTTTATCTTGGCTTCCAGATCGCGAATAGTAAACGTTAGGCGACCGGCCATGTACGAAACCGGGTCGACAATGGGCGGGTCAAAGTCCTTCTGCGCAGGAGTAGCCGGACGCACGCGGTTGCACCCGCCAATACTGATGATAAAAACGAGTACAACTAAAAAACCGGTAAGTCGCTGCGCATTCATTGCAACAACTAACTACCAGACGCCTAAAATGTTAAAGAGGTAACGTTTAGACCTGTTTTGTAAACAGTATGGCCTTGTTTTTGTTATCAGCCGCGCAACCGCATCCTTTGCTGCATCCAGCCTCTTTTTTGGCGAAACTCTGATACACACGATTACCTAAATAAGCAACCGCAGCGGCAAAAATCAAGAAGATGATGAGTTCCTGCATCGCTTCATTTATATGGGATGTATGCTGTAGGATATATTTCCCGAGTCACACATTCTATAGTATACATCATACATTTTTTTCCAGCCAACCGTTCCGCACGGCCAGCCGATATGCGTGCTGGTAATGGTGCTCACCATGCCAGGCGTACAGGCCAATCATTTCCGACAGCCTGAACGACCGTTTCAGTCCGGGATGAAAATACGTTCTGCTAAAATCTAACTCGTCCAGAGTGGTCAGTATGGTTACCCAGCGATGGTGCAGATTGCGCAGTATGACCAGCGACGGTGCAATATCGAGCATTGAATCGGGCAGTTTAGCCCACTCGCCCTCTTCGTAAGGCGTAATCGTCGGATTGGTTTCGGTCAGGGCCAGCTTCGTCCGAACGTACGCATTGATATGGCTGTCTGCTACATGATGGACCAATTGCCGAACCGTCCAGCCATCAGGGCGGTACCGTATATCCAAACGATCATCGCCCCATTTACCAACCAGAGCGGTTAGTTTAATAGGAAACTCGTTAATGGCGGCAATGTGCCGTTGGGTATCGTCGGCCGAAAAGGATTGGCCGTAAACGAACTCGCCGATGGGGTAGCGGAGTGATTCGAGGGTTTGCATGGTTGAGGTAAGATTAAAAGGTTGTAACACAGAGATAAACAGAGGAAAAAGGAGATTCACAGAGCAGTCTTTTATAATTCTCTGTGAATCTCCTTTTTCCTCTGTGTTATAATTTTCTCCTAAATCCAATGTTCCTGAATAACCCGTATCAGTTCGGGATGGACACCGCAACCGGCAATGACATCGCCCCGGAACAGGAACGCGTCGCCCCCGTCGAAATCGGTCACGACGCCACCGGCCTCCCGAACCAGCAAGACGCCAGCGGCCATGTCCCACGAGTGCAGATTGTATTCGTAAAACGCGTCGAACCGGCCAGCCGCAACGTAGGCCAGGTCGATAGCCGCCGACCCCATCCGGCGTAATCCGTGCGTCTGCTGCATCAGCGACTCCAGAATGCGCAGGTACGGCTGCATCTGGTCGAACGTGTAATACGGAAATCCCGTAGCAATCAGACTCTCACCTAATTGCATGGCGGGCGAGACGCTGATTTTTGTTCCATTGCAATACGCGCCCCCACCCTGCCAGGCCGAAAAACACTCGTTTCGGTTGGGGTCATACACTACGCCCGCGATGGGCGTATTTCCCTGCGCCAGCCCGATACTGACCGAAAAAACCGGCAAGCCGTGAATAAAATTAGCCGTGCCGTCGAGCGGGTCAATGATCCAGTTCAGAGCCGACTGATCGGTTGCCTGCCCGGTAGTGCCTTCTTCGGTAATGAATCCGGCTTCGGGTAGCAACCGGCCCAGCCGCTCCACCAACTGCTTTTCGGTCTCTTTATCGACGTAGGAAACGACGTTGTTCAGGCCTTTGTACTCAATGGCGTCGCGCTGAAAACGGGTGCATTCCTGCAATAAAAACGCCCCGGCATCGGTGGCAATCTGGCAAATCTCGCGGGTGAGCGCGGCTAAATCGTGCGTCATAATTGATAAGCCATTAGCTCCGTTACGCCATTATTTTTCCCAACGCATTGTCGTACAGCTCTTTCGCTTCGGCAATGGTCAGAATTTGTGTATCATCGATGCGGAAACCGTTGGCAGTAACTGTACCTAAGAGCCGGTGCGGAATGATGCTGTCGGCTAAGTAGCCTTCAACGTGTTTCTGCTGTTCGGGTGATACCGAAACCACAACCCGGCTCTGCCCTTCGCCAAAAAGGAACGCATCTAACCGGTGACGGTCATCGGCAGCAATCGAAAATCCTTTGTTGCCCGCCATCGCCGACTCGGCCAGCGTAATGAACAGGCCACCGTCCGAAACGTCGTGCGCCGATTGAATCCAGCGGTGGCGGATCAGCGTTTTTACGCCTTCCTGCACCTGCCATTCATCGTCGAACAGAAAATACGGAGCGGGCGATGCCTTAATGTCTAAATACGAATACAGGTACTCCGACGAGGCAATGTCATTGGTCGATTGACCGATTAAATAAATCAAATCGCCTTCGTTTTTGAAGTCGAGGGTCATGTGATTGGTCGGGTCTTCCATCAAACCCAGCATCCCAATGGTCGGCGTTGGGAACACCGGCCCATCGTCGGAACTTTGGTTGTAAAAACTCACATTTCCGCCCGTAACGGGTGTGCTGAACCGCCGACAGGCTTCGCCCATACCCTGCACGGCTTCCACAAAATGCCAGTAAACCTCTGGTACGTAGGGGTTTCCGAAGTTTAAGTTATTGGTTACGGCTATCGGTTCGCCCCCGGTGCAAACGATGTTGCGGCAGGCTTCGGCAACGGCAATCATGGCCCCCTGGCGCGGGTTGGCGTTCACGTAGCGGCTGTTGCAGTCCACCGTAATCACAATGGATTTGTCGGTGGCGGGCAGGCCGGGACCTTTCACGCGCACAACGGCGGCATCGGATGGGGCGTTGGTGCTGCGGTTGGCCGTTCCCACCATCGAATCATACTGTTCATACACCCACTTGCGCGAGCAGATATTCGGGTGAGCCAGCAGGTGTTCAGCGACTTCCTGTATGTCTTCCATTTCCAGATCGTCCACCTCCGATACGTCAAATTTGGCGAACTCCTTAATATAAGCGGGTTCTTTGTACTCGCGGTGATACTGGGGCGCACCGCCACCGAGCACGAGGTCATAGGCCGGTACATCGGCCACGAGTTCGCCGTAGCGATAAAAATGAATCCGGCCCAGATCATGTTCGCCACGGGCCGTTACCTCACCGATTTGGGCGCAGTTCAGGTCCCACTTATCGAAAATTCCCTGGATGATGTGTTCTTTTCCTTTCTCGATCACCACCAGCATCCGCTCCTGCGATTCGGACAGTAGAATCTCGAACGGCGCCATGTTGGGCTGGCGCGTCGGCACTTTATCGAGGTCGATAATCATGCCGTGTTCCCCTTTCGCGCTCATTTCGGAAGTTGAGCAGATGATTCCGGCGGCACCCATGTCCTGAATACCAATGACATAGCCCGTGGCAATGATTTCGAGGGTGGCTTCGAGCAGGAGTTTTTCCATAAACGGATCACCAACCTGCACAGCGGGCAGTTTGTCAGTCGAAGCCGCCGAAATATCTTCCGATGCGAACGTAGCCCCGTGAATACCGTCTTTTCCCGTTGCCGACCCGACGATAAACACCGGATTACCAACGCCATAGCTCGTCGCTTTCGCCACTTTGCCCACCTCGACAATCCCCGCCGAGAAGGCGTTGACCAACGGGTTGGTATTGTAGCAATCATCGAAATGCAGTTCCCCGCCAACGGTCGCAATCCCGAACGCGTTGCCATAATCGCCGATGCCTTTCACCACACCACGCAGCAGACGCTTCGTTTTTGGCAGGGTCAAATCACCGAAACGGAGCGAGTTCAGTTGAGCAATGGGCCGGGCACCCATCGTAAAAATATCGCGGTTGATACCGCCCACGCCCGTTGCCGCGCCCTGGTACGGCTCTAATGCCGACGGATGATTATGCGACTCGATTTTGAACGAACAGGCCAGGCCATCGCCAATATCCACTAAGCCGGCGTTTTCGTCTCCGGCTTTGGCGAGCATCCGGTCGGAGTCGCGGGGGAGCGTTTTTAGCCAGACGATGGAGTTTTTATAGGAGCAGTGTTCCGACCACATCACCGAGAAAATACTCAGTTCGGTGAAGTTGGGCCGACGGCCTAAGATCTCGGCAATCCGGTCAAATTCGTCGGGGAGCAAGCCCAGTTTGCGGGCCGTGTCAAGCGAGGGTAGCGATTCGAGGGTATCCATTGTTGAATGATTGACTGATTGAGTGGTTGAGTGATTGAATGATCCGGTAGATTCAATCACTCAATCAGTCAACCACTCAATCATTAGACTATTGGCAAAACTACGGTTTTTGGCCCAAATTGCCCGGCATGGGTTGACAAATCTCCGAACGTTTGTATATTTGCATCCAGAGAGAGCTGGCAGAGTGGTCGATCGCGTCGGTCTTGAAAACCGAAGACTGTAACAGGTCCGGGGGTTCGAATCCCTCGCTCTCTGCATCAAAAAAACAAAGCACTCATAATCAACGATTTGAGTGCTTTGTTTTTTACGTGTATCTATATTGTATTCTATTTTATTGTATATTAAAGATTATCCTTTTGCTATACAAAAATAACCCCTTTTTATGGACTCACAATTACAGTCTGTTTCTAAACTTTTCACTGAAAGGCTTTGGTGATGGCTGAATAACGTTGAAATGCATACCTTTGAACATGGTCTTAGAAGC
>CAXTKE010000011.1:0-203810 GCA_964244845.1 uncultured Spirosoma sp.
TTTCTTCCAAAAAAAGGAAGTAGCCTTCTTTACTGACTAATTCACGGGTCAATATCTCTACGAAATTTACTATGGGTAAACTACTCCCGTTGCTTTCTCGGACACGCTCCAGAGTTTTTTAGCAACCGTTTCATCAAGGGCATTTTCCTGTATGGTAGCCCGTGTCGGATAACCTTTAAATCCGTTCTCATCCGGTTCATACATATTCCCGCCCGTTGCTTCGGTTGATATGGCTGCATACAGCGTTGGCAAAGCACCTTGCCAGGGTTCCATAAAACCACCGAATCGTTCCTTCATCGCAACAACGGCTTCGTCGGGTGTATGCCTGGTCAGTTCAGTACTATTTGCTCCGGGTTGGGCGGCTATGGATGCTACCTGATGTCCTTTAGCTTTACTTCTCCGGTCCAATTCAATGGAGAAGACAAGGTCCGCTAATTTACTCTGGCCGTATTCACGAACAGCATCATAGTCTTTTTCTGATTTTAGATTATCGAAATCAATGGCTGAGCCTATATAACCGAAGCTACTTACTGTAACTATTCGTGAATCGGGTGTTGCCTCAAGTAATGGATATAACAGGCCGGTGAGTGCAAAGTGTCCCAGAAAGTTTACGCCAAATTGCAATTCATACCCTTCGCTTGTTTTTGAAGCTGGCGGGATTCCTACTCCTGCATTATTGATTAATAAATGCAGTTGCTTATGCTGCGCAATAAATGTTTCGGCAAACACGCTGACCGATTCTAAACTTGCCAAATCAAGAACACCGATTTCTAAAGAACCGGTGCCTTTCTCCGTTTCCATTTTAGCAATGGCCTGCGTTGCTTTCTCCTTATCCCGGCAGGCAACTACTACAGTTGCGCCCGCTTTATACAAGGCTAATGCGGTTTCGTAGCCAATACCGGTATTGGCCCCTGTAACAATTGCAATTTTTCCTTTTTGATCAGGGATGTCTTTTGTCGTCCACATAGTTTGTTTGCTTTTATTTATTAACGTTTGTCAAACACGTTACCAGCGCGTTGAACCATCCGCAGAAAGATTAAATACGTCTATACTGGGCACACCATTCACCGTAGCCCCTGCATGTGCGTAGTTGGGCGATAGATCTCTGTTCATATCTGCCGGGAAGTTCAGTATCGGTTTGGATGCCGCATCAAGTGCCTCAACCTGCTCTGGTGTTAATTTCACGTCCAGGGCTTTCAGGTTTGATTCTAAATGCTCCATGGTTCTTGCACCAATGATAGTTGAGCTTACACCCGGTTTGCTTTGCACCCATGCTAAAGCTATCGTAGCCACATCGGTTTCATGTTCGGCAGCTATTTTTTGCAACTCGTCAATAATATCATAATCCTTATCAGAAAGCTGACCGACTATGGCACCCCGTGTGCCCTGTAGCTGTTCCTTGTTCTCACGGGTGTATTTACCTGACAGTTTACCCATCTTCAACGGGCTCCAGGGCAATACGCCAAGTCCTAATTCCTGCGCCATAGGTATCAGTTCGCCTTCACCGGTGCGTTCTATCAGGGAATATTCGGTTTGCAGGGCGATCAATGGCGCCCAGCCCCTGAACTGTGCGATTACCTGCGCCTGCGCTACTTTCCAGGCGGGCGTATCAGAAAAACCGATGTAGCGAACCTTGCCCGATTGCACCAATGTATCTAATGCGCTCATGGTTTCTTCAACGGGTGTAAACCTGTCCCAGTTGTGCAGGTAATACAGGTCAATATAATCGGTTTGCAACCGGCGCAGGGATTCATCGCACTGCGCTACGATGGCTTTCCGGCTCCCACCGCCACCATTTGGGTCGCCGGAGAAAAGGTTACTGAAAAATTTAGTAGCGATAACCACCCGGTCACGCTTGCCTTTGCGTTGTTGAAAGAAATCGCCGATGATCTTTTCAGAGTGCCCGCCAGTATACGCATTTGCGGTATCGATGAAGTTACCGCCGTGTTCCAGAAAACGGGAAATAATAGCTTCGGAATCGGGAACGCTGGAACCCCAGCCCATATCGTTTCCAAACGTCATGCCGCCAAGGCAAAAAGGGCTAACCCGAAGACCGGATTTGCCAAGCGTGATATATGAATTAAGTGACATAATTTTTTTCTTTAACGATGATTAAATGAATTATAAAAAATTTGAACGTGTAAAGCACAAGTTTTACACGTTCAGGTTTCTATAGTTTACGAGTAGTTAGCCTAAATTCTTTTTGAAAAACTCATCCAATTTAGGAACCGCTTGCGACACATATTCTTCCTTATAATAGAGGTCAACATGGGTTGCTCCTTCTATCAGGAAAAGCTCCTTTTCCCCTTCACTTTGATCAAATGCCTCTTTTGTCATCCACAAGGTTTGCGCTTCACTTCCTGCTATCATCAACACCGGGCGTGGCGCAATTAAATGAGCAAAATGCGGTGAGTAGAACCCTGCAACACGCTCTATACTGCTCCAGACAAAGAATGTTGCCGCATTCGGGTGATGCCCTTCATTGGTACAATAATATTTCCAGCCTTCATAAGCCATGCCTCCCACAGCTTTTGCATCGGCTTCCGTTTTTGGATGTATGGGCATTGAGCCGGGAGCTTTCCCGCCAGCGATGGCAATTTTATCTGCCGCTGCAACATCGAGCAGATGTTGAATAATTTTAGGGTCTTGCTTTCCGTCAGAACCTTTCCGATACCAATCCCCTAAATCAACGCCACTTACGGTTGCAAGTGCCTTTACATTATGGTCCGTAGCAACGGCAACAAGGGTATAACCGCCGGAAGCACATATACCTAAAACCCCTATATTTTTAGCATCTACCTCGTTTACAGTAGCTAAAAAGGCTACAGCCGCTCTTATATCTTCCACGCGTTGTGCAGGGTCTTCCAAACCACGTGGCGTTCCTTCGCTTTCTCCCTGGTAGGCGGCATCAAACGTTAAAGTGATAAACCCTTTTTCTGCTAAACGTTTTGCGTAAAGCCCTGCGGTTTGTTCTTTTACACCACCAGCCGGATGTGAAACAACGATAGCCGGTAAAGGCTTTTTATCAAGAATGTCCGGGTAATAAAGATTAGCGGCAATTTTAATGTTGTTCGACTGAAAGCTAACTTGCTTTGCAGTCTCAAAATTTGTCTTTGTCATTTTGAGTGCTTTTTAATTCCACACAAAAGTCTGACTAAAGACGAAATTGGACTTATACGTTTCGACAAAGTACTTATACATTTCCCGGAAGTTATAGCGGGGCGGGTAGATAGCGCACAATGGCTCAGGGCCGATTGGCCTGGAAGCTAATTAATTGATTATAAATTACTTGCAGATTTTATCCCCTTACCGATAGGGCTGTCGCTCAGTGACGGTACGGGAGTCCTGTCGCCGGAGATGCCCCCACGCGAAGCGCATACAACGCATTTTCGACTGTTTATATGCGCAACTAACGTTCAGGGCTATGTGCAGGTTGGAAAATAGAATTCCATCTGCCTGGGGAAACGCTGCTGATTGAAACTATAAACGGGGTCGCCTATGCGGTTGAAGTCAATAACAAAAGCTCAGCGATTGTACGTCCAAGCCGAACAAAAACTTCATAGAATTACAATGTGCCTTTGTAATTCTATGAAGCCCTAATTGCACAAAACCCAACATTAGTGGCTGGTATATTTGTCTACATCCATATTGTTTTTATTGCCTTTCTTCATAGTTATACAAAAATATAAAAATCCAATAGTCAATAATATATGAATGCTCAAATTTGGTATAATACCCAAAGGTTTTGTTATTACTCCGTTAATATAGGCAAATAGTTCAATCAAAAATAGCCCTATTTGTATAATACTATTACTCAAAAGGAAGACTTGTAAAGTTTTTGAGTCTTCCTCTTTACGAATAAGCAACGCCATAACGCCAATTGCGATTAAAAGCATTCCAACTTCTGATGTCCATACATAGGTAGCTTTATTAGCTAATGTTCCTTTACTCTGTTGTAAAATTTCAGGGAAGAACAGGGCGAAAACCCCAACTGCTACTGCAACAAAAGATGCAATCGTTAAAAAAATTTTTCTTGTCATTTGTCCTACTTTTAATTAAGGTACAAATATCCATAGGAAAATTTTTGTTTTCTTTGATGTTTATCAAGAAATAAAAATATTTAATTGATAAATATCAAGTCGTTGAAACAGTTATTTTTTTTCTAATTCTACTTAAATATTCAGGTGTAATATTAAGATATGAAGCAATTATTCTTAATGGCACTCTTTGAATTAAATTTCGTTGAGAAGCGACTAAATTTAAATACTTTTCTTCTGCTTTGTTTCCATTAAAATTTAATTGTTCTTTTAAAGAAATAGTATGATTCCGTTCGACCATCATTCGTCCTAATCGTTCAAATGATTTATATTTGTTGAACATTTCATACAAGCCAATTCTTGGAATTACAATAAGTTCGGTTGTTTCCAAAGCAACATAAGTCAAAAGGCAAGGTTCCTGGTTTATAAAGCTATAATCGTCATAAAAAACAGCGTTATCAAAATAAATATTTGTAACGATTTCCTTTTCGTCTTTATTTTGGTAACAATAGACTAATCCACTATTAATAAAAACTAAATGTTTGCACATTTCACCCTCTTTCCACAAAGTTTCATTTTTCAAAAGTTTTCGATAAGAGAAATACTGTTCGAAATTAAGCCATTCGTCTTCTGAAATTGGGGTTACACTTTGCAGGGTATTTTTCAAAATTTCAATGTCCATCTCTGTGTCATTTCAATTATACTGTGAGTTTCGGAACGCTTGCTGCTCACTCGCCGATTGCTGCACTTTCAACACAGAATACGCACTACGCATTTTGTATTGCTGGATTTTTTCAAGCCTGCCTGTCTGGGCGGTTGGCCCGTCGCTGGAGCGCAACCTCGCAAACCTAAACCTGCCCAACCGGAACGTTTCTCGTGTCAACCGGAACCCGCCCAACGAGCAAAATCTCACTGCTGGAACATGAGTTCTATCGCCGAGACGATAGAACTCACGCACTTTCTATACTTGGATGTCCACAAACAGGTTATTGGACGTAAACCCGCTAAACTATATTTATCTGTAAGTCAGCGAGAAACAGCTAAGTCTATTGATCTTAATCCGTCATATTGCTTACGTTCCTCTCGATAGCCTGTTGCTGTTCTCCGCAGATTCACGCATAAATCTGTGGGAAGACTGAACTACGATTCAATCGGTTTTGATTCCTCCGAAGCAGGCAACGCAATCGGGTCTCGATAGCTGCGCACGAGAAAATAAATACCCAGCAAAACGGTTGGGATGCTCAGTATCTGACCCATGTTCAGCGCGAGGTTATTCTCAAATGCTACCTGATTTTCTTTCAGGTATTCATAAAAAAACCGCAGGCCAAATACCCAAATCAGGAAAATACCGAGCATACTGCCGGGTGGCGTCCGTTCTTTGTGGCGGTTCCAGAACCACATCAGCACGAAAAAGAGCACCAAACACGAGAGCGATTCATATAACTGCGACGGGTGGCGCGGGATTTTGGCGTACTCATTGTTGTTCATGAACACAAACGCCCAGGGCACATCCGTGGGGCGACCCACAATTTCGGAGTTCATCAGGTTGCCGAAACGGATGCACGCACCCGCCAGCGCCACAACGATAGCAATGCGGTCGGTCACCCATAAAAATGTCTGGCCGGAAAGTTTACTTTCTTTCCGGCGCGAATAGAGCCACAGCCCCAGCAGAATGCCAACGAGTGCTCCGTGACTGGCTAATCCGGCAAAGGGGGGCGTAATGACCGTGAGCGGGTGATGCAGTAAAACGTCGGGTTCGTAGAACAGAAAATGGCCGATCCGGGCACCCAGAATGGTGCATACGACCATGTAAATCAGCAGCGTATCAGTGTCGGCAACGGGCTTATTCTCTTTCTTGAAAATGGAACTCATGATCTGCATTCCAATCAGAAAACCCAGCGCGAAAAATAACCCATACCAGCGTACCGAGAATGAGCCAATGTGAAAGATTTCGGGATTAACTTCCCAAATAACAAATTGCAGCATAAAATAAAGGAGTTTCTGGTTTTACCGTTTGTGGTTTGATGTTTGTAACGGTCCGTCGCTACGGTTGGCTGGCGCGCGAGTGTTGGATGCGTCAGCCAACCGTAAATCCCGGCGGGGAACCGCTCAAACTACAAACGACAAACTAATTACCGACGGTGGGCAAAGATACGGATTGCGGGAAAGTTTTTGGCCGTTTTGGTGTTTACGAGTTTATGATGAAGTCAATTCTGATCGGGCTGGTAAAAGGATATCAGGGTGTTGTGTCGCCCTACTTCCCGAATGCCTGCCGCTATACGCCAACCTGTTCGCAATATACCATCGAAGCCATCCGAAAAAACGGGGCCGTTCGGGGTGGATGGATGGGCCTGAAACGCATTGGCCGCTGCCACCCGTGGGGCGGGCATGGCTACGATCCGGTACCGTAGCACACCAAGCACTTGTGTTCACTAACCATGACATTTTGACGGGCACACTAACCTCGCCTGATTTTTGACGGGCGTGGAATACGCTGTCCTGATGGTTGTAACGCGGGTGGGAACCCGCACTTTTTAATCAGAAATCGCGGGTTCCCACCCGCGTTACAACAAGCCCCAACATACTGCGTTCTACACACATGATTGGAATTACCGCCGATAATAAACTCAAACGCCTGATTGTTGTGGGCGACCGGGTGCTGATTAAACCCAAAGATCCATCCGACCGCACAAACAGCGGGTTGTATCTGCCGCCCACCGTGCAGGAAAAAGAACAGGTACAGTCAGGCTACGTGATTAAAGTGGGACCGGGCTATCCGATCCCCTCACCGACCGAAGACGAACCCTGGAAGGAGACCGAAGAGAAAGTGAAATACATGCCCCTACAGGCGCAGGAAGGGGATGTGGCCCTCTATCTGCAACGAAACGCCATCGAATTGCAGTATGAAGGTGAACAATACGTCATTGTGCCACAGGGGTCTATCCTAATGCTGGAACGGCTGGAGGATTTGTAAGCAATCACACAAAACACTATGCAACGCTATTGGTTGATACCTCTGATAATCCTGCTAACGGGATTTACTTTTGTTATGGAAAGTGTAGCGAATCAGCAAAAGTCGCTCAAAGCGATATTGGCCGAGAAGAAAGACCATCGGCGCGTACTACTCATTTACGGACGTGATGATGCCCAGTTTGGTAGTATTTCGCAGCAGGAAGCCCTCAGCGAAGCCAAAAGCGGGGTCGACGAGCGCGATTTAGACGTGGTTGTCCTTATTGCGTCGCTGGTGCCGGAGCCGGACCGCCAGTTTTTGATGCATGACTATAAATTGAACCCCTCCGATGAGTTCGTGGCCTGGCTGATTGGAAAGGACGGCGGCATCAAGCAAACCTACCATAAGCCCGTTGCGGTGAAAGACCTGTTCCATACAATCGACGGGATGCCGATGCGGAAACAGGAAGCGAAACATGAATAAAGTTTGTGGTTTGTGGTTCAGTAAGCAACAACGAACCACAAACTACAAACACCTTTATTGCTCCCCAAACTTGGCGGCTTCGGTGATGCCTTTCCACGTATCGGTGCGGAACGGCACGGCGGGGAATCCTTCCTGATTGTATACGTTTACATCGCCATTGTCGTCGGCCCAACCGTAGCGAACGGCCACCGGTGCCGACACCGAATCGGCATGAACCACTACGGTAGTGCCCTGAATGTCAGCCTTGGCGTAGTAGAATTTCTGGTCGGCTCCGGCCACTTCAAAGCCTTTTACATACCCATATTTATCTTTTGCCATCAGCCCGGTTCCCGTGTTCTGAAACGTGACAATAGCCCGGTTACCATCGGCGGTCATTTTGTCGAGCATTGGCCCGCGCGAGGGTTCGTTGCCCCGCTCACCCTGTTTTTGATACGCTACCCGCATAGCTTCGGCGGCTAACCGATTCCCAACGTCAAGTTTGTTTTTCGGGTGAATATCCGTCCGCTCGCCAATATCCGAGGTAACGGCCATGCCCGTATTGGGCAGTTGGAGCGTCATCGTTTGCGCTTCGCGGAGTTCGCCCCACGTGCTCCCATGCCGACTGTCGCCGTTGGCTGCATTGAAGCTGGCTAATTGCACAAACAGAAACGGAAAATCGTAACCCCAATGCTGCCGCCAATCCTGAATCATGAGCGGAAATGTTTTCCGATACTGGTACGCCCGGCCCGCGTTCGACTCGCCCTGATACCAGATGGCTCCGGCAATGGCATACGGAATCAGCGGGTTTAGCATGGCGTTGAACAACTGGGTCGCATAGGTATTTGGCCCCGGCTTGTACGACGACGGAAACACCTGCGCCACCCGGTACTTCCAGCTACCCGCCAGCGGAATCGTACTGCGCTCATTCGACAGGTTAAGTTGGTCGGGTCGCCCCATCAGGCCCCCGCTCCCACCCGTATCCGTAACGCGCACAGTAACCACATTCCGGCCTGGTTTCAGCAGACCTTCGGGCAAAATATACTTGCGGGCATCAAGCCCTTTGGTACTGCCCACCAACTGCCCATTGACAAAGGTGGAGTCATTGTCGTCTACTGAACCGATATTCAGGGTCATTTTCTGAACGCTGGTTCCTGCCGGAATAACGACTTCCTGCCGATACCAGACTACTCCATCAACGGTGGGCAAACCGCCCCATTCCCAATCGCCGGGAACGTTCATCGTTTTCCAGTCGCTATCCGCCAAATCCGTTTTGGCCCAGGTCTGTTCGTCGGCTGCGGCAGGCAGTCCGCCCTGCTGCGATTTCAGCAGGCTCTGAATCCGGGCTGAACCACTCTGAATAACGGCTTCATAGGTAGCCGGTAATTTAGCCGCTACGGGTCGCAGTTCGTCATGTTGGTTCATGGCTTCGCGGCTGGTCCAGGTTTCGGAGTGCGTACCGCCCCACGATGTGTTGATGAGGCCGATGGGTACGTTCAGTTCCTTCTGCAACTGTTTGGCGAAGAAATAACCGACCGCCGTAAACGCATGGGCCGTTTCGGGGCTGCATACGCTCCAGCTTCCGCTGATGTCGTCTTTGGGCGTCAGGCTAACATCTTTTTTTACCAGCAACTGCCGGATGTTCGGGTAGTTAGCCAGCGGAATTTCGGTTTTGGCATTGGCCGCCGAACTCAACGGCCATTCCATATTCGACTGCCCGGAACAAATCCAGACTTCGCCCGCCAGCACATCCTCGAAGGTGACGGTATTTTTCTTCCCTTTTACAATGAGTTGATACGGCCCGCCCGCTTCCATTGGGTCGAGCAAAACGCGCCATTTCCCGTCCTTCCCCGTTTTAACGCTCTTTGTTTGGGTATTGAGTCGTACGGTAACGGTTTCGTTTGGGTCGGCCCAGCCCCAGACGGGTACGGGTTTCCGGCGTTGAACCACCATGTGTGAACCAAATACATTCGGCAACCGAACGTCGGCAAAGGCCGTCTGGACGACCAGTATACCCAAAAAGAATAAGTGTCCTGTCAAACTTTTCATTCGTATTGATGAGTTTAGTGAGTGCATACCTGATCTACTCATAAAAGCCCGAGTGCAGCTTTTATCCTCATCCTTTTCGCAAATAGTCATGATAAACAGAACGCCGGAACGGGTATTGATTACGGGTGCCAGTGGAAATGTTGGTCTGGAAACACTCCGCGAGTTGATGCAATCGCCTGTTAGAGCGCAGTTTGAGGTACTTGCCGGACTCAGAAACCCAGCGAAATCAACCAAAAAGCTATCCGTACAGGCTGATAGAATCGTTGCGCTCGATTTTGAAGATGCTACTACATTCGACGCTGCCCTTTCCGGTGTCAGTCGCGTACTGCTGATTCGTCCGCCCCAACTGGCCGATGTCAACAAATTTTTCGCGCCGTTTATCGACGCCATGAAGCGGGCCGATGTACAGCAGGTCGTTTTTCTGTCGCTTCAGGGCGTCGACAAGAATACGGTGACGCCCCACCATAAAATCGAGAAACTGATTCGGGAATCGGGGTTACCGTATACGTTTCTGCAACCGAGTTTTTTCATGCAGAATCTGAACACGACCCACCGCGATGAAATCCGGTTTCGGAGCGAGTTGTTTATTCCGGCGGGGAATGGCCGCACAAGTTTCATCGACGTTCGCGATATTGCTGCCGTTGCCGCGCTGGCGTTGACCAATAAAACGGGTGCGTTTATCAATAAAAGTTATGAACTGACCGGCTCCGAAGCATTGACCTATACCGAAGTTGCCCAAATTCTGAGCGAGGTGCTGGGCCGGACAATCACCTATAAAAACCCGTCGATTCTGCGTTTTATCTGGCAGAAATGGCAGCGTGAACACATGCCACTCGGTTTTACCCTGATCATGGTCGCTCTGTATACGGTGTCGAAATTAGGAAAAGCGGCCGGGCTGACCAATACAACGGAACAGTTACTGCACCGCCCTCCGCTTACGTTCCGGCAGTTTACCGAGGACTTCCGCGCGGACTGGATACCCTGATCTCAGCGGATGCGCGACGTTTTTCCCTGTACCTCCATCACGTTCGACAACTTTCGGTTGATCGAATACGTGTACCGGAGCGTCAGGCCATAACTCATGCCGGTGCCTGCTCCCTGTAGCTGTGCCTGCTGTATAGAAGAACGGTTCACGCTATACGTTACATCCGTTGTGAGTGCATTGGCTAATCCCCAGAATTTGCGGACCGATACGCCCAGGTCAATAGCATTGCTCAGACGAACATTATATTCAGCTCCAAGTTCGGCAATGGCTGTCAGTTGCGTATTGGCATGGGTTTGGCTCGTCAGACGGAGGGTGTCGGGCGTTTCCCGCCGACCGCTGTACCGATAGCCGTAAAGCGAAAACTGCCCTTCTTGCTGCCCGCCGTTGGGTACGAGCCACATGCCGCCACTTAGCCAGAATCCCGACCGCAGCCAGGGCTTATTGGTTGATAAAAGAAGGCGTTTTCCTCGCACGACAAACGCGTTGCGGTCATTGCTATACCGAAATACTAAAGGCGAACTGGCGTTACTCACCGATACCTGCGTATGAATGGGCATCCGGGCGTATCCCGCTTCAACGGCCCACCGCTCCCGATAGACCCAGCCAAGAACAGCTCCCCAGCCCGCTTTGCCAACGCGGTCGCTCTGGATGAGGTCATTGAACGAATTATCGAGTTTGGCGCGGTCAGTACGGATAAACCCATCGAGGGCCACATACCAGCGACTTTGGATGGATGGCCCACCATAGCGCGTTAGCAACCGATTATATTGCTGGCTTCGGTCGGGCAGGCGGTAATAGTCCGTAACGCCCTGACCGCAGGCAGGCAGTACGACTAAGCCGAGCAGCACATAAACTAAGTAGCGTTTCATCATCTGGTATGGGTTGGTTCCGTTTCACAAATAACGCGATAAACCTTTGTTTGTTAACTACTTACAGGTAATATAATTCGTAAACGGTCATTTGTTCGGCACAGAAGAAATTTTTTTACGGAAACTACTTATAAAATTTTTCTTTTTATGCCGATAACAAACTAACAGTCAATGAATTAAGAACAAAGAAACCCAACCTGTACGGCTGGGTTTCTGAGAATAATTAACCAGTAAAGTTAGCGACCGGATTCTAACTGTTTTTCAGCCGTGTTTCATAACGGGCACCGAAACCGTCATGTTATCCCAGGCAATAGCAAGGCTGCTGTTGGAGGGCGTAATGGTTAGCTTTTCGATGGGTGTTTTGTTCATCGAAACCGGCACTTTCACAACCGCCACATCGCCACTCTTGGTTTTTGTGTCGTAGTCGAACGCACCAAACTGCCCAAGAACGCTATTCAAAATAACGCTCCATTCTTTTTCGCCGGGGATGGTAAACAGCGTGTATGTGCCTGCTTTCACCATCTTTCCGCCAAACATAACATCATTTTTAAACGTAATTTCGGTGGCATCATTGGCACCCGTCCGCCACACTTTACCGTACTTCTCCAGGCTGTTCGACTTTTCATCGCCGAAAATTACGCGACCTTTTTTTGAAGGCTGACCATAAACAACTTTAATCGACTTATCTGGACTTTCGGCGGTTATTTTCGGGCTGGCGGGTGCTTTTCTGTCCTGCGCCTGTACCATGGATACCAGCGCGAAAAGGAAAGCAAAAACTGTGAGTAATTTTCTCATGGGTTACTAATCGGTTTGTTAAGTTTATCACTGTCTAAACGACAAAACGTAAACGATAGTTTTTTCAGGAATAGTATGACCGCCCCACAGGACCGATCAGTAAGGATGGGCAGAAAGTTTTTTTCAGAAAATCGACAACGTAAAAAGATTACGCTGACCAGGTTTTACCATTGCGTTCTCTTACGTGTTAAGCCGGATGGCTTCACGAATAAATACATTCTTACCAGACTACAAGACGCATGGAGCAGCCAAAAGCAACCATAAAACAAGCATGGCCTTATCAGCAGGACAGCATGAACTTACCCGTCAATGACCTCGAAGCGGCCTTGCCTTTTTATGAGAAGACCATGGGGTTCCAGCTTATATCCCGAACCGACACGCCCTACAAATCGGCCATTATAGCCCGAGATACGGTTCAACTTGGCTTAGTCGAAAACGGCGGTGACCCTACACAGGACGGCTGTTTCTTCGAGGTCGATGATATAGCCAACGCCTTCGCTGAATTGAAAGCGAGTGGCTTGCCAACCGAACGGGCCGAATATAGTTGGCAACAACACGGCGATGTCAACTGGAAAGTTTTTTTTGTGGTGGCTCCCGATGGGCTTTGTTATTGCTATGGCGAACGTCATTAGCCATAAACTCGTATATTGTACGTTAAAATTTGGTATTTTTAGCCCTATAATCGTATGTACGCATACTTCTTTCTTAACCCGATTCGCCCTTATGGCCACTACTTATTTCAGCAAACGCAACCTGCAATTTCTGCTGCATGAGGTCTTCAAAGCCGAAGAACTGACCAAATACGAGTACTTCAGTGCCCATGACCGCGAGACGTTTAACCTGGTGCTCGACTCGGCTACCTACATTGCTGATACGCTCATGCACCCCTACCTGAAAGATGTGGACAGAAACCAGCCCGAACTCAAAAACGGACAGGTTACCGTGCATCCAAAAATAAAAGAATACCTGAAAGCCATGGGTGAAGCGGGTTTGATTGGGGCCGGTTTTTCGTTCGAGCACGGCGGTCAGCAACTGCCCGAAATGGTTAGTTCGTGCGTCGGTTTTATTCTGATGGCCGCTAATAACGGCATGATGTACACCGGGTTAACATCGGGAGCGGCTCACCTCATCACCTCGTTTGGGACGCCCGAACTCAGCGAAACCTACGTCCCGAATATGCTGGCCGGAACCTGGCAGGGAACGATGGCCCTGACCGAACCGCAAGCCGGTTCGTCGCTCTCCGACGTAACGACATCGGCCACACCGCAGCCCGACGGAAGCTATAAAATTGTCGGCCAAAAAGTGTTCATCTCGGCGGGCGACCACGATGCTGCCGACAACATTATTCACCTGATGCTGGCCCGGATTGATGGGGCACCGAAAGGCACCAAAGGCATCTCGCTGTTTGTCGTACCCAAATACCGGGCAGACGAAAGCGGCAATTTTGTGGATAATGACGTGACCTCAACGGGCGTTTACCACAAAATGGGGCAGAAAGGTGTTCCCGCCATGCACCTCACGATGGGGTCAAATGATAACACCATTGGGTACATCGTTGGCGAGCCGCATCAGGGGTTGCCGTATATGTTTCAGATGATGAATGAAGCCCGGATTGGCGTCGGCATGACGGCTGCGGGTATTGCAACAGCCGCTTATTATGCCGCGCTTCAATACGCCAGAGAGCGTCCGCAGAGTCGGCGGTTGAATCAGAAAAACCTTTTGGATTCGCCCCAAACGGCCATTATTAATCATCCCGATGTGCGACGGATGCTGCTGTTTCAGAAGGCCGTAACCGAAGGCTCGCTGTCGCTGCTGATCGAAGCAGCCCGCCTGTATGACATCAGCGAAGTGGCCGAAGGTGAGGAAAAAGAAAATGCATTTCTGTTGCTCGATTTGCTGATGCCCGTTGCCAAGTCGTACCCGTCGGAAATGGGCGTACAATCGGTGAGTCAGAGTTTGCAAACGTTTGGCGGTTACGGCTTTACGGAAGATTTTCCTGTCGAGCAACTCTACCGTGACATTCGCATTACGCCCATTTACGAAGGCACAACGGGCATACAGGCGCAGGATTTACTCGGTCGTAAAATGACTATGAAAGGCGGCAAGGCACCCCAACTGCTGTTCGCCGAAATGGAGAAAGCCATCGCCGAAGCCGGAGCTTACGACGACCTGAAACCTTACGCCGATCAGCTCACCGCCGAAATCAACCGGACGAAGGAGGTGATAATGAGCCTGATGCCCCACGCCCAGAAAGGCGACATTGAACGCTATCTGTCGGATGCAACGCTGTTTCTGGAATTGTTCGGCATTGTAGTCGTGGCCTGGCAGTGGCTCAAACAGGCGATTGTTGCCAAACAAATCCTGCTGACCCAAAATCCGCAGGGGGATGACCTGGTGTTTTACGAAGGGAAAATTCACACTATGAAATTTTTCTTTCATTACGAAGTTCCTAAAACGCTTGGCTTAGCCGTGCGGCTCAAAGACACCGAAGTACTGACAATAGTATCCGAAAAAGAACTGGCTTTATAAGCTCTATCGACAAACCCCAACGGGGTTGACTATGGATAACCCCGGATGCAGTCCGGGGTATTGGACGGCGCATCACGCTGATACCCCGGATGCTATCCGGGGTTATCCGTAGTCAACCCCGTTGGGGTTGAAGCAGGTCACAGCGACACTGGTTTACTGTTGCACCACGCAAAACCACGTTTTTTGCGTTTTCTCACGCTTCTCAGTGCCGGAACGCTTACCTTTGCGGCTTCAATCGCCCGCGTTCGCTGATGCCGCTGATTGCCCCATCGAGTTACAGTCCGCCTGCCCGTTTATGGAACGGTCATTTGCAAACCATCATTCCTTCGCTGTTTCGGAAGGTAACGGTTGCCTATGTCCGCGAACGAATCGAAACGCCGGACGATGATTTTCTGGACCTGGATTGGGCTTCAGGGAATGATGAATTATTAATTATGAATCGGTCCGCCGAAGCGGATGAATTGGGTCGACCATCACCTAATTCATCATTAAAACCATTAGTCATTCTCTCCCACGGTCTTGAAGGCAGTTCTGCGAGTGCATACTTAGCCGGAATGGTTCGGCATCTTACCCAAAACGGATTCGATTGTCTGGCGTGGCATTACCGCTCGTGCAGTGGCGAAATGAATCGTCAACAGCGTTTTTACCACATCGGCGAAACCAGCGATCTGCACTTCATCATTGAACACGCTGTTGCGAAAGGCTATCAGACAATTCATCTGATGGGCTTTAGCGCGGGCGGAAATGTAACGCTGAAGTACGTCGGCGAATCGGGGAAAGCCATTCATCCGGCTGTTAAAAAAGTCGTTGTGTTTTCCGTTCCTCTCCATTTGATGGGATCGGCCCGTCGGCTTGAGCAATGGGACAGTCTGGTGTATAACTACCGGTTTAATCGAACGCTCAAACGAAAAGTAGTCCAAAAAGCGGCCCTGATGCCGGGCGTCTTCCCCACCGAAGCGGTACTGAAAGCGCGCAGCATCCGGGAGTTTGATGACCTGTTTACGGCCCCCATGAACGGGTTTCAGGATGTAACAGACTATTATACCCGGAGTAGTTCGCTGCAATTTATACCGGGCATTATCATTCCAACGCTGATTGTGAGTGCCAAAAATGACCCGTTTCTGTCGCCGGAATGTTTCCCAACCGAGTTAGGGCGGGAACTGCCCAACGTCTGGATGGAGTTTCCTGAACAGGGCGGGCATTGCGGATTCCCATCGCGTACCGGCGGCATTCAGGGAACGTACTGGTCGGAGGAGCGGGCATTGGCGTTTTTGACTACCCCTTTGCCATGACGAAAAACGAACACATAGCTTATTGGCAACGGCAGTCAATTGATGATTGGGAAACAGTTGATGTTCTTTTCAAGGGAAGAAAATATTTACAGGCCTTGTTCTGGCTTCATCTGTCCATCGAAAAGTTATGCAAAGCCGTTTGGATTAGTACAACAGAGAGTAATGTACCACCGCGAACCCATAACCTGAATCGACTGATGGCTGAAACCGGTATAGATATTTCTCCCGAATTTGGTATTCTACTCGTTGAACTGAACCGGTTTCAATTAGAAGGTCGTTATCCTGATTACGTGTCAGATATTTCTAAATCCGTTCAGGCACCGCTGGTTGAGGAATATATTAAACGTGTTAACCCCTTAAGAACATGGTTAGTCAGCCTACTGCCGTCGAGTTAATAAGAAAATACGTCAGGCTTTGCAACCGGCAAAATATCTTTTTCAATAAAGTTATCTTGTTTGGTTCGGTAGCAACGGGCATGTCGAGACCCGAATCCGACATTGACGTACTTCTCGTTTCCGACCAGTTTACACATGATTCAATACAGAACTGGCGTATGTTGGCCCCCATCACAGCTCAACTCTACGACATTGAACCGCACCCATACCCGACAGACGCCTACCTGAACCGGGACCCGTTTATTGACGAAATAGAGCGAACCGGCATCGAAATCGCTGCCTAAGAACACATTTTCCATAGATCATGCTCACCAAACCACTCGAACAAACCTATTACATCATTGATTTTGACAGCACCTTTACAAAGGTCGAAGCCCTCGACGTGCTGGGCGAAATCTCGCTGGCCGGCCGCCCCGACCGCGACGAAGTACTGAACCACATCAAAATCATCACCGACCGGGGTATGTCGGGCGAGATTTCGTTTACGGATTCGCTCACCCTCCGGCTTAGTCTTTTGAAAGCGCACAAAAGTCAGTTGCCCGCGCTTGTTGAAACGCTGATGGGTAAAATTTCGGATTCCTTCCAGCGTAACCAGCAGTTTCTGTCCGAAAATGCGGAGACGATTTATATTGTCTCGAATGGCTTTAGGGAGTTCATCGTGCCCATTGTTACCTCGCTGGGCGTGCGGGCCGAACATGTGTTTGCCAACACCTTTGAGTATGACGAAACAGGGTCAATTATTGGCTTCGACGTTACCAATCCACTATCGGCCAATGGCGGTAAATCGCAGGTGATTCAAAAGCTGAAACTCGATGGCGAAGTATACGTCATCGGCGACGGCTACACCGACTACGAAATCAAAGCATCGGGGCTGGCCAACCGGTTTTATGCCTTCACCGAAAACGTACTGCGGCCCCGCGTAGTGGAAAAAGCCGACCACGTGGCTCCTTCGCTCGATGAATTTTTGTACCATAACAACCTGAGCCGCAGCCAGTCGTATCCAAAAAGCCGGATTAAAGTGCTATTGCTCGAAAACGTTCACCCGATTGCAATCCAGCTTTTTGAGCAGGAAGGATTTAACGTCGAGATTAAGAAAGGAGCATTGGACGAAGATGAACTCATTGAAGCCATCCGCGACGTGTCGATTCTGGGTATCCGGTCGAAAACGAACGTATCGGCCCGTGTTCTGGAACACGCCAATAAGTTGATGACAATTGGCGCGTTCTGCATCGGAACCAACCAGATTGACCTCGAAGCCTGTACCGAAAAAGGCATTGCCGTATTTAATGCACCTTACAGCAACACCCGCTCGGTGGTGGAACTGGCTATTGGTGAGATCATTATGCTCATTCGGAGTGTTGTGCCGAAGAGTAATTTGATGCATAAAGGCGGCTGGGATAAGTCGGCAAAGAACAGTTTTGAAGTGCGTGGCAAAAAACTCGGGCTGGTCGGCTACGGCAATATTGGCACGCAGCTATCGGTGGTGGCCGAAGCACTCGGCATGGAAGTGTATTTTTATGACGTGGTCGATAAACTGGCTCTCGGAAACGCCCGCAAGTGCAAGACACTGGACGAGCTACTGAGCGTATCCGACATTATCAGCCTGCATACCGATGGCCGGAAAGAGAACAAAAACCTGATTAGCTACCGCGAATTCGGGCTGATGAAAAACGGCGTTATCTTCCTGAACCTCTCGCGTGGCCACATTGTCGATATTCCGGCACTGGTCGATGCCATCGAACGGGGCAAGGTCGTTGGCGCGGGGATCGACGTATTTCCACAGGAGCCAAAAACCAATAATGAGGAGTTTATGAATGCGCTACGGACGCAGCCAAATGTGATTTTAACGCCCCATATTGGCGGCAGCACCGAAGAGGCTCAGGCCAATATTGGCAGTTTTGTGCCGGGCAAACTACTTGAATACATTAACAACGGCAGTACATACGGCAGCGTGAACTTCCCCGAACTGCAACTGCCGCTGTTGAAAGGAGCACACCGGTTGCTGCACATTCACGCCAACGTACCGGGCATTCTGGCCAAAATGAACACGATTTTCGCCAAATACCACATCAATATTCACGGTCAATACCTCAAAACCAACGAGCAAATCGGCTACGTAATCACTGACGTTGCCAAAGAATATGCCGATGAGGTAGTTGAAGAACTAAAAGGAATCGACAACACAATCAAGTTCAGGCTTCTTTATTAATGAGTGATTGAGTGGTAGAATGATTGAGTGATTGAATAGCTGGCGCAGAACCTATTCAATCACTCAATCATTCTACCACTCAATCACTCAATCATTAACCCATGAAAAACACCTACTTCACTCCCGGCCCCGCCGAATTGTATCCAACGTTCCACCAACACCTGCAACGGGCGATGGATGAGCAGATTGGCTCTATTTCGCACCGGAGTCAGCAGTTTCGGGACATCTACAAATTTGCCGACGATCAACTGCGACGGTTGCTGAACATCCCGGCAACGCACGGCATTTTCTTTACCGGCTCGGCTTCGGAAGTGTGGGAACGGGTGTTGCTGAACTGCGTGGAACACGAAAGTTTCCACCTCGTTAATGGCTCATTTTCCCAGAAGTTTTATGACTACGCCGGTGCCCTTAACAAGCACGCCCACCTGCTCGAAAAACCATTTGGCGAAGGCTTCGACATGGCTGAGATTGAAGTGCCTGCCTATGCCGAACTCGTTTGCCTGACGCATAACGAAACCTCGTCGGGAGTGCAGATGCGGCCCGCCGAGATGCATAAACTCAAGCGAAAATACCCAAAAAAGTTGTTTTGCGTCGATATGGTGTCGTCGGCACCGTACCCTGACCTGGATTTTGGAATGATTGATTCAGCCTTTTTTTCGGTGCAGAAAGCCTTTGGGATGCCCGCCGGTCTGGGGGTGTGGATTGCCAGTCAGGCCTGCTTAGCCAAAGCCGAACGACTCCAGAAAAATGAGTCGCTAACCATTGGGGCACACCATACGCTGCCAACGCTTTGGAAGCACTACAAAACCTTTGAAACGCCCGCCACCCCGAACGTATTGTACATTTATCTGCTGGGGAAAATAGCCGAAGATTTTAATCGGATTGGCATTGACACCATCCGAAAACAAACGGAAGAGAAAGCGCGGATGCTATACAAATTCTTAGACAGTTCGGATGCTTACGAACCGTTTGTCAAACAGGAACGCCACCGCTCGCAGACGGTTATTGTAGCAACGACCGCGAAGCCATCGGCCGATGTGATTGCGGGGGCTAAACTGGCAAACAAGATTATTGGCAGCGGCTACGGAAAATTTAAAGATTCCCAGATTCGGATTGCCAATTTTCCGGCCGTATCCAGTGAACAGATTGCCAGTCTGATTAGTGAATTGCAGAAGTGACTGTCCTACTCCTTCTAAAAATAATGCCTTTTTCCGCGTGGAGAAGGCATTATTTTTTCGCCCTCATCCTCATTGGCAGCAAACGGCAACAAACCTTATCGGAGCCAGGTGGTTAATAGGGCAGTATTTTTATGGTATTAACTCAACGACGATGAAGAAATTACTTACAACCGCAACACTATTGATGGGTTTTACGCTGAGTGGGCTGGCTCAAAACAGATCCGACTCTACGGATCGCTCCAAACCGCTTATCAACGAGAAAACAAAGCAAGAGTTACGACAGGCAACGAACAAGGCAGGCGAAAAAGTAGGCGAAGAAATTGACAAATCACTTACCTACCAGGAGCGAAATCAGTTGAGTTGGTTTGATGCGAACAATCTTTTTTTAGGCGGGGGACTCGGTATGGGTGCTACGAACGGTCAGGTTTACTTATCCTTAAACACCCGACTTGGCTATTTTTTTCAGCCCGGTTTTGCGGGTGGTTTGCGCTTTGATGCCGACCGTTTAATCGGCAATAAATACCACTCCCGGCAGACGGGTATATTTGCCCGCTATTATCCGTTTCGTACCCGAATCAGCAGTTTTGTTGGCGCCAGTCTGAACGGTGGTCGCGAATTTTCGGACAATGTTCCCAGTGATACGAAATTTAAATACACCAGTGTCGGGTTGGAAATTGGTGTTATGGCCTGGATTCTACACCGGTTGGGTGCCGAGGTAACGTATGAGAGTAGTTTTTATAATAAGATCGACCCAACGGTTAGCCGGGGTAAGGGCGGACGGGTGAAATTTGGTGTCAATTATTACTTCGGTCAGGTAAGTGGCCGGGGAATCAAACGGGCGCGATAACCAGCCGAAGTGCTTTATAGAGTATGGCCCCTAAGCAATTAGGGGCTTTTTTTATATCATTATTTTTCGTGCATACGCGCTCCGCAAAACAGTAAATTAGTTGGTAGTCTGACAATTTTCATGGAAAGTATCTAAGGTTTTCCAACCCCGAAGGAGTTGACTGTCGATAACCCCGGATTGTATCCGGGGACTGGCCCTGTATACCCACCGTCCACAACCCCTAAGGGATTGGAGAACCACAAAAATTATCAGAGTACCAAATAGTTTACCTGTTCGACAGTGGCGACAAAGTGAAAAAATAATTCGTAACTATTTGACTGTCAGTCATATTATGACCGCTTTATTTCCACTTATCGGGATTCATCCGGCTGTATAATCTGTTATAGAAGAAGCCAGCTAAACCTGTTTTTCGCTCGTTATCATACTCTTTTCTACTCCGTTATGATCCCTGAATTAGCCGAAACATTGCCAGCCAAATCCGTTGCCGAGCCGCTTACCAAATCCGCCCGCCTGTGGATGCCGAAGCGCGTCGTTTTTACCGCCGATACACTGAAAGAACCGTTCGGTCAGGCCATGTACGAGCGTATTTCAGCCCTCAACCTACCCATTGAAGTAGCAAAGAATAACCGCATCACAGGTCTTCGCGGGGCCGATGAGCGCGAAACGTACCGCATTGCCAAGAACACGCTGGCGGTGGTAAATGCCCCGCCGAGTGCGTTTAAACTTCAGCCCATTCCGCCCTCCGCCGACTGGCAGATGAACCTTGCCGAGGGTTGCCCGGCCCACTGCCAGTACTGCTATCTGGCGGGTAGTCTGGCCGGTCCGCCGGTGGTGCGCGCTTATGCGAACCTGCCTAACATGCTGGCGCACACCGCTACATATGAAGGCACGTATCCACCCAATCGAACGTGGCAAACGGCTTCCTCAACGGCCGGTGTGCTTCGCCCGACAACGTTTGAGGTGAGTTGCTACACCGACGTATTGGGCATCGAACACCTGACGGGTAGCCTGGCCGAGTGCATCCGATATTACGGCACACGCGAGATGGGCCGACATGGACACGGGCAGTTGCGTTTTGTCACAAAGTACGATCAGGTTGAGAGTCTGCTCGATCTGCCGCACAACGGCCAGACCCGCGCCCGCGTCAGTCTCAACGCCGACATGGTGGCCCGACGGCTCGAAGGGGGCACGGCTTCCGTTGAGGCCCGGTTGCAGGGTATTCGCAAACTGGCCTTACCAAAAGAACTCGGCGGGGGCGGCTACCCAATCGGGCTGGTCATTGCTCCCATCATGCCCATCCCCGATTGGCGGCAACACTACACCGCCCTGCTCGACCGGATTGCTGAACTCATTGATTTCCCGTGCGATATGAACGCCGAGTTCATTAGCCACCGGTTCACGCCCGGCTCGAAAGATGTGCTGCTGCAATGGTATCCGAATACCTCACTCGAAATGGACGAGACAACACGGGCGGAGAAGCGCAACAAGTTTGGCGGTACCAAATACGTCTATCGCCCGGACGAGATGAAAGCCATGAAAGCGTTTTTCTATGCCGAATGGACAAAGCGATTCCCAAACGCACCGGTGCTCTACTGGACGTAATGGAAAATTCTTGCCGGCAAATGGTTGTCGTGCGCTGAAAGTGGTAATTTTGAGCGCACGATAACCACCAAATGGACGTTAATTTCTATAAAACTATTGCTGCTAACACCTTCTTAATCACCAGATAAATTATGAAAAATATCCTGCTTACCGGCCTGCTTGTGGCTACTTCATTTACCGCTTTTGCCCAGAATGAAATCAGTTCTCACGGCAAAAAGATTACCGAAAAAGGGGCCATTCCAGCCACAGAACTAACCGCCAAAATGGGCCATAAAGCCCAGATGCACGCCAAAGTTGAAGGCACGGTCGAATCGGTTTGTAAAGTAAAAGGCTGCTGGATGAAAGTTAAAACCGGCGACGGACAAACCATGCGTGTAACATTCAAAGACTACGGTTTCTTTGTTCCGAAAGACATTGTTGGCAAGACCGTTGTTGTTGAAGGCACAGCCGAAACCACCACAACCCCCGTTGCCGATTTGCGCCACTACGCCGAAGATGCCGGAAAATCCAAAGAAGAGATTGCCAAGATCACCGAACCCGAAAAAGCCTTGACGTTTGTTGCCGATGGGGTGATTGTGAAAAAATAAAGAAGACGTTCCAACCCTTTTTCCGGCTGTTGTATCCTTGTTTTAAAACAAACAGGAATTATGGTACAGATTAAAAAACAGCTTTCTGGTTTACTCATCGTTGGATCAGTTCTTTTTGCCGCCTGTAAATCAAATGAAACGACGCCGAATGATTCGGTGCGCCTTGGTCTGCATCAGTCGGCCCGGCTTGGTTCGGAGGTAGTTGTTCGGGTCGATTCGATTCAGGATAGCCGCTGCCCGATTAATGTCGATTGTATCTGGGCTGGGCAGGCTAAGGTTAACCTGCTCTTATCGAAAAACAAAGATTCCAGCACGGTACGTTTAGTATTGAGTCCTGACGTTACTGCGAGTTCAGTGAAGCGGTTGGACTCAACGAACGTTACGTTGGACAGTCAGTCTTATAAGGTAATTCTGCGCGAAGTGAATCCCTATCCGGGCACGTCAGCAAACGGTCAACCGCCAACGGCAGTCGTTCAGGTTACAAAACTTTAATCATTTTTCCCGTCTTTTCTGTACATTAAGGGCTGCAACGATCTGTTGCAGCCTTTTTTCGTACCCAACCAATCATCTTCATGAAAAAACTGTACTCGCTGGCGGGCCTGTTGCTGCTGGCTTCTCCCCTGTTTGCCCAGCGTACGCTTATCCACTGCGGCAATCTGTTCGATGGTGTCAGCAATGCCGTTCAGTCACAAATGACCGTTGTGGTCGAGGGGAACAAAATTACGGCCGTTCAGAAAGGATACACCCCAGCCGCTGGTCAGGATAAGGTGTTGGATATGAAATCAAAAACGGTTCTGCCCGGCCTGATCGATATGCACGTCCACCTCGAAAGCCAGACGCGCCGGGGCGGTAACATTGATGGTTTTACCCGTAACCCAGCCGATATTGCCTATCAGGCCGCTCAATACGCCAAAACCACATTACTGGCGGGCTTCACGACCGTGCGCGATTTGGGCGGATCCGGGGTGAATGTATCGCTTCGCAACGCTATCAATGGTGGGTTAACCGATGGCCCGCGCGTATTGACAGTTGGCAGACCCATTGCTACAACGGGCGGACACGCTGACCCAACCAACGGCTACCGAAAAGATTTAATGGGCGACCCCGGACCGGAAGAAGGTGTTATCAATGGCCCCGATGATGCCCGTAAAGCCGTTCGGCAGCGGTATAAAGATGGGTCTGACCTCATAAAAATTACGGCAACGGGTGGCGTATTAAGCAATGCCAAAGATGGTTCGGGTGCTCAGTTCACGGAGGAAGAGGTCAAAGCCGTTGTCGATGCCGCCAAAGATTACGGTTTTGTCGTAGCCGCCCATGCGCACGGGGCCGAAGGCATGAAACGTGCTATTCGGGCTGGTGTTCAAACCATTGAACACGGTACGATGATGGACGACGAAGCCATCGAACTCTTCAAAAAATACGGCACTCATTACGTTCCAACCATCATTGCCGGTAAAACGGTAGCGGATTCGGCAAAGCATTTCGGGTACTATTCGGCATTGGTAACTCCCAAAGCGTTAGCCATTGGCCCTAAAATTCAGGCCACGTTCGGCAGGGCGTATAAAGCGGGTGTAAAAATAGCATTCGGCACCGACGCCGGTGTGTTCATTCATGGTTATAATGCCAAAGAATTTGAATACATGGTTGAGGCCGGTATGCCACCCGTTGAAGCCATTAAATCGGCCCTGATGACCAATGCCAAATTATTGGGCATGGACGCGCAGATTGGCTCCCTCGAAGCGGGCAAATTCGCCGACATCATCGCCGTTGACGAAAACCCGATTCAGAATATCAAAACCCTGCAAACCGTCCGGTTCGTGATGAAAGACGGGAAGGTGTATAAATGAGGAGTAAGTGCAAAAGTGATAAAGGGTAAGTGGCTGACGCATGGGTTACATTCGCGTCAGCCACTTACCCCTTACTACTTCTGCACTTACCCCTGAGTATCAACTCATTCACGCGCTCAACTTCCTCATGCTGAACCCAGTGCGTGGCGTTTTCGAGAAATACCACGCGGCCATTGTCGCAGAGGTCGATGCTGAGTTGTGCCATTTCTCGTTTCAGAAACTTGTCCTGCGTACCCCAGATTAGTAAGGTCGGAACGGTTACGCGGATGGACGATTGCCGGGCGGGTATTTTTTGGAGAGCGGCCCGATACCAGTTAATCATCGCCGTTAACGCTCCCGGCTGCGACCACGCCGTTTTATACTGCTCCAAATCAGCTCGCCTAAACGTTCCCGACCGACTACTGCTTAGGAGCGTTCGGGCAAAAACAGCCCAGTCACTCAACCGCGCCAGCGTTTCGGGAAGCCAGGGCAGTTGAAAAAAACCGATGTACCAGCTACGGCGCAGTTGACCCAAATCACGACGGGCAAATTTCTTCATAGCTACCGGGTGCGGCACGTTCATAACAACCAGGCGTTCAACGCGTTCGGGCTGCGAAACCGCCGTCCACCAGGCCACAGCCGCACCCCAGTCATGCCCAACAATCACCGCTTTCTGCCGCCCCCCAGCATCAATCAACCCGACCACATCGGCCACTAACGTATCAAGGCCATACGCGTCGATACCCGTTGGTTTATCGCTGAGGTTATAGCCGCGCTGATCGGGAACCCAAACCCGGAATCCCGCTTCGGCCAGGGGTTCGATCTGGTTTTTCCAGCCATACCAGAACTCCGGGAAGCCATGCAGCAGAATGATGAGTGGCCCATTCTCCGGCCCCGCCTGAACGACGTGCAGGGTAACCGGCTTGCCGGATTGTCGATTCGTTTCGATATAAGCGTGGGTCATAACTATCTGTCAGGAGATGGTCAGGAGTGGTCAGGAGATGGTCAAGGGTGGGCAGGAACGAACAACATCTGACCACCCTTGGCTATTTCCTGACCACTCCTGACCACCCATTTAAAACCCGAAATACCGCTCGGCATTGCGGTAGCAGATGTCCTGCACAATCTGACCAATCCACTCTACATCATTCGGGAGTTCGCCCTGCTCAACTTCGTTGCCGAAGATATTGCATAGAATTCGCCGGAAATATTCGTGACGGGGATACGACACAAAACTGCGCGAATCGGTGAGCATACCGACAAACGCGCTCAGCAATCCCATATTCGAGAGCGCGTTGATTTGTTTTTCCATACCATCTTTCTGATCGAGAAACCACCAGCCCGAACCAAACTGTACTTTCCCCCGAACAGAACCGTCATTAAAATTGCCGATCATCGTTGCAATCACTTCATTATCAGATGGATTCAGGTTGTACAGAATCGTTTTGGCTAAGCGGTCGCGGTCATCCAGACCGCCCAGAAAGCGCGACAGTGAAGCCGCCTGCGGGAAATCACCGATGCTGTCCCAACCCGTGTCGGGGCCGAGGTCGCGGAGCCGACGGATGTTGTTGTTACGTAGCGCACCGAGGTGAAACTGCTGCGTCCAGCCTTTTTCGTGGTCCCATTCGGCAAACTGAACCAGCATAAACGACTTGAATTTGAGAACATCGGTCGGCGAAATAGCAACTCCTCTGTGCAAATGATCGAATATCCGCTGAACATCGCCATCCGTATAGGCTTCAGCATAAACCATTTCCAGACCGTGATCCGACAATCGGCAACCCATTTCACCAAAGTAATCGTGCCGGGATTTGAGCGCGTCGAGGTAGTCCGTCAGGGTCAGGATTTCCCCGTTCGTTAGCTGAGCCAGTTTCTGCACATACGCACGAAAGGCGGTTGGGTCATCGGCCACCATCGCTTTGTCGGGGCGGAATGTAGGCAGAATTTTAACCTTGAAACCGTCCTGTGCTATTTTTTTGTGGTGCTCCAGCGAGTCTAATGGATCGTCCGTTGTGCAGACGACACGCACATCGAAATGGGTTAGCAGGCTTCGGGTCGAGAGGTGCGGCAGTTGTTCGTTGCAGGCATCATAAACAGACCGGGCAGAAGCCGGATTCAGTACGTCCGTGATACCAAAGGGGTTTTTCAGTTCCAGATGTGTCCAGTGATAAAGGGGATTGCGCAGAGTATACGGAACGGTTTCGGCCCACTTTTCAAACTTCTCCCAATCGGTGGCGTCGCCGGTGCAATAGCGTTCGGGTATGCCATGTGTACGCATAGCCCGCCACTTGTAATGATCGCCGGAGAGCCAGAGCTGGGTAATGGTATCGAATCGTTTGTCGGCAGCAATCTGGTCGGGCGGCAGGTGGCAATGGTAGTCGATGATCGGCATGGGCCGGGCATAGTCGTGATACAGCCGACGGGCCGTTTCGGTTTGCAGCAGAAAATCGTCGGACAGGAATGTTGGAGCGGGCGCGAGTGTCGTCATGCCAGCAAAAGCAAAAGCCGGGTGGTTTCTCCCGGCTCTTGCTTTATTTTTTTGAACACCTCACTGCTCACCGCCCGACAATCCCAGCATCAGTCCGCGCAATTCGGCAAGACCGCGCAGTCGGCCAATGGCTGTATAGCCGGGATTCGTGCGCTTGCCGGATGTTAAATCGTCGAGCATCCGGTGGCCGTGATCAGACCGAAACGGCATTCGCAGGTCCGTTCGCCCCTCGTGTTTCCGTCGTTTCTGCTCAATGAGCAACGCCCGCATCACACCGGGCATCGGCACGTCGCCTTCGAGGTGATTGGCTTCCTGAAAACTATTATCCGAGCTACGTTCGGTGCTGCGAAGGTGAATAAAATGAATGGTTGGTCCCAGCCGTTCGGCCATGCCCACAAGGTCGTTATCGGGTCGAACGCCATACGAACCGGTACAGAAACACAGGCCATTGGCGGGCGATTCGGCAGCGGAAAGCAACCCGCGCGCGTCGGCTTCGGTGCTTACAACACGCGGCAAACCCAGAATCGGATACGGCGGATCGTCGGGGTGGATGGCTAACCGAACCCCCACCGACTCGGCAACGGGCACAATTTCGCGCAGAAACGCGTACAGATTCTGGCGTAACTCCCGGTCGCTGATGTCTTTGTAGGCATCCAGCGCATCGCGGAATTTCTCCACGGTATAGCTTTCTTCGGAACCGGGCAGACCCGCAATGATGGTACGTGTCAGGCGTTTCACCTGCGCGTCGGTCATGCTGTCGAGTTTGGCCCGCGCCCGGCTTTTCTGCTCGTCATTGTATAAATATTGCGCTCCCGGACGCTGGAGAATAAACAACTCGAAAGCCGCGAACTCGGTAGCGTCGAAGCGAAGGCCGGTGGAGCCATCGGGCATCGGAAAATCGAGGTCGGTACGGGTCCAGTCAAGTACGGGCATGAAGTTGTAACAAACCGTGTCGATACCCGCCTGAGCCAGATTGGCAATGGATTCTTTGTAGTTGTCGATGTATCGCCGGTAATCGCCGGAGCGGGTTTTAATACCCTCATGTACCGGAATACTCTCGACCACCGACCACGTCAGTCCATTACTTTCCACCAGCGATTTGCGTTTTATGACCTCGTCGAGCGGCCATACGTCGCCGTTTGGAATGTGGTGCAGGGCCGTGACAATGCCGGTAGCTCCCGCCTGCCGAACGTCATTAAGGGATACGGGATCGTTCGGGCCGAACCATCGCCAGGTTTGTTCAAGCATGATTTTAGTTTATAGGGGAGTTAGTCGGTAGTGTGGTGGTGTCGGGTTCTGGAACGCCAGCCCGGTCAAACCTGACACACTCGCGTTCCAGAACCCGACACCACCATACCCAAACGGTTTAGGTAAAAAAGCACCCTCCTCTGCTTTTCTCCCCAAAAATCACATTTGTTTTGCAAACACCAACTACGTCCGGTCGCTTTCGCTGGCGAATTGTTGCCCTGCTTTTTCTGGCGACGACCATAAATTATGTGGATCGTCAGGTATTGTCGTTCACGATGACCGATGAAATTTTCCGGAAAGAGATGCTTGATATGGCGCCCGATGCGGTGCTGACAAAAGAAGCCACCGACCGGTTTAAAGTGTTGTACGGCGATGTCGATGCGGCCTTCAAATTTGCCTATGCCATTGGTTTTCTGTTAGTTGGCTGGCTCATCGACCGCATCGGCACAAAGCGGGGTTTCTCAATCGGCATTTTTGTCTGGAGCGTTGCCGCCATCAGTACGGCCTTCGTCAGTACCATCGGCGGACTGCGCTGGGCGCGGGCGTTGCTGGGTCTGGGCGAAGCGGCCAATTTCCCATCGTCCATAAAAACCATTGCCGAGTGGTTTCCCCGTCGCGAACGCTCGTTTGCCAATGGATTGTTCAACGCCGGGGCCAACGTCGGCATTATTCTCACCGCCATTGCCGTTCCCTATCTGATTTTGCGGTTCGGCTGGCGAAGTTCGTTTTTGGTCACGGGTGTATTGGGCTTCGGGCTGCTGTTTTTCTGGTGGTTCATGTACAGCAAACCCGAACGAAATCCGAAACTCTCCGCCGATGAGCTGGCCTATATCCGCAGCGATAACGACAAAGTTGTGCCGACGAAAGTCTCGTGGGGGCGGTTGCTGGGCTATAAACAGACATGGGCGTTTGCCGTCGGGAAGTTCATGGCCGATCCCATCTGGTGGTTTTATATGTCGTGGCTCCCCGATTTTTTTAACTCAAACGACGCCCTCGACCAGAAACTCGACCTCAAAAGTTTCGGCGTTCCATTCCTGATTATCTACGTCGTGTCGGATGCGGGCAGCGTCTTTTTCGGCTGGCTCAGTACGCAGTTTATGAACCGGGGCTGGTCGGCCAACCGCGCCCGCAAAACGACCATGCTCATTTGCGCCCTGTGCGTCGTACCGATTTTCTTTGCGGCTCAAACCAGCAGCCTGACCATCGCTATTGCCCTCATTGCGCTGGCAACAGCCGCACATCAGGGCTGGTCGGCCAATATGTACACCTTTGCATCGGATTTATTTCCGAAGAACGTAGTGGCTTCCGTAACCGGCATTGGCGGTATGTTCGGAGCAGTAGGCGGCATTTTGCTGGCGTTGCTGGCGGGCCGCATCATCACCGCTTTCGGCTATTTGCCGATGTTCATCATTGCCAGTTGCTCGTACCTGATCGCCCTCGCCATTATTCATCTCGTTCTGCCGAAATTAGAGCCAATAAAGGCCGAGGAACTGGAAAGAACGTGGCCGGTAGTTAGTAAATAAGGTAGAGATGAAAATTATCACTTTTGGCGAAGTCATGCTACGGTTGAGTCCACCGGGCGTTGACCGGTTTGCACAAACCGACAACCTGACCATGCACTTTGGCGGCACCGAAGCCAACGTAGCGGTATCGCTGGCGCAGTTTGGTCTGCAATCCAGTCATGTCACGCGCTTCCCCGACCATGCCCTCGGTCGGGCGGCAGCGGGTTATCTTCGTAAATACGGCGTGAATACTGAGCACATTCGGTATGGCGATGGGCGGCTGGGCCTTTACTTTCTGGAAACGGGAGCCGGAAGCCGGGCCAGTCAGATTATTTACGACCGGGTCGATTCGGCGTTTGCGCGTATCCAGCCGGCCGAAATTGACTGGGAACCGATCTTAACCGGAGCGTCCTGGTTTCACTGGACCGGCATTACGCCCGCCCTCTCGCAGGGAGCCGCCGACTGTCTACTGGCGGGTATTCAAACAGCAAACCGGCTGGGCGTTCCTGTGTCTGCCGACATCGTTTACCGCAGTAATTTGTGGCAATACGGCCGTACTCCGCAGGAAATCATGCCCGCCCTCACCGAAGGCTGTACGCTTGTTCTGGGCAGCAAAGGGCTGTTTTCGGATTTATATGGCGTCGTCGGCAGTACGTTTCAGGAAGCGGGCCGGGCTATGATGCAACGCTTTCCAACCATTCGCTACATCACCGATACCAAGCGAAATTCCATCAGCGCGTCGCATAATCAACTATCGGCCAAGTTGTTCGACGGGCAAACGCAGACCGTTTATAAATCCCGGCTCCACGACATTCGGGCCATCACCGACCGCATCGGCACGGGCGACGCCTATATGGCGGGCTTGATTTATGGCTTACTGACATTCAATGATTTACAACGGGCTATCGAGTTTGGCGCGGCAGCCTCAGCCCTAAAACACACCATCCCCGGCGATGTCAATTTAGCCACCGTTACCGAAGTAGACACGCTGGCCAACGGCGACAGTTCAGGCAAATTAAGGCGGTGAACGACGAACTGGGTAATCACTGACGTAGTTCAGCACGTATTTTCTAATAGGCAGCGATTAAGCTTTCGGCAGGAATGCCGAGCGTAGCGTGAAGTTTGCGCATCATCGTTAAGCTGAGTTTTCGCTTGCCGCTCAATATTTCTGACTGCCGGGCACGAGTTCCCAGAATCTTAGCCAGTTCGCTCTTTTCTTTTCCCAACTGCTCCAGTCTGAATGTAATGGCATCTATTGGATTTGGCGGGTCAATCGGATAGTATTTATCCTCGTAATATTCAACAAAAAGAGAAAGAGTCTCCAATTCATCTAATTCAGGCGAATTATCAGCTAAATCCAGTTGCATCAGGTCGTAAACACGCGCTAATGCGTCCTCATATTCTCGCTCGTTCTTAATTACTTTTAACATAGCTGATGGTTTTTACGTGTATATAGTTCTAAGAAACGCGTCCCAGCCAACAGTATAAAATTCGTAGATTTTCGTTATTACAACCTTGCAGCACGAGCAAACTGTACTTTTGATAAATTCAACGCTACGATTCGCGCTGTCCTTCGTATTATTGCTGAATTATGAACACTTCGGCATAATTTTCCATTTCTGTTAATAGCAAACCCGCTGGCTATCGCCTGTACACCCGATTGCTTCGTATCCAATTATGGCCAAATTAACCCGCTCAACTCACTCCGCTCCTGTTTTTCCTGAAAAAATTCTGCAATTCGGTACGGGCGTTCTCCTGCGCGGCCTGCCCGATTATTTAATCCAGAAAGCCAACGCCGAAGGGCGATTTGAAGGCTCCATCGTCGTCGTGAAATCGACGGATAGCCAGACGGATGAGTTTTCGGAGCAGGATAACCTCTATACGGTGGCCGTTCGGGGCGTTCAACAGGGTCAGGATATAGCTGAAAATACGGTTGTGTCGGCCATTAGCCGGGTTATGGCCGCAAAAACGCAGTGGAACGAAATATTGGTTTTGGCCCGGAATCCGAAGCTGCAGATCATCATTTCCAACACCACCGAAGTCGGGTTGAATTACGTAGAGGAAAGCATTTTTCAGCGTCCACCGGAGTCATTTCCGGCCAAACTGACGGCGTTTCTGTATGAGCGGTTCCGCAGTGTGGGCGGCTCTAAAGCGAAAGGGTTAGTCGTTATTCCAACTGAACTCGTTACCGATAATGGCCTGAAACTGCGCGAAGCCGTTGAGAAACTGGCTACGTTCAATGAGTTGGGCAAGCTATTTACCAAATGGCTGAAATTTCACGTTCGGTTCTGCAACTCCCTCGTTGACCGCATCGTAACCCGCCCCACCGACGAAGCCCGGCAGACGCTGCAACAGGAAACCGGCTATGAAGATGACCTGCTCACCTTCACCGAACCGTATCATTTGTGGGCCATTGAGGGCGACGACCGCGTTCGGCAAACGCTGAGTTTTGCGGATGCCAGCACCCCGCAAATCATTATTGATGAGGACATTAACTTCTATCGGGAACGTAAACTGCGGGTACTGAACGGTACGCACACGCTCACAATGCCGCTGGGTTACCTGCTCGGCTTAGAAACCGTTGCCGACGAGATGCGCCACCCGGCTATGAGTAAGTTTGTGGAGTCGGTGATGCTGGAAGAAATTGTTCCGACCGTGCCCGACTACGATACGCCCGGCATGGACAAAGCGGCTGTGGCACAATTCGCCCACGACGTACTCGACCGGTTCCGTAACCCTCATCTCGACCATTTATTACTGAATATTTCTCTTCAGGAAACTGCCAAAATGCAGGCCCGAAACGTAGCGACCATTCAGCGGTATTACGAAAAATTCAACGCCGTACCGAAATACATGGCCCTCGGCTTCGCGGCTTATCTGCTCTTCATGAAAGTGGTTCGGGAAGAAAACGGGCAGTTTTTCGGAGAAATTACGCTGGCAAGCGGGGGCAAGTTGAACTACCCCATCCGCGATGACAAGGCCGGCTATTTTTACGGCGACTGGAAAATTGTCAAGAAAAGCAACCCGGCCACCGTACAAACATTTGTCAAAAGCGTTCTGTCGGATGTAGTGCTTTGGCAAACCGACTTGAGCATACTACCGGGCCTTACCGACGCCATTGCCAATAACCTCAACGCGCTGCTCACAGCGGGCGTTGAAAAAACGCTGGATAAATTTGTGGCGGGTAAATAAACGTACCCATGGGGTTTACCCCGTGTTTTTATTTTCGTACAGTGGATAAAAACACGGGGTAAACCCCATGGGTACGTTTTACAAAAACGACCGAATTTTCGCTGCCGTTTGCGCCAGTTCGTCCTGAGTCGGCTTTAGTTTGTTATGAAAATTCATGTCGGCCATCGAGTTGAGCGGGATGAGATGAACGTGAGCGTGAGGCACTTCCAGCCCGACAACCGCTACGCCGATACGCTTGCAGGGAACGGCTTTTTCAATGGCGGGCGCGATTTTTTTGGCAAAAGCCATTAGGCCTGCATAGAGTTCATCATCCAGATCGAACAGGTAATCGACTTCTTTTTTCGGGATAACGAGTGTGTGCCCCGTTGCGGTGGGCATCACGTCCAGAAACGCCAGATACTCGTCGGTTTCAGCGATTTTATGGGCCGGAATTTCACCAGCCACAATTCGGGAGAAGATCGTCATTTGTGTCTCGTTTGTAGTTTGTGGTTTGTAGTCGGCTGACGCGCAAGTACATGCGGCAGCAAACTACAAACCACAAACTATAAACTGTTCTTATCGGGCTATTTCCAGTACTTGAAACTCCAGCATACCGGCGGGGACTTTAATTTCGGTGGTATCGCCAACGCGTTTTCCTAACAAGCCTTTGCCGATGGGTGAATTCACCGAAATACGACCGGCTTTCAGGTCCGCTTCTTCTTCCGAAACCAGCGTATAAAGCATTTCAGCTCCGCTTTTCGTGTTCTTGATTTTCACCTTCGAGAGCACCGACACCAGCGAGGCATCAATGGTCGATTCGTCCAGAACGCGGGCACTCGACAGCACTTCTTCAAGCTTTGAGATCTTCAGTTCGTGTAAGCCCTGGGCGTCTTTAGCGGCATCGTACTCCGCATTTTCGCTCAGGTCTCCTTTGTCGCGGGCTTCGGCAATCTGGCGGGCAATAGCAGTCCGGCCCTTTGTTTTCAACTCAACCAGTTCAGCTTTGAGCCGGTTGAGTCCTTCTTCGGTGTAATATGAAATTTTTGCCATGATCTAATAATACTTACTCGTTATTCACATTGGTTTGGTGTGCTCCGTAAAAACAAAAAGAACGGTACACCGACCGTTCTGCAACCAATATTGGTTTTCTTTGCAGACGCGTCAGTGTCGCCGTCGGGTTTCCGAAGCGAGCGGTTCAGGAAAATAATAAATCGTTCGTCGCATAAATCAAGCCGTTTTCTGGCCGGTGCTTCCTCACAGAACACGTACGGAACAGCGCGTCTGTGAGACAAAAATAGACATACTTACTGGCTATATCAACACATAGCCGGTTGGCTTACTAAAAACTGATTTACCGATTCATGCCACAGCCACTTCGCATTGTGTTTATGGGTACGCCCGATTTTGCGGTTGCCAGTTTACAGCGGCTGTTGGGGGCAGGTTGCCAGGTGGTGGCTGTCGTTACGGCTCCCGACCGTCCCTCAGGGCGCGGCTTGCAACTAACGCCCTCACCCGTTAAGAAAGCCGCCGAAGCCGCCATTTTACCGGTTCTGCAACCCGAAAAGTTGCGCGACCCTGCTTTTCTGGACCAGTTAGCGAGTTATCAAGCTGATTTACAGGTGGTTGTTGCGTTCCGAATGCTGCCCGAAGTCGTTTGGGCCATGCCAACCGTCGGTACGTTCAATCTACACGGGTCGCTGTTGCCGCAGTATCGGGGGGCCGCACCGATCAACTGGGCCATCATTAACGGCGAAACCGAAACGGGTGTGACGACTTTTTTCATCGAAAAAGAAATTGACACGGGGCAGATGATTTTTCAGGACCACGAACCCATTTACCCCGACGATACCGCCGGAACGGTTCATGACCGGCTGATGGAACGCGGGGCCGATCTGGTACTGAAAACCGTTCGGGCCATTGAAGCGGGCAGCTATCCGCGAACGCCCCAGCCCACCGCCGACGCGATGAAACCGGCTCCCAAACTGAGCCGCGAAACAACCGAAATCAACTGGAACCAACCCGCCCATACTGTCCGTAATTTCGTGCGGGGCCTGTCGCCATATCCATCGGCCTGGACATTAATTAATGGAAAGGTATTTAAGGTTTACAGTGTGTCGATTGCCAATGAATCTCCCTTTGCCGCTGAGCCAGGACAGGCCTATACGGACAACAAAAAAACGATTCTGGTACGTGCTGCCGATGGGTGGCTGAGTCTTGATCTGGTACAGACCGAGGGCAAGCGACGCATGACCGCCGAGGAGTTTTTGCGGGGGAACAAGCTTTAGGAAGCTGTATACTGGACGGCCACGTCCGGGTAATTTCAATTTTTTCTACCCGGACGTGGCCGTCCAGTATACAGCCCATGAGACTATTCCTGATTTCTTCCCTTCTAACTTCCCTACTGGCCTTGACAGCGAACGCGCAAACCCAAACTTATGCCGAGAAATTAGGGTTTCCGAAAGGCAAAAAAGTCGTCATTCTCCATGTCGATGATGCCGGGATGAGTTACGAATCGAACGTAGGCACGATGAACGCGTTCGACAAAGGCATTGCCAGCTCGACCAGCGTCATGATGCCCTGCGGCTGGGTACCGCAGTTTTTCGATTACCTCAAAAAACACCCGAACATCGACGCGGGCGTTCACCTGACCCTAACGTCCGAATGGGATCATTACCGATGGTCGCCGTTGGTGGGCCGCGAAAAAGCACCCGGTTTGTACGACGAGCAGGGTGCTTTCTGGCACTCCGTAGCGCAAGTGGTTGAACACGCATCGGCGGATGAAGTCGAGGCTGAAATTCGGGCGCAACTGGCTCGGTATCGGGCATTTGGCATTCAACCCACGCATATGGATTCGCACATGGGGACGTTGTTCCAAGCCAAATTTGTGATGCGTTATGCCAAAGTGGCGATGGAAGAAAAAATCCCGATTCTGTTTCCGGGTGGTCATGCGTCGCTGATTTTCAAAGCCAACAACGTACCGGCACCCATGCAACAGATGGCGCAGCAGGTCGGCAAGCAGCTTTGGGATGCGGGGCTGCCCGTTCTGGACGACCTCGACGGCACGAGTTACGGCTGGAATCTGCCCGCTGGCACAAAAGCAACCGACGAAAACATTCAGAAATATAAGACCCAAAAGTTTATCGAACTCATCAAGTCAGCGCAGCCGGGTTTGACGTATATCATCATGCACTGCACCGCCCCAACGCCCACATTTGACCAGATCAGCAATTCCGGCCAATCCCGCAAAGGCGACATGCTGGCCATGATGGACCCGGCCCTGAAAGCGTTTATCGAAAAAGAAGGCATTATCGTAACCACCTGGCGCGAGTTGATGGAACGGCGGGGAAGAGTGAAGCAGTGAAATGGGTGAAGTGAGTGGAGTCGGTGGGCACTCACTTCACTTACTTAACCTACTCCACTACTTCACTCAATCAAAACTATGAAGATAAGTCTCATCTCCGCCGTTGCAAAAAATGGTGTCATTGGTCGTCAAAACGATTTGCCCTGGCATTTGCCGGACGACTTTGCATTTTTCAAGCGCAAAACCAGCCACCACCCGATTATTATGGGGCGTAAATCGCTGGAGTCGCTTGGGAAGCCGCTGCCCAACCGCACGAACATTGTCATTACCCGAAATACCGATTTTCGGGCGGATGGCGTAACGGTTGTACATACCCTTGACGATGCCATTGCCGAAGCAACGAAAATTAATCAGTCGGAGATATTCGTCATTGGCGGGGCCGAAATCTACGCAATAGCCCTGCCCATCGCCACGACGCTATACCTGACTGAAATTGACCACGCCTATGAGGGCGACGCCTATTTTCCGGCCTTCGACAAGACTGACTGGCAGGAAGTTAGCCGCCGACCGCATCCCGCCGACGAGCGACACGCGGTGGCATTCGACTTTGTGGAGTATGAACGCAAATCAGGCCAGTAAACGAACTGGCCTGAGTCAATTAATTATCGGAGTCAAGAATTTTCTTTTTCTCTTTCTCGTATTCTTCTTTGTTTAAAATTCCATCGTCGGCCAACTTCTTAAGCTCACGCAGGCGTGTTGCCTTCGGAGATGAGATAGCCCCGTCATTCGCTAAGGGCATGGTCGTAACGGCAGAATTGCCGGAACCCGATGCGGGCGTGAGTTCATACGTTCGCGACGGATCGTATTTCATGGTCCACAGAAAAGGAAACAGAAGAAATAAACCGCCAATAATAGCCCCGGCGTCGGCACGCTCACTTCTGGAGAACGTCGTTGTAAAAGGCTGATAACCTTCCTTTTCCAGCCGAACATCAGTTGTGCTGCCAACGATTTTTGTGTCGCTGTGGTTGTAGGGCGTTGTGCCCACTAATGAATTGTTGAGGTAAAGTTTTGCCCCCGTTGGACTTGACTGAATCAGCGTGGAACTGGCACAGCTTTCGAGCAGAATAAGTCCGGCAAGCGCAAGCGGTAACAAACGAAATTGAGGGTTTTTCATAACAGATTCTACGGAATAGAGATGGTTTGAAGCAAATTACTTATTTATTCCATCTGAATACAACTCCACCGTTTTGGTTTTGGCGGCTCGTTGAGGTTAACGAAACAGCAGGGGCATATACTCATTCAGGTATTGCCGCCAGTTGATCCAGGTGTGGCCGCCCGACGTTTCTTTGTACTGGTATTTAATCTGATGCTTATCAAGCAGGGCGAGCGTCTTTTTGTTGGCGTCCATCACAAAATCGTCTTTGCCAATGCCAATCCAGAACAGCTTTTTGCCTTTGTTAAACGCCGGATCGTTTAATGCGTTGGCGTATTTGGTTTCGGCCTCGTCGATAGTGGCTCCGAAAAAACCGGAGCTGAATACGCCCACATAATCAAACAGTTCGGGCCGGGATAGGACAACATCCAGCGTTTGGAAGCCGCCCATACTCAGGCCCGCCACGGCCCGATTTGCGGGGTTGGGCAACGTCCGGTAGGTTTTTTCGACCTGCGGCATGATGTCGTTGAGCAGTTCGTTGGCAAACATCGTTCGCATGTTGTTCATGGCCTCAGGATTGGGCATTCCGGTAGATGGCGGCATGGGCATACTGCCGTTGGGCATCACCACAATCATCGGTTTGGCCTGTCCGGCGGCAATCAGATTGTCGAGAATGAACCCCGCCCGACCAATGCTGTTCCAACCCGAATCGTCATCGCCACCGCCGTGAAGCAGATAAAAAACGGGGTATTTCGTAGTACCTTTTTCGTAGGCTGGTGGCGTGTAAACGTGCATCCGGCGCATCCTGTTCAGCGATTTCGAGGAATACCAGACTTCGCGAACTTCGCCATGCGGCACCGCCCGGTTGTCCTCGAAGGCCGTTTCGGGGCCAGGCACGACCAATACGTTCTCTAAACTACTGATCCCCTGTTTGATAACCGGATTTTTTGGGTCCATCGTCCGCACGCCATCTACCATGAGGGTGTACGTATAATAATCGGGGCGGAGCGGACCAATTATAGCCGACCAGACGCCCTGCTCATTTTTGGTTAGACTAACGGGTTTGCCCGATTGAAAATCACCCCCGACTGTAACTTCGGTAGCTTTTGGCGCATAAATCTGAATCGCTACGCGCTTATCGTTCAGCACCTTAGGCGATTGCAGCGTATCGTTGGGCGTGGGTTGCCGCTGGGCCATTTGCGCCATTGACACACGGGCAGTTAACGAGACGGTCAGGGCGAAAAGAAGACGGTATACGATGGTTTGGGATTTCATGAGCGGGAAATGGTTTTGAGGAAAGACCTTATACTTCAGGCCTTTCGCTTAAAGCCGTGCCACGGTTAATACGAGCGTAAATAGTAACCGTGGCACGGCTTTAAGTGAAAGGCCTTATACTTGTCAACGTTGCCAGAGATTATTTTAGTAAAAAGCCTATGACGACGAATTTATACCGCCATCTTCTGAAAACCAGCCTAAAGGCCAGACGCTCAAAATAAAACCGAGTAGCTATTCCTATTCTCCTCAATGACAATTTGTATTTTATTTCTTAGCCTGGAAAGCAGGTATAAACGACCGATATCTATTCTTTTCGAGGAAGTTTGTCGGCCCAATTTGTTGGAATGACAGAATTACCCACTCAACTTTGGTCTTATAAACGACATTCTGCGGCAGCATTCCGCCGAATGTCCGCCCTCCTTACTTCGTGTAGAATGACAAAAGTCTGTTGCTTCGGTGAGTTACTATTGCGGTTTTCGCCCGTGGCGAATGGCGGTTGGATTCGGCAGACAGCCATGCCGGTGTTCGTTGGCGGGGCCGAATTGAACGTAGCGACAGCACTCGCCAACTGGGGCGTTCCAACCAAATACAGCACGGCCCTTCCCGACAACTCATTGGCTGACGACATCATTACGTACATCACCGACAACGGTATCGACCCATTGGGCATTATCCGGCTCGGACAGCGGGTTGGTTCGTACTATCTGCCGCAGGGCACCGACCTCAAAAATGCGGCTGTTATTTATGACCGGGCGCATTCGTCTTTCTCCGAACTGACCGTCGGCACTGTTGACTGGGATGCTCTCTTGCAGGACACGAACTGGCTGCACGTCAGCGCGATAAGCCCCGCCCTGAGTGCGAACGTAGCGTGGGTTTGCCGGGAGTTACTGGCAACTGCTTCGGCCAAAGGCATTACCATTTCGATGGATTTGAACCACCGGGCGCGGCTCTGGCAATACGGTGCGGCACCCACCGACATCATGCCCGATTTGATGCAGTATTGCAACGTCGTGATGGGCAACATCTGGGCGGCCAACGCGCTGTTGGGCATTCCGGTCGATGCGGATATTCACGCCAAAGGACAGCAATCCGATTACGTCGACCATGCCCGCGCCACGTCGGAAGCCATTCAGAAACGGTTCCCACGCTGCCAGGTGGTTGCCAATACGTTCCGGTTCGATACGCCCCCGGCGGGCCTTCGCTATTACACGACGCTGTTTGCCGATGGGGAGCAATACGTGTCGCCCCAATTGCTGACCAATTCGGTCGTCGACCGCGTGGGCAGTGGCGATTGTTTCATGGCCGGCCTGATTTACGGACTGTATCACCAGCATCTGCCGCAGGACATCGTCAATTTTGCCGCGCAGGCAGCCTTCGGTAAATTGCAGGAATTAGGCGACGCTACCGGTCAGACCGTTGCCGACGTAACGAATCGCTTATCCGTCACAATCCCTTCATTATAAGATGCTTATACCAACTTTTTTGCCCGAAAATATCCTTAGCCTGGTCATCAATTACCCGATTGTGCCGGTTTTCTATCATCCTGACGCGACCCACGCACAGACTGTTGTTCAGGCCTGTTACGACGGGGGTATGCGGGTATTTGAGTTTACGAACCGGGGCGATATGGCCCTGCCGGTTTTCATTAAGTTGATTCATTACGTACGCGAACACTGCCCCGATATGGCGATGGGTATCGGCACAATCCTAACCCCCGCCGATGCCGAACGGTTTCTGGACGTCGGGGCCGATTTCGTGGTGCAACCCGTTACAACCCCCGCCGTGGGTGATGTATGCCGGGAGCGTGCAGTACCCTGGATGCCAGCCGGTTCGACGCTAAACGAAATTTATCAAGCCACGTTATTGGGTGCTCAATTGGTGAAAGTTTTTCCGGGAAATGTGGTCGGGCCGGATTTTATCAAGGCCATAAAAGGACCAATGCCCCAGCTAAAACTGATGGTAACGGGTGGTGTGGAACCGACTGCAGAAAGCCTGTCGGCCTGGTTTCGGGCGGGCGTTACGGCGGTAGGAATCGGGTCGCAGTTGTTTGCCGGGCAGGGTGCGGAGCCATCGGTTTTGCGGGAGCGGGTAGCCTCGCTGCTTGCCGTTGTCAAACCGTTTATTCCGCAACCCGCCTAAACCAAATCAGGAAACGAAACGAAGACACTTACCTAATTGAGTATAATCAACTTGTATTGTCAATTAATCGCATAAGATTAAACGATTAACCACAGAGACACAAAGAGCACTGAGTGCTAACCCATCAATTATGAGTGCTAATCATTAATTATAAGATACCTATTTCTTTGTGGTCCGCCGTTGCGATGCCTCTGTGGTCAATAATTTTGCCTAACTGCCTATGATTCATTACACGCACCCAAACCGGATTCTCATTGCCTTAGACTGCATCATTTTCGGGTTCGACGGCGAAGAGCTTAAGCTGCTGCTCATCAAACGTAACTTCGAGCCGGAGCGCGGCAACTGGTCGCTGATGGGTGGATTTTTGAAAGAACACGAGGATCTGGAAGCAGCGGCCCAACGCATTTTGTATGAACTCACCGGCCTGACCAACACCTACCTCGAACAGTTGCAGACGTTTGGCGCGGTGAGTCGGGACCCCGTCGAGCGGACGCTTTCCGTTGTGTATTATGCATTGGTCAACATTCAGGATCAGGATGTGAACGCGATCAAAGCACATAATGCGTACTGGATTGGCCTGGGCGTGAAACCCAATCTGATCTTCGACCATAACGCAATGGTTGAACAGGCTCTGCACCGGCTGCGCTACAAAGCGGCTCTACACGCCATTGGCTTTGAGCTGATGCCCGAAAAATTCACCATTCCGCAACTTCAAAAGGTGTACGAAGCCATCTACAGCACGCAACTTGACCGCCGAAATTTCAGCCGAAAAATTCTATCAACCGACCTGCTGATTGGAACGGGCGAGAAAGACACGAATTCGGTTACCAAAAAAGGACAGCTCTACCGGCTGAACGCCGAAAAATACCAGCAATACCTGACCGACTATGTTAGCTTTTTCCCCGAACTGACACTGTCCTGAGGCTACGTTTCAATGGGTGGAGGACACATCACCTAAAACCGAAACGCGCAGGGATAATAAGTCTGTCCTTGTGCTTTATAGTATGAATGCGCTTTATTGCTCTTTATTAATTGCCCGGATTGTCAATTTCCAAACCCCAATCGTTCATGAAATTTCTGACCCAATGCGTATCCCTGGCCCTGCTGACGGGCTTCCTGACCATGACTTCCTGTTCATCCAAAAAAGAAGGTGAAACCGGCGAGCAAAAGCCCGGCATCGAAAAAACAACCTACGGCCAACTGTCGGATGGTCAATCTGCCGACCTGTACACGCTGCGGAATGCGGCTGGCATGACCGCCAAAATCACCAACTACGGCGGTATCCTTGTCGAACTGACAGCACCCGATAAAGACGGAAAATTTGAGGACGTAACCCTCGGAATGGACTCACTGTCGAATTACGTGAAAGGCAATCCGTTTTTCGGAGCATTGGTTGGCCGGTATGGCAACCGCATTGCCAAAGGAAAATTTACGCTCGATGGCAAGCCATACACCCTGTTTATCAACAACATGGGTAATCACCTGCACGGCGGCAAAGTGGGTTTCGACAAAGTTCTCTGGACCGCAACGCCCGTGGAGGGCGACGAACCCGCGCTCAAACTGGCCTACACATCGAAAGATGGCGAAGAAGGCTATCCGGGTAATTTGTCGGTCGAGGTGACGTACACACTGCAAAAAGACAACGCACTGAAGATTGATTATCAGGCTACTACCGATAAACCGACGGTGGTAAACCTGACCAATCACACATATTTCAACCTGACGGGTGGAGCCAAACGCGACATTCTCGATCACGTGGTCACCCTCAACGCCGACCGGTTTGTGCCCGTTGACAAGACTTTGATTCCGACCGGCAAACTACAGGCTGTGGCCGGTACGCCGTTCGATTTTACAAAACCAACCGCCGTTGGTACGCGCATCAACGATTCGACCGACACGCAGATTAAGTACGGCGGTGGCTATGACCATGCGTGGGTATTGAACGGTTCGGGCGACTCCTTAAAACTGGCGGCTACGGTCTACGAGCCGACTTCGGGGCGCGTGATGGAGGTTCGCACGACCGAACCCGCCGTGCAGTTTTACACGGGTAATTTCCTGAGCGGGAGCGTGACGGGCCGCGAAGGAAAGCCGTATCAGAAGCGGTATGCACTCTGTTTAGAAACCGAACACTACCCCGATTCGCCAAATCAGCCTGCCTTCCCGACAACGGTACTGCGGCCCGGTCAGACCTACAAAACCACAACGATTTATCAATTTTCGACCAAAAAAGAATAGTGTTTATCAGATTTGGGACTTTTGCTTAGAGCCGTGCCACGGTTCCAAACCGTGGCACGGCTCTAAGCAAAAGTCCCAAGATTATATTAGGTAGTGGTCGTATTGTCAGTCTGGATAATACGACCACTTTTTTAGTTAAAGCCATGTCACAAAATTCCCTCACGGAACGGGCGACCATGCCCGCCGGACAAAACCCGATTCTGGAACGCAGAACGGTTGAAAACGCCAATCGGAACCTCCTGAAATACCTGAAACCGGGCTTGTCGGTGCTTGATATTGGCTGTGGCTCCGGCGCAATTACGCGCAGCATTGCCGAAAAAACCGGTTCTGCGGGGCGCGTTCTGGGCATTGACCCCAACGAGAATCTGATTGAACAGGCCCGACAAAACGCGGTCGATATACCCGGCATTTCTTTCCAACAGGCTGACGTATATTCGTTCGATATAGCCGAGCAATTCGACCTTGTCACCTGTGCGCGAACGCTGCAATGGCTGGCCCAACCCGAAGCCGCGCTGCTGAATATGAAGCGGTTTGTTAAGCCGGGCGGCTGTCTGGCACTCCTTGACTTCAACCATACGAAGATTGTTTGGACACCGGAGCCGCCCCAAACGATGCGAACATTTTACGATGCCTTTTTACAATGGCGGCAGGATGCGGGCTTCGACAACGCCATCGCCGACCATCTGGAAGCGATGCTGCACACCATCGGTTTTACGTCGGTATCGGTGGAAAATCAATTTGAAATCGCGCGAAAAACCAACCCCGATTTTGCCATAGCGAGCCGGTTGTGGGCCGAAGTTGCCGAGTTGCGCGGGCCTCAATTGGTTCAGACCGGGTACATTACCGAAGATTTACGTTTGCAGGCCATTGCCGATTATGACAACTGGATTGCCACCGTCGGCGAGTCGATGGTGGTGTATATGCTGGCTGTGGAAGCAGTTAAACCGTAATCGTCCGATCACGGGAAATTGTCCGCCATTCACCTGTAACAGACTTATTTTCAACAGTATATGCGCGTTCGTATAGGGCGACCGTTGGGCAGATATGATTCGGCAATCCGTACAGCACATCCCCAATTTTATACGAATGCTCCGCCCCTGCTTCGAGAACCAAATGCTCCTCGCTCTGCCCAATAGCCACTAAATTTGGCGCGTTCAGAAACGTAATTCGCTGACTTAACTCACCCTCAGCGGCAACGGATTTATGGCCGATATCGACGCAAATTTTGGTGAAATCGGGCAGCGAAACGACCCGCCCAACGACCAGAGCCGCTGGCTGAAACGGTTGTTCGGGCAGGCCGGTCTGGTAGCCTTTATCCCAATAAATAAACGTACCGGGACTGCATTCAACGCCGGGTCGGCGGGCGTGGATCGGGAAGGTCGGGCTTCCGCCAACGATTAGTACGGGCGATGCAAACCCGCGTGCCGAAAGGGTGTCGCTCAGCAGTTGCACCGGCCAGAAAGCCGCATCGCACTGCGCTGTCCGAACGGCTACATCCGGGTCGCGCAGGTGACCGTCGTAGGCGTGTAAACCCACAGGCCGGACGCCCGGCAACTGGTCAAGTTCGGTATAAAGTGCCAGTACGGCCCCGCCGGGAGCCATACCCGTTCGGTTCATGCCCACGTTCAAATCCACATAAACGGGCACGACGCGCCCAGCCGCCACCGCCAGTTCTGACAGTTGCCGGGCGGTAACGGAATTATCAATTAGGCAGGAAAAATCCGTTGCCGGATACGCTTGCATCAGGGCAAGCAGCCGGTGTATTTTGGCTTCGTTGGGCTGATAAGCGAGCAGCACGTCAGGTGCGCCGATCATCGCCAGCATTTCGGCTTCGGCAATGGTCGCGCACTTAAACTTCTGAATACCAGCATCCAGCATCATCTGGCTGGCCTCCCGCGACTTATTCGTTTTGACATGCGGCCGCAACCGACTCACATCGCCGATGGTATTTATCAATCGGGCAATGTTTTGCCGCACCCGGTCGGGGTAAACGACCAGCGCGGGCGTATCGAGTTGGGCAATGTTGTCAATCAGATACCAAGGCGTTTGTTCCATGCTTAAACCAGTTCAAACAGGGCTTCTATTTCAACCGGAATGTTACCGGGTAACGAACCCATGCCCACCGCCGACCGAACGCCAACACCATTATCTGGCCCCCAAATGGTCGAAAACAGTTCACTGCACCCATTAATGACATACGGATGCTGCTCAAAATCGGCGGTACAATTCACCATCCCCAATACTTTAATCACCCGTTTCACCCGGTCGAGACTACCGAGGTTGGTGCGGATGGTCGATAGAATGGTGAGTCCAACCTGCCGGGCCGCCAGCTTACCCTCTTCAATGTCCAGATCGGCCCCAACGCGGCCAATAATCAGGGTTTTATCATTCAGAAACGGGCCGTGTCCCGATACGTACAGGTACTTTCCGTCAATCAGACACGGTTTATAAACGCCCATCGGCTGGGGAGCGGGCGGTAAGGAAAGGCCGGTTTCGGCAAAGGCTTTTTCGGGCGATACGAGGTCAGAATGCATAGAAAATCAACGTTTACCAGACGCTGCAAACTTAACCCAATAGTTTCAGTTAACAGGTCAACCGGCTCGAAATTCGTCGAACGTGTTGTCTGCGTTTTCCACAGCCAAAACACGCACCCCTTTATGAAAAATCAACCAATTCTGGTGCTGCTTACCCTTGCTCTCTGTCTGTGGGCTGCCGCTGCCGTTCCGCAACGGCCAACGATCTACCTCATCGGCGATTCGACCGTGAAAAACGGCAGCGACAAAGGCGAAGGCGGTATGTGGGGCTGGGGGCATTTTCTCGAATCCTACTTCGATACCACCCGTATTCATATCGAGAACCACGCCATTGGCGGACGCAGCAGCCGTACGTTTCTGGTGGAAGGCCGATGGGAGAAAATCAGGACGACCCTGAAACCCGGAGACTTTGTGATGATGCAGTTCGGCCATAACGATGCCGGTCCTATTAACGACACGATCCGGGCCAGGGGCACGATTAAAGGCACCGGCGACGAAATGCAATCCATTGATAATCTGATTACTAATAAACCGGAAGTGGTACATAGCTACGGCTGGTATCTGCGTAAATACGTGACGGAAACAAAGGCGAAAGGGGCCACGCCCATTGTGCTGTCGCTGGTGCCGCGTAACAACTGGCAAGCCGGAAAAGTGGTTCGGGCCAGTGGCGATTATGGTAAATGGGCGGCTGATATCGCTAAAGCAGAGCAAGCGTACTTCATTGATTTGAACGAGATTGTGGCCCGCAAATACGACGTCGTTGGCGACTCGACGCTGTTGCAGGCTACTTATTTTGTGAAAGACCATACGCACACCAACGCGGCCGGGGCCAAAGTCAACGCGGGGTCGGTCATAGAAGGGCTTCGGCAACTGAAAACTTGCCCGCTAAACAAATTTCTGGCAAAATGAATAGTAAGCTGTAGTACCGACCGGGACGGTCGGGCAATAAACGCCAGCACATCACCTGACCGGGACGGTCGGTATTACAACCTCGTATACTTCTTCGATTGCCGACTCCCCCGCCGACTGGTTTCCGCTTGTCCATTGCCAGCGTTCGTATAGGCGGATACGGCCGTCGGACAGCGTTTCGGGGGTCGATTCGCAGTGGCCCGTCATCAGTTCGTTCTGCGTGTTAACGTGCTGGTAGGCAAACCGAAGCGACCCGTTCGGCTCAACCAATCCGGTCAGCGTGCCGAAGCGGACCGAGCCACCCTGATACGTGGCCCAAACGATGTTGTCCTGCTGAAAATAACGAAACAGCGTCTCGCCCGATACCTCACCGTTGGGCGAGTTGGATACAGACCGGAACTGCCGGTTATGGTAATTTATCATGGAAAATAGGTAGGAAATGGTCAGGCAGTGGTCAAGCCTTGTAATGCGGGTGGGAACCCGCGATGTATAGCCCGAAATTGCGGGTTCCCACCCGCGTTACACCGGAAGTTTAATAATAAATTCCGTAAAAAGTCCCGGCTCCGTACGTACATCCAATTGACCACCATGTGCCTTCACAATAATATCGTAACTCAGCGACAGCCCCAGCCCGATGCCCTGCCCGGTGGGTTTTGTTGTAAAAAATGGCTGGTAAATTTTATTCAGCAACTCGGGTGGAATACCCGTGCCGTTGTCGTGTACACATACCATCACATGCCCATTTTCGCGTCGTGTGGTAACCGATACCTGCGGCTGATAGCTCGCCAACGGTCCATTACCGGCCTGTTTCTCTTTTTCATGAGTGGCATAAAACGCGTTGTTAAACAGGTTCAGCAATACGCGGGCAATTTCCTGGGGCATTAAATCTACTGAGCCGACAGTGGAATCGAAGTCGGTGATGAGTTGGGCATTGAACGTTTTGTCTTTAGTTCGCACCCCCTGATAGGCCAGTTGCAGGTATTCGCCACACAGCGCGTTCAGGTCGGTCAGTTGCCGCGACCCCGCGCTGCTCCGCGAGTGCTGGAGCATTGACCGTACAATGGAATCGGCGCGTTTGCCGTGGTGGGTAATTCGCTCAAGATTCGGCACCAGTTCATCGGCAAGGGCCAGCGCGTCGGTTTTGTGGTCGGCCTGGATTTCGTCTTTCAGTTCGCCGAGCATATCCACGCTTAGTTCGGCAAAGTTGTTGACGAAGTTCAGCGGGTTCTGAATTTCATGGGCGATACCGGCCATTAGTTCGCCCAGACTCGCCATTTTCTCTTTCTGAATCAGTTGCTGCTGCGTATCCTGCAAGGTTGCCAGCGTCGTTTGCAGGTCTTCTTTCTGCACGTTCAACTCGTCGGTGCGCTGCCGGACTTTCGCTTCGAGCATGGCGTTCTGTTCTTCGACCAACTGTTTATTGGCTTTGGCAAGCCGCAACTGCTCCCGAATGGCCTCGTCCTGTCTGCGTTTCAACAGGTTGACCTTGTAGGTCAGTGCCAGCGTGAACAAAATTATTTCAATGCCAGACCCGATATGAATGCTGTTGTAACTCCAGAATGTGTGCGGTAACTGACCGCTGGCGTACCGAAGGAAAATGAATATTGAAACAAAAAACACCAGATTCCCAACGACATAGTAGAACGCCGGTTTGAACCCCCGGCGAAACATGACAATCCCGGTCACAACGCTGTACAACCCTTCTATCAACGCAATAAGTGGAATTATATCGGTATTTTTCCCGGTCTCACCGCCTGCGTAGGTCGAAAATAGGAACAGGGTGATGCCCAGCAAATAACCCGCGATAACCACAAGACCCAGTTTATGATAGACCGGTGCTTTCTTTTGCAGGCGCAGAAAAGCCAGGGTGAACAGCACGTGCAACAACCCGGTGACTCCGCCCAATGCGTTGGCATACCGCTCGAAAGTGGGGTTCGACGACCATAAAAATTCGGCGGTAAAGCCCCGATACAGAGCCAGTTGCAACCCCATACACGATACCCAGATGGCGTACCGCAGGGTGTCCTGCTCGCCCAGCCGTAGAAACAGCAGCAGGCTATACACGACCACAATCAGGATAAATCCGTAATACAACCCGTAAAACAGGTCTTCGGTATGGGTAACACCGAGCAGGTTCGTGGCCGACCGGGCATCAAAATACAGACAGGTCGTGTAAATGCCCTCCATGTAAATGTACAGCGTGTGCGTTCGCCGGGATGCCGGACCACGGGATGCCGGACCACGGGATGCCGGACTACCCTGCCGAACCTGCATCGGATAAAACAGCTTGCTGTATCGAAAAAAATCCCGCGTTTCGGGTACTAACCGACCCAGGCTGCGCGTAGCAATAATCCGGCTGTCTGCTACTTCGTAGACAAGGATGCGCTCTGTGCCTGAATACACGAAATGCAGAAAGAAATCGTCGGGCGTCTGGTTGGTCACCTCCACCCGAAACCAGTACGCTTTCTGGTGGTCGTTGGGGCGGATAAGCTGGTTTTTAGTCGGCACAAAGCGATAGCGATCCGGCGATTGCAACAACGAGTCGATGGACACCTGCCCCGGCCTGACTTCCAGCAGCGAACTGACCCGAAACAGGTCGTAGGTCTGCGCCGGATCGCGCAGGGGCATGGGTGCCGCTCCGCAACTGATTCTGACCAAGCAAATGAGTATAAAGAGGACAATGTGTTTCATAGGTATGGGTTTTCGGCAGGTATCGTTTTTTGTCAATTTCCAGCCCATGCCGGTGTTTTTCTCGTTCTCGCCGGGTTAAAACCCGGCGCAAAAACATAGAATGGATGAGTTGCGCCGGGTTTTAACCCGGCGAGAACGAGAAAAAATGCACTTTCAACCACTCAACTATTCAACCAATCCTGGGCAATAGGGCGGTGCGCAACATGACGTCTACTTTTTGGGCAGGCGTACCGAATTCTTTTTTGGCGATTAGCTGGAGCGGCCACCGCATCAGCGCGGGCGGATGAACCACTTTCAGCCCCAAAGCTGCCGACTGTGTTTCGAGCCGGGCAATGATTCGTTGCCGGTGGGCTTCGTCGGTGGTTTGGTGAAGTTCGGTGCTGGCTTTCCAGGCGAGGTCGCGATTTTGGGTCATCATACGCCGTTCCATTTCCTTGAAACGGCTGTCGATCAGGTGCAGCATCCGCCCAAATGGTCGAAAAATACGCCCGACGTTATCGTTCATCTGGTCGAACATATCATCGAAAAGCTGGTTCATCAGCGCAAAGTCGCTGGTGATACTGTTGAGGTCCTGCCCCCGGAACACCTCGGCCAGCACAACGGGTAAATCGAAGGTAATGTGGGCGTTGGCAGCCGCAAAAATGTGCTGGTCGGTGATGACTGGCAGCCGGGCCGCATCGAACGAGACCTGCCAGGGACCGGTGGCCGGTTTCCCGTCGAAATAGTGGTTTATGGCCTCAAAATAGCGATTCCCGAACCCTACATCCAACCGTTCCATATCGACCGGATTTTTAAATAACCCCTGTTTGATGCCATCGGCCACGCGCTGCGTAACGACCCGGTACACAGCGGCAAACAGGCCCATCGGGTTGTTCTGCGCCCGGAAATGCCGCGCCACTTTGTCCAAGTAGAAAATCACGTCGTCGATGCGTGCCAGATGCGGAATCCGAAAGTCGGGCGTCAGGTCTTCCCATTCATCGGTCAGGGCCGAGGGCAGATAAAACTGTTCGCTTTTGGCCGCATTGGTGTAGTCCATAAACCGCCCAATCATGCCATGACTGAACGCCCGGCCAAGAGCCGCCACAATCAGATTATGATTATCTAAACCCCGAATGCGCTTGTCGAACCACTGCACCGCGTCCATCACAAATGAATCGTCGGCATCGGCAGTGGGCACGCTGAGCATATCGGCATACTTATCGCCGATGAAAAACCGCACGAAATACGGCGACAGGCGGGTGAGTGGCCCCACAATCATGCGCTCGTTCATCAGGTCGATACAGGCGTCGGTCAGCTCAGCTCCTTCCATCGACGGCCCCGACTGCTGATCCAGAATGGCGTTCATCAGAGCGCGGCACTCATCCTCATTTTCAGTGAGCAAATCGGCGTCGATGCCCATCATCGCGCCCACAACGTGCCAAAGGTGCAGGTAGGCTTCGCGCTCTTCGGGCGTCAGCGTAATGCCGAGTTGCTCCAGCCCGTCGATGATAACCACGCCGAACGACAGCAGCGTACCGACCAAATCTTCCTGATTGATGGGAATTCCATACGTGTCTTTATCCCAGTTCCGCTGTTGGGCGAAATGGCGGATAACGGCGTGCATGAGCCGCACTTTCTGCGTCGCCACAATGGCGGTACCGTCCTGCTCGAAGTTGTTCTGCGTCAGCATATCGACCACAAACTGAGCCGTTTCCATCAATCGGCGGCTAAACGCATCCAATGAACCGTCGTGAACGCGCAGTCGCCCGCTCTGGTACAGCACTTTGGCCCCGCGCCAGCAGGTATAGCAGGTTGGCAGCGATTTACAGAGCAGAATGAGCAGGATTTTCGGGCCGTGCTGCCGGAACACATCAGCCGCAATCATCAGTTTGAACGGCGCGGCATAGGCGGGGAGTTGGCGCGTTTGCACGAAATACCCTTCGACCACGCGTTTCACCGGGTCGGGCAGCGCGTCGAAAGCCGGGTTCGGAAATTGCCGGTTGCGAACGAGCATCTGAAAAATCTGGTCCAGTTCGCCCTTCTGATTGTCGGCCAGTATGGTCGTAACGACCTCATCGGCAAGGGGGTCGCCCATGAGTCGCTTGGTCCACAAAAAATCGTCGGGCCAGCGGGCGGGTATCGTTTCGGTGGGCGTCATAATCAGGCGACGGGTTGAGGTTCGGACTTCAGGCGGTTGATCTGTTCGACAAACCGGGTGGCTACGCTCAGAAATCCTTTGTCATTGGGGTGGATTTCGTCATACCAGTAATCGGACACTTGGCCAGTACGCCGGACGGTTCCGCGCAGGTCGAGATAGGTGACATTCGGGTATTCACCAGCGATCTGCCGAAGCTGCTCATTGAACGCATCGAGCAGGTAACGCACAATGGCTTCGCGGTCAGTTTGCTCAACAACACCCTTCTCAATCAGCACTTTACCGAGCCAGCTTGTGCGCGTGTCCTGTGGCGTACCATCCACCGGAATCACGTAATCGTAGCCGTGAACAAGTATTTTTACCTTCGGATACCCCTGTTGTACGAGCCGAAGAATCCGTTTATAGCGTTCACCAACAGCCTCCAGACCCGGTGCAAAGCCATCGGTCAGATACCGTTGCGGGCCGGTCAAACTGTCGGCGGGTGTATCGCGGATGAAGTCGGCAAAGGCTTCACCCAGTATGTCATTTCCGCCCCCGCTCAGCAGAAAAAAGTCGGGTTTTACCTGCGCGATGGCTTCCAGAAACTCGCTGTTTTTCAGGTAGTCGCCGAGGGTTGCGCCCGCTGCCGCCACGCTGAATACGGAGTAGACGCCCGACAGATAATCGACAATATCGCGCAGCAGAAACGGAAACTGAAACCACGAATCGCCCTCGGCCACAATGCGTATCCGGTCGGGATAACGCACGAGATTCTGGCGGTACTGGCGGTTCTGGACCCGTCGCGCCACCTGATTGGCAACGGATAATTTCAGGTCGCTCCACAAGCCGCGCTGGTCATCGGGGGCAATCACACGCAGTTCGTCGCGGAGTTTCAGCGTTGGCTGCAGACCGCTTGTCGTGTCGGCTTCGTAGTATAGACCAAGCGCGAAATCGGCCAGCATATCCTCGTACGACTCATCGGCGGGCGGGGCCAGCATCTGGCTCAACTCATCGGCCCGAACGGTGTTGTACAGCGGGTTAATCAGTTGCAGCGTAATGGTTTGCGTGCTCCAGTCCGGGAATGGCTCGGCTTCGTCGGCGTCGGTTTCGATACCACCACGACTGCCTGTAGGTTTGAGCTTGTCGGCCAGCACCGGGGGCGACGGCAGCGCGTCCAGACTCAGAAAAGCCAGCGTTTTCTCCGAGACGGGGTCCGTGGTGACGATTAGTTTGATGTATTCCGTTGCGCCGGGCCAGTTGTATTGCCGGATCACCTCTTCGAGTTTCAGCCGAAACGCCGTTCGCCGACCCGTCGGTTCTTTCCTGTCGGCCAGCCCCAGCGTCATACTTTGCCCCGGTTCGAGCCGGTAGTTGGTCGGCAGAAAACCCGTGAACGCCATGAAATCCCGCGACAGATACAGGGCGGTGCAGTAGAGTGGCCGGTCGGTCGGGTTGGTCAGTTTGATGGTGAGCGACGTGGCCCACTGTCCGTTGTTGTTCAGATACGTGATGGGCACGGCCGCCGACTGAATTTCGGAAAGTTGAATACCATCGCTTCCCTGTGGAATCACCACCACCGACAGCACCGGCGTATTGACTTCAGGATTACGGAACTGCTTCAGATACTGCCATTTCGCCATGTGGCGCAAGTCGTCGGTGAGTTGGGCGAATACCTGCGGATCGTCGGCACGGAGCGGAAGCACGAGCGGGCGGTTTTCGGCCGTTGGCTGGGTAAAATAATACAGTCCATTTCGACTGTGCAGGGTGTAATCGGCTCGGGATTTGTCGTCTTCGGGAATCACAATACCGTCGGTCAGGGCGGGGCGGGCGGGATCGGCAGAGGGTTTGAGCAGATCGGGCAAGTCATTATTCGGGCCGCCGTGATTGGCGAAATGCAACCGGATCGGCTGGGTCAGCAAGCCCGCTATCGTAGCCCTGTATACGACGGATTTATCCAGATTTGCCCGCACCTCATCCGCAATGGCAAGCACCGTATAATCGGCCCCAACCCGCCCGATACTTACTGAGTATGTCTGTTGATTATCAGGACTTTGCAATTGAATATCATGCCGGTCGGCCACCCCGTGAATAGCTCCTACGTCGAGCAGCCAGCCTTCCTGTTTGTTATACGTTGCCGATGCCGCCAATGTATCGGGGTCGATGGGCTGGTTCAGAAATCCCCGGTTCAGTAGCTGGTTTGCCTGTTCACCGGGGTCCGGCATATCGGGAACGTACACACGCGGGCGTTGCTCATAACTGAAGCGCATGTATTGCCGAACCCGGTTGTGGAGGTCCTGATACGACACCTGCCCGTGGGCCGCTTCGAGCACGGCCAGCAGATTTTTGGTAAATATCCCCTCACCGTTCACCTCCACCGCGCTTTCGTCGGACTCACAAGCCGCCATTTGAATGTGCATACCGGGCGGCATCGCGGTTTCCAGCCCCTGCGTCTTTATCTGCTCCGCCGACAGCGCGTCATGAAAGCAAAAGGCGTCATACGGTCGGCGGGGAGCCGATTGCATCAACCGCCGGTCGCGCACGTCCTGACCGTCCATTGCAGCCGCCAGCAAATCAGCCGAGCGGGTATTATCGCCCGAATGGCAACAGTCGAAAATCAGGACCACATGGGCACCCGTTGCACTGACGGGACCAATCAAATAACGTAACTCTTTGTCGGCCAGCAAAAAATCATGGGTGTTGGTCGTACCCGCATCGTGACAGACCAAGCATTCGAGTTGTCCGTCGGTTTCGGTTAGCCACAGATCGGTATCGGCGGCTTCCTGCGCCCCATGTCCGGCGAAGAAAAACAGCACCGTATCGTTCGGTCCGGCTTGCGTAAGGTGGTTTCTGAATCCGTCGATGAGGGCCGATTTATTAGCCTGTTGATCGGTCAGCAGCCGCACGTTGGGTGTAAAATCGGGCAACTGACTCAGGTAGCGGGCCATCGTTTGCGCGTCGCTGGCGGGGCCGCGCAACGGCCGCACCTGTTCGTAGGCACCAATGCCCACCACCAGCGCATACAGAGTAGGTTTAACCGATTCGCCCGGTGTGGTCGGGCTGGTTGTAAGAGGGTTCATGGGTCGAGGAGGAATTAGTCAAACATACTATTTATCACGCTGATTATCAATAAATGAAGGCGGTGTCTGTACCTACTGAAAGAGATGTCATCTTTCACGGACTGTCAATAGAAAGATGACATCTCTTTCAGTAGGTACAGACACAGAGATAGCTGTCAGTCATCGACCGGGTCGAACATCAGCAGGCCCGGCTCCTGCATGTCGTCGTCGAGCAAAACCTGCGGCTTCGGATCTTTCGATTCAAAACCCCGCTCATCGGTCGATTCCATAATTTGCAGTGCGCCGGTGGCCGGATCGAAGTCGAGCCGAACGCACGAAAAAGCGAAGGTAAGGGGCTGATCCCCTTCAAACGTCAGCGACGATTTGGTATTGGATACCCGTTTGAGATTCGTTTTGGCTTTAGCCAGGAAGTCTTGCAGAACGGGCAAACCAGCCTCCAGACTGCCCTCACCACCCGACTCGTTGTTAATGGTGAATTCGCTACTGACAATCACGTCCGACACCAGCAGCATTTCGTACGGCTCATCGCTTTTGAACAACCCCAGCGACGGATGATTCAGGTTCAGCTTTCGGTCGACCAACGACAGCCCCAGCGCGTTGAGATCGGCAAAGTGCCGCCGGACGTTATGGAACGACAGCGACAGCGTTTTGGCACTGCTCAACGACGCCTGAATGGGTGCACTTCCGGCGTTCAGCCCCTGCAAAAATCCCTGCAAAATCTGCACCCCCAACCCGGCATCAACCTTACGGGTCTTCTCTAAACTGGTCGATGAAACCGGCTCATCCCGCAAATCGAACGACCAGTCGGGATTGTCGAGCAGGAACCGCAGTTCGCCCCGAAACTGAATGTTGCTTTTGCGCCGGGCCACCACCATCAGCGGTTTTACGCGGGCTTCGGGCACTAACAGGGGCGTGGCTTTGAACGTATCGCGCAGGTACGTTGTCGTGTCATTCTTGCAAAGGCGAAGTTGAAAACTCATGGTATCGGGGGTTTGGTTAGAGGTCGATTAAAAGCGATTGTTAAACAACTAATTAAAAATTCTTCGGCATTTCACCCCACCCCAACCCCTCCCCTTGAAATAAGGGGAGGGGCTAAAAATTGACCAGCGTTAGCCCCTCCCCTTATTTCAAGGGGAGGGGTTGGGGTGGGGTATTATGTATATGTATTTAAAAAACGTTTACTTACAGAAATGTATAGGTCTGGCGGAGAGCCGGTTGCAGGGGCGCAACGGGTGACTGCGTGAGCCAGCGCAACGTCGTTTCGGGCGAGCGAATCAGCCGCGCACCCGTTGTCGAAACGACCCAGGCATCGCCGTTGGGCCGAACGGCGAAATCCAGCACCGACCCGAACGGAATTTTCACCAGCGTACTGCCGGAGACTATATCTAATAGCTCAATGTTTTGCTGACTTTCGTCAATCTTCCGAACCCAGTAGGCTACTTTTCCAAAAAATCGGGGCGGGTGATGCAGCGTACCAAAACCGAGAGCCGTTGTGCGGGTTCCCCCGGAGCCGTGCCGTAGCAAATACGTTTGCTGGTCCGTACGGGTATAAAGCAAGCCAACAGCCTGCCCATTCGCCGGATTTGGACCAACCCAGGCGGCAGAAAGCAGTTGGGTATTGAGCCGAACGACGGGCCGGAGGTTATTGCCGACAACCGAAAAAAGCGTTGTCGGGGTGGGTTCGGTGGTTGGCACAAGCAGGTAATTACCATTGGGTGAAAACCAACTTTGCCGACGGTGCCCCAGCCAGTTCAGGTTCAGGCCATAATAGAGGTTTGTGAACGTAGCCAGCGACGTCCAGCTTGCGCCGGTTCGTCGCCAGAGTTGGGCCGCGTCCGGTGTGTCGGCGAGGCCATAATCCAGCTTATACCGTTCGTTTATTGGCATTTCAACAACAAATTCGTTTGGCGTATCAATTCGTGTGAGCCAGTAGTCGGCCCCTGCTGATACATCGATTGGCCAGCCCGCGTCGGCGGCTATCAGCGTACCGGCACTCATGGCGGGCTTCATGGAATAAAACCGCAAACTGTCCTGCTCTTTGGTGAGCAAAAACCGTCCATCGCGCGAGAAAAGAGCGGCTGGCGACACGTTCCATTGCTGGTTGACGGAGTACCAGGCAGTAGGGTTGAGAATAAACTTGTCGATTCGGTGCGTCGTTTTCCCCAGCATGATGGCCTTCCCCGGCGTGAGTTGGGAAGGCAGTTTCCATACGGTATCGGGCCGAAAACGGGACACCGAGTCAATTGGCGACAGAGCCGACAGCCAGCCGATGCCATCGGGCGCGAACAAGCCCGGCATAAATGTCTGGACAGTAACCGTTCCTTCCATCAGTTCAGCCGCCGGTTTATGGCTTTCCGTTTCCCGAATGAACCTCATTTCATTGGCAGAAAACTGATAGAGCGTTGTACGAATGGGGGTTGAATCAGCACCAACCGGGCTGTGAGCGAGGTATTGCTCATCGGACGAGAACCGGCAGTGGAGCAGCGACGGGGAACCCACTGGAAGCGGCAATTTCAGCAATCCCCGGTCGGTAACGCGCCACGCGGTGCTGTCAGTAAGCAGGTAATTTCCTTTGGGCGAAAACAAAGCGCCATTGGCCGAAAGCAGATTGGGAGCTATCAGCGATTGCTGCATGGGCAAATTCCATACCGTAGCGGGTTGAACGCCGTTGCCCCTCACAAGCACGTATCGACCATCGGGCGAGAACGCGGTAAAACTTGCTTTGAGCCTGTTCCCGAAGCCATGCAGCGGGTGTATTGTCTCTTTGTCGATTTGCCAGAGACTGTCGGCCGTCAGGGCCGTAGCCGCGTAGGTAATCAGATGTCGACCATCGGGCGAAAAGTACGGGGCATAAACCGGAAAGCCATCGACATCGAACACAGTGGGCGACTGCAGCGGTTTTCTGAACGTATGTACCAGTCGCACCGTATCGTCGGTAATGTGCCACAAACGGTCGGTTTGGGCGTCGGTATGACGGGCCAGCAGGTAGGCTCCATTGGCGGAGAAGACATCGTCATGGATGCTTATCTTCCGGGTAAAGGCATAAATCAGGCGCGTCTGCTGCCCGTCGAGCCGCCACAACTGGGTAAACCGAGGCTTGTAGTTACGTGAATAAGCGACCAGTATGTGTTGTTTATCGGGCGAGAACCGAACTTCAACATAGTCGCCTTTCCGAATGCTATCGGGTATTGAACCCGCTAATGAAATCGGTTGCCACTGCCCATTCTCGTTAAAAAACAGACTGCTGTCGGGCCGTCCTTTCAGGCAATAATAGCGTCCATCGGGCGAAAAGGGCGTCCAGCGATGGCGGGGCGTTTTAATGGACGACCTGAACATCCGCTCAACCCGAATGGTGTCATTCGGGTTTTGTGCAGGCTCCCGGAACCGATAGAGAGCCGCCTTCACCGCTGCGTTCCCATCTTCCCATGTGCCGGTGTAGTTATATTGCTGAGAGACAAGCAGATTGCGGTCGTGGTCAGAAAAGCAAAGGTGGTTATATACATTTATACCTTCGTGAAACGGTTGCAGCAACACCGAACGCACACCATTTTCGGTGATTTGCCACAGCCCTTCTACAGTACTCAAATAATGACCTGTTGGCGAAAATGTGGCGTTTGAATAATACATAAAATTCGTCCCCAGAATCGGCACTGTATGGTGATACAGGGTCATTCGGTGGTTGTTATATTCCACGAGCAGGTAGTTCCAGGCGGGCGTGTATCCCGGCGAAAACTGCATGTTCGACACCGAGTCCCCATAGGTAGCGACCAGCGTTGGCGCACGGCTTCCCAGCGCGTACAGCACCCCTTTTTGCCGCTGTCCGGTCGTTACAAACAGGTAGCGGCCATCGGGCGAAAACACCCGAAATCCGGGTCGTTCGGCAAAGGTGTGGAGCAGTTTCAGCGAATCACCCCGCCGGGCATAAAGTCGGCTTTTGTCCGTATCGACAAGCAGATACGAGAACTGTGGCGATGCGCTTATACTGTCGGCCCGCAGGGTGTAATACCAGTTATCGGGCTGATTACTCACTTCCCCAATGGCTTTTAGTATCGCTGTACTGTCCGGGAATTTGCTTCGGGCATATTCGAGCAGGCGCAGGCTCTGGGTGGGATCATTGCTGGCCTGGGCGCGGGCTTCGGCCAGCAACGCCCGTAATTGAATGCTGTTTATGTTCCGTTTTTTCGCCAGTTCCATCTGCCCCGCCATATTGGGGGCACCCAAACTGCGGGCCAATTGAAATGCTGTGTACGCTTCGGAATACCGGCTCGCCCGCATCAGCCCCTGCCCTTTCGACGCCCAGAATCCGGCACTTTCACGCTCGTTCGGTGAGGACTGTGCTCTCATTGTAAACGGGCAAATTAACCCTATACACAGCCAGACCATCCCGTAAAATGGTCGAAAACGGGTTCGCTTAAATGGCTGAATGACAGACATAACCTACTGATTTATAATGAAAAGCAGTCAAATATTTCGGTAAGACAAGTTTTCTTTAACAGGACTACAGGTTTTCCGCGTTGAGCGTAGTTTTAACTACGCTCGGGTGTTATCCGGTCTCCGACCGGTATTATGTATTATGACTCAGTTTTACGCCGGTCGGAGACCGGCCATCACAAGAGCGTAGTCAGAGACTACGCTCAACACAGTGATAACACGTAATAATTTCTGTTAGGTAATCAGGTAGAATCAGCGTAGGACAGCCTAATTCGACCCCGACGGGGTCAGATGTTTAAAGAATTTGGCATTGGCTATAAACATCTGACCCCGTCGGGTCGAACAAAATGACGTAGACTTTCTATACACATCGAATAGCAGCCGAGCCGACTTTAGGATTACAGAATTTCCACCCCCAAAAAACCTATCCTACAAGCCTGTCAGGGCAATCTGCCCGCCGGGTTTTATTGCGTCAACCTGTCTCTGATACGCGTCGAGTTTGTTGCTGAACTGTCGGTATTGCGCCACCAAATCCATCTGCCCATTTAGCTGATACCCCTCCTCTACCTCGCGGCAGATGGCCAGCAGATTTTGGCGCATTACGCTCGTGACCTGATATCCTGCCTGCGCCCGCTTGTGAAATCGGCTTACCGTACCCGCATCCAGCAGATACCGGGTTCGGGTTTTTCGCAGGCTATTGTCGAGGGCACGATAAAGCGCGTCGGTCTGGATAAACTGCCCAAACGACCGGCAAGCCTCAGCCACACCCGTTCCATTTTTGGTGGAGTCGTTGCGGCTTGCCAGTAGCAACACCGTCTTTGTGGTCAGGGTGTCGGCCCGCTCCAATTGCCGGGTGAGTGCGCTATACAGCGTGTCGCGCTGACCCGCCAGATGAGCCAGGGTTTGCAAGGAATCGGGTGAGAATTGCAGAAATGCTCGCCCAAGCCGAAGGAACGGGTCGCGGTTTGCCAGCGTGTCGGCGGCTTCATAATCCTGTTGCGCTGTTTGGTAAGCATTCTGCGATTCGGCATAGCGGGCATTGCTCAACAGCCGCGAATAGGCATCCTGGCTCTGAAAAAATAGGGCCACGCCGATAGCCATAAAAATGAGCAGACCAACCCCGGCCAGTGCCAGTTTGTTTTGTCGCTGCATAGAAAAGCTACGCGCCAGAAATGCCCGTTCTGTGGCCGAAAGCCAGCGCAGGTGTCCTAACTGCGACGAAAAAGACCGGAAGTTCCAGCTCCAGGATGGCTCATTCATTGTTGGCGAACTCACGCGAATCAGGTTCTGGAGCGGCACACTGCCCCAGGCATAGGCCCTCCGACGGCCAAGCCGAAAATAGAGTCCGGTGGCTTCGGTCAATTCTTCGCGCTGCGTCAGTTGGGCCGGGCCAACCTGCTGAATCCACTGCCGGTATGTGCTCCAGGCCGTAATCAGGGCTTCGTGCGTGAGTTCGTAGTAGCCGTCGCCCGCATCAACGTCGCGCCCGGACAGCAGCCGGTTGTCGGTCAGGGTTTTTAGAATCTGCCCGCAAAGGGGTTGCCGTTCTGCCCCGAAATTCAATTCGTCATTCGTCACGCGCCGACGCACGTACTCGCCCCCCTGAAACGCCACAAAGCGAAGGAGCAGGTCGCGAAAAAAGTCGATGTCGGTCCTGAATGGGGCAACAATAGCCTGTTCTTTCTGCTCCAGAATCTGACCGATACCGGGATAATCGCGTTCGTAAATTGTCCGTTCGGGCCGGTCTTTGGCCGTTTCGTAGAGTTCGTTCAGGGCCATCGACAGCAGCGGCAAGGCGTTCGGGTAATGCCGAAAATCTTCGATAATGCGGGCAACGGTTTCTTTTTCAGGATAATAAAACATGCCCGTTTGCAGAGCGGGCCGGATAATGATCTCCTGCAAACAATCCACGTCCAGAACCGGAATCGTGTACTGTTGCCGGTCGGTGTTCCAGAACCGCTCCTGCCGGTTTACCTGTGGCACAAACTCGATCCGAATGGTGGCAATTACCTTCGTTTTCTGGCCTTCGAGACTTTGCTGAAACGCCGTCAGTTCGGCAAAAAAACGGATTAACTCATCGTCCGAACGGTCGTTTCCCGAACCTGGTCCGGCCGGGTTGCGTTCGGCCTGCGTTATCAGTTCCTCCATCTGGTCGATAAGCAGCAACTGGGGCGGGTTTTGCCGGATGCGGGCGAGTTCAGTCAGCGGTTTTTTACCGGGGCGCATGACGGCGTAAGTCGTTCCGGTTTGGTGGCGCGGCCCCAGCAAACCGCCCATCACCAGAGATGATTTGCCCGTGCCCGATGCGCCCACCACCACCACAAAGGTCGATGCATCGAGCAGTCGGTTCAGGTCGCGGATGGCGTCATCGCGTCCGAAAAAGAACGAGCTGTCCTGCGGCTGGTACGAAGCCAGCCCTTTGTAAGGGTTGACCTGCTGCCGCTGACCGAGGGACGCGGGGTTGAAGCCGGGATTAAGAAACACAAACTCGCCCCCTTCGTGGCTTGAGAACGCAAACAGGCAGGACGTTTGCTCGTGCTGTTGCTGTGAGGCTGCCGCTTCGAGTCGCTGCTGAATGTAAAGTTGCAATTCATAGACCGTCACAATGCCGTCGCGGTTGGTATCGGCGTCGCGGTTGGTGAGCGCGTGGGCCAGCAGGGTAGCAAAGGGCGATGTCGTTTCGGGCGAGTCGTTCGCACCCGAACTGACATAGGCATCGAGTGCCTGCTGGTTGTGGGCCGACGAGGTCAGAATCTGGTTGGCCCGGTAGCGCGTGTAATGCCCGAAATCTTCCTGATAGATGGCGTCCGTTTCCGTGTCGATGCCGCCCCGGAAGGCCGATGTTGCCTGCCGTACGGCACCCGCATAACAGCAATCCAGAATCAGCAGCACCTGTTTTCCGTTGATTTTCTGAATCAGCGCGGCCAGCCAGTCCATCGAAATAGCCGTATCGGGCAATTGTCGGGGCCGGGCATCGGTGGGCAGCATATAGCCGCCGTAAATGGGCGGGCCATCCGCTTGTTGTTGCGAGAGGGCTACGCCATGCCCGGCATAATAAATGACAATCTGGGCTTCACCATCGGCAGAAAATTGGGAGATGCTTTCCAGAAACTGAACAAACGTAGCTTTGTCGGGGTCGGGGCACAGGTGAGTCTGGTAGCCATATTCAGCCAGCGCACTGCCCATAAGTTGAATATCCTGCGCGGGTGTTTTCAGCGGACGAATACCGGCATCACCATACGCCTGCACCCCGATCAGGAATGCATGACGGTTCGGAAAGATGGCGAGCGGGGTATTCATTTGCTGATTCGTTATAACCGGTCAAAGTTCTGTTGCACAAGGCTCTTACCCATTCAGATTCAGGCCAAAATCATTCGCCGTTGAGTCACACTTACCCGGCGATGTACTCCGTTGGCGTTTTGCCGAAAAACGCCCGGAATACGACACTGAAATGAGCCGGACTTTCGTAGCCGACCCGATACGCCGTTTCCGATACGTTATGCCCTTCGCGCAGGAGTTGCCCGCTGCGTTTGAGCCGGTACTGACGCATGAAATCATGAATGGTCAGGTTAGTCACCGACGTTAGTTTGCGGTGAAGCGTCCGGCGGCTCATGCCCACTTCCTGGGCGAGTTCGTTCACTCGAAAGCTACTGTCGTCCAATCGGGATTCGATGAGGGTATAGAGTTTTTGAATGAATTTATCCGTTAGCGTTTCAGGCTGAATGGGCGCGTCGGGTCGGCCAAACTGTTGCTGGAAATGCAGCCGCAGTGTCTGCTGACGTGTAATCAGGTTATGCAGCCGGAGCCGGAGTTCGTCAACGTGAAACGGCTTGGCAATGTAATCGTCGGCCCCTTGTTGTAGTCCCTCAATCCGGCTCGGCTGGGCGGTTTTGGCGGTTAGCATCACCACGGCAATGTGGTCGGTCAGGGGGTTTGTTTTCACATTTCGGGTGAGTTCGTAACCATCCATGCCGGGCATCATAATGTCGGTCAGGAGCACGTCGGGCAGTTCGGTTTGGGCTATTCTCCAGCCTTCATCGCCATCCATAGCGGTCAGCACGCGGTAGGGTCCGGTCAGTTCGCGGGCTATAAACGCACATAGCTCGGGGTTATCCTCCACAACCAGTACCAGCGGCAATTCTGTTTCGCGCTCATCACCATCCGCCAACCCGTTGGTTAACAAGTCATTAACCGCCCATACCGGCCTCGGTTGTCGGATGGCTGATTCGCCGGGTTGGTTCGGGTCAACGCGTAGCAACGGCAGTTCAACGGTAAACGTAGTGCCCGATGGCTCGGCGGAGCCGGTCGGTACGCTGCTCACGCGAACGCAACCGCCCATCAGTTCGGTCAACTCCTTCACGAAAGCCAGCCCAATGCCGGTGCCGGGGTTCGTGAAGTGCCGCAACGAACCATCGGCAGGCTGTACCTGATAAAACCGGTTAAATATATACGGCAGTTTTTCGGCCCGGATGCCAATGCCCGTATCCGTAACGGTCAGGCGAACGACCGTCGGTTCGCTGGTCAGGCGCACCGCTACGTGGCCGGTTTGCGTAAACTTAAGGGCGTTCGCCAATAGGTTATGAACGATCTGTTCGAGTTTATCGGCGTCGAAGGCAACAAAATCGGTTAGGTCGTTCTGATAGGTCAGCGTCAGGTTTTTTTGCTGGGCAACCGGCTCAAACACCCGCATGATCTGCGCCACAAAATCGCCCAGATCACCCGTTTTGGGCGACACCGTGAGGTGGCCCGATTCGAGTTTGGCCAAGTCTAAAAGCTGATTGATAAGCTGGAGTAACTGCCAGGCGTTACGCTCCACCATCCGCAGACTCTGGTGCAGGTCGGCGGGTTCGGGGTAGCGTTGCAGCAACTGCTCCACCGGCGACAGGATGAGCGTGAGCGGGGTGCGAAATTCGTGGGTAATGTTATCGAAGAAGCGTGTTTTAAGTTCGTCGATGACTTTCAACTGGTGCGATTCGTGCAACTGCCGTACGTGTTGCGCGGCTTTTTCAATCGTTACATCGAGGTCGGTGAAATCAATGGGTTTACAGACGAAATCGAACGCGCCCCGGTTCATGGCCTGGCGGATGTTTTCCATATCGCCATAGGCCGACACCATCACCGCCCGCAGCAGTGGATTGAGCGCGGGCAGCTCACCAAGCAAACTCAGCCCGTCCATTTCGGGCATGTTTATATCCAGCAGCACCAGGTCAATGTCCGATTCGGTCTGTAGGCGGGTCAGGGCGTCGCGCCCGTTTCTGGCAAACCGGAAGGCATAGGTTTCCTGCTGAATTTTACGCCTGAACCAACTCAGTAACAGTGGCTCTACATCTACCTCATCATCAACAACTAATATGGTGGTAACCATTAAAAAGAATGAGTTCTGAATACCAGAAAGATACCATTACCACGCCATTTACCTGTCGTTTATTTCTTAACCGGCAGTTGTACCCAGCATACCTATCTATTCATGACGCCACAAGTCGGGTGTTTTTCGTACGTTGCGGTTATAAAAAGAGCATCGTTTGTCAGTATATCGGCGAACGATGCTCTTTTTATGTTGGCTATGCCTGTTACTGGTGTCTTCACAAATGGCAAAAGCAACCGGAAACATACGACCCGTTATGAAGCGACTTTTCTTTCTATTTACTACCCTGCTGATTGCCACCAGCAGTCTGGCGCAACTGATCCGCCGACCAATTCCCGAAAAAGTGGTCGTGCTCACTTTCGATGATGCCAGCAGCACTCATGCCACGGTCGTAGCACCCATTCTGAAAAAATATGGCTTCGGCGGCACGTTCTTCGTGTGCGAATTCCCGCCCGATTTTGCCGATAAAACAAAGTACATGACCTGGGCGCAGATCCGGCAGTTGGACCGGATGGGCTTCGAGATTGGCAACCATACGCTTACGCACAAACACGTCAACAAACTCTCGAAAGCGCAACTGATGGCGGAACTGGATTCGCTCGAAGCCCGCTGCAAAACTTATGGTATTCAGAAGCCCGTTACGTTTGCCTATCCCGCCTACGACACGCACCCGACGGCGTTTGACGTGCTGGCCGAAAAAGGCTACCTGTTTGCCCGCATCGGTCAGGACCGCGCCTATGACCCCGCCACCGACCATCCCTACCTGATGCCCAGTTACACGATGCTGTCTACCAATAAAGACCTGATTATGAACGGACTGAAGCAGGCTGTTCCCGGAAAAATTGTGGTGCTCACCATTCACGGCGTACCCGACTACGCCCACGATTGGGTAACAACATCGCCCGCGCTCTTTGCCGACTACATGAAATTTCTGCACGACAATCACTATACCGTTATTTCCCTGCGCGATGTGGCGACGTACGTCAACGTCCGGGAAGCAAGGCGTTCAATTAAGTTGCCGACGGAGGTGAAATAGTCAGGAAAGGGTCAGGTATTGTCAAATATGATCAATTTACCGTATTTTAGGGTCTGATACGTCGCTATGCACTCAACAGGAACGCTTCTTCTTTTTTTGTTATCGGTTGCCGGTGCGGCCGGACAAGTGCCAAAGCCCGACAGCTCGTTTGTTCAGACGGCTCGTTATCAGGCCATTGCGTCCTACGAAAAAACCACACGCGTACAGTCGCATGTGTTTGAAGGCAACGAATACATTGCGCATGACCGCCGTATAAAAATCCACCCGTTCTACCGTGTCGATAGTTTGCAGACCGGAACAGTTGCGTTCAACGGTGTCACTTACCACAACGTACGAATGCTATACGACATCGTTCGCGATGAACTTGCCGTTCAGCCACCGGAGGGCGGGCTTCAGGTTCGATTGCGAACGAATAAAATCGCAGCTTTTTCGATGGGTCCTTACCGGTTTATCCGCCTTGAGGGCGACAGCACCTCAGGCGCACCAACCGGGTTTTATGAAATTCTGCACAACGGTCGCCTGCGGGCACTGGCACGGCGCATCAAAACGATTCATGAAGACATTTCCAGCGGATCGTACAAAGCCGATTTTTTGCAGAACGACCGCTTTTTTATCCTCAAAGAAGGCGTGTATCATCCAGTAAAAACGAAACGTTCGCTGCTTAACCTGTTCCCTGACCAGGCCAAAACGCTCCGAAAATTTATCCGCGCCAACACCCTGAAATTTACCGATGAACGGCGCGAAGAAGCGATCACTAAGGTTACTCAACAGTATGAAGTAGTAAGCAAGTAATTATGGCTCAACTCTATCGTGCCACGCTCCTGTTTCTCGGCCTGTTCGGTTTACTAACCAACGTTTTGGGTCAGACTCCAGCCGAAAAACGCATCAGCGGTGATTTTTCCAGGCTGAGTTTTGCCCAGTTCGTTCAGCGAATCGAAGCCCGGACACCCTACCGTTTTTTTTATAACCCTGCCGATGCCGACAGTATCGCGGTCGATATGCGCGTAGAAAATCAGCCGGTAGAGGCTGTTCTGCGGCAGCTTTTCAACGGCACCAAATACGCGTATGCCATTGATAATCAGCAACGGGTTTATATTACAACCGACCGCGCTATCCGCACCGAACTGCCCATCGGTTTTTTTATACGGGGCCGCTCATCGACGGAAACGGATTCGACAATGGCGGCTTACCTGACCGAAAATCAGAAGAAAGTGGTCGAGCCGGAAACGAAAATCTATGACATCGGCAAGCGCACCTCGCCCATCCGTCCGGGCCGGTCTACGCTGTCGGGCTACGTTCGGAATTCGTCGTCGGGCGAGCCGGTTGTGGGTGCGGCTATCTACTTAGACAATCCGCGCGTGGGCACCGTAACCGACCAGTTTGGCTATTATTCGCTCACTCTGCCGCGCGGTAAACATGACCTCAAACTGCGGAGCATTGGCCTGAAAGATACCCGACGCCGGATTATTCTCTACAGCGATGGCAAGTTCGACATGGAGATGGACGACGATGTGATTGCGCTGAAAGAAGTGGTGATCGAGGCCGAAAAAGACAAAAACATCTCCGGGCTTCAGATGGGTCAGGAGCGAGTGGATATCAAGAGCATCAAACAAGTCCCAACCGCGCTGGGCGAAGCGGATCTGCTGCGGGTGATTCAGACGCTGCCGGGCGTGAAAACGGTAGGCGAAAGTTCAACGGGCCTCAACGTGCGCGGGGGAGCCACCGACCAGAACCTGATTCTGTATAACGACGCTACCATTTATAACTCGTCGCACCTGTTCGGGTTTTTCTCGGCCTTCAACCCCGACATGATTAAAAGTGCGGAACTCTATAAAAGTGCCATTCCGTCGCGGTTTGGGGGTCGGCTGTCTTCGGTGCTGGATGTGCAAACGCGCGACGGCAACAAAAAGAAGTTTGTCGGGTCGGGCGGAATTGGCCTGTTGACGGGTCGGCTAACGCTCGAAGGGCCGATTTTAAAAGACAAAACGTCGTTTATTGTGGGCGTCCGCTCGTCGTACTCCGACTGGCTGCTGAAGCAACTCCAGAACGCATCGTTCCAGAAAAGCCAGGCTCAGTTTTATGACCTCAACCTGCACATCACGCACGATGTCAACGAGAAAAATACGTTCTACCTGACCGGCTACCTCAGCCGCGACAAATTCCGGCTCAACAGCGACACGGCGTACAGCTACCAGAACCAGACTGCCACGCTGAAATGGAAGCACATCATTACCAACAAGTTATACAGCGTTTTTACGGGCAGTTACAGCGGCTACAAATACGACGTATCGAGCGAGAAAAACCCGGTTAATGCGTATCAACTGGCGTTTTCCATTAATCAGTCGCAGCTAAAAGCCGACTTCAATTATTACCCCACCAACCAGCACGCCGTTGACTTCGGCATCAGCAGTACGCACTACAAACTGTCGCCCGGTACGTTTGGACCGAAGGGCAGCGAGTCGTTGATTCTGCCCGATGTGGTACCCACCGAACGGGGACTGGAAAGTGCGGTCTACATCGGCGACCGCTTCGACCTGAACCCGAAATTGTCGATTAGCGGGGGGCTTCGGTATTCGCTTTACTCGTATCTGGGGCCGCATTCGGTGTTTCAGTACGCGCCGGGTTTACCAAAAACGGTCGGCACCATCATCGACACCGTAGCGTACGGCACCAACAAACCCATCGCCACCTATCACGGGCCGGAGTACCGGGTCGCCATCCGGTACGCGCTCTCCGGCACGGCCTCCGTTAAAGCCAGTTTCAACCGGACGCGGCAGTATATTCAGATGCTTTCCAACACGACGGTCATCTCTCCCACCGACATCTGGAAACTCAGCGATCCGAACATCAAACCGCAGGTTGGCGATCAGTACGCGCTGGGCTTTTACAAAAACAACCGCACCAACACCGTCGAATTGTCGGTGGAGGGATATTACAAAACGCTGCAAAACCTGCTCGACTACCGCAGTGGGGCCTCGCTCATTCTGAATCACCACATCGAAACCGACGTGGTCAGTGCAGAAGGTGTGGCGTACGGCATTGAATTTTTAGTAAAGAAACAAACCGGCAAACTGAACGGCTGGCTCAGCTACACCTACGCCCGAACGCTGTTGCGCACAAGCAGTCTGGGCAATAGCGAAACCATCAATCAGGGCAAGTTTTACCCCAGCAGCTACGACAAACCGCATGATTTCACGCTCATCAGCAACTATAAAATTAACCGCCGGTTCAGCCTGTCGCTCAATTTCACCTACAGCACCGGGCGACCCATTACGTTACCCGTGGGTAAATATGTGCTTGATAATGCAGACCGGTTGCTGTATTCAGAGCGCAACCAGTACCGGATTCCCGATTACTACCGCGCCGATTTTGCCATGAATATCGAAGGGAATCACAAGGTCAAGAAGCTGGCTCATAGTTCCTGGACGGTTTCCATTTATAACCTGCTGGGGCGGCACAACGCCTATTCGGTGTATTTCAAATCGGAGAACGGGAAAATTAACGGGTATCAGCTTTCCATTTTCGGTCAGCCGATCCCGTCGGTGACGTATAATTTTAGATTTTGAGACATGGCGTTTTTAATAAAATTAAACACAGAGGACATGGAGAAAGGAACGGAGTTATACAGAGATTTTATACCACTTTTTCTTTGTGCAACTCTGTTCCTTTCTCCGTATTCTCTGTGTTTCAATCTCTTATGCACATGAAACGAATTTATTTAGCTTTCTTCCTGCTTGTCGTTGGGTGTGTTGACCCGTATCGCCCGCCGGAGATTACCTCACCAAACAGCTATCTGGTGGTCAACGGGTTTCTGAACAGCGCACCGGGAACGACCTCCACAATCTCTTTAGCACGGACGCAAAACCTGACCGATACCAAATCGCCCACCGCCGAAACGAAAGCACAGGTAAGCGTCGAAAGCCAGAGTAAAGCTGTCTATACCCTCCTGGAGAGCAACGGCGGCACCTATACGCTGTCGGGAATGACGCCCCAACCCGGCGAAACCTACCGGCTACACATTAAAACGGCCAAAGGTGCTGACTACTACTCTGATTATGTGCCTGTTGTTTCAACGCCACCCATCGACAGTGTTAGCTGGCGCGTGGAAAACGAGGGGCTGCAAATCAATGTCAATACCCACGACCCGAAAAACAATACCCGCTACTACCGCTGGGAATTCGACGAAACCTGGGAATTCAGATCTGCTTTTTATTCGGCACTGGAGTTAAAAAACAACAAAATCATCAACCGGACCGAAGATATTTACCAATGCTGGGGCAGTAATACTTCGACAAACATCATCACTGCATCGACGGCCCGGCTTAGTCAGGATGTCGTCAGTCAGGCACCACTCACCTTCATTCCGGCCTCGTCCGTCAAACTTGGCATTAAATACAGTATGCTGGTCCGGCAGATTGCGCTAACCCAGGCGGGCTACGATTATTATGACCAGTTAGCCAAAATAACCCAGAACATCGGCTCTATTTTCGACCCGCAGCCATCCCAGCTTACCGGCAACATTCACTCGGCCACTAACGCCAGCGACCTGGCACTGGGTTTTTTTCGGGTGGGAACCGTTGAGACCAGGCGAATTTTCATCAAACGCGCTCAACTGCCTGTCTGGCGAGTCAACACGGGCTATGATGGATGTGTGGTGGACACACTAACGCTCGACAAAATAATTTCCGGTCAACCAGCCATTATCAGTGCTTATGATGAGCATCAATACCTGACAACCTCCTTTAGCTGCGTTGATTGCCGCTTACGGGGAACCAACAAACGACCTCCTTTTTGGGAATAAATTATACGTCATGCGTTATGTGCTTTGTTTTTTGGGTGGTTTCCTTGCCTTGAGTAGCCTGCCGGTTTTTAGCCAGGCTCCATCAACAGTCAACGCATTGGTTCAGCCGTTTGACAGCTACCGTCGGCAAACGCTTCAGGAAAAGCTGTTTGTACATACCGACCAGTCGTTTTACCTGACCGGCGAAACCACATGGTTTAAAATTTATTACGTCGATGGCAGCTTTCATCAACCGCTCGATGTGAGCAAAGTTGCCTACATTGAGTTGCTGGATAAAGACCAGAAATCGGTGCTGCAAACGAAAGTTACGCTTGGACCGGGCGGGGGCAGCGGGAGTCTGTTTTTGCCGTCGTCGCTTGCGTCGGGAAACTACCTCATGCGGGCCTATACAAGCTGGATGAAGAATTTCAGTGCCGACTATTTCTTTGAAAAACCACTCACAATCGTCAACCCGTTCAAACCCCTCGGCTTGCCCTTACTGACCGAAACCACGACGCATACCGTTCAGTTTTTTCCCGAAGGCGGCAATCTTATACAGGGGCTTCCGGGCAAGGTAGCCTTCAGCGTAACGGATGCATCGGGGCGAGGTATTTCGGTTCGAGGCTGGCTGCTAAACGGCCAAAACGATACGCTGACGCGGTTTTCTTCGCACAAATTCGGTATCGGAACGTTCACCTTTACGCCAGTTGACAAAGCCACTTACCGGGTCGTTCTGACCGACGAAAAGGATCGTTCCGTTACCCGCCCGCTCCCGGCTGTTCAAGCGCGGGGGTACACCATGCGGCTGGAAGAAGCCCCGGCCAACCAGCTAAAAATCACGGTCAGCAGTACGGATAAAGCAGCCTCGGCGGTGTACCTCTTTGCCCACACCCGCAACGACATCAGGGCGACAGAAATGCGTCCGATTCAGGGCGAAACGACTTTTACGCTCGATAAAAACGTGTTGGGCGACGGCATTTCGCACCTTACCATTTTCGACGCCGACCGCAGGCCCGTCTGCGAACGGCTGTATTTCAAACGCCCCGCACAACCGCTGACCATCACACTTAAACCCGATCAAAGCCAGTATGCGTCGCGAACAAATGTGGTGCTGAATGCATCGGTGCAGGCGTTGGCGGGGCAACCCAATCCGGCCAGCCTGTCGGTTGCGGTGTATCGGGTCGATTCGTTGGCGCGTGTCGATTCGGGCGATATCCTGAGTTATTTATGGATGACGTCCGACCTGCGGGGGCGTATAGAATCGCCCGATTATTATCGTCAACCCGAAACGGCCGAAGTAGCCCAGGCAACGGATAACCTGATGCTCACGCACGGCTGGCGTCGGTTTAAGTGGGACGAAATTTTATCGAACAAACCGCCAATACCCCGCCCTTTTTTGCCCGAACCCAACGGACATTTGGTTCTTGGCACCGTTACCAACCCCATGTCGGATGCGCCGGTACCAAACGTGATCACATATTTATCGGCTCCCGGCAAACCCGTTCGGCTGTATGTATCGCGCAGTGATTCGTTAGGACGGATTCGGTTCGAGATGCAGGATTTTTATGGGCCGAGAACGCTGATTGTGCAGACAAACCCTGCTGACAGTCTTTACAAACTAACCCTAACCAATCCTTTCCCCGACGCGCCTGCGGCAACGCCCCTGCCCGAACTTGCATTGGCCGAATCGCAGGCCGACCAACTCCTGAACCGCAGCGTAGCCATGCAGGTACAATCGACTTATTATGGAAACCGGGCTATTCCGTATCGGTATCCGGTCGTTGACAGCACCGCTTTTTACGGTCCTCCGGGCGAAACGTATCTGCTGGATGCCTACACCCGGTTTCCACGCATGGAGGAGGTTTTACGGGAGTATATTCTGGGTGTGCTGCCCCGAAAACGTCAGGGACATTTTCGGTTATTTGTTCCGAACGCACCCTACCGGGCCATATTTGAAGACCCATCGCTGGTCCTCCTCGATGGCGTACCCATCTTCGATATGGACAAAATAATTGAATTTAACCCGCTAAAGATCAGGCAGTTAGATGTTATCACAAATCATTATCTGGTTGGTCCCGCCCTGTTCACCGGCGTCATCAGTTTCATGACGTACAAAGGCGACATGGCCGGTTTCCCGCTCGATACCCGACTGCTAAAATTAGACTATGAAGGGTTACAGCTTCAGCGGGAATTTAACGCGCCCCGCTACGACCGAACCGCCGGACTACCCCCCAGCCGCCTGCCCGATGCCCGAACGCTGCTATACTGGAATCCAGACCTGAAAACCGATGCACAGGGCAAAGGCCGCGTCGAGTTTTCGACCTCCGATCAGACCGGTATGTATGTTGTGGACGTGAACGGCCTGACCACCGATGGCCATGCCGGAAGCCAGCGGGTTTTGTTCGACGTAAAAAATTCGCCAAAGTAGGTAGGTTTAGTACGGAGGTTTGGGCGGGAGTGTGTTTATTTAACATTCTGACCCTCTTTCGCTATGAAACACGCTCTTTTAGCCGCCCTGCTGGTCCTGATTTTTAGGTTGTCCTACGCACAGCCTCAACAAGCCAATGGCAATACGGCCCGCCCCTGGACATACTGGTGGTGGATGGGTAGTGCGGTGAACGAACCGGACATTACGCACCAACTCGAACAGTTTGCACAGGCCGGGCTGGGTGGCGTTCACATTATCCCGATTTATGGCGTTAAAGGCTACGAAAAGCAGTTTATTCCGTTCCTGACCGACCGCTGGCTGGCCGTTTTCGCGCACACCGTCCGCGAAGGAAAGCGGTTGGGTCTGGGCGTTGACCTGACCACCGGCACGGGCTGGCCCTTTGGCGGGCCGGGAACCACACCCGACATGGTGGCTAAACAATGGAAGGTTGAGGGCGAACAACTCGTTGCCGTGCCGACCAACCAGCAGGTGAAACGCCCCGCGCCGGGTGGTCAGGGACTGGTAATCGATTACTTCAGCAAACAGGCCGTTACGAAGTACCTGCTACGCTTCGACTCGACCCTGAACCGGTTGCCGGAGAAGCCCCGCGCCGTTTACAATGACTCGTATGAGGTGTATGGAGCCAACTGGACGGATAACTTTCTGGCCGAATTCAGGACCCGGCGCGGCTACGACCTCAACAGCCAGTTGGCGGCTTTTCTGGATACAACCCAAGCCGAAACCAGTCGGCTCGTTCATCAGGATTATCATCAGACGCTGTCCGAACTCCTGCGCGACGGCTTCGCCAAACCCTGGGCCGACTGGGCACATAAAGCGGGCTATCGTACACGCAATCAGGCACATGGCTCACCGGGGAATCTGCTCGATCTGTACGCACTGGCCGATATTCCCGAAACCGAATCGTTCGGTTCGAGCCGGTTTACCATTCCGGGGCTGCGCGTCGATGCCAATTATGAAGTTGACCGCTTCGGCACGCCCAATCCGCTGGCCATGAAATTTGCGTCGTCGGCAGCGCACCTCACGGGCAAATCATTAGTCAGTTCGGAAACGGGCACGTGGTTAGCCAACCATTTTCAGGTGTCGCTGTCGCAGATAAAACCGCAGGTCGATGAGCTGTTTGCGTCGGGCATCAACCATGTTTTTTATCACGGCATCCCCTACTCGCCCCCGACTGAAATTTGGCCGGGCTGGTTGTTTTATGCCTCGACCAATTTCGGCCCGACTTCGCATTTCTGGCCGCATTTGCCCCTGCTCAACCGCTACATCGAACGCTGCCAGACGCGACTGCAAACCAGCAAGCCGGATAACGATATACTGGTCTATTTCCCGATTCATGACCTATGGGCAACACGGGCTACATCAGCAGGTGGCATCCATCAGTTAGAAGTTCACCATGTGGAACGGTGGCTGCTGCCCCAACCTTTCGGGCGGTTGTGTGAGCAGTTAACCGGGCGGGGCTATGCCCTCGATTACGTGTCAGACGACTTGCTTAAGACGCTGACGGTGAGTAAACAAGGCATAAAAAGTACGGGTGGATCCACGTATCAGGTCATTGTTATTCCGCGCACGACCTATATTCCAACAACGACGCTCCGGCAGTTGACGAAGCTGGCCCGGCAAGGTGCGCGGATCGTGTTTGAGGACCAGTTGCCCCAGCAGGCAGCGGGTTTTTACGACCATCAGGTGCTGTCAACAGAGATACCCCAACTTGGTAAAACGCTCCAAAAACTACCGACTGTGAGCGTGAGTACGAATGTCATGGAAACGTTGAATCAATCCGGCATTCGTGTGGAATCGTGGGCGGCAGAAGGCCTCTCCTTCCTCCGCAAACGCCGGGGCAACGGCAGTGCGGCAGACACGACGCAGTATTTTATCACGAATCCTGGCAACCGTTTTCGGCAGAACTGGGTAATACTTTCGGCAATGGGTCGGGTGAGCCGCTATGACCCACTCACAAATCAGAACGAATTATTGCCGGTTCGGAAAGGGAAAGACGGGAAAAATGAGGTTTTTTTGCGGGTAGAACCGGGGCAGTCCTACTTTGTTGATGTTGTAGCTGGAACATCCGTTTTTGCCAATTCAGCAAGTCAGAAACGAGTAACCGACACGACCACGGCGAAGGGGATTACGCTGCAAAATCCCTGGCAGATAACATTCGGCAACGGGCGGCCGGCCCTTACCGTGTCGGCAACGATGCCATCCCTAAAATCCTGGACAACCCTTTCTGATTCAGCCGGTTACTTCTCCGGCACCGGCCATTACAGAACCACATTCGACCTACCTGCCACGGGTATAACATCGGCCTATACGCTCGACCTGGGCGACGTGCGGGAGGTAGCCGACGTGCGGTTAAACGGGCAACCCTTAGGCACGGCCTGGTGCATTCCCTTCCGGCTATTCATTCCGGCCAACCGCCTGAAACCACGCGATAACCTACTTGACATAGCGGTTACGAACCTGTCAGCTAATTATATGCGGCTCTATGACGGGCAACATCCGGGCTGGAAAAAGTTCTATGATATTAACATCGTTGACATCCGCTACAAACCCTTCGACGCCACTCGCTGGGAAGCCCTGCCCTCTGGTCTGCTTGGCCCCGTCACCCTGACTCCGGCTAAGTAAATGGGTGCCCTCCAACGAGTCAAACAGATATCATCTTTTTTTAAGCCACAGAAAAGCAAAGATGACATCTGTCTGACCCGTTGGAAGGCACCTAAGCAAATTAATTCTAAATAAACTTCACGTTATCATATAGTAATTTCCTAATTCGACACGATAAAATAAGTTCTTCATACCGTTTAATAACAAGATATAATCAAGGCTGTATCCGTAGAATATATTCGCATCAACCTAACCGCAGTTCTATCTGCACCAATTTATACTTTTTTGGCATATACCCTGCCGCAGTTTATATGCGCTTGGGAATGTGTATGTACGAAAATTTTGCTCCGCTTTTTTGAATTATAGTTTTATAAATATTTCGCTTAGCCAGTGAAATAGTACCGTAACACTATTGATTATTTATCCAGCCTCTGTATCAATATACATAGGCTGGCAGGTAAACTATGTGTTTATTTTTACTAACCTCTTTATAAACCAACAATGAAAATCGTTAGCTTTTCTTTGGAGCAGACTACTAAATATTTTGGTAAAATTGACGGCATACGTTTTTTTATTGGAAGCCGGGTTCCATTCGATGGATTTAAGGGCTTAATGAATGTAAGCGGTCTGGCTACGCAGCGTTATAACCGGCTGGACTTTAGAGATAAATACGGCTTTTGGGCCGATTTTATTCACCCAACCGCTACGGCTGAGGGTGGCTTTTATCATACGCTTAATACATATGACCGGGCGCGGTTTACCTTTTCGTTTCTTCAGTATGGTGCACACGTCCCTAATGGCGATTTTGTTGCTTATTTCAGAGCACTGCTCAAACTACCGCTTGCCATTGAATACTTCCCGGATTTACGCATAGAGAATAACCGGGTCGTTCGGCTTACCGATGATGGTTCCGTAATCCTTGAGACTGATCTTTCCACCGATGGCCTTATGGATTATCTGAATCCAACACTTCGCGAAGTAGAAGATACGGAAGTGATTCAAGCTGCAAAATTAGTGCATTGGGTGCAAAATGATCCGCAGCACCGGCTGGTACAAATCGATGTAGGTATCACCCACTTTAAAACCAAAATGATCGAGTATGCGCATCAATATCAGTTAGACGGAAAACCCGATGCAGTTTGCCTGGCAATTTGTGATATCAGGCATCAGGGCCGGGCAAAAAGTGTGACAATAAAAGCCGCTTTGCAAAGCCAGAATCCGCTTAAAGCCTTACTGGAGATTGGCGAGCCAAAATACCATGAGCGGTTAATTGTTATCCGCCGGGAAATTAATAAACTCCTGGCTGAAGGAACATTAGGCAAACGAAAGTACAGTGTTTCCAAAAAAGATTTTATTCCCGACTAACAGACGTTAGAACGCTTGCTTCGAGCCGTGCCACGAATGCTATCGAACAAACCGTAGCACGGCTCGAAGCAAACGTTCTAAGACGCGCAACCCCTGTAAATCAACCCGGTAAGGACGCCAAATGTTAAGACAGGCACTTGAAGGCATAAAGACGGAACTGAATCGCTATCTGGTAGCGGCTTTGGCTAATGGCTCCAGTGAGCCGATAGTGAAACTGTTGAATATTGCCAATGCCGAAGGTGGAAGCGGACAGGCCGTTACGGACAATGTGATTATGTCCTTAGTGAATATTGAAGAGGAAACAACGCTGAAAAACGGATCGATTTACAGGCAACAGACAATCATGACAACGGAACGGATAAATCCGGCATTATTCCTAAATTTTTACGTACTATTTGCCGTTAACTCAACCAATGAAACGAACTACCTGAACGCCCTGCTTTTACTATCCAATGTCCTTGGTTTTTTTCAGCAAAATCATGTACTGTCACGCGAGAATGCACCAACACTTGACCCAAAAATTGAACGCCTGATAATCGAATTGTATTCAGCAAATTTTGAACAATTGAATCACTTGTGGGCCATGCTTGGGGGAAAATACATGCCGTCTGTTTTGTATAAAGTCAGGATGCTGATGATTGAGGATTCCCAGTCGGAAATAAGTTCACTCATTACGTCTATTGAAATAGGAAGCCAGCGGCTATAATTTCTTACAAAACCCAGGCTGCCAGCAATTGCCTTTGTAATGCCGAAGCTCCAGCTTCGGTAATAAATAAAATACTTTTTTCTGTGAATACCGAAGCTGGAACTTTGGCACTAACAAGCCTACTCGTAGGGTAAAATTGTTTAAAACAGCTAACTCTCTTTTTAGAAGAAAGACCTGTATGATAAAATTGGGGTACGATATATTATTCTCCATTAGGCTACTGCACGATTATTACGGCGGCCCCTATGCAGATATGGCTATTGTGCCCACAACCGATTGCGAAACGGAATTAAAAAATTATGGATTAATGTTTAAGACGACGCCCGACGGTGGTGTCGTTTTATTTTCCAGAAATGAGAAAAATGAAATTAATCGTCGTTTACAATCGCTAACCCGATTTCCGTTTTTATTGGTGGTGCGTAATTCCGTTTTTGACAATTTCACGGCGTTACCCTACCCTGCTGATAAATTAGGGAAGAAGATTTATTACTTCTCGACTGTAAATGCTACCGGTACTATTGATTCAACGACTGCATTAGCGAAAAGCTCAGGAAATAAAGTAGGTGATAAAGATTATAGCTGGTTAGTGAGTCCTGTCGTGTCTATTCCATTAGGTGGCAATTTTACACAAATTGATTTAAGCCATACAGTACCCGGTTCAGGAAAGCAATTGATTAAATCCTTTCCGACAACTGGTCTACAAAACCTTACCATTGATTTATCGAAAATTGACAATTTACCTGATGCACCTATTAAACTGAAAAAAGGCAATTACAGTCTTGATTTTTTGGGGATTTCACCCAAAACAGAACAGATTTATGTCGACGAATCCTTATGGAAAATGGATTGCTGGGGCATTCTGGAAATCATAAAGGACAACACCATTGATTACGCGGCCAAAATCGAGTACACACTAACCGCCAAAGCCAATCCATGGTCGTATTATTTGATTGATCCGGCCAATAAAGTGACCATCACCAACAATGCATTAGCCAACGTATCAACTGCAACTACCGGTCTGGCTGGATTGGCCCTAACCTGGGTTCAGGAGGCTGATATAGAGCCGGGTAGCTATGAGCAACGCCGGTATGCACGGCTAAAACAACAAAATGCCGACAAGCGCATTTTCCTGCTCCGGTCGAACCGAAGTATGCCCAAAAGTGCGGAATCGACGGTGAGCGTGCGGTTAACGCTGGACGGCGTTCAGCGTACCCTACCCAATCCAATTGGAAGTCAATCAAAATCAGATAGTGTCCTAACTCTTTAAGACCAATGGAAAATTTCAATACCCCCGGTGTGTATGTGCGGGAAGTGGCTACGTTTCCTCCGTCCGTGGCGCAGGTCGAAACGGCGATTCCGGCTTTCGTCGGTTATACACAAACGATTACGTTTGAAGGCGAAACGCTGCAGAATAAACCCGTTCGCATTGCGTCGCTGTCGCAGTACCAGGAGATTTTCGGCGGGGCGTATCCGGTGCCAATCACCGCGCTTACGCTCGACGCACAGGGGAAAATTACCACCGGTCTGGGCGATCTGAACGCGCTGCTTCGGTTTCGGCTGTTTCAGAGTTTGCAACTGTATTTTGCCAACGGGGGCGGGCCGTGTTATATCGTGGCGGTGAACAACTATTTCTCCGCACCCAATACGCCCCGCCCGGTCGATTCTGCCGAACTGATTGCCGGTGTCAACGCGCTCTCGAAAGAGGATGAGCCGACGCTGATTGTGGTTGCCGATGCGGTGGGCGTTACGAATCTGGCGAATTACCATGCCATTCTAACCACTGCCTTGCAGCAGTGCGCCGACCTGAAAGACCGCTTCCTGATTGCCGATGTGCAGACAGCAGGGCAAACTTCGATGGCCGCAGCCATTGGTGCTTTCCGCGACGGCATTGGCGTCAATAACCTGACGTACGGAGCCGTTTATCACCCCTATATCCGAACGATCATCAATTTCGATTACGACGAAGCGGCTATTACCATCACGCAGGCGGGCAGTCAATTTGATACATTTAAATTGAGCGAACTCAAGTCGGGCAAAGTCGTATCAGTAAACGGAGTCAATAAAGTACTGACAAACACCACGTTATACGAAGGCATCAAAAAAGAAATTGCCAAACAGACCGTCACGTTGCCGCCCAGCAGTGCGCTGGCGGGTGTATATGCCAGCGTTGACCGGACACGGGGCGTCTGGAAAGCCCCCGCCAATTTCAGCCTGAATTTCGTGCGGGAACTGACCGAAAAAATAGACGACCAGACCCAGCAGGACCTCAACGTTCACCCTACGGGCAAGTCGGTCAATGCGCTGCGGTTTTTCGAGGGAAAAGGCAACTTGGTGTGGGGGGCGCGGACGCTGGCAGGTAACGATAACGAATGGAAATACGTGTCGGTACGGCGGTTTTTCATCATGGTCGAAGAGTCGGTTAAGAAAGCGACCGAGCCGTTTGTGTTCGAGCCGAACGACGCCAATACGTGGGTAAAAGTAAAGGGCATGATCGAGAATTTCCTGTTTCTGCAATGGCGGGCGGGTGCCCTGGCCGGTGCCAAACCTGCCCAGGCTTTTTATGTACATGTGGGTTTGGGCCAAACCATGACCGCTTTAGACATTCTGGAGGGCCGGATGATTGTCGAGATTGGGATGGCCGCCGTCCGGCCCGCCGAATTCATCATCCTCCGCTTCTCGCACAAAATGCAGGAGTCGTGAAGTGGTTGATTGGTTGATTGGTTAACTGGTTGATTGGTCAGGCGCAAATCAACCAGTTAACCAATCAACCAATTAACTAATTAACCACTCCACCAATCCACCAATCAACTAATAACCAATGGCTACAACGTATAGTACCCCCGGTGTTTTTGTTGAGGAACAAACGCTTTTTCCGCCCTCGGTGGCTGCGGTGGCGACGGCGATTCCGGCCTTTATCGGCTACACGGCACGGGCGCAGGACGATGCCGCCAATCAACCGCTGACCAACCGCCCGACGCGGCTCTCCTCGCTGCTCGAATACGACCTGTATTTCGGGGGTGATTTTACGCCAACGGGCTACGATGTGGCCGTAACAAACGGTACAATTACGGCCATTACGCCAAAAAGCGGGGCTAATCCGAGTCGCTATTACCTCTACAAATCGGTGCGGCAGTATTTCGATAATGGGGGCGGACCCTGTTATGTCGTGTCGGTTGGGCTATATCCGGCACCTGTTCAGTTAGGTACGACTACGGCTGATTTGCTGGCCGGATTGGAAGCGATCAAAGTAATTGATGAGCCGACGATTCTGCTGTTTCCCGATGCGGTCGAACTACCCGACGAAGTACAGTTGGGGAATTTACAGAAAGCGGCCCTCGCCCAATGTGCTGCGTTGCAGGATCGCTTCGTGGTGATGGATGTGCGGGAGGGGTTTCGGCAGGCCGCTGTAGGCAACGATCCCATTGCCAAATTTCGTGACAACATCGGCACCGAAAACCTCAAATACGGAGCCGTTTATTATCCCTGGCTCTTTTCCAGTTATTCCCAGCCCCTTTCGTTTGGCAGTCTGTCGTTTAAAAAACCGGGACCCGGCATCCCCGCCAGCCTGATAGACATGCTCCCCGCCGACCTCGAAGCCCTTAGCTCTGTACCCGACGATGTAGCTCTCTTTCAGCGCGTTAGACTCACCGGTACCAATGCAACTCTGTTCACCAATGCGCTGGCTGCGGCCACGACACCCCCACTAAACAGCGCAACCATCAGCCCGTTAAAAGCGCAATTCGACCGGCTGACGGCTGCGTTTCTGAATGCTACGCCCAACAGCACCCGCGAGCAGTTTACGGCCATCATGACGTTTGTGCGGACACTCACGCTGTCGCTGCAAACGCTGGACGCGGCTACGCTGGCCGATTCCTTACGGGCTTCGCTGAACGCTCTGAAACTCGATACCACGTTTACGGGAGGCATTGCCAGCCTGATAAAAATCGAGAAAAATGCGGGTGTATTAGCCGATCTGATGCCTGCCGGACGCGATGCCGCTGCGGTGGAAACCGACTACGCCATTCTGAACAATACGGCTTGGGTCGGCAACGTCGCCCTCTCGACGCTCACCCCCGATACGACCATCGTTGTGGGAGCCAACGGAGCCACCACCATCAAAGCCAAAGGAACGAACGTACTAACCGCCGACCTGTTCGCACAGTTCGTGCAACGCCTGATAAACACGGTCGATAACCTGTATAAATCGTCCCTGATGAATCGGGATATTGCTGAACAACAGCTATTTACGCAGCATCCGTGGTTTAAAGGATTTGCCGCCCGCTTTGCCCGCGATATGGCCCTCGTGCCGCCTTCGGGTGCGCTGGCAGGTGTGTATGCAAGCGTCGACCGAACGCGGGGCGTCTGGAAAGCACCCGCCAACGTGAGTCTGAATGCGGTGGTTGGTCCGGCGGTGCGGCTCGAAGATCGGGATCAGGAAAGCCTGAACATTCACCCCACCGGCAAGTCGGTCAACGTGATTCGGGCGTTTACGGGCAAAGGCGTTTTGGTGTGGGGTGCGCGGACGCTGGCGGGTAACGACAACGAATGGAAGTATGTGCCGGTACGGCGGTTTTTCACCTTTGCTGAGGAGTCGATCAAAAAGGCAACCGAACCGTTTGTGTTTGAACCGAACGATGCCAATACATGGGTCCGGGTGAAAGCGATGGTCGAGAATTTTCTGACGCTGCAATGGCGGTCGGGTGCGTTGGCGGGAGCCAAACCCGAACAGGCTTTTTACGTGAAAATCGGCCTGAACGAAACCATGACCGCACTCGATATTCTGGAAGGCCGGATGATTGTGGAGGTTGGCATGGCCGCCGTTCGGCCCGCCGAATTCATCATCCTCCGCTTCTCGCACAAAATGCAGGAATCGTAAAGTGGTTGATTGGTTGATTGGTTGATTAGTTGACTGGTTAATAGGTCAGGCGCAAATCAACCAATCAACTAATCAACCAATTAACCAGTCAACCAATCAACCAGTCAACCAATCAACTAATTAACCACTAACCAAATGGCAAATTATCCATTACCAAAGTTCCATTTCCGGGTGGATTGGGACGGCATCGCAAATGCAGGCTTTACCGAAGTGACGGGCCTTGAGGTGACGACCGAAAAGATCGAATACCGCGATGGAGCCAGCCCCGAATTTTCCAAAATCAAAATGCCGGGCATGCAAACCTTCGGCGACCTCACGCTCAAACGCGGCAGTTTCAAAGGCGACAACGAGTTTTTCAACTGGTGGAACACGGTGGCTCTGAACACGATAACCCGTCGAAACGTGACCATTAGCCTGCTCAACGAAGCCCACGAGCCGGTGGTCGTCTGGAAGGTGAAAAATGCATGGCCCCTCAAAGTAACCTCGTCCGACCTGAACGCGGGTAGCAACGAGGCATCAATTGAAACACTGGTTCTTGCCCACGAAGGCGTAACGGTTGAACACACATGATGATTTCGGATTTGGGATTGCGGATGTCGGATTTATTGATGACGCCGGAGGTAAATCCCAAATCCAACATCCGCAATCCCAAATCCTATGGACCTAAGCTATCCGCATGCTGGCTTTCACTTCTCGGTCATCTTCGAGTTGTTTCCGCAGTTCCCGAACGACATCCGGTTTCAGGAAGTGTCGGGGCTAACGGCGGAAGTGGAAACCGAGCCGTTTAACGAAGGCGGTGAAAATCGGCTGGTGCATCAGTTGCCCGTTCGGACCAAATACAACGACCTGACGCTGAAACGGGGGAAATTTCTGGGTTCGGGTATTTTGCACTGGTGCCGCAAAGCCATTGAAAAACAGGAATACTCGCCCACGAACCTGATGATTTCGCTGCTGGACGAAAATCACCTGCCGATCTATAACTGGTATGTGGTTCACGCGCTGCCCAAACGCCTTGAAATCGGGACGTTCAACGCCGAACGTAGCGAAGTCGTGATTGAAACGATGGTGTTGCAATACCATTATTTCAAATACTACGACCCGGCCAGCGTGGCAATGGACCTGGCAGGAAGTCTGACTGCATCGGCGAGTATCAACATCGGTTTCTGACCCATAAGACAAGACTATGCCTATCGAGATTCGCGAACTGATTATCCGCGCCAGAGTCGAGGAAACCGACGCGGCCAGCCCCTCCCGAAACGGAAGCCGGAGCAGTTCGGCCACCCTTGCCGACCGGGAGGCCATTATTGCAGCCTGTGTGGAGCAGGTGCTGCAAATTCTGGCCGATAAACAGGAACGATAAACAACCGCCAAAACCACTCATGCCATGATTCTCGATACGCTGCTGGCCAAGGGAAACCTGACCAAAATGACCATAACGGCGCTGCAACCCAACCCGGCTGCCGATAGTCCGCCCGTTGTATCGAAGAACCCCACCGATAAATTTACGGTGCTGGTCAATCCCAATACGTACCGGATCAACTATTCGCTGAACTACAACCGGCAGCCGCAGCAGGGGGCCAGCAGCACGCCCGCGCAGTACGTCAGTTCGGAACCGATAAGCATCGACTTTGAGATTCTGTTCGATGGCACGGGCGTCATTCCCAAACAACCATCGAACAATCCGCTGGAGGGCGTTCCTATTGCGGGGGCCATTGCGGGGGCTATTGGGGGGCTGACTGGCGGTGCCAAATCCGATACTGTTGCCGACCAGATTGTGGCGTTTACCAAACTCGTTTATGAATACAGCGGGGAGCAGCACGAGCCTAAACGGGTGCAGATTAGCTGGGGAAGCTTAGTTTTTTTCGGGGCATTGAAGAGTTTGAATTACCAGTTCAAACTCTTCGCGCCCGACGGTACGCCCCTGCGGGCGGTGGCAACAGTCAGTTTCGAGAGTCACCTCCCCGACTTCCTGCGCGAAGCCCTTAACCGGCCCGCGTCGCCCGACCTGACCCACATCCGAACGGTGCAGGAAGGCGACACGTTGCCGCTCATGTGCTACCGGATTTACGGCGACTCAAGCCCCTATTTAGCCGTAGCAAAAGCGAATAATCTATTGAATTTCAGACGAATAGGCGTAGGCCAAAACTTATTTTTCCCACCGCTCGATTAACCCTCGTCATGACCGTATCACGACTCTTACCCATCGCGCAAAACACGGATCTTGTTACGTTTACCATCAAGGTGAACGGCGAGGCACTTGCCCGTACAGTCAGCGTTTTGTCGGTTGTCGTGAGTAAAGAAATCAACCGCATTCCAACGGCCCGGCTCACGCTGGTAGACGGCGACGCGGCCACAAGTACATTCAGTTTAAGCAGTCAGGAAACATTTGTTCCGGGTAATGAAGTCGAGATTTCGGCGGGGTATCACTCCAGCGAAGCCCCAATTTTCAAAGGCATTATTATCCGGCATGGCATCAAAATCCGAAGCAATTATTCGCAGTTATTGGTCGAATGCAAAGACGTAGCGGTGAAAATGACCGTCGGGCAGAAAAGTAAATTCTTTGCCGATAAAAAAGACAGTGAGATTATCGAGGAAATCCTGAGCACTTACCCGGACATTGAGCCAACGGTCGAAGAAACCGACACGCAACATAAGCAACTTGTTCAATATCAAGCGACTGACTGGGATTTTATGGTTAGCCGGGCCGATGCCAACGGACTGGTTTGCCTCGTCGATGCCGGTAAAATTTCGGTTATAAAGCCTGTGCTGGACGGCGACGTGTTAGCCTCGCTGCTGTATGGCGCGACTATTATGGAGTTGGACACCGAAATGGACGCCCGCCAACAACCCAAAAGCATCAAAACGTTTGCCTGGGATGCCGCCGGTCAGGAACGCATCGAAGCCACAGCCGCCGAACCCGACTGGACCGAAAATGGGAATCTTCCCGGCACGCAGTTAGCTGACGTGATCGGGTTGGAATCCACCAACTATTACCACACCGGGCAGTTCCCCCCCGACGAGTTACAAAGCTGGGCCGACGCGCTTCTGCTTCGTGACCGAATGGCCAAAATACGGGGGCGGGTCAAGTTTCAGGGAATGGCAACCGTTCTGCCGGGCGTGGGTCTGGAACTGGCCGGTGTTGGCGACCGCATGAACGGCAAGGTGTACGTAACGGCTGTGCGGCACGAACTGTCGGGCGGTAACTGGCTGTGTGATGCGCAGTTTGGCATGAATCCCGACTGGCATACCAGCAAACCGGCGGTTAGTTCTCCAGCGGCATCGGGGCTGCTCCCGGCGGTTCGGGGTTTGCAAATCGGCGTGGTGACGGGCTTAAACGATCCCGAGGGTGAAAACCGGGTGCAGGTCAAACTCCCCACAGTCAGCACCGACGGCGAAGGAATCTGGGCACGAATTGCCACGTTAGACGCTGGCAATCAGCGGGGAACATTTTTTCTACCCGAAGTGGGGGACGAAGTTATCGTCGGTTTTTTGAATGAAGACCCGCGCTTTGCCGTCATCCTCGGCATGGTTAACAGCAGCAACAAACCCGCCCCGCTGACGGCCTCGGACGAGAACCCCGAAAAGGGATACGTATCGCGGGAACAGTTGAAACTGATTTATAATGATGACAAAAAAACCATCACGATTGAGACGCCCGGCGGACGGAAAATCGCGCTGGACGACGACAAAAAAGTGGTCAGCCTGGAAGATCAGAACGGCAATAAACTAACGCTGTCGGATAGTGGAATTTCGATTGAAAGTGCCGGAGAACTGACCATCAAAGCGCAAAAAGACATAAAAATCGAAGGCAGCATGAACGTGAACGTAAAGGCATCGCTGAAGTTCAAGGCCGAAGGGTCAGCCGGTGCCGAAGTATCGACCAGTGCCATTGCCGTTTTGAAAGGCTCGATGGTGCAGATAAACTGAGTCGGTTTTCTTTCTGAGCCGTGCCACGGTTTGGAACCGTGGCACGGCTCAGAAAGAAAACCGACTTAAACAACATAACTATGGCAATGGCTGCGCGAATTGGAGATATGCATGTGTGCCCGATGGTAACGGGCGTAGTGCCGCATGTGGGCGGGCCGGTTTTGCCACCGGGCGCACCTACTGTACTCATTGGCGGAATGCCAGCCGCCTGTCTGGGTGATCTGTGTACGTGCGTGGGTCCACCCGATTCGATTATTCTTGGCTCGGCCACGGTACTGATTGGCGGGAAACCGGCGGCCCGCATGGGCGACTCAACGGCGCACGGGGGCAGCATCATTCTGGGTTGCCCAACGGTGCTGATTGGGGGGTAGCGACCCCACCCCAACCCCTCCCCTAAAAAAAGGGGAGGGGCTAATGACGGATTAAAAACGACTGAGGCTGGCCTTATGAAACAGCGAATTCTTATCACTTTCAAACCGGTAGCTATTGAATTAGGAATTTAAAACATCGAGTAAAATACCGAGTCTGCTCCCCTCCCCTTTTTTTAGGGGAGGGGCCGGGGGTGGGGTAATCAACAACAAAACGTAAACCAAATGGCCGACTCATTTCTGGGCAGAGGCTGGAGTTTCCCGCCTTCGTTCGATAACCAAACCAAAAGCGTCGTGATGAGCGAGGGCGAAGCCGACATCCGCGAAAGCCTTCAGATTTTGCTGGGAACCCGCATCGGCGAACGAATCATGCGTCCGGCATACGGTACAAATCTGGACCGGCTGATGTTCGACACCATCGACACGGCTATGGTGGCAACGCTGGAAAAAGACCTTGAATTTGCCATCGCGCTGTATGAGTCGCGGATAACGCTCAGCCAGTTGTCGGTGCTTCAGGACCGGCAGGTAGAAGGGCGACTGCTGATTGTGGTCGATTACGTGATTAGCAAAACCAACACACGGAATAATTTAGTCTACCCTTTTTACATCAACGAAGGCACCGAAAAACGATTTTGATTGACCAACCCCACCATGAATCAGGATTTCAGACCGAACGAGTTTCTGCGAAACGACGGCACCAACCAGCTTCAGCGAATGGTCCCGTCGCTGGAACCGGCCTATGCCAAAGTGGACGAGCGGACAATGGCCGATTTCCTGAAATATGCCTATCAACTCGCCAAAGAAATCCGGTTTTATAATCTGCAAAACCTGCCCGAAGGCGACTGGACGCCCTTTTTCGATTATTTTTTGCGGGATGCCGCCACCGGCGACATGCAGACGGTGGCGCAAATCACGCAGGCGTTACAGAAACGCTCGGATTTGCCGCCCCATTTAGTTCTTTTCCTGGCCTTCCTGAAGCTTTACGAATACGCCCAGCAGGACCTCAACAACCTGACCAAAAAGCACCTCGATTATTATTTCAGAACGATTCTGGGAATCCAGCCCAAACCCGCCCTTGCCGATAAAGCGCACGTTGTTTTTGAATTGGCCCGTCAGCTCACCAATTTTCGATTACCCGAAGGCACCTTGCTCGACGCCGGTAAAGATGCCGACGGCAAACCCGTTCGGGTTAAAACTAATCGCGAAATTGTTATCAATCAGGCCCGTGTCGCGTCGCTGAAAACGCTGTATGTGGAGCAGACAACCACGCAGGGAACGCTCATTCAGGAAGCCCCGGCAGCCGATTCGATACCCGCCTGGCGACCCTTCGGAACGGCCCAGACAACCGGCGGCAACGGTGAGCAGACCATGACCATTGGCACGCTTGGCTTCGCCATTGCATCGCCGGTTCTGCTGCTCGGCGAAGGCAATCGCACCGTTATACTCTCGCTGACGCTGACCAATACCGGCCTGAGCAACGACTCGCTGGCAAGCGCATTCCGGCTGTATTTCTCAGGCGAAAAAGGATGGATAGAACCCGATTCGGTAGACGATATCCGAATTCGGATTGTTGACGATGTGCCGGTTCTGACTATACAAGCCAGCCTTACGCCAACCCAACCGGCCACTGTCGCCTATAACGAAATCATTCTGAAAGAGGGATACAATTCTCCCTACCCTGTTCTTAAACTAACTCTTAATCAGGATTTTAGCCAATATCAGACCCTAAAAAACCTGATTGTCAGTTCCATTCAGATTCGGGTGGAGGCCAGTGGAATAAAGAGTCTCGTGGTCCAGAACGAAGAGTCGGTGGTGGACCCCGCCAAACCGTTTATGCCGTTCGGTTCGCAGCCCGCCATCGGTTCCAGTTGCTACATCGGCTCAAACGAAGTGTTTACAAAACGGCTCCGGAACATGACCGTCCGCATCGAGTGGAACAAAGTGCCCGCCAATTTAGAGGACTATTATGCGGGCTATTTTCCGACTGGCGTAAACCCGGTTTTCCAATCCTGTTTTGGCGGAAATCTGTTCTTTCTGGTCAACGGACAATGGCAGCTTCTTATCCCGAATATCGCGCTCTTTATGGGTTCCAACGGCAACCAACTGACCCTTTCGGCAGACAATAGCCTGTTTCGGAATATCAACCAGAGCCGAACAGCCAACGACGCGCCGGAGCAACCGTTTAATGCCCGAACAGCCAATGGATTTATCCGGCTGGAACTTAATTCACCCCGGTTTTCGGCCTATGATTTCGAGGGGTTCGGCCACGCACTTTTCCCAACGATTTACGCAAAAAAAGCAATCTTTATCAGCAAAGCCCCGGTAGGCGACACCACCCTTTTACCGAATCCGCCCTATACGCCCCAAATCAAATCACTGACGATTGATTACGTTGCCGAGGAGACCTTTACGCCCAACGCCACCCGAACCGACAACCTGTTTTGGTATATCGAACCGTTTGGGCATCGTCGTTTGGTGGATGGCGAGTCGGTCAGGCTGCTGCCCCCCATCGACGGGGCCGCGCATTGCTACATTGGCCTTGAGAAGTTTACGGCCCCGCACACCATCAGTCTGCTTGTTCAGACCGAAGACGGAACGGCACAGGCCACTACGCCCGAAGACCTGCTCAACAGCCGCGACATTACGTGGAGCTATCTGGCCGGAAACCGCTGGATTGACCTGAACCAGTCGGATGTGCTGACCGAAAGTACTGAGGGTTTCCAGAAAGCCGGGATTATTATGCTCGATATTGGCCGGTGGGCCACTACGCAGCATACGCTGATGCCCAGTGGGTTAAGCTGGATTCGGGCCAGAGTCGATTCGGTACGGAAGGCTGCCGGAGCGAGCAACGTACGCAGTATAACGGCGCAGGCGGTAGAGGTTTCATTCGTGGCGTCGCAACCCGGTCAGATGCCGAAAGCGATACCGGCCAATACCATCAAAAAGTTAGTGACGCCCCTAACGGCCATCCGCAAAGTGGACCAGCCGTTTGCGTCGTTCGGCGGTCGCCCGGTCGAGAACGACACCGCGTACTATACCCGTGTGAGCGAGCGGCTGCGGCACAAAAACCGGCTGTCGACCTCGTGGGATTACGAACATCTGATTCTTCAGGCGTTTCCCGATGTGTTTAAGGTGCGCTGCTTGCCGCACCGGCAACCGGGTCAGGTTCAGTTGATTGCCGTACCGAATCTGCGGAATAAAAACTACGGAAACCCACTCGAACCCCGTTGCAGCACCGTGCTGCTCCGAACCATCGAGGAGTATATCAAACCCTTCATGTCAACGTTCGTGAAGGCCACCGTCAGCAACCCGACTTATGAGCAGATTCTGCTGGATTTCAACGTGTCGTTCCGAACGGGGAAAGATGCCGGGTTCTTCGCGAAAGTGCTGAACGACGACATCACCCGGTTTCTGTCGCCCTGGGCGTTTGAGGAAGGACGCGACATTCCGTTTGGCGGAAAAGTCTACAAATCAGACCTGTTAGCGTTTGTCGAAGGTCGGGACTATGTCGATTTCGTAACAAATTTCACCATGTATCACCTCTATCCGGGACCGCCAAGGGGTGGTATCCAGACGATGACGATTGGGAAAGATTTTTTCATTAAGCAGCAGATTTCGGCCACTATCAACGGCACAACGGGCGGGTCTATCGGTACCGGTTTCATCATCGGCGAACCCGTCGACAGCACACTTGCCTCGCCCGATATACCCGCCATTATCGTATCGGCGGCTCAGCACCGCATCACACCGCTGTCGGTGGGCGAACTGGTTGGCGATGGCATAGGGCAGCTCAGTGGCGTGGGCTACATGGTGATTGGATTGGATTTCGATGTGTAACTAAACACAGAGCAGCGGAAAACAGACACAGAGAACACAAAGAGATAAAAATTGACATCGCTTTACGATCCACCATTGTCCTGTTATTTGTATTGCAATGGCTATAAACCCAACGACAACCTTCTTAAAATCAGGAAATTATGGAACAGACACGCCCCGATTTGAAAATCAAATTCAATGACGGCAAACGCCCTTCAGGTGGCGATTTTGCCGATTTGATTGACTCGTTCGTGAACACCCGCGACGATAACATCAAGAAAGATGCAGACGGCAATTTCATTATCACCCTCGGCAATACCCCCGCCGGACCTCCCGGTACGCTGCGGTTTATTGCCCAGAAAGTGCAGTTTTTCGACGGCACCAACTGGCAGGACGTTGGCGCGGGGTCGGGGGGTGGTTTTCAGCCCGTTGGGGGCACACCCAACCTCGCCTATACCGGCGGCAATGTGGGAATTGGTACGGGAACCGTTCAGCCAGCGGCCAAATTAGAAGTCAGTTTAGCGGCTGGCGAACTGACTAAAATTGGCAATGCGTCGGTTGGTAACGGAGCGGCTGCTTTCGCGTCCTCAGCGCAGATAAGCCACTTTTCACACGCCAACAACAACAATTTTGCCTTGCGGCAGGCCACCCAGGGAAACGTCAGCCTGAACGCGCCGGCCAGTCAGAAATTAGTGCTGTCGAAGGGGGGCAATCAACCTCGGCTGACCATCACCGAAAACAGCAATGTGGTAGTTGGCAACGACACCGAAATACAAGCGACGCCCATTGCCCCGCAAACGGTCCCGCCGGTGTTTCAGGTCAACGGGTCGGCCTTCAAAAACGACGGAAAAGGCACCTGGGATTTTTTGTCCGATGCCCGGCTGAAAAAAGAGGTTCATCCGTTTCTGGATGGCCTGACCGAATTGCTCCGCATCAACCCTGTCCGGTACAGGTACAATGGCATGGCGCACACGCCCACCGGGCCGGAACAGGTGGGTGTTCTGGGGCAGGAAATTGCGGAGGTGCTGCCCTACACCGTGTCGACAATCAGCGCACCACTGAACCCGGAAGAGGCCCCTATCAATGACCTGCTGATGTTCAATCCGAACGCGCTGACGTATGTGCTCATCAACGCCGTGAAAGAACTGGCGGCCAAAGTGCAGTTACTGGAAAAAGCCCTGATTACCCCACCCCAACCCCTCCGCAACGGCGGACCGCCCTTGAAATAAGGGGAGGGGAGCAGGCTCGGTGTTTTGATCCGGCAGTAGCCCCTCCCCTTATTTCAAGGGCGGTCCGCCGTTGCGGAGGGGTCGGGGGTGGGGTAATTTAACAACACTGAATCATGAGCGAACCGATTGTCATATCGAAAGCAAAGCCAACCACAAAGAGCCTGGATTACAAGCTGTTAGTGAGCGAAGGGCTGGACTATATCCGGCAGTGGGCGGGCGATAGCTGGACGGACCACAACGCACATGACCCCGGTATTACGCTCCTCGAAACGCTCTGCTACGCCCTAACGGACCTCGGCTACCGGGGGCAGCTCAACATTGCCCAACTGCTCGACAAACGACAGTCGCCGGAGTCGATGGCCCTCTATCCGCCCGACAAAGCATTGGTTTGTGAAGCCATTACGGCGGAGGATTTCCAGAAACTGCTCATCACACTGTCTACTGTAAAATATGCCCAGTTGCAACCGGCAGACGGCCGCCTGAACGGCCTTTACGACGTGCAGGTGGAGTGGGAGAATGGCAAAGACGGAAATCTGAACGATAGTCTGGTTTCCGATACCGTCGTTGCCAACGGAAAGTCGTTCTCCGTAGAATTTGCGTTTCCCTACTGGGATGAGCCGTCGGTGATGCCCTGGAATACGCCCGTTGTGCTCAATGCCGTAGCAGGCGTCGGTCAGCCGCTGCCGCTGTTGATTGCGTTCGATGAAGAGGAGTTGAATGACTATTTTACACGGGTCAGCGTAACGTTTTCCACCACCGAAAAAGCCGAGTTTATCATTGTCATCCGCCTTGCCGACCAGCCCGAACCAGCCGATAGGGCGGCTCTTGAGCTGGCCATCGTTACGCGCCTGACTCAGGTGGGAATCGGGACACCGGTGGAGACGTACCGGGCGCGGGTCGCGCTGGTTTTTCAACAGATGAACGACGTAAAAAAACTGCTGGCCGACCACCGGAACATCGGCGAGGATTTTCTCAATTTCAAGTCCGTCCGAACGCAGGAAATCGCCCTCCGTGCCTCCGTCGAACTGTCCATCGACGCCGATGCCCAGCAAACGCTCATCGACATGCTGTCGGCAATTGATCTGTTCATCGACCCGGTCATCCGCTTTCAGGGACTGCCTGAACTGCTGACCGAAGGGCTGGCCATCGAGGACATTTTCAGCGGTCCACTGTTATCAACGGGTTTCCTGCAAACGCTCAGCCAATCCGACCAAAAGTTCCTGTACGCGTCTGATTTATTGCGCCTTATGCTGCAAAATGAAGCCGGACAACGTAACAACTCGGTCATTGCGGTCGAGAATTTCTCCATGAACAGCTACGTTCGGAACCGGCTCACCACCCTCAACGCGCTCAACAGCCTTACCCTCCTCACCGACCAGCAATTTCAGCCGCGTTTGAGTGTGCTCAAAAGTGAAATCACCTTTTTTCGGAATGGAGCCGAAGTCAGCTACGACAACCAGCAGGTGTTGCAGGGCGTTCAGGAAAAGCGGCAACAGGCCTTTGCGGCTTCGACAATCGCGACGCCCTTACCCGACAGCAGCACCGCTTCTTTCTCCGATTGGACACCCGAAGCCGTTGCCGATTACCAGTCGATTCAGTACGATTTACCCCTGACGTATGGCCTTCGGGCCGGAACGCCGGACAGCGCACCACCCGCCCGAAAGGCGCAGGAGAAGCAGTTGCGCGGGTATGTGCTGCTGTTTGAGCAAATTCTGGCGAACCACCTCAGCCAGTTAGCCAACACGTCGGCGTTTTTCAGTTTCGACACCGAATCACCCGATACGTATTTCTACCAGCCGCTCTACGGAACCCCGCAAATTGACCAGTTACTCCGTTCGTTTTCGCCGTTGGGCGACTGGGCTGCGTTTACCGCCGACCCCGCCAATGCCTACGTGCAGCGGTTGCAAACGAGTGCCGAATCGCCCCTCGGTAAACTCCAGCGCAAACACCGGGTGCTGGATCATTTACTGGGTCGATTTGCCGAAGAGTTGCTGGAAATGAGCCGGTTAGAATACACCATCACTCAGCAGGAAGCGACATCGCTGGCCGGGTTAGAGCGCATTCGGCTGGTTACAGCACAACGGTTGTTGCGCTATAAAGCAGCTTTTCTGCGCGATCTGTATGCGTCGGAAGCCGGACGAGCAATGGGGCTTCCCAAACAATCCAGTACGGCCCTGTCGGGATTGGAACGGCGCATTTACCTTAAAGCGGGTATTCTGCAAGAGCAACGCCGGACGCTGGTTCGGCCCTTGACCGACTTCTTCGAGGTTCAAAGCAGCGGAGCCAATCAGGAGACGTTCCGGTTGAAAGACACGGGCGGTACGGTGCTACTAATCAGTGAACAATCGTTCACGACAGTTCCGGTACAAACAGTGTTTTCGGGTATTCGGACAATCATTCAGTTTGGTGTCGAGCCAGGCTATTACATCGTTGAGCAGACCGGAGCCGCCCAATGGAAGGTCGCGCTCACCAACGATGCCGGCACGGTTCTGGCCCGCAGCCCGATTGCCTTCGCCAGTCCTACCGATGCCCGCGCGTTTATCCAGTCTACCTCGGCGTTTCTGTACGATACTTACAGTTACGAAGGGCTTTACCTAATCGAGCACATCCTGCTTCGCCCCAATAAACTACCTGACAGTCAGCCGGATATGTACTCGTTTCAGATTACGCTGGTGTTTCCGTCTGGTTTCGAGCGCGACTTCGGCATTGCCGGTGATCCACCCAAGCCCAGCCTGCCCCACCGGTTTCGCCACAAGGATTTTCGGAATTATGTCGAGGCTGTTATCCAGCAGGAATGTGCGGCCCATGTGGTTGCAACTGTTTTCTGGTTAGATACCAACACGAACCCGGCGGCAGAACCCAACCCCTTGTCTTTCAATACGATAGAAGCACTTTATCAGGCGTGGATGGGTCATTTCGTGGCCGACACAGTTGCCACGCGACCGGGCACGACGGCACGCAACCAGTTGCTTAAAAACTTATCCATTCTCCTCGCAACAGTTGACTAACGCCATGCCCATTCCCGCCAAACATATCATTCAGCGACAAACGGTCTTGATGGACCCGGTCTGGACGGGCCAGCCGCCAGCTATTCCGGCCTTCGTGTTGCAGGAACGGCTGTCGGCGTATTGTCGGAATACCTTGCCGGGTGTGCTCGAATCCGTGTTCGATGGGGTTGCCAATGCCGATACGATTATCCGTCTTGACACGCTCGATATTGATGCCGGAACGATTTCGTCTGCCCGGTTTGAGGAGCAACTGACGCAACGAATCCGGCAACGGGCCGAACAGGAATTAAACCGGCTCCTGAACAACCGTGAAGCGGGCGATACACGGGTGGAGCGGCACAGTCGGGCCGACAGGCTGGGGCAGCAATTCTGGTTTTTCCTGCACCACGGCTACCTGCCCGTCTGGGCCGATGCCGAAGCGGTCGTTCAGTTCAGCGACTGGCTGACAGGTCCGTCGGCGGGGTCGTTTCGTAGCGAACTCCGGTCGGTTTTACCCCGTAATTCATCAATCGCCCGTCGGTTAATAAGTCACAGCAGCGATGTAGCTCTGATGAGCCTTATTTCGCCAACGGCCAGTGCGGAAATGGCCGGGGAACTGAGGCATTTATTTCAGGCCATTCATCAGCAAATCAGGCATTTATCGCCATCCATCATCCGGGAACAGTATTGGTTAAGTCGGTTTCGGGTGGTTGGCACCGGCGATTCGGCGGAGCCTTACCTGACCGATTTTTATGAATCCCTGTACCGATTAAACGTAGCGGTGGGTGGGCAGAACAATTCAGCGATTTTTTTTATAACGCTGTTGCAAAGTATTGACTCGGGCACAAACCCGATGCTCCCAACTGACCGAAAATCATATATCAAAACGCTGCAACAGCTTATCAATCAGGCAAAAAAATACAACGCGAACACAGCAAAAAAAACAGGCCGGGAAACAGTAATCGACACAGACCCGGATGCTGGTCAACCCGCCCAGCCGAACGCTGCCAGTGAGTCACGTTTGGACGAACAATCTACTGATATTGACGTTGGCACTGCCGAAACCGAAGTAGCCGCCAATCAACAAACGCAGTCATCGGCACACACCGGACCTGTTCATAACCCGCCAATGTATGCAGATTCGCTGGAGCCGTTGGGAGCGAATCGGGCGGATTCTATTTCTAAATCGCCACAGATACGGCCACCCGCCAAACCGGAACGACTGGAAACGCCTTTGCCCGACGCTGAAATCTATGTGTCGATGGCCGGTATTGTCCTGCTTCACCCCTTCCTGACAACCCTGTTCACCGAAATGGGCCTTATCCATAACAGGCTGTGGGTCAGCCTGGAAGCGTCGGAAAAAGGTGTGCAGACGCTGGCGTGGCTGGCAACGAGAACGGCGTTTTGTGCGGAATACACCATGCCGCTGCTCAAGTTGCTTTGCGGGTTGCCGATGGAGACCGTCGTATCGCCCAACATTGACCTGACCGATACGGAAAAACTACTTACCACCGAAGTTCTCGAAGCCGTGCTGACCCACTGGGAAGTTCTTAAAAACACTTCTATAGCTGGTTTACAGGAGGCTTTTCTGCAACGAGAAGGCAAATTAACCGCTGTTGACGGTGGCTGGCGGCTGGCCGTTGAACGCAAGACTATCGACATTCTCTTAGACAAACTACCCTGGGGCGTGTCGATGGTAAAACTACCCTGGATGCCCGACCTGCTCTTTGTTGACTGGATTTAAGATTTCAACCATTCTCTTTAATAACCATGAAAAGACATACCCTTCGCTCCGTATTTCTCCTGTTTTTCGGGCTGTTTGCGCCCATCCTTGCGTATGCCGTTAATCCGCAGGACATCGACGCAGCCAACCAGGTAAACAATACCACCTTCACGATTAAATTTGTCATTGGCACAGCCAGCTCTGTTCCTATTCATATTGCCAACCCAACTACCAACGTATTCTGGGGATTTGGCGCGGTCACCTTTCCCGGCTGCGGCCCTGCTTCGGGCGAAACGTACACCTGCCAGGGCGTCACCTTAACCTTACCCGCTACCTCTACGTCAACGGAAGTATCGCCTACCCTACCGGCAACCGTTAGCTGGACGGGCATGAACCCGCCGATGGGTGCCATCAATTTCACGCTCAACATCGGCGACGGAACGTTTCACCGAACGTATACCATCGAATTCAGCCAGCCGTTAGATGCCTTTTTTGTGTTGGACAAGTCGGGCAGTATGAACGCCGTTACGGAAGGAACCACCACCCGCATAGCGGCTCTGAAAGCAGCGGTAAACAACTTCATGGGCAAACTCTCCAACCCCGCTTTTGCCGGAAGCACCGATCGCGTCGGGCTGAATTTCTTCGACACGTCCGTTACGCCCCCGTCGTTTGGTGCCGGTCTTATTCCGCTCACACCCGCCGGAGCAACCACAATCGCCAGTGCCATCAACCCGGTGGCACCCTCCGGTTCAACCGCTATGGGCTTAGGCATTAACGACGCCAAATCGAAACTAACCGATGCTACCCACACGCGCGACATTATTGTGTTTACCGACGGTGAGCAGAATGTGGCTCCGCTCGTTAATGGCAACGGTCAGGATGTGGGCGGAGTCAATATCAACCCGACCTATCCGGCACCGGCAGGAAGCCTGCGGGTGTTCACCATCGGCATCGGCAGCCCCAGCCCGACCTACCTCAATACGCTGAAAAACCTGGCTTCTGCCAACCGGGGAGAATGCCTGTTAACGTCTAACGGAGCCAGTTTTACCAACAGCAACGGAACGCCCATTGGCGATATCAACGCCGTTTTTACGCAAACATTCATCAACCTTCTCCGGGATTCCAGCCCCCAGTTGGTTCAATATAAATCAGGCAGTGTTACCGCCGGTCAGAAACTGATGTCGTTTCTGCTCAATAAAAACGTGGAGGATTTGGTCATTGAAATCCAGCTAAATAAACACTTCGAGATTCCAACGCTGGCGCAGATAATCGGGTCGATACGGGTTGAGCAGGAGGGGCGCGACGTAACGAATTTTGCCGTTCCGCAATGGGTGGGTGTTTTTCCCGATACCTACTTGCTGGCTTTCTCGTTCAACAACGAAAAGGCGCGGGCGAACAGCTTCCATTCTGAAGGCAATTGGGCCGTTTCGTCGGTTGCCAATGGCCCCGCCCAGGGACTAACGTACCGCATTGCCGTTATTGCCGACGACCACCTGCTCGATTATACCTGCGCCCAGTCGCTGCCGAAGCCAACTGTGGGCAGTACGCAGCATTTTTCGGCTAAGTTGAACTATTTAGGCAAGCCGCTCGACGGGGTCAAAATAATTGCCTACGTCTACAAACCGGGCGATGATATCGGCGACTTGATGGCGCGTAACCCTCTGAAAGTCATATCTCCCCGCCAGATCCAGGACAGGTCGGCGGTGGGTATTTTAAAATACCAGACCCTGCTCCTGCGCGACCCGGCTTTTGTACGGGCACTTACTCCCAACGAAAACGCCGTTGCCCTGATTCCCAAAGGAAACGGCCTGTATGAAGGCGATTTTTCCAGGCTTGACGTAGCGGGCATCTACCAGATTCTGTTTCATATCCGGGGGAGCGATACGGCCAGCGGCCCCATCGACCGCTACGAAATGCAGAGTATGTATGTGCTGCCTGCGCCAATAGACCCCGGCAGATCGTCGATTTTCAAAAGTATCGTGAATGGGCAGTTGGTGGTCACCATGCGTCCGGTAACGACTACCGGCAAATTTGTAGGTCCGGCGGCTGCGGATGCATTTGATGTAAACGCCCAATCGACCAAACTGGCTAATGTCATTGATAATCAGGACGGAAGCTATACGCTGACGTTTCGCGGAGACGCCAAATCGGTGGGTACGATAAATCTGCTGAACCAGAAAGTCTTTTCGGGTCGCTTTACCGATATACAGGTTATGAAGCCACCCGTTGTTGTCGACCCAACGGGTAAACCGCCTGTCGTTGTTAAGCCACCGGTTATTGTTAAACCACCAGTTATTGTCAGGCCGCCCGTGGTTAGACCGCCCGTGGTTAGACCGCCTGTGGTCAGGCCACCTGTTAAGCGAGTTCCGTGATAGACCTGTTACACCGGGCTGATTGACTTGCATTAAATAACCGCCGGTTTTTTTTCTCGCCGGGTTAAAACCCGGCGCAAAACACAGAACGGATGAATTGCGCCGGGTTTTAACCCGGCGAGAATGAAAAAATGCTGACAGGCTGTTTCGGCGATTAATTTTTTCAAGTCAATCAGCCCGGTGTGACGCAGCAACCAACAACGCATGGAAACCAGACCGAAACAATCGCCGAACGTGCCCGTAGCAACGCCTGCTCCCCCGCAGACGCAGCCGTTCTTTGGCCAAAGAAAAGAGCTGGTTTCCGACTCGTTTTTCCGGAAAACGGATGGACAGATTAACCCTGACATCAGTGCGCCCGACGACGTTTTTGAGCAGGAAGCCGATAGCATGGCCGAGCAGGTAGCAGACAAAACAAACGCAGCCGAACCGGAACTGATTCAGCGAAAATGTTCCGCCTGTGAAGCCAACGAAAAAATCTACCGAAAAGAAAACAGCCCCGCCGAAACGTCTGTCGATGCCGGTTTTTCGCATCAGTTAGACAGCACGAAGGGCCGGGGGTTTACGCTACAGCCCGCCCTGCAAACCCGTATGGAAACGGCATTCGGGGCCGATTTCTCGCCCGTTCGGCTCCACACCGATGCGCAGGCCGTACAGATGAGTCAGCAAATTAATGCACAGGCATTTACGTTCGGCAATGATGTCTATTTCAATGCGGGAAAGTACGCCCCGACTTCGCAGAAAGGACAGAAATTACTGGCCCACGAACTGACGCACGTCGTGCAGCAGCGGTCGTCCATTCAACGAAAAATGATTCAGCGGGTAGTAGCCGAAGCCGATGTAGAAAGTGAATATGCCAAATGGGCCGCTGCCAACAAAAAAACGACGGATAGAACCAAAGACGATTTCCCGATGGACGTCTGGGATTTTATCCGGCCACAGCTCTTAGACTCGGCAACGATGGAGCCGCTGCCCAAGCCCACCGACCCGAAAAAACTGAAGGAATGGACCGATGCGTTTGAAAAGGGCGAAATTATAGCGAGGTGGCTGCTGACAATTCGGGCCGGTGCTGCATCAGACACACTCAAAGACTTTGCCGACACGCGGGCATTGATGGTGCTGGATGCCCTCGCCAAAGCCGGTTTAGTAACGAAGGCCATGAACCAGTCGGCGGGGCTGAGTGCGGACCGGCGAAAATTTCTCTACGAAACGGTCTTGAAAAACCCGTCGGCTGCGTCGCCCGCCGAGTTGGTGACCATCATTGCGTTTCAGGGTTCCAGCATTGCCGACCCGGCCAGCGTACCCATCGTTCAGTTGCTGACCGACGGTAATGCCAACGACCTGAAAAAACTGAATGCGGCACAAACCAAAGCCATGTTTGGGGTGCTGATTAAGATGTATGGTAACAACCCCATCATCATAAAAGCCATTGCCGAGGTGCTCATGTTCAATCCGGCCGTTCGGGTATCGGTTTCTGACGCCCTGATGAAAGGCGAAATCGGCAACCGTGACCTGCTGTTTGCGGTGTTGAAGCATCCTTATTTTGTTGAACCGGGCTATGAAGGCGGGCTGTACCTGCAAGCACTGGTACCGGCGGGCAAAACGGCTGAAGACTACAACAACGACCGGATGAAAACCGATATGCCCTGGGTGTACACGTATAAACAAAAATACTACGTGCAGTACCTGATCGACCTGGCCAAAGCGCAGAGCATCGTTATTCCGGCCCCTGCCAAATTAGATTTTGCTAACCTTAAACCCTGGCTCGAAACCAACACCGAGAAGATTGGCGATGCCGCAAAGAAAGCGTACCCATCCGACCCCAAAGCCGTTTTCGACATCTACCAGAACATTGCCGATATTTTCTTTTACCATATCCCGCACGACCGTGATGTGGAGCCGAATCTGGAAGGGAAAATCAGCCATTTGCAGCCGGGCAGTCCGTCGAAAGCGCGTTTCGAGGCCGATTGCGACGTCTTTGCTACCTACGCCATGCGCCTGTTTTTCAACGCCGGCTTTGAGCCTGTCGGTTATTTAGCCATCGTTCCGGTGGGCGTAGACAGTAAGCGGTCGGCCCACGTAACGGCTTTGATGCGCAAGGGAAATGCCTATTACATTATCAATAACAAAGGCATTCTTGACCCGAAACAGACGGAAACAAAGCCAAATGAGAAAAAGCAGGATGCTGTAAAAACCCTGTTTAAACTGGCTCTGGACGATGCCTACGCGAAACCGGTACCCACCGAAATGAAACTGTATTATGAAGATGCCGGTGTGAAAGGTCAGATGTCGAAAGCCTTCAAAGATCAGGATAGTTCGCTGGAACGCACCGATATTAAGTAGTTCGTTGAGGTATAGATTGGTGGTCTTTTAGATGAAAATCAGCTATGAAACAGGCAGAAAAAAGCAGTTCCGCCAGTACAGCCCCGCAGGTTGCGGACGAACAGAAGTCGTTTTTTCCTTCACAGGAAAAGGCTCCCTCTATTCCTTTTTTTGGTCCGGCAACGGTCCAGCCCAAACTCGAAATCGGCAGCCCGAACGACGCATACGAACAGGAAGCCGATGCGATGGCCGAACGGGTGCTTCAGCAAACGACCGCACCGACCCTGACGGCCCCGGCGGGTATTCAGCGGAAATGTGCGCATTGTGAAGACGAAGAAAAACTCCAGCGGAAAGAATCCAGTGATGCCGTTCCAACCGTTGGCCCGGCGTTCACGAACGAGCTGACAAAGTCGGCTGGCTCAGGCTTCCAGTTGCAACCCGGCATTCGGTCCACGATGGAATCGGCGTTTGGGATGGACTTTTCGCCCGTCCGGCTCCATACCGATGCGCAGGCTGTGCAGTTGTCGAAAAACGTCAATGCCCAGGCCTTCACCTATGGCAGTGACATCTATTTCAACGCCGGCAAATACAACACCGACTCGACCGATGGCAAACGCCTGCTGGCCCATGAACTAACCCACGTTGTGCAGCAGGGAGCCGGGGTTCAGCGAAAGAAAATCCAGCGCGAAACCACCGTGACGGTAGCCAACGTACCGGGAGCCTGCTCACTCGATCAGCATCACCAAATAGAACCCGCCATCCGGCAGGCAACCACCTGGCTTCGGGCAGCCATTAACCGTCTCGACACGTTTATTGGTGCTCCCACCCGCGAACCCGGTGTGCTGGCCGCGCTGGAGCGTCATTTTCATTCGTCAACGTCCGAAACGGCGGGGCGCGTTCGCCGGATGCTGGGGCGAATCGACAGCGAAATTCTTACCCGCCCCGACCTGCGCGTGGAGTGCCATACCCCCACCGACACCAGTTGCAATGCCGCCGGTGCCTACGTAACGGGCAATCTCTTCGTGTTCTGTCCCGCTTTTTTCAATGGATCGGCTAACTGGCAGGCTACCAGTATCATTCACGAAATGGCGCACACCCTCACGGGCATGACCCACATAACGGACCGGGCCTACGAGAGCAATCGGGCTTACCGAATGCTGTCAACCATCGAAGCCCTGACCAACGCGGCTTCCTACGAAAATTTTTGCCTGGAATTAGGCACGGGTACGCCTGCTCAGAGTACGGCTCCGCAGGACGAAACCAATGACTGCAACGAGCGGCAGGCTACGCCGGTGCGCCGATCGCTGGCGCAGCTCGAACGCTGGAACCGGAATGCGCAAAACCTGACCAGCGATCAGCGGCCCACGATGCTGTCGCAGTGGCAGGATTTGCAGACGCGGCATCTGGGCGGAACAACGGCTGCCGACATCCTGCGAGCCAGGCGCGTTTATGACCAGATACACAGTCAATTATCTTCGGCACTCACGTTTGAATGCGAACGCAGTTGCGACCGCAATGTAACGGGCTATTATCGCTATTTTCTATTCATTACCAGCGACACGCTGCACCTGTGCCCGATGCTGTTTTCGCTGAACGAAGACGACCGGACGCTCGAAATCTACCGATTGATTCTGATGCGCTACGGCGACGTGTCCGGACCCACTTCTGTTCAGTTAGCCAGCCTTGCCAAAAGCGTCAACGACCGATTCTGGGCTGTACCGACCGCGCTAACCGGGTTCGACTAAGCCAGGTTTTTTCACAGAGATATGGCACGCGGATGACACGGATTGAGCGGATTCTCACCGATGAAAATCTTTAAAATCTGCTTGATCCGCGTCATCCGCGTGCCATTGGCAACTACAGGGCAGCATCACTATCTAACTGATTATCAGCAAAAAATTTGCATTCATAACGCCCGCATGAAACAGGTCGATCAGCCCACGTTCAGTAGTAAGCCTCCGCAGGTCGCTGATGAACATAGCCCCTTCTTCTCACCACCGGGGACGGCCTCATCGCGGCCTTTTTTCAGCCCGCCCATCGTTCAGCTCAAACTCGAAATTGGCAGCCCGGACGATGAGTACGAGCAGGAAGCGGAGGATAGGAGCGAACGGGTGGTGCAACGCATGACATCGTCAAACCTGACCGCTCCGCCCCCTATTCAGCGAAAATGTGCGCATTGTGAAGACGAAGAAAAACTCCGGCGAAAGGAAAACGACAGTACCCAATCCGACGCCAGCCCTTCCATCGCCAGCCAGATTACCGATTCAACAGGGTCTGGATACCAGTTACAGCCCCGGCTGCGGTCGGAGATGGAGTCGGCCTTTCAGAGCGACTTTTCGGGCGTGCGGCTTCATACCGATTCGCAGGCCGTGCAACTTTCGCAAACACTGAATGCGCAGGCGTTTACCTACGGCAGCGACATTTATTTCAACGCCGGCAAATACAACACCGACTCGACCGATGGCAAACGCCTGCTGGCCCACGAACTAACGCACGTTGTTCAACAGGGGGCCGGAATCCAGCGAAAGAAGATTCAGCGGCAGCATTTGTGGCTCGTTAACGACCGCTACGTAGGCGATCTGGACGGCGACACGACCAATATCCGCGAGGATGTTCTGCGGGTTATGGACAAACTGCATGTTCTGTGGAGCCTGCCCGACGCCGATTATGCCGCCGAATACCCAACGGTGCAGGGCATGGCGGGCCGCTCTCATATCAGCGTCGCCAATTTACCGAACACCATCCGGGCTATACGGCGGAATGAAGAAAATACACTGCACAGGGATGTAGCGAACGGCGTTTTTGGGCTGACACTTACCGGTAACGTAGGGCGTGGGGAGCCAAATAACAAAAGCGACATTTTCCTGCTTCAGGACCTGCTGCACCGGGGCTGGCATTTGACAAGCCCGGCTTACGCAGCCGAACGAAGTGCGGTGAACAGTGGTCCTGACCCGGTCCCGGAAGGTCTCATACCCCAGACAATTCAGGGAATTGGCCGATTGAAAACGGGCTACGTAGCGGGCACAACGCATTTACACCTTGCAGGGCCGTACCTGACAATGGAGAACACCCGCGCCGTTGATGCGCCCGTCCGAACCCAGATTGAGGAAGCCTTAATCACGCCTGGCTCCTCCACCGTGCCGGGAGCTACCACCTCTGATCCGTTCGTTAACGTGGTTGCCGGAAAAACGTATTGGGAAGATTTAATTGCTGCGCTCGACCGCTACCGGGCGTCCGAATATCCCCGCTCATCGGCGTTGCTGGGCGGCACCCGCATTCCAATGAGCCGGTTTGATGAGATTTCGGTGGAAGCAAAAGCACAGGTTGACAACGTGTTTGGCAGTTACGCTACGGGGCCATCCCTTGTCTCTACGAGTGTGCCGCCCACGCTGGTTGACCGAAGCACCGTTGCGCCCAGTTTCGTTGATTTACTGACGTATCTAATCAACAATTCGGATAACCTGGAAGCCGTCCGACGGGCGCACAAAGCGGATCATTCGCGTCCGACGGAAGCAGGACTTGTACGGGCACTTATATTCGGCTGTACAGGTGCCGATCCCTGGTGCCCGAACGCGTTTGTGCCGGGTGCCCCCACAACGCTGGTCCGGTATATTGATCGTTCACCAACCAACCGCACGCAGCTTGAGGTGATCGACCAGGCATGGCCGGGCGTCACTACACCCGGCGTACAAACTGAGATTCAGTCGTTTAGCACGGGATCGAATGCGGGCAACCGAAGGATGTTCTGGGATCAGTTTGAAACAGTTCTCCACGAGTACATTCATTTTATCGAGCATCCGGCTTACCGGCGTTTTGTAAATGGCCTCAGCCCGGAGCGACGGAGTGTACTGGTCGAAGGGGGCACCAGCCTGCTCACCGACAACGTCTGGCAGGGCCTTTACCCAACCCGGATACGCAGCGATACCCGCCTGCGCCAACGCGTTGAAGGGCCGCTCTTTACCCCTGTGGCCGATCTGCATTTTGTTCCCCTTGAACGGTCGGTTTCGCCCGCAACGAGCGTTGGCAACTACCCCGGTCAGATGCGGCAGGTTCGGCAGATCATTAATTTGATTGGCAATCAGAATTTCCGGGCAGCTTATTTTTTAGGGCAGACCCAGTACCTCGGCTTTCCGCCCGCTTCGGTTGGCGGTTCAACCTTTGTCGTGCCGCCCAGCGGAGTACGAACCCTGGCCGATGTAGCCTTCATGACGGGCATCGATGTCGAAACCATTGCCCGATTAAACACGATGCCGGTTAGCCAGACAGTGACGAGCGGCCAGCCTATTCATATCCGATAATAACCATGTCCAGATACCAACCCGTTACGTCGTCCATCCCGGCCCTGCAAACAGGCCTGACCTACCTCGAAGCCTACCTTCAGGAGCGGCTCAGTGTGCATTTTGGCAAGAAACAGGTGTTTGAGCTACCCCCCTCACCCGATTTTTACGGCAACTCGACCCTGTCGGCTTTCGTGATCGGCAATACGCTGTCGGCTGAGGAATTTATCGTTCTGATGCTGGCCCTCGTACCCCACATAGCCCCCGCTTTTCTGACCACGATTATTGGTTCATTTATGCCGCAGGGGGGCGATTTGATTGAGTTTGGTGGCGTGAAAGGCACCAACCACCGGGGTATTTTACCGACCGGCGAAACGGCCCTGTTTATTCTGGCGGGCAATGATCTGATGGGGCGAATGGCGGCTCAAAAACTCTTATCAACTGAGCATGTTCTCATAAAAAAACGCGCCCTGACGCTCGAAGGGGTAAAATCGGGGGAGCCGCCCATGAGTGGCCGTTTGCTGGTCGATACTGATTTTTTGGCGCAGACGCTGTTTCAAACCAATTACATCGAAACGTTCAGTTCTGATTTTCCCGCCGAACCGCTTTCGACGCAGTTGGAATGGGACGACCTGGTGCTGAATCCGGCTACGCTTCGTCAGATTCGCGAACTCGAAACCTGGATTCGGTACAACGACGTGCTGCTCCACGACTGGGGCATGAGCCGCCAGCTAAAACCGGGCTATCGGGCGTTGTTCTATGGCCCGCCCGGAACGGGTAAAACGCTGACCGTCTCGCTGTTAGGCAAGTTTACCAACCGGCCCGTGTTTCGCGTTGACCTGCCCGCCATCGTCTCAAAATACATTGGCGAGACGGAGAAAAACCTGGCGAATCTGTTCGACAAAGCCCAGAATAAAGACTGGATTTTGTTCTTCGACGAAGCCGATGCTATTTTCAGCAAACGCACGAATGTGAAGGATGCGCATGATAAATACGCCAATCAGGAAGCGTCGTATTTGTTACAGCGGGTGGAGAGTTACGCGGGGATTGTTATTCTGGCGTCCAACTTCAAGACGAATATTGACGAAGCGTTTCTGCGCAGGTTTCAGTCGGTCATTTATTTCCCGATGCCGGGGATTGCGGAGCGAATTCAGCTTTGGCAGAAGGTTTTCCCATCACAAGTCACCCTGGAAGATGCCGTTCACCTCGACTATATTGCCCAAACGTACGAACTCAGCGGCTCCAGCATCATGAATGTGGCGCACTATTGCTGTTTGCAGGCACTGGCGGGCGAAACCAATATCATAACCCTCAAAAACCTGCAAAAAGGGATCGAGCGGGAGTACGCGAAAGAAGGACGGATGTTGTGATGGATTTCTGTGCGTGGTGGTGTCGGGTTCTCAAACCGCAACGGCGGACCGCCGACACTGTTGCTGACGCGAGTGTGTCGGGTTTGACCGGGCTGGCGTTCCAGAACCCGACACTACTCCACACATCACCCGCACCACGAATAACCCAAAACCCACTCGCTAAAAACGGGAAAAATACCCACCTCATTCGGGTACTTATACGCGCCTTATTATCAGAGAGTTTACCGAATTTCAAGCCGCTTTTAACGCCCATTTCCGATGACACAGGCTCCTCCCCTCGACCAAACGACACGTTACCTTGCCGATAAAGCAGCCAGCAATTACGCAGCCCATTCGGACCAAATCGACAAGATTGTCCAGCGCATCTCGGAGAACCGGAACGGGGTGCGTTCCCTCACGGATATTACCGACGACAAAACCCGGTTATTCAGGCGGGCGGCCCGCGAGGGTGGGCAGTTTGATCAGGCACTGGAGCGTATCAATGGTATCCCGGATTTTCAGGATATGGCTATCGTGCGCAAAATCGTGCAGGCATCGATTAGTGTTTGCCGGATTATTTTGCAGGGGCGTTCGGGCATCAGCGGCTATGGTACGGGCTTTTTAGTGGCCCCTAACGTGCTCATTACCAACAACCACGTCTTTCCCGATGCCGATACGGCCAGCCGTGCCATTGCTCAGTTTAACTACGAACTGGGTGATAATGGACAGACATTAGTGCCCGTTTCATTCCGCCTGCGTCCTGACCTGTTTTTCCTGACCTCGCCCTATACCGAACGGGCTGATACTCCCTTTAGTGGCCGCGATTTTACGCTGGTGGCCGTTGAGCCAACCAACCCCGACGGAGCGGCTCTGAGCCAGTTCGGCTATATCCGGCTCGACCCCTCCCTCGGAAAAATCATTGAGGGGGAGAACTGCGTCGTGATTCAGCATCCCAAAGGCGACTATAAAAAGGTGGTATTGAAAGACATCCGACTCATCACCCTCACCGAAAATTTCCTTATTTACGAAGCCGATACCCAGCCCGGTTCGTCGGGGAGTTTGGTGCTGGGTCTGGGCACTGCCGATGCCGTTGGGCTGCATCACAGTGCCGTGCCGCGCAAAGATGCCAACGGCAACTGGCTCCGCAAAGACGGCAAAATCCGACAGCCCGGCGACTCCGACGACGACATTGACTGGATCGGTAATGAGGGCGTTCGGGTAAGCTGCATTGTTGAAGCGTTCAATAACCTGCCTATCCCCGACTCCATGCAACCCGTTAAAACAAAGATTCTGGAAGCCCAGACGCCATCGCTCACGGTCAACACAGCAAGTCCTGTTTCTATGCCATCGACAAGCACATCGCCCGCCGTTGCTACCCCGGTTCGGACGGAATCTGCTCCCCTGCCCGCGCCGGTGTCGCCCGTGCCGGGATCATCAGAAAAAGCCGCCGGACTGCTTTATTTCGAGGTGCTGTTGATCGACCAGACCACGCTGCAAACCGACTGGGACAAACGGGCTGTAGAACTGGTTCCCGGTCTGGTTGACCAAACGCCCCTGCTGCCCACGTCGTCTGACCCGTTTGTCCGGCGAATGCGCTATCTGACGGTTCGCTCATCGGATAATCCGTGGACGGTTGCGGCTAATATTGAGGGATTGCCGCAGGTTGAGAGTTGCCGACCTGATTTGAAAACCCTGACCGATGTTGGCCGGAACGGGACCGAAACAGCCACTCCGGTGCGCGACACCGAAAGTTTTTTGTTCAATGATGGCTCCGGCGAACCAAACGAGACCGAATTTCTGGACAAATGGGGTAAATCCATTCAGGTGAAAGCTGCGCTGAAGAACGGAAAAAACCAGCAGCGTTGGTGGAACTGGTACGCGGTTAACTGGCCCGATACGAGTCAGAATCCGCCCGTATTGTCGCAGCCGGAACGCGACCGGCTCGCACAGATGCGGTTGGTGCAATTGGACACGGGCTACTCAGCGCACTCAAAAGTAGCGGACGGCTACAACACCGATCTGGATTTCGATTTCATCGACGTGGATTTCGACGCCCGCGATGAAACTCCTTCGCTTGGCCTCTTCAAATTTCCATTTCACGGCACCCGAACGGCCAGCCTTGTTGTGGGAGGGGCATTAGCCGATACCTCCAGCTTGTTAGATGGCAACGCCGGCTTGTTGGTTGACGCAGGGAAGCGGTTAACCCGGCTTATCCCCTACCGCGTGGCCGAGTCGGTCATTCTGTTTGACCAAGTGAAGCAGGTTGTCGATGGGGTCAATTACGCGATCCGAAGCGGAGCCGATGTGCTATTTATGTGCATGGGCAGCTATCCGCGCCCGATGCTCGACGCCATTGCCCGCGACGTTTACGAAAAAGGGGTGATCTGGGCCTGTGCCGCCGGAAATGAGGTCGGTCTGGTAGTGGCTCCGGCCCTGTATCCGGGCACGATTGCCGTTGCCGCTACCAACCCCAACGACCTCCCCTGGTCGGGAAGCAGCCACGGCCCGGCAGTGGACATTTCGGCTCCAGGCGAAGATGTATATGTCCCGTTCCTGGATAAGCAGCGACAGGAAATTATGGCGTATGGAAGCGGCACCAGCTACGCTACGCCCCAGGTGGCAGCAGCGGCCATGCTCTGGAAAGCGCGGCACTACGACGCCCTGGGCCAGTATTTGCCCTGGCAGGTTGTCGAAGCGTTTCGCACGGCATTGAAAAAATCGGCCCGGAAAGGTCAGTGGACGACGGGCGGTTACGGGGCCGGTATTCTCGACATCACCAACCTGCTCGCGCAGCCATTGCCCGCACCCGCTACGCTCATTCATGCGTACCGAAACCGACCCGACGACCACCCGCACAGCGTTGGCATTGCCGAGGCCGCGCATGTTACGTGGAATGCGGCTCCCGCGTCGCTGGCTGTTTCTACCGAAAGTGCGCTTACTTCTACCCCACTCACGCAACGCGGGCAACAGGCACTCAACGCCTTTGCGATCAGCACAACCACGAGTGTCCGCGAAAGTAGTGTGACCGTCACGGATTCCGATGCGCTGCTTCGGTATTATTTCAATCAATAGTCCCTCCATTCCACCCTCTTTCGACCAATTTCCGACATGGCTGCTACCGGTTTTTTCGACTTTCACCTCCACCCCGTTTTCAAAAAATTTATCTGCAAATACGAGGATACCTACCCATCGAACCGGCCTGTGGCAGACCTGACGGGGCAGTTTGAACTGACGAGTCATATTGTCCGGGTGCTCGATGAAGAAATGTTGCACATTCTGGGTAGTCAGTCCTGCGTTGACCAGTTGAACGAGGGCCATTTGGCGTTGGGTGTGGCGGCTATCGCGCCCATCGAACGGCTGTTTACCAACAAAGACGATGGCGGACTGTTCGGAAAAATTCTTAATTCCGGTCTGACCAAACCGCTGGACCTGACGTACATGAACCGTGTTCGCGACGGACAGGTATCTTACTATCAATTGCTTATCCGGGAAATCAACATCTACAAACGACTGCACGACGCCAGCAGGTTACGAATGCTTAGCCGACAGTTTCCGGTGTTGGACACGACCGATGGAAAGCCACATCTGGCCCTGAGTCTGGAGGGTGGACACGGCCTGTGCCGCACGCTGGTGAGCCACCCCGGCCTGCCCGATACGTCGCTCGTGGTCACGTCGGCGGATTCGCTGTCTACTGATTTTACGGCTCACTTTACCAGTAGTCCCGCCCAGAGTTTGCAGCAACTGCAACAGGCTCTATGGGACCAGAAATTAGATTTGTGTTACCTCGTACTGACCCACCTGTCGCATATTGATGAGCAGCCTTTGGCAACCCACGCCTTTGGCATGAAAATGATTAAAGACGTGAGCAGCTACCCGATAGGAAACGGCCTGTATCCCAAAGGCCGTCAGGTAATTGACGCTGCCTACACTCTGAAAGTGGACGTAAACGGGACGCCGACACCCGCACCAGTGTTAATCGACATCAAGCACATGAGCCTGAAATCGCGGCTCGATTTTTACGCGTACCGGCAGGAAAAAGGGTATGACCTTCCCATTATCGCCAGCCACATTGGCGTAACGGGCTATGCCTTAGGCGATTGGAAGGCGGCTCTGGACGAAGCCAGCCCGATGCGTCTGCCATCGGGCGAGCCGGTCGTTACGACGAAAATACACCGAAAAACAGCCGGTTTCTGGGGCATCAACAACAATGAATTTACATACAATGCCTGGTCGATTAACCTGATGGACGAGGACATCGAAGCGGTGCTGAACAGTGCGGGTTTGATTGGCGTCAGTTTAGACGTTCGGATTCTGGGCTGGCACGACAGCCTGACGGAAGATGAACAGGAAGAATACCTGTCGGCGGAGGAATTTCGTTTCTTTTTCCCCGAACGCTTTCGGCAATTTGGCCTGCCCGCGCCCGAATCGAAATTTCTGCCAACGAAACAGGAACGCCATCCATTAGCCCTGTGTTTCAATCTGTTGCACGTGGTATCGGTAGGAATCATTCGCACCAGCACGGACCCCTGGCAGCACATTTGCATCGGCAGCGATTACGACGGATTGATTAATCCGGTCATCAACTGCCGCGATGTTACGCAACTGCCAGTGCTGGAGGACAGCCTCATCCGGTGGTTGCCCATTGCCGAACGCGCCTACCGCGACCAAAATGGCGGCCTGCCTTTGCTGACCCGAAACCAGCAGGGCGAGGTAGAAACCGGTTACCTGAAAGGTCTTGTTCGGGATGTGCTTTACACCAACGGCGAGCGGTTTATGAAACGCTGGTTGACTAACTTTTCGCAGTAAAAGAGACTACCCCACCCCAACCCCTCCCCTAAAAAAAGGGGAGGGGTTGGGGTGGGGTCACATCTACAAAACATAACAATCAACTTTCTCTCCCAAATACTCATGCCAACTACCTTAAAAAACTACAACGGTTATCAACCGACTTTTCTGGGTTCTACCTTAGCCGTAAGCCTGCCCACGCTGACCGAAGACCAACGCAAAGATGTGGCTCCCGTTGCTGGTACAACCGACAACATTGCCCACTATGTTAACTACAGTGCAGTAATCAGCAAAACGAGGAAGTTCCCGTACTTCACCGCATCGAATATTGATGGAACGCTTTTTCAGAAGGTCAACCGGAAAGATAACTGGCGCAAAGACCCGCGCATTGACGAAGCCAGCCAATGGGGCCCGGAACTCTACAAAGCACCCCACAGTGACTTCGACAAAGGACACATGACCAAGCGTGAGGATGTTCAATGGGGCAGCACCGTGCTCGAAGCGACCAATGCCGCCGACTCGACTTTCTATTACACGAATGCCGTACCGCAGCACGCTAAACTCAACCAGCGCATCTGGGCCGACCTCGAAGATTACATCCTACATACAGAAGCGGTACGGGAAGACCTCAAAATCTGCGTGTTTACGGGGCCTGTTCTGTCGGATAAAGACCCGCTGTTTGTCACGGCCGTGAAAGATGCGCACCTGAAAATACCATTCCTGTTCTGGAAAGTTGTGGTTTACCCGAAAAGCGATGGAAAACTGTACCGAACGGGCTTTCTGATGGGGCAAAAATCGCTGCTGGAAAACAACGGCATCGTTGAAGCGGTATCGGACGAATTTGAATCGTTCACCGATGAGGATAAACTCTTTATGGAGTTTAGCGAAGCCGACACGTTTCAGGTCAGCATTGCCACCATTGAACAACTGACGGGCATTAAACTCCCGAAAGCGACGGACTCGTATGCCGATGCCCGCCCCATTAAGTTGGTGGTGGAGGAAGTCGATATAAACGCGGAATCGTTCGAGGTCGACCCGGTTGCGCAGGAGATGGGTTTCCGAATCCCTAACTTAGTGTTATGAGTGCTACCGACTTCATTTTGGGTGTATCTTGCGTGGGTGGGTTTTGACTTGTGGCCTCCATGCACAGATGTCATCTTTTTGGGGCACCGAAACGCAAAGATGACATCTGTGCATGGAGGCCACAAGTCAAAACCCACCCTATTACATACTGCTTACCTCGAACCTTCCTGCATGAAACACGCTCTATCGGCCTTGATTTTAGGTTTATTGATACCTTTTTATTCTTTTGCACAGTCGGGCGGGACATTCCGTTTGCATCCGCAAAATCCGCACTATTTTCAGTATCAGAGCAAACCAATGGTGCTGATTGGCTCCGGTGAGCACTACGGATCGGTTGTTAATCTGGACTTCGACTACAAGAAATACCTACAGGCCACAGCCGCCGATGGCATGAACACCACCCGCCTGTTCACGGGCGCGTACATCGAGAAATTGGGTGATTTCGGCATTGCAAAAAACACATTGGCACCTGTTGCTGGCAGACTTGTTTTACCCTGGCAACGGTCAGCAACAGTGGGTTACGCGTTGGGCGGCACAAAGTTTGACCTGACAAAATGGGACGATGCGTACTTTAACCGGTTGCGGGATTTCGTAATCGAAGCGCGTCAAAACGGGGTTATCGTTGAAGTCAATCTGTTCTCGGCACACTATGCTGACGGCTGGAAATACAGCGCGTTCAATCCGAAAAATAACGTTAACAAAACGGATAGCATTGCCTCATCATTGGTCAACACATTACAGAACGGTAACATTCTGGCCTATCAGGAAGCGTACGTGCGGAAGATCGTGCGGGAACTGAATGGCTTCGACAATCTCTATTTTGAAATCCAGAACGAACCCTGGGCCGAGCAAACGGATATTGTTCTTCGTCGGGATGAGTATGGTTCCGAAAAAGACTGGCGTTCGACATTGCAGGTCGTTTCGCAACGGTCCAACGACTGGCAGCGGCAGGTGGCCCGGTGGATTAAAGACGAAGAAAACCGCTTGCCCACGAAGCACTTGATTTCGCAGGATGTCAGCAACTTTCATTACCCCATTACGGACGCTGACCCCAACATGTCGATTTTCACGTTTCATTACGCCCTGCCCGAAGCCGTATCCGAAAATTACCACCTCAACAAAGTCATTGGTTTTAACGAAACAGGCTTTGCGGGCCGCAGCGATTCGACTTACCGGCGGCAGGCATGGCGTTTTTTGATGGCGGGGGGCGGCCTCTTCAACCAGCTCGATTACTCGTATTCGGTTGGAGCCGAAACCGGGCAGGATACCACGTATTCCGCGCCGGGTGGGGGTAGTCCGGCCTTGCGGGCGCAGTACAAAATCCTGAAAAATTTCTTCGGGAAACTCAATTTCATCCAGTTTCGTCCCGACCAATCTGTTGTGACGGCGGCACCAGGAGCCATGACGAAGGCGTTGAGTGATGGCCGTTCGCAGTGGGTAATATACTACGAACCGATGGCCGTAAAAGCGCATGACCTGACACTGAACCTGCCAAAAGGCAACTACCAGGCTGAGTGGACGGATGTTCTAACGGGGAAATCACTAAAACGGGAGACAATCACCACCGGACGGTTGTCCATACCCGACAGCAAGAGCGATAAAGTGGTGGTGATTTCGGCGGTTAGAAAGTAGGGATGTAGCGTGGTGTCAGGTTTGACCGGGCTGGCTTTCCAGAACCCGACACCACGCACTTACTCTTTAACCCTTCATAAACCGCACCAGACCGACCTCTGCAAGCAAAAACGCCAGCGCGGCCAGCAGAAAGTATTTCCAGAGACTCTTGCCCAAATTTTCCTGCTCCAGTGCCTGTACGAAATCGCCGTCCTGAATGCTGTCGAACACCTCAACGGTTGGTTGGCTGGCGAAGGCACGGCGCAGTTCATCCGCCGAATAAAAATTCATAATCGACTCCTGATTGCCGTGATTGAAGGCTAGCAACCGCTCGGTTTTCCCCTGACCGTTCTGCAATTCGTAATAACCGGCTTCAATCTCCTGACCAGCCGCAAGATCATTACTTTTAGGCATTTCGAGCACGAGTTGGTTACCAACCGTGCGCTGTATCGGAATGATTTCCAGCTTATTGCGCTTCAGTTTATAAACGGCCCGTTCGGAAGGATTACTTACGGGAATGGTCACCAAATTATCGTCGAACGAATATGCCGTTCGCTGCGCCCGAACACTCAGCGCGGCCATTTTATACATAACCGGAACAAACAGCGCGTGTTCGGCTACGTTGCCATAAGCGGATGCGAGCGGACTACCAAAAACATAAACCGTACCGGACGTCGAACCACCCGCTTTCGATTGCGTCAGCAGTGGGTTACCATCGCGCAGATTCAGCAGCCGGTTGCCCGCGTTCCATCGCCAAACCGGTGCGGCACTCGGCATATTCAATGGCTCCGACTGGTAACTTTGCTGGAAAACATCCCGGAAGAACGGATTGCGCCGGTCCGGGTCGGCAATGGGCAAAAGGCCAGGAACGCCCGGTGTCTGCGTGTTCAGCGTCAGGCCGTTTATGCCCAATGCACTCAGGAAAGGGCCATAGCTGGTCATGCTCGGGGTGGATGGAGGAATGATGGCCAGACTGCCCCCCTGCCGAACGAAGCGTTCCAGCTCGGTACGCAGCGTGCCGCTTATGTCCCCAACGCCTTCCAGCACAACCAAATCCGTTTCTTTCAACTGACCTACATCAAAATTCTGCGCGTTGAAACTCCGCCGAACAAACAGGCTGTCGTCGGAGTAAACCGCTTCTACGTAGCCTGCCGGACGACCCGGTGGTGCTGCTTTCTGTTCGTATAAATGCAGCACCCGAACCGCCGGGGAGGCTTCGATCACGAAAAAATACTGGTTGTCGAACGTAATGGGGTAATCTTCAAACACAATCCGCCCCCGATGGTATCCCTTTGCGGTCACATTGAAATTGAGCGAAACCGTTGCCGAGCCGTTGGGCAGTAGCGTAGCCGAACCCGTAGACGTCTGTGTATCATCCAAATACAACCGCACCGGTAGGTTTTTAACATTCTCCCGGCCCGCATTCGTCAGCTTGACATTTAGGCTGTTATTCTGCATTTCGCGAATAAAGGGCGTGCTCAGCCAAACCGAATCGACATAAACATTTTTGGTAGACTGAGCATCCAGGGGCACGATAAACAGCCGGTCTGTCGTATCAATTTTTAACTGCGATAAATCGCCGGTGGTGCTTTTCTGGAAATCCGAAAACCAGAACAACTGGTTACGCCCCCCCGGATTAAGCGAACTGAGCAGGTTGCGCTGCCGACGGTAGACCGTAGCGAGGGCGCGTGGCGTATGGGCAAAGCGGATAGACGTAACCCGGTCACGAACCGACTCGGCGGTTCCGGCCTGTTGTTCTGCCGCCGAGAAATCGTTGGTGAGCAGTTGCAGCGAAGTGGCGTTGCGGAACAGCGTGAGCAACTCGTCTAATTTGCTGGTGGCAATATCGAGATAGCGTTTTGTATTTCGCTCGTTCTGCATACTAAACGAGTTATCGACATACAGGCTCGTAACGCCCTGCCGCGACAATCCGAGTTTGTTTTTGCTGGGGATAAACGGCTGGGCAAACGCCAGTACCAGACAAGCGAGAAACAAACACCGACAGGCCAGAATAAGCCAGTGCTTTAACCGGCGAAACGATTTTGTTTCGGTCTGAACGGTGCGCAGCAGGGCAACATTGGTAAAAAATACCCGCCGTGTGCGCCGGAAATTAAACAGGTGAATGGCAATTGGAACCGATACGGCCAGCAGACCAAACAGAAAAGAAGGATAGAGGAAATTCATTCAGAGTGAGTTGTCAGGAAGGGTCAGGGTTTATCAGGTATGGTCAGAAGTTGGTCAGACAGGACTTAGCAATAGGCTTACTGCCTGATAGCTCCTGACCAATTTTGACCATTTCTGACCCTACCTGACCATGTCGTGACCATTTTATAAATAACGACCCGGCGGGGGCCTTTCGTTTCTTTAGTGCCTAAGTTAATCAGGGATTATGATTTCGTAAAATGCTGTTTTCGTTTCCAGCACATCGGTATAAGTAATCGAACCGGTTTGATTACTTGCGGTTGTGAAATCATCAACGGGTGTATGTCCAACAATCTGATGAAAGTCAGGCAAAAAATCGATGAACGTCTCGGTACGGTCGGCCCAGACAGGTCCGCTAAATGCATCCAATCCACCACGTTCCGGCCCCACCTCGAACAGTAGATTTCGTAAGCGCAGTGGTTGCCGATGAAGCTCATTCAGAAATTTGGCCATCCCCTTATCAGGCTTCAGGTCGGGTAACTCTTTCGCCACTTTTTGTTGTGCGTAGGCCAGCCAGTTGCTACTTACACCCGCGTGGGTAAATAGATAGTCTGCCTCCTGATGGGCCACCTGAAAAAGTGATTCGTGTTTGGCAAATAAAGTGCTCAGCGCGGGCTGCGTATGGGGCCGATAACCCGAACAGCGGTAATGCGGGAAGTGCAGGTATTGCGCGTCGTGGTTACCAATGAGCAATATGACCTTGTTAGGCTTTTTGCGTTTAAGCTGAATAATCTCCTTCAGGTTCTCGTAAATCGTTTCGTCCGATTCAACGAAACTATCGGTATAATCGCCGAGGAAGATTACCCGATCGTACGCACTGAAATAGGCTTCTTTCCAGACAGATCGACCATGCAGATCACTGATAATAAGGATTTTCATACGATTTCGTTCTATCCATAAGATACAAAAAAGCCCCAACCGGAAAACCAGTTGGGGCTACTTTCTGAACCAGGATTTATGTGATTTTTCTGACTGACTATGATTTTGCTTTCTTTGAAAGCCGCTCTTTAAAATCACAGTCAGTCAGAAAAATCACATAAATCCCGGTTATGGCTTACAGTGTCCGTTTCACTTCTTTCAATTCGAAACTTTCAATTACGTCGCCCACTTCAATGTCGTTGAAGTTCTTGATGCTCAAGCCACATTCGTAGCCGAACTTCACTTCACTGACATCATCTTTAAAGCGTTTCAGCGCACTGATTTCGCCCGTATGAATGACAATAAAGTCGCGGATGATCCGAATTTTATTATTCCGCTTGATATTGCCTTCCGTTACATAACAGCCGGCAACCGTACCGATCTTGGTGATTTTGAATACATCGCGCACCTCAACATTACCAACGATAACTTCCTCAACGGTCGGAGCCAACAGCCCTTCCATTGCGTCTTTCACTTCGTTGATTGCGTCGTAGATAATCGAATAGAGACGGATTTCAATCTGCTCCTGTTCGGCTAATCTCCGCGCACTTGCCGATGGCCGCACCTGGAAACCAACAATCACCGCATCCGATGCCGACGCGAGCAGTATGTCCGATTCGGAAATCTGCCCAACGGCTTTATGAATGATATTAACCTGAACCTCACCCGTTGACAGTTGCAGCAGCGAATCCGAAAGGGCTTCTACCGAACCGTCTACGTCGCCTTTCACAATCACATTCAATTCTTTGAACGTACCAATGGCCTTCCGGCGACCGATTTCTTCAAGGGTGATGTGTTTGCGGGTACGCAGTGTCTGTTCACGCAATAATTGCTCACGTTTGTTCGCAATTTCGCGGGCCTCGCGGTCCGTTTCCATCACGTTGAACTTGTCGCCCGCTTGCGGAGCACCCGGCAGACCTAAAATCTGAACCGGCTGCGATGGTCCGGCTTCTTTAATCCGTTCGCCCCGGTCATTTGTCATGGCCCGAATGCGACCGTAGTGCGCCCCAACGAGCATAATGTCGCCCTGATGAAGTGTACCGTTCTCAACCAGCACGGTCGAAACGTAACCCCGGCCCTTGTCGAGCGAGGCTTCAATAACCGTACCCAATGCCCGACGTTCGGGGTTGGCTTTCAATTCGAGCAACTCGGCTTCAAGCAACACTTTTTCGAGGAGATCGTCAACACCCAGACCGGATTTCGACGAGATTTCCTGCGTCTGGTATTTACCACCCCATTCTTCAACGAGGAAGTTCATGGACGACAGTTCAGCCCGGATTTTTTCTGTATCGGCACCCGGCTTATCTACTTTCGAGAAAGCGAACACGATGGGTACACCGGCAACCTGCGCATGGTTAATGGCCTCGCGAGTTTGCGGCATGACGCTATCATCGGCAGCAATCACGATAATAACGACGTCTGTCACTTTAGCACCCCGTGCCCGCATAGCCGTAAAGGCTTCGTGACCCGGCGTATCAAGGAACGTAATCATCCGGTCGTCAGTCGCTTTCACGCTATAGGCACCAATGTGCTGCGTAATACCGCCCGCTTCACCAGCAGCTACTTTGGCCCGGCGAATGTAGTCAAGTAACGAAGTTTTACCGTGATCGACGTGACCCATGATGGTTACAATCGGTGCGCGGGGCTGTAACTCGTCCGGTTCGTCGGCTTCAATGTCGATACCGGCTTCCGTTTCATCTTCAGCCGATATAAATTGAACGTCATACCCAAACTCATCGGCAATAACCGTAATGGCTTCGGCGTCTAACCGCTGGTTGATCGACACGAACATACCCAGGTTCAGACAGACTGAAATAACTTCGTTGATCGACACGTCCATCAGCGAAGCCAGATCGTTTGCCGACACGAACTCAGTCACTTTCAGGATTTTAGCCTCCAGTTCCTCCTGTTCAGTCATTAAACGACGGTCCTCTTCACGCTGACTCCGGCGATCACGACGACGGTCTGCACCCCGATTGGGCGTGTTACCCCGCATCCGAGCATTCGTCTGCTGAATCGATTTCTGAACGTCGGCCTGCGTGGGTGCTTCACGACGTCCTGTGCCACCCCGGTTAGCATTGCTACCGCCCCGGTTGGCATTACTACCTGCACTCCCACCCCGATTGGCGTTGTTGCCACCACCCGGACGGTTGTTTGCATTCGTATTTGCCTGACCACCCCGGTTGGCATTGTTGCCCGTTTGGGGTGTGCCTGTACCCGTACCACCTGTGCGGTTTGCGGGTGTAGCTGTGCGGTCGCCCTGTGTTTGTGGACGGTTAGGATCACGTGGCGTTGCATCCCGTTGGCCGCCTACCGCAGTGCGGTCGCCGGGAGCACGGTTTGCCGGACCACGGTCGCCCTCACGGGGAGCGCGATTAGCCGTCTGGCCTTGTGGCTGACCGCCACCCTGATTGGGTTGTCCGGCATTACTGCTGCCTCCTTCGCGACCACCGCGAATTCGTTTGCGTTTGCCTTTTTTATCAGCATTATTACCGCCACCCTGTCCCTGACGGGGATTGCTGACGGGTAATTCAATTTTACCAAGAATTTTCAAGCCACCAAGTTGGTGACTACCCGCAGCCCGGATCGTTTCGGTAGGCACTTCCGGCGCGTCGGCTGAATCGGATACAGCCGGTTTCGTCGGTTGATCCTCTACCTTCGGCGTATTCGCTTTAGGCTGATTTTCGGGCCGTGCAGCAGGGCGATTATCTCTTGGTTTTTCCTGAGCGGCAGGCTTCGGTGCTTCTGTGCGAACAGCAGGCTGCGCTGGCCGTTCTGCAACGACTTTCGCCACTTCAGGTTGCGGTTCAGCTACACTGGGCTTTGATGCCTCTTTAGGTGTTGTATCTGTCTTAACAGCCGTTGGCGGTGTATCGACAACAACGGGCTGAACCGAAACAGATCTTGCTTCGACAGGCGGAGCAGGAGCCGGTTTCACGGCTTCAACAACGGGCTGAACAGGAGCGGGCTGTGGAACAACAGGTTTTGGTGGTTCCGGGCTGCTAACAACCTGAACAGGGGCTACTGGCTGAGTTGGTGCGGCAACAGGTTTTACCTCCTGCTGAACCGGTACTTTCGCCTGGGGAGCAGGTTGTGGTGAAGCCGGTCGTGCATTCAAATCAATTTTACCCAATACGGTCAGGCCTGGCAAACCGGTCTGTGCGGTTTGCGGAGCTGGTTTCGTCTCTATTGAGGCAGGTCTGGGCAGGTCGGCCGGGGCTGACTCTGGTTTGTTTTCAACAACTGGACGTCTCGCGTCATCACGACGGTACAAAACGACATCCTCCTCCTGATGACGCGGTGGCTCGGCGGCTACAACTGGCTGTTCAGCCCGGCGAGTTCCGTTCAGGAGTTCCGTAGATTTATACTCCTTCGCTAACACTTCCAACTGTTCTGTGTTGATTTTGGTGTTAGGATTGATTTCAACCTTAAACCCTTTGGCAGACAGACTACTCGCAACAGAGGAAAGCCCTTTGTTGAGAATTTTTGCCACTTGGCTCAGGCGCATTGACTTTTCTTCTGCCATACTTCGGTTTATATTCGGCAAATTTAATGGTTGTCGGTATGGTATGAACACCACTTACGACAATAAAAATCCCGCACTTATTGAATGTATAATGAAGAATGTAAAATGAATGATGATTTTAGACTATCACATTATCCATTTTTCATTATTCACTCTACATTATTCATTTAGCTCACTCAAATTCCTGTTTCAGGATATTCAAAATTTCTTCGACGGTATCTTCCTCCAAATCGGTTCGCCGGACAAGTTCTTCGCGGCTTAGAGCCAGTACGCTCTTGGCCGTGTCGAGGCCCACCTTGCGAAGTTCATCAATCATCCACTTGTCGATTTCGTCGGAGAACTCCATCAGGTCAACGTCTTCGTCGTCTTCCTGTCCTTCGTTATCGCGGAATACGTCGATTTCCATATCCACCAGCCGACCGGCAAGTTTAATGTTCTGACCACCCTTTCCAATGGCCAGCGATACCTGATCAGGTTTCAGGAAAACAGATACCCGTTTGGTGTCGCGGTCGATCTGCATCGAGCTGATTTTAGCGGGGCTAAGTGCCCGGCTGATAAGCAGTTCGAGGTTTTCGGTGTAGTTGATTACGTCGATGTTTTCGTTGCCGAGTTCCCGTACGATACCGTGAATCCGGGAGCCTTTCATACCCACACACGCGCCAACGGGGTCGATGCGGTCATCGTAGGATTCGACGGCTACTTTGGCCCGCTCGCCCGGTTCCCGAACAATTTTGCGGATGGAAATCAGGCCGTCGTAAATTTCGGGCACTTCAATTTCAAACAAACGCTCCAGAAATACCGGCGACGTACGCGACAGCACAATTTTTGGTGTGCCGTTCAACATCTCAACCCGGCTGATAACGGCTTTTACCGCTTCGCCCTTACGATACCGATCTTTCGGAATCTGCTCGGTACGGGGCAGGCTCAGTTCGTTGTTCTCGCTGTCGACCAGAATGATTTCGTGTTTCAGCAACTGATACACTTCGGCACCGACCAGATCGCCAACCTGGTCTTTGTATTTCTGATAAAGGAGTTCTTTCTCCATGTCCTTTATCTTCTGAATGAGCGTCTGGCGGGCAGTTTGCACCACCCGACGGCCAAAATCATCCAGTTTCACTTCTTCAGCAACCTGTTCGCCTACCTCAAAGTCGTCCTGAATTTTACGCGCTTCGGTGAGGGGAATTTTGTCGTAATCCCAAATATCTTCGGAGTTATCGTCTACGATTTCGCGCGTGCGCCACATCTCCAGATCGCCACTTTCGGCGTTGATAATTACGTCGAAATTTTCGTCGGTACCGTATTTTTTACGAATCATCGTCCGGAAGACTTCTTCCAGAATTGCGATCATGGTGGGCCGGTCAATATTTTTCGACCGGGCGAAATCAGCAAACGATTCGATTAATAGTCCACTGGTCATGGTTCAGTTGGTAAGTGATTAAGTCAGTAGGTCAGTAGGTGGCTTATGCGTAGATTACTTTCGTGCTAACCACTTCTCGACTTACCGACTTATCGACTATTTAAATGATACTTCTACATTCGCTTTCTTTATCTGCTCGTACCGAATCGGCGTGGGGCCAACGGGTGGAACGTCAGCAGATAAATCAAGTTCTTTTTTCTTTTTACTCTTCGACTTCACAAGAGCCTCAATATTCAGCACAATATGATCGTCGGCTACCGATTCCAGCGTTCCTTTTCGGGTGTTGCCATCAGTAAGCGTAACGATCAACTGACGGCCTGCGTTACGGCTAAACTGGCGCGGAAACGTAAGCGGATAATCGACGCCCGGCGATGAAACTTCGAGCGTAAACGGCGATTCCCCGAAAAAATTCGTCTCGTCCATAATCGCACCCAGTTTACGGCTGACCTCGGCGCACTCTTCAATAGTGATTCCAGCGTCGCTATCGAGTAGAATAGTCACTTTAATGCGACCGCCCTGCCGTCCAGCTACCTGAATATCAACGATATAAAGCCGGTCCTCGTGCAGATACGGCTGAAGCAATTCGCTAATTTTTTCTTTGTCGTCCATAGGGTAAGGCTAACAAAAAAGGGAGTGCGACTCCCTTTTTTAATCAATGCCATATGGTTTTTGTGCCACAAAGGTAACACGTTTATGTGTGTATCGCAAGTCCCTGTCTGACCGCAATGGCGGGCATTCCGACCGTTATGCCTTATTTTTGGCATTTGGAGGGCATTAGTCTTAGTCAACGACAACGATATGACGATAAGAATGCGGGTTGGGCAACTGATAGCCTACTTTTTTCGCTCGTTGCTGTGGTCGCTTAATCTGATGCTGGTTTTGTATACCGGTTTAGCTTACTGGCTGCTGTATAGCTTACAAATTGAGCACTGGTCGGCCAGCATGGTCATGATTACGATACCAATTGTGTGGGTACTCAACTTACTTGTCGTTTGTTTGTGGCTCACGGCAAGACCCTGGCGGAGTTGGCTTTCGGGAATCTTCGTACTGCTTGGCATAGCTCTGTTCGGATCGCGAACCTTTGTCTGGCACAGCCCGCCCGACGACTTTACGGTTGTCGGCACACCGGTGAAGGTATTCAGCTATAATGTTCAATCGTTCGACCTGACAAAAAGCTGGGAGCACTACCAAAGTTCGCCCCGTGTTCGCCGAACTGACAATTATGTACTTCGGTATGACGCGCCCATTAAATGCTTTCAGGAATTTTATAATTCCAATACCATTCCTGACTATGACCTTGTCAAACGATTTCGTAAAGCGGGCTATCGGTACTCCGTTCTTTTGCATCCCGACCGGGCATATGTTGATGACGGCAATATTGGGGCTGCTATTTTTTCAATCTACCCCATTGTGCAGAGCGGGCGGGAATCGTTTGGCGGCATGTCGAATGGGCTGGTCTGGGCCACTATAAAAGTAGGCAGCGACACCATTCGCATTATCAACGTTCATCTGCACTCAATGGGTATTCGGGTGGGGCGAGTGCTGGACCAGAAAGAGATGGAGGGGGTGCAGCACGAAACGCGGGGGGTATTAAGCGCACTGCGCACCGGATTTATGGATCGCAAAAATGAAGTGCTGAAAGTGGAGCAGTACATCCGGCAAAGCCCGTACCCGGTTATTGTAACGGGCGACCATAACGATACGCCATATAGCGTGGTGTATGAACGGATGCGCCGAACGTTGCCCAATAGCTTTGAAGACGCCGGGCGCGGGTTTGGCTTCACCTACAATAATCTGCCGGGTTTTATCCGAATCGACCACCAGTTTCACGACCCCCGGTTACCGATCCTGAATTTCGAGACCATCAACTACATCAGCTACTCCGATCACTACCCGATTGTGGGAACGTATTTGGTAAAATAGTGAGGTAAGTAGTAAGTGCAGTTGGTTGACTCAATGCACTTACTTCCACCCACTTCACTAAATGCCCATCATCACGGATGCGCATTTACCCAGCTTTCGCCGTCGGTAAATACCTCTTTTTTCCAGATGGGAACGGTTTGCTTAATTGTGTCGATAATGTAGCGGCAGGCCTCAAATGCGTCGGCACGGTGGGCGGTAGCCACGCCGATTAGTACAGCAATTTCGCCGATGTGCAACGTGCCTTTCCGGTGAATAATGGCATAGCGGAGAATGGGCCACCGTTGCTGGGCATCATCGGCAATTTTCTGCATTTCGCTGATCGCCATACGGTCGTAGGCTTCATATTCGAGCCGGTCAACCGGGCGTTGCGCTGTGTTATCGCGGACAATACCCAGAAAAAAATCAATAGCCCCTGCCTGTTCAGACTGAAGCAGCGTAAGAGCAGCCGCAACATCGATGGGTTCCGCTGTAAGAGCAATCATATATGTAGATAATGTGAAATAAAGAATGGATAATGAACAATGTAGAATGAGCAGCCATGAACGTTCATTATTCATTCTACATTGTTCATTCGTTATCCTCCGCTGACGGGTGGTATGAGGGCAATTTCGTCATGATGAGCCAGGATCTGTTCTGCTTCGGCATACTCGCCATTAACGGCTACCAGCAGTGAGCGAATGCCCGCCAATTCTGGATACGACTGATGCAGTTGACCAAGCAGATCACTAACACTGGCCCCCTCAGTAAGCGGTACCGAAACCGACGATTGGCCTGTCAGGTCGCGGGTAATTCCAAATAAAAGCACCGAAACGGTTGAATTCATACGTTTCTCGGATCTGTTAAAGCTACTGATTTTTTGTCATGCGGTCGGTCCGCTGTTGCGGCCGGAACCCGCATGACAAAAAATCTATTGATTGAACGTCGTAAAGCCCGATTGAAGTTCGTGACCCGGACATAAAAAACGGTGTAACTACCAATAAGCAGCAACACCGTTTCTTCTATGTTCAGACAATCTATTTTGAATTATCTAATTTCCGTTCGGCCTTCTTCATTTTGCGGTCTGTCTTGTTGAGGGCTTTATTCGTGCCATCTTTAACATCCTCCTTGGTGTTTTTGGCGGCTCTTGACATTTTTCGTCCTGCCTGCTTTGTTTCGCGACCTGCTTTGTCGGCGGCTGCATCAACCGTGTTACCAGCCTGACGGGCTGTTTCTTTAGCATTCTGTTTTGTATCCTGAGCGAATACAACGGCACCCGAAAAGGCCAGCGCAACGGCCAGCATCATTAATTTTTTCATGGTTGTTGAGTTGTTGATTTCTACGCTACAACCAGCGTACGCCAGCAATTGTTTGGCAGATAACAGCTTCTCAGACTTGACTTATTCTTTATGTTTAAACACTTTTACCTGATAGACATAGTCCTGCATCCGCTTGATCTGCTGTTTGCGGGGCAAGTTCGCCAGCGTATTCTTTTTGTTCAGGCGCAGGGGCTGTCCTTTCAGCGAGTCAGTCGGAATATTATTCAGGGCTTCGAGCAGGTAGTTCGTTTTTACGGCAAAACTTACGCCTTCGGCCGTTGTCTGTTTACCGCTGATGATGCCAATAATATTACCTTTTTCATCTAAAAGCGGCCCGCCTGAATTACCGGGGTTTACGCCAATCGCTACCTGATACGCCGTCGAATCGCCCCGGTAGCCAGTGCCCGAACTCAGGTATCCTTCGCCATACACGATTTCTTCGCGCGGATAGCCCAGGGTATAAACCCGCTCGCCGAGGTCCGATGGCCGGGACTCGAAACTATACGGTACGGGAGCCATCGAGCGGAACGCGCTATCGTCGCACAATTGCAAAAATGCTAAATCGTGCGGCTGATCGGTATAGACAACCCGCGCTTTATAGACTTCGCCTTTTGCACTTTGCACATACACCGAATCGGCATCGCGAACAATGTGGTTGTTGGTTACCATGTACCCATCGGACGTGAGCAGGAACCCCGACCCCGATACCTGCGCCGGATTCGTGTTCAGGCTGCGGCCCCGGCCTGTATAGTCATTAATCAGTTTGCGTTGCGATGACTTAACCGCCTGAATTTCTTTGCTTAACAGACTATACTGCTGCTCCTGCTGGTGGCTTTGCTGGTAAGATCGGTACAGAAAGATAGAGCCAAACGTGGTAATAATAGCCGCCGATGCAGCTACGGCCAGCGTGGTCCGATACGCCTGCCACAGCGACCGAATCTGACCCGACGAATCTGACCGATACGCATCGGCGTTCTGACGCATAGCATTCATGTCTGTACTTTCCTGCACCGCCGTTAGCCGTTGCCTGAACCGAATCCGTTCGCCATACGCCCGCAGTGCGTTTTCAATGTCTTTTTCCTCGTCCATCGCTTTAATGATTTTTAGAGTTATAAAGTTGTAGAATTGCCTGCGCCAGCCAACTTTATAACTCTACAACTTGACTACTTTATAACTCTCTCTTACTGTTTATATTCTGAAAAGAATAATCGCTTCAACCGCATCAGGCATTTATACTTCTGCGTTTTAGCATTATCGGCGTTCGTATAGCCGAACTTTTCGGTAATGTCCTGCATACTCAAATGCTGGATATAAAAATCGTCGAGCAACGTTCGGCAGGGTTCGCCAAGCCGGTCGAGTGAGTCGGCCATCAGGTCGAACTGACGGTCCCGCTCTTCATGCTCCGTCAAATCATTGTCTATCTGCCCTGCGGCAAACTCATCAGACGCGGGCGTTTCCACATCGCGCACCATAAAGCGGCTTCGCTGCGCTAATTGCTTGAGCCACAGCCGCCTGCCAATTGAGTAGAGGTATGTTTTCAACTGGCAATGCAACTCCAGCGAACCGCTTCTTACCTTCTCATACAGTACAATCAGTGTTTCCTGATAAATATCCTTGGCGTCGTCTTCGTTGCCGCTGTTGGCGGTTACAAAGTGAAGCACCATCGGAAAATACCGGCGATACAACTGCGTCAATGCGTCGTCGGAACCACCGGCTAACCCGATGAGCAATTCCTCATCAGTCGATACGGGTAGCCTGCTTTCCTTCATTGGATGTTGACATTACTTAATACGGAAACCCCTGAGACGTAACCCAAGAAAAAATAAAAAAATGTTGGGTTACCTTTTTCTCTATCGGGTATTAAGGTTGACATTAGTGTTACTCACTTAAACAAAAACATCCCCAAAAATATGAAAGCAATCACGAAATCTGCCTTCTTTTTCATGGCTATGATCGCCCTGGCTACATCTTGCAGCTCGAAAAAAACCGAAACTACCGAAACGACTACGACCACTACTGCCGATTCTTCGTCAATGATGGCTACGGATTCGACGATGGCTACGGATTCGGCTTCGACGATGTCTGCTGATAGCGCGAAGTAATTTTTGCTAAGGCACAACTGCCGGTAAATTTTACCGACAACGCTATAAACGTTTGAAAGCCTCCTGATTCGTTCAGGAGGCTTTTATTTTTTACTACTGTATGTACCCATGGGCTTCAGCCCGTGTTTTTTCTCAACCAGCGAATCAAATAAAAAACACGGGCTGAAGCCCATGGGTACGTTAAATAAGCACTTCCTTCAACTTATTCATTTCGCCGGTTGGGGCTGCTTTATCATACAAGATAGCATACACAGCATTGGTGATAGGCATAGCGACCGCAAATTGCCGATTGATTTCATAAATACTTTTTACGGCATAATACCCCTCGGCAATCATGTTCATTTCGGCCTGCGCCGACTGAATGGTGTATCCCCGCCCGATGAGCGTGCCAAACGTTCGGTTGCGGCTGAACGGCGAGTAGGCCGTTACGAGCAAATCGCCGAGGTAAGCCGAGCCGCTCAGATCGCGGTGTTTGGGATAAACGGCATCGACAAACCGCTTGATTTCCTGCATGGCGTTGGACACCAGAACGGCCTGAAAATTGTCTCCGTAGCCAAGTCCCCGCGTAATACCACAGGCGAGCGCGATGATATTTTTCATGACCGCACTGTACTCGATTCCATAAATGTCATCGACGGGCGTTGTCTGCACAAAACGGCACCGAAGCAAATCAGCCACGTGTTGGGCATTGCTGGCATCGGGCGATGCAATGGTTAAATACGATTGTTTTTCAAGAGCCACTTCTTCGGCATGGCAGGGTCCGGCAATGACGGCCATGCGCTCTGCCGGAACGCCGTATTGCTCCGTCACCCAATCGGTCACTAACTGATTTGCCCCCGGAATCATGCCTTTAATAGCCGACACGACCGATTTCCTGGCAAAATGTTCCGGTTTCAAACCCGTCAGGGCATCGCTGATGAAAGCCGCCGGAACGGCCAGAATTACATAATCACTGTCTTTGACGGAATCCCGAATTTTGGTGCAGACTTTCACCTTGCGGGTATTAATCTGCACATCGCTGAGGTAGCTGGGGTTGTGGCCGAATTTTTTAATGTGTTCCGCGTCGGTTGTTTTGCGGAGCCACCATTTAACGCTGACGTTGTTTTCGGAGAGAATTTTGACGAGTGCGGTTGCCCAGCTTCCCCCGCCTACCATCGTCAGCCGAATGGGTTGAGTTACTTTCATGGGGTAAAGTAAGGAAGAAAGCTGGAAAGGTGAAAAAGGGTACTCTAATCAGTGGACAACCAAACAAAAACGCCCGGCACAAAGCCGGGCGTCGGATAACACGATTAGGAAACCTCCTGCCTCAAGTCGGGTGCGGTTACTAAGCCGCTTTACTCTTCTTTCTCCTCGTCTTTCTTTTTATTCTTGTTCGGGTCGCGTTTGGTGACGAGTTCGCCATTTTTGAGTTTCTTCGATACGGCGATAAACGGTCCCGAAATGATCTGCTCGCCCGGTTTCAGGCCGGAAATCACTTCGATATTTTCAAAGTCGCTGATGCCCGTTTTCACTTCGCGTTGCACCGCTTTTCCGCCTTCGTTAACAAAAACAATCTCCTTGGGCTTGTCCTTCTTTTCAACTACATCGGCTGGCTTTTCATCGACCGTACCGTTCGATCTGTCTTTTAGCTGGGCGGTTTCAATGGCGGTCGAGTCGGCAGCGCGGGTGGTTACGGCAGCAATCGGGACCGTCAGTACGTTTGATTTTCGGTCGGTAATAATTTCGACCGAAGCCGTCATGCCCGGCTTAAAGGGATAGCCTTTTTTGTCTTTTTGGGCCAGTAAATCTGTGTAAGAACTGTTCAGTATCTTTACTTTCACTTCAAATTCGGTGACGGCATCGGCAGAAAGCGACGCAGCCGCTCCCGTTGCACTAGTCAAGCCGTTGGCCGTATTGGCAATTTCATAAACCACACCTTTGAATTTGCGTCCGGCGGTCGTGTACGAATCGACCTCAATATCCGCCGTATCGCCGAGGTTTACCCGCACGATATCATTCTCATTGACACTGACGCGCACCTCCATATTTTGCAGATTCGCAATCCGCATGATTTCCGTTCCCGCCATCTGCGATGTACCCACAACGCGCTCGCCCAACTCAATATTCAATTTCGAGACGGTGCCGTTTACAGGGCAATAAATAGTCGTTTTACGCAGGTTTTCGTTCGCGTCGCGCAGGCTGGCTTCGGCACTCTGAATGTTGAACTGCGACGCCCGGACGTTGGCATTGGCGGCTTCGACCTCCTGTTTCGCTACGTTGTAATTGGCTTCGCTGGTTTCCAGATCGGCAGACGAGACGACTTTGTCGGCAAACAGTTTCCGGTTGCGTTCGTAGTCGGCTTTAGCCCGGATCAGTCGCGCACCCGATTGGGCTACCGACGCTTTCGACTGCTCCAACTGCGCCCGGCTCTGATTGACCGTTGCCCGCGCCCGCGCCAGCAATGACTCGTAGTTGTCGGGGCGGATTCGGCACAGTAACTGACCGGCTTTAACAGGGTCGCCCTCATTAACGTACAGACCGATAATTTCGCCCGATACGTCGGGGCTGATTTTAACTTCAACTTGTGGCTGAACCCGCCCCGAGGCACTCACCCGTTCAGTAATACTGAGCCTTTTGACCGACGCAAAATCAACCTCCGTCGACTTCGGTTTGCCAAGCATACCCGCCTGTTTCGCGGCTACCAACCCTCCTACGAGCAGGACAATCAGTCCACCCAATATCCACCAAATGCGGTTTGACTTCTTTTTCATGATACTTGAATGATTGAATGATGGAGTGGTTGAATGATTGAATAAACTCTATGAAGCAACTATTCAATCATTCAACCACTCCATCATTCAATCATTTTAAAAGCTAAGCGGTTTATTCTGGTAATAATCTAAAATCTTGGTTCGGAACACGTAATCGTACTTTGCCTGCACTAAACTGGCGCGGGCGCGGTCGAGGTTTGTTTTGGCAATGCTATAATCCGTAGCGTTGATGGCTCCGGCGTTCAACCGGCTTTCGGCTATTTGAAATGCCCGCTCCAGCGAAATCACCTGCACCTGCGTAGCTCTGTAGCGATTGGCTCCTGCTTTCATTTGCGTGTAGGCCGTTTCAATTTGCTGACGCAATGTCAGGCGGGTGTTCTGAGCGGTTAATTCAGCATTTTGTTGCTGAATCTTCGCCGTTGTAATGCGATTCCGCGACAAGTTACCCTGAAAAATAGGTACGCGCAAAAACAAAGAAAGCGATTGGTTAAAGTTATTTTCTAATTGACTGCCGTAGGAAATGCCGGTACGGTCGTAACCGGGCGATAACACATTGATGGGAATATTGGTCCCCGTAGCCGGGTCCGTTATAAAAGAAGACGTTGTCGTTGTCGTTGTCTGGCCATTCGGAACGACCGCGCTGGCAGCACTGGAATAAATCGTGCTGAGGTTTCCATTCAGCGACAGGGTTGGGTAAAGACCACCTTTGGCCACTTCCACACCCAACGCGGCACTTTTGACCCGCAAATCGGCCCCTTTTACTTCGGGCAGACTGCTCGAAGCGACATCATACAGTTGCTGTACATTGGCATCGTAGGGAGCCAGGTTCGGATCGGGCACGTTAATGGGTTCTACCTCGAACGCCTGATTGATAGGCACATTCATGGCCTGTAACAACGCCACTTTAGCCAGATCGACTGTGTTCTGAGCATTCACAATGTCCACTTCGTTACCGGCTAAAGTCGCCCGTAACTCGAACAAATTTGACTCAGGAGCCGATCCGGCATTTACTAAACGCTGCGTGCGATCTAACTGTGCCCGTGTTACATCGGCCTGGCGTTGGGCGACCGATAATTGCTCAGTACCGGTCAGCACGTTCAGGTAGTTTTGGGCAACCGTCAACGACACATTGTTCTGCGTAGCATTTAACTCCTGCTGGCTGGCCTGAAGTGCCAGATTATTTTGCTTCACAGTGTTTTGAAGCACCATGCCGTTATACAGCGTAACAGACGTATTAAGCTGGTAATTACTGGATTTAATTGTCTGCTGAACGAAGGTGTTGTCTTGGGGATTGATGCTGCGTCCTCCGTTCAATGACTGGTTCGACTGGAAGACTGCCGAAGGCAATCGGTTCAGGCGGGCCTGATGGAGTTGCAGATCGCTGTTGGCAATCGTCAGCCGTCCCTGCCGAATCTGAATATTATTCTGCTGGGCAATATCAATACACTGCTGTAGGTTTACACGGGACGATGCAACCGCTCCGTTGCCGGGCGATACCACGCCGGCAGACTGGCCAGCCGTGTTTTGTGCGTATGTTACCGACAAATTTGCCGTTACTAATAGGGCCGCTATTACCCGCATCTGTTTCCACGCCACTTGCATACACATACTATTTGATGGTTCAATGATACAAACTTACCTTCGGCGCGGCTATCGTTTTAGGATAAACGGCGCAAACTAAGCATGTTTCTGGTTTATAATTCGGATATACTTCCTGAAAGTGATTTTCACTTATCGGTAAATGACCGTGCGTTTCAATACGGCGACGGACTTTTCGAGACGATTCGGTACGAACGTGACCGCATCTGGTTCTGGACTGACCACTTCGCCCGACTTTCAGCAGGCATGTCGGCACTGCACCTCAACCGCCCGGAAAGATTCACCGCCGAAACACTTCATCAGGCGATTCGCCAGCTAATTTCGGAAAACGGTCTTAGCAATCAACCGACGCGGGTCAAAATTCAGGTTTGGCGGCAATCTGGCGGATTATATACGCCCACCACAAACTCGCCAAACGTGCTGATTACGGCCCGGCCCGGCCATCCGTTTTCGACTACAGAAAAAGCCACAACCGGAATTTATGACGCCTTCCGGTTGTCGCCCTCCCTTGTTTCGGCGTTTAAAACCCTGAATGCCCTGCCCTACGTCCTGGCCGGTCTGTATAAAACGGAGCGCAAACTTGATGACGTTATTTTGCTCGATACCAACGGCCACCTGGCCGAATGCATCGCGTCGAATCTGTTTTGGTACGCTGACGAATCGCTCTATACGCCATCGCTCCAAACGGGTTGTATCAATGGCATTATCAGGCGGCAACTGCTCCGAATCGCTCCGGCAATTGGCCTGACGGTGAACGAAGGCTTTTTCAGGCCCGACGTACTTTCGCAGGCCGAAGCCGTATTCTGCGCCAACGTAATGGGTATTCAGTGGTTACGGAATGTGAACGACATGATTATCCCCCGCTCTGCCGATGCTGAAAAAATGCTGGCGTCAATGTTCAGCCAGCTTCACATCTGACGGTTCGAGCCAGCCATCTTTCAGCCGCACCACCCGCGACCCGTATTCGGCGTTTACTTCCGAATGCGTTACCTGCACAATCGTCACACCGTCTTTTTTGTTGAGTTCCCGAAACAGTTCCATGATGTCGCGGGCCTGGTCGGAGTGCAGGTTGCCGGTTGGTTCATCGGCGAAAATAACGCTCGGTTCAGCCGCTAACGCCCGCGCGATGCCGACTAATTGCTGCTGTCCACCCGAAAGCTGAGCCGGAAACAAATCTTTTTTGGCGACCATATTGAACCGGTCGAGCAGTTCGGCCACGCGGCTTTTGCGTTCGGAGCCACCCAGACCCTTGTAGAGCAACGGCGTTTCGATGTTTTCATAGACCGTCAGTTCATCAATCAGGTGATAGGCCTGAAACACGAATCCGATGCGTGTGCGGTGAAGTTCGGTGCGCCGTTTCTCCGACAGTTTTTGAACGGGCTGGTCGTCGAACAGGTACTCGCCTTCGGAAGGTTCTTCGAGCAAACCCAGAATATGAAGCAGTGTGGACTTGCCCGAACCCGACGGCCCCATGATGGATACAAACTCACCCTGGGCGATGTCGAGGTTGATATTTCGGAGTACATAAGTCTTACCAAACCCGGCTGGGTAGTGCTTGGATACGTTGCGGAGTTGAATCATAATTGGTTACTTTTGAAAAGGTTTTTTTACTTAGTTCAGTAATCGTTCATTCGTATGTATAATTCCCGAAAAATCGATTCGTATGTCCATGATGATCAGGGCGTTTATGCTCCTTTTGAGCATCAGCGAATTATCGCCAAATTAACCACAGGCCTGGGTGTACTCTACCACTACGAACATCGTATTACTTTGGAGCCTTTACCCGAAGCTATGATTGACGAAAGTCGGGTCAGTTCGGTTCCAGATGTTATTCTGTATGATAACGAAGCCGATCAAACGCGGATAATTATTGAAATCTGCCACACAAAAACAATCAAAAATGACATCAAAAAAATCATTAAATTAATTGATGATGATGATTACGGAATAATGGAAGGTTTTGTGTATGACTATAAAGCCCATATCTGGTACAGATATTTGAAGGCGAGTGGCAGCATGACCGAACATTCATCATTTTCTACCCTCCTTCAATTAGATCTTAATTCATTTCTTTAACTAACTCAAGCGTCGTGCCAGAATCGCAGTCGCTTCATTAACAGCTAATTAGAAGCTATAACCACGCCGGTACGTCCGTAAGCGGACAAAGTTACCGCTGAAACCGGACATCTTTTTCGGCACCTCATGCAACGCAAAACCGCTTATTCCCATCTTCTCATAAATCTAAAACCCGTTTCACTATGAAAGCCATTGCCCTCCTCTTATTTACGCTCATAACGAGCCTGAACGTCACCAGCGACGATTGGAAAAAAGACCGCACCGTTTCAGGCTTCACCGGCCTGAGCGTGAGCAGCGGCATCGACGTGTACCTGACCCAGGGAAATTCTGAAAAACTAACCCTCGAAGCCAAAGACGTTGATGAAGATCGGGTTAAGTCGGTCGTTGAGAATGGCGTACTGAAACTGTACATCGACCGGAAAGGGTTTAGCGGTTGGAATTTTGGGCGCAGCAGTTACGTAAAAGCCTACCTGACGTTCAGGCAGTTGACCGATTTACAGGCGTCAGGCGGGGCCGATGTTTTCGGACAGGGCAGACTATCGTTTAATGACCTGAATCTGGAAGCGTCGGGTGGCTCCGACGTAAAGTTAGACCTCAAAGCCGATAAACTGAACGTATCGGCGTCGGGCGGTGCGGATGCTATTTTGCAGGGTTCGGCCCGGACGCTCAACGCAAACGGCTCCGGCGGTGCCGACCTCGACGCCCGCAAACTAACTGTCGAAATTTGCAACGCTAATTCCTCTGGCGGCTCGGATGTGTATGTCAACGCCAGCAGAGAACTGAGTATGAAAGCCTCCGGCGGTTCGGATATTTACTACTACGGCTCGGCAAAAGTGCTGGCGAAAAGCGAATCCGGCGGTTCGGACATTAGCCGAAGGGATTAGCTACATCTTTAAGGATTATTAACGAAGCCGCTATGAATGAAGTCTTAGCGGCTTCTTAGTTTTGCCCGTAAACGTACTGTACTTTTCCATGCGCTACTGGTATATTTTGCTTTTACTTTCACTACGTGCCTATACACAGCCACTTACTGAAACCCAGAAATTAGCTTCCCTCGGCAAAGTCTGGGGCTTCCTGAAATACTACCATCCTGCTGTCGCCACAGGCAGGCACGATTGGGACGGGAAACTCATTAGCCTATTGCCGCACGTGCAACGGGCAAAGAGCCAAAGCGACTTATCAGCTATTTATGTGCAACTCATCGATGGACTGGGTGTTGTGAAACCCTGCCGGAAATGTACATCTGCCGAAGCCGCTCCTGCCCGTCTTCGACGTAATTTCGACTTATCGCTACTCAATGATTCAACCATATTTTCGCTCCCCTTGCGTGACCGGTTGCGTTACATCGCCCAAAACCGCAACCAGGCTGATAATCACTACGTTCAGTGGGTGCGCCAGACTGGAAACGCCAGCTACGATACCGAAGAGCTATATGCTGAGATGCGTAATCCAAACGAAGCCTACCGATTATTGGCCTTATTCAGATACTGGAACGTAGTACAATACTTCTTTCCGTATAAATATGCCATTGATAAAAACTGGAACGACGTACTGACCGATCTGATTCCGGTATTCCAGAAGGCAGAAGGTGAGCAGGCGTACCAATTGGCATTGTATCAATTAGTCGCGCAGATTCAGGACAGTCACGGTTTTATAAGCAATAGCAACAACACCATTTGCCTGCGGTGCGACCTGGGCCGGTACTACATGCCGTTCAGTATGACCCTGATTGATGGCAAAGCCGTGATCACCCGTTTTTACAACGATTCGCTTGCAGGCCTTAATAAGCTGAAAATTGGCATGGTTATCAGCCATATCGACGGCGAATCTATTCACTCCCTTCTTAAACGCGAACGTATCTATGCGGCAGCTTCCAATGAATCAGCACTATTACGTAACGTAGCCATTTTGATTGGTATAGGCCCAACAGAACAGGCTACATTGACCATTAAGGCGGGTGAACAGGACTCTATACTGACTATACGGCGCTATGCTTACAGGCTATTTGGCAAACAGGCAAATCAAACCCTTAACAGTCGTTATCCGGTTAGTCGGTGGTTACCCGACAGCATCGGATACATCAATATGGGACAACTTAGCTCACCGCAGGTTGATAGTGTAATTAGACCATTGCTGTCAGCAAAAGCCATCATTTTCGATGTACGTAACTATCCGAACGCGACAATCGGGCAAGTTATGGCATACCTAAATGGAAACCCTGCAACAAATTTTGCACAATTTTTAGTACCTGACCTAACCTATCCTGGAATGGTAAAAACAGGCCCTACGGAGCGGGTAGGCCATAAAAATCAACAGTACTTTACAGGTAAAGTCCTTGTACTGCAAAACGAGGAAACCCAGAGTCAGGCCGAATTTACAATTATGGCGTTGCAAACTGTACCAAACGTAACGGTGATCGGCAGCCAAACGGCTGGTGCTGATGGTGGCTATGTAAAAATTCCATTGCCCGGTGGCTATCGGGCAACCTTAACCGGACAAGGCATTTACTACCCTGACGGTCGGGAAACCCAGCGCGTTGGAATCGTACCTGATGTTGTTGTCCACCCAACTATTCGAGGTATTCAAGCCGGTCGGGATGAGATTCTGGAACGCGCCATTGACGTAGTGCGTCAGAAAAAGTAAACCGTATCTATAGCTACACTGCTTACTTTTGCAAAAAAATCTCCTGTGACACCCACCATTGGTATTCTCGGCGGGGGCCAGCTTGGTCTGATGCTTTTGCAAGCCGCCATCGACTGGAACCTCCGCGTTCATGTTCTTGACCCCGACCCCGAAGCGCCCAGTCGGCATCTCTGCACCCAATTTACGCAGGGCGCGTTAACCGATTACAATACGGTTTATCAATTCGGGCAGGCGGTTGATGTTCTGACGATTGAAATTGAGCGCGTCAATGTCGAAGCCCTCGAAGCCCTCGAACGTGAAGGCAAGCGCGTGTTTCCTCAACCGTCCGTTATCCGCATTATTCAGGACAAGCGGCTTCAGAAACAGTTTTACCGCGATCATAATCTGCCCACCGCCGACTTTTTTCTGACTGAAAACCGGGCCGACGTAGCGATGGTGGAAATCCATCAGCCTGATTTCTTTCCCGCTTTTCATAAACTCGGTCGCGATGGATACGACGGTCGGGGTGTGCAGCGAATTGCGTCCGTTGCCGATGTTGGGAAAGCGTTCGAAGCGCCGGGCGTACTCGAAAAAGCCGTTGATTTCGACAAGGAATTAGCCGTTATCGTGGCCCGTAACGAACGGGGCGAAGTACAAACTTTCCCGACGGTCGAGATGGTATTTCACCCCGAACTGAACTTAGTCGATTATCTGTTTGCCCCCGCCGAAATCTCGGAAGAAGTGAACCGGCAGACACAGGCTATTGCCCGCCGAACCGCCGATGCGTTCGGGATAGTCGGTCTGCTGGCGGTCGAATTATTTCTTGACAAACAGGGAAATATACTAATTAACGAAGTGGCTCCACGTCCACACAACAGCGGCCACCACACCATGCGAGCCAACGTGACCTCACAGTTTGAGCAGCACTGGCGAGCCATTCTGAACTATCCCCTCGGCAATACGTCCGCCTATCAACCAGCCGCGATGGTGAACCTCCTCGGCGAAGACGGTCACACGGGTCCGGCGGTGTACGAAGGTCTGGAAAATCTACTGGCTATGCCCGGCGTATTCCCGTTTTTCTACGGAAAAGCCATCACCAAACCATTCCGCAAAATGGGCCACGTAACGGTGATGGACGATTCGCTGGACGCTCTGCGGGAAAAAGTGGACGCGGTTCAGAAAGGAATTCGGGTGATTACTGTGTAAAGACCGGTCTTTTATTTCCTTTCATATCTCAATTGCTGTTGTCCCCGTCTTAGAACTAACTCGGGTGGTGTCAACGATACTATCTCCGTCACAGGTTCTGGCTGGCAGGTAACTAACGTAGGGCATGGAGTGCCGCCAAACTTGAGGTCAAGGCGATTCCCATCCTGTTTATAACTTTGTGCAAATAAGCACCCACATCCTACAATACCGGATATAGATCCTTTCTTAGCAAATACAAGCGTCGGTCTATATTCTGGAGTGATCGCCACCCATCCTCCTGTTTGATCAGTAAATGCAGTTTGTGACCAGGAACCGATTAACAGGGGATTAACATTCTCATCGCTATTACATGCAACGGATATAAACAGCAGAAATAGTAGCGTTTTTTTCATCTTGCTAATCAATTTGGCGTTAATGAGACTATAAATTTCAATAAAAATAAGTCGCTAATTTATTTATTATTATATTGTTTACAATTTTTCGACGACATAAAGATTAGCTCACTGGTATTTAAATTTCACGCGCGGTTAGGGTTCTAATTTATAATACCGTTTTGGGAAACAGCCATTCATACATCGGCTTGAATTCCCGCGCCCAAAACGTTTCTGAATGTCGCCCTCGATCCCGAATAACTACCCGGATTTGTTCATCCGAAAAGCCACCGGTTTTGAATGCCCAGTAAACGGATTCGAGCGTCTGACTCATGCCCCGCATTTCCGTTTTACTAGCCGCTACGTAGAATTGACTTTTGGGTTCTATTCCCTGTTTTGCCAGGTCGAGCACCGACGGATTGAACCAGAGCGAAGGCGACAGTACGCCGACTTTGCCAAAAACAGAGTTGACCCGCAGACCCGCGTAAAGCGCAATCAGCCCACCCATCGACGATCCCACCATACCCGTCGCTTCGCGGTGGGGCCAGGTGCGGTACTCCCGGTCGATAAATGGCTTTAGCGTGTGTTCGATGAATTGTAAATAAGCATCGCCCTGAGCCGGACTGCGACCACGCTGGTAGGGTGCATATTCGCGAATCCGATCCGGCCCGGTGTTGTCGATACCCACCAGAATGGCCTGCCGGTTAAGCGGTTGGCGAGCCATAAACTCCCGAAGTTTCCAGTGCCGGAACGCAGCGGTTGACGCATCGAACAGGTTTTGTCCATCCTGTAAATAGATAACCGGGAACCGCCGTTCCGCATTTTTGTGATAGTTGCGGGGCAGCAAAACCCGAATGGAACGCTCACGCTTTAACTGCGGACTATAAAATGAGGAATGAATAATTAGTTGAGACACAGGCAGGACTTTCGCTCAGAGCCGTGCCACGGTTCCTACGTGCGTTTAACGGAACCGTGGCACGGCTCTGAGCGAAAGTCCTAAGGCAGTAGCGATCAGGCCACTACGTTCACCAGCGTTCCGATACCATCAATCGTAATCCGAACCTCATCGCCAGCGCGAAGCGTAAAATCGTCTGGCGGAACGATGCCCGTGCCGGTCATCAGGTAGCAGCCATACGGAAATGAACATTCACGAAACAGGAACGAGACGAGTTCGGTATGCTGCCGTTTCATCTGGTCGATGGCGATGCTGTTGGTAAAAACCGTCTGACCGTCGCGGATGATTTCCAGCCGGATCAGCGTATCGGGAGAAATCGGCGTTTCGGGAACGTATAGACAGGGTCCGAGGGCCGCACTGCCATCATAGGTTTTGGCTTGCGGCAAATACAATGGATTTTCACCTTCAATACTCCGCGAACTCATGTCGTTGCCGCAGGTGTAGCCCACAATTTTACCCGACGATGTCATAAACAATGTCAACTCCGGCTCCGGTACGTTCCAGGTCGAGTCGGCACGAATGCGGACATTGGCACCCGGCCCTACAACGCGCTCCGGTGTCGATTTAAAGAACAATTCGGGCCGTTCGGCGTCATACACCCGGTCGTAGAAGTTATCACCCCCCGATTTTTTGGATTCTTCCATGCGGGCATTGCGGCTGCGCAGGTACGTAACGCCCGACGCCCAAACTTCCTGCCGACCGATGGGTGCCAGCAAGGCTGTTCTTATTTGGTCACGATATTCATCGGCTGGTGCAGACAGGGCGGTCAATGTATTCAGGAATTCATGTAAATCGTCCCGGTTGACGAACTCGTCCCAATCATTGGCAGGGACGGAATAAAACTGATTTTCAGATTCGAGAACAATGCCGAAGCGGGTTTTGTAGAGTTTCATGGAAGGCTAATTTGTGGGCAATTATAACGCAGATCAGCGACTTTTTACCGTAAAAGGTGTTATCTTGGATAGTTTACTGTGAATCTGAAATGCTGCAAAAAACACGGGGTATTGCCCTCAGTTACATCCGTTACCGCGAAACATCCATTATTGCCCGCGTTTATACCGAGGAGTTCGGGTTGCAAAGCTATATCGTCAACAGCGTTCGTACGGCGCGGAGCAAGAGCAACCGAATCGCGCTGTTTCAGCCGCTGACGTTGCTGGAGATGGTCGTTTACTACAAAAATGACCGCGATTTACACCGGATTTCGGAAGTAAAAACAAGCTGCCCGTTTCAAAGCTTGCCGTTTGAGGTGGCAAAATCGACCATTGCGATGTTCGTAACGGAGATGCTGAATAAGGTATTGAAAGAAGAAGCCAGTAGCCCGGTGCTATTCCGGTTTCTGGTCGAGTCCGTGCTATTTCTGGAAGAAGCGAAAACAAATTTCGAGAATTTCCACCTCGTTTTTCTGCTGAAATTATCGTTCTTTCTGGGCTTCGGCCCCGAATCGTCGCGCGAGTTTGAGAGCCAGCTTCGCGAAAACTCGTACCCGTTTCTACCCGACAACGACATGGAAACGGCTCTCAACATCATGCTCCGACAGCCGCTCGGCACCCCCATTAAACTGGAACGCTCCGCCCGAAACGAACTCGCCGACGCGCTGGTAACGTACTACCACATCCATATCGACTCCCTCGGCGAAGTGAAGTCATTACCGGTTTTACGGGAGGTTTTGGGGTAGAAATAGTAAAACAAACCTTTCTAAAATATGGAATCAATAAAAATCCCTCTTGACGAGATTCAAGAATATGTATCGAGTTTTGATAAGCCGAACTCTAACGTTGAAGACTCATACACAAAATCTTATTGTGCGTTATTGAGTTATTTTTCAAATAAAGATCAACTAACAAAAGATCAATTAATAGTAGGCGCACATGCTGTGTACGGTTGGATGCCCAAAATACTAAGAATTGATTTAGATGAGTCAGATGTAAAAGCTTTAAATCAAGCAAAACAAAGTGTAAAACTCTTTCCAGAGCAATTAATTAAACTGAGAAATAGCATTGGTAATTCAATAATCGGAGTGAGTAAATTATTGCATTTTATCAATCCGTCCTTTTATCCAATATATGACACACACATATACAAGTTTCTCTGTTCACACAATGATTCAAATAACAAAGGTCATTTCTACCAAGTGAATAACATTGAAGTTTATCAAGGCTATGTACAATCAATGAGAGATGCAGCCGAAACCGAGCAAGGTAAAGTCATCAAAACTTTAGTGAGTGCTAATATTAAATACGATGTCACGCCGATTCGTGCTATTGAGTTGTCAATGTTTTACATGCAGAGAGACAGTAACTCATAGAAATAGATGCCTCAACAATTTAATTCTCGATTTTTATGAACATCAAGCCTATAAAAAACGAAGCTGACTACGCGTTAGCGATCAAACGGCTTGACGAAATTTTCGATGCGCCCGCCGATTCGCCGGATGGTGATGAAGCCGAACTATTGAGTTTATTGATTGACAGTTACGAGAATGAGCATTACGCAATAGAAGCACCCGACCCTATTGAAGCGATTAAAAAACAGGCCATTTAATCGCCAGAAAACTGCGGATTCCCACTGGTACGCCAGCGGACCGTCCGCATTACACTTTCCGTTTCAACTCAAAATTCTGTCCCAGATAGAGTCGCCGAACCTGCTCATCGTTGGCTAATTCTTCGGCCGTTCCCTGTTTCAGAATTTTGCCTTCGAATAGCAAATACGCCCGGTCGGTGATGGAGAGCGTTTCGTTCACATTGTGGTCGGTGATGAGGATGCCGATGTTGCGATGCTTGAGTTTGGCAACGATGCTCTGAATGTCCTCAACGGCAATCGGGTCGACGCCCGCGAAGGGTTCGTCGAGGAGAATGAATTTCGGATCGACGGCCAGTGCACGGGCAATTTCGGTCCGTCGGCGTTCCCCCCCGGACAATACTTTGCCTTTGCTTTTCCGAACGTGCGTCAGGCTAAATTCTTCAAGTAATTCCTCTACTTTACCTTTCCGATCCCGCTTCGGCATACTGCTCATTTCCAGCACCGCCAGCACATTTTCCTCGACCGTTAAATCCCTAAAAACAGAGGCTTCCTGTGCCAGATAACCCAACCCCAACCGTGCCCGTTTATACATGGGCAAGTCCGTTACGTCTTTATCGTCGATAAAAACTTTGCCACTATTCGGTTTCACCAACCCAACAGCCATGTAGAACGACGTTGTTTTCCCGGCTCCGTTTGGCCCCAATAAACCTACAATTTCGCCCGTTTCAACCTGATACGATACGTTATCATTGACTAACCGCGACCCGTATTTTTTAATTAAATTTTCAGTTCTAAGAATCATTCTATTACGTACTTGCAAGAGCTATTGCGTAAAGTTCGGGCTAATCCAGCCGACTGCCAACTGTTTTTAATCTGTGTCGCTATGGTACACCATTAATTAACAATTATTATGGCTAATTCGTCTATTCCCATGCTTGTTCAGGCGTTCAATGCCGACCGTAACCCCGTGTTTCTGACGGGCAAATACGCGGCCATGCGGGAAAGTGCGTTCCGATTTTTCCGGGCAACGAGTCACCTCTTCAACAGCGATATTCCCGCCGATTCGTTCCTCTGGGAATCCCCGCACACCTGGAACGTTGGTGACCTGCATATCGAAAATTTCGGCTCCTATAAAGCCGACAACCGCGTTGCTTATTTTGACCTGAATGACTTCGACGAATGCATTCTCGCGCCCAATCTGGTCGATTTAAGTCGCCTGACATGTAGTCTCTTTGTTGGGGCTGGCTTTTTGAAACTAAATGATGCGCAGGTTAATCAGTTGGTTAAAACGCTGATGGATGCGTACGCTGTCACGCTGTCTCACGGCTACATCAGGCTACTGGAACAGGAAACCGCAACGGGCATTATTCACCGGCTTCTTCGTACGGTCAAACATCGAAAACGGCGGTCATTTCTGAAAAGCCGGGTTTTGTATAAAAAGCATACGACTAAACTTTGTACGACGAATCCACGCATTCGCAAAGCCGACAAAGACACCAAAGTCAGGATTAGCGATGCGATCAATTCGTGGGCCGGAACACAGCCCAACCCCGGCTTTTTTAATGTGCTGGATGTAGCCCATCGCTTAGCCGGAACCGGTAGTTTAGGGATTGAACGCTTTACGATTCTGGTTAGCGGCCCCGGAAAACCCGGAAAAGAATACCTGCTGGATTTAAAGCGGGCGTTGCCCTCTACGCTGCAACCCCGTGTGGCCGCGAACCAGCCCCTGTGGCCCAGCGAAGCGACGCGTATTGTGGAGGTGCAGAAACGAATTCGGGCGGCATCTCCGGCACTGCTTCACCCGCTGAATTTGTCGGGAGGCTCCTACGTCCTGCGCGAACTTCAGCCTACCGAAGATAAAATTATCCTGACTGACCTGTGTGGACAAACAAAGAAATTAGACAATTTGGTTACCTACATGGGTCGGCTGTGCGCGTGGGGACACCTCCGCAGCAGCGGACGGCAAGGGTCGGCCAATGCGGATGAACTGATTGCATTTGGCCTGAATTACGATGCTTGGCGTCAACCGCTCACCGACTATGCCCGTCAGTATGCCCAACAGGTTAGCACAGATTACGACACCTATTGCCGGGCCTATGATGATGGTTTTTTCAGGCTATAACGCAGGTTGTAGCATGGATTAGCATTTCACGTCTTTCAGCATTAACTGAAGCGACGTTGTGCCGTTGAAGTGGTTTTGCTCGACCTGATAACAAATAGAAAACGGTTTGCCGCGCTGGAGTTGGTCGGCCACGTGCGCAAAGCCGAAACCGACGGCCGTTAACGAATGCCCCGACCGGCCCTGCTTCACATTCAGTTTCAGGTGCTTTTCTTTCATAATAATCGGTTCCGTAACCAGATATACATCGTCGGTCATGAACGTTGGCTGCATATTGTGTGGCCCAAACGGTCCCATCTGCCTCACAATCCGGTACAATTTGTCGCTGATTTCGCTGAAATCGAGTGGCAAATCAATGTCAATCAGGGGTGTCAGGTGTTCTTCTTTTATAGTACGCGAAACGACTTCTTCAAACTTCTTCTGGAAAGCGTCAATGTTGCTTACCGACATCGTCATACCAGCCGCAAAGGTGTGCCCGCCAAACTGCTCCAGTAAATCAGCACATTCTTCAATGGCCTCATACACATCGAAACCCGGCACCGACCGCGCCGACCCGGCCGCCTTGTCGTTCGACTGCGTGAGAATAATGGTTGGGCGGTGAAAATGTTCGATGCACCGCGACGCCACAATACCGATTACGCCTTTGTGCCACGTAGCGTCGAACAACACCGTGCTTTTGGCCTGAAGCAGCACGTCGCTGTCCCGAATCATGGCCAATGCCTGATCGGTCATGCTGCTGTCAAACTCCCGCCGACTGTTATTGTGCTTATTAATGATCATCGCAAATTCGTCGGCCTCTTCTTCCGACTCGGCCAGCAACAGTTCCACGGCGGCTTTGGCGTGTTTAATCCGTCCGGCGGCATTGATGCGCGGGCCTAAACCAAACACCAGATTTGTCAGGTCTAACTCGCGCGAAAAGCCCGCTATTTTGATCAATGCTTTCAGGCCGGTGCGCGGTACGTTGTTCAGGTATTTTAAGCCATAGAACGCCAAAATTCGGTTTTCGCCCGTGAGCGGTACAATGTCTGACGCAATGCTAACGGCCACCAAATCGAGATATGGGTACACCTCCTGCTGCGAAATATCTTTCTCCAGGCAAAAGGCCTGAAGCAATTTAAACCCTACGCCACAGCCACTCAACTCTTTGTAAGGATACTGACAATCAGCGCGTTTTGGGTCCAGCACGGCGGCTGCGTCGGGGAGTTCGGTGCCGGGGCGGTGGTGATCGCAAATGATAAAATCAACGCCGAGTGCCTTCGCTTCGGCTACCCGGTCGATGGACTTGATACCGCAGTCGAGGGCGATAATCAACGTGAACCCATTCTCGGCCGCCCAGTGAATTCCCTGCTGCGAAATGCCGTACCCTTCGGTATACCGGTCTGGAATATAATAATCTATCTTTACGTGATAGTTCTTTAAAAAGCCGTAAACGAGTGCCACCGAGGTTGTTCCATCCACGTCATAATCCCCATAGATGAGAATTTTCTCTTCCTGTCCGGGGGTCATCGCCGTATGCAGTCGCAGCATGGCCCGGTCCATATCCTTCATCTCGAACGGATCGTGCAGATGGCTGATTTCGGGACGAAAAAATGTTCGGGCATCGTCGTAGGTGTGCACCCCGCGCTGCACCAGCAGAGCCGCCAAAAATGGACTGACGCCAAGCGAGTTAGTTAATGTTTCGATAGCGGCCTGCTGCTCCGTCGAATCAGGGAAGGGTTTGGTGATCCAGCGTTTAGACGGGGGGGGCGGTTGGGCTATCATAATTGCAAGATAAATCCGTTTTTAGAAAAACACCCAATCTATGTTGTATTTGCTTTCTGTTTTCAGTCTGTTTTTATCCGGCCCAACGCCCGAAAATTCTGCTAAAAAGACCAGTTTAACGGTTGAAGTACAGAATGTTCGGAAGCTGACGGGTGCTGTTTATATTGCGCTGTTCAAGCCGGGTAAAGATTTTCCGGAAGGGAAACCAGTAGAAGGAAAGAAATTAGACGCAGCTCACAATAGTGTGCAAACAACATTTTCAGTTGAGCCGGGCGAGTACGCGATTGCGGTTTATCACGATGAAAATAGCAACGGCAAAATGGACACGCGCTTGTTTGGCATTCCAAAAGAACCCTACGGTTTTAGCAATGACTTCCGTCCCCGGCTGTCGGCCCCCAAATTCAGCGACTGCGAATTCAGCGTTGGCGATGCTGGAAAGTCCCTACGGATTAAGTTGAATTAGGAATTTAGTGTAGTAGGTGAAGTAGTGAAAGTAGGTGTAATAGTCAAAGTAAGTGCAGTCGGCTGTTAACTTATTTCACCCACTTTCACTACTTCACCACTACACTCACTCAACCAATTCACTAATTTCACTCACTCCACCCCCACCTCTTTCAGAATCCACAAACTTTCCGTACTTTTGTCCGGCAAATAACAACCTGCTATTTGCTCATGAGCTTAGATACCAGTAAGTTTCTTTACGAAGCGCTCACCTACGACGACGTACTGCTCCTGCCTGCCTATTCGGAGGTTCTCCCACGCGATACGCAAACCGTCACCCAACTCACCCGAACTATCCAGTTAAACATTCCCCTGATTTCGGCGGCTATGGACACCGTTACGGAATCGGCACTGGCTATTGCGATGGCGCAGGAGGGCGGCATTGGAATTATCCACAAAAACATGAGCGTTGAGCAACAGGCCGACCAGGTTCGGAAGGTTAAACGCTCGGAAAGTGGGATGATTCTTGACCCGATTACCCTGCTCGAAACGGCCAGCCTGGGCGACGCGCACAAGATTATGCGCGAGTTCAAAATTGGCGGCATTCCCGTCATCGACGAGTCGAGTAAATTAGTTGGCATTCTGACCAACCGCGACCTGCGCTTTCAGCACGACATGACGAAACCCGTTACGGACGTCATGACCCGCAACAACCTTATTACGGCTCGCGAAGGACTCACACTCGAAGAAGCTGAAAGCATTCTGCAACAGCACCGGATCGAGAAACTACCCATCGTTAACAATGACTATCAGTTAGTTGGACTGATTACGTACAAAGATATTCTGAAGAAAAAGAGCCACCCCAACGCCTGCAAAGACGAACACGGACGGTTACGCGTAGGAGCTGCTGTTGGCGTTACGCCCGACCTGAACCGCCGTATCGAAGCCCTCGTGAAAGCGGGTGTCGATGTCATCAGCGTCGACACGGCACATGGTCACTCGAAAGGTGTTCTGGATGCGGTGCGGGGTATTAAACAGCAATTTCCTAAACTTCAGGTCATTGCCGGAAACGTAGCAACGGGCGAAGGAGCCAAAGCCTTAGCCGACGCGGGTGCCGATGCCGTGAAAGTCGGTGTCGGACCGGGCAGTATCTGCACCACACGGATCATTGCCGGTATCGGAATGCCGCAGTTGACTGCGGTTTATGAATCGGCGAAGGCGTTGCAGGGCACGGGCGTTCCCATTATTGCCGATGGTGGCATTCGCTTTTCGGGCGACATTACCAAAGCCATTGCGGGAGGTGCCAGCACGGTTATGATTGGCTCGCTGCTGGCCGGAACCGAAGAGGCCCCCGGCGAAGTGGTCTTATACGAAGGTCGGCGGTTTAAAACGTACCGGGGCATGGGGTCGGTGGAAGCGATGGAAGATGGCTCGAAAGACCGTTATTTCCAGGACGCTGAAGACGACATCAAGAAGTTAGTGCCCGAAGGAATCGTTGGCCGGGTGCCCATCAAAGGAAAGGTTTCGGAGATAGTGTACCAGATGGTGGGCGGTTTGAAAGCCGGTATGGGCTACTGCGGTGCGCCGGACATTGAGGCTTTGCAGCAGGCAAAATTCGTGAAAATCACCTCCGCCGGTGTGCGCGAAAGCCATCCGCATGATATTCAGATTCAGAAAGAGGCACCTAATTATTCGGCACGGTAGTGTCTGAACCCGGATTTAGGTGATTTTACTGATTACTCCGATTTTAAAGCAAAATCGGAGTAATCAGTAAAATTATAGAATATTCTTTCATTCACCCTTTAAGGTCAATTCCGTACTAATCTCTTCAGACTCCTTAAGCGAATAAACTCCCTTTGCTTCTTTCTTGATCAGATTAGTACGTTTGAGTTTTGAGGACGTCATCACAAGTTCCAGACTATCGCCATTTAAACTCCAGGTGTATGGCACGCTTATAATCATCATGCCTGTGGTTCCTTTTGCATCCATAGTATGGTCATCGTTGAACTTATATTCCATTTGCGTATTTCCTGATGCTAAAAGCCGTGAAAGGCTTTCAAACTCATCATTTTTTTTCTGCGATGGAGTTAGCAATAATTTGGCGGAGAACGTTTTGCCGGACAAATCACTCTCCGATACTTTGTCTGAGTTACAACTTGATAATAACCAAAGTGGCAAGCTCAAAATAGTGATTATTTTTTTCATGATGGTTCTTGTGTGGTTAGAAGTGGAGACTATTTCCAATCGATTTTTGCATTGCGAATTTCAACATTACCGTCTTGGCAATGTTCCTCACCCTCATAGTTTTTTGATGTCATAAAGAACGTAATGAAACTTAACGTACTCACTTTCGGAAGAACGTTAGCGAAGGTAATACTGCCCTTTAAAGGAACAGATGTTGGCAATTTATTTCCTGCACTAAATGTATTTACGTTGTTACCAAGCGATACAGTCTTCATCTTGTATTCTGTACCATCGCTATCATAAGCTTTCCCATCTCCTCGGCTAGTGTTACAGCCATACCATAGGCAGTTTACCTGCTGGTGTGCTAACTCTGTTTGTAGTACAAAATTAACCGTTACAGTCTGCTGGCTTTTATTACCTGAAATTGACAAAATCCTGACATTGACATCGTTACTGAACTGCTTAAGGTTCATACCACCCTGCGCCGGAGCGTCGGCAGAGGTACTCTCAGTATTGGCGGTTAACGTATTGTCAGTGTTGTTTTGCATAGATGGTCGGGGCTTACCAATTTCCTGGCCATTTACCGCTACCAGTTCTTTAGCGTCAATAGCGGCTTCGATATCGACAAAAGTGGTGTAAAGCGTATTCGCTTTTAAGGAGGCAAAAAGCTTCGTTTTCTGTTCAGTCTGGGACGTCCGAAACACTTTAATCGGGAACGATTTACCGGCATAATGGGTCGGCAGCGGGTCATTAGATGCACCCTCTGGCTCTATACCCATCGTTAAATAGCGAAATGCGCCATTGTAGCTTGAGCCACGGCCTAATGTTAGTGCATCGCCCTCTTTAAGGGTAATACCTCTGCGCGTTTGAATAGGGCCAGTTATTTTTTTTGCAAACTGAGCGTGGGCAATCAGTGTAGTTAGTAGAAAACAGAACAGAAGTAAAATGCGCATAGCTGATGTGTATTTGACGAATACGTATTGTATTCCGACAAACATATTTATAAAAATATATAATCGCAATTATAAGTAACTTTTATTTGGATTTTATAATGTTATCAGTATACAATAATTAACGTATACCAAGTTTAATATATATATTCAATTTTAACTTATTTTCTGTTAAATGTACCTATTTACCTGCAATTTATCAATTAAGGCATTTCATTAAATGATTAGTAGTGCATAAACCAACCTGACTACTACTTTTCTCTGACCTGATAATTGAGCAATGAGTGGAGAATAAAAATCACCTCCGCCGGTGTGCGCGAGAGTCATCCGCACGATATTCAGATTCAGAAAGAAGCCCCCAATTATTCGGCGCGGTAGTCATTTTAATGGTCGGGAAGTTTTGAATTCCCGACCGTTAAACGAATGCGTGGGCGTCAATATACATGAGCCGTTCCTTGCTGGTTTGGGTCGAGTCGGTAACAATAAACGGACAAACGGTACAGGCCGTTGGGCCAGCCTGTTTATGCCAGCGACACTGCGACCGAATGGCGCAGGCAGGTAAGGCTGTCGGCTCAGCAAGATGTTGATTAAACGACATGACCAGATCAATGACTCCGCACCGCCCGCCCTGCCATTGGCCGCAACCCGACTTAGCGCACCGATTGGCAAAGCGGAAATGCTGTTCGGGGGCATCAACAGCCGCAACGGCCTCGGTCAGTTCGGCTGTCATTGGCTCGGGTTCTGCCAGAAACCGTACGGACTTGTCAGAACCGACCACGCCCAGCAACAACGCGCCCTCCTGAGCGGTTGAGCTGGGGCATAGGGTAGTGTTGGCGGTTAACATCAGCCTCGTTGGAGTCCCTGTTGCAGCAATTTCTCCTGCTGGTTGAGCGTGTCAATATTCACCCGATAATCTTTGCCGAGCGCATAAATCCAGCGACCTAACCATTCTTTTGAGGGAATTGACACATAGGGTCCAAACCGTCCGGTACCATGACGGTGTTGCCCTCCTGCCGGACCATCGTCGCCATCTGGATCGTCGGGATTGGGATAATCGGTCAGAGCCGATGCAACAACGCGCTGGATCTCAGACGCAATACGGTTTTCAAGCTTGTCGGAGAGTTTTAGTCCACTCAGCACAACGTGAAATTCACTGCCTTTACTTTCTTTGGACGCTTCCATTTTGAGAAGTCTGTTTACAGGTGAAAACTTCGTCAAAAATCGGCGTATACGATGTGGTTTTATAGCGAATAAGTACTGAATAGCGCAGTGGGTAAATACTGATTTTCAGGCGCGTAGCAGTACGTTCCAACCAAAAAAACAGGCCGTATAATTACCTGTTTTTCAGGCGGTTCAGGATCTATTTTCCAGATTCAGATATAGTGGACAACACTATTGGTTCCGTGCGTCGTGAGGTTGATTTCGCGTATGCCAATCCGGTAGTTATCCACGGCAAATTCGGGCGTATCCTGCTTTAACTGGTAAAAAGTGGAGGGGGTTAATAATACCAGCAGGTTGCCACGCTGCACGACCTTATCGACGTGATAATGGCCGCAAACGACCGTTACGTGGCACGGCAATTCGCGCACTGCTTCGAGAAATTCATCGCTTTGCCGAAACGCATATTTCCGGTCCATATACGCCACGTCGGCAGGCAGGGGCGGGTGATGCATAAAGATTACGACGTTATTATCGCGCAGTGCCGATAGATAATCGCGAAACCAGGTCCATTGTACAGTAGAAAATATGCCTTTGGATGAATCTAAAAACAGAGCCGGACGACCCTCCAACGGTAGCGCGTAATACAATTCGCCATCAGTCAGGTCCTTTTCTTTATGAAAAACGCTGGCCATCAGTGCCGGGTCGTCATGATTACCCGAAATAACGTAGTAGGGAAAAGGCAATTTATCAACCTGTTGTTTAACCCACTGGTAAATAGCCGGGTCGCCGGCAGCGTTACAGATATCTCCACCAAGCACCAAGCAATTTGGTTTCAGTTCGGCCAGGTAATTCAGCGCGTTCAGGAAATTCTCGCGGACATTAATTCCCCGAGGTCGTTCGTCTTCAGCACTAAGGTGCAGGTCTGTCAAAAACGCGATACGCATAAGAGGTGTCCGAACCGGGATTTTAGTGAGATTTGAAGGATTAAACAAGATTCTATCCTATTGAACAGGAAATCCTGAAAATCCTTTAAATCCTGTTAAAATCCCGGTTCGGATTTAGCTTCGTTCCAGTACACGTCCATCTCGGCCAGCGTCATGTCGCTCAACGATTTGCCGTTGGCGCGGGCCTGTTCTTCGATATACTGAAATCGTTTGATGAATTTTTTGTTTGTCCGTTCGAGAGCCGTTTCGGGGTTGATGTCGATGAAGCGGGCGTAGTTGACGAGCGAAAAAAGTAAATCACCAAACTCCCCTTCGGCCCGCTGCCGGTCGATTGGTTCGTTAACGTCGGCGTTGAATTCGGCTTTAAATTCCTGCATCTCCTCCTCAACTTTGAGCCAAACCTGCTCTTTCTCGTCCCAGTCGAAACCGGCACCCCGCGCTTTTTCCTGAATCCGCATGGCTTTCACCAACGCGGGCAACGACCCCGGCACCCCGCCCAGCACCGACTTGTTGCCTTCTTTGAGCTTGAGTTGCTCCCAGTTGGCTTTTACCTGATCCTCGGTTTCGGCAATGACTTTGCTTCCATTGGCATCGGGGTAGATGTGCGGATGACGGCTGATGAGTTTATCACAAACCCCGTTCAGTACGTCGGCCATGTCGAACCGGGCAGTCGTACTGCGATCCGTCGCACCGTCGGCAGTCGTACTGCGGTCCGACGAATCAAGCCCTGTTTCCGATGCAATTTTCGCGTAGAAGACCAAGTGTAATTGTATGTCGCCCAACTCTTTACGAATTTCGGGAAGATCATTTTCCAGAATGGCGTCGGAAAGTTCGTAGGTTTCTTCGATAGTTAGGTGTCGCAAACTCTCCAGCGTTTGTTTGCGGTCCCAGGGGCACTGCTCGCGCAGTTCGTCCATGATGGTTAGCAACCGGTCAAACGCCATGAGTTGCTCCTGACGGCGGGGCGGTAATTCCTGAAATTGCTTCATTGGGTGCGTAAAACCTGCAAGGTCTTTGAGACCTTACAGGTTTGAAGGAAATTGAATTTTGTGATAAACCTCGCGCAGCGGTAACGTCAGATCGCCGAGTTTGGCGATGCTATCGAGGGTTTTGTAGTCGGTATTGAGCCAAACGTCGGGCTGGTCCGTACGTTCGTAGATGGTTAGATAAGGCCGGTTCTGGGCTGCGTACACAACGTATTTCAGGCTGGGCAATTCTTTATAATATTCCAGTTTATATTCCTGATCGTACTTCATCGTTGACGGCGAAAGCACTTCGACCAACAGGTATGGATTCGTGATGATGCAGTTGGAGCCTTGCTTGAAAACCCAGTCGCCCTGCGTTACCATCAGATCGGGTTGGTAATAACCTCCACCCGGACGCGGTATCTGCAAACCAGCGTTACTACTGGTCACCAGAAAATCCTTGTCTCTGTAGTAAGCGAATAAAAGATAGTTGATAGACGATAAAATTAACTCGTGAAGGGCAGTTGCTAAACTCATTGCTATAATTTCTCCATTGTGGTATTCCAGTTTACCCGGAAATTCAGGGGCAATGTCTAAGTACTCGGCTTCCGAAGCCGGTACACATACCACATCCTGCGTCTTGATTTGCGTCAGCAGATATTCCGCCAGATTTTCGACCGCGACCATCACCTTTTTTGCTTTTTCGTAAAGATAAATAAAAAAAGGAGGAAAGGGAGGAGGGGGAAGAAAGGGAGATAGCAGCCCACTGCTCCACCGGTGGCCCGGTTTAGCTGTGGGATTAAAGAAGAATGAGCATCAGCCAATTGAACCGTTTCAACGGTTTCCTCTCTTATTTAAAAACCGTTGAAACGGTTCATGCAGAGATCGAGATAACCTCCGAAACCCACAGCTAAAGCAGTGGGCTGGGCTGATAACTTTGGGGCATTTGGCTTACACCTTCACCATGCGCTTTACCTGTCGCCCGCTGTCGGTTTGCAGGCTGTAGAGATATTGACCGGCGGTCAGGCCTGAGCCGCTGACGGGTACGCTGTAATTTCCGATGTCAAATCGACTGTCGCGCAGTACCATCACTTCGCGGCCCTGCATGTCGTAAACGGTTAAGCGGGCGTTACCAGCCTGTTTCAGCGCAAACTGAATTTCGGTAATGTCGGCAAAAGGATTCGGCGTGTTCTGGCCAAGCGCAATGGCCCCTTCGGTCACTTCTATGGCCGGTGCCTGACGGAAAATGGGCAACGTCTCGAAGTCACGACCCAGAATGGTTTGCGTTGTGGCGGCATCTACCCCCATGTGGTCGCGCAACACGCTGGCGTACACCTGCCGGAAATCATTTTTGAACTTCAGATCGCCATTGCTGTCAAGGTCTTTCAGGTCGGGAGCCGTACCAACAACACCACCCCGAACGGGAGTACCCGCCACGAACATAGGAGCTGCCGTGCCGTGGTCGGTGCCGGTCGTTCCGTTTTGGTTTACGCGTCGGCCAAACTCCGAAAATGTCATGACCGTGACCCGGTTTCCCAGATTCTGTTTCTGCAAATCTTTCGTGAACGCCGTTACGGCGTCGGCCACTATTTTCAGCAGATTGGCGTGCGATCCGGTGGTCGTGTCGGAGGCTACTACCTGATTGGCGTGGGTGTCGAATCCGCCAATGGTGGTCAGATAAATCGGTGTTGTAAGTCCGCCCGAAATGAGGTCCGCCACGATGGCAAGTTGCTTGCCGAGGTTTGTGTTAGGATACGTAACGGCGTTTTTTCCGTTGTCCGCTTTCTTTTTTATTACGTCCGAATACTGAATAGACTGCGCAGCGATCTGCTGCAAAAATTTAAGTTCGTCGCCCGCTACGGTGTTCGGAACAGCCGCCGTATCGGCACTACTACCCTGTACTAATTGATAAAACGCGTCGGGATTATCGAATACCGTACCCATCGACCCAACCTGACTTTGCAGCAGCATCGACTCCACCGACCCTAACTGAACCGCCAGCGGCTGCTCCGGCAGGGTGACCGGATAGGCCGGAAATTTATGCGTCAGATACCGCCCAATCCAGCCGTCATACTCGTACGTATTGGCATCGGAACCTGACAGCCAGATGTCCGTTGACCGAAAGTGCGACCGGTTCGGCGATTGATACCCAACGTTTTCAACGACCGTTAGCTGAGCATTGTCATACAGTTCTTTAAACGCACTCATGGCCGGATTTAGCCCCAACTGACTCGTCAGCTTCAGCACTTTATCTTTCGGGATGGCAATGTTCGGACGTTTCTGATAATAGATATCGTTCTCAAACGGCACCACCATATTCAACCCATCATTGCCACCCTGCATCTGAACCAGCACCAGAATATTACCGTTCGTACCGGCTCCCATACCGGATGCCGCCCAGTCGAACATGAACGGATTATGCGCATAGGCCCGGCCAGACATTCCCTGCACACCAAAGGCCACGCCACCCGTCAGCAAACCTACCTGTCGTAAAAAGTCTTTGCGGTTCATAAGAGTGAAAGAGTGAAAGAGCGAAAGAGTGAAAGACCTGCCGGATGGATTTCGCTCTTTCACTCTTTCGCTCTTTCACCTTTGTTTAAGTGAGTTGATACTCCGGCAGTCGCATAACTGCCTTCAACAATTTCTGAATGCGCAGGTCGGCCATGGGCGTATTGGTCGACCAGTTGGCCGCAATGGTCCCGTCGAGGAGGGTGTCTAACAGCAGTTTTTCCTTCGTGGCGGTGGGAGCCACAACGAGCATAAAGTTGACGACGTCTTTCACGAAAAGCGGGGCATCTTCGGCACTTTTGTACGTTCGGGCGTAGTCGAGCGGAACGACCTTGAACGACAGATTCTGTCCGTTGCTTTTGCGCCCGTTGACCAATGAATCGGAAAAGCCACCGCGAGCCGGGTAGGTATTGGAGCTAATCCAGTCGCGCTGACCCGGCCAGCCAGCCACATTGGGTGGATAAAATAAATATTGCTGGAGCGTTCGGGAGGTGTCGGCCAGATACCCGAAATCGGGCTTGCTGATGTCGAGAAACTTGAGTGATCCAACGGCCAGTTCAACCGGGTTCTTGATTTTCGCCCCCCGATAATCCGCTTTATAAAACTCATCCGACGTGAGCAGGAACTGCAAAACTGCCCGAATGCTGTAGTTCGCATTCCGAAACTGGGCGGCCATCTGCTTCACAAAAGGCTCATTGGGCTTATAAAACACAAATTCTTTGTACAGTTTTCGGCAGATAAACTCAGCAGCCGCGTCTTTCGTCAGAATAATATCGACAATGTCGGTATAGGTAAAATTGCCCGTTTTGCCCAGAAACGTTTTGTCCTTATCGGCAAAGTTTCCCTTGTTGAAAACCGCGCTCAGCCCAGCCACCGACCAGCCCGTAAGGGCCAGAGCCGCCTGCTTAACGTCCGTTTCGGTATAGTTACCAATGCCCAGGGTGAAAAGCTCCATCAACTCACGCCCATAGTTTTCGTTGGGCGCGTTTTTATTGTTTTGCCGCCCATCGAGGTAAATTAACATGGCCGGATTGATGGTTACGTCTTTTGTAAACTGCCGGAAATCGCCAAATGCATAAGTGCGGAACAGAGCGTTTTGCCGGTACATATGCTGCGGATAGTTGACTTTCTCACGGTCTGACACGAAATGATTATGCCAGAACAGCACCATTTTTTCCCGCATCGACACGCCCTCGGTCAGCATTTGTTTCAGCCACCAGGTCGTCATTTCGGCGTAGCGCGTACCTGTCATCGAGTCATTGGCAACCGGCACTTCGGTCACCCAGGTGTTTGGGGCAGCGGGCTGCGGGCGGTCGGCGAGGAGTTCCTTGCGAACAAAGTCATCTACCGATGCATAAGATAACGCCCTGCTCAGGTCGTTGCGGGTATAACCGAACAGACAACGGGCAAGCAGATGGCGGGCGGCATCAGCGTTCCAGGCGATCATGATTTACTTATTGTTTCTAAAAAAGAGAAGTGACAAACACTATATTTTCAATATTTACAATACAGTTAACTAATATAAACTTTCACTAATAGTGTTGCTTAAAGCTATATAAAATCCTGATTATGAGCACTATTATTTTCTACCAAAAACGGTTTGTTCTAAAACAGTAACTTATTAAGGATAAGTTGTAGAGTTTATACAAGTACTACTGAAGACAGGGAGTGAATCTCTCAAAAACGACTCGTTCAAACGGCCTGGTTTCGGCAGCAAATCGTATCCGTACTGGGCCGATGAAACTTTTTTGCCTGTTTCCTTGACAGGCAGTCGTTTTATTTACTTACTTTGCAATACAAAGTACTTTATAGATGCAAACTCACCTCCCGTCGGTTCATCGTTCCGATATGATTCTCCCCCGCGACGCCCGACCCGGCAAGGGCCTGCGGGCACTGGCACTCCTGACAATAACGGATCTCATTCTGGTAACCGCCCGGGGTTTGTTGACCGGCAACTGGTGGTTTTTTGTGATGCTCACCTGGAATTTATTTCTGGCCTGGTTTCCGCTCGGCGTGATACTGATTATCAGGGATTTACGGCTGGCCGGATTTAGACGTAACGGGTTGTTACTGGCCGGAACAGCGGTCTGGCTGGCGTTTTTGCCAAATGCACCCTACATCATTACGGACCTGTTTCACATCCGGCACGTCGACCAGCCGCTGCTCTGGTTCGATACCATGACGCTCTTTGTGTTTGCCCTGACCGGCCTGTTGCTGGGCCTGTATTCCATTCTGCTCACCCACCGGATTTTTCGGCCAATAGTGGGTAATCTGCTTACCTGGCTACTGATTTTAGGCAGTCAGCTTTTGTCCGGGTTCGGCATTTACTTAGGCCGGGTTGGGCGGTGGAATAGTTGGGATGTTCTGACAAGTCCATCGGCTCTGACGCTGGCTATTGCCCGCGCTTACCACGACCATTTGAGTCTCAAGCTAACCATAGCGTATGGCTTCGTGCTGTTCATGCTTTACGTCGCTTTTTATTGGTACGTCGAGCAGGAGAGCGACCCAACCGATAACCAATGATGTCGTAAACCGCCCGATTAATAAAAAGCGTGATGGTTTTAGCGATAGATTTGCCGAATGATTGATGTTCGTAAGGTGCTGCGTAGCTTTCGGTTTGCGGGGCAGGGAATTCTGGATTTGTTTCGATTCGAAAACAACGCCAAAGTGCATCTGCTCATCGCCGTGCTGGTCGTTGTGGCGGGGTTTCTGCTACACATCAGCCGCCTGGAATGGGCCATAATCCTGACGCAAATTGGGCTGGTCTGGGCCGCCGAAGCATTCAACACCGCTATCGAAAAGCTGTGCGATTTTGTATCGCCCGGTCGGCATCCGCAAATAAAAGCCATCAAAGATCTGTCCTCCGGTGCCGTCCTGATTCTGGCGATCACAGCCGTAGTCACAGGCCTTATCATCCTCGGCGGACGCTTACTGGAATTGTTCACACCCACCAATTAGACTATTTACTACTGAAAAGGCGGCTTCGTCAATCACGCAATCATTCATACTTACCCCATGCCCGAATCTCGTGAACACCTGCAAACGCTGACGGAAATCCGCAGCCTGATGGAGCGATCTTCCAAATTTCTGTCACTCAGTGGCTTATCGGGCGTCTCGGCGGGTATTATTGCCCTCGTCGGAGCGGCTGCCGTATACATGCGTGTACGGACGGGGTTGTTCACCCCCACTCGCGACTACCAAATAGATTCGTACAACGACGCCAGCCATTCATCCATTGAGCAATTTTTGGTGACCGTAGCAATAATTGTTCTGGGATTGGCCCTGTTGTCGGGCGCGTACTTCACCGTTCGCAAAGCCCGTCTACAAGGCCAAAGCGTCTGGAATCAATCATCGAAACGGCTGCTGTGGGCCATGCTCGTTCCGCTGGCAACGGGGGGCGTATTTTGCCTGGCTCTGCTCCACTATAATTTAATCTGGCTGGCGTTTCCGGGCACGCTGATTTTTTACGGACTGGCTCTACTTAACGGCAGCAAATACACCCTTCGCGATGTAGAATCGCTGGCCTACTGCGAAATTGCGCTGGGGCTTGTATCGCTGTTCTGGCCGGGCTACAATTTACTGACCTGGTCCATTGGATTCGGGGTTTTACACATCGTTTACGGCCTGGCGATGTACTATAAATACGAACGCAACCCCTCATGAAAACCGACCTGCTGGCTCAATTTAACAAAGCCTTTGAAAGCAAGGCGCGGCTGAGCATCATGTCGGTCCTGATGGTGAACGAGTTCATGAGTTTCAACGCGCTGAAAGAGTTGCTTGGCCTGACCGACGGCAACCTCGCCACGCACCTGCGTTCTCTCGAAGAATCGGGCTATGTCGCTGTGCAAAAGGAGTTTATCGGGCGGAAACCGAATACGACTTACTCGGCGACGCAGGCCGGGCAACAGGCTTTTTCGGATCACCTCAACGCGCTCGAAGCCTTTATCAAAAATTTGTAAACAATCCGAATTTTCCATTCGAAGGCCGGTTCGATCGCTTCCGGGTTGTGCTGTTGTTCGCATTTAACGCTATGCCCGACAGGGTGACGCATGAAGTCACCCTGTCGGGCATGGTCGCAAGCAGCATCACGCTCAACGCTTACGCTAAGGATGCTATGCGAAACCATATTAAATTTTTCAGCTTCGGTATAACCAGAACAGCAAGCATTTAGCTTTACGGTATCAACAACTTTATACGGATGAAAACGCTATTTCTCCTTCTCACAACGCTTGTTTTAGCGGGAATACTGACCCCGGTACTGGCGCAGCGGACATCTCGCTGGAGCAACTTCGATGCGGTTACAACCTACCGGATTGGCACGCAGAGCATCGGTCTGGGTGATTTGAATCAGGCCTTGCAACAGGCGGGGTACGGTGCCCTGTCGTCGCAGGTGCCCGTATTTAGTGTGGCTTCGCAGTTTAGCCGAGCCAACAATCCACTGAGTTTCCACTCAGAATTTGGTTTGTCGTTTGGTTCAGGTTGGAGCGTAACAAACGGCACCTACAAAGCCAAAGCCGGTTTTTATTACTTTAAATTCGGTGGTTCGTACAGCCTCATTCGCTCCGATAAATTTCAGGCAGGTCCGCAGCTAAGCCTTACATCCATTCCGTTTCACCTGCGCGTTGAACCGATCAGCACCACGATGCCCGCACTCAGCACCGTGCTTACCAATCCGGGGAGTGTGCAAAACGCTACGCTGCGAACCAGCACGGGCAGCATCGACGCGGGTCTGACGGCAAGCCTGCGTTTTCCTTACAAGCAACGCCAGATCGACTGCTCAACGACCGAACAATCATTCGTGATTGGCCTGGATGCGGGCTACCGGTTTGCAGGTCGTGCGCCACTCGATGCCAGCCGTGAAATCAGCAGCAACAACCCCGCTATTCAGTTGTCGGGCTGGTATGCCGGCTTTCGGGTGGGCATCGGTACGCGCGTCCGCTCGACGGTTGCGCCCGTTACGTATTGAGCTTTCTCCTCACAAAAAAAGCCGCTGATTTCTCATCAGCGGCTTTTTTATGGGTAAACAGGATTTTTTTACTGGGCCGTGAAATCCGAATCTTTCAGGCCTTTGTTGATTTTCACATTATCGACGGTCATCGTCATCGGGCCTCGTGGCGACTGTTGCAGGATGGTCATCGGAAACTTGATACCGCTCGTGTCTTTGTAGTCCTGGTAAGTCATTGTTGACGTCATTTCGCCCTGTGGCGATTTGTTGGTCACAACCGACTGCACTTTGAGTCCCGTTGCAGCATCAAAATTATCGGTCCACGTAACCGACCCGTCGGCGGTGGTATGGCTGAGTTTATAGGTGTCTTTCCCGTCTATTTTTTCAGGACCGACGAGCGTTGTTTTCACGCCATTTTCGGCATAATGCAGTTCCGGAAAAAGCGTATTCATGGCGGTCATCTGCTGAGCCGCCGGGCCGTCGATGGTGCGGCTTCCCTGCATACCGCCCATCACTATTTTCGAGCCATCGCCGGTCTGTTTCATCACTTCCATGCCGTTGGCGTTGATGACCATCGAGAATTTGTTGGGCAGTTTCTGCTTTCGGGTGATCATAATAGCCCCCATTTGCCCTTCGCTGGACATACTGGTGGTCATATCGGTCACTTTCATCAGCGCGTCTTTGCCACCAATGGCCGTAATGTATTTATCCATTACCTCATCGGCCGTTGGTGTTGCCTGGGCCATGGCCAACGGCCCGGAAAGAGACAGCAGGCCAACTAATACAAGTAATTTTTTCATGATTCTTCGGCTAAAGTTTATACTCAAAGGTAATGGTTCGCCCCGGAAACGGCAAGGTATGCGGGGCGTTTGGCAACTGGCTAATTCAGAAGCGAATAGGTAGCCAGATAGACCAGCGCACCGGCTGCATACCCAAGCAAAGCCAGCCAGCTCATGTTACGAAGATACCAGCCGAAAGCCAGTTTTTCGATACCCATCACAGCCACGCCCGACGCCGACCCGATGAGCAGCAAACTCCCGCCCGTACCGGCGGAGTAGGCCAGAAACGTCCATAATTTAGCATCGAGCGGGTAGGTTTGCATGTCATACATACCCATCGCAGCGGCCACGATGGGCACGTTATCGACTACGGCCGACACAATCCCAATCAGCAGAACAATGATGTCGACATGGCCAACAGCCTCATTTAACGACCCGGCCAATGCCCGCAAAACACCCGTAGCTTCCAGAGAGCCAACGGCCAGCAGAATCCCCAGAAAAAACAAAATACTTGGCGTATCAATCCGGCTCAGGGCATAGGCCGCTGTAAATTTCCGTCGCTCGGCTTCGTCTTTATCGCTGTGCAACACTTCCGAAGCCACCCAAATCAGACCCAGCACGAGCATCATGCCCATGTAGGGGGGCAGGTGTGTAAGGGTCTTGAAAATCGGGACGAACAGCATCCCGCCCAAGCCGATAGCCAGCATCGTTCGACGCTCGCGCCGGGTCGTTGGCGTTACATACGGGCGACTAATGCCCTGCCGGGCAATTGGCAGTTTAGGGTGCGGCTGGGGTTTATACAGGCGGGTCAGTATCGCTAATGGAACCAGCAGCGACACGAAGCTGGGCAATAATAAAGACCGGATAATATGAATGGTAGAGACTTGTCCGCCAATCCAGAGCATTGTTGTGGTCACATCGCCAATGGGAGACCAGGCCCCGCCCGCATTGGCCGCCAGGATAATCATACCGGCCACGATACGCCGGTCTTCGGCGTTCCGAACCAGTTTGCGTGCCACCGATACCATGACGATGGCCGTTGTGAGGTTATCCAGCAGAGCCGACAGAAAGAACGTAAGCAGGCTGATAATCCAGAGCAGCGTTCGGATGTTGCGGCTGGCAATGCGGTCGGTAATGAGCGTAAACCCATCGTGTACGTCGATCAATTCGACTACGGTCATGGCCCCCATCAGAAAAAACAGAATCTCGGCAATATCGGTCAGGTGATGCCCGAGTTGATGCCCAATGGTTTCGGCATTTGCATTGAGCAGCGCGTAGGTTGCCCAGCAGATGACGCCCGTGATGAGTGCCGTTGCCGTTTTATTGATCCTGATCGTGTGTTCGAGTGTAATCAGTACATAACCAACAACAAAAAAACCAGCGAGTAGTAAAGTCATAGGCTGCTGCCGTTTTAATCCAGCGACATTAAATACACTAATTTATATCAGGGTGAGCAATTTTGCCTTAATTCGTGTTAGCGGCTTGTAAACCCATCCGTAGCTATGTTCGTCATTCATGTTGCTTCGCTCGGACCCGACGGAATGGCCCTGTTTCCCTTTATTCTGGTACGGCATGCAAACCCCGGTCCTGCGCTGCTCAACCATGAGCGTATTCACCTGCGCCAGCAAGCTGAATTAGGGATTTTTTTGTTTTACATCTGGTATGTGCTCGAATACGTTATCCGTCGGTTTCAGCACCGCGACCATTACCGGGCTTACCGTAGCATTAGTTTCGAGCGGGAAGCCTTCGCCAACGACGACAACCTGACATACCTGAAAAGCCGGTCGGTCTGGGCCTTCCGGCATTATTTGTAGAGTCCTGAGAGGAACAAAGTCAATTTTTCATTCCTCATTGACAACACCCTTACGGCCCAGTATACCGCTCATAACCACGATTGACGACAGCACAACCACGAGTATAGGAATGCCTGCGCGGAACCCTTCGAGCCGCAAATCTTCGGGAATATTCAGGTACAGCAGAATGGTTATCAGGCCACGCGGAGCAATCCACAGCAACGGCCCCGATGCGCCCCAATACGTCAGACGAAGCGTTACCCACCGCCAGGCCAGAATGATGGCAACAAACAACCCACTGACAATCAATGCATCTATGTCAATCAGTTCGCGCGGGACAGCCGCATAACCCAATATCAGGAAAAAGAACGTTCGCACCACGAAAGAGCCTTCGGCGGTCAGGTTCTTGAGTTGATCGAGTTCTTTCTCAAACAAATCGTTTTTCAAGATCAGGCTTAACCGCCCCCGGATAAACAGTTCAGTATTATTGAGAAAGAGACCGAAAATAAGAATAAGCAGCAGGGATGACAGGTGGTTGATTTCGGCGAGGGCATAAACCAGAAATAGCACCGAAATGATCGGCAGAAATTTAATGCGGTGGTTGATACGGCCAATCAGGTAGAGCAACAAAAAGCAGCAGGCTAATGAAATCAGTGCCATAACGAGCGTGTCGCGCGTGAACAACCAGACCGCTCCCAAAACTGACTCCCGACTCAGCAGCAGGAAGTTATAGGCCATGATACCCAGAATACTGGCAAATGCCGATTCATAAACAGCGTACTCCCGTTGCCCGCCCGATAGTTGCCCTATGGCCTGAATGGTTACCGTACTGCTAATAATGGAGAACGGCAGGGCAGCAATCAGACAGTGATAAAATGAGTCGTTCAGCAACAGATAGAGCATACCGGCCATGAGCAGTGTGCCGCCCACAATAGCCAGTAAGGAGGCCAGCAGCGTTCGCCGAAGTACGCTCAGCCGGTCGATGTGGAGTTCGAGATCAAGTCCCCCCTCCAGCACGATCAGAATAAGGCCCAGCGTACCGAGTGTCGGCAGAATCGTGTTGACGTAAGGTACCTGAACATCAGCGTATTCGGTCACCTGCCGCGTTACTATTCCCAGCAGCAGCAGCAGCAGAACGGAGGGTGTTTTGAAGCGACTGCTAAATAAATCGAACGCGTAGGAAATCAATACTGATAAACTCAGAACGATAATCAGAATTGATGAATCCATACGGTAGGTTAGTCAATAAGTAGACTATTGAACACAAAGACGCAAAGAACACGAAGGCTTAAGTAGTTTAAAACAAAGACTTAATGCTCTGTGCGCTGTGCGTCTCTGTGTTCATTTTATTTCGTGCGACTCCTACTTCTTGGCATAGTAATATAAACTCACAGACGATGCACTGGCCCGTTCGCTGATGGTAAAAAAGCCCTTTGCGTCTTTGTCGAAACAGATGGCTTCGCCCTGTGGCTCCACGCGGGTCACCAACTGACGCCGGGTGCCGTACTGCAACACATCGGGAATGCTTTGCCCTTTATCGCGCTTCCAGTAATAGGTGCTGGTATAGGTACGGACAAGGATTTCGTTGCCATCGGGCGAAATAGCGGCCCCCGTTACGTAGTTGGCAAGCCCTCCGCCCAGGTTGGGTATCTCACCATAATCCGTCGCCGTTGTCAGGTCGCTGGTGTTCTGCGGATAAGCCAGCCCGTATAAATGCACGACTTGTTCCCGCTTGGAAATCACGAAAATATCTTTGGTCTGGGGATCGACAAACATGGCTTCGGCATCGCGCGGTCCAAGTGGGTAGCGGAAATTGATGCGGTCAATCTGTGTGTTGACAATGGGCGACTGCGCATTGGCGGGTTCGGGCAGACGGTAAATCTGAACGGTCTGGTACTGCGCGTTATTATCGCCAATCTCACCAATGTAGAGGTAGTTTACACCGTCTTTTGGACCGGGTCCCATAGCCAGTTCTTCCCAGTCACGATTGGCAACGGTGGGAACTGTAACCGTGCCTTTCACTTTGCCGTCGTACCCCAGCAGTATTAGCGCGGGCGGATTTCCGCTGTCCTGCTCAATCCAGATATTTCCGGGCTGGCTGCGACTGTCGGCCATTCCCGACGCTTCGTCAACCTGGCCGGCTGCTACAGGCGTGGCGGTTGGATCTGACGTGAAATTGACCTCGTAAACACTGGGGGTACTGAGTTTACAGGCAGCCGCAGCCAGCCCTATAACCAGCAAAATGAAATTACGCATGAAGGTTTCCGGTTGATTCAACTGCCAAAGTAACGAATGGAATAGCAGAAATGATGAACAAACCGGCCACATTTAAGCAACCGGCCTGTTATAGACAGCAAATAGCTATGGGTTCTACTTTTTGTGGCGCGGGTGGGAACCCGTGACTTATCATCCGAAATCGCGGGTTCCCACCTCGCACTACGCGACTAAACGGGCAATAAAATCCGGAACGTTGCACCCAGGCCGGGTCGCCCTTCGGCCAGAATATAGCCCTGGTGATTGTCGACAACTTTCTGCACGATGGCCAGACCAATGCCGGTTCCCTGGTATTCGCTCCGGCCATGAAGCCGTTGAAATACCTGAAAAATGCGCTCGGCCTGATGCGGATCGAACCCAATTCCGTTATCGGCAATTTCAATCAGGTGAAACAGGCGGTCGGCTTCGCTGGCTGAGAGTATGAATTTCGGTAGTTCCCGCCCAAACACCTGCTGGCTTGTCAGACTGATAATCGGTGGTACGGCCTCTCTACCTGTCTTTGTAAACTTCAGCGCATTACTGATGAGGTTCTGAAATAATTGCCGCAGTTGGGCGGAGTCGCCCCGGACGGTGGGTAGCGGCTCAAGCGTTATGACCGCCTGTTTGTCGGTAAGGGCCGTTTCCAGATCAATCAGTACATCGTTCAGCAACTCTGTAAGGTTAACCGGCCCGATGGTTTCTCGTTTCGTTGCAACCCGCGAGTAGGCCAGCACATCCCGGATGAGTACCTGCATTCGGGCGGCTGCCGACTGCATACGCCCAATCATATCTGCGCCCTCACTGCCAATAACGGGCGCATAATGGGATTGAATGATATCGCCAAAGGCCTGAATTTTGCGCAGCGGCTCCTGCAAATCGTGGCTGGCTACGTAGGCAAACTGCTCGAGGTTTTTGTTCGACCGTTGCAAATCGACGACAGAGTTTTCTAACTGCTGCTGGAGTTGCTTGAGGGGTGTATAATCGCCAAATGTTACGAGTACGTCACCACCCGATTTAGTGGTCATAATATCGAGCCAGACGTCAATTCCACTGCCATTGTAGTGAAAATCAAACCGTTGCGATTCCCCCGTAGTGTAGGTTTTGTAATAGGCATCGAACAGCCCATTGGTTTTATAATCGGGAAACCAGGTGCTGCCCAGGGCACCCACCACCGCTTCCGGCTCCTGACCCACGTAGGAGGCCAATTGCCGGTTAGCCAGCCGGAACCGAAAATCAACCACCTCGCCAACTTCATTCCGCACGGCACTAAACAGGAAAATCCCGGTTTGGCAGGTGTCGATAACGATCTGTAACTCAGCCGCGGAGGCTTCTATTCGCTGCTGAAGTTTTTTCAGTTCGGTATAATCGGAGAACGTGACCAGCACATCATTACCAACCTTGCCAACGGTGTAACTCTCCCACGAATCAATGCCGTCGGCGTCGAAATGAAAGTTGAAATGCTGAGTCCGTCCGGTCTCAAAAATGGCAACGTACCGATTGAACAGGCCATTGGTCAGGTAAGCCGGAAACCAACGACTTACCCGTTCGCCCATCAGTGCGTCGGGTTCCTGGCCCACATAACTGGCAATCATCTGGTTGGCTGTTCGGAACCGGAAGTCAACAATCTTACCGGCGTCATTACGCACCGGGTTGATAAGAAAAATAGCTACCTGCGCCGTGTCGATTACCGTTCGCAGTTCATCGGCCGACCGCTCGATGGCTACCGCTGCCCGTTTTAAAATGGACACATCTGTAAAGGTCACGACAAAGCCATCGTCTAATTTCTGAGCTGAAATGTCGAGCCAGAAATCCAGGCCATCGTGGTTATAGTAGGTTTCGGTGCGGGTTGGCTCACCCGTTTCAACGGTTTGGCAATATAAATCGAACAGGCCGGTTTGCCGGTTGCCGGGAAACACACCCAACAGCGATGTATGCAGCATCTCGAAAGCTGATTTTCCAACCAATTTACAGGCGGCTTCGTTGATCGACAGGAACGTAAAATCCAAGATAGTCCCCGATGGATCGCGGATGGATTTAAAGGCCATGATGCCATTTTTTGACCCATTCAGCACACTATTCAGCAAATTAGCCTGGTGTTCAACGGCTTTCTGCGCCTGCTTTAATGATGTATAATCGGTGAACGTTACCAGCACATCATCACCAAATTTGATGGCTTTTACGTCGAACCAGACATCAAAGCCATCCACATTATAGTTGATGTCAAACCGCTGTTCTTCGCCGGTTTGGTACGTGTGCCGGTAATGGTCAAACAGGCCGGTTTCGCGATAACTAATGAACCAGTCCGACGCTACGGCTCCGGTCAGCAGGTCGGGGGTTTGCCCTACGAGGGCAGCGACCATGCGGTTAATGGTCTTAAAGCGAAAATCAATTAGCTGGCCTGACTGGTCATAAACGGGACTAAAAACGAAGATGCCCGTCTGCGAACTATCAATGACGTTCTGTAAGTCAGAGGCTGATTTGACGATTGATTTCTCGGCTTGTTTCTGCTGGGTAATGTCGTTTCCCATCACCACAATACCATCGTTCAGTTTCGTAATCGAGGTGTTGTACCAGACCTTCGCTACGGGATAATACTGCTCAATCTGAATAGGCTGGCCGGATTCGATGACCTGACAAAACAGTTTAAACTGGCCTTCCTGCTTAGAATTGGGATTGATACCCAGCAGTGTTTTGCCTACTACATCAATACCCAAACGGGCCATCACGTCGCTCCGGCCCCGCTCATTGACTAAGCGAACACTGAAATCCTGAATCTGGTTGTCGTGATCGCGTACGGTTTCATAAACAAATACCGTACTAAGCGAGGTGTTCAGGATACTGTCCAGAAGAACGCGCTGACGTTCATTTTCCAGGGCTATCCGTTTTGTTTCTGTAATGTCGTTGAAGGTAATGACAAAGCCATCATCTAATTTACTGACGGCCACATCGTACCAGCCTTTAACCGCACCTTTGTCATAGGGCGTTTCAAAACGCATCGGCAGCCCTGTTGCAACGACCCTAACGTATTGATCGAACAGGCCCTGCTCTTTTACGCTGTGAAACCGTTCGAGCAGGAGCCATCCGGGCGTTTGATCGGTCAAACCGAGTGTTTTAACGGCAACAAGGTTTACGTTTAAGGCCCGAAAATCAACAATCCGGCCTGGCGGGTCGGCGTTGTGCTGTTCCCGAACGGCTTCGTAGGCAATGACTCCGCTCAGCGATGCGTTCAGCGTGCTCTCGAAGAGGTAATTCCGGCGTTCGTTTTCCAGAACAACTGCTTTTGGCGTCGTTAACAGGCGGGCAATACCCAGCACACCATCGCCCGCTTTGGAGTACGTTACGCAAAACCACTGATTAAGCAGGGCGTTGAAATATTCAAATTCCATCGACTTGCCGCTCTCAAGCACTGCGCACAGCGGTTGGAACATCTGTTTTCCTAACCGTGAATCGTGGGGGTTGCCGTTGCGAATGGAGGTGCCGCTGGTAACCTGATAGCCGCCCAGAAGCGTTTGCTTAGCCTTCAGATTGGCATAGTCGATAACAAAGTCAATCACTGTATTCCCATTCAGTTCCGAAACTCCATCTGTCGAACCATTAACCTGACTGGTCGAATCACGCACAGCACGCATCCACAATACATTATCGGGCAAGTGATCGAAAAGCTGAGGTAGAGAAAGCTGGGCAGACAAATCGGTGAACATTAGGTCGATAACGTTGGCAGGTAGAGAAGCCGGGTTAAAACAGTTCAGCAAGTTACTTAATTTTGCTTTATTCGCTTCCCCGAACCCAGACTTTCACCATCGTTCTGTAATTGTAAACAAGGCGACGACCATTAGATTTAGAAACGTTTGTGCTTTACCAATTAAACAGTACAATCAACTTAAGTTCTTTATTATGCGTACGAACCTAATTAGTCTGTTTGCCGCGTTGCTGCTTGGCTTCTGCCTTAGTTTTACCAGTCGGCCAAAAGCCGATGGCTGGGTCAGTATTTTCGACGGCAAAACATTAACCGGCTGGAAAGCAGCCGAAAATCCGGCTACGTTTAGTGTTCAGGACGGCGCAATCGTTGTGGCAGGTCCACGGGCGCACCTGTTCTATGAAGGGCCGGTAAATAATCATAATTTCAAGAATTTCGAGTGGAAAGCGCAGGTCAAAACCATGCCCGGTTCTAATTCCGGTATGTTTGTGCATACGGCCTATCAGGAAACGGGCTGGCCATCGAAAGGGTATGAAATTCAGGTAAATCAGACCCATACCGACTGGCGTAAAACCGGCAGTGTGTATGCCCTTCAGGACGTAAAGGAAGTATTTGTGAAAGACGATGAATGGTACACCGAACACATTATCGTACAGGGGAAAAAGGTAATCATTAAAATCAACGATAAGGTCATTAACGACTACACCGAACCAGACAGCGTAAGTCAGGGAAACTCAGGAAAGAAACTCAGCAGTGGTACAATTGCGCTTCAGGGCCACGACCCCAAAAGCAAAGTATTTTTTAAGGACATTATGATTAAAGTGCTGCCGGATTAAAAAAGAAGGGTGCAGTTCACTAAAACGACTACCGTGACTGGGGGGATCAGTTGATCCCGCAGTCACGGTAGTCGTGCTTTAAACCAGTAATTATTTCTCCTTGAAGGTCCACTCTTTTACCAATACAGGAGCCTCCTGCAAGGCGTTGTAGAGGTCGGTATCGTCGTTGAAAACCAACTGTTCCAGTTGAAATGTCTCGATGTGTACGTCGAACGATGGGGCGTCAAACGGCCAGGGGTCCATGCCTAACGAACCGTCGGCTCGCTGCTGAATAAAGTAAGAAACACCATCCGGCCCAATGCTTACCTCCAGTCGCCGTTCTTCGGGCGGGAGCTGATCCAGGCACAATACCAACGAGAGGGCGTCGCACCATTGCAGGAACGCATAGGCATATTGGGTCTCTGCTTTCGTTGCGTTCGATTGTTTGCGCCACTTGACCTGATTCGTAACCTGCTGGTCCAGAAATTCATCCAACGCTTCGTCTGTACCTCGTTTGGGTTCATACAGAAATGAGGTATGCATTGACAGCATCAGGGCATTCCACCGGCTTTTCTGTAAACCGATGTCAATCATGTTTTTACACTGATCGACCGAATAACTTAGAATTTGAAAGTGAAGGGGTGCGCCGGCCTTTGTCAGATGGTTACGGCCTTCCCACGGGTCCTGCCCGTCGTCATGTTCGGTCAGGGCGATTAATGTCTCTACCCAGTGAACCGGGCGTTTGTGCGTTTGCCAATGCAAAGCAAACTGTACAGCCAGCAGCCCATGCGCCTGCTGCTGAATAACCTGCCAGCCCGCATCCGTTTGTGTAACGATCATAAAATTAATGATAGAATGACAGAGTGGTTGAATGATTGAATAGTGATTGCGTCAGCCATTCAATCATTCAACCACTCTGTCATTCTATCATTTTTTAGTTGTAAACTTTTTCGTTTTCGCCCATTTTAGGCGGATTACCCGTAATGACTGCGGTGGCTTGCTGAAGCATCCGAACCATCATGCTATCGTTCGAATCCCAGTATTCGGCCATGTTAATATGTACCTTCAGCAGAATCAATTCCGGATCATCTTTGCCTTTTGGGAACCACGCTTTTGCCTGTGGATTCCAGAGTTCATCAACTTTCGCGCGGTCATCCAGTTCCTGAGCTGTTCCTGCTACAGATACATAGCTGGCATTACTTACATCGGCGAATGACAGGTTAACGTGATGACCGTTGTTATCGATCTGATCAACCTTCGGCGATGTACGTTTGGTAAAAAACCAGATTGTACCGGCTTCATCTATCTGCAAAGCAGCCATGGGTCGGCTCACTAAATTTCCCTGCTCGTCAAGGGTTGTCATCATAGCAATACGGATGTCTTCGATCAGATCGCGTACTTTTTCCAACTGCTTATTTGTCTGTGTTTTCGCTTCCATATCGTTAAAGTTAATGGTCTGTAAACTACCAATGAGCAGGTTACAGGCAATAAATGCACCTGTAACCTGCTCATTGACAACTTGCGTTAATTATATAATGTTTCGCGAATATCGATGCCGTAAAACAGCGATTCCGCCGTGGTCGACGGGCTTTTAGAATCCTGCTGTGTTTGGTGCCCCATCTCAATAATACTTACACAGCTACAGATTGTTTGCTGACACATGGCATATACCTGACGGCTGAGATCCGTATTGAACTGGCTTACTTCCTGAGCGCATTTCTCGCACACCTCAATACATGCTTTCGCCAGCAATCGGGCATTCTCAGACCCTCGAACATACAGTATGGCCAGATGGCGGCACATATCGGCGCAATCGAGATTTAAAAATATACTGCGATAGAAATCATCAATCTTATCTGAATTTGAACATTCAGTCGCAAACTCGTTGCAGAGCATGGAGCAACTCGTCAGCGAATCGTAAATCGTTTTCTTCCAGATCATGATTGCGGTGTGTTTAAGCGAACGTTTGAATAGAGAGTGAAACCCACTCCTGTTTTGAGCGACTTAAACGCGCCCATTGCCGGGCTTCGTCAACGCTAACCGCAATAACATGCTGGTTGTCTAACTGTCCCTGTGCCTGAAGTTGATTGGCCAGTTCAATTGCTTTCGCCCGGGTAGTTGGGCTTAATGACCGCATGGCCGCTGGAAAGTGAGTGGTAGTCCACATAGTTGCAGTGTGTAGGTATGATGTATAGTAGCTTATATTGTGCCATTCCTTCATTAGTTGGAATAACTTACGATTACGCTGAACTAATAGATTCATTACCAAATAGTTAATTAAAAAAACGCTTATTTTTTAGTACGGTTTATCAGGCCCGCACTTTTCAGTTTGTAGAAAATAATTATATAGGTGTGTAAATAGTTACCCAGCTATTCCACAAAAAAGCCAGCCCTGTGTACAGAACTGGCTTTTTTCAACTTACTGTCCTTACCAGATAAAGCTGTTATTTAGGAAAATACAGGCGAAATGTTGTTCCCTGTCCTACCTGACTTTCTACTTCAATAGACCCTTTATGGCTGTTAATAATGTTTTGGGTGGCTGTCAGTCCCAAACCCATACCCCCCGATTTTCCGGTAAAAAAAGGATCAAACAGACGTTGTCGGTCTTCTTCAGTAATCCCTCCCCCATTGTCAGTAACCTCAACGTATACGCGGCTATCCTCCGTGCAGTTCGTTTTAACAGACAGGATGCCTTTGCCTTCCTGCATCGCTTCAACGGCATTCACGAGGATGTTCAGCAGGGCAGTTTTTACCTGATCCCGGTCAATGAGCGCACTGCAATTATCGGCATAGAAACTGGTTTCCAGGCGCATCCGTTTCAGTTTTATCCGATCGCTAACCAGTTGCAGCGTTTCTTTTATAACCTGATTGAAATCCTGCTTTTTCCGGTCCAGATCGCGGGGCTTGGATGAGTTGAGCATTTCCGTTATGAGTTGCCCAATTCGGTCTACGTTACGGCCAATAATGTCGGTGAACATAGTGATGTACTCATTATCTGTATCGAGTTCATCCTTTAGCTGCTCCAGGGCCAGGCTCAGGTTAGTAAGTGGGTTGCGTACCTCGTGAGCGATACTCCGGGCAATTTTGCCGGTCATGGTTAGTTTTTCGGCCAAAATCAACTCCTGCTGGGCTTTCTTCTGGTCGGTAATATCACGCACAATGCCCTGATACCATTCGGGCCGACCAGCGATGTCTTCAACCTCCCAAACCGAAATCAGGCAAATCCGTCTGCGCCCATTCCGATGAATAAGCGTCGTTTCAAAATCTTTTATCTGTCCATGTTCGCGCACGTTGAAACGCAGCTTTCGCAGTTGGTCAAGGTCGGCGAACAGGCGTGCCGGATTGAGGGTACGGAGTTCATCGCGGCTGTAGCCCAACAACCGTTCTACGGATGAGTTGGCATCCTGAAAGCGCAACTCGTTACTGGCCACAAATATGGCATCAATGGAGCGTTCAAATAAGGATCGGTATTTGTTTTCCTTTTGCGCTACCTCGGCCAGCACACTGGCCTGACGAAGCGCGTACCGAATACTGCGACCCAGAAGCTGAGAGTCGATTCGTCCTTTTACCAGATAATCGGCGGCACCGAGTTCAAGAGCCGACTGGTCGACAGTCAAATCATCCTGCCCGGTAAGCAGAATCATGGGTGCCCGACAGCCCAGCCGAAAAGCTTCCTGGATGAGGTCGATACCTGTGTGATGCCCTAAGCGGTAATCAACTAAATAAACGTCGTGTTCACGCGCAGTAATAGCCGTTAGGGCGAAGTCGTAGTTGTCAATCCAATCCAGCTTAATGCTGGCATTTTCTTTAACCGACACCAACCCTTTTGTCAGCAAATAATCATCTTCGTCATCTTCAATCAACAAAACCCGAATACTTTCTTTTTTATCATTAACGTCAAGTAGAGCCGTAATAGGATTCATAAACAGCGAGTAGTTATGAGTGAACAGGTAGCAGCCAAATTGAGCACCAATGTCTTATTGACAATTTAGCGTCTCCACCAGTGGCCGTCTACGGTAATTTAACAGTATCCATCCAGTATGTTTTTAAAGCTGTAACCATTTCTACCAAACGGTTAAAATTAAAGGGTTTTGTTACAAATGAATTAACGCCGAGGTTATAGGTTTTCAGAATATCTTCGTCGGCGGAGGATGTCGTCATAACAACCACCGGCAACCGGCGTAATCGGGCATTATCTTTAATTTCGCCGAGGGCCTGAAAGCCATTTTTACGAGGCATATTCAGGTCTAAAATAAGTAAATCGGGCCAGGGTGCGTTTTCCTCTGAATAGCGTCCTTCCCGATTTAAATATTCCATTAATTCTTCCCCATCTTCAACAAATTGTATGATCTGCGTGTACCCACTCTGTCGAAGTGCCCGCTCCATAAACAGGCGGTCATCGGAGTCATCGTCGGCAATGAGTATCGTTGTAGAAGCAGGCTTACGGTGCATACGGTTCATCTGAATAAAAAGGTTCGGTTACGGTGTGATTATCAATTTTTTACCTCATGCCGGGTATAGATTATTTACTATTCCCAACACAAGCTAAAACAAAAACGGATCATATGCCATTTCAACAGTTGATCTGTCTATTCAAAGATACTCAAAAACATTAATGTAAGGTATCTCCGCTTTCCGTCTGAAGCTCCCCACCCATTAATTACAATTTGTCAAATTGATTACAACGTACAATAACGGCACCTGACCCTTATCATTATTCATAATCATATCAAAATCAGGAATCGAGTGATGCTCTTCGTGAAAAAAGAAGATTGCATCTAATTTACTGACAATGTTAGTAAGCCAGGACTTTGGCAAAAAGCCGTGCCCCGCAACGGCGAACCGTGGTTCTTTTAGTAGTATCAATAACCGTGGCACGGCTTTTTGCCAAAGTCCTGTAAGTAACATATAGGCGAATGATACATTCTACAATTTGGGGAAATCTTTCTACTGTATACGAAAAAAAGTGCGACAGTGCCATAATCCTACATAGCGTTTAACTGGGTATAATACAATACACCTGTTAAAGGACCATTAAACACTTTTGGCACGCTTTTGACATATTGGTTGTTCATAAGCGAGTGCTTTATTTTGTTCCTTACTTAATTCACTAATCGTTATGAAAAAGTCAGTAAATATCTTATTTACAGCCGTCCTATTTATCGCCGGGTCACTTCTGCTGAATTCGCCGAATGCTACGGCGCAGGGGCGCACGCGGGTTGGTTTGAAGGGTGGTTTAAATGCAAGTTCGCTCTTTTACGATAGTCAGGGCGTTACCAACAAAAACGAACGCATTGGCTTTCATGCCGGTGTATTTGCTCAGGCACCTATAGGTGAGTTTTTCGCTATTCAGCCGGAGTTACTTTATATGACCAAAGGCGCGTCAGCTACATATAACGTACTTGGTTTTAACGGTAAAAATACATTCAAGCTCAATTATGCAGAATTACCGGTTCTGGCAACATTTAAATTAGGCCAGGCCGTTGAATTACAGGCAGGGCCATACGTATCTTACCTGTTGAATTCCAACGTTAATTCCAATGGAGATTTTGGCACAGGAACCAGTGCCATTAACCGCGACAATTTTAATAAAGTTGATTATGGAATTGCCGGTGGGCTGAATTTCTATTTCGGCAAAATGTTTATTGGCACGCGGTATGAGCAGGGGCTGAAACAGATTGCCAACAGTGGTGCGGCAAAAACGCTGCTGGGAAATGCCAAAAACGGAGTAGGGCTACTTTCTGTTGGCTTTAGCCTAAATTAAAAGGCGAAAGAGCGAATGAGTGAAAACTGACGCAGGCCTTTCACTCATTCGCTCTTTCGCCTTTAAAGATGTATATCATACGCTTTCAATTTATTGTAAAGCGTTTTGCGGTCAATATTGAGGACTTCGGCGGCTTTGGTTTTGTTATACCCCGTTTTTTCTAAAACTTTTAGGATGGCCGCACGTTCGGCATTTTCAGATACTGATTTCAAGTTGGCTGCCGATTGGCTGAACACAGGAACACCGGGCCGGGCGGGGTCGTAACTGATTTGAATATTGGCACCATTCGTTTCTTCCGGCGTAAAATACTGGGGCGTAATAATTTCCTGCGGCAACACATCGGCTTCAATATAATCGCCTTGTGTAAGCAATACGGACCTCTTCACGACATTCTGAAGTTCGCGCAGATTACCATGCCAGTAGTATTCTTTCAATTTCTCGCGGGCTTCTTCCTCAAAACCCAGAATCTCCTTTTCCAGTTGTCGGTTGGCGAGTTCCAGAAAGTGCTCGGCAAAGATCATAATATCGGCCTTGCGTTCGCGAAGGGGCGACAGATGCATTTCAAATTCGGCAATTCGATGGTAAATATCTTCCCGAAATTTGCCCTGCCGGACTGATTCACGCAAGTCCTCGTTTGTAGCCACGATAATGCGAACATCGACCGGAATATCCTGATTGCTGCCAATGCGCCGGATTTTACGTTCCTGCAGCACACGCAGCAATTTTATCTGATTATCGTAAGACAGGTTACCAATTTCATCCAGGAAAATTGTACCGCCATTGGCATACTCGAAGCTGCCGGCCTTGTCGGACATGGCGCCGGTAAATGACCCTTTTATATGGCCAAATAACTCACTACCAGCCAGTTCCTTTCCCAATGCACCACAGTCGATGGCAACAAAGGGCTTGTCGGCACGCTTGCTTTTGAGGTGAATGGCATTGGCAACAAATTCTTTACCCGTACCTGTTTCGCCCGTGATAATGACGGACATATCCGTGGGGGCAATTAAGTCAATATGCTTTTGCAGTTGTTCGGCGGCCCGGCTGCGGCCAAAAATAAACCGCTTTCCGTCGGGTGTGAGCGCAACTTTAGCGGGTACGGCTTTAACGATACCTGGCTTTGGCGTCGATGCGGCTCCGGTGACTGCTGTTGAGTTTTTAGACTGATCGAGCGATTGGCTCCGCCGTTCGAGGGCACCTTTGATGGTGTAGAGAATTTCGTCAGGATACAGGGGCTTTGTTACGTAATCGTAGGCTCCATGTTTGACCGTCTGTACGGCCACCCGAACGTCAGAATATCCGGTTATAATGATGACGGCTGTTGTTGGATGCATAACCTTAATCCGGCGCAACATTTCCAGACCATCAACATCGGGGAGTTTAAAATCGCAGATAACCAATTCAAACGATTCCTTTCTTAACAAAACAAGACCGTCGTCGCCCCGTTGTACGGATGCTGTTTTATAGCCCTGTTTAGTGAGAAACCGCTCCAGCAGGAGGCATATATCGTTGTTATCGTCAATAATCAGAATTTTTTCCATGAAGAGGAAGCAGCTTGTTCAGACAGACCCTATCCGGCCCGATTCACAGTATACTAACAACAGATCATGCGTTGTCTGTATGAACAAAGTTACTCAAACCTGAATGGTTTGCAAAGCCATCTCCACCGAACGTCGGGTGAAGGGTTTACCGATAAAATAGTCGGCTCCCTGCTCGGTAGCCCGCCGACGCTCAGCCTGCCCATCAAACGCACTAATCATAATTACTTTCGTTTCGCGCTGTCCTTCCTTAATGAACGGCAACAAATCAAAGCCAAGGCCATCCGGAAGGTTAAGGTCTAAAAATACGGCGTCGAATTGCTGAGCATGCAGGCACTGCCGGCCATCTTCAATAAAGTTTGCACAAGTGGGCTGGTATCCAAGCCTTCTCAGCAACCCCGATAATAATAAGCATATATCCGCTTCGTCATCGACAATTAATATTCGCTTAGCCGAAGGTGGTATATTCATTACAGTTGATCTGAGTGGCTGTCTTGCGTTAATCGCTCCTGTCGTTCCTACCACGGTGTGTTTAATTTTCTTTCGTATAATCACTTCAAAAGTTAACATAAAATATAGTGCCGAAAACTATGTTGACGTTATTATAATAGGCATAGATGTACATAAAGAGCCATAAACTAACTATTTATAAGTTTTTAGTAGCTGAACGAACCATTTTCTATATGATCAGACCTTCACAACGTAGGCGATTAAATGGGCTTTTTTTCTACGGTTATTCTACATGTGTAGAAATTTATCTACAACTTTATCTGTCTGGTTAATTATTGCATAAAATGCACATTGTGAAGACAATATCGTGCTAAAGGCTCATTTACAAGGGAATAGGTGAATTTTACCTATAGTGTATCCCTAAAGTGTGCGCTATCATAGTAGTTGGCACAAAATTTTCTCTACTGTTTACCAGAAGCGAGATAATTTAATCTGATTTACTCAAAGAAAATACAATGGGAAACCTTCTTTACACCATAGCCGTGATACTTATTATCATTTGGCTACTTGGCTTTCTGGGCGTTCTGGGGGCGGGTATTGCAAGCAGTAGCCTGATCCACATTTTGCTGGTCATTGCAGTTATCGCTATCATTCTGCGTTTGATTCAGGGCCGTGGCGTGTGAGAATGTTGTACATCAGAAAAACAGTGATTAGTACCGGGATAAATAATATCCTGAAAAAATATTCCTATTGGTTTAGGTGATTTCATTTTAGGTTAAGTACAAGTTACGGTGGGTACGGAATCCCTGCGCCAAGTTGAGCGCGGGGATTTTATTTTATACATCAATGGCACAATAAGTAACTTTTATAAAAATTAATTATGCTTGTGATCGCAGTGAACCCTTTGGGCCTTATACACTGTTACACCGTTTATTGAGTAAAACGTGGACGCCCTTGTAGAGAAAAGTCCTCAATAACCCGCTTTGGCCACAAAGCATTTTACCAACGCAACTGTCTTACTAACAGACAGTTATCTATCTAACTTCATTACTGGTACAAAATTTTCTATTCGGTTGGCATTGTCAGTTAAAGTAAAACGTTCACAAAACATAAAAATCATGAAATCACTACCCGGAATATTAGTAGGATTAGCTGTAGGTGCTGTTGTTGGTATTTTGCTTGCGCCTGAGAGCGGCAACAAAACGCGTAAACGTATCTCGTCGGAATCAGATTCTTTCTTTAAAGACCTGCAGGATCAACTTCAATCGGGTCTGGAAAACATAAAAAGCCAATACAATGATTATGTAGAATCTGCCTCCGACAAGTCGAAAGATCTGGTTAATCAGGCTAAAAAGAAGGCCAAACAATAGAAAACCAATCCCCCAAACGATAAAACTCACCTAAAACAAATAAACCAATGAGAAGCACAAGAGATTTCCTGACCGGTATTATTACAGGCGTTGTTATTGGCATTTTGACGGCTCCCCGTAGTGGTAAGGAAACACGGGATAAACTGACCGAAGAAGCAGGCAAACATACTGGCGACCTGAAAGACCAATGGGAAAAAGGCGTATCGCAGGTGAAAGATGGTCTTGAGCAGGCAAAGTCGCAGGTGAACCAGTATACGGAGAAAGCGAAAGATCAGTTCAATCAGTATAAAGACCAGGCTCAGGCAACCTTCAACAAGGAAAAGGTGAAGGATCAATATAACGATAAGGTCGATGAACTGGCCGATGATGCCCAATCGGGTATTGAAGATGCGCAGTCATCCCTGAAAGTATAAACTAAGTCCAGTCACTCGATTTACTCAACGTTATAGAAAAGTAACCCCCGCCGGATTGCGATCCGGTGGGGGTTTTGTTTGGTTGCAGGGTTTAACAACCTTTTAATTCGGGTTTAAGAGCGGTTTAATTAACTGATTAGACCTTCGTGCTGGAAAATACCATCATGAAAAAACACGCGTATATGACCTGCCAATCACTACGTCAGTATGTATTGATACTGACGGGAGGAATTCTGGCTCTTGTTAGCCTGAGCAGTTGTGGCAGCACGGCGAAAACTGACGATGCACCACCGGCTAAGACAGACAGCGGGAACAACTTGCTTGCTACCGCTACACTCGATACAGCAAAGTTGGAGAATGCCCGAAATGAGCTTAACCTGACCGGAAAAATTACCTTTAATCAGGATCAGGTCGTAAAGGTATTTCCACTGGTAGGGGGTCATATTGAAACGCTTAAAGCTGATTTAGGTGATTATGTAAAAAAAGGGCAGGTACTGGCTGTTATCCGGTCAGGCGATTTAGCCGACCTTGAGCAGCAGGCCGTTGCGGCACGCGGACAATTGGCCGTTGCGCAAAAAAATCAGCAGGTAACCCAGGATTTGACTGAATCGGGCTTGAGTTCACAGCGCGAACTGGTCGCTACTAAAGAACAGTTGGAAGCGGCCAAAGGCGAAGTGAACCGCGTCGGTGAGCGTCGTCGGATTGTGGGTGGCACAGGTTCCGTCTATCTGGTAAAATCGCCGATGAGTGGCTTTATCGTCGAAAAAACAGCGTCGTCGGGTATGGAACTCCGCTCCGACGATCCCGAAAACTTATTCACCGTCTCCAACCTCGACCATGTTTGGGTGCTGGCGAATGTGTATGAATCGGACTTAGCCAATGTACATGAAGGAGATGCAGCCACCATTACAACAATTGCCTATCCCGATAAAATCTTCTACGGTAAAATCGACAAGATTTTCAACGTGCTCGACCCTGATAGTAAAACACTGAAGGTTCGTGTGACGCTCAATAACGCCGACTACAGGCTCAAACCCGAAATGTTTGCCAACGTCAGCGTTACCTATGCCGGGCGCGACCAACGCGTGGCTGTCCCGGCGGGCGCAGTCGTTTTCGATAAGAGCCGCAATTTTGTGGTACTGGTCAATAAACAAAACCAGCCTTTCGTGCGCGAAGTGGAGGTTTACAAAACCATTGGCCAGAAAACGTACCTAACCTCCGGCGTCTCCCCCGGCGACCGTGTAGTCAAGACCAACCAATTGCTGATTTACAACGCACTCGGCAGTTAATCTGAATACAAAAAAACGAAAAAGGCAGCCTTCGATGAGAAAGCTGCCTTTTTCGTTAATGAATATAGAGTTCTCTATTTCTTGGTCACGCGAATCGAAATCCGGCGGTTTTGGGCACGACCTTCTTCGGTATCGTTACTGGCTACCGGGTGCTCCTGCCCGTAACCTTCGGCTTCCAGACGATCTTTACCAATACCCATTTTCTCTAACTCAACCCGCACCGAGTTGGCACGGTCCTGCGAGAGTTTGAGGTTGCTCGCGGCATTGCCTGTGTTGTCTGTATAGCCACCAAGCTTGACATTCACGGCTGGGTAGGCTTTCAAAATTTCGGCAATGTTTTTCAATTGCTCCTGCGATTGAGGTTCCAGCGTTGCGCTGCCCGTTTCAAACAACAGCCGGTCGAAGTCGAACCAGGTTGTTTTATCAACGGGCTTATCGCTTTTAATAAACGTCAGCAACTTATTTTCAATACCGAACTCAGGAATGTTCAAATCAATGCCGCTCGTCAGTTTCTGAACGCTGAATTTACCGAGAGCCGCATTTGGGGTGCTCACTTTATCGTTATCAGCGGCTGTCGATTCTTCTAACGGAACCTCTGTACCGGCGGCTGTTTTGCCTTCGCGGTTGTAGCCCGGCGTTTCCGACGATTTCACGGCGATGTACGGCGCAATAACGAGCGACACAATCGACATGAGTTTAATCAGGATATTCATCGACGGACCGGACGTATCTTTAAACGGATCGCCAACGGTATCGCCTGTAACAGACGCTTTGTGCGGCTCCGACTTTTTATAGAACATCTCACCATTAATCAGTACGCCCTTCTCGAACGACTTTTTGGCATTGTCCCACGCGCCACCGGCATTGTTCATGAAGATACCCATCAGCACGCCCGACACGGTTACGCCCGCCAGCAGACCGCCGAGCACTTCGGGGCCGAAAATGAACCCAACAATGACGGGAACGGTAAGCGCGATTGCACCTGGCAATACCATCTCGCGGATAGACGCCTGGGTCGAAATGGCGACGCATTTTTCGTATTCGGGTTTGCCGGTACCTTCCATAATACCCGGAATTTCGCGGAATTGACGACGCACCTCTTCCACCATCGCCATAGCAGCCCGGCCTACAGCGGCAATCGCCAGCGACGAGAAAATGTACGGAATCATGCCCCCAACAAACAATCCGGCTAATACGTCGGCTTTGTAAATATCAATGGCCGAAATACCCGACAAGCCCACAAAAGCCGCAAATAGGGCCAGTGCTGTCAAGGCAGCGGAAGCAATAGCGAATCCTTTTCCACTGGCAGCGGTCGTGTTTCCAACGGCGTCCAGAATATCGGTGCGGCCCCGAACTTCTTCGGGCAGGTAACTCATTTCGGCAATACCACCGGCATTATCGGCAATAGGTCCGAAAGCATCAATCGCTAACTGCATGGCGGTCGTTGCCATCATGCCAGCCGCCGAAATAGCCACACCATACAGACCGGCAAAGTGATACGACGTATAAATACCAGCCGCCAGCACCAGAATTGGCAACACGGTAGATTCCATCCCAACGGCCAGACCACCGATGATATTCGTAGCCGCGCCCGTTGCCGACTGCCGGATGATGGACAGTACCGGACGACGACCCATAGCGGTGTAATATTCGGTAATGATACTCATCAGGGCACCTACCACAAGACCCGTCACGATGGCGTAGAACACATCCATCCGGTCGAACTCGACACCCCGGATTTCCATCGTGCCAGTCGGTAATATAGCGTTGACCAGAAAGTACGAGGCAACTAAGGTAATACCAATCGACGCCCAGTTGCCCAGATTCAGCGCAGCCTGTACGTTGCCATTGTCATCTTTCACCCGTACAAAATACGTAGCAATAATGGAGAAAATCAGACCCAGACCGGCAATCACCATCGGCAATACGATGGGCGCGTGGCCGATAATCGGGTCATTCGGAATAACAATTTCGCGGCCCAGCACCATCGTGGCTAAAATAGTCGCTACATAGGAACCGAATAAATCGGCACCCATACCGGCAACGTCACCCACGTTATCGCCCACGTTATCAGCAATGGTGGCGGGGTTACGCGGGTCATCTTCGGGGATACCGGCTTCTACTTTACCAACAAGGTCAGCCCCAACGTCGGCGGCTTTTGTATAAATCCCCCCGCCCACGCGAGCAAACAGCGCGATGGACTCGGCACCGAGCGAGAAACCCGCCAGCACCTCGAGGGCTTTCTCCATCGGCAGGCCGTTCACATCGCCGGATGGCTCAACATATAATTTATACAGAACGATAAACAGGCTACCCAAACCTAATACGGCAATACCGGCAACGCCAATACCCATAACCGAACCGCCCGTAAAGGAAACCTCAAGGGCCTTGGTCAGGCTCGTGCGGGCGGCATGGGCCGTGCGGACATTCGCTTTCGTAGCGATGTTCATACCGATATACCCGGCCAGCGCGGAAAGAAACGCACCGAGGAGGAATGAAATACCGATAAGGGGACTTGAATTTGGCACTAAGCTGCCCATATAGCCCAGCAAAAGGGACACGATAATACCGAAATAGGTCAGTACACGCCATTCAGCTTTGAGGAAGGCAATAGCCCCATCGGCAATGTAACCGGCAATTTCCTGCATCCGGGCATCGCCAGCGTCCTGCTTCGAAACCCACATGAATTTGGTAAACATCACCAACAGGCCGATAATGCCGAGGATGGGGACCAGATAAACACTGTAATTCATAGAAATAGGTATAAGTTAAATTATTGATTGCCCGCAAAGATAGAATTTGACCGTGCATAACCCAACGTATAAAAGTATGGTTGTTGACTTTTTTTAAGGATAAGTTCGGTTATTCTGAGGAAATCGTCCGATAACTTCCATCTATCGAGTCTCTGGTAACATCCCTCGAACGTAAAGCCAAATTAATGAGCACGTGTCAAATCAAATCTGGGTTTATCTTTGCTAAAAGCCCATCTCAAACGCTTACTCATTGTGCGCCACTATTTCCGTCTGTTAACTACCCTTGTTAGTTGCGTTGTCCTTCAAACTGCTTTCGCTCAGGTTCCTTATGGCCCTATCAAGCCTACCCCGCCCGGCGAAATCCTGTCCAACCTCAAAAAGCTGAACATTCTTGGGTCGGTGCTGTACGTGGCCGCTCACCCCGACGATGAGAATACGCTGTTGCTGGCCTATTTAGTCAAAGAGCGGCTCGTGCGGACAGGTTATTTATCCCTGACGCGGGGTGACGGCGGGCAAAATCTCATCGGTCCCGAACAGGGTGAAAACATTGGCGTTATCCGTACGCAGGAGTTGCTGGCGGCCCGGCGCGTCGATGGTCCCGACCAGTTTTTCAGCCGGGCCTACGATTTCGGCTTCTCTAAATCGACCAACGAAGCCGTTCGGACCTGGGGGCAGGATAAAGTGCTGGCCGATGTGGTCTGGGCCATCCGCAAATACCAGCCCGACGTAATTATAACCCGTTTCCCACCCGATGCCCGTGCCGGTCACGGACACCATAGCGCATCGGGTTTTCTGGCTGAAGAAGCGTTTAAAATCTCGAACGACCCGACTAAATTTCCTGAGCAGTTGGCGTTTGTAAAACCCTGGCAGGCCCGGCGCATTATGTGGAATGTATTCGTTCCGGGGGCATTTCTGAGCAATAAAAAACCCGAAGAAGCGGGCAATCTGGTCGGCATCGAAACGGGACTTTTCAACCCGTTGCTGGGCAAATCGTATGGCGAAATTGCCGCCGAGAGCCGTAGTCAGCATAAAAGCCAGGGGTTTGGCGTACCGGCCAATCGGGGTGCGCGGGTCGATTACCTGTTGCTGAAAGGCGGTGACCCTGTTCAGAAAGACCCACTCGAAGGCGTAGACATGACCTGGAAACGGATAGCGGGCAGTGATGCCGTTCAGACGCAGGTTAGCCAGGTTATTGCCGGGTTCAAACCCGACCAGCCATCGGCTTCCGTACCCGCTTTGGTTCAACTGTATGGAGCCATCGGTCGGTTGGATACGACCAATATTTACGTAAAAACCCGGCGGCAGGACGTTCAGGCATTGATTCAGCAGTGTCTTGGTTTATGGATTGAAACCAACCCGACCGACTATGCCGCTACCCCCGGCGAAACCATTAAAGTAGCAACCAACATTGTCAGCCGGACCGACACGCCAATTAAGTTGGTAAACGTCCGGTATTCAACCGGAAAGGACACGACGCTCAATCTCGACCTCAAACCAAACGACGTACTGCTCTTGTCAACGACGCTCGTTATTCCGAAGAACGCCAAACTATCGCAGCCCTACTGGCTCGAAAAGCCGATTGACAAAGGACTGTTTCAAGTCGATAATCAGCAACTCATCGGCCTTCCCGAAAACCCACCCGCGCTGATGGCCAGTTATACGTTCGAGATTGGCAGTCAACGGTTTACGTTCAGCCGCCCGGTGGTTTATAAATCGACAGACGCGGTCGATGGCGAAATTTACCGTCCATTCATCATCCAGCCCGACGTAACGGCCAACCTGACCGAGCGCGTTTTTACGTTCAGCGATACCACCCCGAAAACGGCTGACATTGTATTGAAAGCCGGACGCGCCAATGTATCGGGCACAATCACCATGACGGCACCAGCGGGCTGGAAAATCGAACCCGTTTCGCAACCCTTCGACCTCAAAACCAAGGGTGATGAGCAACGGCTTTCGTTCCGCCTGCTCCCATCCGGCAACGCGCAGAATGGCAAATTACAGGCTGTCATGACGACTGCGAATGGTACGTTTACGACGGGCTTACGGTACGTTGCCTACAAGCATATTCCGACGCAGACGCTGTTTCCACCCGCCGAAGCCAGATTAGTAAAATTAGACGTCAAGGTGACGGCGAAAAACGTTGGGTACATCATTGGCGCGGGCGATGAGATTCCGGCGGCTCTACAGCAAATGGGTTGCCGCGTTACGCTCCTCGGCCCCGCTGAACTGGCGGGAAACCTGGCCGGTTACGACGCCATCATAACAGGCGTCCGGGCCTACAATACCGATCCCGGTCTGGCCCGTTTCCAGCCAAAGCTGATGGATTACGTTAAAAATGGCGGAACCTTGATTGTGCAGTACGTAACGCCCAGCAGTGGATTTCTGCGGACGGAGCCACCCCTGCCTCAGCTTGGCCCCTATCCATTCGCCATCAGCCGCGAACGCGTGACCGAAGAAGACGCCAAAATGACGTTCGTAAATCCGGCGCACCGGCTTCTGAATTACCCCAACAAAATTACCGATGCTGACTTTTCGGGCTGGATTCAGGAGCGCGGCATTTATTTCGCTCAGGACTGGGACAAAGCCTACGAACCCATTTTCTCGGCCAATGACCAGAACGAAGCACCAAAGCAGGGTAGTCTGATTTATGCCAAATACGGCAAGGGGCAATTCATGTACACCGGGCTGGTTTTCTTCCGCGAATTACCCGCCGGAGTGCCCGGCGCGTACCGTCTGTTCGCCAACATGATTTCCACAGGGAAGTAATCTGAATGACCTTAGTTTGGTTATCTTTGAGAAAGCACAGTAGACGATGCTAACAGCCGAAAAAAAATACACGCTCGACGAATATCTGGCGCGAGAGGCCCGGTCGTTGTACAAACACGAATTTTATAACGGCAAAATCGTTCGCATGGCCGGAGCAAAAGCACGACATAATCAGATTGCAGCTAACCTGACAGGAGCCTTAAAATACACGCTTAGGCCACTCCCACGCAAGTTTATCGTTTATAACAGCGACCAGAAAGTTTATATAGAGTCCGAAAATGTTGGCGTTTACCCCGATGCATTGGTCGTTTGCGAAGAGCCGCAATTCTGGCGGGGCCGCGAAGATTTAATTGTCAATCCACTGCTGATTATCGAGGTCCTGTCGCGCAGTACGGCTTCGTTCGATAAATCGGGCAAGTTTTTGCTCTACGAACAATTACCTTCATTTCAGGAATACGTATTGGTTGAACAAAACTATTCACGTGTCGAATCTTGGTATCGACTGACCGAACACAGTTGGGACAAAACCGTTCAGAATGAGATGGAGCGTTTCATAGTATTACGCTCGGTAGGAGTTTCTATTCCGCTGGCCGAAATCTACGAACACGTTAGCTTCAGCAAAGTCTGATAACCTACCCGTAGTGTCAGTTCTTAAGCCTGAACCACATCACGTTAACTGTTGTAATTGCAAATACTGCAACAATATAATCGTTTTGCCGTCCCTGATTTCCCCGCTTTTCATCATGGCAATGGCTTGACCAAGAGGCATTTCAAGAATGTCGATTTCTTCTTCGTCAATGCCGCCCCCGTCGTTTCGGTCCGTATCGGCGGTGTATTCGGCGAGGTAGAAAAACAGCTTTTCCGTTACCGAACCCGGACTCATATACGCTTCCATTACCTTCTGCACCGACTGAATCCGGTAGCCGGTCTCCTCTTCCATTTCGCGGATAATGGCCGTTTCGGGGTCGTCATTGTCAAGCAGACCCGCACAGGTTTCGATCAGCATTCCCGAAGTCGGGCCACCGTCGCGGTTGCCGTTTACAAAGGTGGGCAATCGGAATTGACGGGTGAGAATGACGGTATCCGTTTGCGGGTTATGCAACAGAATCGTAGCCCCATTACCCCGGTCGTAGGCTTCGCGCTGTTGTGTTGTCCACTGCCCATTTTTCCCAAGGTAATTAAACGTGTAGCGTTTTAATACGTACCAGTTGTCAGACAGTAATTTCTCTTCCGTTATTTGTATACGTTCACCGTTCATTTGTTCAATGTTGTTTGAAATTGTTTATTTTTGAACAAAACAACACAATCAGGTATGAATTTCCAAAACCGGAAGCAGTTAATTGTACAAACGGTCGAAGCGCGTGGCTCGGCGGATGTGCGCGAACTGGCCGATTTACTACAAACGTCGGAGATGACTGTCCGGCGCGACTTAGTACAATTGGCTGCGTCAGGGCTGCTTTACCGCACACGGGGCGGAGCCATGAAGGTAAGTCTGGCCACCGACCAATTCCGGTTTGCCAATAAAACTGCCGTAAACGCCGAACGAAAAGAGTACATCTGTCAGTTGGCCGCGCAGGAAATTCAGGAAGGCGATGTGATTTTCATGGACTGCGGCAGTACCGTTTTTCGGTTGTGTCAATTCATCCGTAACAAACGTATTACGGTCATTACCAACTCATTACCTGTTGTTGCGGAACTGACGTCTTCTGACGTAACCATCAATTTAGTGGGTGGTGAGGTGGACAAAGAGCGGCAGGCGGTGCATGGTCTGATGGCCGAAGAACACATCGGTCGTTACCGCGCCAACCGGGCGTTTATTGGTGTCGATGGCATTTCGCTTCAGAACGGGCTGAGTGCCAATAGCGAAAAGGAAGCAAGCACTGCTGTTGCGATGGCCCGCCAATCGGACAACGTTTATCTTCTCTGCGACTCATCGAAATTAGAAACCGACAAATACCTCTATTTTGCACCCCTGAGCCTGTTCGACGTATTGATTACCGATAAAGAAGCCAAACCGGACGTGGTGGAAGCTTATCGAAAAGCAGGCATTTCACTGATAAATTAATTCATGTACCAAATCTGGATTGATACCGGCGGCACCTTTACCGATGGTCTCGCCCTTGACCCCACCGGGAATCTGCACCGCACCAAAGTCCTCAGTAGTAGTCGGCTACGGGCACAGTTGGTTGATGGAAAACTTGTTGCGCCCTGGCTTACCGCGCCCATATTCGATGGCTACTCGGGCCGGGTTATTGAAACGGGCGACCTATTTACAGTAGGGTCGCTTGCCAAGAATGGCCATTTAGAAACAGACCAGAATCTGCCGGAAAACTCGACCATCGAATTGTTTACGGGCGAAGAAGCTCCCGTTCTGGCTACGCGTTTATTGACCCAAACACCGCTGAACCAACCGTTCCCCGCCCTCGACATGCGACTTGGTACAACCAAAGGCACCAACGCCCTCCTCGAACGGAAAGGCGGTCGTGTGGCTCTATTAGTCACGAAAGGGTTCAACGATTTGCTCAAAATTGGTACACAGCAACGGCCTGACCTGTTTCAATTAGCCATCCCGCCCGCCGAAGTGCTGTATGATTCCGTTCTGGAAGTGGATGAACGTATTGCTGCCAACGGGCATATATTGAACACTTTATCAGCGCAAACGATTACAGAGTTAATCGAAAAACTCCATAAAACAAACCCCGATGCGGTGGCCGTTTCGCTGCTTAACGCGTACCGAAATCCAGTTCACGAACAGCAATTTTACGATGCGCTGACAGCCGCCGGATTTCCCTATGTAACGTTATCGACCGTCGTTTCGGCCACGCCCGGCTACGTTGCTCGCACTCAGACCGCCGTTGTCGATGCCTATCTGACCCCGGTTATGCGCACGTATATTAACAATGTTCAGCAGCAGCTTGGACGCAAAAATCAGGTGCGAATTATGACCAGTTCGGGCGGTTTGGTTCGGGCAGATTTATTTCAGCCGAAAGACAGTTTGCTGAGCGGTCCAGCCGGGGGCGTTATTGGCGCGGCTACTATCGGCGGCAACAGGCTCCCGGCTGTTGCCAATAATTACAAGGCAACAGCCGGGAGCCTGTTGCCGCCATTACTTACCCTCGACATGGGCGGCACCAGCACCGACGTGGCCCGTATTCATGGCAATCTGGATTATCGGTTTTCGACCAAAATCGGCCCGTTCGATCTGCAACTGCCGTCGCTCGCCATTGAAACCGTTGCGGCCGGTGGCGGCTCCATCTGCTGGTTTGAAGAGCACGGTGCGACGCTCGCTGGTGCGACACTCGATGCGCTATTAGCTGGTGTTTCGTCGGGGCAGTTGCGCGTTGGTCCGCATAGCGCGGGAGCCAGTCCCGGCCCGGCCTGCTATGGTGCCACCGAACCCAATCAGCCGATGTTGCTGACCATTACCGACGTAAACTTATTATTGGGTAAACTACACCCGAAGCAGTTTGGCATTCCGGTTTTCCCGGAGAAGGCACAAACCGCTTTAGACCAGATTATCAGTCAGATAGAGGCTAAAACAGGGCAGATTTTTACTGCAATAGAACTACTTCGGGGCTTCGAACGCATTGCCAACGAAACGATGGCGGGAGCTATTCGCAAGATTTCGGTGACGCGCGGATTTGACCCGAAGACGTATAGTTTACTGGTTTTTGGTGGAGCGGGTGGTTTGCATGGTTGCGCCATCGCCCGACTGCTGGACATGGAACAAATCATCCTTCCGTTCGACGGTGGGTTGTTGAGTGCTTATGGCATCGGTCAGGCCCGAATCGAGCGGATGGCAACCCGTTCGGTTCTGCAACCGCTGGCCAATATTGAAGCTCATTTACCCGGTTTGATTCGTGAACTTACCGGGCAGGCAATGCAGAGTTTGAGGCAGGATATTGGCGCAGAAGAAGCCATAAGCGTACAGGCCGTTTTGCTGTTTATGCGTTTGCAGGGGCAGGAAACATCGGTTGAAGTTCCATTTAGCAGTACGTTGGCATCTGGCTTTCAGCAAAAATACCAGCATCTCTACGGCCACTTTCCGGCCAATAAATCCATCGAAGTAGAGAGCCTGCGTGTACTTGTCAGCACCGCTGCCGATGTGTTGCCCGTCAGCGGTGCGCCCGTTAGCCATCGCCACGCCGCTCCAGCATTTGACACGGGTTTATACCCCGCTTATGACTGGACGCAGTTGCAGGAAGGCGATACGTTTCGGGGTCCGGCTTTGCTGCTAAACACAACTTCATCGGCCTTTATCGAACCTGGCTGGCGGCTTATCGTTCAGGCCGATAGAACCGCCCTTGTTGACTACATCCAGGATGTTGACGAACCCGTTCAAACTGAATCGAGCGAGGTAATTCAGTTGGAAATTTTCACGCAACGATTCCGGGCCATTGCCGAGGAAATGGGTGCTCAGTTGCAGCGAACGGCCTTTTCGACCAACGTAAAAGAACGACTCGACTTCTCCTGTGCCCTGCTCGATGCCAACGCGCAGTTGGTTGCCAATGCCCCGCACATTCCGGTTCATCTCGGCAGTCTGGGCGTCTGTGCGCGGTTGGTTTTACAGAAAATTCCGCTCGAACCGGGCGATGTCATTATCACAAATCACCCAAAATACGGTGGCTCGCACCTGCCCGACGTAACGCTGCTGAGCGGTGTTTTTGCCGATGAACGCAACGGCGAACCGGGGCCACTGATTGGCTACGTTATCAACCGGGCGCACCATGCCGAAATTGGTGGAAAAGTGCCGGGGTCAATGCCGCCCGACGCCACGTCGCTGGTGGAAGAAGGCGTGGTGCTGGAGCCAATGTACGTAGTAAAAAAGGGCGAGTTTTTATGGGAGACAGGTAGCAACGGAGTGGCAAACGGGCTGGAGAGCTACTTTACCAACGCCCCCTATCCTACCCGCTCACTGGCCGAAAACCGGGCCGATATTGAAGCCGCGCTGGCCTCGCTTCGGGTGGGTGAACTGGCCCTGCAACGACTTGCGCGTGAACACAGCTTATTAACGGTTCACCACTATATGTTGCGCTTGCAACAGGCCGCTACCAATGCCATTACAACGGTACTAAAACCCCTTGACGGACAGACGTTTGAGACTGAAGAATCATTGGACGACGGGCATACCATTCGGGTAAAAATGGCAATAAACGCAGGCCGAATCAGCCTCGATTTCAGGGGAACATCCGGCGTTCATCCGAACAATCTGAACGCGAATGTTTCTATTCTACACAGTGCAGTGCTCTACGCTCTGCGGCTCTGGTGCAACAAAGACATCCCGCTAAACGAAGGTCTCATGATCCCGGTTGAGTTTATTTTACCCGAATCCTCCTTCCTGAACCCGGTCTTTCCCGACGATTCAACCAACTGCCCGGCTGTTGTTGGTGGCAATACCGAAGTGAGCCAGCGGTTGGTCGATACATTGCTGAAAGCACTGGGCTTGGCCGCGTGCAGTCAGGGAACGATGAACAATTTTCTGTTTGGCAGCGATAGTTCGACTACCCGGAATTTCGGCTATTACGAAACCATTGGCGGGGGTGCGGGAGCTACTGAGGGCGCGGATGGACGGTCGGCGGTGCATCAGCACATGACCAACACCAAACTCACCGACCCCGAAGAACTCGAACGCCGTTACCCTGTCCGACTGCATAAATTCAGCATCCGCGACGGTTCCGGAGGAAAGGGCCGGTGGCGCGGTGGCGATGGGATTGTCCGCGAAATCGAGATTCTGGAACCGGTGCAGGCCACGCTTTTGAGTCAGCACCGGATAGTGGCTCCCTACGGTCTGAACGGCGGTGAGCCGGGAGCATTGGGTCAGCAAACGCTGATTAATGTTGACGGGCAGGAGCAGGACTTACCGGGCATATTTACCCGGCCCATGCAACCAGGCGAACGCATTCGGATTGAGACGCCGGGGGGCGGGGGGGCGGGTAGTTTGTGAACTCAATTTTTGACTATTAACGTACCATTACCGAGGCAATATCAGTAGTCTGCCTCATAATCATTCCTTTTATCAAGTATTCACCTTACTCCATTATGTCCGCAACCCGTCGCCGTTTCCTGACCTCGCTCACCGCCCTTGCCGGGACAGCCCTTTTACCTGATAGTCAACTAATTCAGGCCAAACCAACCGCCAAAGCATCGCCCATCTCCTGCAACGCCTATACCTGGAATACGTTCTATGGGCGGGAGAAAAAACAGTGGATGGCCGACCCCGATGCGTCACTGACCGAGTATGTAAAGGCGGGACTAACCGCTTATGAGCCTTCGTTCAACAACGCCGATGAGGTTAAAAAACTGGGGCCGTATCTGGCAAAGTACAAACTGGCAATGCCCTCGCTGTATGTGAACAGTTCGCTCCATGAGGCCGACGAAGCCCGGAAATCCATCGATTCGGTACTGGCCATTGCCTATGCCGCCAAACCACTGGGTGCACGGATTATCGTCACGAATCCCAACCCGATTAAGTGGGGAACCGACGACGACAAAACCGACGCGCAGTTGACCGAACAGGCGCGCAACCTCGACCGGCTCGGTGCCGAACTCCGCAAGCGCGACATTACCCTCGCCTACCACACCCATGCCCCCGAACACCGGCAGGCCGCTCGCGAATTTCACCACATGCTGCTCGCCACCGACCCGAAAAACGTATCGCTTTGTTTAGATGCGCACTGGGTCTATCGCGGGTCGGGCAACTCGCAGGTGGCATTGTTCGATGTGGTCAAACTTTATGGTAAACGTATTGTGGAGGTACACATCCGGCAGTCGAGAAACGGCATCTGGCAGGAAACTTTCGGCGATGGCGACATCGACTATCGACGCCTGGCCGCCGAGTTAAAAACGCTGGGTATTCGCCCCAACCTGGTGCTGGAGCAATGCTTAGAGAAAGGATCACCCGACACAATGGGTCCGGTAGAAGCCCACAAGCAGGATCTGGTCTATGCAAATGATGTTTTTGCGGGGTTGACCGGTTAACGAAACAAACGGTTTGATTGACGGTTATTGTGTAAAGCGGTCTGCACAACGCTACTGCACCAACTAACTTATCAAACTCACGTTATCGGTATGCAACCCAATATTGGCCTCGAAAAAGACGTCCTCAAACAGGACAACACCCTACTAAACGATTTTCTGTCTGACCTGCACGTTCTGTACATCAAAACCCGCAAATACCACTGGAACGTGGCCGGTCCGAATTTCATGGAATACCATAAATTCTTTGAAAAACAGTACAACGCCATTGAAGAAGAAATTGATCAGGTAGCTGAACGCATCCGGCAGTTAGGGGGCACGCCCTTAGCCACGATGGGCGAATTTCTACACAACACCAGCCTGAAAGAAGATACGGGCAAGCCCAAAGACACGGCTGATATGTTCAAAAACCTCCTCTCCGATCATGAACAAATTGTTCGGGAACTGCGCGAGGATGTCGAAAAATGCGACGAAGAACTGAACGATGCCGGTACTGCCGACTTCCTGACGGGCCTGATGGAAGCCCACGAAGCAATGGCCTGGATGCTGCGCAAGTACCTTTCTTAGGTAGTTAAGAATGTAGAGTGAGGAGTGAAAAATAATGAGTGTTGAGATATTTGCCTATATTCATCACTCTTCATTTTTAACTCTTCACTTTTTATTGTGCCCAAATCCCTTTCGCTCCGCTCCGGTCTTGGCAGTGTTCTATTCTGGTCGGTAATTTCAGCCGCATTTATTGGTCCCGGTTCCGTTACGGCCTGCGCCATTGCCGGGTCAGCCTATGGGCTGCAACTCCTGTGGGTACTTACCTTCGCTACGCTGGGAACGGTCTGGCTTCAGGAAGCTGCCGCCCGCATTACCATTGCCACCGGCAGCGACTTAGGACAGATTATCACACAAACATATACCGGCAAAAAAGGACGCTGGATAGCCTGGGGGCTATTTATCGCTATTTTTCTGGGCTGTGCCGCCTATCAGGCCGGTAATATTCTCGGAGCCGTAGCGGGTCTGGCACTGCTTACAGGCTTGCCCGTTCCAACACTGACTGTTGGTGTTGGTTTGGCCTGTATCCTGCTGCTGTGGATTGGCTCGACGCAGGGTCTGGCTAATTTCCTCGGAGTGATTGTTTTTGCGATGGGCGGTGCGTTTGTGTATGTCGCTTTCGGTACGCCCGTCCCCCCCCTTGCGCTAACCAAAGCACTCGTTACACCAAGTATTCCGTCTGGTTCGCTGCTGCTCATTAACGGGCTGATTGGCACTACCATCGTTCCCTATAATTTATTTTTCGGGTCGAGTATTGTTAGTGGTCAGTCGCTTGGCGAAATGCGGCTGGGTATCTGGGTAGCGGTTGTACTGGGCGGCATTATTTCGGTGGTACTATTGCTGGCAGGCCTGCTCATTCCCAATGATTTTTCGTACTTGCACATGGCGCAGGTACTCGCCGACCGGCTGGGTACGTGGGCTGGGTCGTTGTTTGCGTTTGGGCTGTTTGCCGCCGGTTTTGCCTCTTCGCTGACGGCTCCGCTGGCCGCTGCGATAACGGCGCAGAGTTTGCTGGGCGTCCGCAAAAACTCACCAACTTACCGGGCTATCTGGCTCGTTGTCATGGCTACCGGACTAACGTTTGGCTTACTGAATGTAACGCCCATTCCGGTCATTGTGGCGGTGCAGGCGATCAACGGCATTCTGCTCCCCTTCGTAACGATTTTCCTATTCATAGCCGTCAACAACCGGACCTTGCTGGGCGACTACCGCAACTCATTGAGCCAAAATATGGCCATGGGCGTGGTCGTTTTGGTCACGGCAGTTCTGGGAATCTGGAACATTTGGCTCGCCGTTCAGGCCATGTAGCTGTCAACAGAAGTTAGGCATGAGCCAGTTTATTTCCGACCAGCCCATGATTTTAGTCGTGGGAAAACCCACCGATAACCGTTGAATCCTAAACCGTTTCAACGGTTTCCCAACACCCGCTTACCCTTGCTTATCTTATCTATTTCTTCTTACGCAACATATCATTTTGCTTTTCCAGCCGTTCGATACGTTTCTGCTGACTGATTAAATGAAGCGTTAACTCTTCGTTCTTTTTCACCAGTGTTGATAGTAACGTTGTCAGGTCTACACCTGTACTGACCATTTCAGCCGCAGCAGGAACGCCCGGCAGGTGTTTGTTTTGGCGGATGTATTGTTCTACCTCAGACAATGGCTGTAAACGATACGATGGGGCAAATACGTAGTCGGCCCACTGGCGTTCAGACGCTGGCCGAACCTGCATCGCCAGAGCCGATAGCTTTTCCGATAAAGCGACATCCCCTTTATCAGTCACCGTCAGGAACTTAGCCGATGTTTCGCTGGACGCGGGCGAGTTAGCGGTCATGTTTGTCAGGCGTAGACCGCTCCGGCCATCCGTACCAGCCGTAAGTTCGAGCCGGTTTTCTGGAGTCGAGGTGCCAATACCAACATTGACATTATTACCCAGCACCAGCGCGTTGCTGCTCAGCACCCGCGCATTGGCACCGATGGCCGTTGCGTTCGACAAACCCACGCCGACGCCCACCGAATTAGCACCCAGAAACGTATTGTCCTGACCATCCGTCGCATCGAAGCCAGCGTTGGGGCCAATAATCAGATTCCGATGTCCGCCATGATTCCGGCGACCGGCGTTATAGCCAATAAATACGTTATCGTCGCCATCGGTATTTAACTGCCCCGCTTCATAGCCAATGAAGGTATTGTGACTGCCAATGGTGTTGGGGAAACCGGCTTTATACCCAAAATACGTATTGTAAGACCCCGTTGTATTGCCTTGTCCCGCCTGACTGCCCATGAACGTGTTGAACGTTCCACCGATTACGGCACTGGTGCTTTGACCAATGAATAGATTGGTCGTTCCGTTGGGCGATTGAAAGCTAACAACTTGATTGTCTGGCGTTATTATCTGACTTTGGGCGAATGTATTCGCAACAAAACAAACTACCAATAGCAGTAAGTGTATCGTAAATGCTTTCATACATAAATTAGTTAAATCGTGTGGATTGTTTAAAGCAATATTCATTCCTATTTCAGTTTTACAGCATAACCTGTTAAAAATAAGTCAACTCATTTCTAATTTATAGGTAAAAAAAGGGTACATTGAATTATAACGATGTGCCCCAACTAAAAGACAATGCGTTATTACGGCTTCGTTGTCCATCGGTATCTTCACGCCTGTAGCACTGGCATGTACTTTGCTATCCGGCAAAAGCCGTACAGAAACATTCCCATTCAACAGCGGTTGAACAGAAACAGGCGCGGTCGTTTCGCGTTACTTCTCCTATGCCCGCTGCCCCTTGCTCATCTACCAGAATTCTCGACGCCCACGAACGGTTAAATGCCCATTACGGCGTTCAGGAACTATACGGCCGGGCCGACCCAATGCACGAATTGATCGGCACGATTCTCTCGCACCGCACGACTCACGCCAACGAGGTGGCGGCTTACCGAACCATGCGCGACCAATTTCCGACCTGGGAACTGGTCCGCGACGCGCCACTGACCGAGTTGACTAACGCCATTCAGGCCGCTACCTATCCCGAAGTCAAAGCCCCTTATATTCAGAACTTACTGGCGCATCTTTTTCGGGAGACGGGCGCAGCAAACATTGATTTTCTGGCTGAACTATCCACCGAAGATGCGATGAAATGGCTGACGTCTCTGCCCGGTATCGGCCCAAAAACAGCGACGCTCCTGCTGCTGTTCAATTTTTCTAAACCCGTTCTTCCCGTCGATACACACGTTCACCGCGTTACGCAGCGATTGGGGTTGATTGGCCCGAAAGTCAGTGCCGAAAAAGCCCATGCCCTACTGCTGTCCTGCCTGCCGCCCGATGCGACGGTGCTGTTCAATTTCCACAAGCATTTTTACTGGCACGGGCAACGCGTTTGTACGTGGTATAATCCGAAATGCGCCGACTGTGTGCTGCGTTCCCAATGCGACTTTTATCAATCGGGCAGAACGGCCGTATTGAGCAGTACGCCCGTCCGAAAGTAACGCAAAACCATGTTACCAGAGCAGTATAATGATTAGCATTTTCGTTAATTTGCCCCTTTTACTTAGCTGATTAGCAATAATTTGCGCCGTTTTATTTAACAGTAGCCGGGGCCGTTTATCAAGCCATAAACTAACTTACTTTTAATACAGACAATCTATCAAATACATAACTTTACATCAATAAATCCAGACACGCCGTTTCAAAACAGTCTTATGAAATTTTTTACGGTTCTGACGCATACACTTGCTGCTGGCTTAGTGGCTGGTGCCCTAAGTAGCTGTGCACCAACGGTTACAAGCTACCGACTCGAACCCGTTTCGGGCGATGTAGCCACGATTGAAGGTCGCTCTGTAACCAAAGCCGAACGGAATGGCGTGGGTGTAGTGGCTTCGTTTGAGCGCGAAGACTTGGAATTTATGGCACTGGATATAGAGATAAAAAACCGCACCGACCATCCCATAGACATCAACCCGGCTGATTTTCATGTTACAGCACTCGGTCTTGCTCAGGATACCCTCGTTGACCCACGCAACACAAGTCTGGCCCTCACCCGAATAGCCGCCGACCCAACCTACGAAGCCGGACGCATGGGTCTGAAACGCAAGCAGGAAGAGAAGCGATTAAAACGGGCCAAAGTGTTCAACACCATTTTGATGGTAGCGGCCGTTGCCAGCGATGTGTCGTCCTCGTCCCACAGTCGTTCTTACCGCGAGTATGCCAACAACCGGGTTGCGCACAATTTTGCTTATCAGGGAATCGCTATAAAGCGAGCCGTTGACTACACCACCTTCGCCAACCGGATGCAACGATATGATTACGAAGAATATCGCTGGCGCGAGTTGGCGTTGAAAGCGAATATCCTTGCTCCCGGCGAGTCGATACGGGGCTTTGTTTACCTACCTAAAGTGCAGGATGCCCGCTATCTGGCCATCAACTACACGTTGCCCGAACAAGCTACAGTGCCGCTGTTGTTCAAACAGGAGCTGGTGCAGCAAAGGAAAATCCGGCGTCGTTGAAAGACCTTATAGGTTTTTGAAACCTATAAGGTCTGATACTCACCATTCATCTTCATCGTCGTCAAACGCCTGTTGCGCCCGCTGTAACTCCTGAAGCGTTTTCTGGTTATTCTGCGTCTGTGCGAGCGCAATACCTTTCTCATACAGATCAGCCGCTTTGTCGCGCTCATCAAGGTCCGTATAGAGTGCGGCTGCGTGATAATACGTTGGCAGATAATCGGGATGTTGCGTCAATAACTGGTCGAAGTACACCCGCGCCTGCTCAGGCTGACCACTCATAAACTCCATTGCCAGGGCGTAAACATTAAAGGGATCATTAGGTTCTTCCTCTACAAATCGAATTAATTGCTGAATACGGTCGTTATTCATACGTGCAAGAAAATTAGTATGCATGCATACTTTTATTTAAGACTCTTTGTACTTTTGAGTCATAAAAGTAAAGGTTAGTCATCAGTTGATACGTAAGAGCAAATTAATTATCAACATACAGCTAACTACGATCATAACCACAAAACCCCTACTTCGTATGAAAATTTTAGTGTGCGTGACGAGTGTGCCCGACACCACCACCAAAATTACCTTCACCGACAATAACACCAAACTGAACAAGGCAGGTGTGACATTCATCACTGGTCCGTACGATGACTACGCGCTGGCGCGGGCCGTTGAACTGAAAGAGAAGACAGGAGCGACCATTACGGTGCTCAACGTAGGTGGGACCGATTCCGAGCCGGTAATCCGCAAATGCCTTGCTATCGGTGCCGACGATGCCATTCGCGTAAATGCCGAACCAACCGATGCCTATTTTGTGGCCGAGCAGATTGCCGCCATTGCTAAAGAAAACAGCTATGACCTCATTCTGATGGGTCGTGAGTCAATCGATTACAATGGCGGTCAGGTTCACGGTATCGTTGGCGAAATGCTTGGTATGCCGTCAATCTCGCCGGTTATGCTACTGGACATTGATGGCGACACGGCTAAAATCACCCGCGAAATCGAAGGGGGAAAAGAGAGTCTGGAAGCGAAGTTACCGCTGGTACTGGGCTGTCAGGAGCCAATTGCCGAATGGAAGATTCCGAATATGCGCGGCATCATGACTGCCCGGACCAAACCCTTAAAAATAGTTGAGCCAACAGATACGGATAAACTGACTACCGTTGCCAGCTACGAATTACCTACCCCGCGTGGAGCCGTGAAAATGATTCCAGCCGACCAGGCCGAAGTGCTCATTCAACTCCTGCACAACGAAGCCAAAGTCATCTAAACATAGTTATAAAGTTATTGAGTTAAACTGTTGTTGAGTTATTTCACAAGCTCACAGCAGAACTTTATAACGATCAACTATACAACCAACCCTACAACTTATAAATCATGTCCGTTCTCATATTTGTTGAATTAGACGAGGGTACGATTAAAAAATCGTCGCAGGAAGCCATTTTTTACGGGGCGAAAGTTGCCGAAATGACGGGCACATCCGCCACGGCTATCCTTGTTGGTGCTGCCTCTGATAGTGAACTGGCCGTAGCTGGTCGCTTTGGTGCCACTAAAGTTCTTCATGCAACCGATGCTAAGTTGGCTGAACCCAATGGCATGGCCTACGCAACTGTTGTGGCGGCTGCGGCCCAACAGGAAGGGAGTAAGGTAATTGTGCTGGCGAAATCGTCGCTGGCCGATGCTATGACGGCCCGCCTGGCGGGTAAACTGAAAGCCGGTTTGGCCGCAAACGTTATCGAACTGCCTGATCTGACAAACGGTTTTCGGGTAAAAAGCAGCATTTACACCGGTAAGGCGTTTGCCTACAACGACCTGAATGCCGATATAAAAATTCTGGCAATCAAGAAAAACACCATCACACACGAAGAGAAGGACGCTACGGCTCCTGTCGAAACGTTTACGCCTGCGCTTAACGATTCCGATTTTGTCATTTCGGTAAAGAATACCGAGAAATCTTCGGGCGATGTTCTACTGCCCGAAGCCGACTTCGTCGTATCGGCTGGTCGGGGTTTGAAAGGGCCTGAAAACTGGGGCATTGTCGAAGACTTAGCCAAATCGCTTCATGCCGCAACTGCCTGCTCAAAGCCTGTATCCGATCTCGATTGGCGCCCCCACTCCGAACACGTTGGGCAAACGGGTATAAAGATCAGTCCGAATCTGTACATCGCCTGCGGCATATCGGGAGCGATTCAGCATTTGGCTGGCGTAAACTCATCAAAGGTCATTGTTGTTATTAACAAAGATCCCGATGCACCGTTCTTTAAATCAGCGGATTACGGAATCGTTGGCGACGTATTTGATGTGTTGCCCCGCTTGACGAAAGCAGTAAACGCTTTATAAAAAGTCGTAAGTGATAGTCTCATAAGCCGTAAATAATATCGTTTTTGCATTTTTACTTACGGCTTATGAGACTATCACTTACGACTTTTTGTTAATTTCGTGCCGTGGATAAGATTAAACTGGAAATATTAGGACTCTCGCCCAGTCAGTCGCAATCGGGTTCGTTTGCGCTGGTCTTGGGAGAAGAATATGGCAACCGTCGATTGCCAATCATTATTGGTATGTTTGAAGCACAGGCGATTGCTATTGAGATCGAAAAGATTGTGCCAAATCGACCAATGACGCATGACTTATTCAAGCAATTTGCTGAACAATTTAAGTTTACGGTTCGGGAAATTATGATTTCTGACCTGCGCGAAGGCATTTTCTTCGCCAAAATTGTCTGTTTCGATGGCGTTCGGGAATCGATCATTGATGCCCGTCCATCCGATGCTATTGCCATTGGCATTCGATTCGATGTACCAATTTATACAACCGAGTCTATTTTATCGGAAGCAGGCATTACGGCAAGCGGCAATGATGAGGAAGAAGAACAGGAGGAGTTAGTACGTTCCTCTAATCGCCCTTCGTCACGTTCATTCGGCGATCAGCTAAAAAATGCGTCGTCGGAAGAGTTGCAGCGTATGCTTGAAGAAGCACTTGGCAATGAAGAATACGAACGGGCCGCTAAAATTCGTGATGAAATGAGCAAGCGTAATTAGTGTTATACACAAAGAATAAAAAAAAGCCATTCTCAATGAGAATGGCTTTTTTTATTTACTTCTTTTTTCTCTTTCGTATTACCAGTTCCTTGTATCCAAACGTTGGGTCTGTTTCGCGTGTAAACGTTAAGTCAGGCATAACACCGATGACGAGTTCGGCAGTCGTGTAAATTTTACAACCGGCCAGCAAATGACCGCCAATTGTTCGCCCCGTCGAATCAGCCACAGACAAATGAATGTGGCTTCCCGTTGTTGAGAGCGTACCAACAAGCGAAACAATCTCATAATGGCCCCGCCAAACGGATGGCCCTTCCTGATTAGCCAGCCGTAACGTAACATCGGATAGGCTCCCCACACACGTCAGAATAGCCCCGGCTCCGATACGCTCCTGCTGAACAATGGCCTCCAGTTCTTCCTTCAGATCCAGACCGGGTTTTAATCGTACCGAATACGTTTGCATGGTGGCTGTTACACCAACCGGATGCTGATAGTTAGGTTGTGATTGGGTGTCAAACATGGCGATAAAACTGCAAAGTATGGTCAATACGAAGAATCCCTGCATTTGACTTACGGAAAATAAAGTAGTTTACTGAATGTTTCTGAGAGTCCTGTCAACTACAAATCAATAAAAAAACCGGGAGCGTTGGCCCCCGGTTTTATACGTTCAATGTAATTCTCTATTCGACACCGAAGAGTACATCCGACCGGCGACCGCTGTTACCAGCCCGACGACGCGTTGCCCTTTTCTTAACAGGTGCAGGAGGAGCCAGCAATTTAGCTTTCTGATCATCGGTCAGTGGTTTCAGATCCGTGATTGAGTACGTGTCATCACTGATCGTTGCGATGAAGCTACCCACCACTTGCTCAGGCTGACCGTTGCATGGCTGTTTCGTAACGGTGAACACAGTGCGGAAGTTCTGAACCTGTGGACGTACACGACGACCTTTGTAACGGATACCGGCACTGTTTTCAATTTTGCTCTTCTCTGCTTCAAACTCCTGAGCAAGGTTACCCGGCAGTTCGCGCAGGTTCAGGATAACGGTGTTCGTATCGAACGATACCTCTCCCGTTGCCAGACGACGATTCAGGCGGCTATACACCAAGCGGTTTTTCTTAACCTCACTGCCCGGTACGACTGAACCCTGGCAATAACAAACGCTTGAAACCTCACGTTGAGCCGGTGTCCGATAGAATACTTCCAGACGCTCAAGTTTGTGGTTGTACTTGCAATCGACAACTTCTTTACGATTACGAATGCTGGCAAAACTTGTCGTTGCCACTTCACTCATACAGGTACCACACTTAGCTACCTGCTTATTGTGAACCGTTACGTAGTAGAAACCTGGTTTAACCTGACCGTTCGAGAAATAGGCCGATGGAAAAGCCAAAGTCGTGTCGGTTGTATTTTCTAACTGAGCAATGACCGAATCAATAGCGGCTGTATTAACGGAGTCCGGCCGGTAGTGTAAACGAGCCGTGAAGGTTTCGTTTCTTGGATTCGGCGTTGTGCTGCGCCAGCTAATAACCGGAGCCACTGCCGACTTGTTAACCGAAGAATACCGTTGAACATCGGTGCTGTCGATAAAGCCCAGCGATGCACCACTAAGAGAAGACGCTCCGAATTGGACTTTTAACTCAGGAATTTCATTACAGGTTGGGCAGGTAACCGGAGCTTTAGGAATAAGCTTCTTTTGGATAAACCCTTTCCGAACGGCCAGACCTGCGCTGAAACCACCATGTTTACGCTTGAATTCGTACAACTGATCATCAATGCCGTTGATAATGGTGTAATTCAACTGCGTAATAAACCCTTGCCCCTGGATACCAATGTTCCAGTTATTACGCAGCGGGAAGAAGACAGCTACCGAACCTAAGGCACCTAAGTGATAGAGCCGACTGCTTGGGTTAACTGACCGAATCAGCCCACCGCCTTCTACAAAAGATGGCACACCTGAAGGCAACGATATTGTTGACGGCGTAAAGGCTTCAATGGTAGCCGCTTCGGTACGGAACAGACCGCCACGAGCACCTAACTCAATGAATGTTGTGGCATCCGGATTTCGGCGGCTACGGGCCAGCGTAAATGTCATTACCGGTCCAACCGTTAAAAACATATCTTCCGAAGCCCGCTGGCGGATGGTCACCTGGCTATTGTTAAAGCCACGTGCTGCTGCCAGCGTATACAAATAATCAGTATAGGCACTACGGGTTATGTAGTTCTGATACCCAAAAGCAGCTCCAATACCAAACCGCAGTCGGCGGGTAGCTGGAGTCAAAAAATAATCTACGTTGGCAGTGACATTAAAACCAGCACCATTGTAAAGCGTCTTATCCCGTTTATTTGGACCAAATGTATTCTCCCAGGTACCGCAATAGGCAAAGTTTGGACCGGCAAACAAACCAACTCGCCAGGGCGAAAGACGCCGGACCAGAATAAAGGTCTGAAAAGTCGTGTCGCAATCATCGAGTTCGGCAACATCACTGGCCTGTGCTTTAAAGTCAGTTCTACGCAGGGTATCGGTGTACACACCTTTACCTAAGCGGTAGATCTTTTCACGGACGTAATTCCCGCTGGGAACTGTTGTTGCTGGACTACTTACTGTAGCGGGTTGAGCCCGAACGGTATCAGCCTGTTGAGCAAGGCTAAGAGAAGGTATTGCAAAACCTAGCAACACGAGTCCAGCCAGCATCCTCGTAGGGTGTTGTTGGATAAATGTTCGCATATTTATTGAGTTAATTTGACGCAATGTTTCTAATTAAACGTGTATTCTTCCTAATGTGACTACGAAAATTTAGGGAACGGCCAGTCCACCAACTTAGTGGATTTATTACTCTGTAAGTCAATCATCTATACAAAAGAGTTATTGCATAACCTCATTGTATACTCTATGACTAACTTTTCAGAGAATTGTTTTCAGAGAATTAAATACATTTATTTTCTTACCCCGAAAACGCCTTCATCTCTAAAGTTAGGCCAAACTAATTTAGCCAGTCACAAGGTCATTCAGTGGATAATATCAACGAATGGCCCCTCAATCCACTAATTCTTTGCAATGTTAAGGCTGAATTCTAAAACTTAATTCATCCTTCAACTTTTTTTTCAACTTATTTTACGAGGAAATACTGACCGGTAAACAAACGTGCCTTTTCGCCAGGTAGGTAAGCCGTCACAAAACTAAGTCAATTTCGTTACTGCCAATACGACAAAATGGATAAAATTATGTTCTACTACCATTTTGGTTTTATTGTTGGTCAATAATAGTGAGAATAAGGTGATAAAAAAACATTTATTCCTTCTGACGTGAAACAAACGACATTTCCCCTGCATTTTCTTACTTCTTCTCTTATTTCTTCTATAAAGCAGGATAAGCAAGGCTTTATCAGGCTCATGTATAAAGAATTATAAGAGCTAAACCAAAAATCAGAAATACGGGCGAAAACAACCTTTTTACTCAACGTCAATGTGAAAGTCTGTGACGATAAGCGAATGTGATTGTAACAGGTATGTTATCAAAAATGCCGCTTTTCCTTATCAAGGCCTATCATTACCTGTCATAATCCTAATTTTATGGATGTTTGGATTAGATTTGTAGAACATTTTGCGATGATTTTGCCGTCTGCAGCAACAAGCTGTCCTTCACAATGAATAATGTTCTTTCCGGTGATGGCTGAATAACGTTGAAATGCATACCTTTGAACATGGTCTTAGAAGCA
>CAXTKE010000012.1:0-203310 GCA_964244845.1 uncultured Spirosoma sp.
TGGGCTATTCATCAATCAGTTTTTCTTTGGGGTTCAACATTATTAAGCCATCACCCATTGCTTCTTTAAATGTATCAGATAATATTGCTTTTTCCTTTTCACTTTGTAACTCTTTTATTTCTTTGGATATAGTATTTGCGCTGTCCTTTATTGTAATTACAGCTTTTTTTGCGTTAGCTTTCACACGCGGTGAAGCAGTTGAAGAAAGTGTAATTTGATGTGTGATTTTAAATAAATTGTTGATCCTTTCAAGGTCCGTTTTAGCTATAGTTAATGCATCGTCAGTTTCCTTTATATTTTCATTTTTTTTTCTCGGATTTCGCCGTAGCATTAGTAAGTTCAACTTTCATTTTCTCAACAGCTTCTTCTGCTTCTTTAAGCCCTTCAGTGGTGTTTTTTTTGTCAGTAAATTGGTTAGGTTGTCTGAATAATACTTGGAGTTCAGAAGGCATCTGGGTGACATAATCTATACTTCTTCCTTGAATTTCTCCCTTAAACCTAAATGTATTTATATTTTTAATTTGAAATACGACAAAATCTCCCATTTTAATGGGCTGTATTTTTCCATTTACTATAAAGCCATTAGGAACGAAATCACCTTTTTGAAAATCATAGATAATTTGACCGGAAACAGAAAGTGCTGTTAGTAGAAAAATACTGAGTGAATATTTGAAGGTTTTCATTTTTTTTCATTTTTTAGAGGTTCTTCAAAAAGCTTATACTTGGTGTAAAAAAATATTCTCCCCCTCTCATGGTTACAAAATGTCCAAAGTTGACGGGTACTGGCTTATGGCCAGCATCAATACCCCACTGAGCCGGTAGGCATTTTATTGTGTTATTCTTCCCTTGGCCAATAATTCCATCCTGACCGACAATACGTCCAGTACTTTCATCAATGGATGTTCCAATGTCACCATTATTCGCCCATCTACTTTGTATAAATTCAAACTGCCTTACGATGCTACTTTGGTAAGCCTGAAACAGCAGACCAACACCGCTGGTAGGTTGATCTTCGTCAAGATCAAACTCGTCTCTTCCAATATCATTATAGGGTATACCTCTTCTGATAAGTCTAATGCTTTTCACAAACTCCTGCGATACGTTCGTGTCAGTGCGTGGATTTACTACTCTGATGTGCGCGTGAAAAGGACATTTTGATCCATTAGTGTCGTCTCTATAATCAAAATCATTATTTAATTGTGATGGCTGTCTGATTCCTTTCTCTATGCTATTATTCACTACTTCAGAACCATCCTCAAATCTACCAACTAGCATTGCTCCAGCTAATTCATCATTTTTTTCTGTATGATTATCTGTTACTGGAGGTAAGGTCTTTTCTGCATCCTTAAATGCTTTTACGTTTTGTTCTAATTTCCTAAACACCAAATAGCTACCGAATGAATCAGGTAAATCGGTTCCTCGATCTTTTATCAATACTGTATTGAGTGAGGCTCGATTATCATCCCATTGTGTAGAGGGCGAATCAGCATTTACTAAAAAATTCGGCTGACTGACTCCATCTACATACCCAAAGTGCTCAATACCAATGCCGCTACTGTTTCTTAATATTTTACCTTTCTGAATATGCACTAACCTACTAAATAAGTTAATGTCCTTTAAAATCTGATCTTTAGCGAATGAAGCATTTGACACGCTCCTGTCTGCAACGATAATTAAGGCATCAATTACTTCTGTAAATGGGGTTTCCCAGTCGTCAGGATTATCGTTTAAAATATCTTTACTCGCTTTAATTCCTTCAATAAATGAACTATCTGAAGTAGGGATTTTTGTTTTATCAATGTTAAGATTTGTATAGCCTGAATAAGACAATGAAATATTAAGAAAAACTCCGCCGTCGATCTTTTTATCTTTATCCCTATCCGCTGCATCTTGCAGTTGTTTCATGCCTGACGTTACCTCTAATGATTTAATCCAGGCTTTAGCGTCCACTGCTTTTTCCGGCAGGAATTGAATAAAGATATGGTAGGCGTGAGTACGCCCATGATGCTTCAAAATATTTCCTTGAAGGTTTTCTAATAAAGCCTTAAATTTTTGATCGTTGATAGAAATATTCGTTTCATTTAACAAAGACTTTTCCATAGCTTCAGTAGAGGATTTTTATCTGGAACAAAGTTCGTGTCTTAGACTTACTACACTACGGGAAATTTCCCGTATTTAAGCTTTTTATCACTGGCAGCTACGCGCTTTGAGATTTTCTTGAAAATACAGTCGATAAAATCAATACCGGCGTAGCCTTCGCCTTCCCGCCAAGCTGATCCTGACAGGATTTATAAGGTTACTTCACCTGCTCTTATGGCCCAAAGTGCCAGGCCAACCCGACTTTTTAGATTCAGCCGTATGAACAGGTTTTCCCGGTAACCATCCACCGTGCGCGGACTGACGCACATACGGTCGGCGATCTGGACGTAGGTCAATTCGGAGCAGGCCAACTGAATAAACTGTCGTTCACGATGGTTTAATGGAATCGTTTTTTGAGGGGCGGGAACAGAGAATGGGTTCATGGCATGGGGAAGGTTTAACGGTATCTACAGATTGAGTTACTGGTGTTGATTGAGTTGGTGTGGATAGAATCGGAAAGCTGAATCCGCTTGCCGGATTGTGTTTGGATACCTCAAAGGTCGATACACAGACTGCGTTCGCAAATCCCTGATTATGATGACTTTGTATCCTGTGATTTAAGGATATTTAGTCGTTGGGAAATAAGAACAGACTGTGTAAGTTTGTCTAAAACCTTCCTCACCATGAAAAAACTGCTACTTTTTTTGTGCCTACTGGTGCAAACAGGGTTTTCTCAGTCGAAGCAAATCGACAGCCTGAAACGGGAGTTGGGAAATCTGAACAAGCCACCGGCTGGATACGCCAAAGACACGCTCCGCTGCCAGACGCTCAAAGCCGTCATGAAAGCCTATGCGGATGTGAACATCGACTCTTCGATGCACTATAATTCGCAGTTGATTCAATTATGTAGCGATCCGAAACGACAGAAAGAACTCATTTACGCCTATCAGTTTGCCGGTTATCTCTATCAGGTGCGGGGAGATTATCGTCAAAGTATATGGTATCACTACAAGGCCCTGTCGTTGGCTGAAAAATTAAAACAGTACACCCGAATAGCGAGGTCGTATAGCGGGCTGGCTCACGCGTATAGCAGCCTTAAAGAATACGCGAAGGCGACAAAACTTGGTCGGCAGGGGCTGGCTGTTCTTCGGAAGTATCCTGATGCAACTATTCATTCATCAATTCTAAATGTTTTCGGCGAAATATACCGGGAACAGGGAAAATTAGCGGATGCCCTGAAAGTCAGTCAGGATATGTATAAACTGGCTCAACGTGAACACATCCAATTTTATGAAGCGCAGGGTTTGCACACTATCGGATGGGCTTACATGGAGATGGGCGATACGACCAAACCCCTGGACTATTACGAAAGAGCATTGGCTCTGGCCCGCAGGATCGGTCGTGCTGATTTGGAAGAAAGTATTCTGCTGCATATCGCCGAAGCGTACGTTCAACAAAAAAAATGGTCGAAAGCGTTAGCCTATTGTAATCTGGCCAAACAAATGGCCATCCGTTTGAAAAATAGCGGTATAGTTGCCGAAGCCCACGAAAATCTTTATAAAATTTTCAAGAACACAGGACAGCCCGCCAAAGCACTGAAAGCCTATGAAAGTTTTATCCTGCTAAAAGACAGCCTGTCGAAAGAAACGAATGAGCAACGCACCGAAATGTTACAGGCTCAGTACGATAATGTGCAGAAAACAAACGCATTTCAAAAACAACAGGTGCAGTTGCTGGACGAGCAAAAGACACGTAATGGGCTGTTTCTGGGGATGGTAGCCATATTGCTCGTTACCGCGTCGCTTTTTTGGAATAATAGACGACTACAAGCCAAAAATTGGGCTATAGACTATCAGCGAACGTTATTGGAGACTGCCAGAAAGCAGCTTGCCGACATTAATAAAACGTTGGAAACGCGGGTAGAGGAACGTACTGAAGAACTCGTGAATGCTAACCGGGAACTGATTCAGAAAAATGAGGAAATAAAAGCAGCACTCTTTAAAGGACAAACCATTGAACGCAAGCGTGTGGCCCTTGAACTGCACGACAACCTGAGCAGTCTGCTCAGCGCGGTGAACATGAGCATACAGGCCATAAACCCGCAAAATTTATCGGAAACGGAGCAGTCGGTCTATCGAAATGTGAAACACCTTATTCAAAATGCCTATGCTGAAGTGCGGAACATCTCGCATAACATTCTCCCCGCCGAACTCGAACGGGAAGGATTGGCTGTAACACTGACGACACTGGTCGGGCGACTGAACCAGAATTCATCACTACACTTTTCGCTTACGCTGACGGGCTTGCAGGAGCGATTGCCGGTTGAAATCGAGTTTAATGTGTACAGTATTGTGCTGGAATTAATCAACAATGCCATCAAACACGCGAAAGCTACAACCATTGGTATCAGTCTGTTTCGAACCGATTCGGGTATCAATGTATCGGTGACGGACGATGGCGTTGGAATGGGACAAAACCAGGATAAACGGGGTGTTGGTCTGCAAAACATCCAGACCCGATTAGACTCACTCGGCGGGACGTTTAATACATTGCTGCCTACCGAAAAAGGCACCCGAATACTCATAAAAATTCCCATTGAAACTGTTTATGTCAATGGGAATTTTCGTATAGTATAAAAACCTGGCTACTCTACTCTATGGCTTCGGCGGCTTTGGTTGTGGTTGAAACTGAAGTTCCACCAAGGGTTCCACCAGGGGGGTCTGTTGGGTTCATGCTTGGTCGTCCGTCTGATGCTTCAGCATCTGCCCAATCCCCTAAGGAAGGTATATTTTGTTTATATTGATCAAATATTTCTTCAGTAAATTCCGCCAAAATATTTATTAGATCGACGGGCGTTTCATTGATATCATTAAGTGTTGTTTTAAATACTTGATTTGGTTTGAAATCGTGCGAAAAAATCAGCGGTATTGTTGGATCCTTATGCATACTTACGCCGTCTTTATCAAGAAGTAGTACGGTTGGTTTCCCATTGGAAAGTTTATCAACTTTAGCAAAACCTATCAGATGGATATATTTGCGTTCAACTGGTATTGTACTGTTAGTTTCCATTGTTTGAGGAGTGGTTAAAAGTGAAACGATATGGTTAAATAATCTGGAATTTGATGGCATACTTCACTAAACCAATCGTGGTTTGAACGCCTAATTTCTGCATCAGGTGTTTGCGGTGCGTTTCAACGGTGGTCGGGCTGATGAATAATTTTTCGGCAATCTGCGTCCCCGAAAATTCCAGAGCGATAAGCTTCAGAACATCCAGTTCACGTTTTGTAATGGTTATTTTGTCGGGTTTTCCCGAATCAGGTATTAGTTCGATACCGGCCTCGTTCGCTAGTTGCATCAGCACCTGCTCGCTATAGAACTTAGTCCCTTTGGTAATCATGCTCAGGGCGGTTTCCAGTTCGATGCGTTCGGCACTTTTCAATACATACCCATCCGCCCCGGCGCGAATGGCTTCTTTTATCGCTTCAGGCTCGTCGGCTACGGTTAGCAAACAAATTTTTACATGCGGGAAACGCTGGCGGAGTTGAATGGTCAGCTCAATGCCCCCCATTATGGGCATTTGCAAATCAGAAACGACTACGTCAATGTCCGGGTCAATCTCCAGCGCAGTCAATACCTGTCGGCCATTTGTGTGTTTGGATACTACCTCAATTCCGTCGATACTGGCTAACAGCATGGCAATGCTGTCTAACAAAATCCGCTGATCTTCGGCTACAAGAATACGCATAAGTAAAACTGTCAACGACTATTTGACTGTAATCTGTAGAATAAACAGTCAAAAGTCAACCTGCTGTAAATCAATGAAGTATCACCTACTAAATTATCTGTTTTTGACGCCGTGTCAGTGGCTATGGGTAGCGTGGCTTCTTATTTTGGTTAGTAAAGGTCCGTGCTTTTGTGTTGCCCGAACATCCCGGATTCCAATGATTTTGTATCCTACAATTTGAGGATATTACCGAACGCTCCTGAATGGGTGCCTTTCAATTGGTGGCACAGATGTCATCTTTATTTTGCCACCACTTGAAAAAGATGACATCTGTGCCACCAATTGAAAGGCATCATAGCGCGGTTCGCGGCTACTTGATTTGATAGTACCTATTCAAACTTTCAGAACCTCTGCCGGGTTACTTTCCCCGACGAGCTACTTCGTCAATGCACCAAATCACTGGTTTCAGTTATGGCAGATCATATTAAAACCGCCCTGATCACGGGCGGCTCAAAAGGCATTGGTTACGGCATTGCCGAGGTGCTTATCAAAGCGGGTATTAAAGTCGCCGTTACCAGCCGCTCATCTGTAGCCGCCGAATTGGCCGCGACTAAACTCAACGAAATCAAACCGGGTTATGCACTCGGCCTTGCCGCCGATGTACGCGATTTAGCGTCGCAGGAGCGGGCTGTAGCCACCATTCTGGCGCAGTGGCACCGGCTCGACTACGTTATTGCCAATGCAGGGGTTGGACATTTTGCTTCTATTCAGGAGCTGACGCCCGAGCAATGGAACGAAACCATCGACATCAACCTGACGGGTGTGTTCTATACGGCCAAAGCGACTTTATCCGCGTTGAAAGAAACGGAAGGGTATTTCATCACCGTTGCCAGTTTGGCAGGTACGAATTTCTTTGAGAAAGGCGCGGCTTATAACGCCAGTAAGTTTGGTTTGGTAGGTTTCTCGCAGGCCATCATGCTCGATTTGCGGAGCGAAGGCATCAAAGTATCAACCATCATGCCGGGTTCGGTAGCCACGGAGTTTGGCCATAACCAGCCCAGCGAAAAAGATGCCTGGAAAATTCAGCCGGAAGACATTGGGCAGATTGTGTATGACCTGCTGAAAATGAACCCCCGCACACTGCCCAGCAAAATCGAGGTACGCCCCACCCGACCGGGCGGGAAGTAGCGGGGTCAAAAATGGTTAGGAGTTGTCATGCTTAAAGTCGTACCCATGGGCTTCAGCCCGTGCGATTAACCAAATTCATACAGGGGCTGAAGCCCATGGGTACGTGTTATTCGAACTGAAAGGCAAAGTACGTGCAGCTTCCCTTGCTGAATGGTCCCGGCCTGGGTTGCACCACCGTCGGTGTGGGTTGGCTGGTATTCTGAATGGCGTGGGGTACGTTGGACTCCAGAAAAATCAGATCGCCCACCGCAGCCGGATGCAGCTTGCCGTCGATGCTCTCCTGCGCCGTGTTTTCGATCATCAGCAGAATTTCGGCGGCCCGGTGCGTGTGGGGCGGGTGGCTCCACAAACCGGGGTTGAGCGTTGTGACGTGCATCTCAAACCGTTTGGTCATGGCCGTGGCCCGGTCGAACATCCGCCGGATACCGCCTTTGTCGTGTGGTTGAAACGCTACCTCGTTCCAGTCGACCCAAAACGAACCACCCGCCTTTTGACCGCGCTCTAAATCGGAAGGTTCCTTCGATTCGTACCGCATAACGTAGTAGGTGGCCGGTTTATCGCTTTTGTTGTCAAAACCGTGTTCGTCGCCCGGCATCATGAGGGCGATACTTCCGGGACCAAGGGTTTTCGTTTTACCTGCAATCGTTACGGTTAGTTGGCCTTCTTTGATGATAATGAGTTCCTCATCGTCATGTTTATGTGCCGGGTGAGGAGCCTGATGGGCGGGTAGCGTCGTTGCGTGTATTTTGAGATGGCGAAAGTCTACTGTGCTGCCCTCCAGAAGCGTTCGTTGCTCAGAACTGGTCTTCCTGCTTACAGGCGCAGTGGCCCATGCATAAACGCCGGACTCAATAGGTTGCGACCAGCCCGAACCCGTTGTCAGGATAAGAACAAGATTAAAAGCGATGGGTAGCTTCATGCGTTATGGCGTAGAAAACGATGGTTTATACAAAACCAAAAACCCCCGTCATGTTACTGCTATGGAAGCCACTGTAACGCTTCTTCGTTGCCCTGCTGGATGGCCAGATCACGCGCGGTTAACCCCCGAACATCCTGAATCGACGCATCGGCACCAGCGTCGAGCAACAGTTTGACCAACGCATTTCGACCAAAGAGGATTGCGAACATTAGGGCCGTTCCGCCATTTCCGTTTTGTCGGTTCAAATCCGCCCCGTGTTCGATCAGAAGTTTGGCGATTTCGGCATAACCCTTAAAACAAACGCCCATCAGGGCGGTGTTGCCGCTCACATCCTGCATGTTGGCATCAGCCCTGGCGGCCAGTAGAACTTCGGTCGCTTCCAGATGCCCGCCATAAGCCGCCAGTACCAACGGCGTAAAGCCTTTGTCGTCCTGTATGTTTAGATTTATACCGTTGTCAATCAGTTGTTTAAGATACGATACATCTCCTTTGCGGGAAGCATCGAACAGTACGTCTTCGGGGCGATCTGAGTAAAAATACATAAGAATTGGCGTTGAGAAAAATAAAGTGGATGAATTTAATCGGGCTGTGAGGGTAGTTTTTCAGAAGTCTTACTGCGTTTGATGCGGTACGTAAGCCCAATTACGATGTTGTTTTTTCCGGCGTTAGACTGCGGAGTAAACACGCCCTGATCGAAATTGGCTGCGTTATAGTTCGTTTGGTTTACCAAGCCAGCCTGCAAAATCCATTGCTGATTTAGCTGATAACCTACACCCGCATAAAGTCGGTTGCGCTCGAAAGCAGGGCCGACAGGATTAAGGAAAATCTCGTTATAAATCGATAGAAAAACGGTTTTATCCGAGAACGTTCGGTGGTTAAGCGGCACGAACATGTTGAGTCGATACCGAATGCGACTCCGATAGGTATCGGCTCCGTCGCGGAAGGTAAGCCATCGCTGCTCCACCCGATAGCGATGTTCAAATTTCAGCCGGGACAGATACTGGTTGATAACGAGTTGCTCCCAAAGTCGTTTTTCGATGTTGAGTGGCCCGGCAGACAGATCCTGATAGTCGTACGTAGCGTAGCGTCCACCGGCCACGGTAAGTGTGAAATTACGGTCGAGGTCGTAGCTAACTCCTCCCTTCAGTTCATTATAAAAATACTGGTTAAAGACGCCGTTGCTTCGGGCCTGTACTTCGGCAAAACCGCCCCATTTGGTATCACCACCGGGTAGCTGAACCGTACCAATCAGCCAGGTCCCCCAGGGTTTTGAAGGTGTTAACGAGGTTTGGGCAAGGGTTTGGCCGTGGATAAAAATAGATGAACAGAGAGTTAGGCAAAAAGCGAAGCAGAGACGGGTCACAGGATAAAATCGGGTTATATACCGCAAAAGTAAGAATCCACCAGCTATTTTTCCGCTAATCCGGTTTTTGTTAATTGCGGGTAATTGCCTTTTGCTCAATAGCTTCGTATAATCTTCGTACACAGGCAGTAAGACTAAAATTTATTGGTCGTTTTTTGGTAAGTTGCTTCCAGTGACCACCCCGGCCACGCAGCGAATCTTATTATCCTCAAACTTCATACACATGAAACCTCTGTTTAACCAGCAAACCGTATTAATTCTGGCCTTTGCCGTCACCGTCAGCATGGGTATATCTCTGGCGGGTCCTGTACCAAAGCGATCGGCGGCCCGCAAATACACCATCGAGCAATTCATGAAAACCATCCGTTTTGGGGGAGCCGATATTTCGCCCGACGAGCAGACCGTGCTGTTCAGCAGCAACCAGGATGGCGTGTTCAATCTGTACGAAATTCCGTTCAATGGCACAGGTCAGCCCAAACAACTGACCACCTCAAAAACCAACGCTATTTTCGCGCTCGGCTACCTGCCCGACGGACGGATTTTATACAGCAGCGATCAGGGCGGTAACGAACTGACACACATTTATTTGCGTGAGAAAGATGGGGCTGTTAGTGACCTGACACCTGCCGAAAAAGCGAAGTTTCAGTATGCCGGATTGAGCCACGACCGGAAGAGTTTTTTCTACCAGTCGAACCAGCGAAACCGGGCCGCTTTCGATGTGTATGAAATGGACATTGCCACGCTGAAGCCGACGCTTATTTTTGAAAATTCAGGCGAGTTCTTCCCCGGCGATGTGTCGCCCGACAGGCGGTATATCGCTCTGGCAAAAACCATTACGACCAGCAACAGCGATACGTATTTGTATGACGCTAAAACCAAACAAACCAAACTGCTGACAAAGCACGAAGGCGAGGTAAACAACGGCCCGGAAGGATTTACGCCCGATGGTAAAAAACTCCTGATTTCGACCGACGACGGCAATGAATTTTCGTATGTAAAAGCGTATGATCTGGAAACGGGACAAAGCACCATTCTCGACAAAGCGAACTGGGATATTTCGAGCGATTATCTTTCCTATCGGGGTCGTTACCGGGTTCTGTCCGTGAACAACGAGGCCCGCACCGAACTCAAAATTATTGATACCCGCACTAATCAGGCCGTTAAAATGCCCGTACTGCCCGGTGGCGACATAACGGGCGTAAATATTACCGACAGCGAAAACCGGATGACGTTTTTTATAAACAGTTCCAATTCACCTTCGACGCTCTACAGCTACGATTTTAAATCGGGGAAAGCAACGCCCTTAGTGAAGGGGCTGAACCCCGAAATCAACGCCGACGATTTGGTGCAGGGTGAAGTAATTCGCTATAAATCGTTCGACGGGATGGAGGTTCCGGCTTTACTCTACAAGCCCAAAGACGCAGCATCGGGCGAAAAACTTCCGGCTATTCTATCCATTCATGGCGGACCGGGCGGCCAAACGCGGCTCACGTATTCGCCATTGGTGCAGTACCTGGTCAACAGCGGTTATGTGGTGCTGGCCGTAAACAACCGGGGCAGTTCGGGCTATGGCAAAACGTTTTTTGCTGCCGACGACCGCAAACACGGCGACGCTGACCTGAAGGATTGCGTTGAATCGAAGAAATTTCTGGCCGCAACGGGCTACGTTGACCCGGCTAAAATCGGCATTATGGGTGGGTCGTATGGGGGCTACATGACACTGGCGGGGCTGGCCTTCACACCCGACGAGTTTGCCGTAGGTGTCGATATTTTCGGTGTAGCCAACTGGCTCCGTACGCTGAACAGCATGCCCGAATGGTGGGGACCCCAGCGCGAAGCCATGTTTAAGGAAATTGGTCATCCAAAAACGGACTCGGTAGCATTGTACAACAAGTCGCCGTTGTTTCATACGCAACGCATCAAAAAGCCGCTTTTAGTCATTCAGGGGGCCAATGACCCGCGTGTTCTGAAAATTGAGTCGGATGAGATCGTGGCGAATGTCAAGAAAAACGGTGTTCCGGTCGAGTACGTTACCTTCCCCAACGAAGGGCATGGATTCGTGAAAAAGGAAAATGAAATCACCGCCTACAAAGCCGTCAAGGAGTTTTTAGATAAATACCTGAAAGGGTCAGGAATGGCGGTGAGGTGAGTGCTTGAAACGTTTGATGAACACCGGGTCACAGAGAGCACCGAGTTTTTTCTTTGTGTTCGCTGTGACTCGGTGTCCAATAACTTTATTTGTAGCAAATGCAGCTACTCAAATTACTCATTCTCAATCGAATTAATAATTTTTGCGATGGCATCCCGCTGGGCGTCAGAACCGGTATCTGAAATTGCGTTTAATTGAGATTTTACCGTTTGCCACTGCGATAGACTCAGGATAATGGCATCGGCCTGAAATTCGATCTGGTCGGCCTGATCGGTTTGAGTAATCGGGAGCGGTCCTAAAACCGTCCGGGCAAAATCGCTGCGAATACGCTCTTTAACAAATGGAATCGGGTCCAGATTGGCGTCTTTAAGCGTTTGCTTACTAAATACTTTTGTTTTCTTCCACCACATATACTCTCGCCATTGCTGGCTTTCTATTCGGTAAGCTCCCTCTGAATACAGAGTAGAGCATCAGTACGTTAAAACTATCGTAGCGACCCTACGTGTCGATTGAAAAATTTAACACCGAAGTAGGTATACAGGAGTAATGCTCCCGATTCGAGCACAGCTTCCAGGCGATTCTGCGTATAAGTACCGCTCGAATAATCCTGCATCCAGTCAATTAACAGGGCACAATAACCAATGAAGGCAATTGACGCGCCAATGATTATGATGAGTAAAAATAATGTCTTCTGCATCGTTTTCGAAGCCACAACCGGCGTCAACGTTGAAAATGTACTTAAGCAAGCCTATGATTTGACTTTCGTACAAGGGTTTAATTAGATGAATATTTTTTTAGCTACTGACCCGTTTTAAACTGAAAACTGAAATTACACAGGCTTATATCAGGAACGTGAACGACTTTTGGCGTACAAGATTAGAGAATAGGTTGGTAATAATCGTAACTATTTTGATAGAAAGGTAATAGAACCAAGTAAACTTAGTGCAACAAGCTAAAAATAGTTCATATTTACCTTTAAAAATCAGATAGAAGGCTACATCCATGATTGCCGTTATCCAGCGTGTTTCGCAAGCCAGTGTTAAGACTGAAAATCAGGTAAAAGGGTACATAGAAACGGGTTTTCTTATCCTGCTTGGCATTACCCATGCCGATACAAACGACGATGTTGAGTGGCTAAGCCGGAAAATTGTTAGTATGCGCATTTTTAGTGATGCCGATGGAAAAATGAATCTTGATTTAGCCGCTGTTGGCGGTAATATTCTGCTTGTCAGTCAGTTCACACTCCATGCCAGCACGAAAAAAGGCAACCGGCCCAGTTTTATCGAAGCCGCCCGGCCCGAGGTCGCCATACCCCTTTACGAAGCCATGATTACGCAATTATCGGCCGAGTTAGGCCGACCCATTCAAACTGGCAAATTTGGTGCCGATATGAACGTCTCGTTAGTGAATGATGGACCTGTTACTATTTTGATTGACTCAAAAAACCGGATTTAGGCACAATTATTACCGATTTATTCTATCTATCCGTTACTTTTACTGAAACCAGCCCGAACCTGCCGCTTTAGACAGGTGAATTGCCGAATGGATTTTTTGCCCCCTGCTATAGCCGCCTACGCCGATGCCCATACCTCGCCCGAAAGTGAGTTGCTGAGTCGGCTCAACCGAAATACCAACGCCCGCATTATTGCCCCCCGCATGTTGTCGGGCCATATACAGGGCCGGTTGCTGTCGATGATTTCGTGGATGATCCGCCCCCGCCGGATTCTTGAAATTGGTACATACACCGGTTATTCGGCCCTTTGCTTAGCCGAAGGATTGACCAATGACGGCCTGCTGATTACCATTGATTTGAATGAAGAACTCGAAGCGTTTACCCGGTCCTACTGGCAGCAGTCCCCCCTGAACGAAAAAATTGACTTCCGGCTTGGCATGGCCGTCGATATACTGCCAACGCTGAATGAAACGTTTGATTTGGTGTTCATCGACGCCGACAAACGCAACCTATCGGTCTATTTTGACCTCATTTTCGACAAGCTCCGGCCGGGTGGCTTCATCCTGGCCGACAATGTTTTATGGAGTGGCAAGGTTATTGAGCCGCTGAAACAGGCCGATGCGGACACGGCTGCGGTACTGGCGTTTAATCAGAAAGTTCATGAAGACCCGCGTGTGGAGAATGTGTTGCTGCCCGTGCGAGACGGGATAATGATGCTGCGAAAATTATAAGGACAATTGATGATTTACGATTTACACTGTATGACAAAACGACCACGTTCCCTAATCCTTTTCTTTGCCCTGCTAACCAGCAACCTGTTGGCTCAGAACTCCGTGCCGGTAGTGCCCGAGCAGGTAACATTTGCTGATATTTCGGTTCGTTTAGACCCCGACGCCCGGCGCATTGTGCAGCAGGATGTGAACGCGTTGCTGGCCAACCGCCAATACTGGATGGCCAAACTCGACCGCGTAGTGCTGTACTTCCCCATGATCGAAGCCATTCTGATTGACGAAGATGTACCAACCGATTTCAAATACCTCGCCGTTCAGGAAAGTTCGCTTACACCCGATGCTGTATCGTCGTCGACGGCGGTAGGCTACTGGCAGTTTAAACGCGAAACCGCCACCGACAACGGGATGCGTGTCGATGAAGAAATTGACGAACGCAAGAGTATTACAGGCTCCACGCGGGGAGCAGCCAAGTACCTCAAAAAGAACAATGTACAGTTCAATAACTGGGTAGCTTCGCTGTATTCGTACTACCTCGGTGCAGGGGGCATTGCCAAACTGATTCCGCCCGACTGGTCGTATGCCCGCGAAGTTGCCCTCGACGGCCGCACCGACCGGTACATTCTCCGGTTTTTTGCTCATAAAGTTGCCATTGAAAATGCGCTCAAATTTCACCAGACGAGCAACCGTTTTGCCCTGATCGAATACCCGAATGGGGGCGGCAAATCCATGAAATCCATTGCCGATGAATTGGGCGTCGATGAATTTGAACTCCGCAAATACAATCGCTGGGTGCTGGGTGATGCTGTTCCAACCGACAAAACCTACATGATGGCGATTCCGGTGGCGAGCGACCAGATCAATGATGTTCGCCAAAAAATCGGTAGTGTCAGCACGAAAAAGACGCCCGCTTTTGTGCAAAGCGATGTTGGCTTTCCGGTGTTGCGCCGGGTAACAACAGGCATGAGCAGCAAAAATGACCCGGTTCTGTACGAAATCAACGGACTGCCCGGTATTCAAGCCCAGGCGGGTGATAATGCCGCATCGCTGGCGCGAAAAGCGAAAATCAGCCTGTCGAGTTTTTTGCGCTACAACGACATGAGCGACCGCGATCCGGTGCTTGTCAACGATGTATATTATTTAGCCAAGAAACGCAAAAAAGCGTTGGTGCCATTCCACACGGTTCGTGAAGATGAAACGGCCCGCAGCATTTCGCAGCGGTACGGCATCCGGCTTAAAAAGTTAATGCGCAACAACCGGTTAGACCGCGTACAGAAACTGGCGACTGGCCGGGTTATGTGGCTCCGCGAACGCCGACCCAGCAACAAACCTATTGAAATTATCAACTCGCCGACGCCCCCAACGTATGACCAGACACCAACGCCCCCAACCCGTCAGGATGTGGCTATCAACAACGGCAGTCCGGCCCGGCCCGTTAGCGGCAGCAGCGATATTCCCCGCAATGCGTCGGAGCGGAAACTATATCAGCCAAAATTAGTAGGGGGGGGCGTAACACCGAATGATGGCACATCGGAACCGGCAACGGCCCAGCCATCGGAAGCCCAACGCCCCTCCATTCAGCCTTCGTCCGGCCCCACAACCCGGCCCGTGCCTACCGTAACGATTCGGCCCGAGAGCAACGACGGATCGCAGCGGGTCGTTATTGTTAGAACACCGGACGGTCCTGCACCAACCAAATCGGTACCGGTAGCCACAACACCGGAGCGAACCAAACCCGCCGACAGTTCGGTAATGACCCCGCCAAAGCCGAGAGTGACGGATACGTATGCAGCAGGCAGCACACGACCAAAGTCAACGCCGGCTGCTGAACCTGATATGGGCCGCCCCGAAACGGGCAAATACGAAGGGCCGAGTGAACAGCAGGCCGATGGGTCGATAACGGCTGCGTCATCTGTGCCGCCAACAAAAGCACCCCCGCGCCCCGCTCCGCCAACCTTGACGAAAACTGAAACCCGCCCCACAACGCCCGTCAGGACGCCATCGGAGCCAAAAATAGAGTCGGTTTCTGAGCCAACACGTCCGGCAGCATCGGCGGTTGTGGTCAATCGGTCGGCCGCGTCGCATACGGTTGAACCGGGTCAGACGTATTACAGCATCTCGAAACTCTACGGCCTGACGGTCGATGAACTGTTATCGCTGAATAATCTGACAGCCGATAATAAGCTGGAAGTCGGGCAGAAACTGGCCGTAAAACTAACGCCCGGCGGTCGGCTGGTGCAGCCATCTGTCACGGCTAAATCGGCTCCATCGTCCGTGTCACCATCGGGGGTGACATACCATACCGTTGCCAAAGGCGAAACGATGTTCCGCATCTCCCAGATTTATGACGTAACCATCGAGCAGATTCAGGAGTGGAATAAGCTGGCCGATACCGGCGTTAAAATGGGGCAGAAAATCAAGATTATGAAGCCGTAGTAACGTAGCCTATTCTTTACGCAAGAAGCCGTTCCTGTCTGGGGCGGCTTCTTGCATTAACAACTATTTCGCATCAAAATTCGCGAACGACCGAGTATCTTTACTGTATGATTCTGATTGACAATACTTGCATCAGCGACGATGTTGCCGAAAAATTCTTTGTCTGCAACTTAGATAAATGCAAAGGAGCCTGTTGCGTTGAGGGCGATATGGGCGCACCCCTCGAAGGCGACGAACCCGCCATTCTCGACCGTATTTACGACGACATAAAACCTTATCTCTCGCCCGAAGGCATCCGGGTCATTGAGCAGAAAGGCGGCTATGAATCCGACGGCGATGGTGGTTTTGTGACCAATACCGTTGGCGGGCGCGAGTGCGTTTATGCCACCTGGGACAATCGGGGTATTCTGAAATGCGGCATCGAAGAGGCTTATAACGAGGGTAAAGTTGATTGGAAGAAACCCATTTCGTGCCATCTGTACCCCATTCGCGTAACCAAATACGAATCCTTTCATGCCCTCAACTACGACCGTTGGCCCATTTGCAGTCCCGCCTGCGGTTTCGGCGAACAGTTGAATGTACCCATCTATAAATTCGTCCGTGAAGCCCTCATCCGGGCCTACGGTGAAGAATGGTATGGCCGACTGACCACGGCAATTGAGGAAAAGCCTGTTGAGTGAAAAGGCAGAGAAAAAGGTTATAACACAGAGATTCACGGAGTAAAAAGGAGATACACAGAGGATTACGAAAAGCTCTGTGCATCTCTGTTCTTTCTTTGTGAATCTCTGTGTTATAGCTCACGAATTATATGGAGCAGCGCGACTATTTTGAAGAAGTGTATGAGGTGGTGCGGTTAGTGCCCAAAGGCCGCGTAACGACCTACGGCACCATTGCCCGCTACCTGAGCCTGCGAGCGGGTGCCCGGATGGTGGGCTGGGCCATGAACGGCTGCCACAATCGCCCCGACGTACCCGCCCATCGGGTAGTCAACAGCGTGGGCGTACTATCGGGCAAAAATTTCTTCGGTGGCCCAACCATCATGCAGCAACTGCTGGAAGACGAGGGTGTTCAGGTTAAAGATGACCGCGTCGTCCAATTCAAAACGCTGTTTTGGGACCCAATGATAGAATTGGGATTATAAAAATGTAGATTATTGTATAATTTTTAGATTAGCTGTATAAATACTTATTATGTTAAGGGATTAAACCGAGAAACCAAGAGTTTAAAAATTATTTTTCATCAATTAGTGATATATATTCACACACACTGTTTAATATATATAAGATACATAAACAAAATGAAATGTTATTGCCTCTAATGGGCAGTGGAAATCTCAGAGCTATATCTTATTAACCTTAGAAAAAATTGATATAGGTCAATTTTTTCTAAGGTTATGCCTAAGAAATTTGATGCAAACAAATCTCTTAGGCCATGAAAAAAAGAACAGCACTTTCGTATTACGCTTTTTTTACTACATTAATATTTATTTTTAGTTGTCAAGATATAAAGGTTAATGAACCTATAGTATCCACCAATGATAATAGTATTTCTATTAGTGAAGTAAAGAAAATCATAGATTTAAAAGGATTGCATAGTAAAAACCCCATCTGGGAATTAGCTGAAAAAATTAATAATAAAATGTAACTTATATCCATGTTCCTGTCACATTAAATACTAGCCTTACTCCTGCAATTCCTGATAGCAAAGGATATGTAGACGAAAATATTAAGCGACTTACCCAGAGCGAATTAACCCACTTATTCTTTTATAAAAATAAAGAAGGTATAATCAAAACAGAAGTTTTAACTTATATACCGGAAGATAGTTATTATTTAAAACTATCTTCCGATACTAAAGAAAAGGAAGTTATAAAATTTTCAGGGTACGTAACTATTAAAACTTGGGAAGATGAATTTATTGACGGTTACAAGATAAAAGATGATATAATAATTTCACAAATTATGTATCAGCAAAAAGATCCCCAAAATAATAAAGCGAGGGTTACCGAAGATGCATGTGGGTCAACACAATGGCTGCGTTGTACATGCAATACGGACCCGTCTAACCATTATCAATGCTCTTGTAGTGTGTATGGTATGGACTCTTACGGCTGTTTATACTATCCTAATCCTTCAACTGGCTCGAACAACAACTTAGTTTCTTTCACAAATGGGGGCGGAAGTAATTTTTCTATATCGTCAGGTGGTGGAATTAATAATTATGCGGTGAACGCTAATAATGTTTCATTTGCTTACGACTCCAACGAACCGTCTGTACCAGATATAAGATATAAATTAAAATGTTTTGCTGCTGGAACTAATACGACTAACTATACTTACGCTATTACTGTATATGTTGACGAACCTTATCCAAACAGCGGATCATCCATTTCATATAGTGGCAATGTAGGTCATGTTTGGATAGGTTTCCAGAAGACTAATAATCAAACAGGAGCCGTTTCTGCAAGTTCCATAGGACTTTATCCTAGTTCGTATGGCCCATCAGCTATGAGAAGTGGTGTACCTTCAAACGTAAAGGAGAATAGTTCACATGCTGCTGATGTTAGTATAACATACGCTGTCAATAGTGATCAATTTGATAGAGCTGTTAATAGTGCTGTATTCAACAGTAATAGAAGTTACTCTTTAGAGAACTATAACTGTACAGATTATATTAATACTATCTGTTCTGATGCGGGGTTAGTTATACCTAAACCTGTATCATACTTTGCTATAACAAATCCTACACCACCATATATGGTGGAAGTTTTCGCGGTTCACTCACCCGGAGCTTTAGGAGTTGCATTAAGACAAATTAATTCAAATGCGGTAAAAACAAACCAAAATCCCCCTCAACAGAATGACAACTGTAACTAAGTCATAAGTGTCTTAATAATCTAAATAAATCTACTTATGTAGCTTACTTAAGAAGTGGGAATTCATAAAGTAAGTCTGTATAAGTAGATTTATTTAATAATTAGAGTTGTTGTAATGGGCTAATAAAGTACAAAGCACTGTTATTCAGCAATTTAACAAACAATATTGCTCCCATAACAAAGACTTAAAAGGCGAATTCTGCCGATTTTATGAGCTACGCCAACCAAAACAGCCCTTGGAGCCTCTAATGCAGATTTTCGAACCTGCGGTATAGACCCCGTTTTTTAGCTAAGTTCCTCATAATCAACCCTGCAACAAGTCTATTAGAGACTGTCCCCTAAAAACTAAGAAAATGAAAACAATCAATGTTTTAAAGTGGTTACCAATTTGCACTTTTATGCTTATTACTCCTTGTGGATCAAATACCTTCTGCATTCCGATGTTGATTACACTACCAGTAGGCTTATTAGCTGGCGATCTCAATGGTGTATTGCCTTTAGTAGGTATAATTTCAATTATCTACTGTAATATTCTTGGAATAACCAAAAACAAAATCTTGTTCACAGTTGGCGTTTTATTGTTACTTATTTCGATATTTAAAAATATATATAATACTTTATTAGACAGAAGTTATGCATATATCTGGGATAGCTCTGTAACATATTTATCTTTGGGGTTATTTGCAATATGTTCATTTGTGTCTATTTATAGTGTCTTTAATTTAAAAACTCAACAATTAAAAGTATAACTAATTAGATATTTTTTCTTTTTCTGATACGGCTTAGGGTTTCAGGCTGGCAACCAATATAAGAAGCTATATATCTGGCCGATACTTTTGAAAATATATTAGGGTGTACATTCAATAGAGTATGAAGACGTTCTTCTACTGTAGTAGTTCTTAATAGTACGGATCTCTGTTCACTTAACATATAGTACCTTTCTGTTATTACACGGCCTACTATATTAAAATCAGTATGTTTTTTATATAAATGTTGTAAATCAGAATAAGAAATCGAAATTAGATTGCAGTCTTCTATAGTTTCTATGTATTCATATGAAGGTTGATGAGTAAAAAAACTATATACAGATATCAAAAAATCTTTATCTTTTAAAAACCACATTGTTTTATCAACACCGTCGTTTAAATAATATATTCTGACAAACCCTTTTTCTATAAACCATAAGCGATTACATATCTGACCTTCTATTAATAAACAAGTATTTTTTTTAATAAATTCTTTCTTCAGAAAACCTTCCATAGATAACAAGGTATCTTCAGAGAGCATATAGATTCTTCTGATTTGATTAATTAATTCTTCCATAATGTTGAACACCTTTACAGGCGACGGTGTTTATTCTTCCTTATTCGTAGTCTATAATCCAAATACTTTAGCTGTGTAGCTGCCTAAGTTCTTTACCTTACCGTCTGCGACTTTATTGTGAATATCGTAAAGTTGGCGATTTATTACTTCGATAGCATGCAGTTCAAGCACTTTTGCGGCTTGATCGGGCCGTAGTCGAAATTGTTTGACGAATCGTTCGAGGAGTAGCGAGGAACATTACTCTACCCATTGTAAATATAGTTTTCGGCTTTTGCTTTTCAATGTTTTTATCACAGTCTATTCCTAACTGCCTGAACCAGCGCAGCCACCACGTTCTGCAACTCCTGAATTAAAACCGGGTCTGTTACCCGACCGTCGGCGTCTAAGCGTCGGCGGATGAATGGCACAATCAGCGATGCGCTTTCGAGTACGGTTGCGGTCAACACGGTGAGCGTGTACGACAGCGATGCGTGTGCCCGTGACCCGCCCGAATCCGATGGGCTGGCACTGATAACACCAACGGGTTTATCGACAAACTCGCCCGACGACGCAAGCCAGTCGAGCATGTTTTTTAGCGTACCCGGTATGCCGTGAATGTATTCCGGTGTGCAAAACAGTACAGCGTCGGCTTTTTGGAGCAGAAAACGTAAGCTATTGACCGGATCAGACGTATTTTCTTTGTCGCGCTCGGGGCTAAAGGGTGGCAGTTGTTCCAGACCGTCGTAGAGCGTAATGGTCACGTTGGGTGGAGCCAGTTCGGCGGCAGCGCGTAAGATTGATGTGTTGGTTGAACCGGCCCGCAGGCTACCGGATATGGCGAGAATATTCATGTTGATTAACAAGAGAAGAGATGTCATCTTTCTTCTATCGAACGCGTAAAGATGACATCTCTGTGGATTCGCTGCATTCGCTCACACGGCTATCTTACCGCAACACCTTCGTAATCTCGTTTAGTTTCTCCATTTTTTGCACAAAATCGCCTTTGAGCTGGTTACGGATGGCGGTCAGGTTATCGAGCGTTTCCTGCAAGCTGTCGGGCAGGATTTCTTCCAGCACTTCGCGGAAACGCTTGGCAAAGGTGGGAGATTTGCCATTCGTCGAAATGGCAATTTTCAGGTCGCCTTTTTTCACGACCGAACTAAGATAGAAATCACACAAATCTGGGGTGTCAGCTACGTTGACAAGTATACGCCGGAGTTTACAGTCTTGCCGCACTTGCCGGTTTATGGCTTTGTCATTGGTGCCAACGATAACCAAGTCCTTGTCGGACAGGTAGATGTCGTGGTAAAACTCCTGAACCAACTGTAGTTTGGGATAGTGTGGGGCCATTTCCCGGATTTCGTCGCGGATTTCGGGGGCTATGAGCGTAACACGCGCATCGGGGGAATTGGCCAGTACGGCGGTGAGTTTTTCCAGACCGACATAACCACCGCCTACAATAAGCAGATGCAGGTTTTCGGCTTTGACAAAAATAGGGAAGAGGGTATTCATAAGTAGTGGTAAGTGAAAAGGTGTAAGGGATAAGTGGCTGGCGCGAAAGCAGAATACATGCGCCAGCCACTTATCCCTTACACCCCTACAACTTACGACTTTTTTAAAACTTAAACCCAAGATTAACGCCCAGAATCCGGCGTTTGCTATTGCCACTGCTCAGCACATCGGCAAATCCGTAGTGATACACAAAGTCCAGCATGATCGGACCCGCATCGAAGCCCAGACCCGCCAAACCGTTGATGGTGGCGGCCTGAAAATCAGCATTGCCAAGATTGAAATCGTTCTTGTCGGTGCTTAGTGGGGTTGCATACTCAGCTCCCAGCGACAACCGCACACCCGATACACCTCGCTCTGACTGCGCCAGTTTGACCCCAATGTAAGCCGGGATATGCAGATAACGCTGGTCGATGTTCGACGTAATATCGGCGACAGTACTGCCATCGCCCGGTTTATAAAACTGAGAACTCGATGTCAAATATTCCGCACCGATCTGACCGTAAATCCGGCCACCGGCCCGCACAAGGAAACCCAACTGATACCCTAAACGACCCGTCAAATTTTTGCCATCAATGCTTTCACCCTGCAAACTGGTTGAATTGGCACCGCCATATACGCCAAATGTAAAATGCTTATAGTTCTGGCGGTGTTCCCGGCGTTCAGTAACCTCCTGCCCTCGCTGACCGTCTTCGTACCCTTCATCATAAGCCTTGGCTAAATCGCTCTCGTCATACTGGCGATTCCGGTTGCTATTGCCCCGCTGTTCTTCATAGCGATTGTCGTAGCGTGGTTCTTCATTATTTCGGCGGTTATAATCACGACGATCATCCGTGCGTTCATCCCGACGCGACGAGCGATCATCCCGGTCGTATCGGTCGTTGTTGGAGTTTTGCTGACCAAACGCAATGCCCGTGCCGCAGACACCCGCCACAAGCAGGGTTGCCTTCAGTAAATTTTTCATAATTGTTTACGTTGAGTTAACCAGTTTTGTATTCATTCCTACAACCATCCATACGTTCGGAATGTTTGTTCGGACGGGGTCGCTGTCCTTTTTCGGAGTCAAACAGGTTATGCAAAAGGCCGCTTCCTAACGAGAGCGGCCTTTTGCATAACCTGTTTGGCTCCTACATGGAAGTCCGGTTATTTTTAGAATTTAAACCCAACGCTGGCACTCAGTATCCGACGTTGCGAACCAGCAAAGCCGGTTGACCCTGTGCTGCCGGTAACGGGGTTTTTGATCGAATCACTCAGTCCATAGTGGTACGTCAGGTCGATCAACAGGGGGCCAATATCGAACCCTAACTGGCCTAACCCATTGAATGTGCCGCTTTTGATTTCAGCATTGGTCAGGTTAAACTTCCCGCTGCTCGAACTAATGCGGTTGGCATACTCAAGCCCAACCTGCAGTCGGATAGCCGAGATACCCCGATCTGATTCAAGTAATTTATAGCCGATGTAAACCGGAATCTGAACGTACTTAATGTCAATCTGATCCTGAATATTAGCAACCGTCTGGCCGTCGCCTTTCGTGAAATAGTTAGAACTCGATGCAAAATATTCGGCACCAAGCTGACCGAACAAACGGCCACCACCCCGCACGAAGAACCCTGCCTGATAGCCTAACCGACCCGATACATCGCCACCCGTGTTCGTACTTTCACCTTTGAACTTAGTCGTGTTTAAACCCGCATACACACCAAAAACAAAGTTTTTGTAGCCCTTCGTGCTCTTGGTCTGCTCAGGCTGGTCATTCGTTGTATTAGTGCTGGCCGTTGTTGTACCGTCTGTCGATGATGTTGACAAGTTAACGGACGAATTACCGCTGTTCATCGTCCCGTTGGTCATGGTAGCGTTACCATTCGACATCGTGCTGTTGGTACTATTGACCGCATTGGTGCTGTCGGTTGTAACGGGCGATACGTTGGTTGAATTCGTTGTCGACGAGTAGGTGTTCGTTGTCGTTTGGGCAGTAGCAATACCGATGCTACACAGGCATATAGCCAAAAGTGAGAATTGAGCTTTCATACGTTTGTTTAAATCGTTGAGTGAGACAAAAAAAGGGTGTAACCGTGACTACACCCCATTAACAGGCAGTTACCAGCCATTGTTTTGAACTATTCCAATTCTTATGAAAATTTAATCTCCGGACACAACAAGAATGATAGAACGCAGATTGGTATGATTGTTATGATTTTCGCTGATAAAAATCATTTTAAATCATAACAATCATACTAGGGCGCGTTCTATCATTTTCGCATCGCTTTAAACGCATTCATCAGCCCATTGGTCGAACTGTCGTGTGTGCTAACGGGTGAGTCGTCCTGTAACTCAGGCAGGATACGGCTGGCTAACTGTTTGCCCAGCTCAACGCCCCACTGGTCGAAACTGAAGATGTCCCAGATTACGCCCTGTGTGAAAATTTTATGCTCGTAAAGGGCAATCAGGCTGCCGAGGGTACGGGGCGTCAGCTTTTTGAAAAGGATCGAATTGGTCGGGCGGTTTCCCGAAAACATTTTGAATGGAGCAATTGACTTAATCTCGTCTTCGCTCTTGCCCGCTTTGCGTAATTCATCGGCGGCTTCTGCTTCGGTTTTGCCATTCATCAGGGCCTCCGTTTGGGCGAAATAGTTGGCCATCAGTATTTTATGGTGTTCGCCAATGGGTCGCTGGCTGATGGACGGAGCCAGAAAATCGCAGGGAATCAGCTTCGTGCCCTGATGAATAAGCTGATAAAACGCGTGCTGGCCGTTGGTGCCGGGTTCGCCCCAGATAATCGGGCCGGTCTGGTAATCGACCGGATGACCGGCGCGGTCCACCGATTTGCCGTTGCTCTCCATATCGCCCTGCTGGAAATAGGCCGCAAACCGGTGCATATATTGGTCGTAAGGTAAAATAGCCTGGGTTTGTGCGCCGAAGAAATTGTTGTACCAGATGCCCATCAGCCCCAGAATAACGGGTAAATTCTGGTCGAGGGGCGCATCGCGGAAGTGTTCGTCCAGGGCGTTCGCCCCGTCTAATAATTCCTCAAAGGTATCGAAGCCAACGTACAGCGCAATCGACAACCCAATGGCCGACCAGAGCGAATACCGACCGCCAACCCAATCCCAGAAACCAAACATATTTTCGGGGTCGATGCCAAATTTTTCAACGTCTTTTTTATTGGTCGAGAGGGCCGCAAAATGTTTGGCAATGGCGGCTTCGTCTTTTGCCGCATCCAGAAACCACTGCCGAGCCGTCTGGGCGTTGGTCATGGTTTCCTGGGTAGTGAATGTTTTGGACGCAATCAGGAAAAGTGTGGTTTCGGGACGGACGGTTTGCAGCGTTTCATAGATATGTACGCCATCGACGTTCGACACGAAGTGCACGCGCAGTTTTTTGTCGTCGGCATACGGTTTCAGGGCTTCGGTCACCATAACCGGACCGAGGTCGGAACCGCCAATACCGATGTTCACAATGTCCGTAATGGCTTCGCCGGAATATCCCTTCCACTCGCCCGACCGGATGCGTTCGGTGAACGACTTCATGTGTGCCAATACCTCATTTACATCGGGCATAACGTCTTTTCCATCCACCATGATCGGCGTATTGGCGCGATTTCGCAGGGAGATATGCAACACGGCGCGGTCTTCGGTGCGGTTAATTTTATCGCCGGAAAACATCTTGCCAATGGCACTTTTCAGGTCGGCCTGTTCGGCAAGCTGGACAAGTAAACCAAGTGTTTCGGCGTTAATGCGGTTCTTGGAGAAATCGAGCAAAATATCCTCAAACTGCCGCGTAAACGTAGCAAACCGTTCGGAATCTTCGGCAAACAGATCGCGCATATGGCGATCCTTCAGGCTATCATAATGGCTCAGCAGTTGAGTATAAGCCGGTAAGTTGGTAAATCGGTGATTAGCGAGCATGGGGAGTTTACGGTTTGTGGTTTGTCGTTTGTGGTTTGTCGTTTGTGGTTGGTTGACGCGTCTGCGTAACTCGCGTCAGCCAACCACAAACGGTAAACCACAAACTATAAACCTGCTTTCGGCGCGAATATCGTGAATCCCGGCAATCTTTTTTCGGCTATTTTTGCGCTTCCTTCTCTATCGGGAGACGGGGCTTTTTTGACTTACTACGTTGCTTGATGAATCAAAAACTTTTTTATTCCCTCGTTCTGATTGCGCTGGGTGCTTTGTTTTTTATCCCATTTCTGGGAAGTGTGCGGCTCTTCGACTGGGACGAAATTAACTTTGCCGAGTGCGCCCGTGAGATGATCGTGCTGGGCGATTACCTGCACGTTCACATTGATTTCAAGCCGTTTTACGAAAAACCACCCTTGTTTTTCTGGTTTCAGTCGATGATGATGCATCTGTTCGGCATCAACGAATTTGCGGCCCGGCTGCCCAATGCTATCTGCGGTATTATCACACTGGTTTACCTCTATAATCTCGGCCAGAAACTGCACGGCCATCGCTTTGGGCTGCTTTGGTCGCTGGCTTATTTAGGGTCCGTGACACCCCACTTATATTTTCGTTCGGGTATTATCGACCCGTTTTTTAACCTGTTTATTTTCGGTGGAATCGTCAACGTTATTTTTGCGTCCTGGAAGCGCGAACGCTTAGGTGGTGCTATGACGGTACCAAAAACGGAGTGGACATATATTTTGCTGGGCGGGTTTGTGCTGGGGCTGGGCATTCTGACCAAAGGCCCTGTTGCCTATCTGATTGTTTGCCTGGTGCTATTGGCTTACTGGATGCTGAGCCGCTTTCGGTGGTTCATTACACCTGTACAATTTCTGGCGTTTTCGCTGGCGGCTTCGGTTGTTTCGCTGGCCTGGTACGGCCTCGATGTATTCCTCCACGGTCCGGCCCTGATGCAGGCGTTTCTGGCCTACAATATCCGGCTGTTCAGTACACCCGATGCGGGGCACGCTGGTTTTCCGGGGTATCATTTTATCCTATTACTCGTTGGCTGTTTTCCGGCGTCTATTTTCGCCATTCGCGCGTTTGGGCCGCTGTTTATCGAGCGGAATTACCAGCGCGAGTTTCGTAAATGGATGCTGATTCTGTTTTGGGTGGTGCTGATTTTATTCAGCATCGTGCAGTCGAAAATTGTGCATTATTCGTCGCTCTGTTACTTCCCGCTGACTTACTTCGCAGCCCTGACGCTGCTCCAGTTAGAAGAGCGTAAAATTCAGTTTAACAACTGGTTACGGGCCGGTTTGCTTCTGGTTGGGGGCGTTTATCTGGCGGCTACAATTGGGCTTCCCTTGCTGGCGCATCGTATGGATTTGGTGAAATCCGTTGCCGATCAGGATGCGTTTACGCAGGGTAATTTAGACGCAAAAATCAACTGGACTGGTTGGGAAGTACTGCCGGGTGTGTGGTTATTGATTGTCCTGTTTCTGGCTTTGCGCTGGTACAACCAACGTCAGGCAGCGCAGGCATCGGTAACGCTTTTTGGCGGCATGGCCGTGTTCATTACGTTGACGCTCTGGTTTTTTATCGGTCGGATCGAAGGCATTTCGCAGGATGCGGCCATGCGGTTTTTCGAGCGGGCGCAGGGGCAGAATGTGTACGTGAAAACCTACGGTTATCATAGTTACGGGCCGTATTTCTACACCCAAAAACCGGCGGTAACGAACCCGAATTACTACAACGATGAGTGGCTACAGCGGGGCCGGATTGACAAAGATGTACTGTTTATTCGCAAAGCAACTGAGCAGCCAACGCTCCTGGATTCGTTGCCCGATGTCAAAAAAACGGGTGAAGAAAACGGATTTGTGTTCTATCGGAGAACGGCGAAGTAGGATTAGAGAAGACTATAACTTTGTTGTTACAGCGAGACCAAATCGGGCAAATTGGTTGATTCAGGCCTTTCGCTGATAGCCGTGCCACGGTTTAGAACCGTGGCACGGCTATCAGCGAAAGGCTTTTGATTCTAAAACTGTTGATACGGCCAGACAGTTATAGAACCATGGTTATAACAACGCTCCTCCGCAAAAGAACAGTACGCTGGTCTTCACCGTCCGGTCAACTCTTTTTTGCGGTCCTGCTCGTGGTTGGCTTATGGGCCTGTAGTCAGAGTAGCCAGCCGGGTGGGCAGAGACGAATGCAGGTTGCCGTAGGACAGATTAAGGAGATTTCTATGCCTGCTCCCGGAGATAGCACCGTTCGACTGATCGGCACATCGGACAATAGTGAAATTGTTGACGTATCGCCAAAACAGTCGGCTGCCGAAACCAGCGTTGCGAAGTCAGATAATGCCATTTTTCTTATAAAAGGAGTCACCGTGGGTACGGCGAAAGTGGTTTTCTCCGAAAAACAAACTGGTGGAGCAGGTACAGAACGAGTCGTACGAACGTATGTAGTGCAGGTAGCGACGAATTAGCGTTTTCTAAATAAAAAATGCCCTGATGAGAAGTCAGGGCATTTCTTGGAATGACTGGTTCATTTATCGCTTCGGTCCGACTGAATCGTAGATGACTACTTTTTCCCACAGCGACGCGTAATTGTTCCGAAAGTCGTCGTGGATGGGGTGTTTCTGATAGCTCTCTTCATCGGCGGGGCTATCGAAGAAGCACAGCCACGAGTAGGTGTAGGCTCGCTCGATCACGTTGCGGGTCGTACCGGCGGGCGTACCGATGTGAACCATTTTGATGGTGGGGCATTTGGCTAACTTGTTCAGTCCTTCCAGCAGTTTGGCTTTATCGGCCTCACTATCAGCGTTTTTCAGGTAAAAGAAAACATGGTGCGTAAATAGCTCTTTAGCCGCTGATTCGGCAACGGGCAACCCGGCACCCAGCCCGACGGCTACGCTGCTTTTGACAAATTTTCTGCGTGATTGATGGCTCATTGAGGGAGTTGATTTTTGATAAGTTGAGGTGTTGCGAATTCTTACAGGAGCAAAAGTGCTTAACGTTTTTTCATTAGTCAAATCTGAACAAAAATCAGCCTGAAACATAAAGATAATGGCACAATTTCTGCCCGGCTTCTACAGTTAATTAACCGATCGTTGCCAATTCTGTAGCCTGGTCAGTAAACTTTTGAGCGGTTTTTGTGTCAATAGAGTAAGTCTATTTATCAATAGGTACACTCGAATTCACTAACTGACTCAACATATGAAATACATAACAAGGCTGATTTTCATGATGATCTGGCTCCCTTCAGGAAGCCAAGCCCAAACAAATGCCAATCCCAGCCTGGTGCAGGCACTTATGGATGCTGTCGGTTCGGCTACCTTAACTGATACGCAGGTTGCCGAACTTTCGCGGCAGGCTATAAAAGAAATGGATGTCAAAAATCCGGTCGCTGCCCCCAACGACCCTTACACGCAACGGCTCAACCGGATCGTTAGCCGACACCACACCGTAAGCGGTTTGGCTGTCAACTACAAAGTGTATAAAGTGCCCGATGTAAACGCCTTTGCCACCGCCGATGGCAGTGTGCGTGTTTTCAAAGGGCTGATGGACATCATGACCGACAATGAATTACTGGCGATTATGGGGCACGAAATCGGTCACGTGATTAACCATGATACCCGCGATGCCATGAAAAAATCGCTCAAACGGTCGGCCATTCGGAATGCAGCCGCATCGAACTCAGGCACGATCGGGAAACTCTCGCGCTCACAGCTTGGCGGGGCCGTTGACTACCTCTATGGTGCTTCGTTCAGCCGCCAGCAGGAGACAGAAGCGGATGATTATAGCTACGATTTTTTAAAACGAAATGGCTATAGCGTTATGGCGTTGGCAACGTCATTTGAGAAACTGGCCAAACAGGGTGGTGGCGGAGGGGGCGGTCGTATCGCGTCAATTCTCTCTACGCACCCCGACAGTAAAGCCCGCGCTCAGCGTGTGCGTGACCGCGCGAAACGGGATGGGCTGGCGCGGTAGGAATTGGTCAATTGCGTTAATGTGCTTCGCCAGTAGTCCATAAGCAGGTGACTTTGTATGGCTCAACAGATACTATTTGGCGAATGCGGGGCAGCCTTATTTTCTTTTGTAAACCTGTTTTCGATCAGCAATTTCAACTACCGTAACTGTCAATACGTTATCGTTGATTTCGTAAATGATACGATAATTGCCGACCCGAATACGATAGGCTTCAATGTTCGTTAACTTAATGTGATTATGTGGCCGGGGATTCTGCGCTAATTAAGCAATTGCTTCTTTCAGTGAAGCAACCATTTGCTTATTGATTTTCTTTAACTGACGAATGGCATACTCAGTAACAACAACGCTATACATCATGAAGCCTGTTCTTGATGATAGGCTTCAACTTCGCGAAACGCTTCGTCAAACGGCACAGCTTTACCTGCCTTCTTTTTCGCCTTTTTATACGCTGAAATGTCCGCTAATTCTTCGGCATCGGCTACTAATCGTTCATACTCTTTAATCGGCACCTGAACATATAGCGGCTTGCCATGATTGTCTGTGACGTATTGGACGTTTAGCATAGGTGTGACTGTCAGTATTTACAAACAAATATAAGTGGATTAAAAGCGAAAAGTCTATCCCACCAACCGACTCCGTTCAAACATCACGTCTGGATCAAACTCCAGCGGGGCGGATTTGTGGCTACCATCGTGGTCAATCATTGTTAGCAAATTCTCCCAGTATAATGTTCGCCCATCAGTTTTTACCTGTTTAAATAATTGCTTGTCCAACAGCCGATTGACGGGGCTATTCGGTTTCGCGGCTGAATCAGTAAGGAACGGTTGCAAATCTATTACACGCACTTCGCCAGTAGTCCATAAGCAGGTGACTTTATATGGCTCAACAGATACTATTTGGCGAATGCGAGGTAGCATTATTGTAGTGATTTAGTTGGCGGCCAACAGTACCAAAAAATCATCTGGATTTAAAACGCCAATTGCCGGGAATGGATGCGATTTTACATTGTCGAAGTGCCCGTCGTAAGTGATTATATAATCGGCACCAGCCATTAGACCTGCATCAACGAACTTGTTATCATTTGGGTCAACCTTAATGATGCCCCACGTAAACGGCGTGTCAACGCGAATCACTCCGGGTAATTTGGTCAGAAATTCCAGAAAATTAGTTGCAACAATCGAGTTCGTCTTACGAGATAGTATTTCCTGATATTCAAGCAAAATCGCAGTACTAACGACCAACTCGAGCTTACCCGTAGTCAGTGCTGAAATAATCACTCGGAAACGAGATACTTTTGGAAGAGCCGCCAGCAATACGTTTGTGTCAATCACAATCCTCATGACTGGGACTGATACGGTGTACGCTCATGTTCCTTAGCCCATTCTTCAATTGTGTTTACAGTCCAGCCTTTTACCTGCCACAGATTATCCATTTCTTCATCGACTTTATCTAAAAAGTATTGTGCCAGCAGTTGACGAATTTCGATGAGTTGTTGATCGGGCAGCGCGTATGAAAACGTTTGCAGTAACTCCAACTGGAGGTTAGTGAGTTTGGCAATGGCAGACATGACGTAGGATTTTGTTAAGTGAAGGTAACGGTTTTCTGATAACATTAATTCAACAGCAAAGCCCGGTCACTTCGCAGCGACCGGGCTTCACGCTATCTTCTTTATAACTCAATTTCGGCGTCTAAATTGGTGAAAGCAATCTCGCCGTCGTTGTTCAGTTCCATCAACACAACGGAGTCCTTTTTGACTTCGCCGGACAGAATCGCTTTCGAGAGTTCGTTGAGCACCCGGCGTTGCAATACGCGCTTTAGCGGGCGGGCACCGAACTGCGGGTCAAAGCCTTCCTCGCCGAGTTTGGTTAGGGCTTCGTCGGTGGCGTCAAGTTGGATGCCATTGTCAGCCAGCCGCTGCCTGATTTGGCGGAACTGTATGTCCACAATCTTGCGGATGTTGGCCTTCGTTAGTGGTTCAAACATCACAATTTCGTCAATCCGATTCAGGAATTCGGGGCGGACCGTTTGTCGCAATAACTCCATCACCGCCGATTTCGCTTCTTCCAAAACCAATGAGTGATTCCATCCCTCATCTTCGGCAAATTTCTCCTGAATCAGATGGCTGCCGATGTTCGAGGTCATGATGATAATCGTGTTTTTGAAGTTCGCCACCCGGCCTTTGTTGTCGGTCAGACGTCCTTCATCGAGTACCTGCAACAGAATATTCCAGACATCGGGGTGTGCCTTTTCGATTTCGTCAAGCAGCACCACCGAATACGGTTTCCGACGCACGGCTTCGGTTAACTGACCACCTTCGTCGTAACCCACATAACCCGGAGGGGCACCAATCAACCGGCTCACGGCGTGGCGTTCCTGATACTCCGACATGTCGATTCGCACCAGCGCGTTCTCGTCGTTGAACAGGTATTCGGCCAGCGTCCGGGCCACTTCGGTTTTGCCGACGCCCGTGGTGCCGAGAAAAATAAACGAACCAATTGGTCGTTTGGGGTCCTGCATTCCGGCCCGGCTTCGACGCACCGCATCGGCCACAACCTCAATGGCTTCGGCCTGTCCGGCAACGCGTTTGCCAAGTTCTTTCTCTAAGTTAAGCAGTTTCTCGCGGTCGCTCTGGAGCATTTTCGATACGGGAATACCGGTCCATTTTGCTACCACTTCGGCAATGTCCTCGGCGGTCACTTCTTCCTGCATCATCCGATCCGACGAGCCGTTTTCTGAGTCTGCTTTGGTCAGCCCGTTTAGTTTTGTTTCAATTTCGGGAATGCGACCGTAACGAATTTCGGCCACTTTTCCATAGTCGCCTGCGCGTTCGGCCTGTTCCGCTTCCAAACGTAATTTATCGAGTTGTTCTTTCAGCGTCCGCCCTTCGTTGACCGATGCTTTTTCGGTTTCCCAACGGGCTTTCAGTTCGTTACGTTCTTCGCTGAAGTCGGCAATTTGCTTGTTCAGAAACGTTTCTTTCTCCTTGTCGTTTTCGCGACGGATGGCTTCGCGCTCAATTTCCAACTGCATGATGCGCCGGTTCAACTCATCGAGTTCTTCGGGTACTGAGTCCATTTCCAGCCGAAGTTTGGCAGCCGCTTCGTCCATCAGATCGATGGCTTTGTCGGGCAGAAATCGGTCGGTGATGTAGCGCGTGGAAAGTTCAACGGCGGCAATTACGGCATCGTCTTTAATGCGAACACCGTGGTGCAGTTCGTACTTTTCCTTGATACCACGCAGAATCGAAATGGCATCGGGCATGTCGGGTTCATCGACCACAACGGCCTGGAAACGGCGTTCGAGGGCTTTGTCTTTCTCGATGTATTTCTGATATTCCTTGAGCGTTGTAGCACCAATCGTATGCAACTCTCCGCGAGACAAAGCTGGTTTCAGCAGGTTAGCGGCATCCATCGCGCCTTCGCCACCAGCACCCGCCCCAACAAGCGTATGAATCTCGTCGATGAACAGAATAATCTGCCCGTCGGAGTCCGTCACTTCTTTGATAACCGCTTTCAGACGTTCCTCAAACTCGCCTTTGTATTTGGCACCCGCAATGAGCAGACCCATATCTAAAGAGACAATCGTCTTCGTCTTCAGGTTTTCGGGAACGTCGCCCGACACAATGCGCTGGGCGAGTCCTTCAACAATGGCGGTTTTTCCGACGCCCGGTTCGCCGAGCAGAATCGGGTTGTTTTTAGTACGTCGGCTCAGGATTTGCAACACCCGCCGAATCTCTTCATCGCGGCCAATAACCGGGTCAATTTTGCCGGTACGGGCGCGTTCATTGAGGTTGACGCTGAACCGCTCCAACGATTGATATTTAGCTTCTGCGTTCTGGTCTTTCACCGAATTTCCTTTTCTAAGTTCATTAATGGCCGCTTTCGTTTGTTTTTCGTTGAAACCGGCATCGCGTAATAACGTTGCAATCTGGTCTTTACCCGCCATCAATCCCAGAAACATCAGTTCGACGCTCACAAACTCGTCGCCAAACTCTTTGGTATAATTGCTGGCTTTGGCCAACGCAGCGGTGGTATCGTTGGTTAGATATATGCTGCCATTGCCACCCGTAACCTTTGGGTACGTAGTCAGGATGGCTTGTAAGGCACTGCTGGTATTTTGTAGATTAACGTTCGTCTTTTTGGCAATGAAGCCAACGACATTCTCATCTTCCGATAGAATAGCCTGGAGCAGATGCCCCGTTTCGATGGCTTGCTGACCGTTGCCGAGGGCAATCTCCGAAGCCTTCTGCACGATCTCCTGTGCTTTTATGGTGTAGTTCTTGAAGTCCATGATGGTATAGGAATGAATAATGGATAATGTAGAATGAATAATGGGTGTGGCTAACCATTTTACATTATCCATTAACAAATCACGGGCCGAGTCGCTTTTTCGGACAATTTGGCGGAGAAATGAAGATTTTGGTTGCTTATTGCGACAGAATGACTTAAAGTGAGACGACTATGGAAACACGCAATGATAATGTGAAATTGTTGCGCGTACATAAAAGTCATAGGAACGCATGGGTCAATTTAGCCCCGTTAGGGGCGATATGTCAATAGAAACAATGTTTCCATTCAGTCGATAGCTCCGTAGGAGCGATATGTTTTGCAAGATTTGCTTATCAACTCATTCCCCGGTTTGGGGAGGTTCTCATTGATCATTACATGCCGCTCCTACGGAGCTTTGGCGAGATGTATGTAGCTTGTTACTATTGACATATCGCCCCTGACGGGGCTTTGGTAAGATTACTGCGGACTTGATGCTATTGACATAATGCCCCAAGGGTCTTGCTTGTGAGAAAGGGTTCGTTGCTATTGACATCTCGCCCCTAACGGGGCTATTGCGTCGGCTCGAAACCTTCCCCCGGCTGGTCATAGAACTCAAATACATATTTTGGATCGTATGGAATTTCAAAACGATTTAAAAATATCAGGTACTCTTCTCGAAACGTGCGTTTTCGATGGTGTTCTTCCTGATTTAGTACGTAGCGAATCACGTCTTTTACCTGCGATTGACCATAACTAAATGCACCATACCCTTCTTGCCAGGCGAATTTCTTACACCAGCCTTTCTCTTTTATAAAACCAGATGAATTGGCTTTCACATCACGCACTAAGTCGGAAAGAGTGAGTGTAGGGTTAAAGCCGATAAACAGATGTGCATGGTCGGGCATGACAAATACGGCCATCAATTTGGCTCCTTTGTTTTGAACGATGCCGGTAATGTACTGATGAAATTCATCTCTATGGTCTTCATGAACAAGATTCTGTCGACCTTTCACTGCAAAGACAATTTGCGCATATAATTGGGTATATGTGTTTGGCATCTGGTTGTCTGATAAGTTTGATTGATTAGACGATTCAGATGAATAAAAGCATCAAACGAGAAGATTTACAAGATTGACATGCCGCTCCTATGGAGCTATCGACGGACTATGGGTACTAATGCTATTGACATGCCGCCCCGCTGGGGCTTTGGTAATATATGGTACGCATACCGCTGTTAACAAGCGATACCTATCGCCTTCTTGATTAATAAAAAAGCCGCCCTGCTTTCACAGGGCAGCTTTTCTGTTAATCAAGGCCCTCGGCTTCTATCGGTTGCATTCGCTCGCGAACGATTCTGGCCTGATGCGGTTCCTGCGTTTCTATTGTCTCCGCCAGTACTTCTGCGTCAATATCCTGAACATTTCGCTGTTCATAATCATGGAATTTTCCTTTTGGGAGCCAGTAGGCCAGCAATCCTATGTAAGCTGCGGTCAGGATCGCGGCTGTTCTGCCAACAGTTGGCTGTTTATCCCACTGACGGGTAGCAATACCGCCAAAACCCGCCACGAACGGCAGCATATACCACGGGTCATTGAGCCGACTGGCAATGAAGTAACCGGCTCCGGCTGTTGCGGCCAAAATACCGGCTGCTATAGGCTGGTCACGTTCTTCGTCGGGTTCCCACGCGCCCAGGGTCAGCAGGGTATTAGGCGTGCCGACAACGGTTGCGGCCGTGAGCCAGCCCGCGTATAAACTCACGGGAATACGCAGGTACTTTTCGGGAGCGGATACCTCTGTTTTGCCAATGCCCAGACTCTGATGCAGGCCTAAGGCTGCGGGCAGATTGAATTTTGTTGTCAGGTCGGAGATGACGATGCTTTGCGGATCATTCTGCGAAAAAAACCGCCCAAAAATAGCGTTGAGTGCCCAACTCGCCCCCCACCAGGGCAAGGCCTTCCGGTAACGTGGGTTATGCTCCTGCGAGGGGAGAGCCTGGTGCACCATCAGGGCTGCCAAACCCGCATAAACGGTTGACCAGACGACCCCAAAAGCCCAGCCAGCCGGAACAATCATATTTTTCTCGAACACGTTCTGGTATTCGACCGGCACGTCGTATTCGTATTCAGAACCACCCTGACCACTCTTTTGTCGGTTCTTGCTTTGCTGGCGCGACCGACTGCTGGAAGTAGTCGTATAAATGATGCTGCCAACGGCAAAGACAGCCGTAGCAATGCGCCAAAATGATGAGTTTTTCATAGCGTTGTTGAATTATAAAGAAACCTATAAGGTCTTCAAGACCTTATAGGTTTGCATTTAATTTGATCAGGCGACGGCTTCTTCTTCTGCTTCGACTGCCTGATCTGTCAGTTTCTGCGCTTTCGCTTTTGTCTGCTGAAACGAATCAACGACGGTATTCACAACGGTATCTACGGCTGATGATAAAACATCCGACAGCGTGTTGCCAGCCGCTTTTGCCTTGTAGCGGTAGCGGGCTTTCTGAAAATCGCTGGTGTTTTTATAACCGATGGTAAGGGCGATACCGGCAATGACGGCGATGCCGAAACCGATGCCCCACGCCAGCGGAATTGACCCCTGTTTTTCGTCCGGGTCGGGTTTCTGCGACATCTTCTCGCGCATCAGGGCTGCCAGTGTTTCCTGCGGAGCCACGTACGACATGATCTCGTACGATTTATTTTTCAATCCGCCCGGAATCACTTTCGATTTACCCGCCATCAGCGCGTCGTATCCTGCCTTCGCCACCATAACCGGGTCCTGTACTTCATCGGTCACTTTCGTATTTTCGGCTCCGGCTTTATTGAAAAAGTCAGTATCGGTGGCGTTCGGCAGCAGGGCCGTAATGGTTACGTTGGTATCTTTCAACTCGTTGACGAGCGACTGCGTGAAGTTGTATACATACGCTTTTGTGCCTGCATAAACAGCCATCAGTGGCGTTGGGGTGATGGATAATAGCGAAGCCAGATTCAGAATTCGACCCTCATTGCGAGCCAGCATCTCATACAGATACAGCTTGGTCAACTGCGTTAAAGCCAATACGTTAAGGTGAATCATCGACTTCTCGCGTTCCCAGTCCGTGTCGGTAGCAAACAAGCCGTATAAGCCCACGCCCGCATCGTTCACAAGCACATTAACCGTAATGCCTTTTGCCTTTACCTGACTGTAAACATCCTGTGCGGCATCTTCTTCCGACAAGTCTTTATTGATAACCGTGACCTGCTGGGTTCCGTAATTGCTTTTGAATACATCGCCCAAACGATCCAGTGTTTCATCGTTGCGGCCTACCAAAACTAAATTATAGCCATCCTGTGCAAAGAGTTTGGCGAGTTCCTGACCAATGCCGCTGGAGGCACCGGTAATCAGGGCGGTTTTTCCTGTTTCTGCGTTCATATTATTTAAGTGATTAGTGAGTAAACATCACCTTTATGCAACCACAACGGGCGAAAGTTGTTTTGATTTAGCAAGATGTGTGAGCGTTCCATAACTGAATTTTTTACACACAAACAGGTTTCAATTTTTGTTATAGTGTCACTAAATCAGATACTTATGAAAAGAATACTCATTATTTTGATTTTGCTTACCAGTGGCTTAACAAGCTGTTCTCCCTATCGGGTTGTTCGAAATCAAAGCGATCAATCGGCAGCGTGGACGGCTTACCGGACGTTTGCCTTTGTGGATACGAACCGTATTGATCCGGTGCCCGGTGGGGCTTACCAAATGGTTATTCAACAGATTAAACTGGCGGTTACTGCCGAACTCAACGGCCGGGGGTATCAGTTAGTTGCTATTAATTCATCGGCAAACCAGTCCGATTTATTGGTGAATGTGGGGGCTGTTGTCAATGAAAAAACGCAGACCCGCCAAACGACCATTTATGAGGCACCCCGTTACATAGGGCAACGGCGTTACAGTTGGCAAAGTCAGCAAGTGCCGGTTGGAACGTATAAAGAAGGTACATTAAGTTTGCATGTTGTTGACCGCAAACAGAACGCGCTCGTTTGGGATGCCGCCGTTTCGGGCGTTTTGGGCAAGAAGGGCATTACGACTGAACAGATTAACGAGGCTGTGCGTACGGTATTTGCCAAATTCCCCGGTAAACAATCCTGATAATAAAAATGCCTTCCCGAGTAATCAGGAAAGCATTTTTTGTTGATGTTCTTACGCGAGAACTGACTACTTCACGACAACTTTTACGTCGATTTTTCGCAGCGCTGGTTTGGCAACGCCGGAGGTGTCACTTTTACTCGCACCCGTGCCGCGTCCAATGGCGTCTACCCGAACGAAATCAATGCCGGAATCCATCAATTGCTGCTTGATTAAATAGACCCGTTTAAACGATAAACTCTTGTTGGTCAGGCCACCCTGCGCATCATTGGCATACCCAACAAGCTGCACCTGCAACCGGGGATATGTTTTCAGAAGTGTCGCCAACTCGCCGATTGTCGCCATCGAACCGGCTGTCATCGACAGCGACCCCGGCTGGAACGAAACGCCTGACAACGTGAATATTTTGCCTTTGGGCAAGGCTGCATTACCCAGATAAGGCGTCATTTGCCCGCTTAAGTTACCCGTTGCAACGGTTGCTCCCACGGTTGTCGATGCGGCCATTGTGGGTGTGGCCGATGTTGATTTTGGCGTTGAATTTACGGCTGGGTCTTTTGGAACGGCTAATGAACGGGTAACTGTATCGGCCTGAATGGTATCGCTCGTAGTGGACGACAGACCGTTCACTTCTTCCTGCCCATCCGTGTATTTCTGTGTGTTTTGGTAAAGGTAATAGCCACCAGCGGCTAAAGCCAGCGCAATCAACGCGCCAATTCCCCACTTCGTTAAGGCACCATTGTCATTATCCGAATCATCGACAGGGTCGTAGCTAATTGTTGGACGGGTAGCCGTTGTTACCGGGCGATTTGGTATTTCGACCACGTTGCGTCGGGCGGGCGTTGCCAAACCGGCAACAATTTGCTGAAGGCCTACTTTGTCCACTAATTGAGGCATAAACTCCTCTGGTACAGCACTTACAAAGGCTTCGCGCTCGGCAAAGAGGGTAGCGGCAAGCGCATCGGCATCTAATTTGCGGTCTTTAACCTGCTTTCCCAACACCTGAAGGACAACCGTTGTGGTTAATCCCAAAAGCGATATGGCCGATGAGTTACGAATACCGGCATACGTCGAAATCATGGTGCCGATAGAGCTTTTCATGGCAGGCAACAAGTGACTGATTACGTCGTTACCGTGCGTGATGAGGGTATTGGTAAGTGCCGGGTCGCGCAGCACCGTAGCCAGATTATCGAGCAGCGCACCGTCGTAACGGCCCTTCTGGATATGATTATAGAGTTGATTGACGCCAATTTCGCTTGTTGTGCGTTTCATCAGACCACCCATGATCGTATAAACAAGACCATTGACGGCTTTGCCTGTTTTTTCGGGCGATTCGTCGATATAGGATGCTATACGCGACAACACTTCCGAACTTAAAACCTCAGTTAGATTAGCAAATAAATTCATAGAATAATAGACTCAGACAGGCAAGAAACGGTGCTATTAGCTACCTCACAACCCACAATTACACAATGCACCTGGGGAAAAATTTAAAAGCACACACAGCAGAGATTTCCACTTCGGGAATTTCCGCTCGGGGAGCATCCACGCCGGAAGCACCCACTTTGGGATAAAATTAGGCAAGGTTTAGCAAAGGTCACACACAGACCTTAATAAATTCCGGGGCTACCGTTTTGACAGGCGTTCGATCGCTTCCTGATATTCCGTTTCAACTGCCCGGAGCCGGTCCTGACAAAAGGTAATTAATTCCGTTGCCAACCTGATTTTGCCCGGTAATTCATCGAGCGGAACTTCCTCATTTTCAATTTCGTCGACCAGCGTTGTCAATTGGTCGTAAGCATCCTGGTAAGTCATTTCTCTAAAACTTTCGTAGTAATAGTGCCGTCATGCAGTTGTACCTGAAGTGTTTCGCCCGGTTGAATAGCGGCCGTACCGGTTAAAATACGGCCATCACGCAGCAGTAACGCATACCCGCGCCGGAGCACATTTGACGGGTCGAGATGGCGCAGGGTAACGGCCTTCCCGGTTAAGTTGGTGTGGCATTGCCGAAAATAAGTTTGTGACACAAAGCGAAGCCGCTCCGTTTCTCTATCCACCTGTTCGCGGGCCGTTAACAGCGACTCGCGGGCAACCACCCGCAAACGATCACGTAACTGAAAGCAAGTTTCTTCAAACTGACGGTTATGATCAATCAGAAACGCGGCTGCCTTGGTTGGCGTTTTCACACTCTGATGGCAAAGCAAATCGGTAATACTGACGTTGCGTTCGTGGCCGATGCCGGCCAGAATGGGAATGCCAAATCCGGCTACGGTCTGTCCCATCAGGTATGTATCAAACGAGCCGAAATCTAACTGAGAACCACCTCCGCGCACGATCACGACGGCATCATACGCCACGTCGCTCGTGCGGATGCGCTCTAACTGCCCACAAATGGCTTTTTCTGCCCCCGTTCCCTGCACTTGTGTCAGGTACTCATCGATCCGAAAATCGTAGCCAAACTGATTTTGTGTCAGTTCGTGCCGAAAGTCGCGCCAGCCATCCGAATTTGGGGCCGTTATTAACGCAATACGTTGAATAACAGCAGGTCGGGGCAGAAGTTGGTTGGCCGTAATATACTGTCCGGCGTCAAGCCAGACCAAATCGGGGTGGTTCTTAACGAGTGTATCGAGAACCGTCTGCCGTTCGCGTTCGAGGTTGCCGAGGGTATAAGACGGGTCAATTTTGAGTATTTCCAGCCGCAGGCCATAGGTCGGACTGAACCCAACCGATACCAGCAGCAGCAACTGAATATTTCGGGCAAATGCCACCCCTGTTGCCTGCTCAAAATTGCCGATGGTGTGGTAATTCTTGCGCCAGATACAGGCATCGAGTTTGGCAAGCGTTTCCTTGCCCGCTGATGCGCCGGAGGTATCCCGCTCAACCAGAGTCAGAAAGCAATATCCCCGGTCGGGGTAGTTTTTGATGTCGCTGGTTTCGGCCACCACCCATACGGCTTTTTGCCCAAAGGCTTCGTCAATGACGGCTTCGAGTGTAAAGGCTAAATCAGAAAGACGGATGGGAGACATAAGTAAATAGTTGAATGATTGAGTGATTGAATAGCTGGCGCATACACCTATTCAATCACTCAATCATTCACTCATTCAAAATTAGTTTAAAGTCCTTCAAACTGGCGGAGGAAACGGACGTCGTTTTCGGTGTAGAGCCGGAGGTCGTTCACAACGTATTTCAACTGGGTGATGCGTTCGATGCCCATGCCAAAAGCAAAGCCGGTGTATTCTTCGGGGTCGATGCCACAATTGGCAAGTACCTGCGGGTCAACCATGCCCGAACCGGCAATTTCAACCCAACCCGAATGTTTGCAGATGTTGCAGCCTTTGCCTCCGCAAATCTGACATGAAATATCAATCTCCGCACTGGGTTCCGTAAACGGAAAATACGATGGCCGGAACCGAATCTGCGTGCCCGGCTCGAACATCTCCTTCACAAAATGATAGAGCGTGTCTTTCAGGTCTTTAAAACCCACATTGCGGTCAATATAAATGCCTTCTACCTGATGAAACATGCAGTGCGCCCGCGCCGAAATGGTTTCGTTCCGGTAAACGCGACCCGGCATAATTGACCGAATTGGCCGAAACGTCGGACCAGATTTCTGGTGCTCCATTAGTCGAATCTGCACGTTCGATGTATGGGTGCGCAGGAGCATATCGGACGGAGCACCATCGCTTGCTTTCTCTACAAAAAACGTGTCCTGCATGTCGCGGGCCGGGTGATTGTCGGGGAAGTTGAGCGCACCAAAATTATACCAGTCCGATTCAATTTCGGGGCCATCGGCAACGTTAAACCCAATTCGTTCAAAAATTTGGATAATGCGCTGACGGACAAGGGTTAATGGGTGCTGCGTACCCGTTAAGTTTGGCACGGTCGGCAACGTAAGATCAACGGGGGGCGCATTCGTGGCGGTTATCCGTTGGTCTTCTATTTCATGACTAACTACATCGAAACGCGCCTGGGCAAGGTTTTTCAGGCCGTTTAACTCCTGACCAACTGCCCGGCGGTCGGCTTGCGGAACGCTTTTGAGTTGCTCGAATAGTTCCGTAACAACGCCCTTACGGCTAATAAACCGAAGCCGGAACTGCTCTAACTGCTCCGGTGAATTAATGGTAAACTGTTCAATTTCCTGATAGATGTCTCTTACTCGGTCCAGCATACACGACGATTTTCACTACTTGCTAAGACAAAGGTACGCAAAACTCATAAGTACGTAGAAGCCTGTTTGCCACAGCCGATCCAACTGCAACTATATTCCAGGCTATAGGTCCTTGAGCGTAGTGAATTTGCTGAAAAACAGCGTTATTTGATTGTTGATTAAGCGGTAAAACGCCACTGAATTTTAGGTAGTTATACGAGTCCCAGTACTTAATATAGCAGGATTTTACTAAGTAGGTCTGATTGTTGTAACTGAATTGAGCAGGACCGACAGTACAGCAAGCAGATTCAGGTTGTGAAATAGTTGGATAATGTTCTGACTGTCAGCTTTTAACCAGTACTAACCAATCACCTAAATAAACGGCTATGAATGCATTCGCCAACGACTCTCTTTTTGACACCTTGTCTATGCCTTTCCCCAAAAGTGTGGAAAAAATTGCCGATTCTGCCTGTTTACAAAAACTTCTGATACCCTTTTATGATCGTAAACGTACAGTTTCTGTTGATGAAATTGTGCGGTTGGAAGGTTGCGGAAATTACACTAATTTCTTCCTCAAGGATGGGACCAAAATGCTGGTGTCGCGGACGTTGAAAGAGTATGAAACGTTGTTAGATGGACAGGCTTTTGTTCGGGTTCATAAATCGTGTATTGTTAATCTTGGGTTTGTGCGTAAGTTTTTCATTAAGAAAGAAGGTGAACTTGAACTTACCGATGGTCAACAGGTAAAAATTTCACGTCGGCGTGCGCAGGCATTTGTAGACCGTATTCGTGTATTTCAACCGGTAGTAATCAATTAAGTAACCGGAACCGCCGGATTTTCCCCTCGTAGGCGTTAAATACACACAGTTCGCCACTACGTAGTTTTACGCAATAAATTGGGTGAATGTACCCAAAGAATTGAGTAAATATGTGTGTAATTCCCTGATTAGCAATTGGTTGACTTATTTGGTCATCCCTTGCTGATCAGGGAATTCTTTTTGTAGCAGTGGCTATACGGTAGCTTTGTTTCATCAATCAGCGACTAATGCACTGAACCAAAACTACTCTCTACCATGGAATCTTCAGTTTTCTCCTCTACACAGCCACTTGCCATTGTCCCCCAATTCCCAACATCGTATCAGCGTGGTACACAGCGTATTGCATTGCCTTACCTGAACCGCACAATTTTTATTTCTGTCGATGATATTCTGTGTCTGCAGGGCGAAGGAAATTACACGTTTTTACACACCCGCGACCGGAAGCGATACCTGGTATCGAAGACGCTCAAAGAGTTTGAAAAAACACTGGACAACTCCATGTTTCTCCGTATCCACAAATCGTATATTGTCAATCTGGCTTATGTTCAGCGCAGTATTTTCAATCGCGAGCGTCAGATTCGCATGGCCGATGGTCGTGAAGTAGCCATCTCGCGTCGTCGTATGAAAGACATTTCGCAACGCCTTGCTCAATATTGGCTGCGGCTATTGAACTAAGAGTTTTACAGTTCCAGAGCAGTAATCAAAAATCACCATTCACACCCCTTTTAAAGAATATTCTTCCACACCAAACGGGTTAGACGACCAATCTAAACCCAACAAGGTCTTACAAAAAAGTGGCTGGTCCGAAAGCGTTCTTTCGAGCCAGCCACTTTTTATTTATGTTACGCCAGTCAGCCACTTTCATTTTGCACCGACAAGCCAGAAATTTTAGACAGGATTACAGGATGAACAGGATTGTGTTCATCCTGTAATCCTGTAATCCTGTCTATACGTTGATTAAAACAGCCGATACGCGAGTGTGATCTGCCAGGATTTCACCCGTTGGCTGAACTTGCCCTGCGTATCCTGAATCTGGGCGATATCGGAGAGATTACCTTCGTGCCGAACATCGATGCCAAACGACCCAAGATCCAAACCGCCACCAATCTGATAGCCGTAGTACGCTTTGGCCCACGCATCATTCAGTGTACCGCTGGTATACTGGCTCAGGGCTTCGCCTAACTTCTGATTATCGTCGACCCGAAATGAAACCACAGGACCGGCCATCACCCGAATCGGACCGCCTTTAATACCCAATAGAATAGGCACATCGAAACTCGTCGTTTTAACCGTTACGACCTCCGTTTGTCCGTTGCGGATAACACCAAACTGACCCGAACGGGTCGAGTAAAGCACCTCAGGCTGAATGAATAGGTTTTTGCCGAAGCGGGTGTATATGCCGAACGATGTGCCGGTTTTGCTGTTGAAGCTATCGCTCAAACTGTTGCGAAATGTCTGACCGTCAACGTTTACCGATGGCGAACCGTTGGCATTGGTGCCGGTTTTGATAAAATCACCAAAACTGAGTTTGGAGAGATTGACACCACCTTTAATGCCAATTTGAAAGCCGCCCTGTGCAAATGACAGAGCGGGCAAACTGAGTAGTGATGCGAAAAGCAGGATTCTTTTCATAACTGGTTGTATAAAGAATGAATTGATTGTTAAACGTAAACCGGGCCGATACGGTACAAAAAGCCAACTTATTTCGAGTGAACGGCGTTCTGTAAAGGCGTAGTTATCGGTAGTTAATGACCCGTTTTGCCGATAGTGTTGGTTGGATGAATAGTCTGGCACAACGTTTAACGAACGGCTGTTTTTTTATCCAAACCCGCTGATTATCTGTTCTTAATCGAAGAAAATGGCCAAATTAAAAACCACCTATTTCTGTCAGAGTTGCGGACATCAATCCGGTAAATGGATGGGTCGCTGCCCGACCTGTGGCGAATGGAATACAATTGTTGAAGAAGTCGTTCAGAAAGACGAACCCGAAAAAGGCGGCTGGCGCAGCCCATCGGCCGGGCCGGGCGGAATAAAGGTAGCGGCTAAGCCCAAGGCACTCCACGCCATAAATTATGAAGAGCAACCCCGTATTTATACCACCGACGCCGAACTGAACCGGGTGTTGGGTGGAGGTATCGTTCCCGGTTCATTAGTCCTGATTGGGGGCGAACCGGGCATCGGAAAATCGACCCTTTTGTTACAAATCGCGCTTAGCTTAGCCGGTATGCGGGTGTTGTACGTGTCGGGCGAAGAGAGCGAACAGCAGATCAAAATGAGGGCCGAACGCTTGGACGCACCCACCAGCGACTGCCACGTGATGACCGAAACATCGACCCAGAATATCTTTCGGGTAGTGGAGCATTTTGAGCCGGAGATTCTAATTATTGACTCGATTCAGACCATGCAGTCGTCGCTGGTAGAGTCAGGCGCGGGGAGTGTTTCGCAGGTGCGCGAATGTGCGGCTGAGTTTATGAAATACGCCAAAGAATCGGGTGTGCCGGTGTTTATGATTGGTCATATTACGAAAGAAGGTACACTGGCCGGGCCGAAAGTGCTGGAACACATGGTCGATACTGTGCTGACGTTTGAGGGCGACCGCCACACGACGTACCGAATTCTGCGAACCAACAAAAACCGCTTCGGCAGCACCGACGAACTGGGTATTTATGAAATGCTGGGCACCGGACTTCGGCAGGTAACAAATCCATCGGAAATCCTGATTTCGCAGCGCGACGAAGCCCTGAGTGGCGTTACTATTGGCTCGATGCTGGAGGGCAACCGGCCCCTCATGATCGAAACCCAGGCATTAGTCAGCGTAGCGACCTATGGCACTCCGCAACGCAGCAGCACCGGTTTCGATGCCAAACGCCTGAACATGCTACTGGCTGTTCTGGAAAAGCGGGGTGGCTTCAAACTCGGTCAGCAGGACGTATTCCTGAACATTGCGGGTGGCCTGCGCGTTGAAGACCCCGCCATTGATCTGGCCGTTTGTGCGGCTGTTGTATCGAGTTACGAGGACATTGCCATTCCGCCATCGGTCGCGTTTGCCGCCGAAATCGGGCTGGGGGGCGAGGTGCGGGCCGTCAGTCGAATCGAATCGCGCATTGCCGAAGCTGAAAAGCTGGGATTCAAACAAATGTTTATCTCCAAATACAATATGAAAGGCTTAGATATGAAGGGATATAAAATCAGTATCAAGCCCGTATCACGCCTGGACGAAGTATTTCAGGGTGTTTTGATGTGAGGTTTTTGATTACATTTGACCAAAATTGAAAGGATCTATGCGATTAGTCATAGACGTCGATAAGCAGCACAAAAAACTATTTCTGGAAGCTGCTAAAGCTGCCAAAGCGCGGGTGAAGATAGACAAGCAGTATCTGACGGAAGAAGAGGAAGATAAGGCTATGGTTAAGCTTATTGAGGAGGCAAGCGAGGAAGGTCATTTGAACCCAAACGAACAGAGCACTTTCGAAAAATGGTTGTTTGTTGATCGACACCAGAAGTAAGGCTGACAGTAGTTAACACTGCCTGTTTTGCGTTGTTGAATGCATTACCCACCCTATGGAATTAAAAGTAAATCCATCATTCATCCGTGATGCAAAGAAACTGCCGAACAACTTACTTGACGAATTAGAAGTAATTTACAGGCAGTCAAAGAAGCACAGTCTTTAAATGACCTTACCTATTCCGTAAAGAAGATAGAGGGTAGCCAAAAATTGAAAACCTTTCGGTTGCGCCTGAGTGAAAACAGCGATTTCCGCCTTGGTTTCTATCTGGAGGGAGATACCGTCGTTTTATCCCGTATTCTAAACCGTAAGGAGATTTATAAGAAATTCCCGCCCAAAAAATAGCGTGTAGTATCAGGCTGTACGTGCAGTTGCAACGCTATTGGGGCCTCATAATAAAGTAACTCACAAAAACGCCTGCGCTTAAATCCTTAACAAACCATTCTTCGTACCTGTAGTTCTACTTAACGAATCGAATAACTCAACAAATTCAAACACGTTATGAGCTACATCAAAGCAGGTACGGATGCGTCCGGCAATGACATTAAACTTTTTTATCAGGATTTAGGCGGTAGTAACGCCAAGTCAACCGTCGTACTCATTCACGGCTGGCCGCTGAGTAGTTCCATGTGGGATTATCAATTAGCCGAATTGCCCGCTCATGGCCTCCGTGTGGTTGCCTACGACCGCCGGGGCTTTGGTAAATCGACCCAAACATGGGACGGATACGATTATGACACCCTGGCCGACGATCTGAAAGCGGTACTCGATGAGTTAAATCTTCAGAATGTGACCTTGGTTGGATTCTCGATGGGTGGGGGCGAGGTGGCCCGTTACATGAGTCGGCACGGTGGTGCACGGGTGGCAAAAGTGGCGTTTATCAGTGCTGTGACGCCTTATCTGCTGAAAACGGATGATAACCCGGATGGTGTCGACCAGTCGGTTTTTGATGAAATGACGGCAAATATGCAGAAAGACCGGGCTGATTTTCTGCAAACATTTGGCAAGCAGTTCTATGGTGTGAATCTCATCAACAAACCTGTTAGCCAGGCCCACCTCGACGGCGATTTCGCCCGTGCGTACGTCGCTTCGCATAAAGCCACGCTCGAATGCGCCAATTCATTTGCTACGACTGATTTTCGCGATGATCTAACGCAGATTCAGGTGCCAACCTTAATTATTCACGGCGATTCGGACAAAACGGTGCCCATCGAAGCATCGGGCGAACGTACTGCCAACGCCCTGCCCAATGCACAGTACATTGTATATGAGGGAGCACCGCATGGCTTATATGTTACCGAGAAAGACCGGCTGAATGAAGACCTGGTGGCATTTATTCTGGAAGGCGTAGCCGTTCGAAAAACGGCAGGAGTCACTACGTTGTATTAGTCATTGCTGACTATAGACAGTGTTTAACGAGAAAAGTGTGGGCTTTTACTCCGCACTTATCTCGTTTTTTATTGCCTGGACAAGTTCGAGCGGCACTTCTGCTAATCGGGCAATCTCTTCAACCGAAAACGTAGTTTCTTTGAGTAAATTCAATACAACAAGTTTTTTCCCTTGCTCAAGTCCCTGCTTTTTCCCCTGCTCGAGTCCCTGCTTCTTTCCGCTCTCAAGGCCAAGATCAAATCCTAAACGTTGCCCCTTTCTATAAAAAGGATCTTCCTGTTCTTTAAAATACTGCGTTAACTTCTCCATGACTGTTTCTAAAACTGGCTGTAATTTACGCAATTGGACTAAAACGCGCAACTGACTAATGTATCGCTCAAATGCCAATGATCCGGTAGCTGTTTGATGAATCCGATTCACGATACGTTCCAAAATAAACTCAGGTGGTTTTTGTCCAAAGTCAGCCAGAAGCGCAAAAAGTATCTCCTCAGGTTTGTCAGATTTCAGAAATAACTCATGATTAATCTGTTGAAAAGACACCAGATTATAACGAATAATGGAGTCACCTGTATTTAACTCAGTAGGCATTTTAGGGGCTTTACTACCCATGAAGAGTACGTACTGCCTTATTGGTAAACGGTAGGTTTGAGCCAGCATAACACAATAATCACCCATGCGATAGACCATGTCAGGATCATCGGCCACTTGAAACTCCAAGTGCAGAATAAATATATTTCCGCTCTTGTCGCGAATGCGCTTCAGCGCATCAGGTTTTCGTTCTTTGGTGTGTTGGAGATCGTCGGGTAACTCTTCTGATTCAATGGGATAAATGTGTAAAAGCCGTTCAATAAGTGCGGGAATGGCGGCTTCTAAATTCTCTTTAACAATTTTATCGTACTGGCTAATCGAAAACGATTTCCTGCGGCTTTTCATATGTTCGCAAAGTAACAGGAAATCGCATTAACTTATGAACTATGGTTATAACTGCCGATACGTTTTTACGTAACCCGATGGGGTTTGACCGGTAATGTCTTTGAACTGCCGGTTAAAGTTCGACAGAGTTTTGAAGCCGCTATCAAAACTGATCTGTGTAATGCTTAACTTGCTGGTAATAAGCAGTTTGCAGGCGTGACCAATCCGAACTTCGGAAACGAATTCGGAGAATGTTTTGTTGGCGCGTGCTTTGAAATACCGGCAGAAGGCCGGGGAAGTCATGCCCGCCAAATCGGCAATTGCATCTAAACTTAGATCGTCGGGGAAGTGGCCGAGTACGTAATCATGCACTAATTGCATACGGTCTTTTTCCGTCTGCTTAACCGTATTTGTATAGCCTGGGCTGGTCAGATAGCGATAATCCATTGCGCGGGCAAGGTCGTTAAGCAATGTTAACAAGGTAATAACCCGCTCGAAACCCGGTGCCTGATTGGTGAGGTTTTTGAGTGCCGTTTCTGCCCGGTGTCGCGTATGAGCGGTCCATTCCAGACCCCGATGCGCCTGGTCGAGTAATTGCCGTAAGGGAGCCATCTCCTGCTTGGCAAAGAAAGCATCGCCCAAAAAATCCCCGCTAAAGTAAACGACAATGCCGCGTGTGGTCAGGGCAGGCTGCTTCGATTCTGGCTGTCGGTCAAAATACGCCTGATCACTTCGCCAGAGGTGTGGTAAATTTGGCCCCAGAAAGACCAGGTCACCCGGTCCGAAGGGCTTAATTGAATCACCAATAAAACGGGTTCCTGTGCCTTCCTCCACCAGAAATAACTGGTAATGCGGATGGAAGTGCCAGTTCGGGTCGAAATGAGGTTCGACCAGTTCTTTCACGCTGAAGGATGCCGCTACGGGTTCAAGGTCTTTGCGAAGAGGCTGTTTCATTGGATTTTGCTAATTTTTAACGCAAATAACACACTAATTTTCTATTTTGTGTGAAAATATAGTCAGAACTTGCTAATAAAAGCCGTTTCATGAAGCAGGTTACTTAGTAGTTTTGTTTGATTTTTTATGGAATCAATATGAATAAGATAGGAATGAACCTGTTCATCTGGACGATGTCGATGGACGAGGATTTAGCGGAGACATTCGCATTTCTGAAAACAAGTGGCTTCGATTTTGTCGAAATTCCCATTAATGAACCCAACCCCGGTCCGGCCGGTCTGGATAAATACCGGCGTATTGGTCAGCAGATTCGTACTCTGAATCTGGGCGTTCAGGCCTGCACGATTTGCGGCCCGGAATACAGCCTGATCAGCCCCGATGCCTCGGTTCGGCGGGCAGGTATCGACTACCTCAAACACGTAATCGACTGTACGGTTGCCGTGGGAGCTACCATCCTGATGGGGCCGCTCTACGCCGGTTTCAAAACCTTCACGGGTAAACCAGCCACGGCTGAGGAGTGGAACTGGTCGGTGACGGCAATGCGAGAAGTAGCCGAACATGCTCAAACAAAGGGCGTGACGCTGGCTATCGAATACCTGAACCGCTTTGAAATTTACCTGCTTACCTGCGCTGATGATCTCGTGCGCTATATCGAAGCCGTAAATCACCCCAATTGTCGGGCGGCTTTCGATACGTTCCACGCCAATATGGAGGAGAAAAATATAGCCGATGCGGTACGGAAGTGTGCGCCGTATCTGGTTCATGTTCAGATTTCGGAAAATGACCGCTCCACACCGGGGCAGGGCCATATTAACTTCGACGACGTATTCACTGTCTTAGAGGAAATAGGCTACGATGGCCCGATTGCCATTGAAGCCTTCGGCCCAAACCCGCCCGAACTCGCAGCCGCCACGCATATTTTCCGCCCCATGTTCCATTCGCCCGAACAGTTGGCGGTAGATGGATTGGCGTTTATAAAGAATCAACTGATTGAATTGTTGAATGATTGAGTGATTGAATAAGGTCTTGCGCCAGCTATTCAATCACTCAATCATTCTATTATTCAATCACTTACCAATTCATTCAATGATTAACATCGCTATCGTTGGCCTCGGATTTGGAGCCGAATTTATCCCGATTTATCAGCGTCATCCGCACGCGAACATGTACGCGATTTGCCAGCGCAACGTCCAGAAGCTGAATGAGATTGGCGACGCTTATGGTATCTCAACGCGCTACAGCAACTACGACGAACTGCTGGCCGATCCTGCCGTTGACGCTGTTCATATCAACTCACCCATTCCGAACCACGCCGAGCAAACGCTCAAAGCACTGCGAGCCGGTAAGCACGTTGCCTGTACCGTGCCGATGGCGACAACCGTTGCCGAATGTCTGGAGATTGTGAAAGCCTGTAACGAGTCGGGTAAGAAATACATGATGATGGAAACAGTGGTGTACAGCCGCGAGTTTCTGTTTGTCAAAGAATTATACGAAAAAGGAGAGCTTGGCAAAGTACAGTTTCTGAAAGCCAGCCACCAGCAGGACATGGACGGCTGGCCCGATTACTGGCCCGGATTGCCACCCATGCACTACGCTACGCACTGCGTGGGGCCGGTAGCGGGCCTGCTCAAACTCGAAGCCGATTACGTGTCCTGCTTTGGGTCGGGCACAATTCGGGAAGAACTGGCAAAGATTCACAATTCGCCGTTTGCGGTCGAATCGGCGCATATTAAGTTCAAGGACAGCGATTTGTCGGCCTATGTGTATCGGTCGCTGTTCGACGTAGCGCGGCAATACCGCGAGAGTTTCGAAGTGTATGGCGATAAGAAATCGTTCGAGTGGCAACTGATTGAAGACGAGCAGCCGGTCATTCACACGGCCAAAAAGCCGGAGCCGGAAATCCCCGAAAAAGTGACCGTGCCCGACTACGCGCATCGGTTGCCCGAAGCCATTCAACGGTTTACGACCAAAGGTGTGTATGATGCCGATGAGACGCAGCACCTGTCGTTTACGCAGGGGGGCGGTCATGGTGGGTCGCACCCGCACATGGTGCATGAGTTCATATCGGCCCTGATCGAAGACCGCGACCCGTTCCCCAATGCGGCTCAGTCGGCCAACTGGACAAGCGTGGGTATTCTGGCGCACGAATCGGCTTTACAGGGTGGGAAGTTGATCCAATTGCCTGATTTTAAGAATGCATAAATGTTAAACACAGAGGTAACGGAGACGAACACGGAGCGCACGAAGCAACTCTGTTTTCTCCGTGCCTGCCTCTGTTTACTCCGTGGTTAACATGAAAAAACTACTTATTGCCTTTGGGTTATTAATAGTCCTTACCCAATGCGCCCGCCAATCGGCGAAACAAACGAGCGTTCGGCAGGAGTCGCTGAAACCGCGCCGGACAGAAATCTTATTTTTGGGCGACAACGGCCACCATAAACCCATCGAGCGGGTGCCGGAGATCATGGCCGCTTTGGGGAGTAAAGGCATCAATATTACGTATACCGACAAACTCGAAGACCTCAATGCCGACAATCTCAACAAGTACGATGGGCTGTTGATTTTTGCCAATTGGGACAGTATTCCGAAACCGCAGGAAAAAGCATTGCTGGATTTCGTGTCGTCGGGGAAAGGCGTGATTCCAGTGCATAGTGCATCCTGGTGTTTCCGTAATTCAACCGAATACGTCGACAAAGTGGTTGGCGGGCAGTTCTGGCGGCATCGGATGGATACCATTCAAACCCGCTTCTCGCAGCCCAACAACCCGATTGTGGCCGGTTTGCCCACCTTCAAAGCCTACGACGAAACCTATCTGCACAGTCATCTGCAAGCCGATAACAACGTACTGGCCGTTCGCGAGATTAAATCCGACCAGACCAAAGACCGGCCTGACCAGAAAGAAGAACCGTACACCTGGACGCGCCAATATGGCAAAGGCCGCGTGTTTTATACGGCGTATGGTCATGACGAGCGCACCTGGAGCCAGCCCGGTTTTCAGCAACTGCTGGAGCGCGGTATTTTGTGGGCGGTGGGCGACGATGTGAAAAAACAGCATGATGCCCTCAATCCGCAGCCGTTTACTTACACCGCAGCCGTGTTACCAAACTACGAAAAACGGTCTGGCCCGCAGTTGGAACAGAGGCCGCTTTCGCCGGAGGAGTCGATGAAGCACATTCAGGTGCCGGTTGATTTTACGCTCGATTTGTTCGCCCATGAACCCAACGTAATGCACCCCATTGCGATGGCCTGGGACGAGCGCGGACGGTTGTTCGTGCTCATCACGAAAGACTATCCCAACGAACGCAAGCCCGAAGGAGGTTCGGATTATATCGTCATTTGCGAAGACACCAATAAAGACGGCAAGGCCGATAAGTTCACGAATTTTGCCGAAGGACTCAGCATTCCAACCGGACTGGTCTTTGCCAACGGCGGGCTATATGTTTCTCAGGCTCCGCACATGCTGTTTTTGCAGGATACCAACGGCGACGATAAGGCTGATGTAAAGAAAATTGTCTTTACCGGCTTCGGCACCTACGACACCCACGCCGGGCCGAGCAACCTGCACTACGGTTTCGATAACTGGATTTGGGGAAGCGTTGGGTATTCTGGGTTTAAAGGAAAAGTTGGACCCGATAGTGTGAAATTCAGTCAGGGCTTTTTTCGGTTCCGGCCCGACGGTTCGCAACTGGAACACGTGACCAGCACATCGAATAATACGTGGGGTCTGGGCTTTAAAGAAACGGGCGATGTTTTCGGGTCAACGGCCAACAATTCGCACGGCTGGTACATGGCCATTCCGAATCGGTATTTTAGTGGTGCGCCCCACATTCGGGAAAATGGAAGCCGCAGTACCGACACGCATAAAGACATGAAGCCCATCACCGAAAAAGTACGTCAGGTGGATGTATTTGGCGGTTTCACGGCAGCAGCGGGCCATAACTTTTACACCGCCCGCGCTTTTCCGAAAAAATACTGGAATACCATCGCCTTCGTTGCCGAACCAACGGGCCATATTCTGCACCAGAACGTGATGCAGAAAAGCGGCACTGATTTCGAGGATGCGGAGGGTTTCAACCTAATGGCCGGGGCCGACGAATGGTTCGCACCCGTTTTTTCTGAAGTTGGGCCGGACGGGGCCGTTTGGGTAGCCGACTGGTACAGTTATATTATCCAGCACAACCCCACGCCGAAGGGCGCGACCAACGGGTCGGGCAATGCCTATGAAACGCCGTTACGTGATTTCACGCATGGCCGGATTTACCGCGTTGGGTATAGTAAGGCACCGGCTTATACGCCCATGGTGTTGAGCAAGGACCGCCCGGAGGAACTGGTCTCTGCTCTGAAAAACACAAATATGTTTTGGCGGATGACGGCTCAGCGGCTGCTCATCGAACGGAATAATAAAGACGTAGTGCCGCAATTAGTTGCACTGGTAAATGACCAGTCTGTCGATGAAATCGGCAATAATCCGGCGGCTATTCACGCATTATGGACGTTGCACGGTTTGGTTTTTAAGGAGTCAGAAAAATCATCCACGACAGACAGGATAGATTTTATAGGGGCTATAGAAACCGCGTTGAAACATCCGTCTCCGGCGGTTCGGAAAACGGCCGTGCAGGTGCTGCCGATGAGTCGCGCAACGATTGGCTTATTCCGCAAATATGATCTGCTCAATGATAAAGAGCCATTGGTTGTGCTGAACACCTTACTCGCTTTATCATCGCAGGATTGGGTGAAATCGGAAGAGGTGCAGCAGATGATTCTGGCCCGGATGGATAAGGCAAATGCATCGTCAAATGGCGAGGTCAACGACCGTTGGTTACCCGAAGCCTTTGCCTGTGCGCTTACTAATCAGAATGGACTGTTGATGAAAGCGTATATGAAGCAGATCGCAACCAATGCGCCTGCGAAGGCAACGCCGGATATGGCCGCTCATAACCATGCTGATATGGGCAAAACGCCAAACGCTGTTACCACTGCCACAACGCCAATCGCTTCGCAATCGACGTCTCAGCCCGACCTTGTTATTGCCGCCATTCGCACCACGCCCGAGTCGCCGGCGGTACGGGAGGGTGCCCGCCTGTTTGTGGATGTAACAAATGCCGGGGGTGTCGCTATTCCCGATGGAACGCCTATTCCGTTATCGCTGCGCATCGAAGGCCCGAAGGGAACGGGTGAGGGGGCTAAAATTGATTTTGTGAGCGTGACCCATAATACCGGCATTAAACCCGGCGAAACCGTTACGATCAGCAAAGCGAACAATGGCCCGTGGGTGGGCGATATGGGCGTAACGTTTGAACGGGCGGGGGATTATACGCTGACCGCCATGCTCGACCGCGACAATAAAATTGCCGAAAGCAACGAGCAGAACAACAACGCTACGCATACGTTAACGTATCGCGCTCCGCAAAGCCTGAGTGCCTATGCGCTCGAACGGGCCACCCGCAGCTATGCATCTGTTGCGCCAATCGACTCAGTCGTTGCGTTGCTTCGTCAGACCCAAAAACTGGATCAGACTTATAGTCAGGCTATTGTAAAAGGCGTTTCGGAAGGCTGGAATATGAAACAGAAAGCGACTGTGAACGAGGCTGATAGGTCGTTTTTGGCAAGTTTGAATAACAGCGTTTCGCCCGACAGCCGCGAACGGCTGGGCCGCCTTTATGAGGTTTGGGGGGTAACTAAAGAGCAACCCATCGACCCAAATGTTGAGGTGGTGAAACTGAAAACGGTGCGTGAAGAAATGCGCTTCGACCGCAAAGAGTTTACCGTTACAGCAGGCAAGCAAGTGGAGATCGTGCTGGAAAACCCCGACGCCATGCAGCATAACTTAGTAATTGGAAAGCCTAAGAGCATGGATGCTATCGGGGCCGCTGCCGACAAACTGATTACGGCCAAAGACGGTGCCGAGAAGAATTACGTACCAGCTATTGCTCAGGTTATTGCGGCCACACCCTTAGTCAATCCCGACCAAACGTACCGGCTCAAATTTACCGCTCCGGCCACGCCCGGCGACTACCCATTCGTCTGCACATTTCCCGGCCACTGGCGCATCATGAACGGTGTGATGCGCGTGACGAAAGGAAGTGTGGGAATGGCTAAGTGAAGAGTTATTGGTTAGTTGGTTGATTAGTTAATTGGTTGAATGGTTGATTAGTTAATTGGTTGAGTGGTTAACTCGCATAGGAGTTGAGTGGTGCGTCAGCTAACCATTCAACCAATTAACCACTCAACCAATTAACTAATTAACTAATTAACTAATTAACTAACTACGCCGGCGGCAGCAAGGCCGATGGCGGAACCTGAATCATAAATTCGCTGCCTTTCCCGACTTCGCTCCTGACCCAGATTGTCCAGTTATGGGAATGAATAATTCGCTGTACGTAACTTAATCCTAAGCCGAATCCCTTGACACTCGGCTGGTTGCGGTCGTGAACCCGGAAAAACGGCTGGAAGATCTGCGACACTAATTTAGGCGGAATACCCACCCCCCGATCACGAATTGTAATGGTCAAACCGTCGGTGTTGGCCTGCGTCAGCATGGTTATGTCGGGTTCTCCGGCACTATATTTTATCGCGTTGTCCAACAAATTGTACAGTACGTTCGTCAGGTGAAGCCGGTCGGCCAGAACGTGCGGGTCGGGGCCGGGCAGGCTCAGGTGCAGGTAATCGCCGTGGCGTTCGGCAACGGAGTGAAGAAGTTGGTGGAGTTGAATTGGCTCCGGGTTGAGCATCAGGGTGTTACGGTCGGCGCGGGCCAGTGTCAGCATCGTTTCGACCTGGTGCTGGAGCCGCTCGGTTTCTTCGCGAATAATGCGGACGTATTTCTCCGTTCGTTCGGGATTATTTCGGGCAATGGGCGAATCCAGAATATCGGCTGCCATCCGAATGGCCGTAATGGGCGTTTGAAACTCGTGGACAATGGAGTGGAGCACTTCCGTTTGTACTACCGACCGCTGCCGCCGATGCAGTACCCACCATAGACCGTAGCCCAACAGTAGTTGTACACTTATTGCCAGACCGATCAGCAGGAGCGATTGTAAGGAGGGAATCGGGGCGGTTGCGGGCAATGATGACCAGTGACTGATTACAAATCCGCCTACACCAGCAACGATTAAAAGTACAGTACCGGATAAAAAAAGAGCCGTTGAACGTTGCAGCATAACGCTGTCTGTTATGGATAAATAAACGAACTAAAAATAGCAGTTACAGCTACAGATAGACAACGTTAGGTTGTGAATGTCACATGAAAAGGTTGAAAAAGCAATAACTACTACTAAAAATGCCCGCCTGGGGCGGGCATTTCTTAAATGATTACAATCTGACAGACTATGCGTTGTCAGTCGATGACTGAGCGGCTGGTGCTGGTGTGCTGGTCGTGGCTTTGGCGACAGGCGTACTCGTTTTCTTAGCGGGAGCCGCCGTGGGTTTCGGAGTCGTTGCGGCCTTAGGGGTGGCCGAAACAGGAGCAGGTGCGTCAACAATCTGCCTTACGGCAGTAGCCGCTTTCCTGGCAGTGCGCTTGGCGTTTTTATCGGCTTTCTCCGCGTTTTTGTTTGCTTTTGCTGCTTGTTTTTTTGCCTTTTTTTCGGTCGATTTGTCGGGTTTAGATGCCTTCTTCTCCGCTTTTACCATCAACTTAGCTAATTTCTTAGCCAGCTTATCCGCCGATTTCTCGATGGATTTCTTTATTTTTTTTGTCGCCTTACCCGCTTCGCCAAGCTTGGTTTCAATCGAACTGACGATGTCTGACGCCAGCGATTTCTGTTTTGTTTTTGCAGTTTTGTTTGTCATTGGATTCGTAGAGAAAAAAATCTACAAATAAATACGAAATATCTGGGACAATCAAAAGGCCAATGTTATCATTTCGTTATATTTTTTGTAAAAAATCCCAGCAGACGATGCCCGCCGTGACAGCAATGTTGAGCGAATGTTTCGTGCCAAACTGCGGAATTTCAAGCACTAAATCAGCCAGTTGGATAAGCTCATCCCGAACGCCGGTTACCTCGTTGCCCAGAATAAATGCATAGGGTTGATTAGGCTGAGGGCGGAAATCGGTCAGCGACGTGCTGCCCTCGGCCTGTTCAATGGCGGCAATGACCCAGCCATCGGCCTGCAACTGTCGCGCTAATGCCACAACATCAGGCTTATGTTCCCACGAAACGGATTCGGTGGCACCGAGGGCCGTTTTGGTAATGTCGCGGTGGGGGGGCTGGCCCGTAATGCCACATAAATAAAGTTTGGCCGCCCGAAATGCATCGGCTGTGCGAAACACCGATCCTACATTATTAAGGCTGCGAATATCATCTAAAATCAGGCAATAGGGAAATTTGTCGACCTCTTTAAACGCATCGACCGACAGCCGGTTGAGTTCATCAAGGACGAGTTTACGGGGAGGAGTGGGTCCATTCACAGGGATAATCGACGGATTAATTCGTCTCGTTTGTTAAGTTATGTTGACGGTTTGTCATAATGATGGATGCTACGGTTGCTTCGCTTCCGTTCGACCTGCCAATAACCGTCAAAATAACGCATGAAAATTATCTTGTTCACTACGGACTTCATTCAATCGGGCATTAAGTGAGCCGTACCTCTGTTTAAATGGGTGGCGCCGATACGCAGTTTTGATGCCCGGAAACGCGCTTTTCCCCTAAAAAATCACTATTTTTGTTTACGTCAATCCAACAAAAATCAGTGAAGACAGCCCCCGCAGCGAAGCTCTCAACCAAGAAAACCGAAACCCCCCTCAACCGCCAGTACAACCAGATCAAAGCCAAATATCCCGGTGCGTTGCTACTCTTCCGGGTCGGTGATTTCTATGAAACCTTCGGTGAAGACGCCATTCGGGCCAGCAAAATTCTGGGTATTACGCTTACCAAACGCAACAACGGCGGGGCGAACGAAGAATTGGCCGGGTTTCCGCATCATTCGCTCGATACGCACCTGCCTAAACTCGTTCGGGCGGGCGAGCGCGTTGCTATCTGCGACCAGTTGGAAGACCCCGCGCTGGCTAAAGGCATCGTGCGGAGGGGCGTTACGGAGCTGGTTACGCCCGGCGTTTCGTTCAATGACAACGTGCTCGATACCCGACGCAATAACTACCTCGCGGCTGTGCATTTCGGTAAGGTCGAGGATACGTTTGGCGTGTCGTTTCTGGATATTTCGACGGGCGAGTTTCTGGCGTCTCAGGGCAATGGGGCCTATGTCGATAAGTTGTTGCAGAGTTTCAACCCGTCGGAGGTGCTGTACTGCAAGCGTAACCGACAGGAGTTCGGTCTGCTTTTCGGCGATAAATTTCATACCTACACCCTCGAAGACTGGGCCTTTACGTACGACTTTGGCTATAATTTTCTGAAGCAGCATTTTCAGACGACTTCGCTTAAAGGATTTGGCATTGAGGGACTGCCCGATGGCATTATTGCCGCCGGAGTTATCCTGCATTACCTCAACGAAACCGAGCATAAAAACCTTCAGCACATTACCCGCGTCACGCGGCTCGAAGAGGACCGCTACGTTTGGCTCGACCGGTTCACTATCCGCAACCTCGAACTGACAACAGCCCAACAGGAGGGGGGCGTTCCGCTGATTCAGATTCTGGATCAGACCGTTACGCCAATGGGCGCGCGGCTGCTTCGCAAATGGCTGAGTCTGCCGCTCAAGGAAAAAGCCCTGATCGACGAACGGCTAAACATGGTCGAACTGCTGGTCAACGACCCTGACTTAGCCGAACTCTTAGTCAATCACCTTCGCCAGATTGGTGATCTCGAACGGTTGGTGTCAAAAGTGGCCGTTCGGCGCATAAGCCCCCGCGAACTGCTGCAACTCAAGCGGTCGCTTCAGCATATACTGCCCATCAAAGAATCGCTGATTACGGCACTAAGTCAGAGTGAATCGTCTGGCCCGCATCCGGGATCATTAAAAAAATACGCCGACCAGCTTAACCCCGTTTCGTTCCTGCTCGACCGTATCGAAACTGAACTGCGCGAAGACCCGCCAACGCTCTCGAATCAGGGCGGTATGATTAAACCGGGTATCGACGCCGAACTGGACGAACTGACGGCCATTGCCTACACAGGTAAAGACTATCTGCTGCAATTGCAGGAACGCGAAGTACAGCGGACGGGCATTACCTCGCTGAAAATTGCCTATAACAAAGTGTTTGGCTACTATCTGGAAGTGACCCACGCGCACAAAAATCGCGTGCCCGACGATTGGATTCGGAAGCAGACCCTCGTTAATGCCGAACGCTACATTACGCCCGAACTCAAGGAATATGAGGAAAAAATATTGAACGCCGAAGAGCAGATTTTTCAGATCGAAGCGCGGATTTTCAATGAGATGGTACTGGCGGCTGGCGAGTACGTCGGGGCCATTCAGCAGAATGCCCGTGTGCTGTCGGTGCTGGATGTGCTGGCGTCCTTTGCGCGGGTAGCGGTAAAGAGTAAGTACGTTCGTCCGCAGATCAACGAGGGTAAAGTGCTGAATATCAAAGACGGACGGCATGCCGTAATCGAACAGCAACTACCACCGGGCGAGCATTATATCCCGAACGATATTTTTTTAGACGACGAAACCCAGCAGATTATTATTATCACCGGGCCGAATATGGCCGGGAAATCGGCGTTACTGCGGCAAACGGCTTTGATTGTGCTGATGGCGCAGTCGGGAAGTTTCGTACCGGCATCGTCGGCGGAGATTGGCATTGTCGATAAGATTTTTACGCGTGTTGGGGCGTCGGATAACCTCTCGCGGGGCGAAAGCACGTTCATGGTCGAAATGACCGAAACGGCCAGCATTCTCAATAACCTCAGCGAACGGAGCCTGGTTTTGATGGATGAAATCGGGCGCGGCACGAGTACCTACGACGGCGTTTCGATTGCGTGGGCTATCGCCGAATACCTGCACAACAAAACGGACTGCCGCCCTAAAACGCTGTTTGCCACCCACTACCACGAACTCAACGACCTGGCCGCCGACAATTCGCGCATCAAAAATTACAACGTGTCCGTAAAAGAAATGGGCAATAAAGTGATCTTTCTGCGGAAGCTGAAAGAGGGCGGTTCGGAGCATAGTTTCGGCATTCACGTGGCGCAGATGGCCGGAATGCCCGCCCAGATTGTGAACCGCGCCACCGAAATTCTGAAACAATTGGAAGCGTCGCACGGGCGCGAAGACAATCAGGAAAAAATCCGTCAGGCAGTGCCGCAGGAGCGGGAACTGGCTCTGCGTATCATCGAATCCGGTGACCCCAAATCGGAAGCCATCAAAGAAAAACTACGCGCCATCGACATAAACCGGCTAACACCCATCGAAGCGTTGCTGAGGCTTAACGAGTTACTGAAAATGGCGGAGTGATGGAAACTGAAACGCTTATTTTTGATAACAATGGGTACTTATTTCCCTATGACATTTTACCGACAGATTGGGAAGTATTTGTGAATACGTTCGGCTATAACGCTTGTAGGGCAGAGTTATTGGCTGATTATCAGGATTTTATTTCTACTTTATGTGGCATTTTACGAATAGATCATCGACAGTGGGTTGATGGCAGTTTTGTTAGCCAACGGGAAAAGCCGGGTGATATTGATGTGGTTGTTTTCGTGCCTCATACTCATTTTGGTAATGCTACCGATCAATTAAAGCAACTTAAAAAAGAATGGGAAGGCAGAATAGATTGTTATTTTGTTGAAACATTTCCGATTGGCCATCAGAGATACGAAATTGGTCGAGCCGATGAATTAGATTGGTATCATTTTTTGCATACTGATCGTCGAAAACGTCCCAAAGGAATTCTTGAACTACACGTTGACTATGGAAATCAATGATGAACTCGAAATACAGATTTTTCATACGCTTGAACAGGTGAAGCGAATGAACGAAGCGATACGTCGGCACACGAGAGCCGATGATCCGAATGCGTTCATGCTCGAACAATTTCAGGAAGTGAAAAAACGGCTTACTGCCGAATTGCAGAGCTTGTTGTCTCAGGCTACAGAAACGCACTGGCAGGTGGCCGCTTGAAAATCAATTGAATTGCATCTGCTCTGACGATTAATTAAGTAGTAGGAAACTTCAATAAGGCCCTATTTTCATGGAAGAAAATGAGATTGTTAGACAAGCGATAGAAAATAACATAGCTGAAACTAACAAGATAGTATTCTCTAAGATCAACTGTGACAATCTAAAGGCAAAGCAGCAGGAAAATTACAATTTTCAAAAAGTATCATCTATTCTTGCTGATTATGGCTTTGTCACAATGCGTCTGAATGATGACTGGCAAGGAGCAGATTTTATTGCTCAGCATGTTTCGGGTACTTTTCTGAAAGTTCAATTAAAAGGTAGATTAGAAGTAAATAAAAAATATATTGGCAAAGAAATATGGATGTGTTTTCCCGCAGATGACTGGAAAGGGTGTTACTTGTTCTCTCATGATGAAGTAATGAATTGGCTACTGAGCAATACGAATATTGGAAACACTCCCGGATGGAAGACCAAAGGAATCTACAATTGGAAGTCGTTGACAAGCTCAACTAAAGACTTTATGGATAAGCACATTCTCTTCTAACTTATTTGGAATCATATACCATGAACAAACCCATCCACCCCCAATACATCACTGATGAACAAGGTAGACGTGTCTCGGTGGTAATGCCTATTCAACAATGGCAGCAGGTACTTGATGAATTAGAAGAACTGGATGATATTCGACTTTACGATGAGGTGAAAGCGCGTAAGGAGCCAACCATTTCGCTGACAGAATACAGACAGAAACGGCAACGGGCGAATGGCTGAATACACCATTGTTTTAACGAAAACAGCGCAGTAGCAGTTGGATAAATTGCCTGATCAGGTGGCCGCTACGTTGCTTGACGCTATCGAAGAATTAGCAAATGACCCTCGGCCAGATGGCTGCAAAAAGTTAAAAGGGCGTTCGGGTTATCGGATTCGGAAAGGTGATTATCGAATTATTTATGATGTTCACGACGACGTGTTAACCGTCGAAGTAGTAGGAGTGGGACACCGACGACAGATTTACGAGTAGATCAAGTAAACAACAACCAACATGGAATTAAACGCATTAACCGCCCCGCTCACCGTACAGGAAATTGAGTGGCGGGTCCAGAGTCAGACCAAAGACGGTCAGAAAATCATTGTCGTGCCCTATATCACCAACCGGTGTGTGATGCAACGTTTCGATGACCAGTTCGGCTGGGCGGGCTGGCAGAACGAAATTAAGGAAATTGACGGCGGTTTCCTGTGTACAATCACGGCCATTTTGCCCGGTGGCGAAATCGTGCGGAAAACCGACGGAGCCAGCCGCACCAGTGTGGAGCCGGTAAAAGGGGGCATCAGCGATGCCATGAAACGCTGCGCCGTGCAGTTCGGTTTAGGCCGGGCTTTGTATGATTTCCCGAAAGTGATGATCGAAACAACCGACAAATACATTCCTAACTGGGCCGCGCCGTTGCTGGATAAAATGGTGGAAAAACTCAACGCGGGGGGCATTGTGCGCGATGTGGTCGTGCTCAAACCTGAGCACGCGAAGCCAGCCACAAAGGCGGCTTAGGAGACCTAAAAGGTTTCAAAAACCTTTTAGGTCTGAGTGCGTCGGATAGGCAAGTGGTGCATCTATCAACCATACCACTTGCCTATGTATAATAGTCCGTTAGTACTTAGTACGTACTACCCTATTTTCAACCATACTATTGGCGATGACAATCTGGTCCGGCAACCCGACAATTATCTCTATTTTCTGAATCGATATGGGCATTATATCTTTCCGGTAGCCAGAACGTATGCCTATTGTTTACTGCCCAATCATTTTCATTTGTTGGTACAGATTCGGGAAGAAGAGGAGCTAATGCCCTACTTTCAGGCCCTGAACAAGCCAAAAGTAGCCGCATTGGCAACAATCGATTATCCCGTGTTTGTCATGCAACAGTTCAGTAATTTCTTCAATAGCTATGCAAAAGCCTTTAACCGACGTTTCGACCGAAGAGGGGCTTTGTTTCTAAATTATGTCCGTCGAAAGCCAGTAGACTCCGACGTGTACTTTACGACATTGCTGGCCTACATTCATCGCAACCCGGTTCATCACGGTTTTTCTAAAAAAGCCGGAGACTGGCCTTATTCATCTATACACTCCATTACCAGCACAAAATTAACCCGTTTGGAGCGTTCCGCTGTGCTGGATTGGTTCGGCGGGATAGAGCCATTTGTTGCTTTTCATCACCAAAACTGTGTTGTTCCATCTGGCGAAGACTGGGAGCTTGGTCACTGAAACCTAAAAGGTCTTTTTCAGACCTTTTAGGTTTATGCATATACTTACTTCCCGCCACCCAGCGTCGCGGGTTTTCCCATGCCCTGCGAAAGGACTAAGAGCTTGTCACTCAGCGACTGAATGGCTTTTTTGTAGCGAGCCTCCAAGTCTGGCAAATTGGCCGTTGACTTTAGCGAGGCTTCATAAAGCAATCCCGGCAGCATCCACGACGCGTAGCCGCTGTTTGGGTCCGACGAGGCATAGAGTGATTTATACCAGCCGCCGAACGCGTTGCCTTTCGGGTCGATGAAGGACCGTTCCAGCAAGCGAAGTTCTTTATTTAACTCCACTAATTTGTCCGTTCGCCCGGTCTGCAAATACGTTTGCCGGGCCGTTTCACAGGCATCGGCATTCTTTTTTAACTCATCGACAACGGTTAGCAATGGCGCAATCGAGTAGGTTGGTGCATACGATTGAATCGCTTTTTCGGCGGCTTTGAGGTGAACGGCCAGGTCTGCCGGGTAGCGGGCGAGGTCATACGGAACAAGGTCGGCGTTGGCCAGTCGGAGGGTCATTGTGCCCACAACCTGCTCCATCATCGGCCCCATTTTATAGGTCGGGTCGGCAAATTTGTCGTAGAAATACAAATCATCGTACTGCGAGTGATACAGCGTTGGGCCTTCCATGCCCGCACTGAGCGACGGAATACCAATGTGCATATACGGTGCTATATGGTCAGAACCACCGCCGAGGTTGCCAATGGTCGGTTCGCCCGCCACCGTTGCCGGAGCCGACGAGCCGGTAACGCGCGTAGGGTTGCCCGCTGCTTTATGCCCCAGCCAATGCTGGTAAACGGTTTTGTTGGAGTCTGGGTATTGCACGGCCTGTGTCGCTTCGATGATGAGGTTTTTCATGCTTGGCGACGCACTGGCCCCGAACGTCCGGCCCGACACGGCGGCATCGTAGTTCATATACACAACAGCTTTCTGGGTCAACTCGTCGCGAAACTGTTCGCTCCACTCCGCCGACCCAATCACGCCCGGTTCTTCGGCATCCCAGTGGCAGATTTTAATCGTCCGGCGGGGACGCTGCCCGGCTTTGGCTAATTTTCCCATCGACTCGGTCATACTCAACAACATAGCCGTGCCCGAATTAGGGTCGGTGGCACCATACGACCATGCATCGTAATGACAACCGGCAATAATCCACTCATCGGGAAACTCGGCTCCGGTCAGCGTACCGACGACCTGATAAATGCGCTGGATGGTTTTCTCCTGCTTCACCATTAACCGCACTTTCAACGCCGGTCCGCCTTCGATCCGGTAGGTGTAGGGTAGACCGCCCTGCCAGCCTGCCGGAACAGGTTTAACGCCGGTCATGCGCTTCAGAATCTCGGTTGCTGAACCGTAGGGGAGAGGTGTCACCGGAATTTTGTGCAGACCAAGGGCATTCTGGTCGAGTCGTTTGGGTGTGTTTTTGGCGTCCATCGGCAGGGCTGCTTCGCCGGGCGTAAGCGGGTCGCCGGTGTAAGGTGTGGTCAGTAATGAACCCCGCTGAATTACGCTCTCGCTGTAAAATGGTCCTTCGGGAAAGGTCAGGCCACGCATATAGCCCGAATCGGCGGGGTCGGTGAAGATGATGACGCCTACCGCTCCCGCAGCTTGGGCAAACTGCGCTTTGTAACCCCGGAAATTGCCGCCGTAACGAGCCAGCACAATTTTTCCCTTTACCGGAATGCCCATAGCGGCCAATTGCTCAAAATCTTCCTTGCGCCCGTAATTAGCATACACGACTTCGGCGGTCGCGTCGCCCGAACCCGACCAGGCGTTGTAGCCGGGGGTCAGGCGTGGGTCGCTGGCGTATTTATCTTCCTTGAAAATATACTCCCGAATGTTGAGCGGTTGCCGGATGGGTTCAACCAGTTCAACGGCAATCTCGCCGGGGCCTTTGGGCAACAGTACGTCGTGCGGGTAAATATCAACTTGCCAACCCGCTTTTCGCATCGTTTCGGCGATGTAATCGCGCACTTGCTCATTCTCTTTCGAGCCGGTAATGTGCGGTACGCTGCTGAGTTTTTCGAGGTGATTTTTGAAAGCCGACGACGATTGTTTGGACTTAAAGTCGGTTTCGAGTTTGACCTGTGCGGCCTGTCGGGCGGGAATGAAGCCGGTGAGATTCTGGGCTTGTGCAGTAGCGATGCCAACCGTTAATGCGGCCAATTTAAGCGTAGAGAAGGATTTCATGAGAACCAGGTTGTTGGTTCTCAAATATCGGTATTTGATTTGGTTGATACTGTATTTTACAATCGAAAATTTGGCCATAAAAAAAGAAACGTAGCGTTACGTTTCTTTTTTTATGTTGAGTCAAGTTTAAATTACTTGCTCTGCGAGGCTCGATCTTCAAAATCAAAGAATACGCTTTGAAGAAAGCGATAAACCGCCATGTAAGTCCAAATTTCTATCATATTGTAATAAATAAATCTTTTTAGCATAGGCAGACCGCCTACCTTTACAATGCAAAAATAGTCTGTAATGATAGTATTAACTATTTTTAAGTATATTATCTTGTATTTGTGGTATATTATACTTAGTAGATAATATTAAGTAAAGCTACCCATTTATCTACTAAAAAGTAACAAATGGGTAGCTTTATTTAGTAAAAAGGAAATATATTTCCAAATCTCCTTTATGTTGGATTTGCCGAAGGGGCTACTTAGGCATGGCGAAAATGGCCGAATCTAATTTAGGATTAAAGACAATGTTTGAGATCGTTATAGCAAGCGAAGCGGGCATACCTGGGTTCTCAAGTTCTAACGATGAGGGAATAGTTAATCCCTCGATTGTCTTATAATTATTGTACTTTACTTTTACTTCACCCGATTGTCCACCTGCGTTTATAGTAGCCTTCATGCCTGAGAGTTGATAAGTGGTTGCATCAACATAATAATTTGCTATACCTTCAGGCCTGGTCACTTTTAAATTGAATACATCTTTATCGTTCATTTTTTCTTTGCCAACCAACTCGACCGGGTATTTTTTATCTTTTGCCATTGCTAAATCCGTGCCCACAACCGAAGCATTGCCCTTCAATAGTTTCACCTGGTCGTCAGGAAGTGCCTGAGCGGTCGTGCCACCTGTCATCGGGTTGATTCCCCAACCCTTATCACCATCAATGACCTGTATAATCTGCTGGCCCTGAAATGAAACGTCGTTACGATAGGACTGACCAACCACAATAGACGATTTACCCGTTAACTCCTGACCCATGATACTCATGTTTTGATCGTATTGCAGTGACTTGACAGCCGCGATTTTATCGGCTCCGCCCAGCGCGGTAATGTTCTTGTCAATGATTTCATCGGCTGTTTGTGCGAAGGATAAAGCCGGAATGGCCACGAGGGCTACAAGCGTAATGAGTTGTTTTTTCATGAAAAAAATTAGTCAGAAACAATATCAAAGTTACTCAATCAGTCTTTGAAAGACAATGGTAGATTATTGAGCAAGTCCGGTAGAGATGTCATCTTTTTTGTACGTTGCTCTGAAAGATGACATCTCTACCGGACTTGCTCAACAATCCACACTGTGAGTTTCGATATAGTAGCGAACAAACCGACGCATTATTGCACAATCGGCAACTTTTGGGGCCAACCGGCTTGCAGGGCTGACGGGCGTTTTCTACCTTCGGTTACTGGTAATTGGTTGACTGGTTGACTGGTGATTGGTTGATTGGTTAATTAACATAATTAGGCAATCACCCAATCACTAATCACCCAATTACCAATCAACCAATTACCAATAACCAGTCAACCAATAACTAAACCCCAAAATGCTGTCAACGACCCGCGTCAAACTTTCCGTCATGATGTTCCTCCAGTTTTTTGTGTGGGGAGCCTGGTACGGCCAAATGAGCAAGTACCTTTTAACGCAGCTCCACGCTTCCGGCGATCAGGTGGGTAATGCCTATGCTGCTTTCTCGCTGGCCATGATTATCGCGCCGTTCTTCGTTGGAATGATTGCCGACCGGTATTTTGCGGCCCAAAAAGTTCTGGGCATCCTGAATCTGCTGGGTGCGGGTGTGCTCTACATGATTACCCAAAACACCAATCCCGATAATTTTTTCTACCTGATTCTGGCGTATTGCATCACCTTCGCGCCCACGCTGGCCCTGACTTCGTCCATTGCGATGCAGCAAATGACCACTCCCGAAAAAGAGTTTCCGGGCATTCGCGTTTTGGGCACCGTCGCCTGGATTATCGTTACGAACATCGTTGGTTTTTATGGCTTCGGCGATAAGGTAACCATCTTTCAACTGTCGATGTATTCGGCCATTGTGCTGGGTATTTTTTCGTTTTTTCTGCCCAACACGCCCCCCAAAGCCACCGTTGCTACGTCATTTTCGCAGATTCTGGGGCTGGATGCATTCAAGTTGTTTAAAGACCGCTCGTTCGCTATTTTCTTTCTGTCGTCGGTGCTCATCTGCATCCCGCTGTCATTCTATTATGCGATGGCAAACCCCGCCCTGACCGATGCGGGGATGCAGAATGTAGAAAATAAAATGTCGCTGGGGCAGGCTTCGGAAGTTGTTTTCATGCTGCTTATTCCGCTGGCTTATACCCGATTAGGTGTTAAAAAAATGCTTATTGTGGGGCTTATTGCGTGGATAACGCGTTTTCTTTGCTTCGGGTATGGCGATGCGGGTTCGGGCGAATGGCTGTTCTATATTGCTATTATTCTGCACGGTGTTTGTTACGATTTCTTCTTCGTAACGGGCCAGATTTATACGGACAACAAAGCGGGCGAGAAAATTAAATCGTCGGCACAGGGGCTAATCTCCTTCGCAACGTATGGCCTGGGCATGGGCATCGGTTCCAAATTGTCGGGCATGGTGCTGGACGCCTACACCCGCCCCGACGGGAGCAAAGACTGGTTAGGCGTATGGCTCGTTCCGGCGGGTATTGCGGCTGCAGTGCTGCTCGTATTCGTACTCCTGTTCACCGACAAAAAACGTATTCAGACTACGAAAGACGAATTAGTGCCGGGGCCACTGTAATCTATTTCTAAACACAGAGTAACACAGGAATCACAGAGAGCACGGCGAACAGAGTATCTGTTCGCTCTGTAATTTATCCGTTACTCTGTGTTTAATATGACATATGCAACTAATTTCCTACAATATCAATGGCATTCGGGCGGCCATCCGCAACGGCCTGATCGACTGGCTGGCCCAACATCAATTTGACATTCTCTGCTTTCAGGAAGTAAAAGCCACAACCGATGTTGTCGACCTGTCGGTTTTCGAGCAATTGGGCTATCAATACCACTGGCATGCAGCCGAAAAGAAAGGCTATTCGGGTGTAGCGACGTTCTCCAAAATTGCGCCAACCAACGTCGTACTCGGTTGTGGATTACCCGTTTATGATTGCGAAGGCCGCATTCTTCGCACCGATTTCGATGACATAACTCTGTTGAACTGCTACTTTCCGTCGGGCACAACCGGCGAAGTTCGGCAGGGCGTTAAGATGGAATTTCTGGGCGATTTTTACGAGTACGTGGAAAATCTGCGAAAAACTCGCCCGAAACTGATTGTTGTGGGTGATTACAATATCGCGCATAATGCCATCGACATTCACGACCCCGTGCGGAACAAAAACACGACCGGCTTTCTGCCCGCCGAACGGGCCTGGATGGACCGCTGGTTCGGTACTGGCATGACCGACGCGTTTCGCTACAAACACCCCGATGAGGTGGCGTATAGCTGGTGGAGTTACCGCGCCGGTGCCCGCACCAATAACAAAGGCTGGCGTATCGACTACGCATCCGTGACCGACAACCTCCGCGATCAACTCATTGACTGCCAGATGCTTTCCGACGCTGTTCACGCCGACCATTGCCCGGTCTGGTTATCAATGAGCGAAAGAATGAAAGAGTGAAAGAGCGAAAGCTGGCTATTCGCTCTTTCACTCTTTCATTCTTTCGCCATTATGTATTTCCTCATTTACAAACCTTACCTCATGCTTTCCCAATTTTCGCGGGAAGGCAACAAACCAACACTGGCCGACCTGGATTTCGATTTCCCAACCGATGTGTATCCTGTCGGGCGGCTCGATGCGGATAGTGAGGGACTGTTGCTGTTAACCAACGATAAGCAACTGAACCATCGGTTGCTGAATCCGAAATTTCGGCATAACCGCACATATCAGGTTCAGGTTGAAGGGGTTGTGACGGAAGAAGTCTGCCGCCAACTGTCGGACGGAGTCACAATTTCGGTAGATGGCAAGTCGTACCATACGCTTCCCGCTACGGTACGGCCAATTCCCGAACCCGCACTGCCCGACCGCGACCCGCCCATCCGCTACCGGGCCAGCATTCCAACGTCCTGGCTGTCAATAGCGTTGCACGAAGGCAAAAACCGGCAGGTCCGTAAAATGACAGCCGCCGTTGGTTTTCCAACGCTGCGGCTTGTTCGCTGGGCCATCGAAAATCTGACCGCCGAAGGGATGACGCCGGGTCAGGTCTGTGAGTTGAGCCGGGCGGATGTACTTCGGGGATTACAGCTTTGACCCTCAGTAGGTGCGGTTGTGGTGAGTTTATATTAACAGATAACCGTAAAAGGTTTGGTGCTGGCCGCTACTAACTCGTTTCCTTCGTCGTCGGTAATTTGAAGCAGATGAACCCCTTTTTGCTGAGCGATATTTTTCACCACGTCGAGACCTCCTCCGCGTTTATTGATGGAGGAAACTTTCCGCTGACTCATCGTACTGGCACCACTCACGACAGAATCGAGCCATTCTTCGGCCCATTGTGCAGTCGGTTGATTTTCGTTCATATCCATTACCGGGTTGCTTAAGGTGAATTGATGTGTCAATTAGCCTGCTGAAGCGCAGGTCAATTAAAGATAAATCATAGAAATCCGGTTTTTATTAAATAAGCATTAAAAAATCAGCCTTCTTTATGAAAAAATAATATTGTTGGTAGATTGGTAATCAAACGGTTATAAAATTCCTTCGTCGGCAAAACTGTAGTACGATTTGTCTGTAAAAATCACGTGATCAAGAACCGGAATGTCTAAAAGGCGTCCGGCATCTTTCAGTTTTTTTGTGAGGTCTTTGTCGGCTTGCGACGGCGTGAGGTTGCCCGATGGGTGGTTATGGAACAGAATCATCGACGAAGCCAAATGCTCGATAGCCTGTTTAAAGATCATTTTCGGGTCGGCAATCGTACCGGATACGCCCCCCGTGCTGATCTGAACAGGCCGCAAAATTTCATTTGCCCGGTTCATCAGCAGAATCCAGAACTCTTCGTGCGGTTTATCAATCAGGTGCGGAATCATCTCGTTATACGCATCGCGCGAACACGTAACCCGCGCCCGTTGCGGGCGATCCTGTTCCTTCCGTCGGCGTCCCAGTTCAAGCGCGGCTATGATCGTGATGGCCCGTGCTTCGCCAATGCCGCGAAATTTCGAGAGGTCTTTGACGCTGAGTTTCGCTAAGTCGTTGAGGTTATTGTCAACGCTTTTGAGAATAATCCGGGACACGTCGACGGCGGTCAGGTCAACGGTGCCGGAGTTGATCAAAATAGCAATCAATTCAGCTTCCGATAGGGCTGCTTTGCCCTTCAGCATAAGTTTTTCGCGCGGGCGGTCTTCTTCAGCCCAACTCTGAATGGTGCCGGAAGTCTGATAGGTCATACATACAAGTTAGTTACGAAGTAAATTTCGTTTACAAAATGCACAAAAAAACCTTACCCGCAAAAAGGTAAGGTTTCGTATGACCGGTTAAGGCCAATGCTGGTAAGCGGAAGAACTGCCCGCAATTAAGCAGCCGCGGGTTTCAGGCTATTCACCAAACGAGCCAGTTTCGACTTGTTGTTAGAGGCTTTGTTCTTGTGAATGATGTTGCGCTTGGCAAGTTTGTCCAGAGCCGAAGAAACGGTTTTGAACAGCTCAACGGCCATTGCATGATCCGTGGTGGTACGGAGTTTTTTCACCATGTTACGGGTGGTAACGTGCTGGTAACGGTTCAACAGACGCTTTTTGGCACTCGACCGAATTGCTTTTTTTGATGACTTATGATTTGCCATTGGTATATAAAATGAAATCGTTATCGCGATATAAGGGGGCAAAAATACGAATTTCGGTTGGAACAACCAATAGTTCCAACCGAAATTCTTTGAACAATCCCTACTTATTGCCGAATATCGGCATTGACAATCAGGGTTTTTTCCCAGATTCCTTTGTTTTCGGAAACGAACTGCTTATAGGCCGCGCTATTCTCAAATAATTTTATATCAGCCTCCGATTGAAACGTCAGGTAATGTACAACGTCATAATCAGCAACGGCCTGATTGGGTAAAATTGTCCTTCCCGATGTATAACCGACCACCTGTGGAATTTCATGCTTTAGGGCCGCAAAACCATTCATATGCTGCTCCACTGCTGCACTTTCGACCCCATTTTTGAATTTAACACACACGATTTGCTGTTTTTGAGCTTTTCTCGCTGGTGAGTAAGCACCATAGATTGTTAAAGCAAAAGCGCACAGCAACACAACGATTAGGGTATATCCCTTTGATTTTGCATTCATGATTATTTGATATTTATCGGTTTTGCCAAATTTTGTTTTGAATGACACGGTCGTTTAATTGAATAGTTAAACATTTTTCCCTTAAAGTACCATGTTTTGTCAAATGTACAACGGTTTTGTTTGGTTGTTAGTTTCAGGAATTATTTTTTTTGCGAGTTTAGTAAGCGGTACCCCAATACTGCCAGAAAAACGATGGAAACAGCCGCATAAAATAAGTCATATAGTGAGACAACGGCCCGTTTGGGGGTTCTATGCACACCAGCAAATTAATCGGCTGGCCGTTTTTACGTTGCCTGTCGATATGATGCCTTTCTTTAAAAAGCATATTGACTTTTTAGCTGATAATGCGGTGAACCCCGACAAGCGCCGGTATGCTGTTGTGGGTGAAGCTCCGCGCCATTTCATTGACCTCGATGCCTACCCCGACACGTCGGCCACTACAATCCCACGCTTTTACAAAGAAGCAACGGATCGCTACGGTGCCGACTCACTGGCACTGCATGGGCTGGTGCCCTGGCAAATTCAACTGACAAAATACCAGTTGACCGAAGCGTTTAAGCAGCGTGACGTCCGGCGTATTCTGCGCGTAGCTGCGGACCTGGGGCATTACATCGCCGATGCCAATGTGCCGCTGCACACCACGCGTAACTACAACGGGCAACTGACTGGCCAGCAGGGTATTCACGGATTTTGGGAATCGCGGTTGCCGGAGTTGTTCAGTACGGACTACGATTTTCTGACGGGCCAGGCTGAGTACGTAGAGTCGCCACAGAGGGCCGCCTGGCGGGCCGTCTTTCGGGCAAATGCCGCTCTGGATTCGGTGCTTCACGTTGAGCAGCAGTTAACCAGCGAACTGGGGGAGACGGCGAAGTTTGGTTTTGAAGAGCGTAATGGCATTGTAGCCAAAGTATATTCGGCAGATTTTTCGGGTAAATACCACGAGCGACTACGCGGGCAGGTCGAACGACAAATGCGGGCGTCGGTTAAGATGGTCGGCGATTTCTGGTATACCTGCTGGGTCGACGCTGGTCAGCCCGATTTGCGGAAATTGGCAAACTATCAGTTAACGGAAGGAGAGCAGAAGGCCGAAACTGAGGAGAAAAAAGGCTGGCTCAGGCAGTTGTTTTCACCCCGGACTGAGGAGTAATACAGGCTTGCTCAACCCCTTGTCGGTTTATAGAATTTCCAAGCCTGAAAATTTTAGTAGACCAAACGCGCAGGTCGGAAAACTTACTTTTATAAATTAGCGTCAGGTATTAGAATTTGTAGCTTTATTGAAAACAAACAGGCTATTTAACTGGTAGAATATATATAGTTTAGTTTTCCCGTTTATCTATCTTAATCTATGTCTATCGCAACCGATCAGGAGCGGCTTCAGTCAAATTTTAAACGAGCTAAAGTACTGGTTATTGAGGACAGCAACGATCATTGGTTTTTGATTCAGAGTGCCATGCGTGAATGTCTGCCTGAGGTTACTGCGGTACGTGTGGCTGCCCCTCTCGACGCATTAGTGCTCTTGAGAGACTGGAATACGCAGGAGTGGGAAATTCCCAAATTAATTTTGCAGGATTTATACGTGCCTGAACGGCAAGATGGCTGGAATTTGCTCCGACAGATCAAGGCCATGCCCGCTCCCTGCAATCAGGTTCCCGTTATTATGTTCAGTTCATCGGATATACGCGATGACATTACAGAAGCGTATCAGTACGGCTGTGCTTCCTACCTCGTTAAACCCACTGGTTATGAGGGCTGGATCACCTATTTTCAGGAGTTACGGACTTATTGGTGGGAAACCGTTACGCTGCCTCCTATGCAGTTCTCCGTTTAATCAACGCTTTCTGATTTAAGTAATAGCGGCAGCGGTTTCGCTTATCTACCCGCGCCGGGCAGCGTTACTGTGTTTATCCAGAACTGGCAGATTCGCTCTATTGTCTGGATAAAGAGTGGGTATCCGATTGGTATGGAAATAACGGAATTTGCCTGTTTTTGGTACCCATTGCTAACGAACTGATCGGTTGGCAACACCAGCAAAACGACAGGAATATGGGTGAGATTCTTGTCTTCTTTCAACCGCTGGAGTGTACGCAGTCGCTCCAGTGTTGTCGTTCTGGCGTCTAAAAGGATTAAAGCGGGGTACTCCTCCGGGGGTAGTGGTGAAAGTAAATCGGGTAGGAAAGCACTCTGCTGAGCCGAACTGAAGTGACAGGATGGCCATCTTTTCTTCACCATCTGTTCAGTCAATAGTGCGTTTTGGGTGTCATCTGTATAAAGCAATACGCTGAGCGTCAGGGCATCATTTAGTTGGGGAGACTGTGCTGCCCCATTAACTGGCTCCAATTGGTCTGCCTCATTCATTATAATAGTCGCTGTCGTTTGATGACTCTGTAAGGACTCAACGACCTGAGGCCAGCGACGACGACTGACGGGGAATACCTCACCATTGTCTAAGCATACCGTACCGGCCATTTTCCGGCGGGGTGGCTCGTGTAAACTTTTTATGTAAGTCGGGTTGATCAGTACGGTTTTATGAACCCGGATAAAATTGGGTAATTTACTTTCAAGATAGCTGATCGGTTTTGCCAGTAGTTTTTTTTCGCCATTTCTGAAAAAAAGCCAGCAGTAGTTGTTGGCCCCTGAGAAATAAGCAATTAATTCTGGGTGCTGAAGAGCCGGTTTAATAACGCTCATAAAAAGACATAGCGGTTTTCGGAACGCAGTCTCAATCAAGCTGCACGTTCAGGGTTACTACTAAGTCAATAACCTAAAACTTGTCGATGTGTTTCCACTATTAGCACTCGTTGAATAAATCGTTATCATGCCTTTTACGAGTCAATATCCGGTGCAGTAGTGCATTGGCACTACTGCACCGGGTTGTGCTATCAAATGACTTTATACGGTCAGCATTTTCATGTACTCCGCATCATTCTTTAAACTCACCATCGGCGATTCCGGGTATTCTTCCTGTTCGACCAGAAAATACTTGATACCACTGTCCATAGCCACACGCAGCGTTTTTTTGAAGTCTACGTTGCCTTTGCCAAGGTCGTTCTGGACAGGCTTGCCCTCTTTGACCGTGTAATCTTTCACATGGCAAAGTTCGTAGCGTTTGCCATACTTTTTGAGGTGCTCGGCCGTGTTTATGCCGGCTACATCAATCCAGCACAGGTCCAACTCGAACATCACGTTTTTAGGGTCTGTGTTGGCCAGCAGAAACTCCTGCGGCAGTTTTCCGTCGAGGGGCCGGAACGAGTAATCGTGGTTGTGATAACCGAATTTCAGCCCGGCCTTATTCACTTCTTCGCCAACGGTATTGAACTGATCGGCCACTTTTTTCCACTCATCCCACGTCTTTTGCGGACCCATATACGGGCAGAGTAAGTACGTCAGTCCGGCGTCATGAGCCATTTCAATGCTTTTCTTAAGCTCGTCGGGCTTGTCGGCCTGCGCTTTGTAATTGAAATGAGTACTCACCATTTTTACGCCCAGCCCGTCGAGAAACGACTTCATTTCTTTCGGCTGTAAGCCCCACAAAAAGCCCTGAGCACCACTGAAACTTTCAAACTGTTTGTAGCCCATTTGCGCCAACTGGGTCATGACTCCTTTAGGGTCTTTAGGCAGCACATCGCGGGCACTATACAATTGCACCCCGAACGGGCTAATCGGTTTAGCGGCTGCGCTGGCTAACAGGTCGGTCTGGCCGAGCGTTAAGGCACCGGCTGTGAGCAGACCCGATTGTTGTAAAAAACTACGTCGTTTCATAATAGAAAAGTGTTTGCGGATTTAAAACGTAAAGATGAGTGCGTTCTACGTAAAAAGACAAAAATAAAAGAGTGAAAGAGCGAATAGCTGCCACAAGTTTTTTCGCTCTTTCACTCTTTCGCTCTTTCACTCTTTTCCCCCGTATCTTTGCGGTCTTTCCAAGAACAAATGACAGTTTCTAAATTATTTCTTCAGCCCGGACGTGATGAGGCTGTTCGGCGATTCCACCCCTGGGTGTTCTCGCGGGCCATCAGCCGCTACGAAGGCAACCTCAACGACGGTGACGTGGTGGAGGTATATGACAGTAAAAAAAATTACCTCGCCACCGGCCATTACCACGACGGCAGCATTGCGGTTCGTATTTTCTCGTTCGGTGCAACGGCGGGCGGACCTGTCACGCCCGATTTGCCGTACTGGACAAAAAAACTGGCTACTATCCGCAGCATCCGGCAGGCAATCGTTACGGGTGATACCAACTGCTACCGGCTTGTTCATGGCGAAGGCGATGGCTGCACGGGCCTTATTCTGGATATGTACAATGGCGTGGTGGTTTTTCAGGCGCACTCCATCGGGATGCACCGCGAACGGGACATTATCACCGACGCCCTGAAAGCCGTTTTTGGCGATGAACTCAAGGCTGTTTACGACAAAAGTGCCGACACTGTGCCCGACGAGTACGGCGCAACGGTTACCAATGGCTACCTCTTTGGCCGAACGCCTGTGCCGCATCCGGTTCAGGAAAACGGCAATACGTTTCTGATTGACTGGATAACGGGTCAGAAAACCGGTTTCTTCATCGACCAGCGCGACAACCGGGCGTTGCTGGCGCAGTATGCACACGGGAAAAACGTACTGAACGCCTTTAGCTATTCGGGTGGATTTTCGGTATACGCGCTCAAGGCCGGTGCCCAGTTGGTTCATTCGGTCGATGTATCGCAAAAAGCCATTGATCTGACCAATCAAAACGTTACGGCTAACTTTGGCGAGGGCGAAGAGAGACACCACGCCTATGCCGAAGATGTGATGCATTATTTAAAAGCCCACGACCATCAGTACGATGTGGTCGTGCTTGACCCGCCTGCGTTCGCCAAGAGCCTCTCGGCACGGCACCGGGCGGTTCAGGGCTATAAACGGCTGAATACCGAGGGGTTGCGTCGGGTGGCGAAGGGCGGTATTTTATTCACCTTCTCGTGTTCACAGGTGGTTGACCGGGAGTTGTTTTACAATACCATCGTGGCGGCTGCCATTGAAGCCGGGCGGCAGGTGCGCGTGTTGCATCACCTGAGCCAGCCCGCTGACCATCCCGTGAGTCTGTTTCACCCCGAAGGTGGATATCTTAAAGGCTTGGTACTCTGGGTAGACTGAGGTTTTTATAACCCGTTCAACGCGGCCCGCGCCTTATTATCCACGCTGTTTTTATACTCGTGGCGTTTGAAGCTAAGGGCTTTCTGAAAAAACGACCGTGCCCGCGTACGGTCGTTTTTTTGCTGATACACGTACCCTAATTGCAGGGCTGCTGTAGCCCCAAATGAAAGCTGTTCCGGCTCGCTGAGGGCGAGCGCACGGGTGAGGTAAGGAATGGCCGCATCGGGTTCGTTTTTGCGTTGGTAAATGCGGCCCATGCGGTAATTGTACTCCGCCTTTTCAATGGTTAGCGGAAACCGGGCTTCCGTAGTAGGGCGCAGATACCCCAGCGCACTATCCGTAAAGCCACCGTCGGAAGCCAGACGCGCCCGCATCAGACTCTTCTGATTTGGCGAAACGCCCTGTTTAAAATACGCTTCGGCAAACGTCTGTGCCGCCTTGTCCGATTCAACCGTTGTTCGGCCAACACGCAGCACGTTTTGCAGGAGAAGTCGTGCCTGAGCGTCGGGTTGGTCGGCGGTTTGATGGCCTAACCATTGGCACAAAAATAATTTATAGTACGTGTCTTTCAAGAAGTTCTGGCCTTTATACTGGCTTAGAAACTGGTTATAATGAATCCGGGACGTTGCGTATTCCCCTTTTTGCAGATACAGATCGCCCAGAATATTTTCAATGACCGGCAACGGCTGATAAACGGCGTCGGTGGGGCGTTGGGTCAGGTAAGCAAGGGCCTGTTCGCTATGGCCGTTTTTCTGCTCGATGGTCGCCCCAAAGAAGTGAACCAGCAAGTTGTCGGGGTTTTCGCGGATGAGTTGGTTCAGACTCTGGCTGTCCGGGTCGGTGAACTTCAGAACATAAGCTCGTACCATCAGGTCGATCAATTTTGCTTCGAGCCGGAACGTGGGGTCTTTCTGGGCACGTTGTAATTCCTGCTGCCCCTGCCGGATGTTGCCATGCAGCCCAAGCAGGTTGGCAACCCACACGTAATTGTCGGGTACGGAGCCAATCATGATGTGCAGCGTACCCAGGGATTTATACGTCGGCAGAAAATCAGGAAATCGTTTCTGGTTATTGATCAGCAGTTTATACGCCCGGATAACATCCCAACTCGCGCTCACTTCCTTCCCGAATTTCAATTTGACGAACGCCCAGTGAAGCCGGACTTCGGCCTGTAGAACTTGCTGCCAGGGCGAAGTGTCGTCTAATTTTTTCAGTGCATCGAGTCGGTCGTCTTCGCGGTCGCTCAGATCCGCAAACGCACGGTCATTGTCTGAGGTAACGAGCGTAAGCATGTCGGCGTAATCATCCAGAAAAATACGGATGCCGTTCTGTTGCGTTTCCCGTGCCAGCGTTTGTTGAGCAGGCTGTATTTTTAGTTTTTGCAGATCAACATAAGCCCGTTGCTGACCGGGTGTCCAGATGAAGTCCTGGGCACTTGCCAGCAACGGACATAAACTAAGTGCTAAACAAAAACACCGGACTAAAGTCCGGTGCAGTTTATTACGATTGATTTCATTCATAGATAAACCGCACCGAACTTTAGCCCGGTGTTCCAGAACTGATTACCTACCGACCACGGCCTGTTGGGGCTGGCTCGGGCACACCTTCGACATCGGCGAAAATCCGTCCGCAGTGTTCGCAAACAATGATTTTCTTTTTGTCTTTAATATCGGCCTGCCGCTGGGGCGGTACCACATTGAAACAACCGCCACAGGCTCCGCGTTTCACCATCACAACAGCCAGACCGTTGAGGGCATTCCCGCGAATTTTTTTGTACGAATTCAGCAAACGAGGCTCGATAATCGTTAATGCCTGCTGGTCGCGTTGCTTGATAATTTCCTTTTCTTCTTCCTGGCTCTCGGATGTAATCTGATCCAGTTCCTGCCGTTTGGCTTTCAGATCTTCTTTCCGTTCGTTGAGGGCCGCCTGGGTCGTTTTAATCTCCTCTTCTTTGCCCCGAACCCGAAATTGTGCTTCGTTGGCGCGTTTTTCAACCAGTTCAATCTCCAGCGACTGGAGTTCGATTTCTTTTGAAATAGCGTCAAACTCGCGGTTGTTGCGGACGTTCATTTGCTGATCCTTGTACTTGGTGATCAGCTTCTCGGCGTCTTTTTTTGCCACGCGATTGCGGTCAATTTCTTCCTCCAGCGTCTTTATCTCAGCCTGAAATTTGCCAATTCGGGTTTCAAAGCCAGCGATATCATCTTCGAGGTCACGGACTTCTTCGGGCAAGCCACCACGAATTTTGATCAGTTCGTCTAATTGAGAGTCAAGGGATTGCAGTTTCAGAAGAGCGTCTAATTTTTGCGCAATCGTCAGTTCCATTCGGAATGTAGTTAGTGCTATATGAAGTACCGAACCGGATTCGTATCCGTTTCTGATAAAATTACCGCAAAAGTAGCGAATTTTTTTGCTAAATACCCGCGAATCATCTCTTTCGTAAAGACTTCGCTCTCATAATGCCCAATGTCGCAAATGGTGATGCGCCCGTCGGCATCGAAAAATTCGTGGTATTTGTAGTCAGCCGTTACAAATACGTCGGCTCCGGCCCGCACCGCATCGGGCAACAAAAAACTGCCCACACCCCCGCACACGGCCACGCGCCGAATCGGTCGGTCGGGGAGGGGCGTATGCCGAATCAGGTTCAGGTTCATGCAGGCCTTCAGATACGCCAGCCAGTCTGCGCCGGTCATCGGCTCCGGCAACTCACCCACCGCGCCAGAACCAACCTCAGGATTTTGGTTATCAAGGGTATACAGGTCATAGGCTATTTCTTCGTACGGATGCGTCTGCCGCAACGCCGACAAAATGGCCTGTTGCCGGGGCGACGGGAAAATAACTTCGATGCGGTGTTCGGCTTCTTTATGGTACTCGCCAACCTCGCCCAACACCGGATTGGCACCCGTTTCGGCCTGGTACGCGCCCGTGCCTTCAACGCGGAAACTGACCCGGCTGTAGTTGCCAATCTGACCGGCTCCGGCTGTGTGGAGGGCATCCAGCACGCGTTGTGTATTGGCAACCGGCACAAACGTGACGAGTTTTTTCAGTAACTGCGTTTTGGGGGCCAGTATGCGGACATTTTGTAGGTTCAGCTTTTGGGCAATCGTGAAATTAACCCCGCCAGCCACGTTGTCTAAATTCGTGTGAGCCGCGTAAAGAGCCACATCATTTTTGATGGCTTTCAATACGGTTCGCTCCACATAGGTGCTGCCCGTCAGTTTTTTTAAGCCCTTAAACACAATGGGGTGGTGCGCCACAACAACGTTACAGCCCTTCGCAACGGCCTCATCAACAACGGCTTCGGTCACATCGAGCGTTACCAAAACACCCGTAATGTCGGTGCCAGGATCGCCAACGAGCAGGCCCACGTTGTCGTACGATTCCTGATAAGCGACAGGAGCGAAGGCTTCGATATAAGCAGCAAGATCGCGGATTTGGGGCATGATACAGGGATTAGCTAAGTGGACGTTGCCCCGCAAAGTACGCGCTAATCTGATGAAATGAGGATAAATACACTGAAGCGGTTTAAACTTTTCAGGATGAAAGGGCGGTGCACTTGTAGTACCGACCGTCCCGGTCGGGCGTATAGTCAAGTAGTCTTCGCCCGACCGGGACGGTCGGTACTACAGGCAAAAGCCGCAACCGGATAGTCCAGTTGCGGCTTTTGCTGATGAAATGCTAAAAAGTTATGGCAGTCCGATAATTTTTGTGGTTTCCAACTCCCGAAAGGGTTGACTATGGATAACCCCGGATGCATCCAGGGATTGGCCCTATATGCCCTATAGACCCATTATAAATCAAGTTGCCCGATGGCTACTGAATTCTTTTTGCTGGCCTGCTTCACTTCATATGCCACGATTAACTGATTGTCGACGACTAAGCCCGTGGCATTTGTCCCGTTGATGGCGTTTTTGATAAACTGCGTGGCCGGGTTGCCCGTTGCGGCAATGTTCTTGTACGCAATAATTGAGTTGATACCCGCTTCCGAAGTTTGATTTTGCTCCCACAACAATACGGATGATTTTGGGGCCGAAACCAGATACGCATTTTTGGCGGTAGCGTCGTCCAGAACAAACAGGCGTTTGCCCTGCTGCGTTACGACCCGGATACCCGGCGAATCCGTTGAGCCGGAGAACCACGCAATCAGGTTATTGCCCGCGCCGGTGCTGGCTGTCGGACCGGAGTGAGGGCATCCGTTGATTTGCCAGTTGTCGGGAAAGAGGATGACTGGTTTGGCGAAACTGGCTCCGTTATTCGTAGAGGTCATCTTTGCAATATCCCGGACATTGTCCTGATTCTCCCGGTAGTACAGGTTAAGCGTGCCCGAATTGTCGACCAGCAGGCTGATGTTGCAGCAATCGCAGACAAACGGGTCGAGGATTTTTTCGGCTCCGAAACGGTCGCCGGTCGAGGTAACGAACCGGAGGTCGCGCTGGTGGGCTTTGCCTTCAATATCGTTCAGATAGGCTACGCCAATTTCGCCGTTGGCCAGGACCGTTGCGTCAAAAAAGCCACGAACAATGTTGGGTGCTTTGTCGCTGTGTACCGGCGCGGGCTGTGTCCAGGTGTTGCCGCCATCTTTGGAGAGACAATAGACAATCTGCAAATCGCGGGGGCGGCCGCCTGCCTGCGGTCCCCCTTTTGCGGGCGCATTGGCAGCGGGTTTAGCCGCGTCGTGGTTATGCTCCTGCCCGGATGCTGCCGCTTCATGACCGGCATGGGCTGCATCTGGTGCAGCGGGTTGATTCGCAGTTGTTTGTGACACTAATTCTGGTCCCCGAAGCGAGAATACAGCGGCCAGGGTTCCGTCTTTTTTGAACAAAAGTTTAGGGCGCATCAACCGCGAACCGCCAATGCCTGCCGATGCGTGAATGAGTTTTTTATCGCCAAAGGTTTTGCCTTTGTCATTCGATACGGCCCAGTAAAAGTACATGATGCCCGCATTGTCTTTTTCCGTCCAGGAAAGAGCCACCTTACCCTGGGGCGTTTTGGTAAGTGTAGGAACGGCATAGGCGCGGGTCGTATCGCTGAACAGCCCGCTGGCATAACTGCTCAGACTCAGTGCGAGTAGAACGCTGCCCAGAAGCATTGTTTTCAAAAACGTATTCATGAGATTTCGGGGGTGAGTTAAGTTCAGACTTGGTTAAAACCGATACGCAAGCGTGGTAACAAACTGCCGGGGCGGAATGGGCATGATGCTGTAGCGGTCGTGAATCAGGTAATTTAAGGTGTTGGTGATGTTGGAGACCTTCGCCAGCAGCGAAACATGTCGGAATGTATAACCCGCCGTTACATCGAACGTAGCGAATCCCGTTAGTGGAATCAGGCGGCTAAACTCCGGTGTCTGCCCGTAGGTGTTGTTGTTACCGCCATTGCGGGCACCCGTATAAAAGGCCGATGCACCCAGTTTCAGCCCGCGCAGTTGCGGCAAATCGAAGGTATAGAAAATGGTTGCGTTGGCCGTATGAGCCGGATTATTTGTGAGCCGTTCGCCTTCAATAAACGAGCCTTTTACGGGCGACGTTTTGGTGTAACGCATATAATTGTAGCCATAACCCGTCATGAAATAGAGGTTCTTCGACAGGTTTCCGTTGATGTCAATTTCCAGTCCGTCGCTGGTAGTCTGGCCGGTAAACTCTTTAACATTCGTGTCTGTGTTTGGCGAACCATCGGCTTTAAACGGTGCCATTTGGGCAAAGTTACTGTTCACGATATGGTAGATGCTGAAATTTGCCGTCAGCCGTCCATTCAGCAATTCATTCTTGATACCTCCTTCGTATTGGTCGACAATGGACGGTTTGAGCAACTGCCCCGAAATATCGACGCCTGTATTGATGGTGAAATTATTGGCGTAGCTGCCGTAAAACGACGTTGTTTTGGTGGGTTGATAAATCAGTGCCACTTTGGGCGACAGAGCCGCATCGGTTTTTGTTTCAACAGGGCCGCGCTTTTCCGATCCGCTCACCCAGTTATACAGAGTTGTCTGTACCGTTTTTTGCGACGACCACCGCAATCCGGCCAGCACTTTAATTTTATCGCTCAGGCTGATTAAATCCTGCACGTAAACACCCAACCGCAACGATGGCGATGTGGTGCGCAGCAAGGCATTGGCATTAGGAATGTCGGTGCGGACTGCGTATTTGGCCGGGTTAAGCACGTTGATTGTGTCGTAGGTAACAACGGTTGCGCCCTTGCTGGTGATGCTGAAGGAGTTGGTTTCGCTTACAATACCGACCACATCGCTGCCCACTAATACCTGATGCCCAATCGAACCCGTTGTAAAGCGTCCGGTTAAGTTTACCTGCCCTGTATAGTCGTTTTCGGCTGTTTTCGTGCGGCTTAATGCCCGGTACCAGTCGCCGTTGGGCCGAATGGTGTTATTCGGTACGGCAGACCCGAAAGCCGTAACATTCGTGCTCTGCGCTCCGGCAATAAAATTCAGTTTCCAGTTGTTCGAGAGCGTATGGTCCAGATTCAGCGAACCGGTCGTCTGCTTTAAGTTGTTGTAAGCCCAGAGCGTGTTGATAAACCGCGAACGGGGAACGTCGGGGATAACCGCATCCTGATTGGCATTGAGCGATCCTACGCCGTTGTCGGGTGTCAGGTCAGATTTCAGGTAGTCGCCCTGGAGCAGCAGGGTCGTTTTCGGGCCAATTTTATAGAGCAGCGATGGGTTCACATACACCCGATTTATTTTGACCACATCCCGGTAGCTCTTCGCGTTTTCATAGGTGCCAACCACCCGGAAGGCCAGTTTTTTTGACAAGGGTCCGTACACATCGACGGTTGGTTTGTAGAGGCCGTAACTGCCCACCCGCATCGACACTTCACCGCCGGATTCAAACTTGGGTTTTTTGGTTACCATATTGATAATCAGACCTCCCGACACGTTGCCATAGAGCAGAGCTGCACTGCCTTTCAATACTTCGACGGCTTCGAGTGTGCTGGCTTCCGGGAAACCGGCTGAATTGGATATGATCCCGTTCTTGAAAATGCTGCCTCCGGCTCCGGCCACACCGATGCTGTAGCCCCGTGCCGAAAACGTTTCGGAAACACCCCCCCGCTGCTGTGTCAGCGAAACGCCACTTACGTTTTTGAGCGCATCGCCCAACCGCGAAATTTGCTGGTTGGCAATGACAACACTGCTCACCCGCCCCGTCGATTGCGGCAGGTCTAAGGGAGCAATGTCTGCTTTCCCTACGGATACGACTCTGTTTGCGCCAGTAACCTCTACCTCAGTAAGTTGCGATGTGTTTTCGGCCAGCGTAAAATCAACGCCGGTTACCTGACCGGCCTTAACGGCGATGGCTTTATCCTGCGATTGTAAACCGACAAACGTAATCCGTATGGTGTAATTTCCCTCATTGATATTCCGTAATTGGTAGGACCCATCTTCGGCGGTAACCGTGCCTTTCCGAATTTCTTTCAGGCTGATATTGACAAAGGAGGCTGGATTTCCGTCGCTTGTTTTAACGACGCCCCGAATAGACCCGGTCGTTTGAGCGAAGAGGGGGAAACTGGCCACTAACAGAAGTGTTGCTATATACGAGGAGGCACTGTAAATAACCTTCATTTTATTTAGATTGATTATAAGTAATGCAAAGGTAAACACGCCTTGCTATGGTCCAAATATTATCTGGACTAATTCTTAATAATTAATCTTTTCCTATATACATTCTACAAAATATGCTATTCAAAGCCCTCTGCTTTCTCTGATATACCGATTATACAGGGTCCGGGTACTTACCGGAATTGCCTGATGAGTAAGAATCCCGCCAGTCTCTTTCGTTTCAGGCATAGATATACATAAAAAGGTAGCCTGTTTCCAGACTACCTTTTCGCATTAACGAATCAGACGACCACTTCTTCGGCAAGGTTAGACACGCGTCTTACTGCCTTTCCGTTTATAGCCAGGAGAGGGGCCGCTAAAAATCAGGCCAGGTCGAAACGGCCAAGATTCATCACTTTGGTCCATGCCGCGACAAAATCCCGCACGAATTTCTCCTGAGAATCACTGCATCCGTAGACTTCGGCAATAGCCCGCAGCTCTGAGTTCGAGCCGAAGATCAAATCGACACGGGTTCCGGTCCACTTAGGTTCGCCCGTATTACGGTCGCTGCCCACAAATATGCTTTGCGCATCCGACGTGGCCCGCCAGGTGGTGCCCATATCGAGCAGGTTGACAAAATAGTCGTTAGTAAGTGCTTCCGGGCGTTGCGTGAACACGCCATGCTTCGAGTGGTCGAAGTTGGTGTTCAGCACACGCATACCACCCACCAGCACCGTCAGTTGAGGTATCGTCAGCTTCAGGAGTTGGGCTTTGTCGATTAGCATATCCTCAGCCGCCGATTTATGTCTGGCGTTCAGGTAGTTGCGGAATCCATCGGCACTGGGTTCCAGCGCATCAAATGATCGTACATCGGTTTGGGCCTGCGACGCATCGGCACGTCCGGGCGTAAAGGGCACCGTTACCGCCTGACCGGCATTTCTGGCTGCCTGCTCAACGCCTGCGCATCCAGCCAGTACGATCAGGTCGGCGAGTGAAATCTTTACATTTCCGGCCTGCGCACTGTTGAACTCATTCTGGATACCTTCAAGCGTTTTTAGCACGGACGCCAGTTCGGTCGGGTTGTTAACGTCCCAATTCTTTTGCGGTGCCAGCCGAAGGCGGCCACCATTGGCACCCCCGCGCTTGTCCGAGCCACGGTACGTAGAGGCAGAAGCCCAAGCGGTTGATACCAGTTGCGACACCGACAGGCCCGACGCCAGAATGGTTGCCTTCAGGTTAGCGATGTCCTGATCATTGACTAACTCATGCGTAACGGCAGGGATAGGGTCTTGCCAAAGCAGTTCTTCGGTTGGCACTTCCGGACCGAGGTATCGCTCGATGGGTCCCATATCGCGGTGGGTTAACTTGAACCACGCCCGCGCAAAGGCGTCGGCAAACGCATCTGGATTCTCATGAAAGCGTCTTGAGATTTTTTCGTAAGCCGGGTCTGCCTTCAACGCCAGGTCGGTTGTCAGCATCGTTGGTGCATGACGCTTCAATTGGTCGTGTGCATCGGGTACGGTACCGGCACCGGCACCATCTTTCGGCTGCCACTGATGCGCTCCGCCCGGACTCTTTGTCAACTCCCATTCGTAGCCGAAGAGGTGTTCAAAATAGTCGTTGCTCCATTGGGTTGGGGTCGTGGTCCAGGTTACCTCAAGTCCGCTGGTGATGGTGTCTATGCCACGACCACTACCGAATGTGTTTTTCCAGCCCAGACTTTGTTCTTCAATGCTCGAACCGGCAGGCTCCGTGCCAATATACTGGCCTGGGTCGGCAGCACCGTGCGTCTTGCCGAATGTATGCCCACCTGCAATCAGTGCAACGGTTTCTTCGTCGTTCATAGCCATGCGACCGAAGGTCTCCCGGATGTCGTGCGCTGCGCCAAGCGGATCAGGATGTCCGCCCGGTCCTTCGGGGTTTACGTAGATAAGGCCCATGTGCGATGCGCCAAGGGGTTGCTCCAGTGTACGCTCATGTGGGTTGGCGTACCGCACCGTATCGCCCATCCATTTGATCTCGGAACCCCAGTAAACATCTTCTTCAGGCTCCCACCTATCCTCACGTCCACCACCGAAGCCGAACGTTTTGAAACCCATCGACTCAAGGGCACAATTGCCCGTGAGAACCATCAGGTCGGCCCACGAAATTTTCCGGCCATATTTCTGTTTGATCGGCCAGAGCAATAGGCGTGCTTTGTCGAGGTTGGTATTGTCGGGCCAACTGTTGAGGGGTGCAAAGCGAAGCATACCCGCACCCGCGCCACCCCGACCATCGCCGATGCGGTAGGTGCCTGCGCTGTGCCACGCCATCCGAATGAAGAACGGGCCATAGTGACCGTAGTCGGCGGGCCACCAATCCTGCGAGGTAGTCATCAGCTCGATGATGTCATTCTTGACGGCCGTCAGATCAAGCGTCCTGAACTCTTCAGCGTAGTCGAATGCCTCGTCCATCGGATCGGACAGCGAAGAATGTTGACGCAGGATGTTCAGTTTTAACTGACTGGGCCACCAGTCGCGGTTTCTGGTGCCACCGCCAGCACTTTTATTTAGTTCCCCATTCATAAAGGGGCACTTGCCCACGGTGTTGACATGGCTGTCATCATTAACGTCCCATACAGTGGTTGTATCAGGACTTCCATTGGTTCCCATTTTGGTCGTGTTTATTGGTTGACGAACCAAATCTACACGAACTGAGGCCAAAGTTATTATCTATTTTTATTATGGGTTCATAGGTAATATCTATAAGGCGGCTTATTTTAATCTTTTAAATAGCTCTACCATCGTTTCAGAGTCAATACTACCCATATCAACCAACTTTAATGACTTTACCATCTTTTGGGTAGCTGTTTTATAGTGCTGAAAATGCGGTGTTTTCAAATGCGCCTGATGAGAAGCCTGATTCGCGTATACTTCCAGCAGCCTGACTGCGAGCCGATGGTGCGGGCGATTATCGGTTGTGCTCCGGCCTCATCGCCAACTTTACAGGCAAGAGTTAAGCAATTTATACACACCCAAAAAAAAAGCACTTACCATTGCTGATAAGTGCTTTTTTTTCAGTGGCGGTCCGGACGGGGCTCGAACCCGCGACCCCCTGCGTGACAGGCAGGTATTCTAACCAACTGAACTACCGAACCAATTTTGATTTCCGGTCAACAGCGACGGCGAACCGTGTTGCTGTTTTCCTTAATCGTGGCACAAAAGTAGGCGTTTAGGGTATTCCGTGCAAGGGAACGCCGAAAAAACTTTGTGACTAAAGTGCGCTTTTATGGCCTATCCGTTGTGAATCAGATGGTTTGCGGAAACATTTTTTTTGCCTGTTCCTGCAAACCATCTGTATTTATTTGCCTGTAGCCTGCTTAATGGCCGCTGTCTCCGCCGGATCGACGGGCGTTCCATCCTGTTTAAAGACCTCGTGAAACCAGATTGCCGGTTCGCGCCCGTTCACATACGGTTTTTGCCAGCTATCCCAGGGAAGGAAGGTCTGCGTTTTACCGGCCACAAACCCCCAGTTGATCATACCAACTTTTGCTTTTTTCGCCACCGGTAAATGTGTCTGGAACTTACTGGCAACTCCCCGCGCCATAAATTCGGTGCAGATAATTGGGCGGCCAAACGTCTGTAGGGCTGGAATGACTTTTTCCAGTGCATCGAGTGAGGAGTACTGGTGAAAGGTGATGATGTCAGAATTCTCGAACTGCACCTTTTCCATGGGCGTCCATTTGGCTGCGTTCTGCCAGTCTTCGGGTGTCCGATAAATCCAGACGCCGGACGTAAGTGGCTGGCTGGCTCCTGCTGCCCGTGCCCATTGGAATACAGTGGGCAGCAAACTGGTTATAATCGCTATTTTTCGGTCTTTCGGCAATTCGGTTTTTATCGTATGATTCTGACCGTAGCTGTTATCGTTGCCGTTGTCGGGTTCGTTCCACACATCCCACGCCAGAACGCGCTTATCGTTTTTAAAGGCACCTACTACGCCCTTCACGTACGCTTCCAGACGCGGGTACTGCGATACGTCCGAGAGCGCATCGGCACCGGGGCTTTGTACCCAGCCCGAGTTATGGATGCCCGGCGTTGGTTCGTGCTGCTTGCCTAATTTTGGTAATGGGTCCCAGCAGGAATCGAACAAAACCAGCATGGGGCGAATCTTGTGTTTGGCGCAGATGGTCAGAAACTGGTCGAGCCGTTTGGTGAACCCCGCTGAATCCTGCCACAGTAAATCGTGCAGAAAAACCCGCATCGTATTCATGCCGAGGCTTTCGGCCAATGCCAGTTCTTTATCAATCGTTGCCGGGTCGAACGTGTCGGCCTGAAACATTTCCAGTTCATTGATAGCGTTGGCGGGTGCATAATTCGATCCCACCAGAAAGGGTTCTTTCGCGTACCAGTCATTGGCTTTCGCTACCGACCAGCGGCCCGTTTCGGCGGTTGGCTGTGCCAAGGCAAGCGTAGAAATAAACAGAAGTACTAAAAATGAAAATCGCTTCATAATGAATGAATTGGGGGTTATTGGGGAATCACTATTTTAAGATGGGTTAATGAGTTGTGTAACAGAAGGTTCTGGCAGATTAGGAACCGGAATCGTTTCGGTTTTAGAAGTTGCTATCCGGCCGGTACGGGCATAGGCGTTTTAGGTGCGGGTTTGCCAAAGTTGGGTGAACCGTCTGTATTCCACGTAAACGGTTGAATGTGCGGAGCGCGTTTATTGCCGCAACCGTCTGTTGCTGATGGGTTTGCGTGGTAAATCATCCAGTCCTGACCATTAATAGACCGGAAAAATCCGCCGTGACCGGGTGCCCAAACGCCATTTTCGGGAGCTTGGGTAAAGACAGGACTTTTGCTTTTTGTCCAGCTTTTTGGGTCCAGCAAATCGCCTTTACCCGTGTAGGTTAGCAAGCCCAAGCAGTAGTCGAGCCAGCACGCGTTGGCCGAATAGACAATGAATAGTTTGTCAGCGTGACGCAGAAATTCTGGCCCTTCGTTTACATATATTTTAGGCACTTCGCCGTTTTTCTGCCACTCCTGCGGTACGTCGCCGTGCTGTTCCCAAGGCTGGTCGGGCTGCGAAATCTTAACGCGGTCGCCGTCGATTGTCCAGGGATTTTTCAGTTTGGCGAGGTAAATATCCTGCCGTCCGTTGGTTGGACCTTCCCATCCCGACCAGGCGGCATAGAGCTGCCCGTTGTAGTCCATAACCGACATGTCGATTTCCCAGTGATCGGCCCTATCCCCGATTTTGCCTTTCATTGTCCATTCGCCCTGCATAGGGTCGGGCGAGGGGTTTTCAATGACCCAAACGCGGTGGGAGAGGTTATTGAGCGAATCGGCAGAGAAATAGATATACCAGCGGCCGTCGCCACGGTTCCCATTGAAATGATGAATTTCGGGCGCCCACAGTTCTTTAGAATAGGGCTGTCCGGCGGGTGGCGTATAAACAACCTTGCTTTCGGCGGTGCCCAAATCGGCAATGTTGCGGGTTTTCCAGAGCGTGAGGTCGCGTCCGGTGGTGTTCATGTAATAATACCAACCGTCTTTTTGCAGCACCCACGGGTCGGGGCCGGACGATTTGATGGGGTTGGTAAACGTGCGCTGAGCCATCAACGCCTGACCCGATGGGAACAGGAAAACGAGGAGAAAGACACGTTGAATGAGGTTCATTAGGCAGGGAGTAGGGTACGAAAAGGTAAAGGAGCAAATACTCATTTTTACCCCTTCACTGCCGCAATATCCTGATTAGCGCAAGCCGCCCCGTCCGGTGTCGGTAACGGTTGTAACAGGCGTAGTAGCCGGAACTGGCTCATCGGCCGGTTTGGGCGGCAGCAGGCCGGGCGTGGTTCGTTTGGGGCCAAACAGCCGGTTAAACGAACGGGTGTACAGCAAGCTCATGCCCCCGCCGGTGGTAATGGTGCTGTTGAAACTGGTCTGGCTCAGGATACTCTGCTGGTTGCGGTTATACACTTTCGCCCGTAAACGACCATCAGACGTGATAAAGTATTCGAGCGTCCATTCGCCCAATAAACTGGCCGCATTGTACTGACTTTGGCCGTAGGTGAATCCGCCATCGCGGCTGATGCGCAGCCGGTCGTTCAACAGCCGGTACGAAAAACGCAGTTGCAGATTGTTCAGCAGATTCTCGTTCTGCGTGCCACTCGTAAAACCGCCAAATGACACGCCGACATCTAAGTTCTCGTTCAGGTTCGATGCCAGGCGGCTTATCTGATTCGAAATTAATTCACTCACACTATTGGCTACGCCCGTATTGACCTGCCCCTGATCGAAAAAGTTTGTGCCTTCGGATAATAACTGGTTGAACAGAAGTACACTACTTACCTGCCGGGTCAGTTCCTGGTCGTTGCTCTGAATTCGCGATTCAAACGCCGTAACGGCCTGCCGAAAATCGGACGACGATGGATATTCTTTTATGTCCAGATCATAGCTGATGGCCGGTGCGCCCAACTCACCGTTCAGCTTGATGACCAGATCGACTGGATACCGGCGCGTTTGGTCGGCGCGGGTGTTTGTCGATGACCCATTGGTCGTCAGCAAGGGGGCCAGCGAGGTGTATTGGGTATAAGCCGCCGTTACGTCCAGCAGCGCACCGTAGGGGTCGCCGGTCCAGGTGATGCGGCTGTTTGGACGAATCTGGAAGCGTTTGTTGATGATGTTCTGAAAGGTAAACGTGTACTCTCCTTTCTGAATTTCATAGTTGCCCGTCATCGTAAAATCACCCCGCGTATCGACTTTCATCGCTACCCGACCCAGACCATACGCACTGATGATGTCGCCTGTTTGGCGGTCTAATTGAATTTCGCAATAGGCATCGGGGGTAATGTCGAAGTTGAAATCCATCTGAATCCGCGACAGATCGATCTCATTGTCTGGTTTAGCCACCGTTGGGCCACCCGGTTTTGCTGCCGATTTGACGGGTGTGCGGCTCACAAACCGAATCTGATCATCGGCAGCCACGGAGGTGGCCCCATCCAGCGGAATGAATATCCGGGTGCCTTTATTACTGGCCACATTGGCGCGGATGGTCAGGTTGTCGGTTGGCCCATAAAGTCCGGCACTGCCCGTCACCACCGCCTGACCGTAGAACGCGTCATTGTCGGCTGCGGCTGTGTTCATGATTTTGAAATTCTTGAAATCAGCATCGAAGCCCAGCGTAAAATTCCGGAAACCGTTATGAAAAACGCCCCCTTTCAATTGAGCCGTATTGCCCTGCGGGTCGCGCAGGGTGAGTTGCCGGGTAACGATTTCGTTCTCCCCGAAGTAGATTTTGTCGTCGAAGCTGAAGTCAGCTTTCAGGTAGTCGAACCGCCCGCGGCCGCCCTTTATAGCCACTTCACCCTTCAGCACCGGCACGGCGGGTTTGCCCGTAACGGCTACTACGCCACTGGCTATACCGCCGAGGTTTGAAAACAGCCCTTTTGTAAACGGTTCGAGCAACTTTAAATCGGCATTATTGACCGTGGCTTTTAACGCCAGCGGATTGGCTTTCTGCTGGGGGGTGTAGTTGCCCGTCAGCATCACAACATCGGTACCATTGCGGTTCACGCGGGCATCGACACGAAGTTGCTGTGCCTGCTGATCCCAATCGCCCTGTCCCCGCACATCCCCAATCAGCGCGTTCTGATACGACAACTCCCGCACAGAAAGCGCACTCTCAATAATAGGCGTATCATAGAGGTTCCGAATGGCCAGCGAACCGTTCAGAATGCCGCCGAGGGTGGTATTAAGAACGGAATTCAGAGATGCCAGTAAGAAATTCTGGGCTTCAACGTCAAGGTGATCGGACGAATCCGCCGAAATGCGACCCGACGCCTGAATCAACTGGTTTTCGTTCAGCAGCGAGAGATTCCGAATGGTATAGGCATCACCTACTTTCCGAATCAGGCTTTCCGGGTTAAGGGTCCAGTCGCCATCAAGCACCCGCAGTTTCGACTGGCGGAAGGTGAGGTCAATGGCGTCGCCTTTAAAGCGGAGTTCACCGTTCAGGTCGGCGCGGTTCACAAATCGTCCGATGCTGTCGGCCTGCTCGATACCGCTCGTGAAGTCAATATGGTCAACATCCCACGAGGCTTCGGCTTGTAAATTGCGCGTGGGCAAAAGCGAACTGAACAACTGCCGTTTCGACGAAAGAACCGCCGAGGCCAGTACTTCCTGGCTGTAATTTAGTTTAGACGTTGTTAAATCGAGGTCGCTTGGCCCAAACCCGATCTTGCCAAACCGTACCGAATCGGTCTTGACGGTTGCTGTCAGAAACAACGCATTATCGACCGTAAACCGGCCTTCGAGCCGGGTGGTGGGCGCAACATAAACCGATGCTCCTAAAAAGGATAGCAAAGGCATACTGTTTTTGGTTATGACCTGATAATCAACGCCGTATCGCTGGCTGACGGTAGGTAATTTTCGTCCGGTAAGACGTTCGGCCTGTTTGCGTTTCTGCTGATAATAGGCAGTCATGCCAGCCGCATCGCCCACAAAATAAAGTTTGTACTCACGCGCCAGCCGGGTTAAGTCATCAATGGTGCGCTGCGGCTGAAACGTGCCCTGCAACCGGGTGGTCAGAAAATCGGAATCCAGATCGAAATACCGCTGGATACCGACCGAATCGCGTCGCTCAACCGACGACGCAAGGGTTAACTTATCCACCGCCAGACTGCGTTTGTTCAGACCAAGCGTAGCGTTGGTGAAGAGCGCACTGCCCACAATGTCATCGAGTTTGCTGCCCTCCAACTGAACCGAAAGGTTTGTTTTAACCGTCAGCGAATCAGACAGGTAGCCAAGTGCCCGCAGGTCGGCATGTTGCACCGAACCGGTCAGATCGAAGTGATTACGAGGGCCGCTGAGGTTAAACTCACCGTCGAGATTGACCGCCAGATTTGGGTCCTGAACCGACAACTGCCCCTGAAAAAGAGCTTTTTGTAAATTCCCCCGCGATGCCACGTTACGGAAACTATAGCCCTGCCAGTCGAACCGGCCAAACCGCCCGTTGAAGTCGATGGTGGCCTGTTTCAAATCCGTTCCCCGGCCCGTCAGGCGACCCTCACCATCCAGTTTTCCGAACTGCTCCGGCTGGTTTATCAACTGACCGAGGTTGAAATTTTCGCCCTTAAGATTCGCCGTGTAGGTGGTTAACTCAGCGCGGTCGGCCAGTTTCAGGGTCAGGTCGCCCGATACGTTGCCAATGGCGGTGCGGAAAGTGCCTTTCGATTTGAAGTCATCGAATGTGCCCGCAAAGTTGGCGTTAAAGGCTACCGTTCCGAGCTTTTGAATGGTCCTGTTAAACGACGTATCCGGGTAATACTGCCGAATGTCGGCCATGTTGATGACCGAAGGCGTAAAGGCAAAATCGACCGTCGTTTTGTCCATATCGGGCAAGCCTTTCCAGGCCATATCACCCACTAACCGACTGCGGCCATCAGTGCCAAAGCGCAGGTCAGTCTTCCGTAATTTAAAGTCCTCGACGGTACCGATAAACTGGCCGGTTAGCAGCCAGGTTTCGTTTAGTCCGCGCAAATAATCCGAGAAAAATCCCAGGTCTTTCGATTTTATGTTCGAGTCCCGGAAGTTGGCCCGGATAACCACCCGTTTATTGAAATCGCCGAAAGCCGAGGGTTTAGCGTATAAAAACGTCAGTTCATTTTTGATGACCGAGTTGCCAATATGGGCATATAACCGGCCCAGGTCCATTTTGGTATTGCAGTACAGAAAGCGCGAATCTAACTGACGAATCGGGATTCGAGAGTCCCGGTCAAGTCCTGATAATCCCTTGACATCGAACGCAATGGTGTCGCCCAAAACCAGAAACTGGCTGACTTCGGCATTGAGATTTTTAAGTGTAAAATGGTTATAGTCAAACTGTTGTGGGTTATTCATGCGCGGTTCGCGCGGGTCTTCGAGGGTATAGGCACCGTCGACCAGATGGATATGGCCGATGGTGAACGGCACATTCTGATTCGGAATACTTGGCTTGGTAGGGTCGGACGTCAGGGCTTCGATGCGGGCAATAAAGTCATCGAGATTGGTGTCGCCGTTGTTTCGGTTTTTAATCATCCGAACATCGGGTCTATACAGCACCACTTCGTCTAAATGAAGGTTGTGGGCCGAGGAGTCGAGCAGATTCCTGAGGTTATAATCGGCATCGAGCCGCCCCACCGTAATCATGGGCCGTCCCTGCCGGTCGTTAATGCGAACGCCTTTGAGACTCAGCGAATCAAACCATTTGATCGAAACGCCGTCAATCGTAACCGGGAAAAGAAGTTTTCGAGACAGCCATTGCGCTCCCTCCTGGGCTAAGCGCGTTTGGACAGCCGGGAGTTGCAGACTCAGTATAATGCCCACCGCCATGCCTATTACCGTAAGAATCAGGTAAAGCAGTGTTTTAAGAAATATGGCGAAAAACTGACGCATTCAGGGTGGAAATGCCTAATCTACAATAATAACGAAAAATACGTACACCTTAGACACGATAACTGAGTGAACGGTTTAGTCGTAAGTTTCCTTGTTTGTTTTTGGAGAAATCGTTATCCATTAGCTTTGCACAGTGAATATTTTAGCCATTGAGTCTTCGTGCGACGAAACGTCGGCGGCTGTTTTAGCGAACGGGCTTATCCAGTCGAACGTAATTGCTACCCAGTTAATTCATGAGCAGTACGGGGGCGTTGTGCCCGAACTGGCTTCGCGGGCGCATCAGCAACATATTCTGCCCGTCGTTCAGCGGGCCTTAACGGACGCAAATCTACCGAAAAACGAGCTATCAGCCATTGCTTTTACGCGCGGGCCGGGCCTGTTGGGGTCGTTGCTGGTTGGGGCTTCATTTGCCAAAGCGATGGCCCTGGGGCTTGGTATTCCACTCATTGAGGTCAACCACATGCAGGCGCACGTACTGGCTCATTTTATTGAAAGTCCAAGACCTGTCTTTCCGTTTTTGTGCCTGACTGTCAGCGGGGGACACACGCAAATTGTGCGGGTCGATGGACCGCTCGATATGACCGTAATTGGGCAAACGCTGGACGATGCCGTTGGCGAAGCCTTCGACAAATCGGCAAAATTATTGGGACTGCCGTATCCGGGTGGGCCGCTGATCGACCGGTACGCTAAAGAAGGTAACCCGCTGGCGTTCCGGTTTCCGATGAGTGAAATGCCCAACTTCGATTTTTCGTTTAGTGGCATTAAAACCGCTATTATGTATTTCCTGCGGGATAACACGAAAGCCAATCCTGACTTTGTAACTCAACATCGGGCAGACATTTGTGCCAGCATTCAGCATACGCTGGTACAGATGCTGCTGACTAAACTGAAGCGGGCTGTTCGCGAAACCGGCATTCGGGAAATTGCCATTGCCGGGGGCGTATCGGCCAATAGCGGCCTGCGCACCGCGTTGACCCAACTTGGGCAGGAGCAGGGCTGGAACGTATATATTCCGCGTTTTGAGTATTGTACAGACAACGCGGCCATGATTGCGATGGCCGCCCAATTTAAATATGAACAGGGCGACTTTACGGACCAGACCGTTAGCCCACTACCCAGAATGAGTTTTTGATTGGTTGATTAGTTCATTAGTTAACTGGTTGATTGGTCGATTAATAAGTGGCTGATGCGTATTTTCCGGCTAATTATCAGCCGGTTAACCAATGAACTAACTAACCGATTAACCAATCAACCAACTGCCATGACCATCTCAGAACTCCGAATTTATCCAATCAAATCACTCGGAAGCATCCCGATGAATGAAGTCGTTGTCGAAGAAAAAGGCTTTCGGCACGACCGGCGGTTTATGCTGGTTGAGCCGGATGGCAAATTTATGACCCAGCGCGACAACCATCAGATGGCTCTGATTGACGTCGCTATTGAGCCGTCTGGCGAGCGGGATGACCTCCTGCGCGTCTGGCACCGGCATCGGCCCGACGATATGCTGGAACTGCCGTTGACCATATCGGCACAAACGAAAGAACACGAAACGATGCTGGTTACAATCTGGGATAGTAAAGATGTGCCGGCAATCACCGTCAGCAATGAGGCAGACCGTTGGTTTTCGACCGCACTTGGAAAACCCTGCCGCTTGGTGTTTATGCCCGAAACGACGCACCGGGCGGTCGAATCCACCTACGCCCGTAATAACGACGCGGTGAGTTTTGCGGATGGCTACCCGTATCTGCTGATCGGTCAGGCATCGCTCGATTACCTGAACCAGCAACTGGCCGAACCCATGTCGATGATTCGCTTCCGACCGAATATTGTGGTTGCCGGTAGTTTGCCGAATGAAGAAGATGCCTGGACGCATTTCCAGATGGGCGACATGGAGTTCTACGGCGTCAAGCCCTGTGCCCGCTGTGTGCTCACAACAATTGACCCCGAAACCGGGCAGAAAGGTAGAGAGCCGCTTCGCACATTGGCAAGGTACCGGCAATGGAAACACAAAATTTTGTTCGGGCAAAATGTGCTGGCTAAACCAACCGGCGATTCTGTTGTTGGTACGTTACGCGTTGGTCAATCCGTTGCGGTGCTTAGTCGGCAGGAGCCGTGGCTGGCCCCGCCCGTTAATGCCCGTTGATTTTTTGCCGATGTACGGAAATTCCTGAACCAGCGTCCTACTTGTTTCAACTACCCATTGCATCCGTTGCTCAACTATTTACGCATTTTTTATTATCTGAGTTTCCCCGTGGTCGTTGGCGCGGTGTTGTCCAACCGCATGGTTGCCCGGCTGTCTGATGTCGAGCCTGTGCATTGGGCCACGCCCGTCGTTTTGGCATTGGCCGTGTTCATTATCTATACAGTCGACCGGCTTCTCGATGTCAGAAAACACCAGGCCGATGCAACCAGTCAACCGCTGACCGCCCGGCACCGGTTTCATAAAGACCATGCGGCTATCCTGTGGCCAATTGTTGTCGGCGCGGCTGTTCTGGCCCTAATCATGGCGTTTTTTCTGCCGGGCAGTGTCATTAAGTTCGGGATTATACTGGGCGGAATTTGTGCAGCCTACGTCGGTGCAGTTTTCCGGCTTCCGGCCCGCCATCCGGCTCTGCTGTTGAAAGAGCCGCTGGTCGCTATGCTCTATGTGGCCGGTATCTGGGGCAGCGTCTGGGTACAGCGGCCCTCGATTCGTGCGGTTGAACTGACTGAAGGGTTTATGTTTCTGGGAATCGCGCTTCAGAATCTGTTGTTGTTTGCCATCATGGAGGAGCGCGAAACGACCGACCAGCCGGTATTTTCATTAGTGACCGAATGGGGGAGTGACCGCTGCGACGTTATTCTGCGGTGGCTGACATTTGTGATTGTATTAACGGGTTTCGCGCTTTGTTTCCTCACTCCTGACCGATTCGCCCAACGGTCTGCGCTTATCCTCGCGCTGATGAGCCTGACACTCTACGGCATTCAGCGGTATCCCGACTATTTTATTAAAAACGAACGGTATCGCTGGCTTGGCGACGGCGTATTCTGGATGACCGCCCTGGTGCTTTGACAGAGGTGGACGCTCACTCACAGACTGGCAGGATCTGCGTCTTTCTTTAATTTTACGGCCACTGCTTTAACAACACTGGTTTCTCTACCAACACGTTGCGTTAAAATATTGAGAATGATTTCGGTCATATACTCGCGCTTGTTGAACACGATATCATGCCGGTTTTCGGGCAGGATAAATTGTTTTACCCTGGCGTTTGTTAAATGCTGCTGGGCAAAGGAAACGTTGGTTGGGTAGACCAGATCGTCCCGCTGACCATGCAGCATCGTAATGTTCGCCCGAATTTTGGGCCAGTCAGGTAGAATGGCCTCCAAAGCCCGCCGGTGGGCCAGCTTTTCGTCGTTTGCCAGCCGCAGCAGGGGCGACACCATCCAGTGAATAAGCGGACTATCGGCCAGATAACTAATAGGGTATGTACGTTCCAGGCCCGGCCCCAGTGCCGACGAAACAAACACCACATCATTGACCCGCCCCGGATTGTTCATGGCCAGCCGCGCCGTCACCGAGCCGCCATACGACGACCCGACAATCATCAGATAGGGAGCTTTCCGGTACCGGTCGATGAGCGGCTGCAGCAATTCGGCCTGCCGGATAATGGACGTTTCGACCCGGCCAAAGTCAGAATAACCATAGCCCGGCCGGTCAACGGCAACTAAGCGGGCGCGATTAAGCAGGGTTGTATCTTTAAAAAACTGGTTGAAAAACGATAGCGAACTTGGTGCGCCGTGAACGAAAATCACCACTGGCAGGGCCGAATCGGCGGAGGAGTTGCCAGTTTCTATGAACCGAATTGTTCGAGGGGGGACGCCCTCGTTCGCTTCGTCAATTGCCCGACCACCAACATGATAGTAATGAACTGTAGGGCGAATTCGCTGCCCGCGAAACTCCTCGGCTAATTCCTGATCAGTCTGGCGGAAGTCGATGAACCAGGCTACCACTAATGTGCCAAATGTTAGCAGAGCAACGGTAAATAAGATCCAGTAAAAAATTCGTGTGAATAGTTTCATAATAACAGAGTGTCTGTCTGTAGTTTCAAACCTCATGCCAATGTTTGGCTAAAACCCGGTATGCATTCAGCCTTTAATTGGTCGTTCGATTCGCTTTAGACGATAACACACTAAATAGTACTGTGTGTACAAATTAAATTACTATTTAAGTTAACTTTTTGTTCTGATAGTTCTGTAAATTATTAAGTTAGGACTTTCGCTTAGACCCGTGCCACGGTTCTCTCGAACGCATTTAGAAACCGTGGCACGGGTCTAAGCGAAAGTCCTACAAGTGAGTAGCGGTGTAATTTACCTTCAGTGCGCCATACGCATAAACGAGGCATTATGGTTATAACCCGCCCGTTGTGTCGGTTGGCGTAGTCGCATCGGGCGTGGGCGTTGTAGGTACAAACGTCGAATCGCTCACGTCGCCGGAGGTATCAGTCGAGTCGGATTCGTCCGAGCTTTCTTCATCGCCCGAATAGCCACAGTTCATATACTCTTTTGTGATGCCGTCGGCTTTGGGAAACGGTCCTTGCAGACTTTTAAATTTCGGATCTTTATACACGCGCTCCAGAAATCGGCCAACTAAAGGCAGTGCCGTTTTTGCCCCTTCACCCAAGTCCGTAGAACGGAAGTGAATGCTTCTGTCGTCGCCACCAACCCAGGCACCCACAACCAGATTATTGGATACGCCAACAAACCAGCCATCGGAGTTGTTGGATGTCGTGCCGGTTTTGCCGCCCATTTCGTTATGGTTTTTAAATAAATCGAACGACCATAAATTTTGCGACGTTCCCCCCGATTCCTGCAAGCCTCCCTGAAGCATATACCGCATCAGAAAAGCCGTTTCGGAACTGATCGCCCGTTTGTGCTGACTCGTAAACGTTTCGATTGTATTTCCATCCCGGTCTTCAATGCGCTGAACGATAAGCGGTTCGGTCGATTCGCCGTCGTTGACGAACGTACAATAGGCCGCCACCAGTTCGTATAAGGACACATCGGAGGACCCTAACCCGATAGAAGGAACCGCTTCCAGACGGCTCTTTATCCCCATTCGATGGGCGTACTGGGCCACCCGTTCGGGCGTGACACGGTCGGTGAGCTGGGCCGTAATGGAGTTTACCGAGCGGGCCATAGCCCGGCGCAGGGTCATGTGCGAATACGTATAATAGCCTGTTGAGTTGCGTGGCTCCCAGATTTTATCTTCGCCGTTTTCGCGGTATTCTTTGCGGAAGGGCCTGTCCTGAATCCGGTCGCAGGGGCTAAGGTTAATAAGCGTATCGTCGATGGCGGTTGTGTAGACGAACGGCTTAAACGTCGAACCGGGCTGTCGTTTGGCTTGTTTTACGTGGTCATACTTGAAATAGTCGTAGTCCAGACCGCCCACCCACGCCCGAATGTAGCCCGTACGGGGGTCCATCGCCACCATGCCCGACTGCAAAAAATGCTTGTAATAGGCGATAGAGTCATAGGGCGTCATGTTGGTTGAGTCATATCCGCGCTTGCTGTTCCAGCTAAACACCCGCATTTTGCTCTTTTTGTTTTTCATGTAGTACATGATCGAGTCGGGATACATGGGCATGAAGCGTCGGCTCAGGGATTTGTACCGTTCGGTGCGCTGCGCAACGGAGTCAATGAAGCCCGGCAGTTCGTTGCCATCTTCATCGGTCCAGGGATTTCGACCGCGCCAGTGGTTGTCGAAGGTGTGCTGTAACTGCTTCATCTTCTCGCTCGTAGCCTCTTCAGCATAGGTCTGCATCCGCGAGTCGATAGTCGTAATAATGCGCAGACCAGCCGTATAGAGGTCGTAACCATTCTCCTCACCCCATTTTTTTACGTAATCCTGAACGGCGTTTTTGAGGTAACTGGCCGGGCCTGAATACGGATTTTCGGGCGTGAAATCGGTTTTCAACGCTAAAGCACTGATGGAGTCGGCCTGGGCTTTGGTCAGGAAATTGTATTTGGCCATCTGCGCCAGCACGATATTCCGGCGTTCGCGGGAGCGTTCCGGATTTTTCAGCGGGTTATAATTTGTGGTCGCTTTTTGCAGCCCCACCAGCACCGCGCCTTCCTGTATGTTCAGGCTGTCGGGGAGTTTATTGAAAAACGTTCGGGCGGCTGTTTTCAGGCCGAAGGCGTTACTGCCGAAATCGACCGTATTGAAATAATACGTGATGATTTCCTGTTTCGAGAAATTCCGCTCCAGCTTGAGTGCCATCAGCCATTCTTTCGATTTGTAGACGACCTTTCGGATAAATGGAACGCGGGAGAGCAGCCCTGTACTGTTTTTCTGGCGTGTTTTAAACAGGTTTTTGGCTAACTGCTGGGTAATTGTAGAGCCGCCCCCGTCGCGTCCGAGGCTGATGAGTGCCCGGCCAATGGCGCGTGGATCAACACCCCCGTGATCATAAAAACGGGCATCTTCCGTAGCAATCAGGGCATTGATTAACGGCTTTGGAATATTCTCAAACTTGATTGGTGTCCGATTTTCGGCGTAAAACTTACCGATCATCACCCCATCCTGCGAATAAATTTCGGATGACTGGTTGAGTTTCGGATTCCTCAATTCTTCCAGACTTGGCATGGAGCCAGTCAGGTAGAACACATTGTAATTGAGGACGAACACATAAATCCCCAGTGCCAGAGAACTCCAAAGCAGGGCGTTTGCCGTTTTTTTAAGATACGGATAGTACCACGAGTCGGGGTCGATGTACCGATGAACAAAGGCGCGGAACTGATTGCGGGAAGTATGATACGTATGCATCCAGGAGCCGACTCGTTCTTCCCCGGCGACCCGTGTAATTTGTCGGCCTACTCCTTGCCTGACATGGCCCAATAGCTTCTGACGTTGCCGGATTCGTTGTCGAAATTCGCCAAAAGCGTGCCGAACAGCGCGGAATCGCTCCCTATATTGACTCATGCGTTAATAGTCGAAGAAAACGTAATTAATTTCGGTTAGCCCAGCCGCAAAGCCACTAACATTTCCGGTTGAAAATAGCTGAATACAAATTGCTTCGGCTAATCGTCCGTTTCTATCCGGGCCGGTTTAGCCCGGACCCATCCAGACCGGATTTCAAATATAACGCATTTCGACCGATGTACTATACAAAAACCGGGTCGCTCACACGACCCGGCTGGTTTTCAATAGATTGTTTTACAAGAAAAATAACGGACTTAATCATCACCGCAGAGCGAATTCCATACGTTTACTTTTTCTTATCGAACGTCATGGCCACGCCGTTCATACAGTAACGAAGGCCCGTAGGTTTGGGGCCATCGTTGAACACATGGCCTAAATGCCCCTCGCAAACGCTGCAAAGTACCTCGGTTCGCACCATGCCATACGCTTTGTCAGATGTCTCTTTAACGGCATTTTTGGTAATGGGCGTGTAGAAACTTGGCCAGCCCGTACCGGAATCAAACTTCGTGTCGGACGAAAACAGGGGATTATGACAACCGGCACAGTAAAACGTACCGTGGTCGTGAATCTCGTTAAGCGGGCTGGTAAAAGCCCGTTCGGTGCCGTGTTCGCGCAAGACGGCGAACTGGTCGGGCGTAAGGATTTTCTTCCATTCGGCAGCCGTTTTCACAACCCGCCGGGGTGGGTTATCATCGCGTACAAAAGCGAATCCGGTTATCAGAAAAGCTGATAAGGCGACAAGCAGGGTAAGTTTCATAAAAAATTTCGTTGTTAAATAACGAGTTGATTAAGGCAAAATTGGCGTAAAAATGGCTATCCGTTTGTCGGGCAGCCGACCAAGTATGGAAAGTAAAACACCGTTTGATCACAACAGGATTACACGGACTGAATTACCTGCACAAGTAGGAAGCAACGCGGGTGGAAACCCGCGATTATTAACCAGAAATGGCGGGTTCCCACCCGCGTTACTTCCCGTCTAATAAACAAGAAAATAAAGGGCTACGTTCAGGCATTCACCGGGGCGAGTGCCAGCAGTGTCGAGAGGGTAGGTGTTGGACTGCCACCCCGCTTTTCAACCGTTACAGCAAAGGCATCTGCCTTCCTGACGAGCCGGTTCAGGCGTTGAAACAATTGGGTCGATTCCGTACCGTTAAACACACCGGCATCAACCGGCTTGCCACCCACCATCGACCAAAGCTGATACTGCTGATCGGAGGGGAGTTTGGGGAGCGACTTGATATCGACGCAGATTTGCTGGGTTTGCGTGTTCCAATAAACGAGCATATCGCCATTCGGTGATTTTTCATTGCCTCGCAACTGAATGACACGCGTACCGGCCCGCTGCAAAACCGCCAGTCGTTCCTGGTTCTGAAACTGTTGTTCGCGCAGTTGCCGCAACTCCGTTTGAGACGAATTAGTATTGGCGCGAAGAGCAGCCAGCGTTTTCTGACTTGTCCGTAGCTGCGAGAGTAAATAGAACGAAAATAACAACACCAACAGGCCCATCGACGCGGCAACAACCCAGGTAACCCGAAATGTTGGCGACGAGGTATACTCGACCGGCATTGGCCGGACAATGGTTTCCTGCACCGGCTTCTCAAAATTGAGTTGCTCCAGTAACTTTACCCGTACAGAAACAGGTGGCTCGACACTATGCAGAAGGGCATAATCTTCGAGTACTTCTGATAATTGATCCAGTTCGCGCCGTATGTCCGGATAGATAGAAGACAGGCACTCAACCTCGCGTCGCTCCTGGTCGCTTACCGCCCCCATGACGTACGATTCTAAGATGCCAGACGCTATGTATTCCGTGACGTTCATGATTTAAAAAGTTGCTTTAATTCCTGCAAGGCAGCACGTACCCGAGTTTTCACCGTTCCCAAAGGCAGATTCAGCTCTTCGGCGGCTTCTTCATGGGTATACCCGCCGAAATAAACCAGATCGATTAACTGTTTCCGTTCAGGTCTCAACTGGTTGACAACCTCCTTTATACCAATGTGGTCAGGGTTGGGTTGTTCCGTATGATGCTGCCGGTCAACAATATGTACGTTCTCTTCGTCGGTTCGGATTGCGCCAAAAGGTTGTGTTTTGCGGGCACGCAGCGAATCAATGGCCGTATTGCGGGCCACGTTCAGCATCCAGGTAAACAAACGTCCTTTGGTAGCGTCATAGGCGTCAAGGTTTTTCCAGATTTTAACGAAGATATCCTGAAGGAGGTCGGCTGCCTGGTCGTCGTCTCGCACAATGCGTAGCACAACACCGTATAGAGCAGGTGAATATTGATCGTAAAGCCACTGAAAAGCCTGCTGATCGCGCTGCGTAAGCTTTTCGATCAGGACACTTTCCGAAACTAAGGAAGACTGGCGTTTCACGCGTACGGTGTTAAGGGAGCCAAATATATACAGAATTTCAAAAAATGAACGAATACCGATAGGATAAAGTGAAACGCTTCGTAAAAGTCAGATTTTGTTGGCAATACTGGCGATGCGTTTATAATTTAACCCGGTAGGCTGTCGTCTTTTGGCTAAACAGGCTATGTATTCAGTAGTAAGGGATAAGTTGTTAAGTAGTAAGTAGTTGACATGCAATTACTTACTACTTAACAACTTATCCCTTACTCATTTAATTACCGAAAGGCTTCCATACCTGTTTTAGGCATTAGCACACCTGTAATGCCATGAACAACACCGTTCATCTGGCGATTGTCGGGTGCATCGACCGTAGCGGTACCGCCCTGCTCATCGGTCAGCGTAATGCGTCCGTTCGATTGGCTCGCTGTCAGAGTAGCCCCCGATAAAGTGGTCAGTTTCGCTTTGCCATTACCCGCTTTGATTTGCTGAGCCAGCGCATCGGCTGATACCGAGCCGTTTACGACGTGATAGGAGAGCAGTTGTTTCAGCGCGGCCCGGTTGTTGCCTTCTAATAATGCACCCTGGGCTGTTGTCGGGAGTTTTTTGAATGCGGAGTTGGCTGGCGCAAAAACCGTATAAGGACCACCCCCTTTGAGTGTTTCCCACAGATCGGCCGACTGCAGTGCATTCTGCAGCGTCGTGTAATTCGGCGACGAAGCTATAAAATCACCAATGCTGGTATTGCGCGACGTACTACCTGATTTTACAGCCGGTTCTTCACTGGATTTAGCCCCCGAAACCGCAGATGCCGCTCCCGCATTTGAGTCAGGCGTACCCGTCATACCTGTGTTTTGCCCATTGCTCCCCTGGCTGGCTGGCGTGGGCGATGAGGTTGCTGTATTGGGATTACTGCCAACGCCCGTAGGCGCATTGGTGGCGTTGTTGCTGTTGTAATTCGTTGAATTGCTGTTGTTTACAGCCGTGCCGTTGCTGGCTGAGCTTTGCCGATAACGCGCATCCTGCGTCGATGCATTGGTCGTACCTGAATTGGAACTGTTCTGATTGGTCATTCGGTTTGTCCGTTTCATGGCCCGTTTCTGCTGACGGGTCATTTTGCCAGCGGTGGAGTCGGTAGCAATCGCTCCCTGCGGATAGGTGGTTGACGTGGCCGTACCGGTGGGGGTGGTCTGCGCCCAACTGCCGATTGTTGTCAGCGCGACGCCTGCTACGAGCAACGGAAAAAATAGCTTGATTTTCATAACGTTAGAGAGAAGTTAATGGAGTAAGACATCGTTCTGTTTTAACCGCTTTAGGAATAAAAGGTTTGTGAGTGTTTATTGTTTACCCAAAGGCGGGTAGATTTGCTGCACGCACAACAAACCACCAGCTACGTTTATGCAGTCTATTCTTCCGCTGCCCACCCAACCCGTTAAACCCGGCACCAGCACAGGGCAGCAATTCTGGCACTCCGACCGGTCTGAGAAAACCCTCGATTCCTATTCACCCGCTGATGGTCAACTGATTGCGCGGGTTCATATCTCGACCCGCGCCGATTATGACCGCGTTATCGAAACAGCACAGGCCGCCTTTGCCGAGTGGCGATTAGTTCCGGCTCCGCGCCGGGGCGAAATTGTGAGGCAAATGGGCGATCAGTTCCGACGGTATAAACGCGAACTCGGTACGCTTGTCAGCTACGAAATGGGTAAGTCATTACAGGAAGGACTGGGCGAAGTGCAGGAAATTATCGACATCTGCGATTTCGCCGTGGGGCAGTCGCGCCAGTTATACGGCCTGTCGATGCACTCCGAGCGGCCCGCCCACCGGATGCTGGAGCAGTGGCATCCGCTGGGTATTGTTGGCATTATTTCGGCCTTTAATTTCCCGGTGGCCGTTTGGTCGTGGAACGCCATGCTGGCCTGGGTGTGTGGCGACGTATGTGTCTGGAAACCATCCGAAAAAACACCGTTGACGGCCTTAGCCTGCCAGCAGATTATTGGCGAAGTGCTCCGCAACAACGACGTGCCCGAAGGTGTGTCCTGCCTCGTTACGGGTGGACGTGATGCAGGCGAGTGGCTCTCCCGCGATCCGCGCGCGGCCCTCGTGTCGGCAACAGGCAGTACCCGCATGGGCAAAGCCGTAGCCGAGGCCGTTGCGGGTCGGTTAGGGCGCAGTTTGCTCGAACTGGGTGGTAACAACGCCATCATCGTGTCGGACCATGCCGATCTGGACTTAGCCATTCCGGCCATCGTATTCGGAGCGGTTGGCACGGCCGGGCAACGCTGCACCAGCACCCGCCGGATTATTGTGCAGGAAAGCATTTACGACGACGTAAAAAACCGGCTCAAAAAGGCTTATGAGCAGGTTCGTATCGGTAATCCGCTCGACGAGTCGTTTCATGTCGGGCCGGTTATTGACCAGTTAGCCGTTCAAAACTACCAGAATGCCGTGAACGAGATTCGGGAGCAGGGCGGTCGGTTTGTCGTGGAACCGGGTCTGGTTGAAGGCGTTGGCTTTGAATCGGGCTGTTACGTGAAGCCGTGCGTTGCCGAAGCCGAAAATCATTGGCCAGTCGTACAGCGGGAAACCTTCGCCCCAATCCTTTACTTACTTAAATACAGTACGTTAGACGATGCCATTGCCCAGCAGAACGGCGTGCCGCAAGGATTGTCATCGTCTATTTTCACGCTAAACATGCGCGAAGCCGAGCAGTTTCTAATGGTGGCCGGGTCCGATTGCGGTATTGCCAATGTCAACATCGGCACCTCAGGGGCAGAAATTGGCGGTGCATTTGGTGGTGAGAAAGAAACGGGCGGTGGCCGCGAATCCGGCTCCGACGCCTGGAAAGCCTACATGCGCCGACAAACCAACACCATCAACTACGGCACCACCATGCCGCTGGCGCAGGGTATCACCTTTGAATTGTGAGATTTCACAGATTTTCGTCTTTAGTAGGTATAAGGTAACACCTACCAAAGACGGACCTATCATACTATTCTTTCTGAGCTAAAATTGCGAAGGTATTTTGTCATTCCGAGGAACGAGGAATCTCAACGTTGCGTATTAATCAAGCTTAAGATTCCTCGTTCCTCGGAATGACAAAACGCTGGTTCATTACGGGCGTTGAGCATAGTTGAAAACTCCGCCGAACAATCTCAGAGAAGCTAACTACTCCGGTGGCCCAGTCAAACAATTTCTAAACCTCTTATACCTTTCTATCTTATGCTTCTCAGAACCGCTTTTATTTGCTTATTAATGGGCCTAACGCTCACCCTCGTGCGGGCGCAAACGCTCAACACATTATCGGATCAGGAGAAAAAACAAGGCTGGAAACTCCTGTTCAATGGCCGGAATACGAGCGGCTGGCATACCTATGGCGGTAAACCCGTCGGGACAGCCTGGCAGATTGATAATGGCGCACTCAAACTAAACGTCCCCAATCGGATTGGCAACAAAGCACCGAACGGGGGCGATTTGGTAACGGATGCAATCGTCTCCGGCGATTTTGAATTCAAAGCCGAATGGAAAGTCGAGCGATTTACCAATAGCGGTATTTTCTTCTTTGTGCAAGAGGAAGCCCAATACAAAAACATTTATGACACCGGCCTTGAACTTCAGGTACTTGACGACGCCATTTACGAAGGTGCCGATGAAAACAAGCACCGCGCGGGCGACTTTTTCAGCGTTGCCAACGCCCGTGTTCGCGAGATACAGCCGGTTGGCGGCTGGAACACCGTTCAGTTTATCCTGAAGAAAAACAAGCTGACGGTCTATCTAAACGGCTTCAGCATACAGGAACACGACCTCGCCGGTCCCGACTGGAAACAGCGCGTTGCCAGCAGCAAACTCAGCAACAGCCCCCTTAGCAAAGGCCGCTTCACCGGACACATCGGCCTACAGGATTGGGGCAGCACCGTCTGGTTCCGAAATATTAAAATTCGTGCTTTGTAAGGGAGTGTAGTAGTGATGTAGGTGAAGTGAGACAATGATCCTGAACTTTTCCGTCCCCTTTTGCCCGTTCCAATAAGTACACATCGTTAGCACAAAACGGCGACGGGTATAAATCACACATCGGTAATTTATACCCGTCGCCGTTTGTGTATACTACAAAATTCAGGCAAATCTTACGTAGACTAAATGTTACTTTTTAAACGGATTTCCATATTTAATAGACAGCCCTAACCAATTACTTATCCGCCTAATTGAAACTATTTTTGTTACAATACCATTACTACAGCATCTTACAACAGCACCATGAGCGGTAACTTCCTGACAGCGGTTCACATCATAACGTACTTAGCCTATCCGGGCAATGCGGGCGCACCAGCCGCGCATATTACGTCATTTGTGGCCTATGCAGACGGTGCAGCTTCGTGGGTCACCTCCGAACAGATTGCGGGTGTGCTGAGTACCAATCCGGTTGTAATCCGGCGGCTGGTTCGGCAATTGCGCCATGCGGGCTTAGTCAGCGCACTGCGTGGCAAAACCGGTGGCTATCAGTTAGGACGGCCCGCTGCCGACATCTCCCTGCTCGATGTATTTCTGGCGATAGAGGGCGACCGGACGGATTTTTTCGCGCTGGCCCACCGCGACAATCGGTCCGGTTGCAGCCCGATTGCCAACAGCATTCAGCAAACCCTGCATCCCATTTTCGCGCAGTCACTAACCGCACTCAAAGAAGATTTAAGCCGCTATTCCATTGCCGAAGTCCTGAATACCTCGCTGGCGCGGCTGGAAGACAACCGCATACACTAAACTGTTTATTCATTAATGTAACAAAAATAGTTTCAATTAAACGAAGTAATCTTATGAAAGTAGTACAGTTTTCTCAACACGGCGAGGCCGATGTGTTACAGGTTATCGAATTACCCACACCCCAGCCAAAGGCGGGTGAGGTGCTGATTAAAGTCAAGGCAGCGGGCGTCAATTACGCCGATGTGCTGCAACGCAAAGGCACGTATCCAATGCCGGTCACGCTGCCTTTCGTGGCGGGTTATGAAGTGGCGGGTGTGGTTGAATCCGTTGGCGATGGCGTAACACACCTGCAACCGGGACAGCGGGTTATGGCTATGGTTGCCAACGGGGGCTATGCGGAATACGCGATCGCTCCGGCCACGCAGGCGTTTCCGTTGCCCGATGGGTTAGGCGACGCCGAAGCAACGGCTTTATTGGTGCAGGGTATGACCGCCGTGGGCTTGTTGCACACGGGTAATTACGAGTCGGTGCTGGTGCTGGCTGCTGCCGGGGGCGTTGGTTCCGTGCTGGTGCAGTTGGCTAAAAATCACGGTAAGCGTGTTATTGCTGCCGTAGGAAGCGAAGCCAAGAAAGCGGCTGTGCTGGCTCTGGGAGCCGATGCCGCCATCAGCTATGCCGACGCCGACTGGGTACAGCAGGTACGCGATGCGACCGATGGAAAAGGTGTTGCCGCTACGTTCGATGCCATTGGCGGGGCTATTGGCGTGGGCGCACTGCAAACCCTCGGCGCGGGTGGAACGGGCGTAATTTATGGGTCGGCCTCCGGCGAACCAACCATGCTGGCCGGGCAGCAACTCATTGGGCAGGGACAGGCTGTACGCGGGTATACCCTCTTTGCCGATGCAGCAAAGTTTGGTGAGTATGCCAGCGAATTAATCGGTTTTCTGGTTTCGGGCAAATTAACATTGGCCGTGCAAACGTATCCTTTCGCCGACGTACAAACCGCCCACCGCGACCTGGAATCGCGCCGGACGCAGGGTAAGGTCGTGTTAACCTTTTAGCTGGACTCTGCCGGAGTAAACTATTCCCAAATTTTTTTACTGCCCGCCGTGTTTCGGCAAACAACCAACAGCCCAATGCTCAGATAAGCATTGGGCTGTTGGTTGTTTGCGCTGGATGAAAAGGAATGCGTCTATGTCAACTAAATAAGCAATTATTCAGAAGCACTACGGGCGGTGCGCCGGGTATATTGGCCGATTATAAACCTTTTAGTTCAGGTGCTGAGTTTTTGCTGACCATCGAAAAAGAACGGCGCGTTGAACTGGCCTTTGAAAACCACCGCTGGTTTGACTTAGTCAGAACAGAGCGGGCCAAAGAGGGGATAATTCAGGAACCGAAAGAACAGATTGGATTCAGCCCATCGGCCCGGAGTGACAACATGCTGTTCCCGATTCCGCTGCAGGTGATTCAGTCCAAGCCTGAAAAAATCAAGCAGAAGCCTGAGTATTAAGCGGTTGTTCGGTCGTTACGTGATGAGAATCAGACGAACAAGTGTAATGGCTACAAACAGTAGGTCTGGTCCGACGTCCCGGCAATCCGACAAAAGATTGAAATAACCGGGAAAATGTTCACAAACCTATGTTTAACTACGTGAAGAAGCGGTTTGAACTTTTTGATAGAGATTGACTCTATAGTGGGCTGTAGTACCGACCGTCCCGGTCGGGTGATGTTCCGTCGTTTATCACCCAACCGGGACGGTCGGTACTACGCCTTTTGCTTAAACTAAAAAGTTGTAAAAGCCTCAAAACACGAATGATGCGATTGATTTTTAGTTTGGTAGTCTGGCTGATTGGGTTAGCTACTGTTGCAGGAGCATAGCCATCAGGGATTATTCATAAATATTAAAACCAAAGCCTTGTCAGACAATCGTATGCAAAACAGACGTGATTTCCTTAAGAAAGTAGCTGCCGGTTCGGTTGGGGTAGCGGTGGGTGGGTCGGCCTATGGATTCAGTGCCAAAAGCTATAACCGCATCATGGGTGCCAATGAACTGGTGCGCGTCGCTACGATTGGCGTTCACAGCCGGGGCAACAGCATGGGCGGTACGTTTGCCAGTCAGAAAAATGCCGAGGTGGGCACCGTTTGCGATGTAGACGAGCGTACCATTCCCCAGGCGATAGAAACCATTCTGAAAACGAAACAGACGCTGAAGCCCAAGTCCGAAAAAGACTGCCGCAAGGTGCTGGAAGACAAATCCATCGACGCCATTTACATCGCCACACCCGATCACTGGCATGCTCCGCTGGCCATTATGGGCTGCCAGGCCGGTAAACACGTGTATGTCGAGAAACCCCTGAGCCACAATCCGCATGAAGGAGAGATGGCCATTGCCGCAGCCCGCAAATACAACCGCGTGGTGCAGATGGGCGCGCAACGTCGGTCGGCCCCAACGCTGACGCAGGGTATTGAAGAACTGCATAAAGGCATCATTGGCCGGGTGTATCTGGCTAAAACCTGGTACACCAACAAGCGCAAAGCCACCGTGCTCAAGCCGGGTGCTGTACCCTCGTGGCTGGATTACGAGTTGTGGCAGGGACCGGCACCCCGGATGCCTTATAAAGAAGGACTGATTCACTACGACTGGCACTGGTTCTGGCACTGGGGCACGGGCGAAGCCCTCAACAATGGTACGCACGAGGTCGATGTGGCCCGCTGGGGTCTGGGCGTCGATTTTCCGACGCGGGTCAGTTCGGTAGGGGGGCGGTACGAATTCAAAGACGACTGGGAAACGCCTGATACGCAGATCGTTATTATGGATTATCCGGGCCGGGTATCGCTGATGTGGGAAAGCCGAAGCTCGAATGGACGGAAAATCGAAGGGCTGGACCGGGGTATTATTTTCTACGGAGAAAACGGGAGTTTAGATACCGGTGGCGATAGTTATAAAGTGTATGACCTTGACGGTAAACTGGTTAAAGAGGTGAAGCCGTCGGTGGCAGAAAGCGATTTACAGGGCCGCAATACGGCCAGTCCCAGTTTGGGCATGGATAGCCTGCACGTTGCGGACTTTCTGGACGCGCTCAAAAACAACCGTCGTCCCAACTGCGATGTCGAACTGGGCTATAAGAGTGTGGTGGCCATGCAGTTGGGCAACATTGCCTGGCGCGTTGGCCGTGACCTGAAAATTGATCCCAAAAACGGCCATATTCTGGACGACAAAGACGCTCAGAAATTATGGGGCCGTGAGTACGAAAAGGGCTGGGAGCCTAAGGTCTAACCCACCGTAGGCTTTCTTTCATCGACCAGCATCCGTATCGTCGTCTGTTCATAAACGGCCAGATTAGCGTCGCGGACGCGGAGCATAATTGGGCGAATGGCGCAGGTCTCTTCGTCGTCGCAGTCGTCGCATTTAACGTAGAAATTCCTGGAAACACAGGGCGTGGGTGCAATAGGCCCGTCAATAATCCGAATAACCTGCGCCAGCGTAATGCGTTCCGGCTCAACACGCAGCCGGTAACCACCTCCTTTGCCCTTCTGGCTTTGGAGGATAGCGTGATTCCGTAATTCGAGTAAAATACCTTCCAGAAATTTTTTTGGAATCAATTCTGCACTGGCAATTTGAGCGATCAAGACCGGACCGGTACCATAAGTCTCTGCCAGAACTTTTAATGCTTTTATGGCATATTTGGCTTTTTTTGAGAGCATATAGGGTTGAATTTAGTGAACGAATTCGATAGAGTTTTAGGGTAAACTATAATTCCTATAAATTATGTATAGTAATTTGGAAAATAAAAATTTAGGCCTTTATCTTTACGCAGTCATCGGATAAACGGCTTGGCTGATTGGTTGCTGAAGCCTTTCAAAACAGTTTGCCTGGTTGCCTGAAATAAGCAGCCTTGTCATTGTTCCGGCCTGTTTTTAGATGAACGAGTCAACGTAATTCAATTCAGCATCGGTGCTGAATTATTTATTTCCCTTAATAACCTATTTAATATATAGATTAAGTGATTTTATGCATCAGTCCTGGCTTGCCTTAGCGATCCCCTTATTTCTAACCTTAATCGGGTTGGAATACGCGTTGTCGAGATGGATGAAAAAGAGCTATTTCCGCTTTAACGATTCCATTGCGAACCTGAGTGTGGGAATTGCCGAACGTCTGCTTGACCTGTTCACGGTTGGCATTTTCTACGGGGTTTATGACTATCTGCACAGCCACTATGCGCTGTTGCCCATTCAGCCTTCGTTCTGGACATGGGCGGCCTTGTTCTTTGCCACCGATTTTATCTGGTACTGGTATCACCGGCTGGCTCATGAAGTGAATCTGTTCTGGGCTGCTCATGTGGTGCATCATCAGAGTGAGGAGTTTAATTATACCGTCTCGGCTCGGATCACGCTTTTTCAGGCCGTCATTCGCACGGGTTTTTGGGCTGTTCTTCCCGTTATTGGCTTTCCTGCCGAAATGATTACGACCCTGTTGCTTTTTCATGGGTTGTATCCCTTTTTTATCCATACCCGAACCATTGGCAAACTGGGCATCCTCGAATACGTACTGGTCACCCCGTCGCATCATCGCGTACACCACGCCAGCAATCCGCTGTACTTAGATAAGAACTATGGCGATGTCCTGATTATCTGGGATAAACTCTTCGGCACGTTCACCCCCGAAACCGAGGAGCCGGTTTATGGCCTGACAAAACCACTCAGAAGTTATAGTTTTCTGTGGCAGCAATTTCATTTTCTGTTTGAACTCTTCGAAGCCGCCCGCCAGACGCCCGGATTCGGGGCAAAAATCCGCCTGCTGACGGGCCGGCCCGACCGCGTTGACGGGCGTATCCGTGATAAACTGGCTATCCGATTCCTGCCTGGTAGCAATCAGATGAATTCAGCTCATACAATGTCCCAAAGCCGCTTGCGGGGGTATGTCGTCGGGCAGATGGCGGGTGTGTTACTGATTTTGTTCGCTTTGCTACTCATTGAAGAGCGCGTGCCGGGACTGTGGCAGGGGTTGTTTGCAGTCATTATTCTGCTGACCCTTATCAACTGCGGGGCTATTCTGGAGCAACGCCAGTGGGTACTCCACCTCGAACTTACCCGACTGGTTGTTCTTTGGGGCTTCCTCTACGCGGCAACGGGCAACCCGATGCTAATCATTTTGGCTTACATCGGTGGGTTATCGTGGTGGGCGTATCAGGCCACTATTCAGCGGTATTATTTCGGTTTTCTCTACGGTATTGCTAAACAACAGACAACATGACATTGGAAATGGTTAATGAATGGGGCGACATACGCGGAGTCGTCGTTAAAGACCGCCAGCCTGTTGAGCGGGTGCAACCCCTGATTACGGGCGAGCATGCTCCTTTTTTCTCTCTGATTGATACCCCTGATTCGTGGCAGGCATCGCTGTTTACGGCGGTTTTGTTGGGCAAGGCGCTTAATCTGCCCGATTTGCTGGCACAGGGTCCCGTCGTTGTCAGTTTCTATTGCCCATGCTGGGGTAGCTACTCCCGGCCTTTCTTAACCGCTTTAACAGAGATGGCAGTTGCTATTCGGGCAGCGGGTGGCCAGTTAGTCGTTTTTACCAACGAAAACCCAAAATACCTGGAAAAACAGGCCAATCTATCCAATATGATTCTGGCCTACGATGCCGACAATGCTGTAGCGCGTCGGTTTGGGGTCTATTCAGAAACCGACCCAATCTGGGACCGGGTGTCGGGTATTTCTGAGGATGTGTATGTGCCGGCCGTGTACATTATCGACCGTTTCCTGCGGATTCAGTATCACTTTCTGGATGAAAATTTTGAGGGATTCCATCAGCAGAACGACCTGTTAAACGAACTGTACGCATGATACCGACAATGCCTTCACTAAACCGACAACAGACAGTATATCAGATCATTGGCTTTGATCGAATCAACTTTGTGGGCGATGTCGCCGATGCCATTCCGCAGCACGAGCACTGCCATATTACGGGGTTGTTATTCGAGAGTGATGGCACTCGGGTCAATGGCCGACTGACCGTAGAGGTGCAGGATGAGCAGCATCTATCCGCTATTGACAGGCAGTTGCGGGCCGTTCGGGGTGTGGTCAGTATCAAACAAACCAACTGAATCAGGCATACCCGGAATTATACCAATACCAGGCACGAATGCACCTGAAGAATAGCGGGTGTGATTCAACTTAACTAAAGATTTTTTATGCTGACATCAACCAATACCCTTGCTCATCCAATTACGAGCCTGCTCACACCTGAACAACTGGACTCGTTCAATCGGGATGGGTTTCTCCACATCAAACAGTTCATTGACTGCCAAACGGTGCAGACGTTTCTGTACGAAATCGAGCGGATCGAAGCCCTTTGGTTTGCCGAAAAAGTCGATAAAATCAATGGGACACCTATAAAATTCGGTCATGACGAAAACGGTCAGCGCATTGTGCAGCGGTTTGCCTTTACGTCCTTGTTCAGCCCCATGCTGAACGAGTTTCTGAAAGATGAACGCCTACAAATGCTAACCCAATTGCTGGCTCCGTATGAGGGCCGTATCAGCCCCGAAGAAAAAGACGGCTTAGTGGTGAACCATTACGTTCGCACGCCTGAGAGCAACTTTTCGAGAATGGGCTGGCATACCGACAGTCCGCGCGACCTGTTTATGGGGCACCGCATCCGCCCGATGCTGAACGTAGGGTTGCATTTAGATGATTGCCCGAAACGCAATGGCGGTCTGCGCGTATTGCCCGGCACCCACCGGCAAAACACATGGCTGACACTTTTCCGCAAACGGCAGTTTATCGACCATCGGCCCGACCCGCGCGAGGTAGGCTTTGACATTGAAGCCGGTGATCTGACCATTCATAACGGTAGTCTATGGCACCGCGTCGAGCAGTCGCCCCATACGGGTGCGGCCAGTCGCCGACGGGTCATGTACATACCCATCATTACGGGCGATTACAAGCCCAAAGATGCCACCAGCAAAACACCGTTTTATCACCGCTTTGCTAAGAAAATTCAGGATTAATGGTTCTGTATAATGGTCGCATGACGCAGGGAATCAGCCTGTAAAAGAATATACTCTTCTCAATTAATAAACCCAATCAATCCCGCTATGGCAACAGCAACCGAACAAAGTGCGCTGGTACAGGAAGTACTGACTGCAAATGAACAGTACGTTGAAAATTTTGGCGACAAAGGGAGTTTACCGCTGCCTCCGGGTCGACATTTTGCCATTCTAACCTGTATGGATGCCCGGCTCGACCCGGCTAAATATGCTGGCCTGGCCGAAGGCGATGCCCACGTGATTCGGAATGCTGGCGGCAGAGCCAGCGACGACGCCATCCGTTCCTTAGTGATCTCGCACAAACTGCTTGGTACCAACGAGTGGTTCGTGATCCATCATACCGATTGTGGAATGGAGTATTTCACGGACGATATTATTCGGGGGTTGCTGGCCAAAAGCTTAAAAACAGCGCGGGTAGATGCGTCCGGCTGGCATAACGTGACCGAGGAAGGCGGCTCGAACGAAGCCCGGTTCATCTCATTCCTGACCATCAGCAACCTCGCCGGTAGCGTGACTGAAGACGTGCAACGGATAAAAAGCCACCCACTCGTACCGAAAACTATTCCGGTCTATGGCTACATTTATGACGTGAAAACCGGTCGGCTTATTGAAGTTCCGGAAGCAACACAAGCCGGACGGATTTTATAATGTTTTGCCATTGAGAGACTTAATTCTATTTCTGAAAAATCCTTGTAATCTCACGCCTGCTGAGGATTTACATTAGGCGGGTAACTCCGATGCTTTTTTCAAAAACGTAATGGAAAAAGAAACAGCTTGAACAGCCTCTCCGGGAAAATGCTAATTTCGTATTATCGAATGCAAACAGTACCTATTGACTTTGATAAATGATTTGGGTTACCCGCGAACGACCCAAAATCGACCGTATCGCCTGTCCGTGGCTCATCCGGCGCTTTATTGATCCTGATGCGCAAATCGTATTTGTTCCGGCGAATCAGGTGCTTACACGGGCCACCGAGTTAGGAGCAACCCCGTTTGATGTGCCGGACGTAGAGTTTTCGCACTACGGCGTTGACTGCACGTTCGACTATTTTCTCAAAAAATACAACCTTACAGACCCGGCTCTGCACACAATGGCACCCATCATACGTGGGGCCGATACCGATAACCATGCGCTGGCTGAGCAGGCTGCCGGCCTATGGGCAATTTCGGCGGGTCTGGCCCATAACCTCCGTGATGATTATGACCTACTGGCAACCGGAATGCTGCTTTACGACGCGCTCTATAGTTGGGCCGCCTGTTTGCAGCACGAAAAACACACGAAAAATCCTGTCGAAAGTAGTCTAATCCGGGCCGTGACGGATTATCTTGAATCGCAGAAAAAAAGGCGGAAACGTAAACCCGGCTGGATCAGCGAACTTGAAGAACTCATTCAGGATCATGTAGATGCGAACATAAGCATTAGTCTCAAAGGTGTTTCGGAAGTGGTGCAGGTGAATCCAACTTACCTCTCGCGGGAGTTCGCCACGCACTTTGATAATCTGACCTTCGGAGAATACATTCGTAAACTCCGCATCGAAAAAGCCCTTCAACTACTCGGCAATCCCAAGTATTCGCTGTTGGATATTGCCTACCTGACGGGCTTTTCGGACCAGAGTCATTTTACACGGATTTTTAAAAAACACACGGGCCAAAGTCCCTCTGCATTCAGAAAAGCCGGTCGAAAAGGTAAAGAATCGACTAATGGTTAATTCTGTTCTATGCTCAGCCCGCCCGACTGGGTAATCTTGCTGATGGTTTAGGAACTGGCCGATTGAGTCGGTTACAGTTCGGCCACCACTTCCGCAATCAGTAGTCGTATGTTGTTCGTTTACTCACCTAATTTCGTTTGTCAGTTTATTCGGCCCTTAGTCGTTCTGGCCTTACTTGGATCATCTGCTCTGGCTCAAAGCAACCCGCCCGAATACCCGCGCACAGTTCTTTATCAAGGCATTATCCATCCGATTGTGACGTTTAGTCAGGACGCGCCCGCGTTCAATTTTAAGTCGTATTATGTGGTTGGTTTTCCGATAGGAGTTAATCTTTGGAAAACGCCAAAACTGGGATACTCACTGGAGATTGTCCCGTTCATCAGAGCCGAAAACGGAAGTAGTAAGGTGAATAATGTCTTGTTTCATCCCGGTGTGTTGCTGGGTTTAGGCAAGGGCTACACCCTGGCGGGCCGGTTGGCTTTTGAGACTACAGGACGTTATGGCGTAACGCCCGTACTGAATAAAGTAGTCAAACGGACCCCGCAAACCAGCTATTTCGTAGCCGTGCCTGTACCCGTCCGCTTCGGTAACGAACACCCGGCCAGCTTAACAATCGGTTTTCAGTTTGGTATTGCTTTCTAATCGTGTAAAGTGGGTAGCCGCTATTTGTGCCAGTTAAGATGAGGTAGGCAAGACGGGGTATTTACCTACTTACTCGTCACTTTATTGTAACCGATCAACTGAATGCCTCTCGACTTTATCATGTCTTTCACACGCGGATTCGTCCAGGTGTCGGTTACGCCCTGACGGTCCATTGCAACGGCTTCATAGCCAATGTGATGGATGGCCTGTACTTCGGGCGTATTGAGACCGGGGTGATCGACGAACAGATAGGTTTTTCCCGGCTCAAGGCTTTCGAGCATTTTCAGGAAACTCTGGAGTTTTTCGTCAGCCGTTGTGTGCGCTCCACTGTAGCCGATATACGTAATGCCTGCTTCCTGTAGGTTGCTGTCGAAAAGGGGGATTTTATATTCCTGCGCCAGTTTTTTGACCAACGCTTTCACGTCATCGTCGAAACTGGTGCAGCCCATGTGCCCCGAAAAATGACTGATCCGGGGTATTTTCTTTCGTGCAAGGTCAATCTGGGCGCGGAATTCCTTTTCAACATCGGCCAGTTTCCAGTCGTTTTCGACAACGGCCCGTTTCGGATAATTCTTGTTCGGGCGGAGCATCGGATAAAAATACCCATCGGCATCCCGCAAACTGGGGCAGTCGGAGAGGGGTCGCCATTTGATATTGTCCCACTCGCTGGTGAGCGTTAGATGAATGCCCACATCCACATTCGGCATTTGCTTTAGCAATTCGACCGCTTCGGGAAACCAGGGCGACGGAACCAGTACCTCAATGGCTGTTTCGACACCATCCTGATAACATTTTAGAATGGCTTCGTTTCCAGAATGGGCATAACCCATATCATCGCCCCGCACAATCAGGCGGGGTGGATTGGATTGAGCATAAGCGGCAACCGTTAGACCTGACAGCATGACTGCCAGCATAAGCAGCGACTTTCGATTCATGGCAACGTAATTTCGTGACAGAGATAAGCAGGCATTGGCTTACTCTTACTCAGGAAAGCCCGTTTACTTTATTAGTCCAGCCTTACCCACATGGTGCCCGAAAGCGTGTCGCCGGGGTCCAGAATGGCCAATCCATCGCCATTATTGAACGCATCGACATTGGCCGTAAGGGGTTCAATGGCTATACTGTCGCGACGGGCGGGTGTGTAGCAGACTAAATAATTGAGTTTGCCCTCGCCGGTCTGCTGCCCCACAACCAGCCGAAGGCCAGTGTTGAGTGAAGTCAGAACTGTTTCCGTAAACGGTTCGCTTTGGTCCGACGAAAAAGCGGGTTCAAGAACGAACGCCGTGTCTAATTGCCTGTCTTTGAGGTGAATTGTTTCGGCCTGTTCAACCGGTTTTCGACCCACAGGAAGCATTTTTTCATCCAGCTCAATGGCCGCCCGGCCAGGTAACGACAAGCTCATATCATCAACCGATTCGTTGGATAGCGTGAAATAAGGGTGCCAGCCAAAAGCAGCCGGGCAGCGCGTAAAGCCCGTATTTTGGGCGGAGTAACTAATCCTCAGCGCACATAATTTATCGTTGGCAGCGTTGTTTCCATTGGGTAGTGAGCCAGCCAGCAGGAGTTCGTACGTAACGGTTAGCGCAAACGGAAACGGATACCCGGCCGTATCGCCCACATGATGGTCGTAGCGTATAACTAATTGGGCGTATGTTGCTGTCGTTTCCTGACTCACAACGGAAAATGCCTGCCCATGAACAAAGCCATGCATCGCATTATCGCGGTTCGTCTCGTTCATTTTTAGGGCATACTCTTCGCCATCGAATTGGTAAATGCCATGTCGGATGCGGCTCGGAAATGGATACAGCAGCGCACTCGTATAGCCTTCATCGGCCACCAATGCCTGGGGGGATTCGGTCGCTTTTACTACCGAAAAAACGTGATTTCCTTTTCGCAGAAACAAGCGATGCAGCACACCGCCATACCCTGGAATGACGGTGGCAAACTCGCCCGATTCCGGGTGTTCGAGTATGTATTCGGTGAGGGGAGTGGTTGCATCCGGCAGGGTGCCAAATGGTTGGGTCGTTATCTGGAAAGGCATCGTGTAAGGTGCTCAGGTTGTGAAAGAATAAGCCTTCTCGTGCATTTATTGTTTGCAATCCGGGATAAAATAAGGTACCGGGTGACGCTCACCGGGTGATGCCTGTAACTCACATTTCGCCCTCAACACCCAGTCCGAACAGGGCAAAGTCATACCGCACGGGGTCCGTTGGGTCAAACTGGCGCAGGGTTTCGGTCAGTTCCAAAGCGGCTTTCCAGTCGGTTTGGGGCCGGGTGAGTAAGCCTAACTGGCGGGCTACGCGGTTTACGTGTACATCAATGGGTATGACTAACTGGCTGGGTTGCAGCCGTTTCCAGAGGCCAAAATCAACACCCCCGCCAACCGCGTTGCAGTCGTCGTGTCGCACCATCCACCGCAGAAACATCAGCAACCGTTTGCACGAGGAGTTGCGGGCAGGGGTCGCAATATGTTTGCGTGTCCGTTCAGGAAAGAAATCGGTCAGGCCACAAAAACGGTCGTGGAAGGTAATGAGGGCTTGTTCGACGGTTTTCGTCAGTAACGCGGGTGGGAACCCGCTGTTAGAAATCGGCGGGTTCCCACCCGCGCTACCTAAAAACGCATCTTCCAGTGAGTCATGCTGCTGGTAGTATTGCCGGAAGAAATGCAGAAAATAGAGCGCATCGGTAGCGTTGAAGGTGCGGTGTTTGAAGGCCATAAACCGCTTTAAATCACTTTCCTGATGGTTTCGGATAAAGTCATAAGGCGCACCGTCCAGGAGATCAACCAACTCGGCGGCTTTCTTCAAAATCACTGGCCGCTGACCCCAGGCAAGCACCGCTGCCCAGAACCCCATGATTTCAATGTCCTGTTTTCGGCTGAACCGGTGCGGAATACTAATGGGATCGCGCTCAATAAATGAAGGCCGATTGTACTGATCGGCCTTCGCATCTAAAAACTCTTTTATCGATTGATAATTAATTCGTATTAATTCATCATTCATCATTTACTTTTCCCTCCACTAACTACCCAGGCCAGTCCTCTGGAAATACCTGAAAACGTGGCTAATAATGTAGACATCAGGAACGTAAAGACAGCAATAAATGGGTAAGCCAGCGTAAACATGATGCTGAATGTCATGTAGCCGGGTGAGGACTTCATTTGTGCGTCGCGTTCGCTATGACGCCGGGCGATCCGTTCTTCTTTCGTTTCCATAAAATCATTTATCGGACAATGTAACTTACCTCAGCCCGAAAACGCCGATCCTCGGGCGAAAGTTTCGCGAATGCCTGAGTCGACAACTTAATAAGAATTTTGTCATTGACGCCCGTGTTCGGTAAGCGACCAATGACCTTCACCCAAAGACTCTGATTATTGAACTCATTTCGGACCTGTACCAGCGTGCCAATGGGGGCCGAGCGGTGCAGGGCGAGGTATTTGCCAGACCCATCGTTGCCTTCAATCATTTCGGCTACGCCACTGCTGGAAATCCGTCGGCCACGCGTTGGCATGGGCGCGTCGTTGCCTGGTCGGGGCGATTCAATTTCCACTTCCGCAGGTTTGTCTGTAGGCTTATCCGCCGGTTTGGCAGCGGGCCGGTTCTCAGGCTCGGCTGGTTTGGTAGTCGCTGGTGTTGACGGCGCATCGGGCCGACGCTCGGGTTTTGGTTCGGCGGGTCGGGATTCGGGCGTACGCGGTTCGGTTGGGTGAGCAGGCGTAGGTGTCGGAGTTGTATTGCCGTCGCTGCGGTGGTTGGGTGCGTCAGCAGGTTTGGGTGTGTCGGCGGGTTTTGGCGTCTCGGCGGGTTTAGCAGGTGTGGAAACGGGCGTTGGCGACGATGGCATACGCGCCTGATACGCCTTTTCGGAAACGATAAGTGCCTGGCCGATAAGGACATTGTTACCCGGCAGGTTATTCCATTTGCGCAGATCGTCCTGCGATACGCCATACCGGGTAGCCAAACTATACAGCGTTTGCCGGGGTTCGACCACATGAATACCGGCCCGTGCCGGATCGTCGGCTTTTTCGGCTTTTACGTCCGTTTTTGCTGTCTTTACGTCGGCTTTTACGGGTTTATCTGCCTGTTTCTCAGTTGCTTTTGCTTCGCGTTTCTCTTCCTTTTCCTGCTTCTTTATGACTTTGTCGATGGTTTTTTCCTGCTTCTTACTCAATGCACCGTCGGGAATGGGCACCCTGACCAGTTGGCCGTATTTTACGGCAACGTTCATATCGGGGTTAGCCGCTTTGATTTCGGCAACCGTGCGGTTATAGCGACGGGCAATGGCAAAGAGCGTTTGGCCTTCGTCAACACGGTGCAGAATAAATCGTTTGCCGTCTTTTTTCTCAACGCCCACCGAATCAGCAGGCACAGCCCGATAGGGTGGGGTGGCGTGAGCGTAACCAATATGGAAGGCGAAAAGCCCACCAATGACCAATATAGAGAAACGAACAGGAAGTTTTTTCATGGGTTAGTAGTCGCCGAAAATTGATGGGATAATGCGCCCGAAAGTCAACGTTATAAACGGCTTGCCTTGTAAAATTAACGCAAAAATACGCCTGTTTTCAGCAGAAACAGATTTTTGATTCTGCAGTTTCCGACAGGAGATCAATGAAACCGACTGGCTTATCGACTCGGTAAGTGGACAAAAGTATCTTTTTTTACTGTTAAAAAACCTTAAACAAGAACCACCTGAACAGAACCGGTCGTTGAAGGTTAAACAATGAATGGGTTTAGCTTTGCAGCCTGCGACGGCTCGACCGACAAACCTGTTGACATTTTATCTGTAGAATCTATGCAAAATTATTCGATACTCTGGGCCGACGATGAAATTGATCTCCTGAAACCCCACATCCTGTTTTTGAAAAATAAAGGGTACGACGTTACGCCCGTGAACAGCGGGGCCGATGCGCTCGACCAGGTTGAACAGACCAATTACGACGTTGTATTTCTGGACGAAATGATGCCCGGCATGACCGGTTTGGAAACGCTCGCTCAGATCAAGCAGATGCGTCCCAACCTGCCCGTTGTGATGATTACCAAGAGCGAAGAGGAGCATATTATGGAGGAAGCCATCGGCTCCAAAATAGCCGACTACCTCATTAAACCGCTCAATCCCAATCAGATTTTGCTGTCGGTTAAGAAGATTCTGGACAACAAACGGCTCGTTACCGAACGGACCAACATTGGCTACCAGCAGGATTTTCGCAATATCTCCATGCAATATAACGACCGCATGGATTTCAATGAGTGGGTGGATGTATATAAGAAACTCATTTACTGGGAGTTAGAGCTTGATACATCGCAGGACAGGAGTATGTCCGAAGTGATGAACATGCAGAAAAGTGAAGCCAATTCGGAGTTCTGCAAGTACGTGATGGACAACTACGAAGAGTGGCTGAACGAACCCAAATCTGAAAGCCCCGTTATGTCGCATCAACTAATGCGCAAAAAGGTGTTTCCATTGCTGGAACAGGGTGGGGCGGGGGTGGCATCTGCGGGTGCTCCGCTGTTTTTTATTCTTGTCGATAACCTGCGTTACGATCAGTGGAAGGTTATCGAGCCGTTGTTGTCGGAGTATTTTACTGTTGAAGAAGAATCATCGTACTATTCCATTCTGCCGACAACAACCGGGTTTGCGCGGAACGCCATTTTTTCGGGGATGATGCCCAGCGAAATGGAGCGGAAGCACCCCGATTTATGGGTGAATGATGACAGCGAAGATGAGGGATTAAACAACCACGAAGATGAGTTTTTGCGTCGGCAGCTTGAGCAGAGCCGCCTGAATATCAAAATGTCGTACCACAAAATCCTGAATGTCAATCAGGGAAAATCGCTGGTCGATAATTTTAACAACCTGTTGCAGAATCAGTTGAATGTAGTGGTTTACAACTTCGTGGATATGCTGTCGCACGCCCGCACCGACATGGCCATGATTAAAGAACTGGCTCCCGACGAGTCGGCGTATCGGTCCATTACGCGGTCGTGGTTCCTGCATTCGCCTTTGCTGGAATTCATTCAGAAAATTGCCGCAAAGGGCGGTCGGCTAATCATCACAACCGATCACGGCATGATTCGGGTGCAGAAACCCGCCAAAATTGTCGGCTATCGCGAAACGAACACGAACCTTCGCTACAAACAGGGTAAGAACTTAGGTTTTGATGATAACCACCTGTTTGTGGGTCGTAAACCGGAGCGGTTGTTTCTGCCCAAACCGCACGTATCAACGGCTTATGTGTTCACGCTGGAAGATTACTTCTTTGCGTATCCCAATAACTATAATTATTACGTCAACCATTACCGCAACACGTTCCAACACGGGGGCGTCTCGCTGGAGGAAATGATTATTCCGTTCGCGTATTTGAAAGCGAAGTAAGGCTTTAGTGAAGTTGTGGCGTAAGTGAAATGGGTGAAGTAGGTGAATGGGTTTACACCCCCAACTTACTTCACCCATTTCACTTACGCCACTTTTTTAACCTACTTCGCTACCTTAACCAATCAGTAGGTAGCGAAAATATCTTCCATCATGTACGCATGGGTGCCTAACCATTTGGCCGTACCGTTCAATTGCGTAAGTTCGATGGTCATGTCATTCCGAAAATCGCTCAGACAATATTTGTTGATGGCCTGTTCGATGGTGTTCATAATAAAAGCCGCTGCTTTTGTCAGTACGCCATCTACGATTATTATTTCGGGATTGAATAAACTAACGGCAATGGCCAGCCCTTTACCCAACTGATACCCTGCTTCGTGTAGCACATCAATAGCATAGGAATCGCCCTGGTGGGCGGCATTGATGAGTTCGTCGATGTCGATTTGCTCGACATGGTCATGAAAGCTGGCTAATTTGGATACCTGTCCGGCCAGAATATCGCGCCGTACGCGCTTAACTAAGGCCGATGCCGATGTAATGGTGTTCAGGCAACCAATTTTACCACAGTAGCAGAGTTCGCCCTCCGGATCAACCTGAATGTGGCCTAATTCGCCTGCAAACCCACTGGTGCCCTTAAATACCTCGCCATTAACGATAATGCCTAAGCCAACGCCCCAGTCGATATTTATAGCCAAGACCTGCTTCTTCCCCTGTGCTCCCCCAAACCGGCTCTCTCCCAATACGGTTGCTTTTGTATCATTGATGAGGTAAACGGGTTTGCCGCACTGCTTTGAAAACCATTGCGTAAGCGATTCGTCTGCCAGATGCAAGTGTCTGTAGGTCATGTTTGTACCCCGACGGGCGTCAATCAGTCCCGGCATTGACATTCCTACCGCAATCAGGTTATCAGGGTTGATTCCCGAATCAACTAATGCACTGCTGTAGTAGTGAGCCAGGGAGGAAAGAAAATTTGGATTATCGTTTAACCGGAGGTCGTAATCACCGCGAAATAGAACGTTTCGCTGGATATCCATAAACAGAATTTTAGTGTCGTGGATGGTAATATCCAGCACAGCCACATAATTCTGTTTAGTATTTAAGGCAAACAGGACAGGTCGTCGGCCATTGCTGCCCGAAGCCATACCCGTAGGCGTTACCCATTGGCTATTTATAAGCTCTTCAACCAGATTTGTTACCGACGGTACGCTACTGTGTAGAATGCGGGTGAGATGGGCCAGCGTACAGGTTCCCTCGGCATATAAATGACCAAGTACCTTTCGCTGTTTCTGGTTTTTTTTATAATCGACTACCGATTGCTGGGCTGGTGCCTCCTCTTCTATACTAAGAACTGTATTCATTTGGATAGCTGGAATAACAAAAGTTACGGAACCAAGAACTAACGGCAACAGAATTGTTAAGTTCCAAAGAGCTTACTATGCCGCAAATACTTACCGCTTAATAGATAACTAATTTAACTAAAATAAAAGCACTTATTAAATAAAAATTTTAACAACAGCGTATTTACAATAAAATATTATTATCATTGCCACGTTAAATAAATATATGCCTTAAGAAGTGGGCATTGACCGGAGCAGTAAAAAAAGTAGTTTTTGATTTAAGTGAAAATTTACGATCCAAAAGAGTAGATTCTTTACAATTGCAGAGTTTAATACCCGTAAACAGAATCGAATTGGCTGTTTGTTGGAATCGGTTTAGTTTAGATGAATTCCATAAGTTATATACAGATTATCTTCATAGGTTAGTATTTCAAAAAGGAGTCGTTTTACGGCTCCCTTTTTTTATGTCTTTTTTTCATTCAAACTGATGGTACAGATTCGACGGGTATCGGACAATCGTGTACCTGTACTGCTGTCAATAAATGTGTATCATGCTGGCAAAAAATCAAACGTGTCCTACAGCCGGTGCAACACGCACTTCATGTGTCTACTTAATGAATCAGTGTTGAAATTGCTTATTTAAATTTATATGGTAACTAATACAGTAACATTAAAGATAAATTTGTTTCATTCAAAAATTTAGAATAAGACTATTACTTTTGAGTATTATTACAAGATATTCGTCTCTCCACTTTTTACGTCGATTTGCCTGTTTTTACTAATAAAGTTGAGTTGGTGTAGTCTATTGCCGGTAAAGTTTTAACCTTTCACTTCTTTTACCATTATGGAAAAACACGTACTTTTTCTTAAAATCTTTGTCCTTACCCTCCTGACTTCGGTCAGTTTTGCGCAGAGCGTTGAGGTAAGAGGACGCGTATCGGGCGAGGGAGGAACGCCAATTTACGGGGCCAACGTAGTCGTAAAAGGAAGTCGGCAGGGGGCCATCTCCGACGAGAAAGGCGACTACCGGATTCAGGTTCCCAAAGGGTCGACCCTGACGGTCAGCTTCATAGGGTATATTGCCAAAGATGTTGTGGTTGGTAACAGTTCGGTAATCAACGTATCGCTGGCTCCGCAATCGTCGGTGCTCGATGAGGTTGTTGTAACAGCACTTGGGATTAAAAAAGAGAAAAAAGCACTTGGGTATTCCGTAACGGAAGTGAAAGGCGAAGAGCTGACCCAGGCCCGAACGGTTAACTTAGCCAACTCCCTTCAGGGCCGGGTTGCGGGTTTGAATATCGCCAACACGGCGACGGGCGCGGGCGGTTCGGCCCGGATAATTATTCGGGGAAACGGGTCGATCTCCGGTAACAACCAGCCGCTGATTGTTGTGGACGGTACACCCATCAACAACGACAATTTAGGCTCCGCCGGGATGTGGGGCGGTGGCGACAGTGGCGACGGTATTTCCAGCCTCAACCCCGACGAAATCGAAACCATTACCGTTCTGAAAGGAGCGACTGCTTCGGCACTCTACGGGTCGCGGGCATCGAACGGCGTTATTCTCGTAACGACCAAAGGTGGTAAGGCAAACAAAGGCATTGGCGTTGAAATCAACAGCAATTTTGTTGGCGAAAGCCTGCTCATTCCGACCTATAAAGACTATCAATACGAATATGGCGCGGGTAGTAATGGCATCAAACCGACAACCGTTGCCGAAGCCCTGACATCCAATAGCTGGGGTAGCCGACTGGATGGCACCAGCGTTATTCAGTTCGATGGCGTTGCCCGGCCTTACTCGGCAGTGAAGGACAATCAGCAGAATTTTTACCGGGTGGGCAGCACGTTTACGAACTCAGTGGCACTCACGGGCGCAACCGAAACCATGACCTACCGGCTGTCGATGAATGACCTGAACAACAAATCGGTTATTCCCAACAGCGGTCTTCGCCGGAACAACTTTGCCCTGAATGTCAACGCGAATCTGGGTAAAAATCTCTCCATCGTTACCAACGTCAAGTATATTCTGGAGCGCACTAACAACCGGCCCCGCCTGTCCGATTCGCCCGGTAGTGCTACGTATGCCATCAATGCCATGCCTACGTCGCTGGGGATAGCGGCTTTAGAGGCAAGCCGCTATAATGCAGACGGTTCCGAGAAAACATGGTCCGATAACATATACATCCAAAATCCGTATATCGCGGCTTACGACTGGCATCAGGAAGATAAAAAAGGCCGGATTATCGGGGTTATCGAACCTCGTTTCAACGTTACCGACTGGCTGTTTGTCCGGGGTCGTTTGGGCTTTGATAATTTCAATTACCGGAACCTTAGCATCACGCCTTATGGCACGCCGTTTCAGCCGCGCGGGGGCATGGCCGTTACAAACCGTAACTTTACGGAAACCAACGCCGAACTGCTGCTGGGCATCAACCGGAAATTTGGTGATACGTTCGGAGTCAACGCCCTGTTTGGCGGAAACCTGATGCGGCAGGTGTATCAAAATTCAAACTACGGCGGAAACAACTTCAATATTCCTTATTTCTACGACATCTCGAACATCGACCCGGCTGCGCGTAATTCGAGCGAGAACTACATCGAAAAACGAATCAACTCGGTGTACGGCTCCGCCGAATTTTCGTACAAGAATTACCTGTTCATCACGGCTACAGCGCGGAACGACTGGTTCTCCACACTCGCTGCCGGAAACAACAGCATTCTGTATCCGTCCATAGGCGGCAGCTTTGTCCTTTCCGAAGCGGTTAAAATGCCCAAGGCCATCAACTACCTGAAACTGAGAGGATCATGGGCGCAGGCCGGGGGCGACACGGACCCGTATAACCTGTCGCTGTACTACGGGCTGGCGGGTGCGCACTTAGGTGCTCCGCTGGCGCAAATCAACGGCGACCGGGTGCCAAATTCCAACCTTCAGCCGCTAACCTCGACAACCTCCGAAGCCGGTTTTGATGCGCGTCTGTTCAACAATAAACTCGGAATCGACTTCGCTGTATATACCCGCAAAACGACCAACGATATTGTGGGCGCCACAATTTCTAACACGTCGGGTTATAACAGTGCGCTGTTCAACGTTGGCCAGATTTCTAACAAAGGCATCGAACTGTTGCTGACCTACCGGCTTGCGGCCAGCAAGGACTTTAGCTGGGATGCGTCCTTTAATATGGGGTATAATAAAAGCGAAGTGGTTAGCCTGTATGGCGACCTGAAAACGCTGCGCGTGGACGAAAACCGGACGCGCATTGCCTATATCCATCAGGATGTGGGCCTTCCCTACAGCCAGGTGAAAGGATTTACCTACAAACGCAGCTCGACAGGGGCTATTGTGTACGACTCGCAGGGGTATCCGATGCAGGGCGATCTGGTAAACTTCGGCACGGGTGTAGCACCCACCACACTTGGATTCAATAACGCGTTCCGCTACAAAGGCATTGGCATTAGTTTCCTGATTGACGGCAAGTTTGGTGGGGTGATTTACTCCGGTACGAACGCCTATGCAAACAACCGAGGTTTGCTCAAAACCACACTGGAAGGGCGTGAAACGGGTATTATTGGCGTGGGCGTAAATGAAAAAGGCGAACCCAATGCGGTGAAAGTACCGGCGCAGCAGTATTATCAGCGTCTGTTCAACATTGCCGATCCGTTTGTTTACAGTGCCGACTTCCTCAAACTCCGTCAGGTCATCATCGACTATACGATTCCGGCGCGGGTATTTGGCCGGTCGCCTATCAAAGGCGCGTCGATCTCGCTCGTTGGCCGGAACTTAGCCATCCTGATGAAGCATACGCCAAACATCGACCCTGAGTCGACCTACAACAACTCCAACGCACAGGGGCTTGAACTGGCAGGCGTACCGCCTACCCGCACAGTAGGGGTCAACCTGAATCTGAAATTCTAACTCACCGGCTCATAGTCACTCCTTTAAAAGAACTTAACTATGTTACGCAAATTATTAGTCATCACCACGCTGCTGATTGCACTGGGTGCCTGTACGAAAGATTTTGAGAAAATCAATGTCAATCCAAACACCCCCGCTGCCGTTCCTTTAGATTACCTGTTGTCGCAATCGACGCTCTATATTCCGGGTTCGGCGGGCGATCCGGGCTACAAATCCTGGCGGGCTAACTTCATTTATGCCTCCACGGTCATTCAGCAGATGTCGTCTATCGAAGTTACTTTTTACCGGGGAACGGTTTATACCTACCAGGGCGATTTGAGCGAAGCTTACTTCGTGAACTCGTATCCGAATTCGATAAAAAACCTCGTTAACCTGATTGTGTTGGCCAAAGCTGATCCGAAAAATGTAAATATCCTCTCGATGGCCCGCATTCTGCGCGTTGTGGAGATGGCTATTTTGACCGACCTATACGGCGATGTCCCCTACAAAGAAGCTGGTTTAGGCTTTCTGAGTGGCGTTTTTTCGCCTAAATATGATGTGCAAAAAGATATTTACGCCGACTTGCTGAAAGAGTTGGATGAGTCGGGGAAAGCCTTTAACGCAGCGTCGTACATTCCAAAAACCGCCGATTTTCTGTATGCCGGTGATCTGGATAAATGGAAAAAAGCGGCTAACTCATTAATGTTGCGTTTGGCCATGCGGATGCAGAAAGTCGATGCTGCGGCTGCCCAAACCTGGGCTAAGAAAGCCATCGACGGCGGCATAATGACCAGCAACGACGATACCTTTGCCATCAAATTCTCGAATACGGGCGCGGGCACCAACTCCAACGCCAATTCGTGGAATTTAGGAACAGGCCGGGGAATTGCCGCTGGCAACAACATTCAATGGGCCAAAACATTCATTGATGCGATGAAAACCCGCAAAGACCCGCGTTTGACGGTAATCTCAGCTCTGAAAAACGGCGACCGGACCATTGCCAAACAGCGCGGCATCCCACCCGGAACCGACGCTACGGGTCTGAAGTCGCTCGATGAAACCAATCTGGATAACTACTCGCGGGTGGCTCCAAATATGTACGCGCTCGAAAATCCGTTCTTCATCATGACCCACGCCGAAGCGCGTTTGCTGAAAGCCGAAGCCATTGAGCGGGGTTGGGCAACCGGAACCGCCAAAGTCGAATTTGAAGCCGGGCAGGCGGCTGGTGTCACACAGTTAGCCTCGTATGGGGGCGTCATTGCCGATGCTGACGTGGCCGCTTATGCAGCCGCGAATCCGTATTCGGCTGGTACGCTGGATGCGAAAATGAACGTCATTCATACCGAAATGTGGTTGATTACCGGCTCGACACTTAACCACATTGAAGGCTGGTCGAACTGGCGCAGAACGGGTTATCCGACGCTGACGCCCGTAAACTACCCCGGCAATGAAACCAACGGCCAGATTCCGCGTCGGTTGCGGTATCCGCAGGGCGAAGCCGGGATCAATCCAAATATTCAGGAAGCCATTACGCGGCAGGGACCGGATCTGTTCACGACCCGTATCTGGTGGGATAAGTAAATAAGTGTTAAGTAGTAAGTGATAAGTTGTTTAGGCAAGTTTCTGATATTCACATACTTACTGCTATATAACTTACCCCTTACTACTTAAACTGAGAAAAATGCCTTCAATGCTGGAGGCATTTTTCATGTTATCTTAGTGGGCTGTAGCGTCTATCAATCATCGTAACGCATGAACGTACTTCGTTGTTTAGTGCTGATTTTTCTGTTGTCGGGGTGCAAAAAGAATTCGTCAGATTCCGTTTTTACCCGGCTTGATTCCGACCAAACACATATCGACTTCATCAATACGATTCAGGAAACCGAAAAAGATAACGTTCTCAACTACGAATATTTTTATAACGGTGGGGGAGTAGCAGCCGCCGATTTCAACAACGACGGCCTGACGGACCTGTACTTCACGGCCAATCAGGGGTCGGATAAATTGTATCTGAACGAGGGCAAACTCTCGTTTAAAGACATCACTACAGAAGCCGGAATACGCTGGAACGGCGAGTGGAAAACCGGCGTAACCATCGTCGATATCAACAACGACGGGTGGCAGGATATTTACGTGTCGGTTTCGGGTAACATTGATAAACCAGCCCTGCGCAAACACAAACTATACATCAACAACAAAAATTCGACATTCACCGACCAGGCCGCTGAGTATGGACTTGATCTAACAACGTATGCTACGCAGGCGGCTTTTTTCGATTATGATAACGATGGTGATTTAGACGTTTACCTGCTCAATCATAACGTAAAGGATTTCAAACGGTTTGATGCCGAGGCCATCCACGCCATGCGCGATTCGCTGGCGGGCCATCGGCTCATGCGGAACGACGGACCGAACAAAAAATTCGTGGATGTGAGCGTTCAGGCGGGCATAAAAGGCAATCCAATTGGTTTTGGGTTAGGTATTCACACCGCCGATTTGAATAACGACGGCTGGTTAGACCTGTATATTTCCAACGATTATCTGGAAGAGGATTACCTGTATCTGAATAACAAAAACGGGACATTTACTGACGTAGTAAAACAGGCAACGGGTCACGTCAGCTACTTTTCGATGGGCAATGATGTGGGCGATATCAACAATGATTTGCTGCCCGATATTGTCACGATGGATATGCTGCCCGAAGATAACAAGCGGCAAAAATTGCTGTTCGGGCCGGACAAATACGAAGCGTACCTGTCGATGCTCCGCAATGGATTCCACCCCGAAACCATGCGGAATATGCTGCAACTCAACAACGGCATTGACCAAACCCACAGTGACGGACAGCGTATCCCTGCTTTCAGCGAAATCGGACAGTTAGCCGGTATATCGGGTACCGACTGGAGTTGGTCGGCACTGCTGGCCGATTATGACAATGACGGATTCAACGACCTGTTCGTGACCAACGGATACCTGCGCGACTATACGAACAACGATTTCGTGAAATATTACGCCGATCAGGGCCAGCAGAAAAAACAGAGCGTCATGGAGGTCATCAGCCAGATGCCATCGACCAAAACGCCAAACTACATCTTCCGAAATGAACACAATCTAACCTTCTCCAACAAACAGACGGACTGGGGATTCGATACGCCGGTTATCTCGAACGGGGCCGTTTATGCTGATCTGGACAACGACGGTGATTTGGAAATCGTGACCAATAATATCAATGACAAAGCCCATGTTTATCAAAATCAAACCGCCGAAAAGTCGGGCAACACATACATCAACATTGTGCTGAATCCCAGACCAGCAGGACTATCGGTAACGGGCACAAAAGTGTATGTGTACAGTGGCACATTAAAGCAATACCAGCAATACACCCCGACGCACGGTTTTCAGAGTAGCCTGATGATTCCAATGCATTTCGGATTGGGCACTAATCAAGTTATTGATAGTCTGGTGGTTGTCTGGCAAAATGGGACGGTGCAGACGCTGACGAATGTGGCAGCCAATCAGAAACTCACGATCAATTACACTGCGTCATCGGTTAGAAATCCCGCTTCTGTGCCAGTAACTCCGCTATTCAGCACGGTAAACACGCTTGATTTTGTTCATAAACAACTCCCGCTCAATGACTTCAGCCGACAGCTACTGTTGCCACATATGTACTCATATGCAGGGCCGCGCCTGACAAAAGGGGATGTCAATAAAGATGGTCTGGACGATCTGTATATCGGGGGCGGCAAAGGGCAAGCGGGTGCATTATTTGTTCAACAGCCGGGCGGGCGGTTTCTGAAAAAAGAGCAGGCAGCCTTCAAACAGGACGCGCTCTGCACCGATACCGACGCTACTTTTTTGGATGCCGATGCCGACGGTGATCTGGATTTATACGTAACGAGCGGGGGCTATGAATACCTGCCAAATGATTTGCTACTCCAGAATCGGTTGTATCTGAACGACGGTAACGGGTATTTTACGAAAGACGTTAATCGGTTGGATGTCAATGATTTTGCCGGTAATGCAGTCAAGAAAATTGACTTCGACAAAGACGGCGATTTGGATCTGTTCGTCTGCGGTTCCGTTACGCCGGGGCAGTATCCGCGTTATCAGCCGAGCCGCCTGTATCGAAACGACAAGAGTAAATTCACACCCGTCAACAGCCCGGTATTCAGCGGGTTAGGCCTGCTGACGGATGTCTGCGTGGTGGATTTTAATAACGACGGATTCGATGACCTTGTGACCGTTGGCGAGTGGACATCCATTATCCGACTGCAAAATGAGAAAGGCGTTTTCAAGCGCGTATATGACGAACTTGACCAGACGACTGGTTTCTGGCAAAGCATTATCGGCGATGACTTCGACCGCGATGGCGACATTGACCTGATTGTGGGAAACTACGGGCTAAACTGCCACTTCAAAGCCTCACCCGCCCAGCCGCTCACGATGCTGACTGATGATTTTGACCGAAACGGCACCATCGACCCCATCATTTGCTACTACATTCAGGGAAAAAACTACACCGCCTACAGCCGCGACGAACTCCTCGATCAACTGCCACCGCTCCGAAAAAAATACACATCTTACGCCCTTTATTCCGACGCCACCACTGACGATGTGCTGAATGAATTGAAGGGAAAATCGCCTGAAAAAGCGTCCATTAGTGAGTTGTCAACGCTGTATTTAGTGAATAATAAAGGCCATTTCGAGCGCGGGGAATTGCCTGTTCAGGCGCAGTTTGCTCCCGTATATGCGATGGCAACGCAGGATCTGAATAACGACGGATTCAAGGATTTGGTGATTGCCGGAAATCAAACCCATGGACGGGTGAGAACGGGAAACATCGACGCCAATTATGGGCAGGTTTTTTTGAACGACTGCAACGGACATTTTATTTATGTGCCACAGACGCAATCGGGGCTGTTTCTGCGCGGAGATGTTCGTTCGCTGATGTTTGTCAATAACCAGTTAATTGCGGGTATCAACAGCCAGCCGGTGCAGGTGTACCGAAGACAGAACGTAAAGTTGTGAGGTTGGTTGGTCGTGCAGTCGGTGAAATACGTGTCGTTAGTTCTGACTTACTCAACCAATACACGTACTACACTCACTATCCTTTCAACTCAATCACCTGTCCATCCTGGCAACGGAGCACGCGGGCCGGGTATTTGTTCAGCAGGTCATAGTTGTGGGTAGCCATAAGCACGGCAGTCCCGGAACTGTTGATGGCCAGAAATACTTTCATAATCTGATCCGATACCGACGGATCAAGATTGCCTGTTGGTTCGTCGGCAATCAGTATCTGAGGTTCATTAAGCATGGCGCGGGCAATCACCACACGCTGCTGTTCGCCACCGGAAAGCTGGTGGGGCATTTTTTTCTGTGCCGTTCCCAGGCCAACCTGCATCAGCACATCGGCAATCCGGTTGTTCATATCGGCTTTGTTGCTCCAGCCGGTTGCTTTGAGCACAAATTTCAGGTTGTCTTCGACAGAACGGTCGAAGAACAATTGAAAGTCCTGAAAGACGATGCCAATTTTCCGGCGCAGTTGAGGAACATCGCGCGGCTTGATTGCATCGAGTGAATAGCCCGCAACAAAACCTTTACCGTTCTGAAGCCACAGATCGGCATATAGTGTCTTGAGCAACGACGTCTTTCCGCTACCCGTTCGACCGATGATGTAAGTGAACTCACCCTTATGAATCTGAAAAGATACGTCGCCTAATACCAATTTTTTGCTCTGGTAAATATCGGCGTGGTCGAGCGTAAGAACGGGTTCGGAAGAGAACATGAGTTAGGTTGAGGTTTATGATATACAGTTTGCAGTTTACAGTTGATCAGCACGTTATTATCTCGCGTCAGCCCACCATAAACTGCAAACCATACACCGTAAACTAATGGACTACTTTGACGCTAAAGCAGCCGTGGCTTTCGCGTGGTCGGCGAGAAACTTAGCCAAACCGCTGTCGGTTAAGGGGTGGTTAAGTAACATTTTGATAACGCTCAAGGGAGCCGTCATAATATCGGCACCGATTTCAGCGCACTGTAGTACGTGCATCGGGTGACGCACAGACGCGGCCAGGACCTCAGTTGCATAGCCGTAGTTGGTGAAAATCGTCACAATTTGCTCAATCAGAGCCACGCCGTCCGTCGAAATATCGTCTAACCGGCCAACAAACGGCGATACGTAAGTAGCCCCCGCTTTAGCTGCCAGCAACGCCTGACCCGCCGAGAAAATAAGCGTACAGTTCGTGCGGATACCTTTTTCGGAGAAATATTTGATCGCCTTGATGCTGTCGCCACTCATAGGCACTTTCACCACGATGTTCTCATCGATTTCGGCCAGTTCTTCGCCTTCTTTAATCATCTCGGCATACGTAACGGAGATAACTTCCGCGCTTACATCGCTCTGCACAATGTTGCAGATGTCTTTGTAGTGCCGCATTACGTTGTCTTTTCCGGTGATGCCTTCTTTGGCCATCAGCGAAGGGTTGGTCGTAACGCCGTCGAGAATACCCATATCCTGGGCTTCACGAATTTCGGCCAGATTGGCCGTGTCAATGAAAAATTTCATGGTTGAATTAAAGTTAATAAGTAGTCGATAAGTCAGTAACGGGGCCGCCCGTGCGGTTGGTAAGTCAATAAGTTAAAAGGGCTACTGCATACGTAACTTACTGATTTGCCGACTCGCTGACCAAGTTCGTTCCATCCTGAATTTTGCAGGCGTGAAGGTAGGTATCTTTCCCAGTACTGGCTCTATATTGTTTGGTAATCAATTCTGTAAATTCATCAAGAACTTCTTCGCGTACCAGATTGATGGTGCAGCCGCCAAAGCCACCTCCCATCATCCGCGCACCCAATACGCCCGGTTGCTGACGGGCAATATCCACCAGAATGTCCAACTCAGGGCAACTGACTTCATACCACTTGCTTAAGCCTTCGTGCGAGCCGTACATAAGTTGGCCGAATGTTTCTACGTCACCCGCTTCCAGTGCGGCTACACCATCGAGCACCCGCTGATTTTCCTGCACCACATACGCGCACCGACGATAAATCAAGGGGTCCGTATCGCGCAGGTGCTGGTCGAGCATGGGCATCGTTACGTCGCGAAGGCTTTTGATTTCGGGATAAAACGGTTGAAGAAACCGAACCCCGGCTTCGCACTGAGCACGGCGGGTATTATATTCTGAAGTGACTAAGGAGTGCTTCACCCGCGAGTCGCACAGGACGATCTGGATACCATCCATCCGCAGGGGCGCGTAGGTGTACTCAAGCGACCGGCAGTCGAGTTTAATGACATGGTCGGCTTTGCCCATCATGCTGGCAAACATATCCATGATGCCTACTTTGGCACCAACAAACTCGTTTTCGGCCCGTTGCGATAGCTTTACCATCGCTACACGCTCCAGCCCTAACCCAAATAATTCATTCAGTGCGAAACCAATGCCATTTTCGAGGGCTGCCGAAGAGGACAGGCCCGAACCCATTGGAATGGTTCCCGTAAAAACGCAGTTGAACCCGCCTGGTTTATGTCCCGCCAACTGAAATTCCGATACTACGCCCAGCACATAATCGGCCCAGGTTTGCGTGGGTTTAAGGTTCGTTAATGAACCCTGGTAGTTTTCCTGAAGGTCGTGCGCAACTAAATGAATCTCGTTGTCGGAGCGGGGGCCAACGGCTAAATAAATGGCTTTGTCGATGGAGGCCGGGAGTACAAACCCTTCGTTATAGTCGGTGTGTTCACCGATTAGATTGACGCGGCCCGGAGAGCAAATCAGTTTGGCCGGTCTGGTCGAAAATGTTTTCTGAAACGAAGCGATAAGCTGGTTAAGTAGGCTCATACTGGGTTTGGGAAATTTAGCGGTTTACTACAGCTAAACGCATAACCCGCTGAAAAGCGTGGTCGCCTGAATGAAAGCGACTCGAATGGAAACAAAAAATGGCAAACCAATGTCTCACCGCTACGACCACCTACCCTTGCTTCGGTCAAGACCTGGGGGATTCAGCAGGAGCTGGTAGCACCGATTTGCCGATGCAAAGTTACGGAATTGTTAGGCAAACGACCAAATTTCACGCGTACCTTTACGGGTAAATCAAGTAAGTATGAAGCGTTCTTTGTGGTTAATTTGGGGTATCGTATTCAGTATCAGCGGGTGTAACTCATCAGAAAAATATGTTGAACAGGGCCGCGTTTATCTAAAAGAAGGCAAATTCAGGGAGGCCGTGCAGTCATTGAACCAGGCAATCGAAGCTGATGACAAGAATGCAGAAGCGTTTAACTCGCGGGGAGTCGCTTATTTTGAGCTAAAAGAATACGCCAACGCAACCCTCGATTATGACCAGGCCATTAAACTAAATCCTGATTTTTATCGGTCGTACTACAACCGGGGATTGCTCCGGGTGGCCCAGAACGATCAGGCGGGGGCACTAAAAGATTATTCGGATGCCATACGGCTGATGCCCGATACCAGCCGTAATCTCAGAGCAGAATTGTTTCTGAACCGGGGGCAGCTCTTTGCAACCCAGGGTCAGGTGCAGCCCGCCCTGACGGATTTTACGCAGGCGATTTCATTGAACCCAACCAACGCGCTGGCGTTATATAACCGGGGAAATTTGCGGTTTCAGCAAAAAGACCTCGCTGGAGCCATCGCCGATTTTCAGAAAGCGGTTAATGCCGACCCAAAATTTGGGAAAGCATTTTATGGATTAGGCATTGCGCAGTTATTGCAAAACGAACGCGAAACGGGCTGTTTGAGCCTGAAACAAGCGCAAACGCTTGGCTACGCCGATGCGGCTAACGCGGTGGCGGAATATTGCCAGTAGATTTTGGTTAATTGGTGAAGGAGTGAAATTGGTGTAGTAAGTAGAGACCCCACCACACCCACTCAACTTACTTCACCAATTAATTACTTCACCCACTCCACTAAGTTGACTAAAAACTAACATGCGAAAAATCATCTCAATCATCTTCGGCCTGCTATTTATTTTATTTGCAGCTTTCCAGTACAACGACCCCGACCCGGAAGTCTGGATTCCAATTTACGGACTGGCCGCCATTGCCTGCCTGATGGCGTATGCCGGTCTGGGCCGGTGGTGGTTTTTTGGGCTAATGGCCGTCATGTATGTCGTAGCTGCTGTTTACCAATGGCCCCCCGTATTTGAGGGGTTTCTGTTCAGCGAAGTAGGGATGCGCAGCATGAACATCGAAATGGCTCGCGAAGCGGGCGGACTGGCGATTTGCGCGGCTGTTATGGTACTACTGGCCCTACTCACGCGTCAACCCATACGCCGATGAAACTTGTTGAATGTCCCCGCGATGCCATGCAGGGTCTGGTTCATTTTGTGCCTACAGACCTCAAAATTCGTTACCTGAATGCCTTGCTGCGGGTCGGATTTGATACGCTCGATTTTGGTAGTTTCGTATCGCCGAAAGCCATTCCGCAGATGCGCGATACGGCAGAGGTGCTGGCCGGGCTTGATTTATCCAACACTAAAACCAGGTTGCTGGCCATTGTAGCGAACCAGCGCGGGGCGGAAGAAGCCCTCACACACGCATCCATTCAGTACATTGGTTTTCCGCTGTCACTCTCCGAAACGTTTCAGCAACGAAACGCCAATGCGTCTATTGCTGAGGCCTTTACAGAAGTAGAAACCATACAGAACCGATGCGTTCAGTTGGGGAAGAAATTAGTCGTTTACCTGTCGATGGGGTTCGGCAATCCTTATGCTGATCCGTATAGCCCCGATCTTGTTGCTGAATTTACCAGCCGATTGGTACAGGCAGGCGTTGCGATCATAGCTCCGTCGGATACGGTTGGCTCGTCAACGCCCGAAGCCATCGAAACGTTATTTCGGCAGTTGATTTCGGCGTTCCCAACCGTTGAATTTGGTGCGCACCTGCACGCCAAACCGGGCGATGCTCCGGCTAAAGTTCGGGCGGCTTTGCGGGCAGGCGTTCGGCGGATAGATGGTGCGCTGCGCGGTTTTGGGGGCTGCCCAATGGCGGCTGATGACCTGACCGGTAATATGCCCACCGAAGAAATTATTCAGACGCTAACCGAAGAAGGAGTCCCTTTGTCCATCAATCAGGAAGCGTTTCAAAAAGCCCTGACGCTCTCGGCGGGGGTGTTTTAAATAGCGCGGACGGTCCGCGTTACGTTACATAAACATAACCTGAATTTCTTCTTTAACGGCTTTGAGGGCGTCGGCGGTTGGCTGTCTGTCCTTTTGGATGATGCGCTCAAAAATCCGTTTCGAGAGTTCGAGGGCGGGGGCGTCGGGGCGGGTATCGCCCGATGCCTGGTTGATAAGCGTCATTACATCGTTCATAGCCGCCTGAATCTGATCCCAGGTGGCCTGACTCATGTACACCTGCTGCGAAAGATTATGGTTGTATTCATCGCGAATTTCCTGTAAAAGCCGTTGCTGAAACTCCAGTACCGTTGTAGAACTGCCGCCCAGCCGCAGCAATAAATTATTGGGGCTAATGCGTTCCAGAAACAGCACCATGCGCTCAAAAGCCTGTAAGCGTATGGGCACAACGGTTTCGGTATAACGGCTCTTTACGTCATAGCGGTTGCGGTCTGCTTCGCGCTCCAGCAATAGTTTGACGGTCAGATACATGCCATATAACACAAGGCCAGCCGGGACAATCAGCTTCAGGAAATCACTCAATAGGTCCATAGGGAATGAGAACATTGTTCGGTAAAAATGGGTAATTTTGGGAAAAGGGTGACCGGTTTTTGGTTTGTAGTTTGTGGTTCGTAGTTGGCTGACGCCGGTCCGCCAGTGCGGCCAGTAACACTCGCGCGTCAGCCAACTACAAACCACAAACCACGAACTACAAACCAACCACACACATACTTATGCTGCCAATAGACAATCCGGTTATCGTTCGGCCCGAAGCGCGTCAGCAAATTCTGGACACGTTGCGAGCCAATAAAATTCCCGGCGAATATGGTTTGCGCGTTGGCGTTCGGGGTGGCGGTTGTGGCTCATCGTGGCTGTTGGGCTTCGACCTGCCGGGTCCAGCCGACGAAGTGTATAACGTTGAAGGGGTGCAGGTCATTATTGACCGCAAGCATTTACTCTACGTGTTGGGTGCCAAAATAGGCTATGAGACGGGTGGATTTACGGTCGACAAATAGTCGATACCCACACTGTCAGGCAATTACGTAGTCCGGCTGAATTCTGGCATGATTTTAGGACTGTATTGCCAAAGTCAATACCCCCGTTTTGTGAAACGCATTGAGAAACATATTTTTTTGTTACTGGCCGTCGTCGCCGTTATCCTGTCTGTGGTGTGTTTTTTTCTGTTTGAACAGAACGCGCCCGGTGCCACCGACGAGCAATACCTGAGTTCCGTTCAGCAGCGGGTTAAAGCCGAAATGCAAGTCAGTACCGCCGAACTCGACAGCGTGACGGCTCTGCTCAAACGTAAAGCAAACCCCACCTTTGCCGACCTTCGCCTGACCACGCGCTATCCCTATTTTATCTTTCGAAACAGGCAGTTGGTTTACTGGTCCGACTATCGGTTCGTTCCTGACTACGCCCGACTCGCCCCCGTAACGAAGCCGCAACTGATTGATTTTGAGAAGGAACGGTACATCGTCAGTCATCAGCGCGGAGCAAATGGGCTGGATGTCTATTCGCTTATTAATGTTTACCGCTATTACCACAGCAACAACGCCTATTTGCAGTCGGGCTATAATCCAGACTTATTTTCGCTCGATCCGCTGGAAGTATCCGAAAAGCGTCTGGCCCCTTATCAGGCTATTTATGATAACGCGTCAACGTTTTTGTTTTCCGTAGTTCCGCCGAAAGTCGATGCCTACCGTAACCATTCTACGCCGGTCAATACGGTTATTTTGGCAACGCTGGGCGTTATTTTTCTGGGCCTATACGTGCTTCAACTGATGGTCCGGTTAAGGCGAAAGCGGCACTATGAACTCGGTTTTGTCTGTCTGGCGGCTTATCTGCTCCTGCTGCGGGGTGTGATGTTGTATTTCGGCGTCCCGTTTTTATTTGTCGAGTCGGACCTGTTCAACCCTAAGTTTTATGCCTCGTCGGTCCTGATTCCGTCGCTGGGCGATTTGCTGCTGAATGCATTGGTTGTAGCTGCGCTGGCTTTTTATTGGGTTCGGTTTTATTTTCGGTCAACGACCTACACACGGCTCCTGCACGTTCCCGACTGGGCGAAAACGCTTATTTCAATAGGGTGTGTTATTGCCAGCTACGGCGTATTTACCATATGCTACGTCGAACTCAATAACATCTACGAAAAGTCGCAGTTTACGCTCGACATTACCCTGAACATCCGCTTTTCGTTTCTGAAAATCGTGTGTTTAATCGTCTTCATCACCGTCTCGTTCATTTACTTTCTGCTGACGCATCTGCTGGCGAGCCTGTTTCTGCGTTACAACCGGATTAACCATGTTGGCAAGGGCTTAGTGCTGATTCTGATTGGTACGCTCATCAGTGCCGGACTGTGGTATATGCTGGGCTGGCCGCTGGTCAGTATTGTGTTGCTGAACGGCCTGTATTTTCTGATTATTTACGTCAGTCAGTTTCCCCGAACGCTCTACACCTTTCGGTACAAAACATCAATTTACCTGTTCACGGGTGCCTTCGTTTGTGCCGTAATGACGGCCTATGTCGTTTATAATCAGGAGATTAAAAAACAACTGATTCATGAGCAGGAGTTTGCTGCAAAACTGCTGGCCGAAAACGATGAGTTTGGTGAATTTTTGATGAGCAAGGCGCAGGAATCCATTCGCCGGGATACCGAGATTGGCCGCGCCTTACAAACTGACACGCTGCTGGTGCGGGAGCGCATTCAGCAACGGGTCAAAAGTCTGCATTTAGATAAATATTTTGATAAGTACGACATCGAAGTATTTTCGTTTCGGGCCAATGGGCATCTGCTCGATAGTAGCCCCAATGCCACGTCGCTGGGAGCTTTAACAACACGGTATCGGCAGAATAATTATGAAACCGAATACCCGAATGTTTATTTTGTCAACGAGGTTGGCAATCAGTTTGTTAAGCAATACGTATGCTTCATCGCCATTCAGAAAACGGGCCTGCTAACCCAACCGGCCCGCGCTAAACCGGGGCTTTCCTCAGATACACTCGGGTATGTTGTGCTGGATCTCAAGCTGCGAAATGAACGGCCTAAAAGCGTTTATCCTGAATTATTGGTCGACACGAAATTCACGCAAAACCCCGATACACAGGAGTACAGCTATGCTTTTTTTAGCGGGCAGCGCGTGGGCAATCAACCGCTGAATCAGGCCAAAACCCACCGGCTGCTGTATAGTGCCGGAAGCTACAACTACGACCGGCGACTCGATCCGCTACTGTTAGATAACCCCACTTTGTTTGCCGGTGGCCTGTCTGCTAATGGCTATCAGCATGTGGCCCAGCGCGGTCAGGATGGCCGCATCGTTGTAGTATCGTCGGTAGCGTATCCGTTGCGGAATATGTTCTCGAATTTTTCCTTTCTGTATCTGCTGCTGGTGCTCACGGTTATTCTCGTTATTTTGAGCTACGCCGTCAATTATGGGTTTTCCCAATTCAGCATCAACTACTCGACGCGGATTCAGATTCTGCTCAATCTGGCGTTTTTTCTGCCGTTGCTCCTGGTAATCGTGATTATTCTGAGCGTTATCAGTTCCAATTACATTGCCAATCAGGAGAATGCGTACATCAGCAATACGCGGAATATTGCCGCCAATTTTCTGACCTATCTAAACGAACATTTGCACGAGAAAAAGCGCAGTAAAGCGTCGATGGAGGAAGAACTGAGCAAAATTGCCCGTGATGCCGACATCGACATTAACCTGTTCGACACGCAGGGGCGACTGTACACGTCCACGCGTCCGCTCATTTACGAAAGTGGCTATCTCTCCAAATACATCAATCCAGAGGCCTACGTTCACATTATTGAAGACAAAGAGAACGAGCGGTTGCTGAATGAATCGCTGGGCAGCAAGCAGTATCGAACGGCCTATGCCGGTATCAAATCGTACGACGGGCGGTTGCTGGGCGTATTGAGCATTCCATATTTTTACGCCCGTCCCGAGCTTGACCGGCAGATTATTGAGGTCATTGCATCGGCATTAAGCATTTTTACCGCGCTGTTTCTGTTTTTCCTGATTTTATCCTACTTCGCATCGCATGTGCTCACAAAACCGCTTCGGCTGCTAACGCAGAAAATCAGAAAAACCAATCTCGAACGGCCCAACGACCCATTGCCCTGGCAATCGGACGATGAAATTGGGTTGCTCATTCGGGAGTATAACCGGATGCTGGTCAAACTGGAAGAGAGTAAACAGGCACTGGCACAGACCGAGAAACAATCGGCCTGGCGCGAAATGGCCAAGCAGGTAGCCCACGAAATCAAGAATCCGCTGACACCCATGAAGTTGACGCTGCAACACCTGCAACGAACGTTTCCGAAGTCGAACGAATCGGCAGACGGCACGGGTGACCCGGCCCGCCGGATTATTTTGCGGACATTCGATTCGCTTTTAGATCAGATTGATAACCTCAGCGATATTGCTACGTCGTTTTCGGAGTTTGCGAAGATGCCATTGCCAAAACGGGAAGTGTTTGAACTGACGAGTGTATTTAATAAAACGGCTGATTTGTATGCCGACGATAAACGAATTTCGCTGCATCGGGAAGTAACGAGCGGGCCGGTTATGGCCGTAGGCGACCGGCAGCTTATTGGCCGGATACTGACCAACCTGCTCATCAATGCCATTCAATCGGTGCCGCCGGGACGCAAACCGATCATCGACCTGAAGCTGTATACGAATACCGACGCTGTCCAGATTGAGATTCACGACAACGGAGCGGGCATTCCCGAAGCCATTCGCAGCAAGGTTTTTTTGCCAAATTTCAGCACAAAGCGGGGCGGTTCAGGGCTGGGGCTGGCTATTGCCAAGCGGGGTGTCGAACACGCGGGCGGCACGATCTGGTTTGAAACAACCGATGATGTTGGCACCTCGTTTTTTGTATCGCTGCCGTTGGCGGGCGTACCGGGGGCGTTAGCTGGCGAGTCGGTAAATTACTAATTATCAGTCAATTGTAACGTGCTTCCAGTTCTCTCCCGACCGGATTCGGTTAAGTTGGGTATGCGTAATGCCGAACTGCTTGGCAATCATTTTAAGCCGGTTCTTATCGTTGAGCAGCAATTTCTTGATAATTCTGACTTTGGTTTCAGTCAGTTTATAGTTTCGGGTCTGTCGGGGCAGCAGCCTATTTTTCAAGCTCGGGTTTTCGCGATTGTGCTCGATCATCTCCTCCCGGGTAACCCATTTCAGGTTGTAATGATAATTATTCTGCTTGTCGTAATCGAGGTGAATGACAAACGTTTGTTCCTGTTTTCCGCGTTTGACAAACTCTTCGGCCACTAATTTATGCACATAGCGGTTCAGGGTTTTCCCTTCCGACCGGATGTTTAGCGACCGATACCCCTGAATAACAGACCCTTTGATGAATTTGCTGACAACCGTACTGTCGGTACTGGCAGAGCGGCTGGCTGCTGTTGGCTGGAAACTACGCAGTCGACCGTAGTTGGAAACTTCGTAGCGAGGGGGATTGATAATGCCCTCAAACACGATTGGTGTCCATTTCTCGTTCCAAAAACTTTGACTCTCCCTGGCATTCATAAGTAAGGTAAATTTATACGTATTCAGGTCTAACAAACTATGCCGGTTACGCTGAGCGGCTTAACAACTCTTGATAAGAGTAGAGTAAATTAACGGGCTTTCATACCTCAGTTTACTGGAAAAACACCTCAAACGATCCATCTATAGTTCATTACAGACGGTCCGGTGCGACCATTTGACGTGCAGCTTCCCGGAAAGAGGTGTGTTGAGTCGAAACCGCTTGATAAATGAAATTGTTATGAATAAAGTAATACATATCAAAACAGCGTACGGGCACGGACAATATGAGTACAAATAACAGAAAAACGGCCGTTTTTGGCGCGACTGAAAAGGCGGGCCGTTATGCGAATTTAGCCGCTCACAGTCTCCTCCGTCATGGGCACGACGTTGCGTTGATTGGTTTAAAAGAAGGTGAGATAGCGGGTCACCCGATTCAGACGGGGCAGCCACCTTTAGAGGCTATTGACACCGTAACGATGTATGTTGGACCAAAGAATCAGCCTGAACTTTATGAGTACATCAAGAGTCTGAAACCCCGGCGGGTAATTTTCAATCCCGGTGCTGAAAACCCGGAATTTGAACGCCAGCTACAGGCCGAAGGCATCGAACCCATACACGCCTGCACATTGGTCATGCTGTCGATTGGGACATATTGAATGATAGAGTGATTGAGTGATTGAATAGGTCATGCGCCAGCTATTTAATCACTCCATCATTCAACCACTTTACCATTTTATCAGTGCCGAGGCCCAGGTGAAGCCGCTGCCAAACGCTGCCAGACAAACCAGGTCACCCGGTTTGATGCGGCCCTGCTCGAACGCTTCGGTCAGGGCAATGGGAATGGATGCGGCTGTGGTGTTGCCGTACTGCTGAATGTTATTGAAAACCTTTTCGTCGGGTAGGTTCATTTGCTGTTGCACATAACCCGAAATACGGATATTAGCCTGATGCGGCACCAGAAGCGTGAGGTCGTCCGGTTGGTAGCCGTTGGCCGTAAGACTTTCGTTTATCACTTCCATAAACCGCACCACAGCGTGTTTAAATACCGTATTGCCGTTCATTGTCACGTTGTAATTGCCCTCGGAAACAGTCTTTTCCGTAATCCATGACCCTTCGCGGCTGCTGCCGGGGTCTCGGATGTATAACTCTTCGGCATAGCGACCGTCGGCGTGTAGGTGCGTTGATAACACCCGGTGTTCGGGGTCATGGGTTGCCTGTAGAACAGCCGCTCCCGCACCATCGCCAAAAATTACCGCTACGCCCCGGCCTTCGTTGCTTTTGTTGAGCAGTGACGACTGGATTTCTGACCCAACCACCAGAATGGTTTTGTACATGCCCGTTTTAATGAACTGGTCGGCTATGGAAAGGGCGTAGACAAAACCCGAACACTGGTTTCGGATGTCGATAACACCAATGCCCTCCAGCCCCAGTTCACGCTGCATTAAAAAAGCCGAACCGGGAAAATAATAGTCCGGTGTAATGGTGGCATAAACGATCAGATCAACGGCAGACGGCTCCAGGCCAGCGCGGTCGAGGGCCATGCGCGAAGCGGCCGTAGCCATGCTGGCGTTGGTGTCTTTTCCGTAGGTAAAATACCGCCGTTGTTTAATACCCGTCCGCTCCTGAATCCAGGCATCGGACGTGTCCATGTATTGGGTCAGGTCATCGTTGGTAACGACGTTGTCGGGCACGTAAAAGCCTAACCCTTTAATGCTTGAATACGTATTGGTCATTCGTTGATGGAAAAACAGTCGACAAAAATAGCACTTTTTCCGACTGAAATTTTCTTAAAAAGGTCAGTTGTGCTACTAATGACGGAAAAAGCCAACAGTTCTGGTCAGGCAGTTTGTAACTCAATCGAATATTCTTCCATAATCAGATTGGCCAACAGTTGGCGGCAGGCTGCATCCACAGTCGTGCGGGCCTGTTCTTCGGTATCGGCATCGACTTCGAGCCGGATGTGTTTTCCGATGCGAACATTGTCGATGCTGTCCATGTGTAAGTTATGCAGCCCCAGTTTAACGGCTTTGCCCTGCGGGTCCAGAATTTCCGACCGGGTCATGATGTTGATTTTGGCGATGTATTTCATTAGTGAAGAATTGATTGAATGATTAAGTGATTGAGTGATTGAATAGCTGACGCATGCCGTATTCAATCACTCAATCATTCAACCATTCAATCATTTTGAAATTAGTGAAACAAGAATATAAAGCAGAATAATGAGTGGGATACCGGCAAACTGCAAAAATAGCAGGAGTAGGGCGGAAGCGATGAGAAAACTGAATTTTATCCGGTTTTCGGTCCAGCCAAACGATTTGAATTTAAGCGCAAACAGCGGTACTTCGGATACAAGCATAAACGAAAAGGCGATCATCATACCGAAGGCTATGTCGTTTTTCCAGATAGCGTCGAACTGTGGCTGGTAGCGTTCCATGAGCGGAAACGCCCCGATCAGCATGGCGTTGGCCGGAACGGGCAACCCAATAAACGACTCGGACTGGCGCGTGTCGATGTTGAAATTAGCCAGCCGAAGGGCCGATAAAACCGCAATCAGGAACGCGCCGTACGACAGTAATCCCAGTTGCTGAAACCAGCAAAGTTGAAAGACGAGCGTAGCGGGAAGCACCCCAAACGTTACAACATCGGCCAGCGAATCCAGTTCTTTGCCAAACGGCCCCGACACGTTGACCATCCGGGCCACAAACCCATCACCGAAATCGAGTACAGCCGCCAGACCAATTAACCAGGCCGCTGTATCCAGATGACCGCGCAGGGCCATTACGATACCAATGCACCCACACAGCAGGTTGCCGCAGGTCATGGCATTGGGAAGATGTTTGAGTAGGTTCATATATGTAGTACCGAACCTCTGGTTCGGCAGGCCGCCAGGCCAACTATTTAATCAGCATTTTTTGGCCTGATGGCCTACCGAACCAGAGGTTCGGTACTACATTTTGACAAACGGATTCGTACGTTTTTCCTGACCGATGGTCGTTGGTTCCATGTGGCCGGGGTAAACGATGTAGTCGTCGGGCAGGGTGAAAAACTGCGTTCGGATGCTGTTGATGAGGTCGGCATGGTTGCAATACGGAAAATCGGTTCGGCCAACGCTTCCGGCAAACAGCACATCGCCCCCAATAACGTAGCGTTCGGCATGATTCACAAACGCCACATGACCCGGCGCATGGCCCGGCACAAAGATGACATCTAAAACGGTGTTGCCAAACTTAAACTGATCGCCTTCCTTCAGAAATTCGTCAATTTCGGATGGCTCATAGCCGCGAAGGCCATACAGGGCACAGCGCGTTGGCACATCGGTATAAATGACTTGATCCAACTCATGTAAATATGCTTTTACCCCAAACGTTCGCTTTACGTAGGCCACCCCAAATACATGGTCGAGGTGTGAATGCGTGAGGAGTAAGTAGTTGACGTTGAGCTTATTCGTCTCTATATACTGACGTAGTGCTTCTTTCTCCGCCTGCTCGTAGCAACCGGGGTCGATAATGACAGCCTCGCCCGTTGCATCGTCGGAAACGACGTAGGTATTTTCGTGAAAGGGAGAAAACTCGAAGGCTTGAACCATATAGTAACGTAGCCTGGACGTCCACGTCCGGGTAGAATAATACCAGTGGGCTTACTACCCGGACGTGGACGTCCAGGCTACTAACTTACAAAAGTAGAAACACTGTTGGTTTTTTACGCAAATCAGGAACTTGCGATTTCCATTCCCGAACGGTCATCATCTTAATAAAGGCGTCGGGCGCGGTCAGGTTGCAGGCCACACACAGGCGGGTGTTGGGCTGGCAGTTGGCTAATGTATCGGCAAAAAGCGCGTCGTTGCGGTAAGGCGTTTCCATGAAAATCTGGGTCTGATGCCGTTCCTGTGCTTCTTTTTCCAGAAACTTCAAGGCACGGGCGCGGTCCTGCCGTTCGATAGGCAGGTAGCCATGAAACACAAACGACTGCCCGTTCAATCCCGACGCCATCAGGGCCAGTAAAATAGACGATGGCCCAACCAATGGTTCAACCCGCCAGCCGAGTGCATGGGCCATGCCCACCAGTACCGCACCGGGGTCGGCCACGCCGGGGCATCCCGCTTCCGACAAAACACCCGCGTTGCGTTTGCGTTCGGTCAATTCCTGAATCTGTCGGCGCGTATCGACCGGGGGCGTGTCTTTGTCAAGGTCAAAAAACGTTGTTTCGTCAATGATACGCGTTGTTTTCAGGCTGGCGATGAACCGGCGACCTGAGCGGGCATTTTCGACAAAAAAAGCATCCGTCTTTTGTATAACATCCCGAATGTGGGGAGGGAGCACCCGGTCGGCCGTGTCGTCGGCAAGGAGCGTGGGAATAAGGTATAGTGTTGGCATAAAGTTTAAACACAGAGGTAACGGAGTTCTGCACAGAGGGCACAAAGAAACTCTGTTTGCTCTGTGAAACCTTCTGTTATCTCTGTGTTTAGGAAATAAAGTTTATTAATACGTCCACGAATTCCGCTGGTTTTTCGGCCTGAACCCAGTGGCCCGCGCCTTCGATTGTTTCGATTTGGGCATTTGGAAAAATGCGTTTTATCGTCGGAATGTCTTCGTCCAGAATATAGGGTGACTCACTGCCCCGGATAAACAAAGTCGGGTCGGTTACGATACGCGGGTTCGTCAGTTCTTCGCCAATGCCGTGTAGTTCGCGCTCAATAACCGGAATATTTAACCGCCAACTGAAGCCCCCCTGTTCGTTGCGATACAGGTTTTTAAGCAGAAACTGCCGGACTGCCGGAATCGGCTCGTATTGCTGTAAAACGGTATCGGCTTCCGTGCGTCCTTTAAGCATGGCTAAATTAATGGCTTTCAGTCCGCGAATAAGTTCGGCATGATGAATCGGGTAGAACTTGGGTGCAATGTCAACAACCACCAGTTTCTCAAATGTGTTAGGGTAGAGCATGACATATTGCATCACCGTTTTGCCGCCCATCGAATGACCAACCAATATCGGGTTTTCTACTTGCTGGTCGATTAGAAACTCGCGCAGGTCGGCGGCCATACTCTGGTAGTCCTGCTCATCGGCGCGGGGCGACTGCCCATGATTGCGCTGGTCGAGGGCAAAGACGCGGGAACCGCGTGCGGCAATGGTTTTGCTGATCGTCAGCCAGTTATCGGACGAGCCGAAAATGCCATGCAGAATAACTATCACCGGACCCGTATCGCCGGTTTGTCGGAAGAATAATTTCATATTGATTTAAACACGGAGAACATGGAGCTTAACACAGAGACCACAGAAAAACTTTGTGAGCTTCGTGCCAAACTCCGGGTTCTCTGTGTTTCGAAATTAGTGTACATAAACCACTTTTTCCCGCTGTTCGACCAAATCGCCAAACGAGTGCAGGTCGAACCCGTTTTCGCGGGCAACGCGTTCAAATTCGGTTGCGCTGTCGGGCGTAACGGCGATGAGCAGACCGCCCGATGTTTGCGGATCGGCCAGGATATACCGCTGGGTTTCGGTCAGGTCAGCAATCTTGTGGCCGTAGCTGTCCCAGTTGCGGACGGTGCCGCCCGGAAAACTTTTCTGTGCCAGATATTCAGCCACCATCGGGAGTTTTGGCACCGCGTCGAAGTTAAGCACCGCGCTCAGTCCCGACCCTTCGGCCATTTCGGTAAGGTGGCCCAGCAAACCAAATCCCGTTACGTCGGTCAGAGCTTTTACATAGGGCAATTTGCCCAAAATAGCCCCAAAACTGTTGAGTTTCGCCATTTGTGCTGGCGCAATATCGGCGTGTTCCGGCTTCAGAATGCCTTTTTTCTGCGCCGTTGTCAGAATGCCAACGCCGAGCGGTTTCGTCAGGTACAATCGGCAACCAACGGTGGCGGTGTTGTTTTGTTTGAGGTGTTCAATCCGAACTTTACCCGTAACGGCAAGCCCGAAAATGGGTTCCGGCGAGTCGATGCTGTGCCCTCCAGCGAGTGGAATGCCTGCTTCTAAGCAAATAGCGCGGGAACCTTCGAGTACCTGCGCGGCTACGTCGGGCGGGAGCTTGTCGATGGGCCAGCCCAGAATAGCAATCGCCATAATGGGTTCGCCCCCCATCGCATACACATCGCTGATTGCGTTGGCCGACGCGATGCGCCCAAAATCGAAGGCATCATCCACAATCGGCATGAAAAAATCAGTGGTGCTGATGATTGCTTCGCCATTGCCGAGGTCGAGTACGGCAGCATCGTCGCGGGAGTCGTTGCCAACTAACAGGTTATTATAACGTGGTTGGGAGGCCGTTGTATTCGTGTGCAAAATTTTATCCAGAATTTTGGGTGAAATTTTGCAGCCGCAACCAGCCCCGTGACTATACTGGGTAAGTTTGAAGGCAGTTGTTTGGGTTGGTGTCATAACGGGACAAAACTAAGAGAGAAACAGGGGAGTATGGTACAGAATCGTTCATTTATGTACAGGGTGATCAGCAGAATGGTTCTAACCGAAATTTATAGTTATATGTGTGATACTCTGAACTTAACAATTTATTAATAGCCGGTTATAGAACAGAAGAAATTAAATATTGTCTTATTCGTTGATATAGGGGTATATATGAATACAGGGTAGTATTATTTTAAGAAAGCCCGTTTTGTAACCGCCAATAAATTATCTCATCTTTGCGGCTGAATTGAGTGGCTAACTAATTGAGTTAGCGTCTCAAAAATACTAACCAAACAAACACTTCTATGTCTAAAAATTTACTGCAATTTCGGTTGGCTTTTATGCTGGTCGGCAGTATGCTGTTGGCTGTGCTCGGTGGGAGCGGAGCAATGGCTCAAGGGGTAACGACTTCGTCAATTAGCGGAGCGATTACCGATACGAAAAATGAAGCGTTGCCCGGCGCAACGGTTATTGCCGTTCATACTCCATCGGGAACGCAGTATGGAACGACGGCCAACGCACAGGGGCAGTATAGCTTTCCGGCTGTTCGGATCGGCGGGCCGTATACGCTGACGTTTAGCTACGTTGGCTTTCAGGATCAAAAGGTTGAAAACCTTTTCGCCAACCTGGGGGCCTCAGCCAATGCAAACATTGCATTAGTCGAAACCGGTAAGCAACTATCAGAGGTAGTCGTAACGGCATCGCGTAGTTCAGTTATTAATAGCAATCGCACGGGTGCTGCAACAGGTATTTCTAATACGCAGATCACCACGTTGCCAACGCTGAACCGTTCGTTTTCTGATTTTACGCGTCTGGATGCGCGTGCCAATGGCCTGAGTTTTGCTGGCCGGAACAGTGGCTACAACAACTTCACGGTTGACGGAGCCTTATTCAATAATGCCTTCGGTCTTTCGTCAGCCGTGGGTGGTCAGGCGAATGCTCAGCCTATTTCGATTGACGCTATCGACCAGTTGCAGGTGTCTATTGCACCATTCGACGTTCGTCAGGGTGCGTTCACCGGTGCCGGTATCAATGCCGTTACCCGAAGCGGTACGAATAAACTACAGGGTTCGGTTTATTACTACGTTCGGGATCAGAGTTTCGCAAACAAAAAAATTAATGGTGTCGAGCAGCCGCTCAATGCGTTTAATTTGAATAACGTTGGTTTCCGGTTGGGCGGGCCAATCATCAAAAACAAGCTGTTTCTATTTGTCAACTACGAACGCGAACGTCGGAATGATGGGGTTCCAAACAACTGGGTAGCCTCTCGTGGCGTAGATGGTGCAAACGTATCGAAGGCCTCGGCTGCTGATCTGGACCGGTTGTCTGATTTTATTCAAAAACAGTATGGTTTTAATCCAGGAGCTTATGAAGGGTACACACTGCCATCGAACAGTGACAAAGCAACCGCACGGCTTGATTGGAATATCTCGCAGAATCACAAGTTTAATATCAAGTATAATTACCTTAAATCGTACAGCGATGTTGCGCCATCTACTTCAGGCTCATTGCCAAGTGGGCGCGGTCCGAATGCGACAGCACTGCCTTATCTGGCTTCTTTTTACCGGATCAACAACAACCTGAATTCGGTAATTGCAGAACTGAACAGCACTTTCGGCAGTAAGTTTGCCAATACGCTACAGGCTGGGTATTCAGCCTTTCGTGACGTCCGTGAAACGCCCTACCTGCCCAGTAACTTTCCATTGGTCGATATTGGCAACGGAACAGGGCTTCAGTTGACCGCTTTTGGTTATGAGCCGTTTACAGCCAATAACATTCTGAACTCGAACGTATTCCAGATTTCGGACAACTTCACCATTTTCGCGGGGAAAAACACGTTTACAATTGGTACGTACAACGAGTTTTACAAGTTTCGTAACGGTTTTGCTCCAAACTTCTATGGTAACTATCAGTTTGCCAGTGTCGATGCATTCATCAGCAATGCCACACAAACGCCAATTGCGGGTGGCACAACCATTGCCAACCCAACCCGTTTTCAGATTCAATATTCGGCTTTGCCAGATGGCAGTTTTCCGTTTGCTGATATCAAGGCAGCGCAATATAGTGCTTACGTGCAGGATGAATACCAGGCTGCCCGTAACCTGAAATTTACGGTTGGTATTCGGGCCGATGTACCAAGTATCCCAACCACTATTCAGCAAAACACCAATTTAGCTGCCTTAACGGGCTTCCGCGAAGGTGTACAGCTTAATACGTCACAATTCCAGAAAACGTCGCTGTTGTTCTCGCCCCGTGTTGGTTTTAACTGGGATGTAAAAGACGACAAAGTTACGCAGGTACGGGGTGGTGCCGGTATCTTTACGGGTCGGGTTCCTTACGTGTGGATTTCAAACCAAGCCAGTAACAATGGTGTCTTATTTGGTTCTGAATCCATCACCAATCCCGGCTCTACAACGGCAAACATCCGAAATTTTAGCCCGGATGTGAATAAGTACCGTCCGTCGGGTGCTGCTCCCAATACATCGTATAACATTGCCATTACGGAACAGAATTTCAAGTTTCCGCAGGTATTCCGGGCCAACCTCGGTATTGACCGCAATCTGGGCAATGGGTATATCCTGACTTTAGAGGGTATTTATACGAAAGATATCAATGCAGTTTATCACCAGAACGTGAACCTGCCTCTTTCAACCCAGAATTTGAAAGGACCGGATGGTGGTGATAATCGGCCTATCTACTTTGCAAACAATGCGGCTGGTTTTCCTGCCGTTGCCTACAACCGAATCTACGGGCAAAACCCAACGACTGGAGCGGCTCTTTCAGGAACAGCCTTAAGCGCAGCTACCCCGAACATTACGGATGCCATTCTGATGCGGAACACCAACAAAGGGTATTCTTACAACTTGACGGCTGAAGTTCAAAAGCAGTTTTCAAATGGCTTCTACGCCAAAGTTGCTTACTCATATACCGATTCTCGGTCAGTGAACGACGGTGGTTCGATTGCCCAGTCGATCTGGCGTGACCGTTCTATATCAGGTGATCCAAATGCAAACGTATTATCCTACTCGCAGTTCCTGCAACCGCACCGTATTATTGGTGTAGGGTCGTACCGGTTTGAATATCTGAATAAGAATCTGGCTACAACCGTATCGCTGTTTTACAACGGTTCATCGGGTAGCAAGTATTCATATGCTTACGCTGGTGATTTGAATGGCGACAACCAAACGTCAAATGATCTTCTATTTATACCACGTAATCAGGGTGACATCCAATTGAGGGATTTTACAACGGGTACGGGGGCCAGTTCGGTAGTTACCTACTCAGCCGCGCAACAGTGGTCGGATTTGGATAATTTTATCAAGAATGACCCTTATTTAAGCAAGCATAGAGGTGAATATGCTGCCCGTAATGGTGCTATTGCACCGTTTGTTAGCCGGTTAGACCTTAAAGTGTTACAGGAATTCTCGTTTAGAGTGGGTGAAACACGCCATGCTTTCCAGGTATCGCTTGATGTGTTTAACGTACTGAACATTTTCGATTCAAAAGCAGGCAATGCACAAACGGTAATCACGAGTACACCGATTTCGTTTGTTGGCTACGACAATACGGGAGCAACCGCTACAGGTCGTCCTGTGTTCCAGTTCCCGTACATTGACGCAGCTAAGAAGACTCCTCGCACAGATGCTTTTCAGATTGGATCGTCTATTGCCAACCGCTGGCAGGCACAGTTAGGCTTACGTTATCTGTTTAATTAAGGCTAATCTGTAATATGGAAAGGCAAAACTGCCCCGACCAGAAATGGTCGGGGCAGTTTTGTTTGTAGATAAATGATTGTCAGGGTAAAACGATTGGATTGCCCGCCGGTTGGTTTTGAGCAGGTCGGTTCCGGCCTGATAGCCCTGAACAATCACCCGGCCAATGTCTTCAGAGGGGATCGGATACTTATTCTTCTGGGCCTCGTCGGCTTGATAGAATAGACACAACTTCAATCGCTTCCGGTTGTATCTGATAGTAAAGAACCGTTTGCTTATTGAGTATGCATTGACGAAGGCCCGGCCGCTGCTCCGACTTTCGGTACATTTCGGGCATTTGGTTGATTAATTCGAGTTTTTCAGACAACCGGACCAGAAAATTTAGCTTGACTTGCTGCGACCAATGATCGCCCAAATAAGTAACTATGTCCTCTAATTGACGTTCAGCTTCAGCCGAAAAATAGACTGTCATTCAATGTAATTCTTTAGGATTTCAGTAAATGGCTTCCTTCGTCCGGCGGCTAAATCGGCTAAGCCCCGGTCAATAGAGGCTTTCTGGTCAGATGACAACTCATCCCAAAAATCGCCCGATTGTTGAGTGACTTCCCGACTTAATAAAGTCAAGTGAGCTTGTAATACTACATCGTCATTGATCTGATCAATCAAGCGATGTAGTGTTGATTTTAATTCAATTGTACTCATGAGGCTTGCTGTTGCTACGTAAAGATAAAGCAAATACCAATTCGGTAAATTCACTTAGTCAGGGTAAAACGGTTGGATTCGATGCCAGCCGGTTGGTTTTGAGCAGGTCGGTTCCGGCCTGATAGCCCTGAACAATCACCCGGCCAATGTCTTCAGAGGTGAATTTCATCAGGTTGAGAGAAAGGGGTTCGGTGGGGCGGATAACCGTTAGCTGTAAGTTCCGACCGTGAAGATGCTCGCGCTCGGCAAAACGTTCGGCCCAGGCAATGTCGTTATTGACTAACTGATTGACGGTAATGTCTTTGACGCGGTCCATCAGATTCAGCAGGTTACGGTAGTTGAATTTCTCGTTGTAAATCTTTTTGGAATGACAGGCTATGCACACAATTTCGGTGGCTCCGTCTTCAATGGCGACCCGCAATGGAGCCACTTCGCGCAGACCACCGTCTAAGAACGCCCGCCGGTGATCGCCCCCAATTTGTACGGCAGGCATCAGAAACGGAAGCGAACTGCTGGCATACACGTATTCCAGAAAGTTAGGATCGTGGGCATCCGCGTAGCGCATATCGCCCTCAATGATGTCGACCGCACCGACTTTAAGTTTCACCGGCCCCGATTTGATGGCTTCCAGATCGACGTTATTGCGGATGAGGTTTTTGATGGGCGAGTTGTCCAGTAATCCGTCGAAGCGGCTCATAATGGTGTTGTACCCCATCCGAAACCGCGACCGAATTACGGCGACATCATCGGGTTTGGTAATATTCCGAATCCAGAACTCAATCAAATATTTTCCTACTTTTTCCCAGTCAACCCGACCATTCTCTGCCTGCTGGCGGGCGGCTTCATTGGCCAGAAACGTAGCGTTGAGACTCCCAACCGAAATGCCATAGATTTGATCCGGCACAAAACCCGACTCGAACAGGGCCATAACGGCCCCCACCTGAAACGATCCTTTAAGTGAGCCGCCCCCCAGGACAAGGGCTTTCTGGGGAGATTGGGGCGTCGATGAGATAGCGGAAAGATGCGGCAGGGGAGGGATTGGATTGTCAATCATAAAGGCGTAAGGTTGGTGGCGGTTAGGGTTCAGGCCACAAATAGGGTAAGTTGAGGCTTTTCAGATACTAAACAAAACGAATACGTGACCGGATTAGTTATAAACAGGTCGGCTGGTTTCTAAGCGGCTTTTTCGGCGTCTGCACTTTCCTTGCTATACTTGCCAAAAATTAGTCAGTAACGGGGTCGCCCGTGCGGTCGGTTCGTAAACCACGCGCCAGCCACTTACTGACTCTACGGACGGTCCCGCTATCGACTTACTGAATTAACCACTCTAATGCCTCTCACCGTCGCCGATATACAAGCTCCGATTGCTGCCGAAATGGAACTGTTTGAGCAGAAATTTAAGGGGCAGATGAAAAGTGACGTTATGCTTCTCGACCAAATCATGAACTACATCGTGAAGCGGAAGGGTAAACAACTGCGCCCGATGTTCGTGTTTCTGATGGCCGGTGTATGCGGCCCCATTTCGGAGGCAACCTACCGGGGTGCGTCGCTCATTGAATTGCTCCATACGGCTACGCTCGTTCACGACGATGTTGTCGACGAATCGAATTACCGACGCGGTTTCTTCTCCATAAACGCACTGTGGAAAAATAAAATTGCGGTCCTCGTCGGCGATTATCTGCTCTCGCGTGGCTTGCTGCTGTCGGTCGATAACGGCGACTTCGATCTGCTGCGTATTGTATCGACAGCCGTGCGGGAACTGAGTGAGGGCGAATTGCTGCAACTCTACAAAGCCCGCCGGTTAGACATTACGGAGGAGGTTTATTACGAAATTATCCGCCAGAAAACAGCTTCGCTCATTGCCGCTTGCTGTGCCGTTGGTGCGCGCTCGGTAGGGATCGACCAGGCAACCGTTGAACAGGCCCGCACGTTTGGCGAGAAAGTGGGCATGGCCTTTCAGATTAAAGATGACCTGTTCGACTACGGTACGGCGGAAGTCGGCAAGCCATTGGGTATTGATATCAAGGAGAAAAAAATGACCCTGCCGCTTATTTACGCGCTCAACAATGCGGGGTCTCTGGAGAAACGCCGGATTATCAACATCGTTAAGAACGAAAGTGAGAAGCCAAAAAAAGTAGCGGAGGTAATTGCTTTCGTCAAGAATTCGGGTGGAATCGAATACGCTACCGGCATCATGAATCAGTATGTTGTTCAGGCACAGGAACTACTAAACGCCTTCCCCGATTCGACCTATCGCCAGTCGCTCCACCAATTAGTGCAATACACAATCGACCGAAGCAAATAGGAGTGAAGTGTGTAGAATGAAACGTGAAAGATAAGCTGAAGGGGATGCTTCACTTTTCACTCTTCACTACTTTCCGGGACTTCTTGTCAAATAACTGGTGAAAGTCTGGGCTTTCCGTATTCATCCACTTATCCCAAAAGGTGAAATACAGCCCATAGTTGAATCGGAATTGGGTATGATGCAGGCTGTGATGCGTTGCGCCAATAAGCCAGCGACCCAGCCAGTGCCGGTCGAAATCGTGGGGGTAAACTTCCGTATTCAGATGATTGACGGCACTTGATAGGGTCATTATCAGTAGAATTAGTCCTACCGCCGACAGATGCAATGGCAACACAAACGTCAGTGCCGGAATGACAATAGCCTGTAGCGTACTCTCGATTGGATGAAACGAAAAGGCTGTCCAGGGAGAGGTGGTGATGCTGTCGTGGTGGGTTTTATGCACCCAGCGGTAAACGCCCGGACGGTGCATCCAGCGATGAAGCCAGTAGTAATACGTTTCGTGAATAAATAAAACCACCGCAATACTGACCGGATACCAGATAATCGGATAGGTGTTTATGTCGGTATAAATTTTGGTGTACCCAGCCTGATAAGCTAAAATTACTCCTACCGCTATTGCCGTAAAAATAAGCGATGTGACCACCGACCACCCGATTTCACGCCAGTCCTGACCGGGCTTTCGGGCACGCGTTTGTACCGTACGGGTAGCAAACTGCTCTTTCAAAGAGACTTTAAACAGCCACCAGAACGCCAGTGAGAACAGGACGTATCGTCCGAAAATAGCGATGAAAAAAAACAACGCTGTTAGCCAGAGTGTAGCCGGGCCGGTAATCTGAATCATAAAATGGAACGCGCTGAAGTGTTATTGACTCAACCGATTCGGCCGTCCAATGTTGAAAAAAGTGATAAAAGCCATCTCAATTGAATAGGTCCGCACCGGCTGATTGTTACGATTTTTCCAGATAAAATCATATTAGTCTTAAAAATCAGCGTTCTATTGTCAATACGTTATACACGCTATTCTGGTTTCATTTGCAGACTTCACAATCCGGTCATTTTGCCGGTTTACTGACCCATCAATTTGTTCGTACATTTGCAGTGAGTTACCCAACCATCAACGGAACGGCTTTATGCGCCCACTTTCTTTTACTTTTTGCCTGTTGTTACTTGCTGCAACAGCTTTTGCCCAACCCCAAAAACGGAAGAGTACACCCGCCGTAGCCAGTACCCAAACGCGTAAGCCTGTAGGTGGACAACCCTTGAGCCAGCCCAAACTGGTTGTTGGCATCGTAGTCGATCAGATGCGCTACGATTACCTATATCGGTATTATAATAAATTTGGTACAGGTGGATTTCGGCGGATGATGGATGGCGGCTTCAGTGCCCGTAACAACCACTATCATTATGCGGCTACCTACACTGGCCCCGGCCATGCGGCCATCTACACCGGTTCGGCCCCCGCGCTGAACGGCATTGTGGGCAATGATTTTTACGAGCGTAACCTCGGTCGGTTAATGTACTGCGCCGAAGACACAACCGTGAACACCGTCGGCAATACCGGGTCGGCCGGTAAAATGTCGCCCCGTAACTTGCTCGTAACCACCATTGGCGATCAGTTGAAATTAGCCACCGATGGCCGGGCCAGAGTAATTGGTATTGCCCTGAAAGACCGGGGAGCTATTTTGCCCGCCGGTCATGCGGCCAATGCTGCCTATTGGTTTGACTCAAAAGACGGAAATTTTATCAGCAGCACATTTTATCAGAACGAGTTGCCGCAGTGGGTGCAGGCATTTAATGACCGTAAGTTGCCGGAGCAGTTTATGAGCCAGAAATGGGAACCCACTCTGCCGCTGAATTCATACGCCGAAAGTACGACGGACGACGAACCCTATGAAACTGTTTTAGCTGGTGAAACCAAATCCGTTTTCCCACACACCTTTGCTATTCAGGCTGGTAGCAGCAAGTATGAGCCGCTCCGCACCAGCCCATACGGTGACCAGATCACCAAAGAATTTGCGTTGGCGGCTCTCAAAGGTGAACAGTTGGGCCAGCGCGACGTAACGGATATGCTCTGCGTAAGTTTTTCCTCGCCGGATTATATTGGTCACGCGTTTGGTACGCACGCTATCGAAACCGAAGACCAGTACCTGCGGCTCGACCAGCAGATAGCCGATTTGCTCAGTCAGTTGGATGCAACGGTTGGTAAAGGTCAGTGGGTGGCCTTTTTGTCGGCCGATCATGGCGTTGTCGATGCACCGGGTTTCTCGCAGCAATACCGGATTCCGGCGGGCGTACGCGGGTATGGCGACATTGGGGAAGCCGTCAAAACGGCACTCGCAACCGCCTATGGACCAGGCCAATGGATGCTGTCGTATTTCAATCAGCAGGTGTACCTTAATCAGTCCCTACTGGCCGAAAAGAAGATTGCTATGCAGGATGTTTATGAATTGTTGCGGGCTACCCTGCTCAAGCAGAAAGCCGTTGTCAACGTTGTCAACCTGCATAACCTCGGTGCGGAAGCACTGCCAGAACTACAGGCCAACCTGTTCCGTAACGTGTATCATCCCAACCGGAGTGGCGATTTCTATGTGATGCAGGCACCGGGATGGCTTGAGGGACGCAGTAAAGGCACTACCCACGGCACGACCTATGCGTATGATACGCACGTGCCTTTTCTGCTCTACGGCTGGGGTATAAAACCGGGGCAAACGCTTCGCCGAACGCACATTCATGATATTGCCCCGACCATCACCGCGCTGCTTCATCTGCTCGAACCCAGCGGCTGCATCGGCGATCCGGTAGAGGAAGCGATAAAGTAGAACCGAAGCTTTGGCTTCGGGCGGAAGTGTAACGTGATTGACAATCGTTGTTCTTTCACGCCCGAAGCCAAAGCTTCGGTTCTACAAAAACGATACTTCTTTAAATCCAAAATGCCGGATTCGTTCGCCGTTGGCAATGGCCAGACGACCTGTTGCATCTATGCCGACAATGGTGCCGCGAAACAGTTGTCCTTCGCTCTCAAAACTATGTTCTTTCTGATACCGGTAGAGCGTTTGTAAATAATTGATTTTCAACGTCTCTCGCTGACCTGACCGCAATTGAAGATACCGTTGTTCCAGCGTTTCGCACAGTCGGCTAAGCAGGCCGGGCAGGTCGTAGCTGTTTGGTAATGGAGCCTGATTTTGAAGCGAAGTAGCGGTTGCTAAGCCAAATTCTGTCTGGTTTATGTTTAATCCCACGCCCACTATAGACCAGGCAATGGTATAGCCGTGCAGCGTATTTTCAATCAAAATACCCCCTAATTTCTGGTCGCCAACATATACATCGTTCGGCCATTTTATGTGCAGGTCATTACCGATGAGTGGCAGAAGTGCATCATAAATACCCAACGAAATAGCCATATTAAGCCAGAACTGCTCATTTGGGCTTAAAAACGAAGGCTTCAATAGGAGCGAAAACGTCAAATTCTGCCCTGACTTCGCTTCCCACCGATTCCCCCGCTGTCCGCGCCCGGCTGTCTGGTTGTTGGTGATGACAACAAGTCCTTCGTTGGGGTCAGTTTGAGCAATCAAAGCAGACGCTTCGTCGTTAGTTGACTGACAGCTTGGCAGGTAATGGATTATTTGACCAACAAAAAGGGTTTTGGGATAGATTTTGTACAAAGTATTGTTTAGTTTAGTAAGAGAGAGCAATACATGGTACGGTGGACGGTTTCGGACGGAAAAGTTTCGCTATTCGAAAGCCAGCGCACCCGCTGATTCGCTTATCGTGCAATGTTAAAACGAAAGCATGAGAATTAACAAAAACAGTGAATTTACCGCCGAGCAAATCCGCGATTTCGTGGTGCGGGGAATGCAGGAAAAGAAAGCTCAGGACGTCGTTGTAATGGACCTGCGCAACGTTAAAAACGCCATCTGTGACTATTTTGTCCTATGCTCGGGTAACTCCGATACGCAGATTGACGCCATCGCCACCTCTGTTGAAGAAGAGGTTTATAAAGCCAGTAAGCAAGACCCCTGGCATAAAGAAGGCAAACTGAACCGGGAATGGATCTTGCTGGATTATGTCGATGTGGTTGTTCACGTCTTCAAAAAAGACCGGCGTTCGTTCTATGACCTGGAGCAACTTTGGGGCGATGCCGAAATTCGTGTGATTGAGGACAATGACCTGGCAGTAGCATCGTAAGGACAAATGGGTTGTTGTCGGTTTAGTGGAGTAGAAGCCTGTCGACAGGGGCCGTTTAAAGGTCTGATAGACCGTCTGTCCTAACCGTTCCACGACAGAAACATTCACTCGTGAAACAGTGTTACCCTTAAAAATCCGTTAGTACAACCTGAAGAAATGGCAGAAAATAATAGAAATCCGTTAGTACCTCGTGGTGGGGCACGTAAACCCAACTTTCAGGGCTGGATTGTTGCGTTGCTGATTGCCGCTATTCTTGGCATTACCTTTTTTAACCGAAGTTCAGCCACCCACGAGATCGCACAAAAGCGATTCGAGCGGATGGTGAAAGATCATGAGGTAGCTGAGGCTATAGTTGTCAATGATAAAATTGCTGAAGTAACGTTAACCCAGCAAGCCGCACAAAGTCCTAAATACCGCAATCAGTTTTCCGAAAAGCCGTATTTTGGTACGGGTCAGGGTCCACATTTTCAGTTTCAGATCGCTTCCGGCGAAACGTTCAAAAAAGATTTGGACCTGCTTCAGCAAGGAATGCCTGACAATGAAAAAATTGATCTTAAGTTTGAAACCCGCAGCGATTTTGGCAGTATTATCAGCACCTGGGGATTCCTCATTGTAATGATTCTGGCTATGTATTTCCTGCTGGGTCGTATGTCGGGAGCCGGTGGGCCGGGTGGACAGATTTTCAATATTGGCAAATCCAAAGCAGCTCTGTTCGACGCCGATAACAAGGTGAAAATCACGTTTAATGACGTGGCGGGTCTGGATGAAGCGAAGGAAGAAATCAAAGAAATTGTCGATTACCTGAAAAACCCAACCAAGTTCACAAAACTTGGCGCGAAGATCCCGAAAGGCGCGTTGCTGATCGGCCCTCCGGGTACAGGTAAAACCCTGCTGGCCAAGGCTGTAGCGGGTGAGGCTGGTGTTCCGTTCTTCTCGTTATCCGGTTCTGATTTTGTCGAAATGTTTGTTGGTGTTGGTGCCGCTCGTGTGCGTGACCTCTTCAAACAGGCGAAAGAAAAAGCACCCTGTATCATCTTTATTGATGAGATTGACGCCGTAGGTCGCTCACGCGGCCGGGGTTCGATGCCGGGTGCTAACGACGAACGCGAAAACACGCTGAACTCCCTGCTCGTTGAAATGGACGGTTTCGCCACCGATTCAGGAATTATTATCCTGGCGGCAACCAACCGTCCCGACGTACTGGACCCAGCTTTGCAGCGTCCCGGTCGTTTCGACCGTCAGATTAGCATCGACAAGCCGGATATTATTGGTCGGGAAGCCATTTTCCGGGTTCACCTAAAGCCGATTAAACTTTCGACTGATGTTGACCCAAGAGAACTGGCCGCCCAGACACCGGGATTTGCCGGGGCCGAAATTGCCAACGTTTGTAACGAAGCTGCGCTGATTGCCGCTCGTAGCGACAAAGAAGCAGTTGATATGATTGATTTTCAGGCTGCGATGGACCGCGTGATTGGCGGTTTGGAGAAAAAGAATAAGATCATCTCGCCTGATGAGAAAGAAATTGTTGCTTATCATGAAGCTGGTCACGCCATTGCGGGCTGGTTCCTGGAACATGCTGATCCGCTCGTAAAAGTAACGATTGTGCCACGTGGTGTATCTGCTTTAGGCTATGCCCAGTATTTACCCCGTGAACAATACTTGTACCGGGCTGAGCAACTTAACGACGAAATGTGTATGGCGTTAGGTGGCCGGGCGGCAGAGGATTTGATCTTCGGTAAAGTATCGACTGGTGCTTTGAGCGATCTGGAGCGTATTACCAAGTTGGCATATAGCATGGTAACTGTCTACGGTATGAACGACAAAATCGGTAATGTGTCGTTCTATGACTCGAAACAGTCGGACTACAACTTCAATAAGCCCTACTCGGAAGAGACGGCCAAGCACATTGATGAGGAAGTTCGGACCATCATTAAACTGGCTTACGACCGTACGAAAGCCATGCTGGCTGAACATCGCGATGCACTGGAAATTATAGCCAAAGAGTTGCTTGAGAAAGAAATTCTGTATCAAAACGATCTGGTTCGTTTGATTGGCAAACGTCCGTTTGAACGCGAAACCGTTTATCAGGCGTATAAAAACAAAGGTATCGCTGAAGAAATAAAGGAGAAGATTGACAAAGAATCGAAACCTGCCGAAACTGAGCCGGAAACGTTGCCGATTTAACCAATAATGCGTAACAAAAAAGGGATTCCTGTACAGGAATCCCTTTTTTGTTACGCTACTTTTTTCCTAACTCAATGACCTGCATATCCAGAATCCGGCCGGCGTCGAGCGAGAACCGAATGGCCGTTCGCATAACATGAAACCCGGTTTTCCCGGCTGCACCGGGATTGATAAATAGCAAGTTATTCATGGCCGGGTCGCGCATAATTTTGAGAATATGCGAGTGCCCGCAAACAAATATATTGGGCGGATCGGCATTCAGCACTGGCCGTACGGTTGGATTGTATCTGGGCGGTGAGCCGCCAATGTGCGTCATCCAGATAGTTAATCCTTCGAGTATAAAATGCTGGTTCAGGGGTAAGTCGCTGGTTTCCCGGTCGATGTTGCCGCTTACGATGCGGAGCGGACGAAAGTCCCGTAACTGGTCAGCAACGGTTAAAGCACCTACATCGCCCGCGTGCCACACTTCGTCGCAGGTGTCGAAATGCCTGAAAATTGCCGGGTCTAAGTAGCTGTGCGTGTCAGAGAGTAAGCCAATTCGGGTCATGGAATGTATATAGCAAACACAGCGTTTATACCGGTGTTTGCGCGTTTGTTCCTAAAATTAAATCCTTCATCTCCGTTCTGATCTTCTTCTTGTCGATTTTGCCGACACTCGTTTTCGGGATTTCCGGGACGATGATAATCCGGTCGGGTACGTACCATTTGTGCAGTTCGCCCAAGTCTACCTTTGCCTGCAAGCCAGATTTTATGCCTTCGCTTGTGAGTGAGAAACCCGCTTTCTGTACGATAAGTGCGTGCGGACGTTCGCCCCAACGCTCATCCGGGAGGCCAACAACGGCTGATTCGGCCACCCCGTCAATCTGCGAGAGCGCGTCTTCCATATCTAAGGATGACACCCATTCGCCCCCGGTTTTGATAACATCTTTGGTCCGGTCGGCAATAAGTACCCAGTAATCGGGTGTGATGCTTGCTACATCGCCCGTATGCAGCCAGCCGCCTTTCCAGAGTTCGGAACCCCGTTCAGCGTCTTCGTAGTACCCTTGCGTGAGCCACGGTCCACGGGCAACAATCTCGCCTAATGAATGACCATCGTGGGGAGCAAATGTGCCATCGTCATTCATCAGGCGCATCTCTATAAACGGAGCTATCCGCCCTGCTCGGGTCCGAAGCTCAATTTGCTCATCAGCGGGAAGGTGGCGTTCCAGATCGTTCAGGTACGTCACCGACATAATTGGGGCCGTTTCCGACATACCATATCCCTGGTACACCTGAATGCCCAGATCGAGTGCTCCTTTGGCCAGCCCTTTGGTTAGGGCCGAACCGCCAATGATGACTTTCCAGCGGCTCAATTGGGGCTTAAATTGCTGCGCTGCCGGACTGTTGACAAGCATATTCAGGATGGTAGGCACGCAATGCGAAAAAGTTACCCCTTCTTTAAGCAGCAGTTTCAATACTAATTCGGGATCATAGCGGCCAGCGTATACCTGTTTGGTCGAGAGCATGGTCGCTAAGAAAGGAAATCCCCAGGCATGAACGTGAAACATGGGCGTGATGGGCATATACACATCGGCCAGCGTTGAAAAGGGAATGGCCTGATACCCGCAGATGTACGTAGCCAGCCCCATTGTGTGCATGAACAACTGCCGGTGAGAAAAGTAAACACCCTTTGGGCTACCCGTTGTTCCTGTGGTGTAAAACGTTGTTGCCCAAGTGTTTTCGTCAAAATCAGGAAAGGCGTACTGGTCTGATGCGGCATTCAGCAAGGCTTCGTATTCACCGGAAAACCCAGCGGGTAGTTCGGGGAGTGACGTACCTCCATAGACCTTATCACTGAGCACAATAAAGGTATTAACCGTAGTTAACTGGTCTTTTATCGCGGCCAATATGGGTAAAAAATCTTCATGAATCAGCACGGCTTTATCCTGCGCATGATTCATGGTATATAGAATCTGCGTGGGCGACAATCGAATATTGACTGTATGCAGAATGGCTCCTGCGCTGGTAACGCCAAAAAAGCATTCGAGGTACCGATGACTGTCCCAGTCCAGAACGGCCACGGTGTCGCCCGGTCCAACACCTAAGTCCGCCAGCGTATTGGCTAATTTCCGAACCCGCTGATTGAATTGTATATAGTTCATCCGAAACAGATCGCGGTACACAATTTCGCGATGAGGCTCGTATTTGAGTGATTGAGCTAACAGGGTTTTTATGAGCATGGGCGGCTCATACGCTTCAGCAGTGCGCGGAATGAGTTTAGTCTGAATCATGTTGGCCGAATGGGTTTACAGAGAAACGTAGAAATCGAAGGTAGGATTGAACGATGGAAAGAAAAAATAGTAATCAATAAAAAAGCCCGGCTCTCTTTCGAGGGTTAGCCGGGCTTAAAGTCTTGACTATTACTTTCGTTTTGCGCTGTGTATCGGACGGGATTACAAGAGCAGTCCGGCCAGCGTTGCCGACATATAACTGGCTAATGTGCCGCAAATAAGTGCTTTAAATCCGATGCGAGCCAGGTCGCTCCGGCGGTGTGGGGCTAACTCGCCAATACCGCCAACCTGAATGGCTATGGAACTAAAGTTGGCGAAACCACAAAGCGCGAAACTGACGATGGCAATTGTTTTCGGCTCCAGCGTCTGCTTGATTTTTACCAAATCCAAGTACGCAACGAATTCATTAACAACCATTTTTGTACCCATCAGCGCACCGGCGGCCTCGATGTCTTTCGTCGGTACGCCCATCGCCCACGCGAACAGCGAGAATAGTTTTCCCAGCAGTAAATTCAAACTCAGATTGTCCATGCCGAAGACATAAAAACCCAGCCGGAACATCAGGCTGTCGATTAGGGCAATCAGGGCAATAAAGCCAATAAGCATGGCAATTACGTTAAAGCCCACTTTCAGGCCTTCGCTGGCTCCGGCGGCAATGGCGTCGAGCAGGTTAGCGTGTACTTTTTTGATTTCCACCTTTACCGTTCCTTGGGTTTCAGAAACCTTTGTTTCGGGCATCACGATTTTACTGATTACCAATGCGCCCGGTGCTGCCATGATGCTGGCCGCCAGCAAATACGGAGCGGGTACACCCAGCGAAATATAAACGGCCAGTACGCCCCCCGCAATGCAGGCAAACGAACCGGTCATGCTGGCCAATAACTCCGAGTTGGTCATGCTGTTGAGGTACGGCTTGATCATAATCTGAGCCTCAACTTGTCCCACAAATGTGCTGGCTACATTGGAGAGTGCTTCGGCACCGCTTACGCCCATCAGCCATTTCATAGCGCGAGCCATAACGGCCACAACACGCTGCATGATGCCCAGATGGTAGAAAATATTGACCAGGACCGCCACGAAAATGATGGTCGGAATGACTTTGAAGAAGAAAATAAAGCTGTTGTCGGGACCAAAGGCTTTGGTCAGAACGTCGGGTTTGACTAACGACGAGAAGACAAACTCGGCCCCTTTGTTGGCTTTTTGAAGGAGCCGGTCAACGTAATAGCCCAGACTTTGGAAGAGATGCTGACCGATGTCAGTTTTCAGTACGAATACCGCCAGCCCAAACTGAAGAGCCAGCCCAACGCCAACGGTACGGTAATTTATTGCTTTTCGGTTATCGGAGAGGGCATAGGCGATACCCAAAATTAAAACAATGCCAAGTAGTCCAGTAAATCGATCCATTCAGTGAAGACATAATTACAGTTACGTTGGCGAATATAGGAATAAAAAAGTAGGAAAGGGCGGAGGGACGAACGGGAGGAAGAAGTTGAAGAAGGCAGTTGACACAAAAGAAAGGGCTGAACTGACACGTGTAATCCGGTCACTCAGCCCTTTCTTTTGCTCTAAAATGGGTCAGATAAGTGTTGGCAGATCAAGTAGAAAGCCCGGCAGGACATCTTCGCCCGATAGCTGGCCAAGCCCACTGATTTCCTCCGGTGTCTGATTGGGCCGGTATACATAGGTCAGTTGGTTGGACAGGTCTATTAACCACCCCAGCCGACAACCGTTGGCCATCCAGTCGTCCATCTTTTCCCGGCAATCTTTCAAACGGTCAGATTGTGAGCGTAGTTCAAGTACAAAATCAGGACACAACGGTAAAATTTTGCGACGCTGGTCGGCGGTTAACCCATCCCAGCGGCTTTGTTCAATGGCCGAAACACCAGGCGACATGATGGACGTGTCGGGAAGCCGAAACGCCGTTGACGAATCAAAAAACTTACCGAATCGTGCCTGCCAGTTCCAAACGGCAAATCTGGCGGCTATCTCAAAATTACTACTACCTGTTTCTCCGCCTGTATTGGCCATAAATACAATATCGCCGTTTTTCCGACGCTCAAACTTCAGGTCCGGGTTATCCTGACAAAAGCGACCGAACTCATCATCGTTCATTCGCAGATCTTCCGGTAAATGTACCCGTATCGACTCCATACCATGATGAAAATTAAGTAGCTCAAAAGTACGAAATAAGGAGAAGGAAGAGAACTACCACCACTTCCTTACTCCCTTTCTCTTCTCTTTAAATATCGGCGATGGCCCGTTCAGCACCTTCCTGGTATTCTTCTTCGATCTGGGCTACTGCGGCTGGCTTGATTTCGGGGTCGAAGAGCCGGGCCTCCGTAACTTCCTTCTCGGTTACCTCGAAAAAACGCTCGTGCATGTTGAACGGCTCACCGTCCGATGGAACATCACATTTCTTGAAATCGCCGTCTTCTTTTAACTCATACGAATTGACGTTGTCAAGCAGGTTATACTTCAGAATCAGAATCGCCTGTTGTTTCACCCGGGCATCGGCCAGGAAGAAAAGGGACTCGATCCGCCGGTCGAAACTCCGCACCATCACGTCGGCACTGCCGCCATATATTTTCGGGTCGCCGTTGTTATGGAAGTAATAAATCCGGGTATGTTCCAGAAAATCGCCCACGATGGAACGTACGGTTATGTTCTCGCTCAACCCGTCCCGATGAGGGCGGAGGCAACATATACTCCTGACAATCAGCCGGATGGCTACGCCCGCCTGCGATGCTTTGTAGAGTTCGTCAATGACCGATTTGTCTTCCAGCGAGTTCACTTTAATACAAATGCCACTGGGCAAACCGCGCCGGGCATTGTCGGCTTCGATTCGGATTAACTTGATGAGCTGGTCGCGCATGTCGCGCGGGGCTGTAATGAGATACTGGTATTCATTGGGCAGCGAGTGACCCGTGATGACATTAAAAAACTCCGAAATATCGTGCGTATAGGTCTCATTGGTTGTTAGCAAACCAATGTCGGTGTAAAGTTTTGAGGTGTCTTCGTTGTAGTTGCCGGTTGCCATGTGGGCGTAGCGTACCACGCGGCTTCCTTCGCTCCGCACCACCAGCAGAAGTTTGGTATGCGTTTTGAACCGACTGATGCCGTAAATAACGAAGCAACCTGCTTTTTGCAATCGCTGCGCTTCGCGGATGTTGTTTTCCTCGTCAAAGCGGGCTTTTACCTCAAACAAAACCGATACGTGTTTGCCATTTTCGGCCGCTTTCAGCAGGGCTTCTGTAATGCGCGACCGTTTGGCAAGGCGGTAGACGGTAATCTTGATGGCCAGTACATGGGGGTCTTCGGCAGCCTGCTCAAGCAGTTGAAGAACGGGTTCAAAATTGTTATAGGGGTGATGCAACAGTAAATCGCGCTGTTTAATCAACTCAAAAATATCGTCGGTTTTATCGCGGCCAATGCCCAGCGGGGGCACTGGTATATGGGGCCGGGGCATATCGTCTTTAAATTCCGAATGACCAATAATTTGCCAGAGAGCCGAAAAGTCGAGTAACGTTGTCGACTCAAAAATGTTGAGATCATCAATTTCCCACCGTTTTTTGAGCAGGTTCAGCATCCAGGGCGAACCCGTCTTTCCGCTACTATCAGTTTCAATCTCTACCCGCGTTACGCGCCCCAACCGACGGTTTTTGATCTTTTGACGAACTTCATCAATGAAATCAACTTCGTCGTCGTCGTTTTCATCGAGCGTAAAATCGCCGTTGCGCGTGATACGGAACAGATTCACCGACAGTGTTTCAACATTGCGATACAGTTTGCGGATGTTCTGCCGAACAACTTCTTCAATAGAAATAAATACCATCGAATGCTCGCGTTCGAACGACAGAAACCGGGGCAGGTTGGCCGGAATCTGCACAAACGAAAGCCGCTGGCGGTCATCTTCATCTTCTGAACGATGCCCATGACTGTTATGCTCATCGGGGCTTTGGGTCACAACACCAAAAATGAGCACTTTGGCCAGCAGCACCGGAAAGGTATGCGTGTAGTCGTACAGCATCGGTGTCAGCGTTGGGTAAATAGCCCGGTCGAAGTAGCTGGTTGCTTCCATCTGCTCGTCGGCGGTCAGGCTGTCATAGGTTGCCAACTGAAACCCATTCTCTGCAAACAGTGGTAAAAGCTGTTCGGAAAAAACCGTTTCCTGGTCCCTGAAAAACTGATGCGCCGTGGTGAACAGTGCTTTCCGAAACGGCACTTCCCGCAATCCCGAATAATCGACACGCTGTTTATGGTAGTCGAGATAGTTATACAGGCTGCCAACCCGAATCATAAAAAATTCGTCGAGGTTGGACGCCGATATAGCCAGAAATTTCAGCCGTTCCATGAGGGTCCGATTCGGGCTGCGGGCCTGATCCAGAACGCGCTCATTGAATTTGAGCCAGCTTAAATCCCGACTGAGGTAATCACTCTGGTCGATAACACTGCTAACTTTCTCGCTAACTTTTGCCATTTTATCGGTCGCCTGGGCGGGCGGGTTTGTCTGCCGGTGCGTAAATCGGGAAACCAGGTTACCCAGTATGGTGCGGTTGGGGTTCAGGGAATAACGCATACAATTTTCAAGCTTTGAAGTAAAACAAAAAAGCGGGCTAAATAGCCCGCCTTATGTTATCATTCGGTTAAACATCCACTCGGGCATACTTGGCATTTCGTTCGATGAATTCGCGTCGGGGAGCAACTTCATCGCCCATGAGGGTCGAAAAGACGTGGTCGGCATCGGCCGCCGACTCAACCGTTACAATTTTCAGGGTTCGACGGTCGGGGTCCATAGTCGTGCTCCAAAGCTGTTCGGCGTTCATTTCACCAAGCCCTTTGTAGCGCTGTACGTTCACACTTTCTTCTTTGCCGCCGGCCGCCAGTTCTTTCACAGCCACTTCGCGTTGCGCTTCGGTCCAGCAATATCGTTCTTCCTTGCCTTTCTTAACGAGATAAAACGGCGGTTGGGCAATATAAATATACCCGTTGTCAATCAGGGCTTTCATGTTCCGATAGAACAACGTCAGAATCAGCGTACGGATGTGGCTACCGTCCACATCAGCATCGGTCATGATAATGATTTTGTGATACCGAAGTTTATCTAAGTTCATAACGGTCTCGTCGTCCTTCTTTTCGAGCCGAACACCGAGAGCCGTCCAGATATTTTTTATCTCTTCGTTCTCATAAATCTTGTGTTCCATGGCTTTCTCTACATTGAGAATCTTACCCCGTAAGGGCAGAATGGCCTGGAAAGCCCGGTTTCGACCTTGTTTGGCTGTTCCACCGGCTGAGTCACCCTCAACCAGATAGAGTTCACATTTTTCCGGATCGGTGTCTGAGCAGTCGGCAAGTTTACCGGGTAGCCCCATGCCGCCCATAAAATCTTTGCGCTCGGTCATGATGCGCTTATAGGCCAGATCGGCAGCAATACGCGCCTGAGCGGACACCAGCACTTTCTTAACGATGCCCTTTGCCGTATTCGGGTTCTCTTCGAGCCATGTTTCGAGTAGGTCGGCCATTGTCTGACTCACCGCACTCACGACATCCTGGTTGCCTAATTTGGTTTTGGTCTGGCCTTCAAACTGGGGTTCCTGAACCTTTACTGAAATAACGGCCGTCAGTCCTTTACGGAAATCTTCGCCACTGAACGGTACTTTACCCGAGTTTTTGGGCAGCACATTCGGGTTTTTGTCGGCATAGTTTTTCAGCACCCGTGTGAGGGCCGAGCGAAATCCCTGTACGTGCGTACCCCCTTCATGGGTGTTGATGTTGTTCACGTACGACAGCACATTCTCACCGGCTTCGTAGTTGTACACCAGCGCGACCTGCACGGGCGTTGGTCCCTTCAGGTTTTCCATGTAGATGGGCTTCATACCATCGAGCGGAGGACGGGTCTGGTCGAGGTATTCAACAAACTCGGCCAGGCCACCTTCAGAGAAGAAATCATCCTGACGCATAGGCTCTCCATTCTCGTCCAGTTCGCGCAGGTCTTTCAGGAAAACATGAATGCCTTTGTTCAGATAAGCCAACTCGCGCAGACGACCCGCTATGGTGTCATACTTATAGAGCGTTTCGGTGAATATGGTGGCGTCGGGCTTGAAATGCGTCGTTGTACCTGTATCGGTGGCGTCGCCAATAACACGGACGTCGTACTGGGGGATACCAATTTTGTACGCCTGTTCAAAAATTTTGCCTTCGCGATGTACTTCTACGCGCAGGTCTGTGGAGAGCGCATTGACGCAGGATACACCGACACCGTGCAGACCGCCGGAAACTTTATACGTGTCTTTGTCGAATTTGCCGCCCGCGTGCAGGATGGTCATGGCGACCTGAAGGGCGGAGACACCCATTTTGGTATTGATACCGGTTGGAATACCCCGGCCATTGTCCTGAACGGTGATGGAATTATCGGGATTGATAGCTACATGAATTTTATCGCAGTATCCCGCCATTGCCTCGTCAATGGAGTTGTCTACAACTTCCCAAATCAGGTGGTGCAGACCGCGCGTTCCTACGTCTCCGATGTACATAGATGGACGTTTACGGACGGCTTCCAGCCCTTCTAACACCTGAATGTTGTCGGCTCCATAGTCGCCTAACGCTATGTCAATGGGGGCATCTGCTTCAATCAATTCGTTGGTCATGTTACAATAAAAAAAAGTCGGAAAATTTGCTGTTTAGGGTTCAGTAGATGACGCATACGGGTACGCGTTATAGATTGTAAAAATACAAAAAATATTCATCTTTTCCAACCCTGTTCAGGTAGAATGGCTTAATATACGAAAAATTAGTTTAAACACCGAGCCATTTAATAAAATAAGGCGTTCCGGCTGTTTCCACCCTGTTTCGACTCCACTTTTTTTAAGGCTATACGTTTGATAAGGAATGCTGAAAAAAGGATTTTACAGGCATATTGAGTCTACAAGCCGTTTCTCAGAAAAGTATTATAAATCAGCATGAAGTTCGGGCCTGTTTCGGCCCGGATTTTTAGCATCTAATGCAACGATTTGTTTTCCTTCCGGGCAGTCAGGCTATCTAAAAATAAAGCCCTGTCGGTATGATCGGGCTTTACAAAAACTTATGTTTAAGCGATGTCGAATACCACTTAAACAAGTGAGGGGGGCTGTGTAGAGATGACATCTTTCTTAAAAGATGTCATCTCTACACAGCCCCCCTCACTTAACCAAGACCCGGCTTTAATCTTCCGGAAAAGGAATATAAACAAAGCCTGCAAAGTCGCCGTGTACCACAAACAGACAGCAGTATTCGTCGGGGTTTTTATAGTTTTCCTTCCATAATTCGACCGACTCCGGGCTGACTAATTCCCGCTGGACAAACTCGTCCAGAAAAGAGGCTTTGTAATTCCACAGGTTGCCGATCTCGTCGGCACCAATCAGCAGTTGCCCTACCGGAATCTCCCGGCGCGACGCCACGAAGACGGGGTTTTCGGAAAAACCACGTTTTCTGATCTGGTAGGATGCGTCTTTCAGTTGGTCAGCTACTTTTATAAAATCCGACGAAATCGCGCCCATCAACTGCTTGTTGACATCGTACGAATTGGCGTCGTCGAGGAGAGTATTTTCGTTGCTATGGTTAATCATGGGTTAGTCAATTAGTTGATCGGTTTACTGGTTGATTAGTTGTTTACAAGGCAGCCACTGATTGACTAATCAACCAATCAACTTAAAACCTTGCCGCCAGCAAGAGGTCTAAATCTTTAAAGCGCATGTTGAACTTCCGGGCGATGTAGGCGTTGGTGAGCGTCCCTTTGTAGGTATAAACACCTTTCATAAACCAGCGGTTCGCATACATCATCTGTTCGATGCCGCCTGTGGTGCCGGTTTCCAATAAAAAAGGCAGGAATATGTTGCTCAAGGCCATACTTGCCGTATAAGCTACGCGGGCCGCAATGTTCGGTACACAGTAGTGAATGACGCCCATGTGCCTGTAAATGGGTTGTTTATGGGTGGTCATGCGCGAGGTCTCGAAGTTGCCGCCCTGATCAATCGACACGTCGATGATGACCGACTCGGGCTTCATACGCCCAATCATTTCTTCGGTTACCACAACCGGGCTAAGGCCATCTTCGGCCCGCATGGCCCCAATCACCACGTCGGCCCGCTGAATGGCTTCCGCCAGCGTGTCGGAGTCGATAATGGAGGTGTAAACATGCTGCCCAACGGCGTATTTAAGCCGCTGAAGTTTGTACAAATGTTTGTCGAATACCTTCACATCGGCACCCATGCCGAGTGCTGTTCGGACGGCGTATTCGGTCACTGTACCGGCCCCGAGCATGACAACTTTCGTTGGCGGAACGCCCGTGATGCCGCCCAGAATAATGCCCCGTCCATTGTCGGCATTGCTCAGGTATTCGCCTGCAATGAGCATGACGGTACTGCCCGCAATTTCGCTCATCGACCGGATAATGGGCAGGCCACCACCCTGATCTTCAATGTATTCGTAGCCGAAAGCGGTCAGATTTTTATCGTTGATTTTCTCGAAATACGACCGGTCGTGAGCGGGTAAATTCAAGGCAGAGATAACCGTGCTGCCCGATTTGACGTGCTCAAATTCGGCTTCGACCAGCGGCTCGACTTTTAAAATCAGGTTGGCCTCATAAACTTCTTTGGGCGAATAGGCAATCTGGGCACCCGCTTCGCTGTACTCCGTATCGGGAAATTTGGCCTTCTCGCCCGCGCCCTTTTCAACGATCACTTCATGGCCGTTCCGTACCAGAATGGCCACCGCTTCGGGCGTAAGCGCAATGCGGTTTTCCTGAAGCGATACCTCTTTTGGCAAACCGATGAGCAAACTGTTCCGGTTGGTTTTTACCGCCAGCGGGGCTTCTTTCGTATAGAGGGCCGTCTGCTTGGCCAATTCCTCAAATCCAGTCACTTGTTATCTGTTAGTAGTTCGTGGTTCGTCGTTCGCTGACACACGGATCATTTGGATGTCAGCGAACGACGAACCACGAACTGTTAAACTATTTCTGTTTCTACCCGTCGGCGGCCATCTGCATCCGCTGAAATATGAACCCGATAATACGCAGAAGGCCACAGCGACATGATGCGCTCGGGCCATTCGATAAAGCAATAGGTGCCCGAATCAAAATATTCCTCGATACCAATATCCAGGGCTTCGGCTTCGTTTCGGAGCCGGTAACAGTCGAAGTGATAGACCGAATGCCCTTCGTGGGTGGTGTATTCGTTCACAATCGAAAACGTAGGACTTTGCACGATGCTAAGGACGCCCAACGCCCGGCAAATGGATTTTATCAGGGTAGTTTTACCCGCTCCCATTTCTCCCTCAAACAACCAGATCCGTTGTTCCCGTCCTTCGGCAAGCAACTGATGCGCTACCGCGTTGAGTTCGTCAGTATGGTCGAGGGGTAGGGTCATGAACGTTTATTCGTTAACGGCCCGCAAAGATATAGATTTTTAAGTTGTCTATTTTGCCCGTCTTGGACGACTTAGCCGTCTGTTTGATCCCGCATCGTTTTTCGCATAAGTTACAGTCGTTTATGAACTAAAAAGTGGGTAGCTGGCAGCCTATACCTGCCAACTACCCACCGACTAAAAAAGGTTTGTGGTTCGTTGTTTGTGGTTCCCCGCCTAAACCGGCGTCAGCTAACCACAAACCAATCAATACCCCGGATTCTGCTTCAGTGTCTCCTGACCGCTGATTTTGCTGTTCAGAATCTCCTGAAAAGGTATTGGGTAATATTCATGTTTGCCTTTCGAGAAGGTTGCTCCGTTAAAATACGAACGCAGACGGGCCTCTTTAGCCATGTACGCATTCAGTGTTTCGGCAGCAATACCCCAGCGAACCAGATCGAAAAAGCGGTGGCCCTCCATCGCAAACTCCAGCCGCTCTTCAAACCGAACAGCCGTGCGGGCAGCAACTTTATCGGCAAACGGAGCCTTGTAGGTGCTAATCACGTAGTTAGCTGCCGGTTTGCCATCGTCCATTTTTACAAAACCGTCGGGGTTAGCGGCCCGGGTACGGATTACGTTGATGTACTCACGCGCTTTCTCCAAACTACCCACTTCAATTTCGCACTCGGCCAGCCACAGGTATATGTGTGCCAGGCGAATCAGGCGGTAGTTGTTGGCGTTCAGGCGGGAGTTTCCCGAGAACGTATTTGTACCTACATCTGATTTGTAGAAGAGGTGTTTTTTTCCTTCGTACGGTCCGCCGTTGGGCTGGTCGCGCACCCACGACTTGCCCGGCATAACGCCCCAATCAAGGTACGGAATACCCCGCCGACCAACCGAATGGTCTAAGCGCGGATCGAGGGGATCGGCGTAGGGCGTGAAGGCAGCCGTCGATTCAACGCCCTGATCGCTGGTTACGTCGGAGTCGTTAAAGCTGGCAGGCAAGGGCAAACCGGTCGCGTCTGTTTTAAAGGCATTGACCAGGTTCTGCGATGGCTGGAAGAAGCCACAGCAGGTTGTCGGGCCACCATACGGATAATTTAAGGTCGCACCGCTATTCCCATTTTCACCACCCCCGGCCCCGTCATTCACCGAGAACTGAATCTCGAAAATGGATTCGGCGTTATTGTTCGTCACTGCGCGGAAGTTGTCGGCATATTTGGGCATCAGGCTATACTTGTTGCTGGCAATGATAGCCTCGAACAGGGTTTTGGCACTGGCCCAGTTTTGCTGAAAGATATACGCTTTACCCAGCATAGCCGCTGCCGACCATTTGGTAGCCCGGCCCTTTTGCGACGCTACTTCGGGCAGATTGTCGTACGCAAATTTCAGATCGGCTTCGATGTTCGGCCAGATGCTTTTGTCGTTCGGTAATTTGGTGCTGTTCAGGTCCGTTGGGTTGTAGGCTTTATCGTCGATATACGGCACCATGTTGAACATTTTTTTAGCCTCGAAGTGATAGTGAGCACGCAGGAAGCGGGCCTGGGCGCGGGCCTGAATTTTCTCGGCATCGCTCATATCGGTTGCCTTATCAATGGCCTGTAACGCATCGTTTGTGCGGGCTACACCGTCATAAACTGCCTGCCACTTGCCCCGGAAATGGCTGTTGTCGGGCTGAATAGCCTTATATTCGATGTACGAAATTTCGGGTTGGTCGCCAGAGGTCGAGCCTTTATAAGCGTCGTCGGATGCAACCGAACCGTAAATCCAGTTGTCGGCGGAGCCATGCCAGGAAGTCGTACTTGCTCCAACACCGTCCAGCAAAGAGTAAGCTCCGGTTAGCAGATAGCCTACCCCAACTTTGTTGTAGAAGTTGCTCGCACCCAATACCGCTTTGGGAGCCACATCTAAGAATTCGTCTTTACAGCCCGCTGTCAGACCAAGGGTCAGTGTCAGGGCCAGAATGGTTATTTTTTTCATGGAAGTTTTTTAGCTATTGACCGATTCATGCAGGAGACGCTATCACACTGGATTGGCCCACGCACATCAACGGTCGTAGTGTGTTTGTTTTTTAGAAGGCCAGATTTAAGCCAAGCAATACCGTTTTAGCTACCGGGTACGCCCCTTCGTCCACACCGATTTGCCGGTCCTGTCCGGTAGCACCCGAGTCGCGCAGGTTGATTTCAGGATCGAGACCCGTGTACTTTGTTACGGTCAGCAGGTTCTGCCCCTGCACGTAGATGGTTGCCGTGCTCAAGCCTATTTTGCTCAACAGAACACGCGGCAGATTGTAGGACAATTGCACATTCCGCAATCGGAAATAGGAACCTGATTCTAAGTAATAGCTCGATGGCAAACTGCTAATGTTATCGTTTGAGCGCAGGATTGGCAGTTTCGCATCGGTTTTGCCAGGCACCCACGAATCGTAAAACATTCGGGTGCTGCGGTTACCGCCGAACGTCGGGAAATCAGTCCAGTAGCGCACATAGTTGGCAATCTGATTGCCCTGAACACCCTGCCCGAATACTGTCAGGTTGAAATCCTTATAACCTACGTTTAGATTCAGGCCATAGCTGAATTTTGGGTGCGGGTTGCCAATGATGGTCCGGTCGGCGGCTGTAATCTTGCCATCTCCGTTCACGTCGTGAAAAATAAATTCACCGGCTTTGTTGTAGTTATTCGACCCGTCGGCGTTGGCAAAAGCGGGCGGAGCCGACCGTGCCTGCTCGTCGCTCTGGAAGATACCGTCAATCTGGTAGCCGTAGAACGAAGCCAGCGGATAGCCCTGCTGGGTTACGTTGAAGGGACTCAGGCGGGTGGTAAAGCCCAGGTACTGGGTCGATTCGTTGCCATCCGTACGCAGCACCGTATTGCGATAGGTGGAGACGTTGGCCCCAACCGCGTAGGTAAACTGACCTGCTTTTCCGTTCGTGTTAATCCCCAGTTCAACCCCTTTGTTGCTGAACGTAGCGATATTCTGGAAAGGGTTCGTGGCAACGCCCTGCGTCAACTGCACCGGCACGGGGAACAAAGCATCGGTCGTTTTGCGGTTGAACCAGTCGAAGGTGAGGTCGACCCGGCCTTTCAAAATGGTAGCATCTAACCCTATATTCACCGAAGTCGTTGTTTCCCACTTGGCGTTGGCATTTCCAAATTGCTGTAATTCGTAGCCCTGGATGGACGATGAGCGCGAACCGTTGAGGTCATAGAACGACGTTGTTGGGTTGGTGCCGTAAATCAGATACGGGTTGTAGTTACCGATTTCCTGGTTACCTGTTTGCCCGTAAGCGGCCCGCAGCTTCAGATCATCTATGTAGCTGCTCGTGCCAATCATGAATTTCTCTTTCGATATCCGCCAGCCAGCCGAAACAGACGGGAAATAAGCGGTTCGGTTAGCCGCCGAGAAGCGCGACGAGCGATCGCGCCGGATGGTTCCATCCAGCAGAAACTTGTCGTAGAATGAGAAACTGGCCTTGGCAAATTCGGATGCGAGCCGCCAGTTCGACGCCCCGCCACTATTGGTCGCCGTGCCTGCGTTCCCGGCATCTAAGTACCGGTTTTCAAGGCCATCATCAGCAAAGCGGCTTCGGCTGGCTGCAAACGACTCGAAATAGTTCTGGATCGACTCGGTACCAACAATGACGTTCAACTTAATGAAATCGGCGATTTGCGTGTTGTACGTCAACGTGTTATACCATGTCCAGGTATAGCCGTAGTTGTTGTTGGTCGTCATACTGTTCGTACCCGCCGACTCCGACGATTCGATGTCGCGGATGTTGTAAATCCTGGAGTTGAACAGGTTATAATCCAATCCGAAACTGGTTTTGGCCGTCAGGTTTTTAAGGATGTCCACTTCGGCGTAGGCATTGCCAAACAGGCGAACGTTTTTGCCGGTGTTGTCTTTGTTGCGGTACAGAGCCGCTACCGGGTTGCGGGCGTTGTCGAGGTCACCGCCTTTGGTACCGGCAAAATTACCGGCTACATCATAAACAGGAATGATGGGCTGAATCCGGTAGGCAAATGAAATTGAGTTGCTTTCACTGTTGTTGCCGTTCGGTTGCCCAATTCGCTCATCGTACGCTATCTGTAGATTTTCGCCGATACGGATACGTTTTAAGACGTTAAATTCGGTATTCGCCCGCACCGAGTACCGCTTATAGCCCGTATATTTCTGAATGCCCTGCTGATTGAAATAGTTGAACGATACCGCGTACCGTCCGCCTTCGCTACCGCCCGACACACCCAACTGATGGTTCTGAATAGGGGCCGCGGAAAAAATTTCGTTGAACCAGTCCGTTCCTTCTTTATTGGCTTTGGTAATCAGGAATTTCGTTTTGCGAAAGTCGGCCCCGTCGATGTCGTTTGAGTAATTGATGAAACTGCCATCGGGATTCTGGGCTAAGCGCGGGTCGTTGGCCGAAGCACCATCCGGGAAAATATAATCCGGGATAACGGGCGTTGAGCCTTTGCCAAACTGTGCATTGGTCGGATAAATAAGGCCCGTCTGACCCGTATTCGGTGTGGCAACCCCATTCACCAGGGTGTTGGCCGCGTTGATGCGGGAGGTCCATAACAGGTCGGCATATTGCTGGGTGTTGAGCAGACTTAGACCTTTGCCTAACCGTTGCGAGCCGTAATAGACATCATACGTCAGTTTGGCTTTCCCAACTTTTCCTTTTTTCGTTGTGATAATGACGACGCCATTACCCGCCCTTGACCCGTAAATACTGGCTGCCGATGCATCTTTCAGCACCTGCATCGACTCGATGTCATTCGGGTTAATGCTGTTGTTGGTGCCTTTGGTCGGTACACCGTCGATGATGTACAGGGGCGAATTGTCGTTGAGCGTTCCAAAACCCCGGATACGCACCATTACGCCCCCACCCGGTGAGTTATCATTACCAACCTGCACGCCGGCAACGCGGCCCTGTAAGGCCTGCGATGCATTCGTGATGGGTACTTTGAGGGCTTCTTTAATGTTTACCGTAGCGACGGCTCCCGTAATATCGCGCTTGGCCTGAGCACCATACCCCGTCACGATTACTTCGTTCAGCGTCTTGACATCGACCGCCATAACAACGTTAATTTCCGTGCGGTTACCGATGCCAATTTCGCGGGCGACAAAACCAATGGCTGAGATAGCCAGCACATCACGGTCTGGAGCCACATTAATCGAAAACTGCCCATTCGCATCAGTCACTACACCCGTTTGCGTTCCTTTCACTAACACGTTGGCTCCCGGCAGAGCGGCATTGTCGCTGCCATCCGTAATGCGACCACTAATTTTGCGATCCTGGGCAAATGCCCCTGCGTACAACAGCCAGCTTAGTATAAGCAGTGGCAGTGTACGGGACGCTTGTCGTAAAGCGTGTTTCATCATGAGATTGATAGGATTAGAGGAAATGATAGGATATATACTCAAGTACTAATACCCAAAGTGAAACGATGTTGGGTTTTAACTGTATTTTAACAATACTATTTGTTGAATTGACGAATACCTATAATTATTGGATATATAAAATACTGATAATAAGGTATTTAAGTGACTGAAAAATAATTTTATTTTTCAGTAAACCCATTTAGATTGAGCATAATTTAACCGAAAATAGGATTATATACTCATAAAAAAGCCCGGCTTATGAGTAAGTCGGGCTTCTTAAATTAATACAGTGTACTAAGTAATTTTATCCTGGGTTACGTCAACTGCAACTCATCAATTACGCGCTGCACTTTCGCTTTTAACTGAGCGTAGGTATCGTCAAAGGCTTCTTTGCTTGCCAGCGGTTCGCGAACGCTGACGTAGAATTTGATTTTCGGCTCCGTGCCCGATGGCCGCGCCGATACTTTGGTGCCGTCTTCCGTAAAAAACTGCAATACATTCGACGATTCAATACCCATTTTGCCCGCTTCGATAGCCGAGGTTTTGCCGGACTGCGCATCTAATCGGGTGAGGGCTTTGTAATCATCCACCCGAACCACCGGCGACCCGGCAATTGATTTGGGCGGGTTGGCCCGGAAGTCGGCCATCATCTGCTGAATTTCTTCGGCTCCCGATTTGCCTTTTTTGGTCAGCGACACCAATGATTCGTAGTAAAAGCCATTTTCCTGATACATCGCCATCAGCATATCGAACAGGCTCTTGCCCTGATCTTTGGCCGACGCGGTCAGTTCGGCAATGATGGCGCAGGAAGCAATGGCGTCTTTATCGCGCACGAAATCGCCGATGAGGTAGCCGTAACTTTCTTCGCCCCCGCCAATAAACTGCTCTTTGCCTTCGAGTTCACGGATGACTTCAGCAATGTATTTGAAGCCCGTAAGCGTGTTGTAGCAGGTGACGCCGTAATTTTTGCACATCTGGTCGATGAGGTCGGTCGTTACGATGGTTTTCGCTACGAACTCCTTGCCGGTCAGTTTGCCCGCGTCTTTCCAGGCGTTGAGCAGGTAATAAATAATCAGGCTTGCCATTTGGTTGCCGTTGAGCAACTCAAATTCGCCGTGGTGATTGCGGGCACCCGCGCCCACGCGGTCGGCGTCGGGGTCGGTTGCCATTACGAGGTCGGCGTTGATGGAGTTGGCCAGATCGAGTGCCAGTTGCATGGCCGCCCGCTCTTCGGGGTTCGGCGATTTCACCGTCGGAAAATTGCCGTCGGGCGTGGCCTGCTGCTCCACAATGTGTACGTTGGTGAAACCCAGGGCTTCGAGCACGCGGGGCACGAGCGTGATACCCGTTCCGTGAATGGGCGTGTACACGATGTTCAGATCGGCCTGCCGCTTAATAACATCGGGATTGACGGCATTCGATTTAACCCGCTCCACATAGGGCGCGTCAATTTCTTCGTCGATCAGGTGAATGCGTTCGGGAACACCATCGAATTTAATGTCATCGACAGACGTAATTTTGTTCACCTCGCCAATGATATTGTCGGCATGGGGAGATACGACCTGACCGCCATCGTTCCAGTACACTTTGTAGCCGTTATACTCCGGCGGGTTGTGCGAGGCTGTGACCACAATTCCGCTCTGGCAACCCAACTGCCGGATGGCGAAGGAGAGTTCGGGCGTTGGGCGCAGGGCACTGAACAGATATACTTTTATGCCGTTGGCCGAGAAAATATCGGCTACCAACCGCGCAAATTCGGGACTCATCCGGCGGCTGTCGTGGGCAATGGCTACGCTGATGTCTTCGCCCGGAAAAGCCGCATTGATGTAGTTGGAAAGGCCCTGGGTGGCGGCTCCAACGGTGTAGCGGTTCATGCGGTTTGAGCCAACGCCCAGAATGCCACGCAGGCCACCGGTGCCAAATTCGAGGTCGCGGTAGAACGAATCGGTCAGTTCAGTAACATTGCCCGAGTCGATCAGGTGCTGGATGGACGATTTGGTGTCGGCATCGTAGTTGCCCGCAAGCCACTGGTCAACGCGTTGCTGGGTAGGGGAGTCAAGGGTTAATTCCATTGGTCAAGAGTAATAATTTGAAGTTGTTTTAATTGACTCAGCCGTTTATCATTCGTAATAAAAACATCGCATTAATAAGCTATATAAATAGAGATGTATCGAGGAATGCGGATTTAAAATCGTTCATCCGTACGGCTTTCATTGATATACGTTTGCGCGTCCGGTCCCCATACGCCCTTGCCTATACCAACATATTTTTCAAAATTGAGAGGACGAGTTATTTCCAACACGGGTGTAGTAAGCATTCGGTCGACCAGTTGATGCAATAACTGGAGTTTTTCGTTGGGTTGTAGTTTATCTACCTCGCTTAAAATGGCGTCAATGGATTCCATTGTGTTGGTAATTTAGTCTGCCAAAATTACAACTCCCTGTCTGTTTACCAAATCGGCATGACTGATAGATTCATTACGCTGGTTTTGTATGAAGAAACCAGCGTAATGTGCAGGAAGTTGTGTACTGGTTGATAAACCAGCCAACGCCATTCAATCCCGCCAGCCAGTGGGTTTGAACGGCGTTCGGCTGTCGCTGGGCACGCAGATGGCCGTTACGGGTCGGGGAGGGCCGCCAAAGAGCCGGATGTTAGGATACGGATAAATCGGTTCGGGGATGGGTTGTCGCCGGTTGAGCGAATAAAACAGTTCGGAACCCGGCAATTTGGACTTCCCGGTCGGGTCGGTTTGCCCAAACGGTAAGCCTTTTACATCGCTCCGGTCGATCCAGTACCGCACCGCCGAAACCGCCGACGCCGTAAAATACCCTACTACGCCTTCCTGCTGATTGGTGGTGTTTCGGATGTTACCTACCGGAGCCGACGGGGGCGTATCGGCCAGTCCGCCCGTATTCTGGGTCTGGTCCTGAAAGCGTTTGAAATACGAATGCGCCGTTTGGGGCAACGATAACTGCCTGATTTCGACTAAACAGGCCGTGCTGTCATAGTATGGAATCTGGGCGATTTTACGTCCCTGAATCTGTCCGCCGTTAGTATACTGATCATCGAAAACGTTAAGCGACGAACTGTATAAAATCTCCCAGCACTGCGTGCGGCAGGGATAATCATAAACATACAACTCGCCGTGAAACGGGGGCTGGGCAGCTTCTAAATAGTTAATTGGCACGAAACACTCTTCGTACGGCGCATCGCCCGACACGTAAAATGTCCGGTCCTGGTAGGCATGGGCCGGAACCGTATTGACGGCATAAATACCCTGCTGACAACTCCGGCACCACGATTGTTTCTCCCAAAGCCGCCATTCCCAACGGTAATAATTGCGCTGGCTGGCGGGGTCCTGCCAGTCAATGAACACGTCATGTCCGGCCCGATAGCCACCATCCAACGGCGATTCGACGGGTAAACTGGCGGGGTTAAAGCGGGCCGTTACGCTGCCGATGGCGGGCACCGGCTGCATAATTTGCTGCGTCGACTGATAGGCGGTTCCGTCGCTGAGCGTGAAGCGGAGTTGATAACTATGCCCGATTTGCCCTTTAAAATCAGCGGGTAATTGGTAGTTGCCCGCTGCTGTTTCGTGGCAACTCACTACCTGAGCTGAATCAATAACGACCTCAACCGTTGCTTTGGTGATTGGGACGGACCCAAACCGGCCGGTGAGCGGGTCTGATTTTGAGCGGTTAATCCGAATCACCTGGGGTTCAGGCAGATTTGTAATTGTACCATCGACAACGATTGTATTTACGGTGCCGTTGATGGTCAGATCGAGGGGGTCGATGCAGGCCGTTAGCAATACAGAGATAAGCAAGCCAATCAGAGCAGAAATAAGGAAGCGCATACACTCTCAAAAGAAGTAATTTAACCATAATGATTTGATAAATAGTAAGTTTCCTTCTAAAGAACCATTGACCTGCGCGGAAACACCACCCTCGATGTACGCCTGCCGTCAGTCGCCAGCCAGTTGGAAGAGGTGGTCGTCACCAGCAAGGGCTATACTTTGAATTCCTTATCCTAATGATCATCCTCATTGCTTCGGGAGCCTCATTATAAGTTCAGAAAGTTTTTTGAGTGCCAAACTGTCGGAGGTTATAGATTAAACTTAGCAGTGCATACCGTTTCAGCACCCGGCTTTGCCTGTCTTCAACATAAGTATCGGTAACGGTGCGTATCAGGCTGCGATTTTGATTTAAAAGATCAAAAACCTGTACACGAATCTCCCCCTGTTGCTGCTTAAAAAGGGAGCGGCTCACATTAGCATTCCAGAGCGTGTAAGCCTGGTTGTAGCCCGCTGAACGACCGGTTACGATCTGATACGTTATGTCCGTGTCCACGTTGAACCCCAGCGGTAAGGGATAATGCAATTGAAAACTAATAAGCGTACCCAGCGAATGATTGGTCGACATGGCCTGAAGGGAATAAGCCGCTGTCTGATAGGTCGCCAGGGCTGATACGCCGATTTCGAGCGTTTTTCCCAGCGTGGCATTCACCGACACGGCTTGGCCCGTCTGAATGGATAGCGACCGATTGGTTTGGTCATTGATAAAGTTCACACCTCGGACAACAGTCACATTCGTTGTCAGGTTAAGCGTGCTTTTAAACGAACCGATCTCAATGGGTCGGCCCAGAGATACCGACCCGGACACGGTTGAAAAACCATTAGCATTTAGAGGTTGGGTGGTCTGCACGCCTGTTGAATCAATCCGGGTCGAATTGACGATCCGATGGCCGGTAATGCCCGCATTTAGCATGGCGAAGACACTGCGATTGGTCGTGGGCTGAAAGCTATTGTACGAAAAGGACACAGAATGGGTGTACTCGGGTCGTAAGGCGGGGTTGCCCACCTGGATAAACAGGGGATTCGTTACATTGGCTACGGGCTGGAGCTGAATGAAGGTCGGCGCAACGATTTGACTCTGATACTGAATTTGTAGGTAGCGATTCTTAGCCAACTTAGGCTGAATGACAAGATTAGGTAATAGATTCAGATCGTGACGATTAATGGGAGAACTGCCGGTTTGGGTAGCTGAATTAAGATTGGTCTGCTGAAGATCCACCCCCAGCGTATAGGTATAACCAGGCTGGCGCATCTGCCAGCTTGTACCAATCCGGTTCGTTTTCAGATTACTCTGGTATTGATTGCTGAGCGTACGATTTACCTGATCATAAACGCCTGTGCGTTGATTCACATCAATTACGGAACGTTCTGAAACGTTGTGATTAATCGTAAACTGATAGCGAAATGCAAGGGTATTCAGCGCAGAAACAGGCTCCGTGTAGGTGAGATTCCATTCGTTGACCACTGAATGCGTCTGTTGGGTCGTACGCTGGTCAATGAACGTAGTTTCCAGACTATCCGGGCTGCCGGGTGTCCCAAAAAAAGTGCTCCGTGAGGCATTGACTCCGCTATTGTTTAAGTGACTGATGGCGGTTTTAAGCTCGGCCGAGAAGGTGCGACCAGCCTGCTGAAATCGGTGCATCCATAGCATTGTATTCGATGCATCTACGGTAGTGCCGGCAGAGGTATTATCAATACTACTTTGATTCAGTGGCTGTTGGCCCTGTTGCGTCTGGGCGGAAACAAGGGAGGTAATTTTTTGAGCCGAAAGCGACAGACTTGGCATGATCTGAATCACATTGGCGGGGTTTAGCCGGTAATTGAATCGCAGGTTCAAACTATGATAGTCTCTGTGGGTTGAGGTGGTAGACTGATTCTTACTAATCAGCAATGATTGGGAAACTGTAGAATCAGGCTGCGGACCAGTGGCCGACGTTATGGTACGTCGAAGGGAGTTTTGCTCATTTTGAGTTGAAGCGTCCAAAAACGTATAATGAGCAGTCACCTCGGTTCGTTTTCCCCACGTATCAGAATAATTGAATCCAGCCCCTGCCGACTGAGTTATACCGCCTGCCTGTCCCTGGGAACTACCTGCGTTACTGCCTGGATTGGCTCGGCTGCCCAGAGCCGGTAAATTATACCCTGCTTGATTTACGTTGTTGATTTGTCCCAGTAAAGAGAGTTGTTGGCCTTTCCCAAACGTATTCAGACCCACGCCTGCCTGATAGCGTCCACTGGTTCCTAAACCGGCGGCTTGCTGGCCAAACAGCCCCTTTCGACCGTCGGGTTTGGTGATCAGGTTAATCGTTTTAATGCGGCTCCCATCATCGATACCTGAAAACGTGGCTTTATCTGACCGCTTCTCAAAAACCTGTACCGTTTTGATGAGCGAAGCGGGTAGGTTTTGCGTTGCCATTGTTAAATTAGTGCCAAAAAAAGGTTTCCCATCGACGAATATCTGTTGGACGACCTGACCCTGTGCCCGGACTGAGCCGTCACCTCTGACGTCGATGCCCGGCAATTTTTTAAGCAACGCTTCCAGTAAGGCATTGGGTTGAGAGCCAAACGAATCCGCGTTATATTCTACCGTATCCTGCTTCACCTGGATCGGGCTTGTCGATTGCACCTTAACCTCATTCAGGCGCTGAATTTGCGGAATCAAGCGAATGGGTTCAAGTTGAAGAAGTTTATTGGTAGTAGAAATCCGTATCGACTTAACCCATGTCCGGTAGCCCACGTAAGAGACTTGTAATCGGTAGTACTCTTTAGGCAGCAGAGTAAAAGAGAAACGGCCTTGCTGATTGGTAAGCTGTAGTTTAGTCTGGGCCGAGTCGGCTTGCAAGGTCAACAAAACAGTTGCCTGCGGTAGCGCCATTTGATGCAGGGAGTCAACAACGGTTCCCTGAAGGGTCATCCGGTTGGTTTGTGCGGAGGCACTCCCAATGAAACAAAGTAGAAGCCATATAGTGGAAAATAGGCGCATGGTATGGCCTGTTTAAAGAGATTCGTCAACTGATAGTCAGCCTTCTCTAATTACACTAATCCCGCCAGCCTTCGGGCTTGAAGGGTGTTTTACTATCACTTAGTAGGCAGGGAGCTAAGGGTGGCCGGTCGGTGTTGGGCCAAATTCTGACCTTCGGTTCCTGGCGTCCTCCGACATAAGGCGGGGCGGGTTCAGGCCTAGGCCGACGCAGGTTTAAGGCATAGAATAAATCATCCCCTGCATTATCATGGGTCCCCTCTGGATCCAAAGCACCATAAGCAATCCCCTGATAATCCTTGCGGTCCAGCCAATAATGAATCAACGAAACGGCGGAAGCCGTGAAAAAACCAACCATTGTTTGTCTTGGATTGTCTACCTGATGCACATTACCCCCCAAGGCCGTCGGCGGTGAATCAGCCAGGCCACCTGTATTCTGGGTCTGATTTTGAAACAACTTGTAATACCGATAGGCATCGGCCGTCAAGGAGAGCTGGCGAACATCGACCAAGGCCGGCTGATAATCGTAAAAGGGAATTTGGGCCACCCGTTGCTGACTAATCAACCCCCCATTACTATACACATCATCGAAGACTTGAATCGCATAACCCTGTATGATTTCCCAGCAGGCATTTCGACACGTGTAGTCATAATACCAGTCTCCACCGGGGACGTCGGGCGCATTGTAATCGATTTTTTGGGTGGGTGGAGTGAAACAGTCTTCAAAAAGCTCATCGCCCGCCACGAAGTAATAGTAATAGAGGTACTGATGGGGGATGACTTTATGAACTGCATACACCCCATTTTGGCATTTGCGGCACCAGTACTGGCGTTCGTAGAGGGTCCAGTCCCAGCGGTAATAGTTATGCTGCTCAACCGGGTCTTTGGTCTCAATAAAGACGTCATGCCCAGCCCTATAGCCGCCTAATTGGAGAGCAGATAAACTAGTGCGGTTGAACTGAGCGCTCACCTTGGCAATAGGCGGCACCGGCTGCATAATTTGCTGCGTCGACTGATAGGCGGTTCCGTCGCTGAGCGTGAAGCGGAGTTGATAACTATGCCCGATTTGCCCCTTAAAATCGGCGGGTAGTTGATAAGACCCATCAACAGTCTCATGACAGGCGAGGACCTGGAATGAATCGACGATAACCTCAACCTTAGCTTTGGTTAAAGGAGTAGTACCGAATCGACCCGTTAAGGGATCCGCTTTTGATAAATTGAGACGAATCGTTTGTAGTTCGGCTAAATCGGTGATGGTACCATCGACCACGATCACATCCACCGTACCGCGCAGGGTCAGGTCTTCGGGGTCAACGCAGCCCATGACCATGAGCAGCAACCCGCTTAGCAGCCATGATCGGAAAAAGCGAACGTAAATCGTCATAACGGAGTAGATCATGGTATTAATCCCGCCAACCTTCGGGCTTATAAGGCGTTTTATTATCACTCAGCAAGCAAGGAGCTAAGGGGGGGCGGTCTGTGTTCGGCCAGATTTTAACCCTTGGTGACTCCCGCTCACCCTGATACGGGGGCGGAGGCTCCGGGTAAGGCAGATGCCGATTAAGCGCGAAAAAAAAGTCATCTCCAATGTTCGTATGTGGCCCGCCGGGGTCCAAAGCCCCGTAGGCAATCCCCTGATAATCCTTTCGGTCGAGCCAATAGTGAACCAGCGAAACAGCCGAGGCCGTGAAATAACCTACCAAAGTAAGTTGTGGCTTATCCACTTGATGCACATTGCCCCCTAAGGCCGTGGGGGGTGTATCGGCCAGGCCAGCCGTCTTCTCAGTCTGGTCCTGAAACAATTTATAATACCGGTACGCATCCGCAGTAAGAGCAAATTGCCTGATGTCCACTAACGCTGGTTGGTACTGGTAAAAAGGAATTTGAGCCACCCGTTTTTTAGTGATTACACTACCATTGGTGTATTGGTCATCCAAGACGTTGATGTCATACCCATACAGGATTTCCCAGCAGTCAGTCCGGCATCGGTACTCATAATACCAGTAGCCGCCGGGAACAAAAGGTTCACCGAACTCAAGTAAATTTTCGGCTTTTGGGGGCGGAGTGAAACAGTCCTCAAAAAGTTCATCGCCCGCCACAAAGTAGGCAAAGTCCTTGTACTTATGGGGGATAACTTTATGAATAGCATACACCCCATTTTGGCATTTCTTACACCAGTACTGGCGTTCATAGAGGGTCCAGTTCCAGCGGTAGTAGTTGTGCTGCTCAACTGGGTCCTTGGTCTCGATAAAAACGTCATGCCCGGCCGTATAGCCATCCAAAGCTTGAGGGGATAAACTGGCACGATTGAACTGAGCGCTCACCTTGGCAATGGGGGGCACAGGCGGCATGACCTGCTGAGAGGACACATACCGGGTGCCATCGGCGAGAGTGAAGCGGAGTTGGTAGGCGTGGCCGATCTGCCCCTTAAAATCGCTGGGCAGTTGGTAAGACCCATCAACGGTTTCGTGCGCCGTAAGGACCAGACTTGAATCCATGACGACCTCCACGGTGGCTTTGGTGACGGGTATCGTTCCGAATCGACCCGTGAGCCGGTCAGCCTGGGAACGATTGAGTTTAATAATCTGAGGTTCGGCAAGATTCGTAATGGTGCCATCGACTACCAAAATATCATTGGTGCCACCGAGTATAATCGATTCGGGATCGACACATGATATAAGTGATACCGTAGTTAAACAGATGAAAGACAGTGCTTTCCTCAAAGGCAGATAAAAAAAGTGATTACACATTAATTGAAAAGGTTTTCATTTTGTTGAGAGTAAATATAATAAATCTTGATTTGGGATATAACTACAATAAAGGCCGTCGCTTTGTTAGCAACGGCCTTTACTTATAAATGAAAATAACTTTTTAATAATAGATGTACCATGAATCGTCTGACCCGCCATTAGCTACATTAGTAGAGGTATCACCATATACTGTATATGTCCCAGAGTTTAACCCAAAATAATACGTGTTAGGATGCGATGCATCTGCTGCAATTGAAGATCCCCATGGGCCATAATAATTGGCATCCCCTGCCCAGCCTTTAGAGTACACTGTGTTTCCACCAGAATCCTTTATAGTAATTTGGTTAGGCACATTAGCTACATACCACATGCAATTAGTATAAGCACCTATTATACGTATTTACCTTCATGTGCTAGATTAAGTATAAGGGAAGTACAATCAGGTTTGTATTCAAGGATGACCATTAGCAAGTTTTATTCATGAAATTCCTCAACCATATATGAATCGACTATTGCTCTTTTTAAGCCTGGCCCTGTTTAACCCATTGGCCCACGCCCAGATTCTCTATACGCTTTCGGGTACGGTGCGGGATTCGGCCTCGCAGAAACCCATCGTGCGGGCCGCCGTTGTACTGGATTATGAGAAATCGGCCACTGGCACCTATACCGATGCCGAGGGGCATTTTTCCATCAAAACCCGGCTGGGACAGCATGTGGTCGTGGTCCGAAATCTGGGCTACGTACCCTTCCGAAAAACCATTTACCTGCGCGAAAACACTACGCTCGATGTGCGTCTGCCGTCGGTTGCCAGCCAGTTGGAGGAAGTGGTCGTCACCAGCAAAGGCTACGACCGCAACATTCGCCAGCCCCTGCTGGGCGTGAGCCAGATTAACATCGCGACCCTCAAAAGAATGCCGGCTGCGCTGGGGGAAGTCGATATATTGCGGAGCCTGCAAATGCTGCCCGGTGTCACCAGCGTGGGCGAAGCGGCCAACGGGGTCAACATTCGGGGCGGCACCACCGACCAGAACCTGATTTTGCTTGATGATACGCCGATTTTCAATCCGACCCACATGTTTGGCCTGTTCTCGGTGTTTCCGCCCGATGCGGTGGCCGGGCTGGATTTATACAAAGGCAATGTGCCCGCCCGCTACGGTGGCCGGGCCGCATCGGTACTCGACATCAGCCTGCGCAACCCCGACTTGAACCAATTTCATTTGAGTGGAGGCATTAGTTTAGTGGCCAACCGGCTAACGGTCGAGACGCCCATCGTGAAGGGGAAACTGGCCCTGCTGGTATCGGGGCGGGGGGCGTTCAATGATTTCTTGCTGCGGGCGGTTTCGCCCCGTTTCGACAACATCCGGGCTAAATTCGGGGATGGCACGGCCAAACTGTTCTGGCGGGTCAACGACCGAAACACCGTAACGGCGATGGGCTATTACAGCCAGGACCTATTCCAGACCAATTTGCTGGGCAGTCTGGCGAACGTCAACGCGGTGAATACGCAATACGCCCAGCAAACGGCCAACGGCATGGTGCGCTGGTTTCATGCGGTCTCGCCCAAACTGAATCTCCAGACAACGGCTTTGGTGGCGCAGTACATTCCCCGCATTCTCTCCACCGAAGATAGCACGGCCAATAAAGTAGTGCTTCGGCAGTCGCTTTTGCAACGGCAATTTAAATCGAACCTCAACTATCAGTTAGCCAATCAGAAAATTGAGGTTGGTGTTAGCGGCACGCATTACCGGCTGAATCCCGGCGAGTTGCTGCCCGGCAACAGCTTAGCGGTCAACTACCAGAAAACCCCCATCGAGAACGCGCTGGAACTCGCCATCCACGCCGAAGACGAGATCAGTCTGTCGGACAAACTGGCTGTATCGGCGGGACTGCGCTACTCCCATTTCCTGAATCTGGGGCCATCGGTGGTGCGTCGCTACGCGAATGGCGAAGTGGCCGACGCGACCACGGTGGTCGATTCGACGGTGTACGGTGCCGGGCAGGTCACCAAACAGTATGGCGGACTGGAACCCCGGCTGGGACTGCGCTACGCCCTGACGCCCAATTCGTCCATTAAGCTGGGCTACAATCTGATGCGGCAGTATTTGCAGGTGATTACCAACACGACCACGCCCCTGCCCACCTCGCGCTGGAAAACCGCCGACACCCACATTCAGCCGCAGGTGAGCCAATTATGGTCGGCGGGGTATTTTCTGAACTCGAAGAGCAACATTTTTGAGTTGTCGGCAGAGGTCTACTGGCGGAGCACGCAGCACATTCTGGATTACAAACCGGGGGCCGATTTCCTGCTCCAGCCCTATCCCGAAACGCAGTTGCTGCCGGGTAAAAGCAAGGCCTACGGCCTGGAGTTGATGGTATCCAAGAAGAAGGGGGAAGTGACGGGCTGGGTCAACTACACCTACGCCCGAACGCTCAATCAGGTGAACGAAGGGGTTGATTTTCAACAGCAGATTAATAACGGCAACTGGTATCGGGCCAACTACGACCGTCCGCACAGCCTGAATATGAGCCTGAACATCAACCAGGGCAAGCACCACAGCTTCTCGTTCAATTTCGCCTACAGTACGGGCCGACCCTACACCGCGCCGGAGGGATTCATTAGCTACCAAAACCGGACTTATCCGTATTACGACGAGCGCAACCAATACCGGCTACCGGCCTACCACCGGCTCGATTTTGCCTGGAATATTTACAATCCGAGCCTGAAAAACCGACGCTGGCAGGGGCACTGGACCTTCACGGTGTACAACCTGTATGGTCGCAAAAACGTGTATTCGATTTTTTACCGCACCGAAGGACAGGCAACGAATCCGTACCGGCTGAGCATTTTCGGTGCACCGATTCCCAGCCTGACCTACAATTTCGAGTTTAAGTGAACCAACGTTACTGCCTGAATGATGCGCTCTTTGCTTACGCTTTTATCGGGGTGTTTCGCCCTGCTGGTTCTGGTCACGGGCTGCGTAGACCCCGAAGACCTGACCCTGCGCGGTACGGTGGATGTCGTGGTGGTCGATGGCACGATTACCAATCTGGCCGAACCGCAAATTATCCGGCTCAATCGTTCCAGAGCCGATTCGATCACTGGGCGCTTTGGGACACTGCCGCTCACAAAGGCCAGCGTTGAAGTCGTTGTAGATTCTTCCCAGATCGTGGTTTGCCATGAGACGGTGGCTGGTAGTTATCAACTCCCCAGCGATTTCAAAGGACAGATCGGGCACGCCTATCAACTGCGATTCACCCTTGCAGATGGCACCCGCTATGTCTCTACCCAGCAGGTGATGCAGCCTGTACCTCCAATTGGACGAGTGAGCGCCCATTTTAGCCCTACTGCTATTTCACCGGCTTTTGGCGAAGGTTTTACTGCCGGACATAACTTCTTTGTGGATACAAAAGACCCAATAGATACTCCTAATTACTACCGCTGGGAGTGGAAACTGTATGAACCTCAGGATTGGTGCCGTTCCTGTTATCAAGGTATTTATATAGTCAATACATTGATCCCAATCCTTCCCTATTCCTATCCCTACTACTATAGCTCTTCAACCCAACTTTATGAAGATTGCTTTTATCCTGCTTTAGGCACGCCCTCTCATGTAAATTTAATTGATCATCAGTATGATTATCCTTGCCGGACCCAATGCTGGGAAATTCTTTACAGTCATACCATCAATGTTTTTTCTGATCAATATACCAATGGTGGACTCATTGCGCAAAAGACCATCGCCCATATACCTTACTACCAAGCTCGTCCCTGTTTAGTCGATATCCGCCAGGAGTCACTCACTAAAGAGGCCTATCAATATTATAATTTGTTCCAGCAACAAACTGAAAAGACAGGTGGATTAGTCGATACTCCGCCAACGGCTCTGAGTGGTAACATACACAATGTAAGCAATCGGGCTGAGGTAATTGTGGGTTATTTTACTGCTTCAGCAGTGGCTTCTCTGCCTTACTACCTGGATCGAAAAGACACTCAAAACGCAAAATACCCAGGTTTGTTCCATGCGTTAACGGGTCGCCGGTCGCCTAATGAGGAAGGAAGGACTGACCAAAATTATATTTTAAATACTACCCGCCCTCCGACCGCCGTATGTGGGCCTATTGATCGGCGTACACCGGTCAAACCAGTGGGCTGGGTAAACTGAGCCATTGCCAAAACTCATCGTTATGAATTCTTTGTCATCTATCATACGTCCCTTTTCGTGGCTGTTTGTCCTGCTGGTAATGGTAGCCTTTGTGCTAAGCTGCGTAGACCCCGAAGACCTGACCCTGCGCGGTACGGTGGATGTGATCGTGGTCGATGGCACGATTACCAACTTAGCCGAAGCCCAAATCATCCAACTTAACCGCTCTCAGGCCGACCGGCTGACGGGTCGCTTCGGAACATTCCCCATTACAAAAGCGACCGTTCAGGTAATCGTTGATTCGACGCAGATTGTTTATGCCCACGAAACGGTCGACGGTAGCTATCAGTTGCCGTCTGAGTTTAAAGGGCAGGTGGGACATTCGTATCAACTCCGCTTCTGGCTGATCGAGGGTACGGAATATCAATCAGATGCCCAAGTGATACAGCCAGTGCCCGACATCGAAAAAACCAGTGCTCAATTCAATCCGAAAAGTTTGCCGGTGGGCCAGTATGCTAATTTCACCGCCGGGCATAATATTTTTATAGATACGCAGGACCCCGCCAATCAGCATAACTATTATCGCTGGGACTGGACCCTCTACGAACGGCAGTACTGGTGCCGCAAATGCCAAAATGGGGTGTATGCTATTCGCAAAGTGTTGCCCCACCAATATTTGTATGGCTATTACTTCGTGGCGGGTGATGAACTGTATGAAGACTGTTTCACTCCACCCACCCAAAAAACCGATTACAACGCGCCAGACGTTCCCGGAGGAGACTGGTACTACGATTACCAATGCCGCACACAATGTTGGGAAATCCTGCACAACGTCGACATCAATGTTTTCGATGACCTGTATAGCAACGGCGGGTTAATTGCAAAGCGGAAAGTAGCCCGGATTCCGTTCTACCAACATGCACCCTGTTTAGTCGATATCCGGCAACTGTCGCTTACCAAAGATGCGTATCGGTACTACAAACTCTTTCAGGATCAGACCCAGAACACGGGTGGTTTAGCCGATACGCCCCCGGCGGCTCCCGTAGGTAACGTGCATAATACAGTTAACCACAAAGAGCCTGTCGTTGGTTATTTTACGGCTTCGGCAGTCTCCTTGGCTCACCACTGGCTGGACCGTAAAGACACCGAGGGCATCCCGTATGGTGCTTTAGATCCAGAGGGGCCCCATGATAATGCAGGGGATGACTTATTCTATGCCTTAAACCTGCGTCGACCCCGGCCTGAACCTGCCCCACCCTATGTCGGAGGACGCCAGGAGCCAAAGGTCAGAATTTGGCCTAATACTGACCGACCACCCTTAGCTCCCTGCTTGCTGAGTGATAAAAAAACGCCTTACAAACCCGAAGGCTGGCGGGAGTAATTTTACTTACTACATTATGACTCTGTTTCTTTTTTATATACGCTCTTTTTTGCGGGCGGCAAGTGGGCTGCTGGCCGTTCTGGTGTTGGGCTGTGTGGACCCGGAAGATTTAGTTGTGCGCGGCACAGTGGATGTCGTGGTGGTGGATGGGACGATTACCAATCTGGCCGAACCGCAGATTATCCGGCTCAACCGCTCGCGGGCCGACCCATTGACAGGCCGGTTTGGTGTACTGCCGCTTACTAATATTACGGTTCAGATCGTTGTTGATTCTGTCGGGGTTATCGACTGCCACGAAACGGTACCGGGCAGTTATCAGCTACCGAGCGATTTTAAAGGACAGGCAGGACACGCGTATCAGTTGCGGTTTACGCTCGCAAACGGCACGCGCTACGCATCAACGCAGCAGGTTATGCCCGCCGTGCCGCCCGTTAGTAAGGTGGCGGTTCAATTTAATCCGAAGGCCATTCCGCCCGTTCTGTTGAATGGGTTTACGGCGGGTTATGAACTGCTCATCGACACGCAGGACCCGGTTTTGGAGCGTAATTACTACCGCTGGGACTGGGATCTGTATGAAAAACAGGACTGGTGTAAATCGTGTACGCAGGGGTATTACATGACCAATAAGCTAACGCTTGTGAGCAGCTATCCCAATGCCCTGATCTACCGGACCGAGCCGGATTTGCTGGAAGATTGCTTTGATGCGCCACCATCAGAATTAAGAGACGGTTCGCACACGGCGACGCCCTATTTTATACTCGATTACACCTGCCGAACCCAGTGCTGGGAAATTATCCACAGCAATAACCTCACTCTTTTCAACGATCAATATGCCAATGGCGGCCTGATTTTGAGCAAAAACGTTGGGCAAGTTCCGTACTACACCCACAACCCGGCTCTGATTAACATCCGGCAGTCGTCGCTTACGGCGGACGCGTACCGGTTTTTCAGCCTCTTTCAGCAACAGACGCAAAACACGGGTGGTCTGGCCGATACACCCCCGGCGGCTCTGGTGGGTAATGTGCGCAATGTGGCCGATTCTCGTGAGAAAGTAGTGGGTTATTTCACTGCCGGAGCCGTATCGTCCATACGCTACTGGCTCGACAAAAAAGACGCGTTTGGGTTGCCATTGGGCGGTTATGACAACGAAGGTAACATTGTGCAGGGCGATCAGGAACTATATTTTGCGTTAAATAAGCGCCTTCCCAAACCAGAACCACAATCGTCAGCAGCGTATGGTTTAGGCTTTGTCATAGTCGGCGGGAGTAACCGTCCGCCAACAGCCTTATGCACGCCCAGCGACAGTAAAACACCGGTCAAACCCGAGGGCTGGCGAAACTAACAAACGCAGCAAGTGACGTTACCGCAGAATCGGCTCCAGCGCGGCCCGGTTTTCGGTGAGCCAGGCGTGGATGTCGGCAAGTTGTAATTGCCCATTGGCGAGGGCGTACACGCGGTTAGCTGTCTGTGCCAGGCTGGACTTATGAGTAATCAAAAGAATGGCTACCTTCGGACGTAACTGATCGAGTAAATTTATGACAAACTGTTCTGTATGTTTATCCATCGCTGCCGTCGGTTCATCAAGCAGAAGCAGTTGTGGTTTGCGGTACAAGGCTCTGGCTAAAGCTACCAACTGCCGCTGCCCACCCGACAGGTTGACTCCATCCTCGCCTACTATTGTCAAATAGCCCTGTGGAAAGGTCTCGAAGAAGCGGGCAAAGCCGTATTGGTGGCAGAAGTGGATAATTTGTTCGGCTTCCTCAGCGGTGTTGCCCAGACAAATGTTATCGAGCAACGTACCGCTAAACAACGTAATTTGTTGAGGGACAACGCCTATGGTCTGCCGCCACGTTACGGTATCCGTTGCATTCCAGTCGGTTCCATTCAGGCTGATTCGTCCGCCTTCGGGTATATAGAAACGCTGAATCAATTGGAGTAATGTGCTTTTTCCATTCCCACTTTCGCCCAGCAATGCAATCAGTTCTCCTTTACAAACAGTCAATGAAACAGTTTCCAGAAACAGCGGTCGCCCCGGAAAACGAAAACTCACCTTATTGAGAACAAGCGACTCGAAAACAAATGCCGAATTAGATGTCAAGCTCGTGTCGGTTGGTTGTTGGTGTTCGGGCGTAAGATGGGCGTACTCATACATCCGCTCGAAGGCAACATTGGCTTCCTGTATCTGAATATTGGTCAGGGCCAGACTGGCTACGGCGGGCAGAATGCTCCCGACCAGTGTGAGAATAGCCATCATCTCACCCAACTGCAATGACTTTTGCACGACTAATACCGATGTAACGGCGATTAACCCACTAATGAGCAGGGCACTTATAATTTCGGCCGTTAGATTAAGTCGCAACCCCACCCCGCCAAGACGGTATACCTGTTCCTGAAAGCGGCCATAGACGGCTTTGGTAATTTCCCCAAAAAAGGCCTCACTATTCGTTGCTTTGACTACGTCGATGCCCTGTATGGTATCGACGTAATTGCTTTCGGTATGGGCCGAAGCCGCCATTACGTTGCGCTGCCCGTCAATGATACGCCGATTATACCGCCACACTAAACCGCCATAAAGTGGAATGCTGGCTACGCTTAGCAACCCTACCCAAATGGAGTAGGTGAACAAATACCCCGCCGACACCAGCACAACCAGCGTATTAATGACTACCGCGCCCGTAACATGGCTAATTACGCGCTGAATGCGACCGGTGTCGTTCAGGCGGGCAATGAGTTCGCCGGTTTTGCGATTGTCGAAGAACGATTTGGGTAGGTATAGCAGTGCGCCGTAAAACTGGTTGATGATCCGGTTATTGAAGTCACGACTCTGCCGATTCAATAGAAAACCACGCAGATAACTCACCACAGACCGCGCTAATAACAGAAACGCCAATAGTAATAGCCCTAACATCAAACGTTTTGAGTCGTGCTTAGGCAGAATTTCGTCAATGAGTTTTTGCGAAAAAATGGCTGTTGACAACCCTAACCCGGCAGTCACGATGCCTAAGCCGGTAGCAATGCCCAGCAAGGGAGCATCGTCGCGGACGAGACCAAGCAGCCAGTGACGTTTGGCGCGTTTCTCGTCGGTTCGTTGTTGCAATGAAGTATTGGGTGTTACACATAACAACGTCTTCGACGGCCATACAACGGCCAGTTCGTCAGTCGTGTAGGTCATTACGCCCTGCGCCGGGTCGCCAATAATGAACTGCTGTTTCGCTACGTTCCATCCATAACAGACAACGTAATGGTGAAGCCTGTCGTCAATCAGCACGTGCAAAATAACCGGTCCACTGACATCGGTTTTCAGGTTTTCGACCGAATCAGCTTCCATACCTTCCGCATCGAACCCGATTTGCGACACGGCCTGATACAATCCTAACAGCGTAGTGCCCTGCGGATCGGTGCCGCTCAATTCGCGCAGTCGTTCGAGTCGGCTGTGGCCGCCATAGTAGGCCAACAGCGAAGCTAAGCAGGCCACCCCGCAATCGGATTGGCCCTGTTGCCGCACGAGTGTTCGTTCAATATGTTTCAGGGGCTTCATATCAGAAGGCGGGATGCGTGAAATAGTCGATAAAAAGACAAAGTAGGTCCCGAAGAACCGATAGAATCTGTTCCATAAACGGTAATCAATACAAATGAGTGAAGAATGGTCAGAGGTGCCGGGCAATGGCTTCAACGCTGGTTTCGCCCCGGAATCGTTTCGCCAGCGACCCGTTGGCGTGGTAAATGAGCACGTCTGGCACGGATGCGAAGCCGAACGTTTCGTAGGCCGTTTGTCTGTTAATGTGCGCTATCCGCACAGTAGGTAAGCCATTGATTTGGTGCGTATTCGCAAACGTTTTCAGCGCGGGCAGCGATGCTGACGAGAGCATAATTACGTGTGCTGATTTCAGCAGAGCCGCTTTTTTGTGCAACTCATCAGCTTCGCGCTGGCAATGGTCGCAGTCTGGGTCAAAATAGATGAGCACCGCCGGGCGGTTGGCTAACGTTGCACCACTGATTTCTGAACGGTCAATGCTATACGCTGTAAATTCAGGTAGCGTCTGAATCTGCTCAGCGAACTGCTTTTTACGATTTAGTGTGCTGGTAAACCCCCAACCCAGATATGCCAGCACGGTCAGCACCAGTACGGGTAATGCCCATTTCAGACAGGTTCTCATGACAGGCTGACAGTTAGGAACATAATGAAAACTACCCAAACCAACAGGCCCGAACCATACGAAGCGGCTACTAAGCCAAACGCTTTAGGAACAGGTATCTCGATTACCTGAGAAACGCCGTAGGCCAGAACAAGCCAGTAAGCCAACTCAAAGAGGTTGAAAAGTTGAAGTGGGTAAAGCACATAATTGGCGACTTCCTTACTGTCAAACAGGTTTAGCAGACTCAGCGGGTAAAATGTCTGAAGGTCATTTAAGTTATAATCGGTTTGCACAAACAGGAACCACAGCAACTTAATAATGGCCGGAAGTAATAAAACCAATTCTGCCTGAACGGCCACCCGAAAAAACGACTTGAATACCCATCGGTTCGCTATAAAGTAGTATCCCAGACACAAACAGGCCGCTCAAGGGTAAATTTGATTAGGTTGAAAAGTGGTAAAATTACGTAAGTCAACCATGCCCATTGGTGTGTTTGGTCAAGAAACCCCTGAATTTGCTCAAACGTCATTTGTTCCGCCAGCGCATTAAAATACAATTCGTCGGAGAGCAACAGATGTTGCCCGGCAAAAGCCACCACTACACTCAATGTTGTTATACCAAAAAATAGAAACCAGCCATTTTCTATAGGAGCCGGTTGCTCAATGCGCTGGGTTGGAAGAGAAGCAACATTCATCATAAGTCAGGCGAATTTTCATCTTTTTTAGTCTGGTAAAATCTGTACAGCAATCCGCACGATTGTATAAAAGCAATTATAGATACTGTTTTTATAATCGCATACTCTTTCAGCATCACCATTATCAAAATGGTCAGAAACGACACGGGAATAAAAATTAGGCCCCATATGGATGGTTTATCGCTCATCAGGAAAAAGGATTTTTATTGTCGCGGTAGTAAGTTCCAATAGCAGCGGCAATAATGACAAGTAGAACAATAAGTGTAGAGTTCACAATTTGCTTTTGTTATTTAAATACAGGTCAGTCAATAATCCAATAAAGCAAATTACAGTAATTATTATAAAACTCACTGTTGACATTTTTCCATCAGTGCGTAAATAATCTGTTATAAAATATATACCTAACAGCAGGCCAAAAAATAGTCTAAGCGTTTTTATTTTTGACATAATACATTGTTGCAGATAAAATGCAAAATTAAAAGTTAGAATTTAAAACTAGTAGTGCTTAAAGGCTAAACAGTCGGGTATAGTTTATGCAATTTAGTGCGG